>NZ_BAGL01000013.1 GCF_000308875.1 Nocardia transvalensis NBRC 15921
CTGGGAGTCGGCGGCCCGCAGCCGGCGCAGCACCGTGGCGGTGTCGTCGGTGGACCAGTCGATGCGGCGGTACTCCTGCGAGTGGTAGGGCCGCAGCTGCCCGCGCACGTCGGGCCGGTCGTAGTCGAGCGGTTCGGGCATGAACGAGCTGTCGGCGAAGCGGTCGACCGCCAGCAGTACCGCCCGCACGGCCGCGTCGGAGACCTCGTTGCGATACAGCTCGCTCTTTCCGCAGCGGGTCACCCGGAAGGGTTCGGAGGCCCAGATCGGCCCGGCGTCCATCTCGGCGACCGCCTGGAGCACCGTGACGCCCCACTCGGGCGCGTCCTCACGGATGGCCCAGTCGAGGGAGGACGGGCCGCGGTCGCCCTTCGGTCCGGGATGGACGATCAGCACGGGGTGCCGCGACCAGATGTCTTCGGGGATCGCGGAAGTGAGCATCGGCGCCAGGATCAGATCCGGCCCGAACTGGGCCACCCGAGCACGCAGCAGGTCGTCGCCCAGCGCCAGTTCGACGCCGACGCGATGCCCGCGTTCTCGTAGTTCGGTGTGAACCCGCTGCGTGAGACTGTTGAATGCGCTGGCGACCAGCAGGATGCGCACCGTGTTTTCCTCCATCAGGCAATACCGCTAGGCGGACCGGAAGCCGGTCCTAATGAAACGTCCACAACGAAACTAGCGGTGCGCCAATTACGGTGCATCTCGGGCACACCGGGAACTACGGACGGGGATTTCGCGGTGCCAGACTCGGTCGCGTCCGGTACGGGCCCGGCCGCCGCCTCGAGCAGCAGGAACGCTGGCGGACAACAACTCTCGGCGTCCCCGCGGGAGGGCGCGAGCCCTGTCCGCGGGGGTTGCGCGATTCAGACCAGCGAGCCGTCGAAGCACACCGCGGGCGTGCGCCAGGTCGGCTCCGGGCGTGCGGTCCCGGTGTCGAATCGCCACGAGGCGGCGGGTGCGGTGGCCTTCCAGAACAGCCTGCCGTCGGCGGCCCGGACGACCTGGTAGACATCTTCGGTCCCGGCGATCAGCTGATGGCCGACGCAGTAGTCGTTGTAACCGGTGCCGGGCTGCCGCGCGCCGGCGCTGAACCGGCCCGCCGGATCGGCGCGGGAGCCGGGATTGGCGACGGTGTCCTGGGCGCCGGTGGACGCCCCGGCGGCCCAGAAGGGTGCGCCGTGCCCGTCGGCGCCGCAGACGTAGGTCCGCCCGCCCGCGACGACGGACGATCCCTGGGCATGGGCGCCGCCGTCCCAGAGGCAGGCCCTGGCGGGTGTGGGCATCGAGGTCAGGGTCTGGGCCGCGGCGGATCCGGCGCCCAGGGCCAGGCCCGCGGTGACGACCGCGCCGATCGTGAGGAGGGTGAACGGGGTGCGAGGAACACGTCGGAACATGGCCTGACCTCTCTTGCTCGCCATTGAGCAATCTACTATCTACGTACGTAAATAGTAGATGATTCCGGTGGTGAGCGGCCATGTCGTGCTCATCACTCGGGTCACGAAATCGACGCGGGGATAGCCGCACCGTCCGGGAGCCGGTGCGCGATCATGGGTGGATGCCCACAGATCTCGCCGAATTCGTGCGCGGCCTGCCCAAGGCCGAACTGCATCTGCACCTGGAAGGCACCCTGGAGCCGGAGCTGAAGTTCCGGCTGGCCCGGCGCAACGGCGTGGACCTGCCGGAACGCACGGTGGACGAGGTCAAGCAGACCTACGACTTCCACGATCTGACGTCCTTCCTACAGGTCTACTACCCGGCTATGCGGGTCCTGCAGCAGGCGCGCGACTTCCACGACCTCGCCTACGAGTACCTGCTGCGGGCGCACGCGCAGGGCGTGCGGCACGTCGAGATGTTCTTCGATCCGCAGGCCCACACCGGCCGCGGCGTCCCCTTCGACACGGTGATCGGCGGATACCGGTCGGCGATCGTGCGGGCGCGCCGCGAGGTCGGCATCTCGGCCGAACTGATCCTGTGCTTCCTGCGTGACTTCTCCGCCGAATACGCGATGGCGACGCTGATGGAGGCGCTGCCGTACCGGGACTGGATCATCGGCGTCGGACTCGATTCCGACGAGCGCGGTAATCCGCCGAGCAAATTCGCGGCGGTCTTCGAGCGCGCCCGGAGCGAGGGCTTCCAGCTGACCATGCACTGCGATATCGATCAGCAGGACTCCCGCGAGCACATCCGCCAGGCGCTCGAGGACATCGCCGTCGACCGCATCGACCACGGCACCAATATCGTCGAGGACGAGCGCCTGGTCGAACTCGCCGCGTCCAAGGGCGTCGCCTTCACCTGCTGTCCGGTCTCCAACTCCTTCGTGACCGCCGAGATGAAGTCCGCGGAGATCACGACCCTGCTGGAGCGCGGCCTGACCGTCACCGTCAACAGCGACGATCCCGCGTACTTCGGCGCCTACGCCGCCGACAACTACGTGGCGCTGGCACAGCGCGCCGAGCTGACCACCGATCAGCTGGCGGAACTCGCCCGCAACTCCTTCCGCGCCGCGTGGATCACCCCCGCCCGGCAGGAGGCCTACCTGGCCGAGGTCGACGCCTACGTCGCGAATCACGGTTAGGCCGTTCAGGTTCCGATCGTGCCGAGTTTCGCGCGATTGGCCACGGCGTAGATGCCGCGGATCTTCTCGGTCCCCGGATCGATGTCGAGGACGAGGACCGCGAACGGCGCGCCGTAGGCGGACACCACCGCGGCGGGGTCGCCGTTGACCGTCCCGTAGGCGATGCCGAGGTCGAGGGTGTTGCGGCGCATCGTCGGGTTGGTGAGCAGGCGGGCCACCTTGTCGGCGCCCTGAATCGGCCGCCGCGCAGCGTGTTTCGCGCCGCCGGTATCGGTCCAGAAGGTGACGTCGGGTGCGAGCAGCGCCAGCAGTTCGGCGAGATCGCCGCCGGCCTGCACCGCCAGGAACTTCTCGGTCACCGCGCGTTGCAACCGCGGATCGGTCCGGTGCCGGGGCCGCCGCGCGTGCACGTGCTCGCGGGCGCGGTGCGCGAGCTGGCGCACGGCCGCCGTGCCGCGGCCCAGGATCTCGCCGATATCGGCGTGCGGGTAGCCGAAGATGTTGTGCAGGACGAACACCGCCCGCTCCAGCGGCGTCAGCGATTCGAGCACGACAAGCATTGCCAGCGAGACGGATTCGGTGCGCACGGTCTCGTCGGCGGCGTCGGCGCGCGCGTCCGACACCCCGGTGAGCAGCGGCTCCGGCAGCCATGGGCCGATATAGGTCTCGCGTCGCCGGGCGATCGCCTCCTGCCGTGCCAGGGCGGTGTTGACGGCGATGCGGACCAGATATGCGCGGGGGTTGTCGACGGGCGCGGTGCCGGGACGGCGGCGTCCGGACCAGGCCAGCCAGGTGTCCTGCAGGACGTCCTCGGTATCGGTGACGGTGCCGAGCATGTCGTAGACGATCGAGAACAGCAGTTCGCGGTGATCGGCGAATTCCCGGGTGGCGGCGTCGCTCATGAATCCTCCTCGGCCTCTCGCACCTAGGAGTGCGTCGCGTCCGGGAACGTGACGACATGTGAGCTGGATCTCCGGGACGAATATGTCCGTCCGACGCGTACCGCGACGGAAATTCCTACCGTTTGATAATAATGACGAGGCTCGACGCGATATGAGTGAACGATGGGCAATCGACACCGCCGGTGTCGCCGTACATTTCGTGAACCGCAATCCGATTCGAGGGAGTACGAGTATGCATCGCATGTTCCTGGGCGCGGCCGCCGCCGCGCTGATCGGCGCCGGGGTGGCCGTCGCGGGGCCCGCCACGGCCGACGCGGGGGAGCCCTGCCAGCTGGGGTGGTCGAATGTGGGTCCGCGGACGTGCGCCAAGTCCGACTTCACCCTCAGCCCGGTCCTCACGGTCGGCAACGGCGTCTGCGCCGGCATCCTGAACGCCGGCGGGACCGCCTTCGACGGGCCGCTCTACCAGTACTCCGAGGCCCCGGGGGCCGAGCATTCGGTGGTCCTGCGCATCACGCAGGGTTTCTCGCCCGTGGGCGAGTGGGGGCCGCAGCTGCTGGCGTGCGATGTCACGACGATTCTGGACTGGCACAACCTCGACACCGGTGCCGCGGGCAGCGTCAGCCGCTTCGTGCCGGCGGGCCAGCGCCTGACGGCGGCGATCCTGCTCGCCGAGACCGGTCCGGGCCGAGTCCAGCTCACGCTGCGGACCGACCGGCCGAATATCCCGGCCGCGGCGGAAGTCTTCGTTCCGTAGGCGTTTCGCGGGCGGTCGCTCGCGGGCGCTCCATTCCCTTTGCCCGGCTATCACTTTCATCTCGAAATTTTCCGGAGGATGGGGCATGCTGTACCGGCGCGCTCGAACAGGTACGGGCGCACCGAATTTGGTGTACGGCACCCGAGTGATTGGAATTCTCTCTTGAGCGCACGCGAGTCCTCGCCGACCGCGACCTGTCCGGTGGCACATGGCTCGCCGTTCGACTCGGATGGGCCCAGGGTGTCGCTGCACGCGCACGAATTCGCGCTCGATCCGCATCGCGTGTACGGCGATATGCGGCAGCGGTACGGGTCCCTGGTGCCGGTCGAACTGGCGCCGGGCGTCCCGGCCACCCTGGTCATCGGCTACCGCGCCGCGCTGCGCATTCTCAACGATCCCGAGCACTTCCCGGCCGACCCGCGCCGCTGGCAGCGCGGCGTCCCGGCCGACTGCCCGGTGCTGCCGATCATGGAGTGGCGTCCGACCGGAAGCCGCAATGCCGGAACCGAATTCGAGCGCTACCGGCAGGCCACCCTGGAGAGCATCAACGAGGTCGACCTCTACGGCCTGCACACCACCGTCGAACAGGTCGCCCTGCCGCTGATCGATGCCTTCCGCCCGGAAGGTGCGGCGGACCTGTTGAGTCAGTACGCGTTTCCGCTCACCTTCCAGGTCTGCTGCGCCATGGTCGGCTGCCCGCCGGAGATCGGCCAGAAGGTCGCCACCGGCATGGCCGCCATGTTCGAGGGTTCCGACGCCGACGAGGGCAACCGGATGGTCAACGACGCCATGCGTGACCTGGTGAACCTGAAGCGGGTGGAGCCGGGCAACGACGTCGCCACCCAGCTGCTGCGCCACCCCGCCGGACTCGACGAGGAAGAGCTGGTGCACCAGCTGGTCACCTTCTACGGCGCCGGAATCGAGTTGCAGCTCAACCTGATCGTCAACACGCTGCTGCTGATCCTCACCGACGACCGGTTCGGCGGCGAGGTGCTCGGCGGCGCCCTGTCCACCCGCGACGCCCTGGACGAGGTGCTGTTCAACGACCCGCCGCTGGCGAACTTCTGCATGACCTACCCCAAGCAGCCGATCCTCATCGACGACGTCTGGCTCCCCGCCGACCAGCCGGTCCTGGTCAGCATGGCCGCCTGCAACAACGATCCCGCCATCCGCGTCGACGACCGCACGGGCAACCGCTCACACCTGGCCTTCGGCATCGGCCAGCACGCCTGCCCCGCCCGCCCCCTGGCCTACCTGATCGCCCAGGACGCCATCGACCAACTCCTGGACATGCTCCCCGACATGCGCCTAGCCCTCCCCACCGGCGAACCCGACTGGCGCCCAGGCCCTTTCCACCGAGCCCTAGCCGCCCTACCCGTCACCTTCCCAGCGTAAGCGGCAGCATCCCCCACTCATTTCCTCGACGCGTCACCCACTGATTCCCGCGACGCGTCACTCATTTATTCCCGCGACGCGTCACTTATTGATTCCCTCCTCGCGTCACCCACTGATTCCCTCGTGAGTGTCACCCACTGATTCCCTCCTCGCGAAGCAGGAGGGCGATAACCGTATGCGCCGTGGCCGGATCGGGGTTGAGGGTCGGGTCGCCTCCGTTGTGCAGGTAGCGCTCGCCGAGCGCGACGATGCCGTCGGCCAGCGTCGCCGGGGGAGCGGGGGGACGGTAGTTGCCCTCGGTCACCTCCTGCTCGATCGCGTCGGTTAGCAACCCGACCAGGCGCGGGCGGATCGGCCCGTTCGGCGCGGTGAGCATGCGGACCGCGCGCTCGCCCTCGGTGGCCAGTAGCGCGCGCAGCGGCGCCGCCTGCGCCGTGGCGTCGAGAAACCACTCGATCCCCTGCCGGAGCCGGGGGAGCCCACTGCCGGGCGCGGCGGCGATCGCGTTCTCGACCAGCCGGTGCAACTCGAACCAGACGACATCGGCGAGAAGCCGATCGCGGTCACCGGTCCAGCGGTACAGCGTGGTGCGCGAGACACGGAGTTCGGTGGCGAGTTCGCCCATGTCCAAGCGCTCGCCGTGCAGGAAGCGGTGGCGTGCCGCGGCGAAGGCCTCGGCGGGCGTCGCGCGGGACGGCGTCTTCCGCTCACCCGTCGCGGCCAGGTAGGCCGGCGTCGGGTGAGCACCGGTTGCGGACGTCATGCGGAACATCCTAGCCAGGCTCACCACCATGAAACAGTTGACTCGATTGATCCGCAGAGTTACATTTCGCGAGAATGTAACATTGAGCGGATTCGGGAGTCTTCGTGCGCATTCGATACATCCTGGTCGCGGCCGCCGCGATCCTCGGCGCCCTGGTCACGCCCGCCGGCCCGGAATCCGCTGACGCCGGGGCGGATCCCGGCGCGCCCGCGCAGCGGTCATCGGTGGCCGGGGTGTCTGCCGGGCAGTTCCGCGACGGTTTCGTGCGGCGCGAGGGGTCCGCATTGACCGTGGCAGGGCAGCCCTTCCGGTTCTCCGGTGCGAATATCGAATGGCTGGGCCTGATGAACTACGGCCCCAACCCCTCGGCGGCGGTCCCCGCGGGCAGCGAGCGCTATCCCACCGAATTCGAGGTCGACGACGCGTTCGCGACGGCCCGCGAGATGGGCGCGACGGTGATCCGCTCCCAGACCCTGGGCGATACCGTCGGCTGCCCGTCCTGCCTGGAACCCGCACTGGGACAGTTCAATCCGGACGCGTTCGCGCACATGGACATGGTCGTCGCCAAGGCCCGCGCCCACGGCCTGAAACTGATCGGCGAGTTCTCCGGCGACGCCGACGGCGCCCCGTCCCCGGACCAGAACTCGCCGACCGCCGACAGCCACGACTGGTACTGCACCTGGCGGAACCGGCCCGACTGCGGGCACGCCTTCTTCACCGATCCGGACCTCATCGGCGACTACGAGCGCCACATGCGAGCCGTACTCGAACACGTCAATCCCCTCACCGGCCTCGCCTACAAGGACGATCCGACCTTCGCCGGCTGGGTCGACGGCAACAATCTCGACCTGCTCGACGGCGTGCCGATGCCGGTGATGGAGGACTGGCTGCGCACGGTCTCCGACCACTTCCACGCGATCGCTCCCCGGCAGCTGTTCGTGAATATCAGCCTCGGCGGCGGCGACGGATTCGTCACCGACGGCGCGCTGCGGATCCCCGGCATCGATATCTACGCCGCCGAGTACTACCCGCACTGGCTGCCGATCGTCTCCGGCGGCAACCGCATCGACGGCAACGCCCCGTCGTTGCACGACAAGGCGAGTCAGGTCGCGGCGGCCGGAAAATCCTTCGCCGTGATCGAATTCGGCTGGGACCGCACCGATTTCCTCACCCCCGACGCCCTGCGTGACTTCGCCACCGGCCTCGAGAACGATCCGAATATCGCGGGCGACAACTTCTGGGCCCTACAGGCGCACGCCACCGGCCATGGCTGGCAACCGATTCCGGCCGATACCGGCTGCTCACCCACGTGCGAGTGGGGCGAGGACGGCAACTGGTGGGCGCTGTACTACACCGGCATCACCACCGCCTCGCACGATGCCGCCGATATGGCCGCCCGCGCCCAATTGCTGCGCACTCACTCCTATGCCATGGCGGGCTACCCGGTCCCGCCACCCCACGACCCGGTCCCCGCACCGACCATCACCTCTGCCGATGCGGGCACGGTGCTGTTCGAGGGCGCGGCCGGGGCGCGGGACTATTCGATCCAGCGGCAGGACGGCGGCGGCTGGTCGACCGTGTGCGACCACTGCGTGACCGACGCGTCGGGCGGCTGGCACGACCCCGACACCGCGTCACCGGGCTGCTATCGCGTCGTCGGCTACAACCTCGACGGTGTCGAGGGCATGCCGTCCCGCCGTGCGGGCATCTGCGCTGAGTGACGACCATGAATCTGCGCCTCTTGTTCGTCGTATTCGCCGTCACGGCAGCGGTTTTCGCACCCTCCGCACATGGCGAGCCGCAGCGTGCCCGATGCGAGCTACCATCGCCCGGCGGTGAATTCGCCACCGCCGCACCCGAACAGGCGGATCTGGACCCCGACGCCGTACGAGCCGCGATCGACTACGCCGCCGGTCATATGCGGACCTCGGTGCAGGTGTTCCGCGGCAACTGCCTGGTCGGCCGGGGTCCGCTCGACGCCGTCACCGGAACCCTGCCCACGCCGATGTGGAGTTCCACCAAGAGCGTGATCTCGATCCTCACCGGAATAGCCTTGGGGGAGGGCAAACTCGGCCTGGACGACCCGATCGACGCCTACCTGCCCGCCGGTCCCCGGTGGGGCGACGCCGCCCACCGCGCCCTCACCCTCCGCAACCTGCTCACCCAGACCTCCGGACTGGCCGAGTCCATCCTGGCCGAATTCGCGACCACCGGCATCGACCCGAATATCGCGCAGGAGGCCCTGGCCCAGCCGCTGGTGCATCCACCGGGCACGTACTTCCAATACAGCCAGCGCACACCGGATCTGCTGGCCTTCGTGGTCCAGCGCGCGGTCGGGGAGGACCTCCAGGACTACGCGCAGCGCACGCTGTTCGACCCCCTCGGCATCCCCCGATCGTCCTACACCTGGCTGCGCGACCGCGCCGGAAACACCTACGGCTACGCCCATCTGTTCCTGCCGCCCGTGCACTACGCGAAACTCGGCCTGCTCCTCGGGAACGACGGCGCATGGCGCGGGCGGCAGCTGATTCCCGCCGCCTACGTGCACGAACTCGGCGCTCCCACGGCCGCAAACGGCTGCTACGGATTCCTGTTCTGGACCAACCGCGCCGCGCCCTGCACCGCGGGCGACCAGACCGTCCCCCGCACGATCGACCAGCGCATGATCCGGTCCGCGCCGCCGGACCTCTACGCCATGATCGGCGCCTTCCAGCAGAGCAACTTCGTCATCCCCAGCCTGGACATGACCGTCACCTGGACCGGCTTCGGCGGTGACGCCAACCCGTTCGGCGGCTCGCACGCCGCCGCGAGCGACCTGTTCCACGACTTCTTCCGCATCCTCCTGCGCGGCGTCCGGGATCAGCAGGTCCCCGATCCCGGCCCCTACGAAGCCCCGCCCCTCGCCCTCAACCCCGACCTACGCGACAACCTCGACCCCGACATCCTCCGCCGCGACCTGACCCCCAACCCGCAGTGCACCGTAATCGCCTGCGCCCCAACGCCATAGTCATGCGGTCTTCCGCTACTCGCCGGAGTCAGCCGAGCCCCAGCCCCCGGCTGCTCGCCTCGAACGGCGTCGGGGGCGACGGCACCGTCGCCACCTCCTCCGGGGTGGGCAACGGGGTGTCGGCCGCCAGCCCCTTCTCCGCCGCCGCGGTCCGGATCGCGTCCACGACGAGCAGCAGCGCCGCCCGCCGCGCGGTATTGGTGCGATAGGCCAGCGAGACGGTCCGGGTGAGAACGTCCCCGAGTGGGACGATATCCACACCGGGCGGACGCAGCGCCAAGCCCAGGTCCGAGACCAACGTCACACCCAATCCCGCCGCGACCATCGCCATCGCGGTCGCCTGCTCCTCCACCTCGTGATCGATCCGCGGCTCGAGTCCGGCGGACTGGAAGGCCAGCCGGACCGCGTGCCCGAAATGCGAGCGGGCGGGCGCCAGAATCCACGGGTGCTCGGTCAGTTCGCCCAGCGTCACGCTCGCCGCCGGGACGGCCCCGACCGGCACGGCCGCATAGAGCCGCTCTACCGCGATGATCGCGCGTTCCAGACCACGATCCCAGGTCATCGGGTAATTCGAGTAGTCGAGAACGAACGACAGATCCAGTGACCCGTCCCGCACCGCCGCAGCCGTCGACTCCGGGGCCAGCTCCTTGGTCCGCACCGAGATGCCCGGATGCGTCCGCGCGAGCGCGGTCAGCGCGTCGGGCACTAAACCGGACGCCACCGACGCCCACACCCCGGCGGTGATCTTGCCCGTCACCGATTCCCCGGCTTCCTCGAGCGCCTGGGTCGCGCGCTCGACCGCGGCGAGGATTTCCCCGGCGTGTTCGGCGAGCAGTACCCCCTGGTCGGTCAGTTGCACGCGGCGGCCGCGGCGCTCGAACAGCCTGGTGCCGACATCGCGCTCCAACTGCGCCAACTGCTGGGAAACCGCCGACGCGGTGTAGTGCAGGGCGGTTGCGGCGGCCGTGATCGTGCCGCGTCGGTACAGCTCGCGCAGCATCCGCAGGCGGGCCAGCGACAGGTCCATGCAGACGAGCCTATGCGGAGGCAAGAGGCTTAGTGCTCTCCACTGCGGGTGAACTGTGCAGCATCGGTGAACACGGCCGTGTACGAACCGTAAATAGACGCGAAGGGAGGTTTAACCGCAGGCTGGTGGCACCGAGCGCGAGCCATCGGCCGGGACGACGAGGTCCGGCAGGAGTCCGTGTGACCCGGCGAGGTCCCGTGGATGGTGGCGACCGGCACCGAAGACGAAGAGGAGGTAGACGCCGTGACGACGATGCAGAACCCGGCCGAGAGCACCGCGCAGACCGTTCCGACCATTCCCACGCCGACACCCGTTGTCCCCGCGCTCCGTCGTCCCGAGCCGTACATGCGCTTACAGTGGACCGATTCGATCACCGGAGCGGTCGGCTACCTGGTCGTCCACACCCTGCGCGCGGGCCTGGCCACCGGCGGCACCCGGATGCGGGCCGGCTGCACGGTGACCGAGGTCGAGGACCTCGCCCGCGGCATGGCCAACAAGACCGCCACCTTCGACCTGCCCATCGGCGGGGCCAAGGGCGGCATCGACTTCGACCCCAAGGACCCCCGCGCCGTCGAGGTGCTGGAGCGGTTCTGCGAGGCCATGCGCCCGTGGATCGATGCCCACTGGGTGACCGCCGAGGATCTGGGCGTCCCGCAGCACCTGATCGACGAGGTCTTCGAGAAGCTCGGCCTCGGCCAGAGCTACCACGCCGCCATCCGCCGCGCCGCCGATCCGGCCGCGACGCTGGAACGTGTCCGGAACGGACTGAACGCCGAGGTCGAGGGTGGATTCATGCTCGGCGACGTGATCGGCGGCTACGGCGTCGCGCACGCCTGCCTCGCCGCCGCGGTCTCGTGGGGCCAGTCGCCCGCCGAGACGACCGTCGCGATCCAGGGCGTCGGCACCATGGGCGGCGCGGCCGCGTTCTACCTGCACGAAGCCGGTATGAAGGTCACCACGGTGGCCGACGCCGCCGGCACCCTGCACAGCGCCGACGGCCTCGACATCCCCGCGCTGCTCGACCTGCGCGACGGCTTCGGCGAGATCGACCGCACCCGGCTGCCCGAGGGCGTCGAACAGCTGCCGCGCAACGCGGTCCTGTCCGCCGACGCCGACATCCTGGTCCCCGCGGCGATCTCCTACGCGATCACGCCGGACAACTCCTTCGACATCCGCGCCCGCGTCATCGTCGAGGCCGCCAACGCCGCCACCACCCCCGAGGCGGAGGCCATGCTCGCCGCCCGCGGCGTGCCGGTGCTGCCGGACTTCGTCGCCAACGCCGGCGCGGTGGCCTGGGCCTGGTGGCTGCTGCTCGGCGAGGTCGACGACAACCCGGAGAACTCCTTCGACCGGCTCCGCACGATCATGCACACCAAGGTCGCCCTGCTGCTGGCCGCGTGGACCGACCACGGCGTCACCCCGCGCGAGACGGGCCACCGCTGGGCCGACGAGCCGGCGCCGCTGGCCGGCCCGGTCGTCATCCCCTGACCGCAGGCCCCCGCAACTACCAGGGCACGGTTTCGCCCTGGTAGTTGCGGAACTGCAAACCCGGTGTGCCGCTGTGCCGTTCGATCGTGTCCACGACGCCGGGGACCGACTGATCGACGGTCAGGGCAGCGCCCGGCCCGCCGAGTTCGGTCTGGACGTGGCCGGGGCACATCAGTAGCAGCGTGTGCGCGGCCTCGGCGTGGCGCGCGGCATAGCTGCGCATCAGCTGGTTCAAGGCGGATTTGCTCGCGCGATAGACCTCGTGCCCGCCGCGGGTGTTGAAGCCGATACTTCCTTGGCGCGAAGACATTACGCCGATGGTTCCCGCTGGCGTGACCAGCGAGCGGAAGGATTCGACCACCCGCATCGGGCTGAGCGCGTTCGTGACCATGACCTCGGTGAACATCTCCGTCGGCACCTCGCCGACCGGAATGTTGTCCCGGGCGATCCCGGCATTCACGAACAGCAGGTCGAGAGCGCGCCCGTCCAACCGCTCGCGCAGCGCCGAGATCTGTTCCGGCACAGTAATATCCAGCGTCTCGACCGTGACCCGGCCCGCGGATGCGTCGGCCAGATCGTGCAGGCCGGTGCGCTCGGTGCCGCGGACGGTCCCGATCACATCCCAGCCGCGCCGCCACAATTCGGTGGCGATGCCGAGACCCAAGGTGCGGGAGGCCCCTATGACGAGTGCGGTGCCGCTCATGCCCGCACCGCCGGGATGAGCACGCTTTCGCACCATTCGCGAAAGCTGGTGGGGCTCGCGGTCTCCGAGGTACGCGGCACCGCGTCGTCGAGGCCCTCGTCCTTGGCCCGCATCATGTCGACGAAACCGTCCCGGAACGCCGCACCGACGCCGCCGGCCGTGAGGGAGGCACGGAAGTCCTCCAGCGACTCCCGGTGGTAGCGAACCGGGCGGCCGAGCACCTCGGAGATGATGTGCGCCATATCGTTCGGCGACACGTCCGCGGGGCCCAGCACCGGAACCTCGCCGGTGCCCGTCCACGACCGGTCGAGCAGCAGGCGGGCGGCGGCCGCGGCGATATCGCGGGTGGCGACGAGCGGGGACCGGTGGTCGGCATCCACCGTCCACGTGAATACGCCGTCGTCGCGGATCGAATCTATCTGCCGCGCAACATTGTCCATGAACGTCGGGTTGGCCAGCGCGCGATAGTGCACGCCGCTGCCCGCGATCAGGTCGTCCATGGCCAGCGAGGCCGTCACCAGCCCGGCACGACCGGCGACGGGAGTGCCGCGGCCGAGCGCCGAGACGCCGACGACGTGCCGGACGCCGTGCACTGTGAACGCCTTCGCGGCGGCGCGGGTGAAGCCGGAGTACGCGGCGTCCAGGCTCGTCGCCTCGGAATCCGGTGGGACCAGCCAGAATACGGCGTCCGCGCCGGCGAAGGCGCGGTCCACGACGTCGGCGTCGCCGTGCGAGCCGGTGACGACGTCCACACGGTCGCGGACCTCGCCGGGAAGTTTCGCGGGGTCGCGCACGATGACGCGCAATTCCTCATCGTGAGTAGCGGTTTCGTCGAGCAAGATCTCCAGTAGCCGGCCGCCGATGTGGCCGGTGGGAGTGGTGATCACGATCATGCTTCGAGTCTCGGGACAGCGGCCCGCGGCGTCCAATACCCTTTCCGGAAATTGATACCCTGAAGGTATGGATCTGGACCTGCGCAAGCTACGGTACTTCGCCACGGTGGCCGAGCACCGGCACTTCGCCCGGGCGGCGGAACGCCTCTACATCGCTCAGCCCGTGCTCAGCCGCCAGATCAAGGCCTTCGAGCAGGAGCTGGACTGCACCCTGTTCGTCCGGACCACTCGCAGTGTGGAGCTGACCCCCGCGGGCCGACAGCTCTACGAGGAGTCGAAGGGAATCCTCGCGGCCGTCGACGCTGCGGTGCGGCGCGTGCACGACGCCGACCTGGGCGTCCAGCGACTCGTGATCGCCTTCTCGGCCGGACTGCACGTCTCGGAGGCGATCCGGGCCTTCTCCGCACAGTATCCTGACGTGGAGACCGACATCATCCCGGTCCGCTGGTGGGAACAGGCCGCGCCGCTGCGCGACGGCCGCGCCCAGATCGGTTACCTGCGAAAGCCTTTCGACGAAACTGGCCTGCGCATCATCCCCATCGGCCACGACCCTCGCGTCGCCTGCATGCCCGTCACCCATCACTTGGCGGGCCGCCCCGAACTCACCACCGACGACCTCGAGGCCGAGCGCATGCTCGACGCCCCGATCCGCCGGACCTCCTCCTTGGAGGAGAAATTCGAACTCATCGCCTCCGGCCACGGCATCGGCTTCGTTCCCCTGAGCGTCGCCCGCTCCTACTCTCGCCCCGACCTCGTCAGCATCCCCGTCACCGACGCCCCCGATATCGAAACTTGCCTGGCCGTCCACGCCGACCGGCACGAGAAACTCCTCCGCGACTTCCTCGACATCGCCACCACGGCCCTGCGCGCCGAACCGTCCTGACTCACCGGCGCGGGGCGATTCCGTTCCCGCCGGACCACGTCAGATGGTTTGTGCCCTTGGGATGCACGACGTTTCGGCTGTGCCAGGGAATCGCCCGGCCCGCCGCCTCGGCCAGCAGGGCGAGTAATGGCCGGTCGGAGTCGAAACGCGGCCTCGCCCGCGGGTAGTGGCACGAGATGACGCCCAGGGCCTCGCCGGTGGGGCTGGCGATGGGTATCGAGAGCACGGCTCGGGCCGCGGATTCGAGCATGACGTCACGACTGTCCCGGGTGAACACGGAGCTGTGCTCGACGTCGGCGACGGCGACCGGCGTGCCACGGGCCGCCGCGTCCGCGCACGCCGACCCGTGGTCGCCGACGAGATCGAAGAATTCCAGGAATTTACGCCGGAATCCGCGCTGCGCCGCGATGACCAGCCCGTCACGGTCCGGATCGAACAGCTGCACATTGCCCTTGTCCGCGTCCGAGTGCTCCAGAAAGGCGTCCAGCAGCTGGTACAGGAGCATGCGCGGCGAGGTCACCGCGAGCCGATACGGATCGAGAATGTCGAGTTCGGCATGCGCGGCCCCCTTGGGCACCACCAACTCCTCGATCGACCGCAGGGTCCCGGTGACCTCGGCATCGATGACACGCTGCTCCCAGGCGTGCGCCCCGACCGACGGCTCTCCGTCCATACGTCCAGTATCGGCCGACGTACCCGCCGGAGCGACCGCGCGGCCGACAAGGCCCCTGAACCCGCCTACCCCCTGAGCCGCTCACCCATGTCATCGGGAAGCCCGAACGGCAACCCCCGCTCCGACTCCAGCGCGGCCCGCCGCCCCGATCCCCGCGCCCGCGCATACAACTTCTTGTAGATCCGATTCGTCCCCGCTGAGTTAGCGGCAATCTCGAACGCCAACAACGAAACCGCCGTATCCAACTCCCCCTCGGGCACACAGCGATCGATCAGCCCATACCCCAACGCCGTCCCCGCATCGATCTTCCGACTGGTAAAACTCAACTCCTTGGCCCGCGCCATCCCCACCCGCTCAGGCAACCGCACCGACATCCCCCACACCGGCACCAGCCCCCACTTCCCATGCGTATCCCCAAAACTAGCCGTCTCAGCCGCCATCAACAGATCACACCCCAGGGCGAGTTCTAACCCTCCGGTCAGACAGTGCCCCCGGATCTTGGCGATAGTCGGCCGCGGAAACTCCTCGAGTAGATCGATAGTCTCCGCCTCGAAGTGACTCGTCTCCTCAGCCTCGCCTCCCGCTAGCACCGACAGATCATGCCCCGCACAAAACGACCGCCCCGCCCCGGTAAGCACGAGGCAGTGCACCGACGAGTCGGTAGCCAACTCCTCCAGATGCGCCCGCAACTCGGCAAACACGCCAACATGCAGAGCATTCAACTTGTCAGGCCGATTCAGCGTCAGCGTGCTGACACCATAGCTATCCTCGCGGAGCACCAGTGGGGAGGTCATCGATGGGAATCCTGTGCGCTATAGGGTAATTCAACGGTTATTTGGCAAGATTCTCTACCAGATTTCCGCTCGAAGCAACACGCTTCGTCCGGCCCCGTGGCCACTGCTCAACCTTGATCTCGGTATTCCGCGGCCAGCGTGCGCAGTAGTCGAATGAACCTCGCCTCGAACTCGTTACAAGAGGCGGGGGAGGTTCCGAAGAAGGTGGCGCCGATCTTGCCGTGCGGTGTGAGCGTGGTCCACAGATGGGGGACCGTGCCGGTGCCGGTCCGTGGATCGAACGCGACACCGGGCGTGCGGTCGAGCGCACGGATCAGTTCCGCAGTGGGTAATCCCACGTACTCGGAAGAGGCGATATCGTCGGTGGCTTTGTAATGGACCTCGCGGCCGAGGGGCCCGACAGCGGTGCCGTCCGATCGCCAAGTTCCAGGGAGACAGGCGCGGGCGGTGCGGTGGGGGTGAGTGGTTCCCGTCTGGCGGAGATTGATCTCCAGGGCATAGAGTGAGACGTCTTGCCCGGCAACGCTTTTCGTGAGGGCTACGAAATCGACTCCGACGTGGCCGGTGACTCCGAGGCGGGCGAGGTGGGCGAATACTCTGCCGGACAGGCCGACTACATCGCGGCGATAGTGTTCACCGGCTGGATACCGGCACGAACTGTACTCTCCATGTGCGCCGATCACCTGATCGTGGACGCCGAGAAACTCGACGTGCACGTCTCGGTCGTGCTCTGTCCGAGATAGGTAGGCGAGCGCACTCGGCCACGCGAGCTCGGTACCTGTGGTCGCCTCGATGCGGCGTTCGACGACACACCCGTTCCGCTCGACCAGGGCGAGAAACTCGTCGGTGGTGATCTTCCCGCTGCACGGCCGCAGCACGTGGCCGAGAGTTGTTGCGGTAAAGGGTGAATCGATGAATCGACCGTCTACCACTGCGTTGCCGTGCCCACTACCGAAGCCGCTGTCTATTTTCACGAACCATGCGGCCGCGCCCAGGCGCTCGGCGAGGTCGGTCAGTGTCGCCGCCAGATCGGTTGCGGATCGGATGAGGCGATAAGTGCCAGGGGGACAGGGTACGTCCACCGTGCGGAAAATCTGTCGCGCACCGGATTTCGTTCCCCATCGCAAGAGGTCCGGAGCTGTGTCGAGAAGTGGGATCTCCAGCTCATCGGCCATCTGTGCCATGAGGTCGCTCGAGGCGTAGCAGGACAGGCCCTCGACCGTGTGTCCTCGCCTGCGGGCTGCGCGGGTGGTAGCGCGGATTCGATCGGTCAGTGGTCGGTGGGCCAGGATCTTCTCGCTGAGGTGGATGGCCCGGTCGTCGTCGACATCCACGAGGGCATGTCGCTCCCGCACATCGCGGCGATCCGATGGCAGACACCGGAACAGGAAGTCGAGCACGTGCTGCCCGAGCGGCGGGGCTTGAATTTGTACGATCGCGAGGTCGGGCTCGGCGCCGAGACGCAGTGACTCCCACACTCCACGGCTACCGGACAACCAGCGCGCGGTGCCGTGCGCCATTTCCCGCTCCGAGAATTCCTGGGAAGGACAGACCACCCGGAGTCGCATCGGTGCGGACCGTGCCAGTGTGCGGTCCAGGTGGTCGAGCGTGGAGAAGATGTCCTGCTCAGTTCGGCTCGAGCGCCCAATCAAGTGCCGTCTCCACATGCAGAAGCGTGGTGTCGAAGACCGGAAGCGGGCAGTTGTCCTCATTCAGGAGCAGCCCGATCTCGGTGCAGCCCAGGATGACCCCCTCCGCCCCCCGGTCGGCCAGAGATCGGACGATATCGAGGTACACGGCCCGGGAGTGGTCCAGCACCTTTCCGAGGCAGAGTTCGTTGTAGATGATGTCGTGAACAATGGCACGCTCGTGCTCATCCGGTATCAGCACATCGAGGCCTTTTTGTTCCAGCCTGGACCGATAGAACTTTTGCTCCATCGTGTATCGCGTGCCCAGCAGTGCGACGGTGCCGATGTGGGCATCGAGAAGCGCCGCCGCGGTACCGTCCGCAATGTGGAGGACGGGGATGGAAATCGACGAAGCGATGTCGTCGAACACCCGATGCATGGTGTTCGTACACAACACCACGCAATCCGCGCCACCACGTTGCAGGCCTTTCGCGTGATCGGCCAAGAACTCGCCGGCAGCTTCCCAGTCGCCCCGTTGCTGCATGTCTTCGACGATGGCGAAGTCGACTGATGACAGCAGGCAGGCGACGGAGTGCAATCCGCCGAGTCGATCACGAATACCGCGGTTGAGTTCCTGGTAGTACGTTGCCGTGGATTCCCAGCTCATTCCACCGATCAGACCGATAGTTCGCATACGTCCGAATCACTCCTTCGGGGTGTTGGTAGATCTCAGTGGTGCACAGTCTGGTGCGTTGATCAGTTCGCGCAACTCGGCGAGCGCGAGCAGAACTCGCTCTGGTGTGGTTGCGAAGTTGAGGCGGATATGCCCGGAGAACACCTCGCCGAACAAGCTACCAGGCTGGAAGGCCGGTCGAAGGCGCTCTGTCGGAGAATTGTCCGGACGGGTTGATATGTCTTCGATGCCGAGCCATGCGAAGTAGGTAGCGTCCGGTTCGATCGCCGTTATCGCGCCTTTCGGACATTTGGCCAGCTCTGTGAAGATCAAATCTCGATTTTCGCGGAGTCGAGAACGGAAATCCTCGAGCCAGTCGTCGCATTCCGACCACGCTGTGATGGTGGCCTCGATGCCGAGAACGCCCGCGCCGCCTCGCAGGTGCCACGGCAAGCTCCGGAACCGTGTGTGCAGCTCGCTGCTACCGAAATATCCTGTAGCGCAGCGAAGTCCGGCTATGTTGAAGCTCTTCGCGGCAGAGGTGAAGAGAATGGTCCGGGCGTGTGCCGCGTCGATCGAGGCGATCGATTCGTGAGGCTTGTCGAAGCCGAGGTCCTGGTGAATTTCGTCGGCGAATATGACCGCACCGTCTCGTTCTGCGATTTCGGCCAAGAATTTCAGTTCCCCATGCTCAAATATTCGACCGGTCGGGTTATGGGGCTGACAGAGGATGATCATCTTGATCGAATCGGAAAGACTGTTCGTGCCGGCGAATCTCTCCTCGTCGGCGCTGCCGAATGCGTCGATGACGATCAGTCTTCTACCGAGTTTCCGTACAGCCTCGCGAATCGGCGGATAGGTAGGTGTATGGGTCAGTACGTGATCGCCCGGAGCGCTGAACGCCAGCAGTGCGCAGCAGAGCGCCTGCATAATCTGTGCGCAGATCTCCACCCGGGCGGGGTCGACAGGAACGCGATATCGGGAGAATGTTCGGGCGGAGAACAGCTCGGCGAGCCGCGCGGGCCCTCCTCTCGGCGAATCGAAATCCGGATAGCCCAGGTCCGATCGGTTCGACAATGAGACGATAGTATCTCGAACAGGTTCGGCGACAGCGAAATCCGCCTCGGCTATATCGAAGGGGACGGTATCGGGCGCCGTCCGGCACCACTTGAGGCTGCGCCGGCGTCGTAATTCGGATTCATCGAGCGGAACCAGTGTGGCCGTCATCACGACACCCGATCCACGGAGACGAGTGCCTTGCCCGGCTCGAGAACTTGTTGGACGGTCCGCAGCCGTACCCGGGACCCTGCGGGAATATCGGTCGTGATGCGAGCTCCTGCGTCGATGCGACAGTCGTCGCCGACAGTGACGGCGCCGAAGACGTACACCCCACCGGCGATGACAACCCGATCCCCGATGCTCGGATGCCTTCGTTCCCTGGTGTTCGGCACGATCCCGATTGCTCTGCCCCCCAGCACTACATTCTGCAAGAAGTAGCAGTCGTCGCCTATGCGGGCGTCCTCACCTATGACGGTGCCCCAGCCGTGATCGATGACCATCCGCCGGCCTATGACGGCCGACGGATGAATCTCGACACCGGTACGGACCTTGGCATTTTCGGAAAGGAGGCGTGCCGCAGTGTCGAGAAGGCGTTCTTCGTGGCCCGATCGGTTCGACCGGCCGTGCAGCAGATGAACGGCGTGGGCGACCCGATACGTGAGGAGCGCCCTGAAACTGAGGCTGCTGCGATAGCAATACCACTGATCGTCGTGGGCGGCCGGGTCTCTCGCGGCCATTGCGGCGAGATCCTCGATGATTGCCCCGGCTTCTCGTTGCGCCCGCGAGAGTGCAATGGGTACGGCGACATTCGCTCGCTCGACCAGACCGGACACGCTCAGTACGAGATCGTTTATGTCGGAACGGATCGAGCTGCCGATCGCGCCGGAGTCAGACATAGTCTTCACCCCGATCGAACAAGACGGTTACGAACACGCCGGGGTTGTGCGCAGAGCCATAGCGGGCCCGATAACGCAGCGCCGCAGCGTAGTTCGCCAGGCTGCTCGGTCCCACGTCGAAGCGGAGGCTCGACATCAGCTCGGTCCGAGCGAGTTCGGCATCACGTTCGGAAACGCGGATTATGTCGTCGAACTCGCCGGGTGGATAGAACGGTGCCGGTTCCCCGACGGCGATTCCCTGGAACGGATGCGGTCCGTAGGTCCCGGCAGATAATTCGCACCCCGGAGGTTGTACGCCCACCGTCACCACTTCGACGAACCCGTTCCGCAGGGCCCTGCTGACACCGCGCATCGTCGCGCCGGTCCCCGTCCCACAGATCAACGTGATGCGCTGGTCCGGCGTGACACCCGCCGCGCGAAGTTGGGACGCGATCTCGGGTCCGGTATCCAGTTCATGGGTCTGGGGGTTCGCGGGGTTGGCGAACTGATTCAGATAATGGTAGTGGTCTCCATCGGTCGCGAGAAGTGCCGCGATCGCCGCACCGTTATCCGCGCACGTCGGAAACTCCTCCTCGCGCTCCAGGACAACCGCGCCGAGCTTGCGGGCCAATTCTCGTTTGGCACGGGAATATCCACGGTCGACGATCAGGGTCAGTCGGTAGCCGCGGGCCCGTGCTTCGATCGCCAATCCGATTCCCAGGTTGCCGCCGGTACGTTCCAGCAGGCTGACATCGTTCGTTGGATCGATCCATCCGTGATGTTCCGCGTCGTCGATGAGATGAGCCGCAACCCGTGCCTTGTGGCTGCGGCCGGGATGCAGGAACTCACACTTGAGGAATATCCCGCCCGGCTGTCGAACGAGCGGTGTCACGGGATATAGGCCTAGTGCGGCACCGGGAACGGCGCCGCTCACCACGGCACTGCGATCGGTCATGCTTGCGCCTCCAGCGTTTCGACGATCTTCCGCGCTCGAACAGTGGTGGGATGCTCCTGCCCGAGCAGCCGCTCGAAACCTTCGAGAACAGCCCGGCTCTCGGCCGCGGCGTCCTCGGCTCGGCCAACCATGTGCAGCGCGACCGCCGCATTGGAACGCGCGGTCAGCGTCGCCGGATGCTCCGCACCTCGCAGGCGCGTGAATCCCGCGACCACGACCTGATGTTCGGCGAGCGCCTCATCGTGGCGGTCGAGCGCGCTGCGAATGACGCCCAGATTGCCGCGTGTCGTCAGGGTGGAGGGATGGTCGGCGCCGAAGGTGTTGGTGAAGCCGGTGAGTACCTGCTCCTGCTCCGACTCGGCCTCCTCGTAACGGCTCAGGGAGAACAGCATGGAGGCGAGGTAGTTGCGGCTGGTCAGCGTGGACGGATGATCCGGGCCGAAGGTGCGCTCGAAACCGGTCAGCACCTGCCGGTGCTCCTGTTCGGCCTCGCGAATCCGGCCGAGCGCCTGGAGGACCACCGCGTGATTCGACAGGCACGTGAGGGTGGACGGATGATCGCTGCCCAGCACCCTGCCGAACGTCTCGACCGTGGCGCGATGTGCCGCCTCGGCCTGCAGCACCTTCCCGATGGCATGAAGGACCACGGCCAGGTTCGACAGTGCGGTCACCGTGGTGGGATGATCCGCACCCAGCACATCCCGGTAGCCGTCGAACACGGATTGGTGCAGCTCGAGTGCCTCACCGAGCCGTTCCGGTGCATGGAGAACGAGCGTCGGGCTGCCATTGCTGGTCAGTGCGTCGGGATGATCCGGGCCGAACACCCGCGTGCTGGTATCCAGCACCGCCCGATGCTCTGTCTCGGCGTCCTCGAGCCGCCCGAGGGACGCGAGCACCGCTGCGACATTGGTTGTTTCGTCGGCACGGTCCGCAGCGGCGGCACGCAGCACCCGGTCGTATGCGCGCAGTACCGAGCAATGCTCGGCCTCGGCTTCGGTGTAGCGACCGAGATCGTGGAGCACCAGTGCCAAGTTGTTGCGGTTGGTCAGTGTCGCTGGATGGTCGGCTCCGAGCATGCGCGCCCGCACCTCGTGCACGGTGCGGTGCTCCGCCTCGGCTTCTTCGAGCCGGCCGAGGTCGTGGAGCAGCAGCGCCAGGTTGTTGCGGCTGGCGAGCGTGGCCGAACTGTCCGGGCCGAGAGTGCGCAGCCGTGCGGCGAGTACGGCTCGGTGTTCGGTCTCCGCTTCGGCGAACCTGCCGACGGCACGCAACATCGCCGCATGATGGCCCCAAGCGGCCAGCGCCGGCTCACTATCGGCCCCGAACTCGGCGGCGGACGCCTGCCGGGCCGCGTAGAAGGCTTCCAAAGCGATTCCATACCGCGCCTGAAGCCGCGCGGTGGCGCCGACTCGCATGATTTCGGCGCTGTCGGCATCCACGAGGCACGCCGTCAATACGGCATCGGAGACGGGTTTGTCGGCTGTGCGAGCCATTTCGTCGACCACGTAGTCGAAGACGTTGACCGTCGCGTCCTCGGACGAATTGGTCGACCGCAGCAGCGCGGTTGTCGCATGTGTCGTCGTTGTCCATTTCCACGCGTTCTCGAGGGATTCGCCAGCGACTCGGATACCGCCGCGGGTCGGCATCAACGTCTGCGAAAGCTCCTCCAGCAAGGATCTCGGGAGCGGCTGGACCAGACCGGCTCGCCGGCATTCGATCGCCGCGGTGACGAGCGCGGCACCGCGGATGTGTTCTCCGCCCTCCCGCGCGCTCTGCCACTTCTCCATGAGTTCCGGACCGGCGGCGAGGTATTCGGCGATCCCGAACGAATCGGCGTGCTGCACCGCGTCGGCGAGACGCACGTCCGTCTGGGCACGCGCGCGTGCCCGGCTCCGTTCGGCATCGGAGAAGATACGCGCGAGCGGAACGCGGGTGGCGGACGCGATCGTGGCCAGCACATCGCGGCCGGCCGCGCGGGCACCCGGATCGGTGTCCTCGTAATTCGCCAGCTCCACCGACCGAATGGTCGCGACGATGAATCGGCCTTTGCGGGCATCGTTGAGGAGTCGGCCGATCATGCTGTAGGTGAGCCCGCCGTCGCCCAGAAACTTCTCCAGATCGTCGAGGAAGAGCACGGATCGGCTCCGGTCGGCCATCCGAGACACGGTGTGCTCCAGGACCTTACGGTCTTGTACAGCGAATAGAAGGTGATCCGGAAGCGCTGCGGCCACCGCCTCGAACGCGGTGCGCGTCTTGCCCGCAGTCGAGTCCCCGACGATCAGGATGAACGCGGGGCGCGTCAACAACTCGCGCAAGTGCGTGTCGATATCACGGGGGACATAGGGTGGCTGATTATCAGGACGGCCTTCGGACGTGACCATGCGCCGCGCGCGGTGCACACCGAGTAGTGTCGGATCGGTTACGTGCCGAACCAGCGGGATTCCCTTTCCGGTCCTTAGGCAGCCGTTGCGGATGGCCAGATCCTCGGTGCGGTCCCGTTTTAACATCTCGACGAGATCGTCACGCCAATATCCGGCAAATATCGCACAGATCGCCGCTGCGGCAGCCGATCCGGCGAGCACAATGGGCGCCTGAACCTTTGCGGTCGTCAGAACAGCCGGCACCGCAACGACGAGCGCTGCCGAGGTCGCCAAAGCCAGAGGCCGAAGGTGGAGTCTGCTCATGGCCCCCGCTTACATAGCCGACTAATTCGTCCCCCGACTGGGCTGATCCAGCCCGACACTGTAAGCGTACGAGAAGTACCGAGCCCATCGCGAACGAAATCCAGCCCCCTCGACGAAGATGCGGCAGGAACATCCACGGTGACCATCAAATTCACTGCGGCATAACATTTTCCACGTTGACATCGGCAGTGGAGCAGCCCACAATCTGGGCGGGTGACCGACGGCGGTCGAGCAGGGGTGAACGGCGGCGATCGCACAGAGGGGGTACCCGCAGCGTGACTCGGAACGACAAACGCGAATCACAGGGCTTCGTCGATGAATGGGTGACGGCCCACGTCGGCGATCTGATCCAGTGGCGGCGGAGTATTCACGCCCGGCCGGAGCTGTCTCATCAGGAATTCGCCACCACGGAATTCGTCGCGTCGACACTCGCCGACGCGGGGCTGCAGCCCAAGGTAATGACCACCGGGGCGGGTTTGGTGTGTGATTTCGGGCCGGACAACGGAATTCGCATCGCCCTGAGGGCGGACCTCGACGCACTGCCGATCCAGGAGTTCACCGGTGCCGAGTACAGCTCGAAGGTGGACGGTGTAGCACACGCGTGTGGGCACGATGCGCACACCGTAATGCTGCTCGGTGCCGCACTGGCACTGCATGGGGCTCCGTCTTTACCCGCCGGAGTTCGCCTGATCTTTCAACCCGCCGAGGAAACGGTGCATGGAGCGCTCGACGTCATCGCCACCGGGGCGATGAGTGGCGTGACCCGCTTGTTCGCATTGCACTGCGATCCGCGTTTGCCGGTCGGCCGAGTCGGTTTGTGTGCGGGCCCGCTCACATCGGCCGCCGACTACATCGACTTGCGGGTCGACGCGCCCGATGAGACCATCGGCCACCCGTACCAGCCTGCCGACCCGATATATTCGCTGGGGACGGCGATCGTCGGCTTACCGGGCATGCTCAGCAGGCGAGTGGATCCGCGCAGTGGCACAACGATGGCGTGGGGGGCGATCGAAGCCGGCAATGCGCGTGGATCGGCTTCCGGCGGGGGAAAGGTCACAGGCACTCTCCGGACCGGCGATCACGCCACGTGGCTGTTGCTGGAACCCTTGGTGCGCGAAATCATTCAATCCCTGCTCGCGCCTACCGGCGTGCGGTACCAGTTGGACTATCGCCGTGCCGTGCCGCCGGTGGTCAACGACGCGGAATCGGTGCGGATCTTCGCCGAGGCGTTGCGGGTGCTCGGGCCGGATATGCAGGTCGATACGGAGCAATCCGGCGGCGGCGAGGACTTCGCCTGGTACCTCGAGGAGGTGCCCGGTGCGATGGGACGCCTCGGCGTCTGGTCGGGATCCGGCCCCCAATTCGACTTGCACCAGCCAACTTTCGACATCGACGAACGCGCCTTGGCCGTTGGCACCCGGGTCCTGGCCAACCTCGTCCTCGCCTCGGCTTGATCAGCTTATAGTTCGTTGGCCGGCGAATCACCCTGCTGCGGCCAAATCCATCTCATGAGTGCCGTTCGTTGTCACCCACTCGGGGGAGAGGCGCCGAAAATGTCTTCGTACCAGTATTTTTGAGGGTCGCGGAACCAGGGTCCGATTCGACTGTTGTCGAGCTGGCGAAGTTGGGCCATGTTGATGCGGTACCGGTAGCAGAGGGCCAGAAGTTCTCTGAGGGAGTCCTCGTCCACCGGCGTCTCGACGACTATTTCCAAGATGTTGACCCGGCCCCCGTAGGAGCGAACCGCGGGGATCTTGTCCAGCCACTCGAAGAACGCGGCTTCGTCACCGTGCGAGTAGTACCAGACGTCGGTCGCCTCCAGTGCCACCGTCGACTTGTCGCCCATCAGCCTCCTCCTTTTGGCCTGACATTCCGATAGCCACCCTTCGGATTCTGCACATCCCAATGGGGGCCACCGTGTGCCCCACCGCCCTGACCTGTCGGTACCCACACATTGCCATCGGCATCCTCCCAGCCGAAGCCACGACCGTTGGGATTCGGTACCCACCTGTCGCCGCCTTTTGGCGGTACAAATCCTTCCGCATCGCCCGGTCGCCCCGGAGCCTTGGGCCCATTGGGGTCGTAGGCATTGGCCGGTGGCTTGTAGTTCGAGTTGAATGTCGTGTCGCCGGCGATGGACAGGATGGTTAGGCCGCTGATGGTGGCGAGTGCACCAACAGCTAATGCTCCGGCACTGAACTTTATCCCGGCCAACGCTGTGACGAACCTCCCGATAGCGCCGACGATGGCGGACGCGGCGGTATCCAGGGTGGTTCCCTCGACCGCTGCTGCCTTCGGATTGCGGATCGCTACAGCGGTTACTGCGATGACCACCGAAGCAACGACGAGGGTCGCCGCCACCTGGGTGTTGATGTCGGCGCGAACCCCGACCACAGCGGCGTGGTGGCTGGTAGTCGATTTCGCCAGGTCGTCGGCGGCCAGCTTGATGTCGTCCGCGTTCTTCCCGAGCGTTCTGAGGTGTTCGGTCAGGTTCGGGATATCGGGAGCGTTGAACTTGGCGAGCCCGTCGGCGACGATTCGCAGCCGGGGCCCGGCGGCGTAGACCGTGTTGTTGTCGGCGAAGGTTTTCCACGCTTGGGCCGCGCGGTCTAGTTTGTCGGTGTCACCGTCGGGAACTTTGTCACCCGCGAGTTTGGCGACGACCTTGTCGTACAGCTCCGGAAACTCGGTCTCGAGCCCGGGACCGTTGTTGTGCGACGACGCGACACCGACGACAATGCCTGCACCGTAGGGTAATTCGGACGGGATAGTGCGCGGGCAGGCCGGACCTGTGCCCTTGTTGGGATCGCGGTTCGCCGCGTAGTTGGAACATTCCCAGTTGTAGCCCGACGCGATCAGAATGTCGCCGAAATGCTGCAACGCCCTGGCGAAGTTGGTCGCCGCGGTGGTGAAGGCGCCGGCGCGCTCATCGTACGCATCGGACCAAGCCTTCACAGCCTGGCAACTACCGGCCATCCCGCCGGTTTCGAACAGCGCCGACTGCAATGGGTTGTACGCGGATTGGTACTCCCTCGACAGCTTGTAGCATTCCTCCGCGGCTGTGTAATAAGACTGCGGCGCAACAACAGCCACGTTATCCCCCCGTCATACGCAGGTTCACGTCCGTCGCCTCCGAATACGACTCGTGCGCCGTCCTGCCGGCCTCTTCCATCCGAGCCAGCCCTTCAAGCACCTCACGCGCCGCAGCCACCCAGACCCGATGCTCCTCGGCATAGGCCGCCGCCGCAGCACCCGTCCACTGCCCACTCTGCATGAGGCCCTGAACGGTGCTTTCCAACTGATCGAGATGCTCGGCGAAGAACTCCTTGAAGCCGCGAGCACGGGCAGTCACCTGGTCGATATGCTCTAGGTCGAACTCGAACTCAGACGTCATGCCGCCAGTCCATCTGCAACGAACTGATCGGCGCCGCATTGGATTTGTCCTGATCCTGCAACGTCGCCACACTCACACCGAGCTTCGAGGCCAGATCGGCAAGCGCATCCCAAGCCTTCATAGCCCCGTCCTGCATCTCATCCCACCCCTCGCGATAAGCATCCGCGGCGCTCCCCTTCCAGGTATCGAACAACGCCTGAACCTCCCGGTCCAACGCCATAGACCCCGACTTGAGCTGCTGCGCAACATCAAGCGCATTCTTACCGACCGCCGTCACCGCATCGGGAACAACGTTCACCGATCGATCGTCCGTCGCCATGCTGTTTCCTCCCCTGCCCCCGTCCGCGCTGAGACCACCGCTGCGATCCAACCGGAGCTTGCCGCCCCCTGCGAGAGTCTACCGAGCGACCCCGTATTTCCTCCGCGTGTCGATGACGGCATGGGCCAGGGCTGCGGCTGTACTCGCGGGGTCGGGTTCATTCGATGGCGACGGACGAACCACGGCCGCGTCCGGCACTCCCCGCTCCTCAATTCCCTCGACCACTTCCGCAACGCGCCAGTAGCGCGAGGGCACCAGGTTTCCAGAGGCGGCGACAGCCAACGCCACGTCCGCTGCCTCGTCCGGCTTACCTGTCGCTACCAGCTCCCGCCCAAGGTCCAGACTCGCCATCGCAATCCGGCGCGGCCGGACGGCCGTGCCCCGGTTGAGGTCCGCCAGCACGTGCCGCGCGTAGGACTCGGCCGCAGGATCCCCAAGCCAGGACAATGTGGTAGCCACGTAGGCATCCGACTTCGCCGGGTCGTACCGGAAATGGTGTTCGGGCCGCTCAGGTGTATCCAGACCGAACACCAGCCGAGCAACCCGCCGCAACGCCCCGTACGTACCCGCACGATCCCCGAGCCGAGCCAGCGCTCGTCCCTCTTGCGCCGTAGCCTGGATAAACGCCGAACTACTCTCGGGTGCAAGGGATTGCGCAGCACGGGACAACTCGGCCGCGGTCGCATACTCACCGCTCGTCAGCCGTTCCCACGCCCGAGTCTCCAGACACCACGCCGCGATCTCCCGATGCTCCGCATCATCCGCGAGCTTCCACGCCAGGTGTCCCCGCGCAGCAGCATCGGAGATCTGACCCAGATCGATATGGCAGGTGGAGGTCAGCAGAGAGAGCCACCCAACCGCGACCAAGAGTCGACGATGCTGGGCCAGAGTCATCCGCCCATCCATGAGACGACCGGCATAGCCAAGGTGGCGCCGGACGCTCATCAGGAGTTCAGCCGGCGGGGTCGTCGGGTACGCCGCCGCCAGGTCGTCCACGGCCGCCTCCAGCCGCTCCAGCGTGTCCCCGCCAAGGTCTGATGCGGCCACCCGACAGAGCCATTCCGCCGCGGCGTGCTCTCCATCTGAAGGCTCCACGAACAGCGCCGACCCAACCCCCAGCGCCTCGGCGTACGCACGAACATGCTCCACCTTGACCGCCCGCTGCCCAGTCTCCAGCATCCCGAGCAACGGTTTGCTGTAGTGCGTACGCGCCGCCATCGCGGCCAGGCCCAATCCCGCCGCTTCCCGCGCGGCACGCAGCCGCTCACCTGTGACGATCTCCCCGCCGGAACCCACGCATTCCACGATATCCGCCTGCGCCCCGAGTTGTAGACGCTTGTGGACTCCAAGGTCATTCCACCCTGAATCCCACACGCATAGCGTCGAATTCAGCCCCACCGCCGGGTGCCGAACCCTCGGTGGTGGGCGCCAACCATCAGCCACCGGAAGGGGACCAGTGCCAGACCCAGCGGGAGCACCAGGGCGATACCTCCACCACAAAGACGGCTCATGGTCAATCCTCGGCCCGGACGGCTGGCCCGCCACACCGGACGAATACACAGAACTGCTCGCCGATGCAGCAGCCACCATCCCACCCACGTCGGCACCCGTGGTGGACGCAGAGCCCCTGAGCGTGCGCGACACCGAACTGCGAAGGGAGCTGAAGCAGTGAGCGACGGATGGCTGGTCGTAATCGGCCCCTCCACTGGCAGTACTGGTAGCCGTGATCCTATGGCCACAGCGCATCCCGAAGGATCACACAGTGGAGGCGATTCGCCACCGAATCGAGGAGAGCGCTGACCGCGCCGACTCCCGTAGCGATGCAGTTCAGCTCACGTTTCGGCAGGTCGAAAACTTCCTTGGTCAGTTCCCGAACTGGGCTGAAAGCTCCGACGAGTATCGACGTCTGCGCCAGACTTTGTACCGTCCTCTGATCGAAATGCCAGTGGACAAGCGAGCACAGGCAGTGGAACTGACTATGGAAGCTCTAGAAGAGGCAACGGGAGCATGATGCGCATGGCGAAGCACTACCCTGATCAGCAACTGAAGCGGCGCGTCATGCACTGGTCGCTGAATCTGCGTGTAACCCGGAGCGGGTCGTAATCGTCGACATGCCACGTAAGTGGGGTGCTGCTCAAGCGACGGCGTCGCGAACTTTGCCGAGGAACTGTCCGGAGCTGATGATGCTTTCTAGGACTACGTCGTCGTTCACGAATTGCTGCGCCTCCGGTATCCAACCCACGGAAAGCGGTTCGAGCCATGATGTCTGCGATGGTGCCAGAGTGGCGAGAGCTGGAACGGCAAAGTCGCTACACGACTGGGAGAGCAGGCCCCAGGTGATGCGCACTCTGGATGATGGTCAACGCCCCGGAGGGTGATGGCGGTCGATCCGCGGCGGCTTGCAGATCGATGTCGGCTGCAAGTGATCACCAGCCTGGCCTTGACTCGACTTTGGGCCATCACCGACGTCATCGTGCAAGACGTTCGTCCGTGGACGGCCCGTGCCGGAAGAGCCAGGCTGGACTTTTGAGCGGTCAGAACAGTGTTGGCTGGGCATTATTTGTCTGACCCGTCCGCTTACTTGCCGGGACTCGCTTCCGTTGCCGTTGCATCCTTTCCCGAGGAGTCTCGGGGCTGAGATCGATCGCGGCTATCAGATCATGACCGGATCTTGGGGCCTCCGTCACGATCTGGACCAGCTTCTCGGCGGTGATGCCCGTACTACCTATCCAACCCTCCTTGGCGAGGTCGATAAAGAGAGTATTCGTCAGATAGCGCTCTACACGATCGTAGCCGAGGTACCGGCCTCCCCTCGGCCCGTTCACGCGTTCATCGAGCAGTGCCAGACGTACATAGGACAGCGGCAGATACAGTCCCGGAAGAAGTTCCGCATTGTTCGGGTCAATCTCACCCGATGCAGTCTTTGTGCGGCACAGCTTCAGGTAGCAGAAGTCTTTGCCGAGCCGCCACTCGGCATGGGACTGTGGTTCACTGCCGAATTCGGACAGCTGCTCCATTCGATCGAGCTGACTCTCCAAATGAGAATTGACCCGTACCTCCTTTTGGTCTTCCATCTTCTTGTACTGCACGAGAACCCCGCTTTTCGCCTCCACGTGGTAGTAGATGAGGTCGGCGCCCAACACTCGCTCGGGCTCTTCGAGATCCGCATTCACGACATGCATGTGGCGTTTCCCATCGCTAAATATCCGCACGTGCGTGTCCTGCCTACGTTGAGGCGTCCAGCCGGGCAGCACCTCGAGATCGTGGGCGATGAGATCCTTTTCGGACGTTTTCTTGATGCCGGCCAGCACCGAGGCCGTTGGATCGTCTGGTACCTGCCAGCTCCGCAGTTGCCTGGTGTCGAAGTCTCCCAGGCGGAGCGCAATACGGATCGCGTCGAGTCCGAGCTCCCAGCGATCGGCACCAGCAGATCTAACCGGTTCTCGCCGTAGCCTACGCAGACGAAGGAGGGTGCTTTCGAACTCCGGCAGTAACCTCGCGATCGCGTCCACGATCGCATCGTCAGCTGCTTGTGTAAGGACCCCGTCGCGCTCGCCGATCGCTGCCGCGACCGTGTCGCTGTGCGGTTTGCGCAGTGCACGCTGCAGAGTCGATGTTGAAATCGGTTTTGGCAGCTCACATACATTCGTGATCATCAGGCTCTGCTCACGATCCGTCACTCGATGTCCGCGCTTGAATACCACGCCGACATGGGTGAGCATCATCGGATGCGTTCGCCCGGACACCTTGCTGAACAGAAAGGCTAGGTGAGGAAATGCCGCAGGCGGGCGATCCAGATCGTCCGGAAAAGCTGCGGTGTAGGAGTCTCGATCCGACCGATCCGAGGTGACGAGGAAGGGCAGCCTGTTACGAGCGAGCAGGTAACCCATGCCATGGACCTAGCGCTGGAATCCCGATTTCGTATGCCTCCGAGAACAATTCCCCTCCCTCTGTGGCTTGCCGTTCGATCATGCCACAGTTCGTCGAGGCTTCTGCAAGCCCGGCGCGGCTCCCGCGATGGCAACAGCTCCACCCCCGCACCACCTGCTGCGGCATGGTGTTCCGCCAGATGCGGGCGGCGGATGTTCGGCAACCACCGCCACGAGACCGGCTACTCCATGTGCTACCCCCGCAGCAACAACACTGTGGCCGACCCGGCAAAAGGGATTCGATATTCAGTCCGGTGGGGTAGCGTCGTGGGCTCGATGCCGCCGGATAGCGGCGTCGATTGCTTCGATGATGTGTTCGGCGGTGTCGTGCCAGCGGCGCAGCTCGGCGGCCGATGGGGCTGGCTGGTGGTCGTGATGGTGGGAGGTGGCCGACAGTTGCGACCACAGCAGCCGGGCATCGGCGGCGGCCTCGGGGCCGATGTATTTCTGCACCACCAAGAATTGGGCGCGCAGGGTGACGTGCGTCATGGGCGGGGAGACCGTCGACCAGAGTTCGCGGACGGCGCGTTCGAGCGCGATGCGCAGCAACCATGCGCAGGCGCGGGGCCACATGCCGGCAAGGTCGGTGTTCGCGTTGGTGATGAGGGTGTCGACGCTGCGGAGCCGGTCGGCGACCGGGATCAGCGACTGATCCACTTGGTGATCCTTTCCGCGCGGTTGATGAGGTCGCCGAGGTCATCGTGGCTGCAGCCGTGCGCGCCGGAGTTGCAGGTTTTGACGACTTGTGAAGCCCACGGGGCGATTTCGCGGTCCATCATGTCCAGGACTTCGCTTTCGCGGTGGCGGTCCAGGAGCATGGCGAGCGCGAGTTTCGGTACGGTGCGTTCGGTGGCGTCGAGTTGTTCCTCGATGGCGTCCTGGGGGAATCCGTTCTCGCCGAACAGCCGCCGGACCCGTGCGGTGCACGCCGATTCGATGGCCGAGCGGCAGCACAACGCGATCATTTCCCGGGCGTGCTCACGGGGCAGACCGCGGGTGAGGCTGAGTGCGCGGGCGTCATCGATATAGGCGCGGACCGGGTCGGCCGAGGTCCGGACCTCGACTTCGGACCGTTCGCGGCGCAGCACGTCGAGAACCGTGGCCGGAATGCGCAGGCGGCGAACGGCTTCCGATAGCCGCAGGTCGTGGGTGAACACGATCACCTGACGGGTGCGGGCCACCTCGTCGAGCACTCGCGCCAGTCCGTCGACCTTCGCCGGATCCATCGACTGGACCGGGTCGTCGATCATCAGGAACCGGAAGGGGCTTTCGGGAGCGGTGGCACGCGGCAGGAACAGCGACAGGCCGAGGGCGTGCAGTTCGCCCTGGCTCATCACTCCGAGTGCCGCGCCCGCGACCCCGTCGACCGTGACGTCGAGTTCGACCTTGCGGCTGGAGGCGTTGCCCAGCAGGGAAACTCCGCCGAGTTCGACGTTGCTCTGCTGGCGCAGTGTCGTCCACACCTGCTGCGACATTTCGGTGATCGGTCGCATGCGCTCGTTGCGCAACTGTGCCGCCGCGCCCTTGATCCAGGCCTCGGCCGCCTTCACAACCTTCAGCTCGGCGGCGTTGTCCGCGCCGGCGGAGGCGTCATCGACCCAGGCCGCGATCCGGCGGGCCAGAGGTGACCAGGCGTCGTCGAGCTTCGCGAGTTCGGCGCGGGCGTGTTCCCGTAGCCGGCTCAGTGCCGCGTTCACCGTCCGGAATCGGTTGGGCAGCTGCTCGATGAGATGCGCTGGATCCGCTGTGGCGAGATCGGCCCAGGCCTGCCACGCGGTGACGGTGTCGCGCGAGTCGAATACGGAGCCCTCGGAGGTGTCGTCCGCCGCCGCTGCGGTCAGGGCTGGCGGTATCGGCTGGATCAACTGACGCACCTCGGTCAGCGCCGCCGTGTGCTCACGCCGAGCAGTGTCCAGCGCGGCGGTGTGTTCGCGGATGCGGGTGACGGTGGCGCGGGTGCGTTCGCGCCATGCCCTATCGAGGCGTCCGACTCCGCAGACCGGGCATTCGCAGTCGTCGTCGCCCGCATACACCGCCGCCGAATCCAGCAGTTGGACCAGTCGGGCTCCGGATTCGGCTTCGGTAGTGGCCAATTCGGCGAGCTTGTGTGTCGCATCGAACAGCCGGCGATGTGCCTGTCGCGCAACCTGTTCGGGCGGTAGCTGTACCGCCGCCACCGCCGACAGCACCGCCCCGGACCCCGACGTCTCGGTTCGCCCCAGGACGATGCCGGATACCGCCTCGAAGTCGGTGGTCGGAGCGTCCAGCAGCGCCCCGACTCGTCGGGCTCGCTCATCGTCGATATCCGACAATTCGGTGAGCAGCACCTCCCTATCCCGTTTGACCGCCTTGCGGGCATTGTCGAGATCGAGCCGCCGGCGCGACAGTGTCGTCACCGCGTCGGTGAGGTCGTCGAGGCCGAGCAGGCTGTGCAGTGCGTCGTACATCCCGCTCGGCGAGCCGTCGATGAGTGCGCCGAGCTCGCTGTAGGACAGGAACGGGCGGAACAGCTCCAGCGGCCGCGTGAGAGGGGTCCGATCCAGCGGTTCCGGCGCGCCTTCACCGCGCCGGGTCGTCCACCGTCCGGCGGACAGCTCCGCTCCCTCGTCCCATCGGCCGGTGAGGGTGACCGGGTTGTCCGCTCCCTGCGTCTGCAGTTCGATGTCGATCTGCGGCGCTGCTCCGTCGTGCAGGTTGCGCCAGCCGGTCTGCCATATTTTGGATCTGTTCGCCCAGCGCTGGTTGTTGCCGGTGAGCGCGAATTCGGCGGCTTCGGCGAAACTGGATTTACCGCTGCCGTTGCGACCGACGATCAGCGTGAGCCCCAGCGACGGCTGAATCGACAGTCGGGTGGTTGGTCCGATCCCGCGGAATCCGTGCACGGTGACCGACCGCAGGAATATCTCGGACATCACGGGCGACTCGGGCGAACCGGGCGCGGACGAATCGCCGAACGCACGCAGAATCGCATCGGCGACAGTGGGATTCAGGGATTCGTCCGCGCGAACCTTGCGGCGGACCAAGTCGATGAGCGGCTCGGCGGGCGGTGCGGGCTCAGTGGGTTCGGACATATCGATCCTCTACTCGGTCGTATGGATGCCGATCTAGGTGTCGGCCCGGCGTGGAGGTGGTGCGGCCATCGATGCGCCGGTGCGTATTCTGACGGAGAGTGCAGTGTCTCGCCGGGAAAGTGATGTGCTACATCAGTTTCCGCATGGCTACCGGTGGGGAGAAGGTCTGCCGGGGGGTGCGCTTGCATGTCTGCGTGGATCGGATCGGCGACTGTCCGGACCGGTGACGGTTGCGCAGCTCGATTTGGGCGAACGGGTGGGTCCGCCGTAACCGATGTTGCGCCGGACTCCCGACGTGTGCGCCGCGCCATCTCCGCCCGCTGCCAAATGGAACTGGGAGATATCGACGGCGGCCTCACCGCGCTGCGCGCCGTACTGGCCGAAGTCGTCTCCGCCGACGGCGACTCCAGCGAGCTCGCTCTGGATCTCGTCGCGATCTCGCTGAACTGCTCGGCGGTACCGGCGACTACCGGGCAGGTCTGGAATCCTCGAGCCACTTTATGCGGACCTGTGCGTACTGCGTGGGCCGGGCGATCCGTTCACCGAAGAGGTCGGTGGTTTGCGAGATCAGCTGTTGGCGGCGGCCGAACCGTGAGCGAGGCAGCCTTCTCCGGTATTGTGCATTTCGTTGGGTTATAGCCAACTATGTGCGTAGTTCTGGGAGGTAGTGTTCGTGGCCGAGCATCGCAGTACACCGCTGCCCAATGAGTTCTGGCGTGCGCCGCTTCGGACCGTGCGGCCCCAGGATTTGGTCGACATCTATGCCCAACCTCGGCCCGAGGTCGCCCGGCTCGTCGATCGAGGACTGCTGCACCGCCTCGCTCACGGCTACTACGTCATCGTCCCACCGGACTATGTTGGCCGGACCTGGCTGCCTGGTCTCGAGGCGGCTGCCGCGGGTATCGCTGCAACGATTTACGGGGCGGATCGGGTTGTCGTCATGGGTATCAGCGCGGCTCGCCTGCTGGGGGCCATACCTCGTGCGTTGGCGACTGCGGTTGTGGCGGTTCCGAGTCAGCACCGGCCGATCGCATTGACCGATCGTTCGGCCCAGGTTCGGTTTGTCCGCCGAGATACCGACGCTCTCGATGCCGAGCAGATCAGGACTTCACTGGGCCCGGCGCTGGTCACTACTCCGGAACAGACGGTACTCGATCTTGCCCGGCGTCCGGAACTGGGCAATGCCGAGGCCGAGGTTCGCACGGCGATCGCGACGCTCTACCACCGGAGTGATTCGGCAAGACTCACACAGCTCGCTACTGAGCAGCGTCTGGGTGTGGCGCTTCGACGTGCAGAAAATTGGGTCGGAGCATGAGCATCGACGAACGCGACAGTGTCGCAATGCAATTCGGTGTTTCGCCGGAGCAGGTCGAGCGTGATCATCTGATCTCCCACCTGCTGGCGGCAATCAGCCGAGGGTTCGGTGACCGGCTGCACTTCATCGGCGGAACCGCCCTTGCCCGTACACATCTGGTGAGCGGCAGGCTCAGCGAAGACGTCGATCTGGTGGCGTTGGACAACAGATCGGTACTGGCAGCCGAACTCGACGCGGCTCTGCCGCGATCCGTCGCGCGGAGTTATGGTCGGCTGGAATGGGCACCGTCGCTGAGCAACGTCTCGGATGCGGGGGCTGCCAACCTTCGCTCCGCGTCCGGTGTATCCGTCACGATCCAGTTGCTGTCGGCACGCGGCCGAATGGCATGGCCGACCGAACTCCGCCGTCTCCAGCAGCGATACAGCGACGTGCCGTCGGCCGAGCTGTTGGTGCCTACGCTGCCTGCCTTTGTTGCAGGGAAGACGGCGACATGGCACGACCGGCGTGCATCACGCGATCTCTGGGATCTTTGGGCACTGAGCGGCATCGGCGCGATCGATAATGCTGCGGGAGCGTTGTACCGGAAAAATGGTCCGACAGGCCGGCTCCCTGGCTCGCAATTATTCGATCATGCGCCGGGCGAAGACGATTGGCACACGCAATTGGCTGGGCAGACCCGGTTGGTGATTACGGCCGAGTCCGCACTGGCCGCGGTTCGAGATGCCTGGGCGCGAGTCGTGGCGTGACTTGTTACGTTCCGATCGCCGTGGCGGCATCGGCCGCGAGGCGGGAGGCCGTCAGCTGGTCTTGGTATTGGTGAGGTGGGGGCCGATGTAGCCGATGTAGATCTTGCGGTCGTTGGACCAGTTGTCCAGGTAGTAGAGACGTGGGCTGATCTGGCTGCTGCGTCCGAGACGGAAATGGGCCTGCATGATGATTCGGCCAGACGGTGCGACGCTGGTGGGCACGGGAAAGATACGTTCGTCGCCCCACTGTTGCATCGTCTTCGGGGATTCGCTGGCGGCGAACTTTCCCAATGAGACAGTGCGGTAGCCGGGAGGCGGGTCGCTGAGATACGCATGAACGTTTCTGCTGCAGGTCGGATTGTCGGTGCGGGCTCGAAGATAGTCGCGAAGTGTCAAGAGAACTTCCCAGGCGACGTTTGCTGTCGTGCCGTGCGCGTCGTGACGGTCTAAATCGCCACAGATGTCCTGGTCACCCGTGAATTCGATACCATCCGGTTCGAGTTGCCCCAGTTGGTCTAGTAATTGCAGGTAGGAGCCAGGGTACTCGGTGCGTTCGGATGGCGGAACGACGATGTTGTAGGCACCGGCATCGGCCAGTTGCCTTCGCAGAGAGCCGATTTCCAGCTGTTGTGAGTGGGTAGTGTCGGTGAGTCTCTGACGTTCTTCTGTCTCCAAGCCCAGCTGGTATTCCAACTGCTCGATGCTGTCGTTGCGTTCGCTGACCAGGTCCTCGAGATGATTGATCTCTTCTTGTTTCTCCTCGACCAGCTGGTCGGCGCGCGATAGGGTAGCCGCGTTGTGGTCAGCGTCGGCACGAATCTTTATCGCCTGCAGCGCGTCCCGGGTGATGGTGGTGAGTCCGAGGATCTCTCGAACCAGCGCCAGATCAGGATCGATCAGCGTTGTCGTCGACGTGGCGGCAGACGCCGAGTCCGTGGTTGGTTCAGCCAGCGTTGTTGCCGCGTCGCTGTCGGTCGGTGCATGGACACCAATTGTCGGCTCAGTGGTCGGGTCGGGCTCGACAGCCGGATTCGCGAGACCCGGCTCTGTGGGAGCGTCGTAGGCCGTGGCGATGTTGCTGCCCTGGAGAACGTGCTTGTTCTCGACGCGGTCCAGTGTGCGCAGAGCAGCAATCAGGTCTTTGGGCAGTTTATGGGTAGCTGCGTGCCGACGGGCGATCCGCCCGAGCAACTGCTGTAATGCCCTGTCGGGAAGTTTCGTGAGTGTGGCGGTGGCCAAGTAGCGATGCCGCAGGGCATCGTCCGGGTCGTCGAAGTCGGTACCGGGCAAAAAGTTTCTAATGGTGCCTGGTGCCACCGCATGCTGCTCACCAGCAAGGCGGTGGAACTCCGCAGTGGCTACTGGATCGAGTACCGCAAATTCGGCTTGCGCGGTGAGCTCCTTCGACCATTTCCTAGCCTTCTCCAGGAAAATGTCGAAGGGCAGTTGATGGTTGGTTCCGGCGACGAATATCAGGCCATGACGTTCGGGCGCCTGCACGCGCGCGACAAGGTCGGCGACGCCTGAGTACGGGACCTGTTGTGCAGTGCGGGCTAGTTGAAGCGACTCGCTGGGCTTGATGGTCAAGCCTTCAACGAGTTCCCGGGCAATCCGTGGGGCGTCGACGAACCAGCCGCGTTGGTTGCGGACCTGCAGCAGAAACCATCCATCACCCGATTTGCTGGTGTAAGCGGCGAGCTCGGTCCGCCATGTGTTGTCTGGTCGGGTCTCTGACCAGCGGAACCGGATGATTTCAGTTGTGGGCAGGGCCTGTCGAGCTACGCTGAGCCGGTACTCATTCTGTTCCCGTATGCCGGATTCGGTGACGGTCTGTCGCCACCCTTTGCCACGCACCCACTCGGCGAACTCGTGGACGATGAAGTCCATCGACGTTTTGTCGGAGTCGAAGCGGACGAAAGTCTGGTACGGGTCGTCGGATTCGCGCTTGAGCGCCGGTCGTGAGCTGGAACGGCTCGGCCGCCGTGCCGTCAACGGGGTCGGTCGAGCATGCCTACTCACTGTGGTCACCTTTCTGGCCGGACTTGGTTGGAGCTCGCGGCCGAGGGACCGGAAAGTATTCGTACAGTGAGTGAGTAATTGGCTTCTCAGACTGCGATGTTCCGTTTGAGCCATTGGGACTCTACCTCGTTCAGTATCCAGTCGCCAAGCAGTGAGCGAAGCCGGATCTGGTTGTAGCACAACCCGTTATGGCATGTATGACGGTCTTCTCGGTCATGTCTGCATCGCGCGTTGCCGAGAGTTCTCCAGATCTGGTTCCGGTGTGGGAATCGAGTCTGGCAGTGTGTGGTGCGCGGGAGGGCTCGAACCTGCGACGTGTGAGCTGGGAAATGCCGAAGCTATTCGGGACTGCAGCATGTCGAACCGCGTTTACCTGTGAAGGCGTGTCGCAGATAAGTGCCCTCGGCAGGATTCGAACCTGCGACACCCGCTTTAGGAGAGCGGTGCTCTATCCCCTGAGCTACGAGGGCTGGTCGGCCAGCGGACCGACTTGGGCGGAGTCTACCGGGTTGGGGTGGGATCGACGGTATCCGAGAGGGGAGGGCAGGTCAGAGGGCGGTCTCGTCGTAGGCGGTGGGGTCGAAGCGGCGGGTTTTCCAGCGGAAGAGGACCGTCGCGCCGGGCCAGTTGTTGGTGATGCGGCCGGAGGCGTTGCGGTACCAGCTGGAGCAGAAGTTCCAGGGGGTGTCCTTGAGGCGGTTTTGGAGCCAATCGTCCCAAGACTGTTCGGCCGAAGCTCGGGGGGAGAGGTAGTGGCCGGGGCGGGTGGATAGATAACGGACGGCCTGGCGGATGTAGCGGGCCTGGGATTCGAGCATGTAGACGATGGAGCCGGAGCCTACGTTGGTGTTGGGGCCGTACATCATGAAGAGGTTGGGGAAGCCCGGGACGGACATGCCGAGGTAGGCGCGGGCGCCTTCGGGGGACCATTCGTCGGAGAGTTTGCGGCCGCCCAGGCCGTAGATGTTCATGGGGGCCAGGAATTCTGTGCCTTTGAAGCCGGTGCCGTAGATGATGACGTCGGCCTCGTGATCGACGCCGTCGGTGGTGCGGAGGCCGGTGGGGGTGACGGACTCGATGCCGGTGGTCTCAACGGTGACGTTGGGCTGGGCGAGGGCGGGGAAGTATTCGTTGGAGAACAGGCCGCGTTTGCAGCCGGCGGCGTAGTCGGGGGTGAGCTTCTCGCGGAGGACGGGGTCGGGGACCTGCTTGGCGCGGTGGCGGTCCGCGATCTTGATGACCGGGCCCTTCATGGCGGGGATGTCGGTGAGGGCCAGGGCCAGGACCTCGAAGAAGCTCCAGATCGCGAAACGCTCCGCGAAGCGGCTGGGTGGGAAGTAGCGGAACAGCGCGTGGTGGAAGGGGGTGTATTCGGTGTCGAACTTCGGCAGGATCCAGGCGGCGGAGCGCTGGAACAGGGTCAGGTGCTCGACGGCCGGCTGGATGCGCGGGATGTATTGGATGGCACTGGCTCCCGTGCCGATGCACGCCACGCGCTTGCCGGTGAGGTCGACGTCGTGGTCCCACTCGGCGGAGTGGAAGGCCGGGCCGGCGAAGGTGTCGAGGCCGGGGATGTTCGGCAGGGCCGGGCGCGACAGCTGGCCGACCGCGGGAATCAGGATGTCGGCGGTCAGCACGGAGCCGTCGGCCGTGCGCACCTGCCAGACGGCCCGCTTCTCGTCGAATTCCGCGTCGGTCACCTCGGTGCCGAAGCGGATCTTCGCGGGCAGGTTGTGCTTGTGGGCCACGGTCCGCATGTACTCGTGGATGTCGGCCTGCTCCGAGAAGCGCCGCGGCCAGTCCGATTTCGGCTCGAACGACCACGAGTACAGTGGGGACGGCACGTCGCAGGCCGCGCCCGGGTAGGTGTTCTCCCGCCAGACGCCGCCGAGGTCCTGGGCCTTCTCCAGCACGGTGAAGGTGTCGATACCGGCGCGCTGCAACTCCAGTGCCAGGCCGAGCCCGGCGAATCCGGCACCGATGATGAGGATGGACGGCGTGCGAGTCATACCATGAGATTAAGTGTCGTCGGCGGCGGCACGAAGAGATCCGCGGTCATCGGATCCATATTTTCGGCCACATTCGAAAGGTCTTCCCGCAGGTCGACGGCCTGTCAAAGAAGTGAGAAGCCGGGGTACCCGTCCTCGCGCTCGGCATCGCACCGCCGCCGGTACGCGCCGAAGCCGCCGAGATACGGCATGAACACCCGCTTCTTCCCGCCCACATTGGCACCGAGATACCAGGAGTCGGCGCGCACGAACAGCGTCCGCTCCGCCACCTCGCCCAGATGGGTGGTCCACTCCGCCGCCGCCTCGGCACGCGCCTCCACCCGGGCGATGCCGGCGCGGCGTGTGTGCTCGATCAGATCGAAGACCCAGTCGATCTGCTGTTCCGAGTGCAGCACCATATTGGCCAGCACCGACGGGGTGCCGATGCTGTTGATACTGAACATGTTCGGGAAGCCGGGCAGCCCGAAGCCGAGGTAGGTGACGGGGCCGTCGCCCAGCGCGTCGCGGATGTGCGCACCGCCTGAGCCCTCGATATCGATCCGCAGCAGCGCTCCGGTCATCGCGTCGAATCCTGTGGCGTAGACCAGCGTGTCGAGTTCGACGAAGCCGCCGGACGTGCGGACCCCCGAGGGCGTGATCTCCTCGATCGGCTCGCGCCGCAGGTTGACCAGCCGCACATTCGGCCGGTTGAACGTCTCGAAGTACCCGCTGTCGGTGCAGATGCGTTTGGCGCCGATCGGGTGGTCGCCCGGAATCAGATCCGCGGCCACCCGTGGATCCTCGACGCGGGCACGGATCTTGGCCTCGGCGAATTCGCGCACGATGTCGTTGGCCGCGAGATCGCTGTTCTGATCCGGGAAGACCTTGTTGAACAGCACGCCGCCGCCGTTCCACCGCTCCTCCATGGCGGCGCGGCGCTCGTCGCCGGAGCATTCGAGGGCAGCGCGCGGGTGACTCTCGTGCGGAGTGGCGGCGGGCGCGTAGGCCGACTTGGCCCGTCGCGCAGGATATTCCGTGCGGATGCGCCGCTGGTCGTCGTCGGTGAGCGGCCGATTCGGGCACGGCACACTGTAATTGGCGGTGCGCTGGAAGACCGTCAGCTCCGCGCACTCGCGGGCGATGATCGGCGTGATCTGGATACCGGACGAACCCGTGCCGATCACCCCGATCCGCTTGCCCGCGAACGAGACTCCCCGCTCGGGCCAGCGCGAGGTGAACAGTTCCTCCCCGGCGAAGGTCCGCGCGCCCGGGAGGTCCGGGCGGATCGGCGCGGACAGGCAGCCGGTGGCGAAGACGACGAACCGGGTCCGATACGCAACGCCGTCGTCGGTGCGCAGCGTCCAGAGCGCCGTGGCGTCGTCGAACCGCGCGCTGATCACGGTGCGGCCGAAACGGTAGTGCCGCAACAGATCGAAGCGGTCCGCCACGTGTTCGAGGTACGCCAGGATCTCCGGCTGTGCGGCGAACCGCTCGCTCCAGCGCCAGCTGTGCTGGAGGTCCTCGTCGAAGGAGTACGAGTAGTCGACGCTCTCCACATCGCAGCGGGCGCCCGGATAGCGATTCCAGTACCAGGTGCCGCCGACGCCCGCCCCCGCTTCGAGGCCGATCACGTCCAGCCCGGACCGCACGGCCCGATGCACCCCGTAGAGACCGGCGAATCCGGCCCCGACGATGACCACGTCGCGGATATCCTGTTCGGCACTGCCCTGCACGGTTGTCCCTCTCCGACGGGATGGCGCGACACTGTCGCCGCGCTCCCCGAGAATCGTCGCCGGGGGGTCGCTGGGGGAGTCGCAGTCCCGGTGATCAGGACGAATGCGGGCCGAGGAGGCCGCGGCGGCGGCGAGTATCCGGCTCGACTGGACAGGTCCCTGATAGGTTCCTTAGTATTTCTTACTAGAGATTTGCTCCAAATAGCCTGTCCTGGTGCGGGTTTGGTGGATCGGCGGTGCCGCAGGGGGTGTCGTCGGAAGCCTGCCTGCCGCGCTGGGCGGCGCCGACCGGTCGCTGTGCGTCGGGTGTAGTCCGGTCGGCGGTGGCGGCTGCATGTGGCGAGGTGGGGTTCGCTACGTGCAGCCGCCTTTTCATGTCGTCCCATGTTTGTGCTGCTAGCAGGTTCGGGCGGCTCGGTTACCGGTGAGTTCGTTTTCGGTTATCCTCGCGGCAGATGTGACCTCGTTCACTGGTGAAGGAGTGGCGGTTCAGATGTTGAGCACGATGCAGGACGAGCAGTTGTCGCTGGCGACCTTGCTGCGCTACGCGACGACGTTCCACGGCGACGCGACGGTCTCCACGTGGACCGGTGACGGGGTGCGGACCACGACCTTCCGCGAGATCGGCGTCGACTGCGCGCGGCTGGCCAACGCGCTACGAGGGCTGGGGATCGGCGAGGGCGACCGGGTCGGCACGTTCATGTGGAACAACACCGAGCACATGGTCGCGTACGCGGCGGTGCCGGCGATGGGGGCCGTCCTGCACGCGCTCAACATCCGCCTGTTCCCGGAGCAGCTGGTCTACGTGGCCAATCACGCCGAGGATCAGGTGGTGCTGGTCGACGGGTCGCTGGTGCCGATGTTCGCGCAGTACCTGCCCAAGCTGCGGACGGTGCGGCACGTGATCGTCGTCAACGGTGACGTCGCGAGCCTGGACGCGCCGGAGGGCGTGCAGGTGCACTCGTACGCGGAACTGCTTGCCGCGCAACCGGATACCTTCGACTATCCCGTGCTGGACGAGCGCTCGGCCGCCGGGATGTGCTACACCTCCGGCACCACGGGCGACCCGAAGGGCGTCGTCTACTCGCACCGCTCCAACTGGCTGCACGCCATGCAGGTGATCTCCCCCAACAGCATGGGCTTCACCGCCCACGACACGGTGCTGACGATCGTGCCGCTGTTCCACGCCAACTCCTGGGGCATCCCGTACGCGGCCATGATGTCGGGGGCCAGCCTGCTGATGCCCGACCGTTTCCTGCAGCCCGGGCCGCTGTTGCAGATGATGGCCGCGGTCAAGCCGAGCTTCGCCGCCGCGGTGCCGACCATCTGGGGTGGCGTGCTGGCCGGCCTGGACGCGCAGCCGCAGGACATCTCGCACCTGCGCACCTGTGTGGTCGGCGGCTCGGCGGTGCCGCCCGCGATGATGCGCGCCTTCGAGGAGAAGCACGGCGTGCGGCTGCTGCACGCGTGGGGCATGACCGAGACCTCGCCGCTGGGCAGCGTCGCGCATTCGCCCGCGGGGTCGACCGGCGAGACCGCCTGGGACTACCGCTACACCCAGGGCCAGTTCCCGGCGTCGGTGCAGGCGCGGCTGGTCGGCGACGACGGCACGGTGCAGCCCAACGACGGCGAGGCGCTGGGCGAGGTCGAGGTGCGCGGGCCGTGGATCACCGCCTCCTATTACTCGCCCGAGGGCGCGCAGGTGGATCCGGACAAGTTCCACGACGGCTGGCTGCGGACCGGGGACGTCGGCAAGATCAGCCCGAACGGCTATCTGACGCTGGTCGACCGGTCGAAGGATGTGATCAAGTCCGGCGGCGAGTGGATCTCCTCGGTCGATCTGGAGAACGCGATCATGGGGCATCCGGCCGTCGCCGAGGCCTCGGTGATCGGCATTCCCGACGAGAAGTGGGACGAGCGGCCGCTGGTGGCCGTCGTCTTCAAGGAGGGCGCGAGCGCCGAGCCCGCCGAGCTGCGGGACTTCCTCGCCGACAAGTTCGCCAAGTGGCAGCTGCCCGAATACTGGACGGTCATCGACGAGGTGCCCAAGACCAGCGTGGGGAAGTTCGACAAGAAGCGGTTGCGGGCGCGGTTTTCTGAGGGGGAGTTGGAGGTTGTGACGCTGTAGTTCCCGGCCAAAAGCGTGCCGGGAAACGGTGGGGGTGCCGTGCCGGGAAACGGTGAGGGCATGCTGTTGGCAAGGCGTCAACAGCATGCCGTACCCTGGGCGGACCGGTCGTCGGCCGGTGCACGCAGTGGTGCGCAGGAAGGATGCCTCATGACCGAGACGAACAGCGACGCCCCGGCCTTCGCGGATGTGGTGAACGGTGCGCTGGAGTTCACGATTCCGATCGCGCACAAGATGGGTGTGAAGGCGCTCGAGGTGCGGCCCGGATTCGCCGCGACCACCGTCCCGATCGAGGGCAACGGCAACCACTTCGGCGTCATGTACGCGGGTGTGCTGTTCACCGTCGCCGAAATCCTCGGCGGCGCGATCCCGATCGCGACCTTCGACACCGCGAAGTACTACCCGCTGGTCAAGGACTTGCAGATCTTCTTCCGCAAGCCGGCCAAGACCGATGTGCGGGCCGAGGCCGCGCTGCCGGAGGAGGAGATCGCCCGCATCGTCGCCGACGCCGACGCCAACGGCAAGGCCGATTTCGCCCTGAACGCGACGGTCACCGATGCCGACGGCGTGGTGGTCGCCGAGACCAAGGGCCTGTATCAGCTGCGGACGCACGGGAAGTAGCCGCGCGGGCAGCATAGCGGGGTAGCCGTCTGGGTACCCCGCGTTAACCTGGGGCACATGCCATAGGTGGTGGACGAGGAGGTCCGGCATGGGGGATGGCCGCGTGTGTGTGGCGCGAGATGTGCGGTGCGGCAAGGGGGTAGGCGCATGACAGTGGATCTGATCCGGTCGCTCGGAACCCGGGTGTGGACCGAACTGGAATATCTGCGGCTGTGTGTGGGCAGCGGCCTGGTCGGCATCGAGTCGCCGCTGCCGCTGCTCGCCGCGGGCACGGCGATGCTGCGGCACGGCGGATTGCCTGCGCTGCTGCGGCTTTCGGCCGGGCGCTACGGCGACCGCACCGCGCTGATCGACGAACTGGGCGCGCTGAGCTACCGCGCCCTCGACGACCGCTCCAACCGGCTGGCCAACGAGTGGCGGCGGCGGGGCCTGCGCTCGGGCGAGGGAGTGGCCATCCTCGCCCGCAATCACCGCGGCCTCATCGACGCGATATTCGCCGCGGCCAAGTGCGGTGCCCGAATCATCCTGCTGAACACCGATTTCGCGGGCCCGCAGCTCCGCGACGTGGCCGCGCGCGAGGGCGCGGATCTGCTGGTCTACGACGAGGAGTACGAACCGATCCTCGGCGACCTGAGCCCGCGGCGCGGCGCCTACCGGGCGTGGACGGACACCAGCCACTCCAGCAGCCTGGAATCCCTCATCGCCGCGGGGTCGCCGGACTCGCCGCCCGCCACCGGGCCGGGGTCCCGGATCATCCTGCTGACCAGCGGCACCACCGGTACGCCGAAGGGCGCCCCGCGCTCGGAACCGCGCTCGCTGGAACCGCTGGGCGCGATCCTGAGCAAGGTGCCCTTCCGCACCCGCGAGGTGACCGAATGCCCGGCGCCGCTGTTCCATACGCTCGGCTTCGCGATGTCGCTGCTGGCCATCGGCTTCGGGTCGACGCTGGTGATCCGGCGGCGCTTCGATCCGCAGCAGGTCGTCGACAGCATGGCCCGCAATCGCGCGACGGCGCTGATCGCGGTGCCGGTGATGCTGGCCCGGATCGCCGATCTCGGCCCGCAGGCGCTGACCGGGCGCGATCTGTCGGCGCTGCGCATCGTCTTCGTGGCGGGCGCGCAACTCGGCGCCGATCTGTGCCGCCGGGTGACGGATCTGTTCGGGCCGGTGGTCTACAACCTGTACGGCTCCACCGAGGTCGCCTACGCCACCATCGCCACCCCGCGCGATCTCGCGGCCGAACCTGGGTGCGTGGGTAAGCCGGTGCTCGGCGCGGTCGTGAAGATCCTCGACGACAACGGCGACGAGGTCCGGACCGGAGCGACCGGGCGCATCTTCGTCGGCAACGCCATCCAGTTCGAGGGGTATACCGGCGGTGGCGGCAAGGAGCTGGTCCGCGGCCTGATGTCCTCCGGCGATATCGGCCACTTCGATTCCGCCGGAAGGCTTTTCATAGACGGGCGCGACGACGATATGATCGTCTCCGGCGGAGAGAATGTCTTCCCCGGCGAGATCGAGGAATTGCTCAACGCGCACAAGGGCATTCGCGAGGCCGCCGTGATCGGGGTGCCCGACGACGAGTTCGGCGCCCGGCTCGCGGCCTTCGTGGTCCGCGATGTCGAGGGTCTGTCCGCCGACGAGATCCGGTCCTACGTCAAGGCCAACCTGGCGCGCTACAAGGTGCCGCGCGAGGTGGTCTTCCTCGGCGAGCTGCCGCGCAATCCGACGGGCAAGGTGCTCAAGCGCGTGCTGCGCGAGCTGTAATCGAGGCGGTGTCGCAGCCGGGACCTGGGGTGACGACAGGGAAAGATGCTTCCCAGTTCACCACCGGACCCGGAAGGAGACGCCGATGGCGAAGTGGACTGCCGACGAGCTCGCCAGGATCGCCGCGACGGACGAACTGCAACTGGCGGCGGCGGGGCACGACGGAACGCTGCGCATGCCGGTGACGATCTGGGTGGTCCGGCACGGCCGCGATCTCTACGTGCGCTCGGTGAACGGGCCCGAGGCGGCCTGGTTCCGGACGGCGCACGACAGCCGCCACGGCCGCATCCGGGCCGGCAGCATCGACCAGAACGTGACCTTCACCGACGCCGACCACGCCCTGGACGACGAGATCGATGCCGAGTACGCGGAGAAGTACCAGCGGTACGCGGCCAGCATCATCGCGGAGGTGACGAGCAGCAAGGCGCGGGCCACGACGATGCGGTTGTTGCCGCGGGGGTAGTTCCCGGCCAAAAGCGTGCCGGGAACAAGAGGGTAGGCGTGCCGGGACAAGAGGGGGCGTGCCGGGACAAGAGGGGGCGTGCCGGGACAAGAGGGACGTGCCGGGACAAGAGGGACGTGCCGGGGACAACAGGGACGTGCCGGGGACAAGAGGGTCGATACGCCGGGGAGGACATACGCAACCGGCGCGGGGATCGCCCGCGCCGGTTGCGTAGTCGGTCAGCAGTTGCGCAGTTCCGGGCTCTGGTTGAGCAGTTGGGCGCGGGTGGAGATGAACCTCGTGTACGTCTCGCCACCGACCTCCGACAGCGGGAAGGCCGCTACCCGGTGGCAGTTCTGGAACGCGAGCTTCACGCCGAAGTGCCGCTCCAGGCCGCCCCGGATGGAGTCGGACGCCATGGCGCGCAGCAGCTGGCCGCGGGCCACCTCGTCCGGCGGGGGTGTCTGGTTGTCGGCGAATTCGGCTGTGCCCGAACGCAGATCGGCTGCGACTCGGCTGACCACCTCGTAGGCGTAGGGCAGCGAGGTGCGGACGCACTCGACGAAATCGCCGTCCGAGATCTCACCGCGTTCGGCCTGTTCGAGCAATGCGGCTGGGACGTCCAATGACATAGCGCTCTCCTCATGGGATGGCGGATGATGTCACCCGAGTCTAAACGAAAAACGTTGTCAACAATCCTGAATCGTGTGCGAGAGTGCCAGTTTCAGGGCGTTTCTCGTCTCGGCCGACAGCGCGCGCACCAGCTCGGCGGCGGGCAGGTCGCGGGTCAGCCCGTGCGTCTGACCTGCCCAGAGGTTTACGGCGTCGGCATTTCCCGCCGCGCGGGCCTCCTTGCGCAACGGTCCGGTGGCGTAATGGATTTCGGGATATGCGGCGGGGGCGTCCGGATGGTCGAGGATGAACCGGTTGCGCAGCCCGCGCGCCCGGCGGCCGCTGAAGGCCCGGGTCAGCATGGTCGGGGCGTCGATCGCCAGGGCGTCGCGGTGCAGTTGCGCGGTCCCGGCCTCGGGGCAGTTCAGGAATGCCGTGCCGAGTTGCGCGGCGGCCGCGCCGGCGGCCAGCGCCGCGGCGATGCCCGCACCGGTCGCGATCCCGCCCGCCGCCACGACCGGCGCCTCGACGGCAGTGGTGAGTAGTTGCAGCAGCGCCAGGGTCGACAGCGGGTCGGCGGCGTCGTCAGCGGCCCGGTCCACGAAGGTGCCGCGGTGCCCGCCCGCCTCGGCGCCCTGAGCGATCAGGACGTCGGCCCCGGTCTCGATCGCGATGCGCGCCTCGGCCACCGAGGTGACCGTCACCCACACCTCGGAGCCGACCGCGTGCAGCCGGGCGACCTCGGCCGCGGAGGGGCAGCCGAAGGTGAACGACACCACCGAGACAGGATCGGTCACCAGGACGTCCAGCTTGGCGTCCCAGTCGTCGGTGTCGAAGCGCGCCTCGCCGAGCGTGAACTCGCGCCCGAGGCGGTCCAGGTATACGGCGAAGTGCTCGGGCGGCGTGGGCGCGCCGGGAACGAACAGGTTGACGCCGAAGGGAGCGGGCTTCGGGAGCAGTGCCCGGGTGCGCACGATCCGGTCGGCGGTATCGCCGGCGCCGAGGTATCCGGCGGCGAGGAAGCCGAGCCCGCCGGCGGCCGAGACCGCGACGGCGAGTTCGGGTGTGGAGGGTCCGCCGGCCATCGGCGCCAGCACTATGGGAGTCCGCAAGTCGTCGAGGATCACATCACCAGTCTGGCCTATGTAACGCCCGTCCAGAACCGTGCCGTCGCACTCACCTGGGCTTTTGTCCAAGAAGGTTGCGAAAAGGTCACGACGGAGTACAGTTTCCGTCACGGCGTATGCCGAATCGTTACCGAAAAAGAGGTTTCGAAACGGCAGCGTCACCGAGTTGATCGACGCTAGGACGAAACTTGCCGCAGCACCGTGAGACCTCCACTTCCGTATCTGTCAGGGACTTGCTCGGAGATGGTGTTACCGGTCGTCCGAACCGGCATCGCGCCGAACCGCGCACCGCGGACCGGATGAAGCTGGCGGCCAGCGCCGCCGTCGCGGCCGGGGCCCTCGTCGGCACCGCCGCTCAGCTCGCGCACGCCGCTCCGCTACTCCCGGTCGGTCACGACAGCAGCGACACCGACGAGATCGCCGCGGACACCCAGGCGGAGCCGGCCGCGCAGGCCAAGCAGGCCGCCGCCCCGGTGGCCGCCGAGAAGTCCGAGCCCGCCCCCGCCCCGGTGGCGGCCGAGCCGGTGGCCGCCGCGCCGATCCAGCCCACCCCCTTCGGACTGCAGAACCTGCCGCCCGAGGTCGCGGGTCCGCTGGCCCAGGCCGAGCAGGTGATCAAGGGCCTGCAGAACCAGGTCGCCCCCGCGCAGGCGGTGCGCCCGGTCGCCGGCGTCGTCAGCTCCGACTTCGGATCGCGCTGGGGCGCATTCCATTACGGCGTCGACTTCGCCGACTCGATCGGCACCCCGATCCACTCGGTGGAGAACGGCACGGTCATCGAGGCCGGACCGGCGTCGGGCTTCGGCCTGTGGGTGCGCGTCAAGCACGACGACGGCACCACGGCCGTCTACGGTCACGTGAACGACATCCTGACCAGCGTCGGTCAGCGGGTGAACGCCGGTGACGTCATCGCCACGGTCGGCAACCGCGGCAACTCCACCGGCCCGCATCTGCACCTGGAGATCTGGGACCCGGCCGACAACAAGATCGACCCTGCGCCCTATATGGCCAGCAAGGGCGTCATCCTCTCGCAGCAGTCATGGGGACCCCAGTAATCGTCGCGGGTGTCAACGGGCGCGTACGGGCGCGACCGGCGGTTGCAGGGGCTGGTGGTGTGACGGGTTTACACGAATTGTTCGACGCCAGATCCCTTCACGGACGCGCCTACGCGGCACTCGTACAACACCCGCGATCCAGTCTGGTCGAGCTGGCCGAATATCTCGAGAGCCCGCTCGAGGCGGTCGAGGCCTCGCTCGAGCGGCTGTGTGACATGCAGGCGGCGGTGCGCATCGATACCAACGGCGCGATCGTCTGGGACGCACATGCCCCGGAAGCGTTGTCGGAGGCCGAATCCCGGCGCCGCCAGGTCGACACCGCACGCATGCACGCGGCCGCGGCGCGACTGGGTGAGACGTTCCGGTCGGTGCGCCGCACCGCGCGCGGCGACGGGACCATCGTGCCGATGTACGAGGCGCGCGAGCTGGTCGCCGAATTCGAGGATCTGCAACGCGCGGCCCGCGGCAATGTGCGGCTGGTCGAGCGCGGCCCGTACGTCCTGGACACCGACCGGGCCGAGCGGATGTTCGAGCTGAAGTCGGCCCGCATCGACGCCGGCATCCGCTACCAGACCCTGTATCAGGACACCATCTACCAGGACCCGGACCGGCTGCGGTTCGCGCTGGCCACCAATTCCGCCGGGGCGCACGCGCGTACGCTGCCCGATCCGCCGCTGAAGGTGCTGATCGTCGACGGCGAGCGGGCCTGCCTGATGCTGCACAACGACGAGCGGCGCGGCGATCCGATGGGCCTGCGCATCGGTCCGTCCCCGACGCTGGACCTGCTGGTGCGCACTTTCGATGTGCTCTGGTCGCTGGCCGCGCCGATCTCGGTGAATCCGGGCGAGCCGCTGGACGAGCGCGATCGGGCCATCCTCACCCTGATGGGCCTGGGCGCCACGGACGACACCATCGCCCGCCGGCTGGGCATGTCCCGGCGCACGGTCGTGCGGCGCACGGCCAGCCTGCTCGAGCGCCTGGGCGCGAGCACCCGATTCCAGGCAGGTGTGCAGGCGATCCGCCGCGGCTGGCTGTGATGCCCGGTACCCCGGTGGGCTGTGATGCCCCGGGTCGACTGCCGTTGTGATACCCCGGGTCGACTGCCGTGACGCCCCGGGTCCTTGTGACCCGGGGTGTGACGGCTACCACCTTTTTTGAAATCTCGCGCAACAAGCGGACCCCCTAGTACCGATGAGTAAAGGGAGTTTGCGACGGCGCCTCGGCGCCCGGCGACCCCCGTTATGATTGCGCGGACCGAGGGCGTCGACGTCGTTCGGCCGTGCGGACCGCCGGACGCGAGAGGTGAAAGCACTCGAATGGAAACAGCCCGCCGTTCCGCTCGTGGGGGCCGCCGTCGTCGTTCGGGCGGCCCGCTGTTCGGCCAGCTGCTCACCGCCGCGGTGGAGTCGGCAGCCGATACGGTGGCGATCCGGTTCGCCCCCGCCGAGCATCCCGAGGATGCTCGTGAGCTCACCTACCGGGAACTGGACGAATCCTCCTCGCGGCTGGCCCGCGAGCTGATCGAGCGCGGGGTGGGCGCCGGTGACGTGGTCGCCGTCGGCATCACCCGCTCGATCGAATCCGTGCTGTCGGTGTGGGCGATCGCCAAGACCGGCGCGGCGTACGTGCCGGTGGATCCGACGTATCCGCCCGAGCGCATCGCGCACATGGTCTCCGACTCCGGCGCCGTCCTGGGCCTGACCCTGTCGGCGCACCGGCCGGTGCTCGGCACCGGGGTGTACTGGCTGGAGCTGGACGATCCCGTGGTCCGCGAGCGGGTGGAGGCCCGGCCGTCGCATCCCATCTCCTACACCGACCGGGTGCGTGCGCTGACCGAGCAGCATCCGGCCTACGTCATCTACACCTCCGGCTCGACGGGTCGGCCCAAGGGGGTCGTGGTCACCCACGTCGGGCTCGGCGCGCTGGTGGCCGCGGAGCGCGAACACTATGGGGTGGGCGAGGATTCGCGCGTCATGCACGTGTGCTCGCCGAATTTCGACGTCTCCGTGCTGGAGCTGCTGCTCACGTTCTCCACGGGCGCGACGCTCGTGGTCGCCCCGCCGGAGATCTTCGGCGGGTACGAGCTGGCGGATCTGTTGCAGCGCGAACGCGCGACACACATGCTGATCACGCCGGGCGCGCTGGAATCGGTGGACCCCTCGGGATTGACGGACCTCGAGACCGTCATGGTCATCGGCGACCGGTTCGGCCCCGAACTGGTGGGCCGGTGGGCGCGCGGCGACCGGAGGTTCGTCAACGGCTACGGGCCTACCGAGGCCACCATCCTGGTGACGTCCGTGGCGCTGGAACCGGGGGAGCCGATCACCATCGGTTCCGCGATCCCGGGAGTCGGTGTGTTCGTGCTGGATTCGTGGCTGCGGCCGGTGCCCGCCGGAGTCGTGGGCGAGCTGTATCTTGCGGGCCCGGCGCTGGCGCAGGGGTATCTCGGACGGCCGGGCCTGACGGCGGGCCGGTTCGTGGCCAGCCCGTTCGGCGCCGAATCCGGCAGCCCCGGGGCCCGGCTGTACCGCACCGGTGACCTGGTGCGCCGCAACGACTTCGACGGCGGCATCGAATTCCTCGGCCGGTCGGACTTCCAGGTGAAGGTGCGGGGATTCCGCATCGAACTCGGCGAGATCGACAACGCGCTGACCGATCATCCCGATATCGACTTCGCGGCCACGATCGGCCGCCCGCTCCCGTCGGGCGCCACGACGCTGGTGTCCTACGTGCTGCCGCGCGCGGGCGCCGCCGTGGACACCGACGATCTCGCGAGGTATCTGGGGAAGTCGCTGCCCGCGTACATGATTCCCGCCCTGATCATGGTGCTGGACGAGATCCCGCTGACGCCCATCGGCAAGCTGGACCGCGCCCGACTACCCGAGCCGGTCTTCGTCGCACGGGAATTCCGGGCGCCGTCGACGCCGGTGGAGGAGATCGTCGCCGAGGTGTTCGCGGCGCTGCTGGTGCCGGGAACCGACGGCGAGCCGGGGCGCGTGGGCGCCGACGACGACTTCTTCGAACTGGGCGGAAATTCGCTGCTGGCCGCGCAGGCCGCCGCGCGCATCGGATCGGCACTGCGCCTGCGGGTTCCGGTGCAGCTGCTGTTCGACGCCTCCACGGTGGCCGCCCTGGCCGAACGCGTGGAGAGCCATGCCGGATCGGCCGCCGGGCAGGAGCTGCGGCCGATGCCGCGGCCGGAGCGCATCCCGCTGTCGTACGCGCAGCAGCGGATGTGGTTCCTCAACCGTTTCGATCCGGCCAGCGCCGTCGACCACATCCCGGTAGTGGTGCGGTTGCGGGGTGCCTTGGACCTCGCGGCGCTGCGGGCCTCGGTGGGCGATCTCGTGGAGCGCCACGAGGTGCTGCGCACCCGGTACCCGGATCTCGACGGCGAGGGCTATCAGCTGATCGCGCCCGCGTCGGATCCCGCTGCGGTGCCGGAACTTCCGGTCGTCGACGCGACCGACGACCGCGTTCCCGCGCTCGTCGCCGAGACGGTGACGGCCGGATTCGACGTGACCGCCGCGCCGCCGCTGCGACTACGCGTGCTGCGGCTGGCGCCCGACGATCACGTGCTGGTGTGCGTGGTCCACCACATCGCCGGCGACGGCTTCTCGATCGCGCCGCTGACGCGCGACCTGATGACCGCGTATCTGGGGCGCGCGCACGGCGAGCCGCCCGAATGGCTGCCGCTGCCGGTGCAGTACGCCGACTTCGCGCTGTGGCAGCGCGAGGTGCTGGGCGCCGAGGACGACCCGGATTCGGTGCTGGCGCAGCAGATCGCCTACTGGCGGCGGCAACTGGCCGGCCTGCCCGAGCAACTGGACCTGCCCGCCGACCGGCCGCGCCCTGCGGTCTCCACCTATCACGGCGCGACCGTCGATTTCGAGATCGGCGGCGAGGTGCACGCCGCGCTGAACCGGCTGGCGCATGAACGTCATTCGACGCTGTTCATGGTCGTGCACGCGGCGCTCGCGGTGCTGCTGGCCCGGTTGTCGAGCACGCGCGACATCGCGATCGGGACGCCCATCGCCGGGCGCGGCGAGGCCGAACTCGACGATCTGATCGGCATGTTCGTCAACACCCTGGTGTTGCGCACCGAGATCGATCCGGGGCTGAGTTTCGGCGAACTGCTGAGCGTGGTCCGCGAGACCGACGTCGCGGCCTTCGGGCACGCGGACGTGCCGTTCGAGCGGCTGGTGGAACTGCTGGATCCGGTCCGCTCCCCGGCGCGGCATCCGCTGTTCCAGGTCGTACTGACCTTCCAGAACCTGGCGGCGCCGCATCTGGAACTGCCGGGCCTGGCGGTCTCGGGGGTCGATCTCGCGGTGCCGGTGGCCAAGTTCGACCTGCAACTGACCCTGCACGAACGCACCGACGAACGCGGCGTGCCCCAAGGTATCTCGGCCTCGTTCGCGTACGCCACGGACCTGTTCGACGACGCCACCGTGGAGGATTTCGCCGACCGCTTCCGCCGCATCCTGGACGCCGTGGCCGCGAATGCCGATGCGGTCGTGGGCGATATCGATGTGCTGGCGCCGGGCGAGCGCGGACTCGTGCTGCACGAATGGAATTCGGCCGGTGTGCAGGTGCCGCCGGTGACGCTGGTGGATCTGATCGCCTCACAGGCGCATCGGCGGTCGGACGCTCCCGCGGTCCGCTACGGCGACCACACGCTGTCGTTCGGCGAGCTGCATCGGCGGGCCAATCGCGTGGCGCGGGCCCTGATCGCGCGCGGCGTGGGCCCGGAATCGCTGGTGGCGGTGGCGGTTCCGCGCACCGAGGAACTACCCGTGGCGCTGCTGGGCGTCCTGGTCGCCGGGGCCGGATACCTGCCGGTCGATACCACCTACCCGGAGCAGCGGCTGGAGTTCATGCTCTCCGACGCCGCACCGGCGTGCATCCTGACCACCGCGGCGGAGCGGGCCGCCCTGCCCGCGAGTCCCGTTCCTGTCGTCCTGCTCGACGACGCCGACGGTCACTCCGGCGATCCGGTGACCGACGACGACCGCATCGCGCCGCTGCGGCCGCGGAACGTGGCCTACGTCATCTACACCTCCGGCTCCACCGGCGTGCCGAAGGGCGTCGCCGTCTCGCATCGCAACGTGCTGGAGTTGTTCGCGAATACGCAGTTGCGGTTCGACTTCGACGAGACCGACGTGTGGACGCTGTTCCACTCCTTCGCCTTCGACTTCTCGGTGTGGGAGCTGTGGTGCGCGCTGGCCAACGGCGGCGCGGTCGTGGTCGTCGACTACCTGACGTCGCGGTCGCCGGAGCTGTTCCGCGAGTTGCTGATTCGCGAGCAGGTCACGGTGCTGAACCAGACGCCGTCGGCCTTCCACCAGCTGGCCGAGGCGGATCGGGCCGCGCACGGCGCGGGATTCGCGCAGGACAAGTTCGCGCTGCGCTACGTCGTCTTCGGCGGCGAGGCCCTGGACCTGCGGCAGTTGCAGCGCTGGTACGGGCGGCACGCGTCGGACGCGCCGCAGCTGGTGAACATGTACGGCATCACCGAGACCACGGTGCACGTGTCGTACCTGGCGGTGGACGAGCGGATGTCCGACATCCCGGCCAGCGTCATCGGGCGCGCGCTGCCCGGCCTGGACACCTTCGTGCTCGACGACCGGCTGCACCCGGCACCGGTCGGCGTGGCGGGAGAGCTGTACGTCGGCGGCGAGCAGCTGTCGCGCGGATACCTGGGCCGCCCCGGCCTCACCGCGACGCGATTCGTGGCGAATCCGTTCGGCGTCACCGGTTCTCGCATGTACCGCACCGGCGATATCGGCCGGTGGGCCGGATTCGGCGGCGAGGCCAACCTCGAATACGCCGGGCGCGGCGACCAGCAGGTGCAGCTGCGCGGCTTCCGCATCGAACTCGGCGAGGTCGAGGCGGCGCTGCTGCGCTGCGACGGCGTCGGACAGGCGGCCGCGGTCGTGCGCACCGACGACACCACCGGCGACCGGCTGGTGGGATACGTTGTCGCGGAACAGGGAAGCGAGCTGGACCCGGTCGCGCTGCGGGCGCGGTCCGGCGAATTCCTCGCCGGTTACATGACTCCGGATGCCGTCGTGGTGCTGGACGCGATGCCCCTCACCCCGAACGGCAAACTCGATCACCGGGCGCTGCCCGCGCCGGAGATCCTCGGCTCGGCCGCGTTCCGGGCTCCCGGCACCCCGATCGAGCAGGCGGTGGCCGACGTGTTCGGCGGGCTGCTCGGCGCGGGGGCGGACGGCCGGCGGGTCGTCGGCGCGGACGACGACTTCTTCGAACTCGGCGGGAACTCGCTGCTCGCGACCCGCGCGGTGGCGCGGATCAACGAGGCCCTGGACGCGAATATCGTGGTGCGCGAGGTATTCGAGGCGCCGACCGTGGCCGCGCTGGCGGCGCGCATCGTGCCGGGTGCGGCCGGTGGCTCCGCGCGTCCGGCCCCGGCGCCGGTCCCGCGGACCGGACCGATCCCGCTCTCGCTGGCACAGCAGCGGATGTGGGTCATCAACCAGCTCGATCCCGAATCACCCTCGTACAACATCCCGTTGGCGATCCGGCTGACCGGCAAGCTGGACGTGCAGGCGCTGCGCCTGGCCGTCCTCGACGTGCTCGAGCGGCACGAGGTCCTGCGCACCCGCTACCCGGCCGGTGGCCCCGGCGGAGTGCCGTACCAGGAGATCCTGCCTGCCCTCGAGGTGCTGCCGGAGGGTCTGCCGATGCGCGACGGCTCCGACCCCGGCGCCAGTATCGCGGAGCTGATGGGCACCGGATTCGATGTGACGCAGCAGGTTCCGGTGCGGGCGCTGCTGCTCCAGAGCGGCGACGACTACCTGCTGGCGATGGTGCTGCACCACATCGCGGGCGACGGCGCTTCGCTGGTGCCGCTGGCACGGGATCTGGTGACCGCCTATCTCGCTCGCGTCGAGGGCGGCGAACCCGGGTGGGCGCCACTGGAAGTGCAGTACGCCGACTACGCCGTGTGGCAGCGCGGCGTGATCGGCAGCGACGAGGAGCCCGGATCTCTGGCGGCCCGGCAGCTCGACTACTGGCGTGGCAAGCTCGCCGGGATCACCGGCACCGCGCTGGTGCCGACCGATCACCCGCGCGCCGCGGTGCCCTCGATGCGCGGCGGCGTGCTGGGCTTCGAGGTCCCCGCCGCCGTGCACCAGAACCTGATCCGCATTGCGCGCGAACACAACTCGTCGCTGTTCATGGTCGTGCACGCGGCGCTGGCGGCGCTGCTGGCGCGGCAGTCCGGTAGCGCCGACATCACGATCGGCACGCCGATCGCCGGTCGCGGCGAACGCGCGCTGGACGATCTCGTCGGCATGTTCGTCAACACCCTCGCCCTGCGTACGGGGGTGAGCGCCGCCGACACGTTCGACGACCTGGTCGAGAAGACGCGGGAGACCGACCTCGCGGCCTTCGCCCACTCCGACCTCCCGTTCGAGCGGGTGGCCGAGGTGGTGTCGCCCGGCCGCTCCGGCGAGCAGAGCCTGTTCCAGGTGATGCTGGTCTTCCAGAACACCGAGCAGCCGACCCTCGAACTGCCCGGCCTCACGGTCTCCGCGATCGACAGCGACCGCGTGGCGGCCAAATTCGATCTGCAGGTGATCGTCGAACCGCAGTACGACGCGGACGGGTCGCCCGCCGAACTCGCCGCCGTTCTCACCTACGCCGCGGACCTGTTCGACGAGTCGACAGTGGAGGACCTGGGCTGGCGGTTCGAGCGGGTCCTGGCCGCGGTGGCCGCCGACTCGCAGATCCTCGTCGGCGATATCGCGCTGGGCGACGAGCCCCAGCCCGTTCCCGCCGAGGCGCCCGCGGAGCCGGAGCCGGTCGAACCGGCGACGGCCAACGGCACGGCCTTGGCGCAGGCGCTGACGGCCGCGGTGGAGGACGATCCCGACGGTCCCGCACTGGTTTTCGGTGAGGACGCGGTGTCGTACCAGGAACTCGGCGACCGGTCGTCGCGGCTGGCGCGGGCGCTGATCGCGCGCGGCTGCGGACCCGGCACCGGCGTCGCCGTCCGCCTCGAGCGCGGCGTCGAGGCGACGGTGGCCGCCTGGGCCGTGCTGAAAGTGGGCGCCGCGGTGGTGCCCGCCGGGGATGCCACCGAATTGCCTGCCGCACCGGAGATCGTCGCCGGGCTGACCACCGGCTCGACGCCCGCGGGCGGCATCGGCTGGCTGGCGCTGGACGATCCGGCCGTCGTCGCCGAGATCGCCGGACAGTCGGCGCGCCCGGTGACCTACGCCGACCGGACGCGGCCCCTGCGCGGCGCGGACCCCGCGCTCGCCACCGCCGGAACCGTCCTGAGCTACGACCAACTGGCAGCGGCCGTCGAACGGTTGCGCGCCCGCACCGAGCTGACCTTCGAATCCCGGACCTTCCGGCAGGGCCCCGCGGGCACACCGGCGGCACTGCTCGAACTGTTGGCCGCGGGCGTCGCGGGCGCGTCGGTGGTGCTGCCGGAGGCGGCCACCGGCGAGGCCCTCGCCGACGAATGGGTCACTCACCTGTTCAGCGACGCGGCCGGGCTCGCGGGCCTCGATCCGGAACCGCTGGAGGATCTGCGGGCCGTCGTGGTCGAGGGCGGGCCGGTGCCCGCCCGATTCGGGTCCGCCGGCGTCGTCCTCGGCCTCGGGGAGGTGCTATCGGGCTCCGACCAGCACTGATGTGGTACCACCGCCCCACCGGATGCCCGGTGGGCAGCGGTACCGGACAATGGTCTGACTCCGGGTCCGGCCGCCCTACCGGCCCGGCAGCGCAGCGCACGCGCGTAACGCGCCCCGGCAGCGCTCGATGGATGAACAAGGGCGGCGCCGCGCAGGCGCACGAGTAACAAACAGGCAGGGTGAGGTACACGTGGTTCGGGTGGTCGGGCGGCAGCAAGTGGCCCAGGGAACGGGTGCGGCATGACCCGGCCGGCCCGAGTTCGCCCGGTACGGACGCGCCGCGCGCACGTCACCACGCTGCCGCAGCTGCTGGCCACCGCCGTGGAGACCGACCCGACGGGCCTCGCGGTCGTCTTCGCCGACGACACCGCCACCCTCGCCGAACTGACCTACGCCGAACTCGACGAACGCTCCACGCGCCTGGCGCGGCTGCTGATCGCACGCGGTATCGGCCCCGAGGACCTGGTCGCGATAGGCATCCCGCGGTCGGTCGACTCGGTGGTCGCGGTGTGGGCGGTCGCGAAGACGGGCGCCGGATTCGTCCCGGTGGACCCCAACTATCCGGCCGATCGGGTCGCGCACATGGTCACCGATTCGGGGGCGGTCCTGGGGCTCACGGTCGACGCGGTCCGCGCCGGGCTGCCCGGCGGGGTGGAGTGGCTGGCGATCGATGGTGACGGTCCCGCCGGTGAGCTGTCGGGATACCCGCCGGATCCGGTCACCTACGCGGACCGGCTGCGGCCGCTGCGGGCGGAGCATCCGGCCTACGTGATCTACACGTCGGGGTCGACGGGCACGCCGAAGGGCGTGGTGGTCACCCAGGTGGGCCTGTCCACGCTGTGCGAGGAGAAGCGCCGCCATCTGCGGGTCGGGAACGATTCGCGGACACTGGCTTTCGCGTCGCCGTCGTTCGACGCCTCGGTCGCCGAGATGCTGGTGGCGGTCGGGAGCGCGGCCACGCTGGTGGTGTGCGCGCCGACGGTCTACGGCGGCGAGGAACTCGCGGCGCTGCTGCGGCGCGAGCGGGTGACCCACGCGATCGTCACCCCGGCCGCCTTGGCCTCGGTGGATCCGGCCGGGCTGGACGACCTGCGGGTGGTGGTGGTCGCCGGTGACGCGTGCCCGCCGGAGCTGGTGCGGCGCTGGGCGATTCCGGTCGCCGACGGTATCCGCCAATTCTTCGACGCGTACGGGCCCACCGAGGCCACGGTCATGTCGAATATCAGCCCGCCGCTGACGGCCGGAGCGCCGGTCACCATCGGCGGGCCCATCCGGACGGTGACCGAATACCTGCTGGACGAGCGGCTCGCCCCGGTGCCGGACGGCGCCGTCGGCGAGTTGTACATCGGCGGTAGGTCGCTGGCCCGCGGTTACCACAACCGTGCCGCGCTGACCGCCGCGCGATTCGTGGCGAATCCGTTCGATGCCAAGGGGTCTCGCCTCTACCGCACCGGCGACCTGGCCCGCCGCACCGTCGGTGGCGAACTGGAATACCTGGGCCGCAACGACTTCCAGGTGAAGATCCGCGGATTCCGCATCGAGCTGGGCGAGATCGACGCCGTCCTGGCCGCCCACGAGACGGTCGACTTCGCCGTGACCGTGGGGCATCGGCTCCCCAACGACTCGACCATCCTGGTGTCCTACGTCCACCCCGCCCCGGGTGCGGCCGTCGTCACCGAGGAACTCACCGAGGCCGCCGCGCGCCGGCTGCCCGCGCACATGGTCCCGACCGCGATCGTGGTGCTGGACGAGATTCCGTTGACCCCGGTCGGCAAACTCGACCGCGCCGCGCTGCCCGCGCCCGTCCTGCCCACCCGCGAATTCCGTGCTCCCGCAGGGGCTCTGGAGGAACTGATCGCCGGTGTGTTCACCGAACTGCTCGGAACCTCGGATCCGATCGGCGCGGAGGACGACTTCTTCGACCTGGGCGGCAACTCGCTGATCGCTACCCGCGTCGCCGCCCGGCTGGGCGCCGACCTGTCCACTCGCGTCCCGGCGCGGCTGCTGTTCGAGGCGCCCACCGTGGCCGCCCTCGCGCGCCGCCTCGAGCCGATGAAGGGCCAGGGCGGGCGGCCGCCGCTGGTCGCGAAGCCGCGGCCGGAACGCATCCCGCTGTCGCTGGCCCAGCAGCGGATGTGGTTCCTCAACCGGTTCGACCCCGATTCGCCCGCCAACAACATCCCGTTCGCCATCCGGCTCACCGGCCGTCTCGACGTGGAAGCGCTACAGGCCGCGATCATCGATGTGATCGAGCGGCACGAGACCCTGCGCACCGTCTACCCGGCCGTCGACGGCACCGGCCACCAAGTCGTCCTGCCGCTCGAGGAGGCCCTGCCGGATCTCGCGCCGAAGCCGATCGCCGAGGACGAGATCGAGGGCTGGCTGGCCGGTCTGGCGCTCAGCGGCTTCGATGTCACCGACGCGGTACCGCTGCGGATCGCGGTGGGGGTGCTGGGCACCGACGACTACGTGATCGTGGTCGTGGTGCACCACATCGCCGCCGACGGCGTCTCCATCGCGCCGTTCATGCGCGATCTGCTGGCCGCCTTCCTCGCCCGCCGCAACCGCTCGCGGCCGGGCTGGCCCGCGTTGCCCGTGCAATACGCCGACTACGCGCTGTGGCAGCGCGAGGTGCTGGGCGACGAGGCCGACCCGGATTCGCTCGCGGCCGAGCAACTCGCCTACTGGCGTTCGGTTCTCGCCGGGCTGCCGGAACGTCTCGATCTGCCCGCGGACCGGCCGCGGCCTGCCGCCACCTCCGGACTCGGGGCCGAATACGCCTTCACCGTCGACGCGCGGCTGCACACCCTGCTGGACCTGCACGCGCAGCGGTCGGGCGCGTCGCTGTTCATGGTCGTGCACGCGGCGCTGGCCGTGCTGCTGTCGCGCCTGTCGGGGACGACCGATATCGCGATCGGCTCGCCCGTGGCCGGTCGCGGCGAGCGCGAACTCGACGATCTGATCGGCATGTTCGTCAACACCCTGGTGTTGCGCACCGTGATCGATCCGGACGCGTCCTTCCACGAGCTGCTGGCCCAGGTGCGCGATTCCGATCTGGGCGCGTTCTCGCACGCGGACCTGCCGTTCGAGCGGCTGGTCGAGGTGCTGGATCCGGTGCGGTCGCAGGCGCACCACCCGCTGTTCCAAGTGGCGCTGTTCTTCCAGAACATGGACAAGCCGCGCCTGGAGCTACCCGGGCTGACCGCGGCCGCGGTCGATTTCGACGGCGCCATCGCCAAATTCGATTTGCAGCTGACCGTGGTGCCGCGCAAGGAGAACGGCGAACCGCGCGGCCTCACGGCGGCCTTCACCTACGCCACCGACCTGTTCGACGAGGCCACCGTCGCCGGCTTCGCGGAACGGCTCGTCGCACTGTTCGACGCGATCACCACCGATCCGGCCCAACCCGTCGGCGATATCGACCTGCTGCGGTCCGACGAGCGGGCGCGAATCCTGCACGACTGGAACGACACCCGCTATCCGGTCGAGCCCGAGTTACTGCTGGACGGCTACCGGGACGCGGTCACCCGATACCCGGACGCGGTGGCGGTCGCCTACGAGGGCGAGGAACTGACCTACGCGGAGTTCGACGCCCGCGTGAACCGGCTGGCGCGGCTGCTGATCTCGCGTGATGTCGGCCCGGAAGCGTTGGTGGGGCTGGCGATCCGGCGGTCGCCGGAACTGGTCGTCGCCATGTACGCCGTCGTCGCGGCGGGCGGGGCGTACGTGCCGCTGGATCCCGATCATCCGGCCGAGCGGATCGCGCACATTCTCGACACCGCGCGCCCGGCCTGTGTCCTCACCACCGTCGCGGATGCCGTTGCCGTGCCGGAGGATACGCCGGTGCTGCGGCTGGACACCGTGGATCTCGGCGGCTTCGACGCCGCGCCCGTGCGGCCCGATGAGCTGCGTCGCCCGCTCCGGCCGGAGCACCCCGCCTACGTCATCTTCACCTCGGGATCGACCGGCCGCCCCAAGGGCGTGGCCGTCTCGCACGCCGCCATCCACAATCAGATCACCTGGATGCTGGCGGCGTACCCGCTGAGCACGGGCGATGTGTACCTGCAGAAGACCGCGACCACGTTCGACGTGTCGCTGTGGGGCTACTTCATGCCGCTGCGCACGGGCGCGAAGCTGGTCGTCGCCACCCACGACGGGCACCGCGATCCGGCCTACATCGCCGAAACCATTGCGGCCCACGGTGTCACCGTCACCGACTTCGTGCCCTCGATGCTGTCGGTCTTCGCCGCCCACGCCGCGCCCGGCGCGTGTTCGACGTTGCAGGACCTCTTCGTGATCGGCGAGGCGCTGCCGCCGGAGACGGTCGACGCCGTGCGCCGCGTCTGCGATGCGCGAGTGCACAACCTGTACGGCCCGACCGAGGCCGCGGTCTCGGTCACCTACTGGCCGGCCCAGGTCTCCGACCGGTCGAGCGTGCCGATCGGGTTGCCGCAGTGGAACACCCAGGTCTACGTGCTGGACGCCCGGTTGCGGCCGGTGCTGCCCGGCGTGCCCGGCGAGCTGTATCTCGCGGGGGAGCAGCTGGCCCGCGGATACGTCGCGCGGCCCGATCTGACCGCGGACCGTTTTGTAGCCAATCCTTTTGGGGACAACGGCGCTCGCATGTACCGGACCGGCGATCTGGTGGTCTGGCGTGAGGCCGAGGGCGAGCTACCCGCGCGCCTGGATTATCTGGGCCGCACCGATTTCCAGGTGAAGTTCCGCGGTCAGCGGATCGAGCTGGGCGAGATCGAGGCGGCGCTGCTGGCGCGGCCCGAGGTGAACCAGGCGGTGGCGCTGGTGCGCCCGTCCGAGCTGGGCGACCGGCTCGTCGCGTATGCCGTACCGGCGCCGGGTGATTCGATCGATCAGGACGCGCTGCGCTCGGCGCTGGCGGAAACCCTTCCGGCATACATGGTCCCGGAAACACTTGTGACATTGCCGGAGTTCCCGCTCAATGCCAGCGGCAAGCTGGACCGCAAGGCGCTCCCCGAGCCGGCCTACGCCGCACGGGAATTCCGCGCCCCGGCGACGCCCGTGGAGGAGATCGTCGCCGAGATCTTCGCCGCGGTGCTCGGGGTGGAGCGGGTCGGCGCGGACGACGATTTCTTCGCCCTCGGCGGCAATTCGCTGGTGGCCACCCAGGTGGTCGCGCGGCTCGGGGCGGCCGTCGACGGCCGGGTGCCGGTGCGCGCCCTCTTCGAAACGCCGACGGTGGCCGGATTGGCCGCTTCGGTCGAATCGCAGGCCCGCGAGCGGCCCCGGATCCCGCTCGGCAGCGTGGAGCGCCCGGACCGGTTGCCGCTGTCGCTGGCACAGCAGCGGATGTGGTTCCTGAACCGCTTCGACCAGGACGCGGTGACCGCGGGTTCGGCGGCCTACAACCTGCCGTTCGCGTTGCGGCTGACCGGCCGCCTCGACGTGCGGGCGCTGTCCGAGGCGCTCGACGACGTGGTCGCGCGGCACGAGGTGCTGCGCACCGTCTACCCGGAGACCCCCGACGGCCCGGTGCAGGTGATCCTCCCGGCCGACGCCCCGCTGGGTGTGACGCCGGAACGGGTCGCTGCCGTCGAGGTCGCCACGGCGGTGCACGAATTGGCGACAACCCCGTTCGACGTGACCGCCGAGGTGCCCATCCGGGTGCGGCTGTTCGAGATCGACGGCCCGGCAACGGATTCCGGCTCGGAGTACGTGCTGGCCGTCGTGGTGCACCACATCGCGGCGGACGGCTCGTCGGTGGCCCCGCTGGTGCGCGACGTGATGACCGCGTACGCGGCGCGCACGTCCGGCGCCGCGCCCGGCTGGTCGCCGCTCGCGGTCCAGTACGCGGACTACGCGCTCTGGCAGCGCGCCGTGCTGGGCGACGAATCGGATGCCCATTCGATTGCGGCGCAGCAGATCGCGTACTGGCGACAGGCACTGGACGACCTGCCCGACCTGCTGGAACTACCCGCCGACCGGCCGCGCCCCGCGGTCGCGACGCTGCGGGGCGGCCGGGTCGGCTTCCGCGTCGACGCGGAGACGCACGCCGCGCTGAACGACCTGGCGCACGCCCACGGCGCGACGCTGTTCATGGTGGTGCACACGGCGCTGGCGGTGCTGCTGGCCCGCCTGTCGGGCACCGACGACGTCGCGGTGGGCACCCCGGTCGCCGGGCGCGGCGAGGCCGAACTCGACGATCTGATCGGCATGTTCGTCAATACGGTGGTGTTCCGGACGCAGGTGGATCGCGCCGAATCGTTCGCCGAGTTGCTGACGCGACAGCGGGAGACGGACCTGTCGGCCTACGCGCACGCCGACATCCCGTTCGAGCGCCTGGTGGAGGTGCTCAATCCGCCGCGATCCACGGCCCACCATCCGCTGTTCCAGGTCGGCCTGTCGTTCCAGAACATGGCCCGCACCTCGGTGGAGCTGCCGGACCTGACCGTGCGCGGCGTGGACGCGGAGCTGGACGTCTCCCAGTTCGACCTACATCTGATCGTCGGCGACGGATACGACGAACACGGCCGCGCGGCGGGGATCGCCGGTCACTTCACCTATGCCACCGACCTTTTCGACGCCGCGACGGTCGAGGGCTTCGCGGACCGCCTGTCCCGCATCCTGTCCGCGGTGATCGCCGACGCCGCCGTTCCGGTGGGGGATATCGAGATCCTCACCCCGGCCGAACGCGGCCGCATTCTCGCGGGCCGCAACGACACCGCCCATCCGACGGGCGCGCCCGCGACACTGGCGACGCTGCTGGACCGCGCCGTCGCGGCCGCGCCCGAGGCGATCGCACTGGTGGCGGATCTGCCGGATGCCGAGACGGGCCGGGCGGAGGTCACCTACGCCGAACTCGACGTCCGGGTCAATCGCCTTGCCCGGCACCTGATCTCGCTCGGAGTCGGGCCCGAGTCCCGGGTGGCGCTCATGCTGCCGCGGTCGGTAGATCTGGTGGTGGCGATGTACGCCGTCGCCAAGGCCGGCGGCGCGTACGTGCCGATCGATCCGGACCAGCCCGCCGACCGGGTCGACTACATCCTCGAGACCGCGGACCCGGTGTGCGTGCTGACCACCTCCGCGACCCGGCGCGTGGTGGCCGCGGGCGACAGCCGCTCGCCCGCCGTCTCCGCCGCGGTCGGCGTGCCGAAACCGGTTGTCCCGATCGGGAACGCCGCGGTGCTCGACTGGCGCGGCCGCTCCGATTCCATGCCCACCTTCCTCGCGGCGCAGATCGAATCGACCGATCCGGCGGACGACGACGCGCCGGGACCGGTGCTGATCGCCCCGGACCTACCCGGCGATCCGGCGGCGGACTCCGCGTCGCCGCGGATCGTCCCGCTCGACGGTCTGGACCTGTCGGCGCTGTCCGGCGAATCCGTCACCGACGTGGATCGTCCTGCGCCGCTGCGTCCGTCGAATACCGCCTACGTGATCTTCACGTCGGGCTCGACCGGCCGCCCCAAGGGCGTGGCGGTGCCGCACGCGGCGGTCGTGAACCAATTGCTGTGGAAGACCGCCGAATTCGGCCTCGACGCCGACAACGTGGTGCTGCTGAAGACCGCGGCGACCTTCGACCTGTCGGTGTGGGAGTTCTGGTCGGCCGCGGTCTCCGGCGGCCGCCTGGTCATCGCGATGGCGGACGGACATCGGGATCCGGGATATCTCAACGATCTGATCGCGCGCGAGGGCGTCACGACCCTGCACGTGGTGCCGTCGATGCTGGACACGCTGCTGACCGACGCGGCGTCCCGCTCGGGCGGGATCGCGAACGGGCTGCGCCGGGTGCTGGCGATCGGCGAGGCGCTCCCGGGTCCGCTGGCGCAGCGGTTCCGCGCGGCGCACCGCTCGGTGGAGCTGTTCAATCTCTACGGCCCGACCGAGGCCGCGGTCTCGATCACGACCCACCGGGTGACCGATGCCGACGCGGTGTCGGTGCCGATCGGCGTCCCGGAGTGGAACAGCCGGGTGTACGTGCTGGATTCGCGGCTGCGGCCGGTGCCCGACGGCGCGTCCGGCGAACTGTATCTGGCGGGTGCGCAGCTGGCGCGCGGCTATGCGGGACGCGCGGATCTCACCGCGGATCGCTTCGTGGCCGACCCGTTCCAGCGCGGCGCGCGCATGTACCGCACCGGCGATCTGGTGGCGTGGAACACCGACGGCGAGCTGGAGTACCGGGGCCGCACCGACTTCCAGGTGAAGGTGCGGGGTTTCCGGATCGAACTCGGCGAGATCGAGGCGGCGCTGCTGGCGCTGCCGGAGATCGCGCGGGTGGCGGTGCTGGCGCGACAGGATCGGCGCGGCGATCGGCTCGTGGCGTATCTCGTCCCGGCCGACGGTGAGGTGGACACCGCCGCGGTCCGCTCCGCGCTGAGTACGGTCCTGCCGAATTACATGGTGCCGTCGGCCTTCGTCGTGCTGGACGCCCTGCCGCTCACCGCGAACGGCAAACTCGACCGCCGGGCGCTGCCGGAACCGGTCGCCGAGACCAGGGAGTACCGCGCTCCGCAGACCCCGGCCGAGGAGGCCCTCGCCGAGGTGATCGGCGAGGTGCTCGGGCTGGACCGCGTCGGTCTCGACGACGACTTCTTCGCCCTCGGCGGCGACAGCATCATGTCCATCCAGGTGGTGTCGCGGGCCCGCGCACGGGGCGTGATGTTCTCGCCCCGAGACGTTTTCGCCCTCCGCACCGTCGAGGCGCTGGCCGGGGCCGCGGCCGTGGAGTCGGCCGAGGAGGAACCGCCGAGCGCCGGGCCGGTCCCGCTCACCCCGATGGCCGTGCGGCTGCTGCGTATCGATCCGACCGGGCGCGGCCGCCGCGCCGTCGCCCTCGACATCCCCGACGATTGCACCGCCGACCGGGTCCTCGCGGCGGTGCAGGCGCTGCTCGACCGGCACCCGATGCTGTCGGCGCGCATCGAAACGCCCGACGGCGAGGGCATTCCCGCACCGGCCGGAGGGGCCGCGAGCCCGTTCGGCCCGCCGGTGGGGGTGCGAATCCCGTCGGTCGTGGCGGACGGGGCCGACCGCGAATCCGACGGCGAGGACGCCGAGCCCGGCCCGGCGACCTGGGCCGACCACGTCACCGAATTCCTGCCCGTCATCCAGCCCGGCCAGGATTTCGACGCCGCGACCACCCTGCTGCCGACGGTGCCCGCCGAGGCCGCGACCGAATTCCTGCCCGTCGTCACGGCCGCGGGGTTCGAGGCCGGCGCCCGCTTCGTCCGGCGCGACGACGTCGAGGAACCCGATGCGGTGCTGGTCGTTCCCGATACCGGCCCGGAGGCGTCGCTGCGGCCGTTCGCGCCCGCCGCCAATGTCACCGAGGTCGCCGTCCGCGCGCTGTCCGCCGAACTGGACCCGGCGTCCGGCCACAACATCCGCTTCGGCCTGATCGCCCCGGCGGACGACACGGAATACGAAGGTGCACAGGACCTGACGACCACCCTGGTCGTGGTCGCCACCGAGCTGATCGTCGACGACGTCTCCTGGCGGATCATCGTCGACGAGCTGTCGGCCGCCTGGTCCGGAAGCGACACCCACACCCCGGTTCCGGCGGGCGCGGCGACGAGCGTGGCGCGCGCCCTGGCCGACTACGCCACCGACCCCGACACCATCACCGAAACCAGTTGGTGGAAGCGGACACTGGGCGGCATACCCGCCGACCTCCCGGCCGGTGAGCTGGATCCGGCGGCGCGCGGCCGCGTCTCGCTGGTGATCACCGCGGAGGGCGCGGCGGCGGTCGCCGCGGTGGCCGCCGCCTATCACGCCACGATCGAGGAGGTGCTGCTCGCGGCCCTCGCCCTGTCGCTGGAACCGTCGCAGCGCGGACCCGCCGCCGAGGTCGTCGGCCCGGTCGTGCAGCTCCGCGCCGACGGCCGCGCGGTGGCCGGTCCCGAATTCGCGGGCGCCGTGGGCGGTTTCACCGCCGCCTACCCGTTCGTGCTGGGCCTCGACGATATCGACGCCGAGGACGCGCTGCTGGGCGGACCGGCCGCGGGCGAGGTCATCGTCCAGGTGAAGGAGCGCCGCCGCACCGTGCCCGGCCGCGGCGCCGGCTACGGCCCGCTGCGCTACCTGAACCCCGAGACCGCCGCCGAACTGGCCGCGCTCACCCAGGGGCGCTTCGCCTTCCGCTATCGCGATCTGCGTCCCGCCACCGCCTTCGCGGATCCGGCGCCCGCCGATCTGTACCTCGACATCTCCATCGACGCCACCGCCGACAGCCTGCTGGCCCGATTCGACTACGCGGCCGAGGTATTGAGCGTCGAGCAGGTGAAAGACCTGGCCGGGCAGTGGGTCCGGGCGCTCGGCGGACTGGCCGAACACGGCGCGCACGACGGCGTGGGCGGATTCACCCCGACCGATTTCCCGCTGGTTCGGCTGGCACAGAACGACATCGACCGGCTGGCGCACGACTACCCGAACCTCGCCGACGTCTGGCCGGTGACGCCGCTGCAGTCCGGCATGCTCTTCCACGCGTTGCTGGCCGACACCTCCGTCGACCTTTACACCACGCAGTTCACCGCCGACCTGAGCGGCAGCGTGGACGCCGCGCGCCTGCGCGAGGCCGCGCAGGCGGTGCTGGACCGGCACGAGAACCTGCGCGTGGCCTTCGCCGAGGACGCGGACGGCAACCCCGCGCAGCTGGTTCTCAATGGCGTCGAAGTGCCTTGGCGCACAGTCGACCTCACCGGTTTCACCGCGGCGGGCGCCGAGGCGGAGCTGGCCCGGATCACCGCGACCGACTACGCCGACCGCTTCGATATGCGCACCGCGCCGCTGCTGCGCTTCACCCTGATCCGCACGGCGAGGGAGACCTACCGGCTGCTCGCGACCAGCCATCACATCCTGCTCGACGGCTGGTCGACGCCGCTGCTCATGCGGGATCTGTTGATCCACTACGCGCTCGGCCCCGATGTGAACATCCCCGTGGTCCAGCCGTATCGCGACTATCTGGCCTGGCTGGTGGCCCAGGATCCGGAGGCCGCCCGCGCGGCCTGGCGGCGCGCCCTCGCGGGTGTCAGCGAGCCGACCCCGCTGGCTCCGGTCGATCCGGGCCGCGAAATCGCTTCCGGCGCCGGTGAAGTCGGCTTCGAGCTGGATGCCGAGGTGACCGGCGAGCTGACCGGGCTGGCCGCGCGCCTCGGGGTGACGGTCAATACGGTGGTGCAGGCGGCGTGGGGTCTGCTGATCGGCCGCAGCACCGACCGCGACGACGTGATCTTCGGCGCGACGGTCTCCGGCCGGCCGCCGACGCTGCCCGGCGTCGAATCGATGGTCGGCCTGTTCGTCAACGCCATCCCGGTCCGCGTGCGCCTGGACGCCACCGAGACCCTGGACGGACTGCTGCGGCGGCTGCAAGCCGAGCAGGCGGACCTGTTCGACCACCACTACCTGGGCCTGAGCGAGATCCAGGACGCCACCGGCGTGGGCGGGCTGTTCGATTCGCTGGTGGTGTTCGAATCGTTCCCGATCGATCGCGAGGGCCTGGACCGGGCGAGCGCCGTCGACGGCATGAACGTCACCGGGGTCGAGTCGGTCAACGGCACCCACTACCCGGTCACCGTGATGGTGTCGCTGGACGACCGGCTGCACGTCTCGCTGAAATATCTGCGCGACGTCTTCGACGAAGCGGCCGCCACCGCACTGGCACAACGACTCTCGGCGCTCATCGGGCGTTTCGTCGCGACGCCGGAGGCGCGGATCGCCGACGTGGACGCCCTGCTCGACACCGAACGCGACGCGCTGGCCGCCGCCAATGCCACCGAGACGCCCGGCCTGCTCGGCGACGCGACGCTGATATCGCTGTTCGACGCCCAGGTGGCGAGGACACCGCAGGCCCCGGCGCTGTATTTCGGCGGCACCACGCTGACCTACCACGAGCTGGACGTCCGCTCCCGCGCGCTCGCGGCCGACCTCGCCGACCGCGGCGTCGGACCGGAGACGCTGGTGGCCGTGGCCATGCGGCGCTCGATCGATTTCGTCGTGGCGATCTACGCGGTGCTGCGCGCGGGTGGCGGCTACGTCCCGGTGGACCCCGACCATCCGGCCGACCGCACCGCCTTCGTCCTCATCAACACCCTGCCGGTCTGCGTGCTCACCACCACCCGCGACGGGTTCGAAACCCGCACGGGCATACCGGTCGTCGCGATCGACACCCTCGCGGGGGATCGAGCCGGGGAGGATTTTCCGGCGGCCAGTCCCGACGCCGTCGCCTACGTCATCCACACCTCGGGTTCCACCGGCCGGCCCAAGGGCGTGATGATCACGCACCGGCAGATGGCCAACCAGTTCCGCTGGGCGCAGCGGGCCTTCCCGCACGGCACCGGGGACGTGGTCCTGCACAAGACGCCGATCACCTTCGACATCTCCACCTGGGAGCTGTTCTGGCCGTTGCAGACCGGCGCGGCGGTGGTGATCGCCGAACCCGACGGCCATCGCGATCCGGCCTACCTGTCCCGGGTGATCGACGAGTATTCGGTCGGCACGGTGCATTTCGTGCCGTCGATGCTGGACGCCTTCCTCGACGCCGACGCCAACCCGACTGTGGCGCAGGGGTATCCCTCGCTGCGCCGGGTGTTCGCGGCGGGTGAGGCGCTGTCCCGGGAGACGGCCACGACCTTCGCGGCCCTGCTCGAGCGCACCGAGCTGATCAACTGGTACGGCCCGGCCGAGGCCACCGTCGTCACCTCCTGGCCGGCACTCGAGACTGGGGGAGCGACGGTGCCGATCGGCACGCCTGTGGCGAATACCCGTGTGCACGTGCTCGATCGACAGTTGCGGCCGGTGCCGCCGGGCGCGCCGGGTGAGCTGTATGTGGCCGGTGTTCAGCTGGCCCGCGGCTATCTCGGTGCCCCGACGCTCACGGCCGAGCGCTTCGTCGCCCACGACGGCGGCGAACGCCTGTACCGCACGGGCGATATCGTCCGCTGGCGCGACGGCGCGCTGGAGTACCTGGGCCGCAGCGACTTCCAGGTCAAACTGCGCGGCCAGCGCATCGAACTCGGCGAGATCGAAGCCGTTCTCGCGGGCCACGATTCGGTGCGGCACGCGGTGGTCTCCCTGGTCCGCGATCGCCTGGTGGCCCATGTCGTGCCCGCTCCCGGGGCCGCGGTCGACGAGCCGGACCTGCTGGCTCACGCGCGAGCGGCGCTGCCCGCCTATATGGTTCCGGCCGCCCTCGTGGTGCTGGACGAACTGCCGCTGAACGCCAGCGGCAAGCTGGACCGTCGCGCCCTGCCGATGCCGCAGCTGTCCACCCGTCCTTATCGGGCCCCGTCGACGCCGCTGGAGCAGGCCGTGGCCGACGTGTTCGCGGCCGTCCTGGGCGTCGATCGGGTCGGCGCGGACGACGACTTCTTCGACCTGGGCGGCAATTCGCTCATCGCCACCCGCGCGGTGCGGCGGCTGCGCGAGGCGACCGGCGGCGAGATCCGGGTGCAGTGGTTCTTCACCGGATCCACTGTCGCGGAGCTGGCCCGCCACATCGAGAACTCGCAGTCCGACGACTTCGACTTCGATCTGGATTCGGCGGCGGCGCTGGAGGTGGTGCTGCCCATCCGCGCCGGCGGCGCGGGCGCGCCCCTGTTCTGCCTCCATCCGATGTACGGATTGTCCTGGTGCTACGCCGGATTGGTGCGCTACGTGTCCAACCGGCCGATCGTCGGCCTGCAGTCGCCCGCGCTGTCGGAGGACGGGGACCTGCCGGAGTCGTTGGGGGAGATGGCGATCCGCTACGCGGAGGAGATCCGGCGGGTATGGCCGGACGGGCCGTACCACCTGCTCGGCTGGTCGCTGGGCGGCGTGCTGGCCCACGAGATCGCCACCATCCTGCAAGCCCAGGGCGCGCGGGTGGAGCTGGTGGCCATGCTCGACAGCCGCCTGGACATCGTCCTCACCGACTTCCACGCCGTCCTGCGCGAGGTGCTGGCCGAGATCGGGATCGGCGCGGAGATGCTGGTCGGTGACGGGGACGTGCACGACCTCAGCGAATCCGGGCTGGCCACCCTGCACGCCACGCTGCCGCCGGAACTGGTCCTGCTCACCCCGGAGCGGCTGCGCCGCATCTACCGCAGCGCCGTCCGCGCCGCCGAGCTGATCGTCGAGCACCGGCCCGGGGTGTACCGCGGCCGCCTCGACTACTTCTCGGCCCAGGGACGCGAGTCGGGAGCCGGGAACTGGCGCGACTACGTCGACGGCGAGATCGTCGATTACCCGGTCGCCGCCGTGCACGAGGAGATGGTCGCCCCGGAGGCCATGGCGCAGATCGGCCCCCAGCTCAGAAAACGGCTGGCTACCGGGGGCGACGGCATTGTGCGGAAGACCGATCGGGCATGATGAGGCGGTCGTTACGTAACACTGTCCTCTGGTCGGACGACTAGAAAGACCGTAGGGTCGGGCGCGATGCTGCTCGATCCGGGGTGTCGGCACAGGGCGCCGATGGGAATCGCCGAACGAAAACAGATAGATAGCGAAGGTGTGAGCATTGATTCGTCGACACTTCCGGCGTAGCGGCCTGCGTGCCGCCGCCGCGATCGCGGCAACAGGAGTACTCGCCGGCGTCGTCGCCGGAGTGGGGCCCCACCGCGTCGGCCGACGACCCGATCATCGCCTCCAAGACGTTGCTGGGCGATCCCAAGGCCCCCGACGGGTCCTACATCTCCAAGGCCACCTACAAGGACGACCGCAACATCCGGTTGTACGTGTACTCGGCCGCCATGGACAAGACCTTCCCGGTCGACGTGCAGCGCCCGGCCGACGCCTCGGAGGCGCGCCCGACGCTGTACCTGCTCAACGGCGCCGGCGGCGGCGAGGACGAGGCCTCCTGGGTCCGCAAGACCGATATCGTCAACGGGTTCCTGGGCGACAAGAACGTCAACGTGGTCCAGCCCATCGGCGGTAAGTGGAGCTACTACACCGACTGGCTCAAGGACGACCCGACGCTGGGCCGCAACAAGTGGACGACCTTCTTCACCGAGGAACTGCCGCCGCTGATCGACGGCGCCCTGGGCACCAACGGCGTGAATGCCGTTGCGGGCCTGTCCACCTCGGGCACGACCGTGCTGAACCTGCCGATCCACAAGCCGGGCCTGTACAAGGCCGTCGCCGCCTACTCCGGCTGCGCGCAGACCAGCGACCCGACCGGCCGGGAATTCGTCAAGCTCACCGTCAACACCTGGGGCGGCGGCGACGTCACGAACATGTACGGCCCGGACAACGACCCGGCCTGGGTGGAGAACGATCCCTACGTGCACGCCGATCAGCTGCGCGGCCTGGGCCTCTACATCTCCACCGGCAACGGCCTGCCCGGTGTCCACGACACCCTCAACGGCCCGTACGCGCTGCCCGGCTCCTACGGCCTGGGCAACCAGATCCTGGTCGGCGGCGTCATCGAGGCCGGCACCAACTACTGCACCCACAACCTGCAGACCAAGCTGGACTCGCTGGGCATCCCCGCCACCTACAACTTCCGCAACTCGGGCACCCACTCCTGGGGCTACTGGCACGACGATTTCATCGACTCGTGGCCGGTCCTGTCTCGCGGCCTGGGTATCTGATCGGAGTAGGCAGGAAGTAGCCGCCCCGGCCTCCTGTATCACCTACCGCCCCGACCCTCCGACCTCACCTACCGCCCCGACCCTCCGACCTCACCTACCGCCCCGACCGCCCGTGCGGTCGGGGCGGTCACATTTTCTGGGATCCTCTTAATTAAAAGTTCGGATACCCGTAAAATTAAGTGATGAGCACCGTCCTCGCGTCGCCCCGCACCTCGCTCCGCCGGGCGCGATCGGCGACGGTCCTGCTGGGTCCCGCCTTCGTGGCGGCCATCGCCTACGTCGACCCGGGCAATGTCGCGTCCAATATCAGCGCCGGGGCGGAGTACGGCTACCTGCTGGTGTGGGTCATCGTGATGGCCAATGCGATGGCCGCGCTGGTGCAGTTCCTGTCGGCGAAGCTCGGCCTGGTCACCGGGCGCACGCTGCCGCAGGTGGTGCGGGACCGGGCGGGCCGGCCGCTGCGGCTGGCGTACTGGGCGCAGGCCGAACTGGTCGCGATGGCAACGGATCTCGCGGAGGTGGTCGGCGGCGCGATCGCCCTGAAGCTGCTGTTCGACCTGCCGCTGCTACTCGGCGGCCTGATCACCGGTGTGGTGTCGATGGGCCTGCTGCTGGTGCAGAACCGCCGCGGGCAGAAGCCGTTCGAGCGGGTCATCATCGGTTTGCTGGCGATCATCGCGATCGGCTTCATGGCCAGCGTGGTGATCTCGCCGCCGTCCGCCTCGGGGACGCTCGGCGGGCTGGCGCCGCGCTTCGACGGCGCCGGGAGCGTGCTGCTGGCGGCGGCGATGATCGGCGCGACGGTGATGCCGCACGCCATCTACCTGCATTCGGGGCTGTCGCGGGACCGGCACGGGCAGCCGGAGGCCGGGCCCGCCCGCGCGCGTCTGCTGCGCATCACCCGCGTCGACGTCGGCCTGGCGATGGTGATCGCCGGCGCGGTGAACCTGTCCATGCTGCTGATGGCCGCGCATACGCTGAGCGGCCGCGAGGATGTCGACTCGCTGGAGTCCGCGCACGCCGCGGTGGGCGACGCCCTGGGGCCGTGGGCGGCACTGCTGCTGGCCGTGGGCCTGCTGGCCTCCGGCCTGGCGTCGACGTCGGTCGGCGCCTACGCCGGGGCCATGATCATGGAAGGGCTGCTGCGCCGGCAGATCCCACTCCTGCTGCGCCGCGTGATCACCCTGGTCCCGGCGCTGATCATCCTCGCCGCCGGCATCGATCCCACCCAGGCGCTGATCATCTCCCAGGTGGTCCTCTCCTTCGGCATCCCCCTCGCCCTCATCCCGCTGGTCCGCTTCACCAGCGACCGCACCCTGATGGGCCCCGACACCAACCACCGCTGGACCACCGCCGCCGCCTGGCTCATAGCCGCGATCATCAGCGCCCTCAACCTGCTCCTGATCTACCTGACCATCACCGGCGGCAGCTGACCCACCCCGTCCTCCATTTTTCCGGCATGCTTTTGGCCGGAATCTCGCGAGTTTCCGGCCAAAAGCGCGCCGGAAACAAGGAAGGCGGGGCAGAGGGGGCCTGTAGAAACGCGAATTACGTTGTCGCCGCGTAGTGTTCGGCGATCTCGTCGCTGGTGGTGACCCATACGCCCGGGTGGTTGACCACGTAGTCCAGGGCCTCGTCGAGGTAGCGGTGGCGGAAGGCCTGGCCGGTGACGAACGGGTGCAGGGCGAGGCCGAATACCCTTCCGGTGCCTTCGGATTCGGCGTACAGCTGGTCGACCTGGTCCTTGACCATCCGGACGAAGTCGGGCCCGGTGAGGCCCTTGGAGACGAAGACGCCGATGTCGTTGAGTTCCACCGAGTACGGAACGCTGAGCAGCCCCGGCACATTCAGCCGATAGGGCTGGTCGTCGTTGGTCCAGTCGAGGATGTAGCTCAGGCCGAGTTCGGCCAGCAGCTCGGGAGTGTTGAAGGTCTCGGTCAGCCCCGGCCCCATCCAGCCGCGCGGCCGGTACCCCGTGGACTTCTCGATCCCGTCGACGATCTCGCGCAGCGCGACCCGCTCCTCCTCCAGCGGCAGTCCGGTGTGCAGGTGGCTGTTGCTGCTGCCGTGCGCCAGCCACACCCAGTCCCGCGCCTTCCCGGCCTCGATGATCTGCGGATACCGCTCGCCCACATCGGAATTCAGCAGCGCGCTGGCCCGGATGCCGTGCTTGTCGAGCAGCTCGAGCTGCCGCCAGAAACCCACCCGCGGGCCGTAGTCGCGCCAGCCGTAGTTGAGCGCGTCCGGGACCAGCGTGGTGGTGCCCTCGTAGGTGGCGGTGCCGGGCAGGTCGACGTAGAAGTGCTCGATATTGAGGCCGACGTAGAAGGCGACCCGCTTGTCGCCGGGCCAGTGGATCGGCGCCCGCTCGGTGATCGGGCTGTAGTCGAAAAGCGTGATGTCCTTACTCATGCCGCTATGCTCGAACCCTCACATAGATGTGAGGGTCAAGCGGACTTCCTGTGAGGTGGGGCATATGCGAATCGGCGAGCTGGCGGAGCGCACCGAGACCTCCCCGCGCCTGCTGCGCTACTACGAGGAACAGGGCCTGATGCAGGTCGGCCGCACCGCCAACGGCTACCGCGACTACGACGAGCGCCTGGTCGAACAGGTCCTGCACATCCGCGGCCTCTTGGAGGCCGGCCTGCCCACCCGCCTCATCAAACAGATCCTGCCCTGCCTCGACGACCCGCGTGACATCCACTTCGCCGACGCCGACCCCCACATTCTCGAAACCCTGGAACAACAGCGCGACCGCCTGTCCCACCGCATCGATCTCCTGACCCGCAACCGCGACGCCATGACGGAGTACATCGATTCGCTGCGTAGCTGCGCCCGCTGATCCCGGCCAAAAGCGTGCCGGGAAACGAGGGGTGTGCGCCGGGAGACGAGGGGTGTGCGCCGGGAGACGAGGGGTGTGCGCCGGGAAACGAGGGGAGGCGCTGGAAGGCCGGGGATGTCACCCCCGGCCGTGCCGCAGCCGGAACACCGCCTTTGCCCAGCGGAGGTGGCGGGGGTGGCGGTCGAAGGTGGAGAGGTTGACCGGGGTGCGGTAGCGCTTCTGTGCGATGGCCAGGGTGCGGCTGAATTCGCGCAGTCCGGCCTCGCCGTGCGTGTGGCCCTGGCCGTATTCGCCGACGCCGCCGAACGGCATGGACGGGATACCCGCCGAGGCCATCGACGAATTGACCGTCACCACACCGGTTCTGATGCGGTCGGCCAGCTCCGGCACCGCCCGCACGTCCCGGGTGAACACCGCCACCGCCAGGCCGTGGTCGGCCGCGTTGATGCGGTCCACCGCCTCGTCCATGGTGGCGACCCGGTTCACGATCAGCACCGGGCCCACTGCCTCCCCGGTGATCGCCGAACTGTCCTCGGGCACCTCGGCCAGCACGATCGGCTCGATATACGGCTCCCGGATGGACTCCAGCCCGCCGACCACGGCCCGCCCGCCGCGCGCGATCGCGTCCTTGATCTGCCGGCGCACGATCTCGATCTGCGACTCCAGGATCATCGGTCCGTAGGCGGCCTTCCGGTCGCCGCCCGGCCGCAGTTTGCGCGCCTGCGCCACGACCTTCTCCAGGAACGGTTCGTAGACCGAATCCGCGACGTAGGCGCGCTGGATCCCGGCGGCGCTCTGCCCGGCGTTGGACATGGCGCCGAAGACCGCGGCCTCGGCGGCATCGTCCAGTTTGGCGTCGACCTGGACGACCATCGCGCCCTTACCGCCCCGCTCGATCAGCACCGGCGTCATGGACTGCGCGCACATCGAGATCACCTCGCGCGCACCGGACTCCGTCCCGGCATAGGCGATCTTGTCGACCCGGGCGCGGCACAGCGCCGCGGAGGTCGTGGTGTCGCCCGTGACCACCTGCAGCACCGGCTGATTCGGCGCCAACCGGCTCCAGCTCTCGGCCAGCCAGACACCCACGCCCGGCGTCAGCTCACTCGGTTTGAACACCACCGCGTTCCCGGCGGCCATGGCGTAGGCGATGGACCCCATCGGCGTGAACACCGGATTGTTCCAGTGGCCGAGCACGCCCACCACGCCCAGCGGCAGATACCCGACCGACGCGCGCTGATTGCGATTGAGCCAGTTGGACCCCAGCCGCCGCCGGCCCAGCGCCTGTTCGGCATTGCGCGCCGCCCAGTCCAGATTCTCCACCGCGAGCATGACCTCGATGGCGGCGTCGGCCTCCGGCTTGCCCGTCTCGGCGGACACGATCTCGACCAGATCCCGGGCGCTGCGTGAGATGGTCCGCTTCCAGTCCAGCAGCCAGCGCCGACGGCCCGCGAATCCGAGTGCGGCCCACCATTTCTCGGCCGAGCGCGCGGCGCGGACGGTGCGGGTCACCTCGCCGGTGCCCATCATCGCGTAGTCGCCCACCGACTCGCCGGTCCGCGGATCATAGGATGTCAGCACTCTAGGACGGCTCGCCCCTCCGGATTGCGGTACCGTGCGGCGCGCCGGCTCGGCCATTGGTCACCCTCTCGCTGACGAATGCCCCGGCAACCGGTCCTCCCCGACCGGATCACGATTGCCGCGGACAGGTGAGTCTGTCTGCTTCCCCCTGCCAGCCAGACTATGGGCGGCCCCGGTCACGGACAAGAAACGATTCCTCCGGACAGACCGTTCAGTCGGTGTACCGGACCAGCGCCGACCCCAGTCGATACAAGCCGCACATCACGAAATGTGAGTAACGACACACACTTTCGTGATCACAGAGAAGAATCCGAAATACGCAACCCCTACAACGGTTTGCGGCGCGGCTCGGTCTCGAGGGGCCGCTGCGCAAGCGACCAAGGAGCAAGCAGCGGCCCCTCGAGACCGAGCCACACGGGCGCCGCAAACCCGCGACGCCGGAGGCGGCGCAATCGGACCCAGTAACATCGCGGCTGGTGGATGGGATGACCTACGGAAGCGCGCAAACGGCGTTCCGGACATACCGGTAATTGCCCGGTCGATAGTGGAGAGTTGATGCCGAGCTTGGACAACGCGGAGTCGGACACCCCGGTGGAACCGGAGGTGAAGGCGGCAGACGCAGCCGTGGACGTCGCCGAACCCGCGGTCGTGGTCTCGGAGGTGCACAAGTCCTTCGGCGACGTGCACGCCCTGCGGGGGGTCAGCTTCACCGCCGAGCGCGCCACGGTCCTCGGCATCCTCGGCCCGAACGGCGCCGGCAAGACCACCGCGGTCAAGATCCTCTCCACGCTGCTGCGCCCGGATTCCGGATCCGCCGTGGTGGCCGGTCACGACGTCGTGCGCGATCCGGCCGGGGTGCGCCGCTCGATCATGATGACCGGGCAGTACGCGGCCCTGGACGAAAACCTCTCGGGCCGGGAGAACCTGGAGCTGTTCGCGCGGCTGATGGGCCTGAGTAAGAAGGCCGCCCGCACCCGCGCCGACACCCTGCTCGAGGAATTCGATCTGGTCGGCGCCGGGCGGCGCGCGGTGCGCCATTATTCCGGCGGTATGCGCCGCCGCGTCGACATCGCCTGTGGTTTGGTGGTCCGGCCGGAGGTCGTCTTCCTGGACGAGCCCACCACCGGATTGGATCCGCGCAGCCGCCAGGGCGTCTGGGATCTGGTGACCGCGCTGAAGCAACAGGGCATCACGGTGCTGCTGACCACGCAGTATCTGGAAGAGGCCGACGTACTCAGCGACAACATCATCGTCATCGACAAGGGTGCGGTGATCGCCGAGGGAACCGCCGACGAGCTGAAGCAGAAGACCGGCGGCAGCTACTGCGAGGTGGTGCCGCTGGATCCGAAGCTCCTGCTCCGCGCGGCCGACGTCCTCGGCGACCTGGTGTCCGGCGCGATCCTCGAGGATCTGCCGGCCGGCGCCGACCGGCTGTCCATCCCGGCCCCGGACGGTGCGACGACACTCACCGAGGCGCTGCGCCGCCTGGACGCGGCCGGGATCGAGCTGGCCGATATCGCGCTGCGGCGGCCGTCGCTGGACGACGTCTTCCTATCCATCACCGGTCACGCGGGCGGTCAGCCGTGACCGGATCCACCCTCGCCGCGGAGCACCGGCTGTTCGCCGCCATGCCGCCCGCGCGGCCCTCGGCGTTCGCGCAGTGGCGCGCCCTGACCGGGCGCATCGTGCGGACGATGGTGACCAAGGGTGAGCTGGTCGTCGCCCTGATCACCCCGCTGGTGTTCACCGTCGGGTTCTATCTGCCGCTGCGCTTCGTGATGCAGGTCCAGGGCATCGACTACGCGCAGTTCGTGATGCCGATCATCGTGCTGCAGACCATGTCCTTCACGATGATGTCGAATGCGCAGATCGCCGCCTACGAATCGGTGACGGGCTTCAACACCCGATTGCAGACGATGCCGGTGGGCAGCCTGGTGCCGCTGCTCTCGCGCCTGTCGGCAGGGCTGATGCGGTCGGTGACGTCGCTGGCCGCGGCCATCGTCTTCGGCTATGTGATCGGGTTCCGGTTCGTGGCCGGATTCGACCAGGCCGTGCTGTTCCTGGTGTTCTCCCTGGCCGTGGGCACCGTGCTGGCGATCGGCGCGGACGCGCTGGGCAGCCTCACCCGCAGCCCGGAATCGCTGAGCCAGGCGCTGACGCTGCCGACGCTGATCTTCGGCATGCTCTCGTGCGGATTCGTCCCGGAGACCGGCTTCCCCGCGTGGATCCGGCCGTTCGCGCGCAATCAGCCGATCTCGCAGTTCTCCTTCGCCATGCGGGATATGGCCGAGAGCGGGGTGAGCTGGCATGTGTTGTGGGTGCCGCTGGTGTGGCTGGGCGCGCTCGCGGTCGCGTTCGTGCCGCTGGCGGTCTGGGCGAGTGTGAGGCGATCGTGAGTTCGGCGGGAGTACAGGTGGCCGGTGATATCGAGCAGCGTGCCGAGACCGGGCGGGACCTCACGCTGCCGGTGGCGCCGCCGCAGTCCGAGCGCGCGCTGTCGACCTGGGCGCGGCACAGCCTGATCCAGTGCCGCCGCCTGCTGACGGCGTGGTCGCGCGATCCCGCGACCACCATCCAGGCGCTGGTCTATCCGGTCCTGACGCTGCTGATGTTCCGTGTGGTGCTGGGCGATTCGATCACCCGCGCCACCGGCATGCCCAGCTATTACGGCACGGTTCCGATGATCACGCTGGTGGCGGCGATGTCGGGCGCGATGATCAGCGCGCTGGGTTTCAAGACGGAGAAGCAGACCGGGCTGCTGAGCCGGTTCTGGACCATGCCGGTGCACCGGGCCGCCGGGCTCACCGGGCGGCTGCTGGCCGAGAGTATCCGCGTGCTGGTCACGACGCTGTTCGTGGTCGCGGTCGGGGTGTGTATCGGCTTCCGGTTCTGGAACGGGCCGCTGGCGACGCTGGCGATGTTCGCCATTCCGGTGCTGTACGGCATCGCGTTCGCGGTGCTGGTGACGGCGCTGGCCACGGTGTCGGAGGGCGCGGTCCTGGTGAGCGTCATCGGCATCGTGAGCACGCTGCTGATGTTCTTCAACTCCGGCTTCGTCCCGGTCTTCGCCTACCCCCAGTGGCTCCAGGCCACCGTGGAGAACCAGCCCATGAGCACCGCCATCGACGCCATGCGCGGCCTGGCCTGGGACGGCCCAGTCGCCGAACCCCTGCTGAAGACGGTCGCCTGGATCATCGGGGTGATCGTGGTCTTCGCGTACCCGGCGATCCGGGGTTATCGGAGGGCTGCCGAGACCGCCTGATTCAGGACTCGTCCTCCACGACCTCGGCCCCGATCAGCGCCGCCTGCATCAATGCCTGCATGCGGGCCAGGCTTTCGGGGCGGATGTCGAAGCGCATGCGCCGCCCCACGTCCACCACCTGGGCGATGGCGGCGTGCACGCGGAAGCGGGCCTCGGCCGGGTCGTCGTCGAGCAGGTGGGCCCACTCCAGCACGTTCTGGCGCTGGATGGACCGCAGCTTCTGCTGTTCGGCGGCGGGCAGATTGGAGAATTCGGCGAAGTAGACCGGCAGGATCTCCGGCATGGCGAAGGTCAGCCGCGCGAAGCGGGCCGCGATGCGCAGCGCCGCGTCGGCCCGGCCGGTCGCCTCGGCCAGCGCCTCGGAGTTGGCGATCGCGACCCGCTCGCCCGTGCGGTGGAAGGCCGCGGCCAGCAGATCCGATTTACTCGAGAAGTAGCGGTAGACGCTGGAGGCGTTGATCCCCACGGCCGCGCCGATCTCCTCGATGCTGGCCTCGTGATACCCCTGCCGGCCGAAGATCCGGATGGCCTCGGTGAGCAGCTGTTCGCGCTTACTGCTCAGCGGCAGGCCGCGCACCGCGGCCCCGGCGGCCTCCTGATCCGGCGGCGGGGGCAGCTCGGTGTGCAGGATCGCGCGGCAGATGGTCTGCAACAGGTCGGTGAGCCGGGTCGTGGACAGTGCCGTGCGATGCGCGGTGATGCTGCCGATCGCGCCGAGCATGCCGGTGGCCAGGATCTGGATGTCGAGGGGGGAGGCGTCCGGGCGCAGCGGCTCGATCGCGTTCTCCACGGTCTCGTGCAGCCCGGCGTAGATCACCCGGATCCGCGCGCGGTCCTCGCGCTCCAGATACCGGCGCTCCCACCGGTACAGGCCGCCCTCGCGACGTACCTCGATGGTGTGTTCGGCCAGGGCGCGGATCAGCGTGGTGAGTCGCGATTCCGGGTCCAGCGACGGATCGTCGGCGCCGCGGGCGGTATCGAGCAACTGCTGCGCGCCGGCCTCCGCGGCCGCCACCAGCAGCGCGTATTTATTGGTGAAGTGGCGATAGAGGGCCGGCCCGGAGATGCCGACCTCGGCCGCGATCTCGTCGACCCCGACCGGGTGGTAGCCACGCTCGCTGAACGCGCGGGCCGCTACCCGCACGATCTGCGCCTTTCGGTTCTTCGGCCGCCGCTGCACCGGGTTGCGGCGCTCGCCGCGACCGGCCGGCGTGCTGTCCGGTCGCGCGGAAGCGAGTCGAGCCTCGCTGCGATCCGCGACCATACGTCTCTCCTTCTGCCGTGCCGCCCTTGTTGACAGCGCCGGACAAGTCAACCTAAGTTAACCACAATTCGCAATGTTAACCGTCATTCTCGCAACGCCGGCGCCGGCGGGCCTTCCTCTGGAGTAGCCATGAGCACTACCGACGACACGACCACCCCGAGCCGATTCAGTGCCGTCCACGACGGTCCGGTGCTGCGGGTGACGATCACCAACCCCAAGCGCAAGAACGCCATCGACTACGACACCATGGTCGGTCTCGGTGACACCTTCCTCGCCGCGGCCGAGGATCGCTCGGTGCGCGCGATCGTCCTGACCGGCGAGGGCGGCGACTTCTGCACCGGCGCCGACCTGTCCGCGACCGCGTCGGAGGCGCAGCGGGGCATCACGCCCGAGATGACCATGGATTCCGCGGGCCGGTTGGTGCGGTCGATCGTCGACGCGCCGGTCCCGGTGGTCGCCCGCGTCAAGGGTGCTGCCGCCGGTATCGGGGTGGCGCTCGCGCTGGCCGCCGACCTCACCTACGCGGCCGACGACTCCTACCTGCTGCTGGCCTTCATCAATATCGGCCTGATGCCCGACGGCGGCGCCGCGGCCATGGTCGCCGCCGCGGCCGGCCGCCCGCTGGCCGCCGAGATGGCCCTGCTCGGCGATCGCCTGCCCGCGACCGAAGCGCACAAGTACGGCCTGATCACGCGGGTCCTCCCGGCAGCCGATCTCGACGCCACGGTGGAGGCCGCCGCCGACAAACTCGCCCACGGCCCCCGCCGCGCCCTCGAACTCACCAAGCGGGCCCTCAACCAGGCCGCCCTGACCTCCCTCGACGCCGCCCTCGCCGCCGAGAAGGCAGGCCAGATCGAACTCCTCCAGTCCCCGGACTTCATGGAGGGCGCGACGGCCATGCTCCAGAAGCGAAAGGCTGTGTTCAATTAGCCTCCGCTTCGCTCCGCCGAAAACCGTGCGGGTTGCTTTGGGAGGTGCGTGCGGCCGCGGCGAAACTGGCTGCGCGGCGCGGTAATCCGGCACAGGTGCGCCAGATCGTCCCGAGGATGACCCGAACCACGACCTCCAGGCCTTGGGCGCCCTGCTGCCGGGACCGGACGCCGGTTAAGCGAACGGCGCGCAACTCGCTTACCGATCTTGTGGGCACCTGCGGGCTACTCTTGATGGCATGGCTTACCTGGTTACCGGCGCAACCGGGTGCATCGGACGATATCTCGTTCCGGAATTGCTGAAGCGTAACGGCGAGGTCCACGTGCTGGTGCGGCCCGGCGCCGATTCGGCGTATCGCTTCGATCGATGCGCGCGGGAGTGGGGCGGCGGCGACCGGGTGCGGCCCGTGCGCGGCGACCTGAGCGCCGCCGGCCTCGGCATCGATCCGGAGTGGTATGCGGCCCATCGCGGTTCGATCGACCACGTCTTCCACCTGGCCTCCGGCTACGGTGCCGCCGTCCCGGGTGGCACCGGCAATGTGGTGGACGCCGCCGAGCGGGTGGAAGCCGGTGCGCTCCACCACATGTCGACCGTCGAGGTGGCCGGCGCCGCGGAGGGCCTGTTCACCGAGGATATGGTCGATATCGGGCAGGCGCTGCCGACGCGGCCGCAACGCGCCGCCTTCGAGGCCGAACTGGCGGTGCGCGGGCAATCCCGGGTGCCCTGGCACATCTACCGGCCCTCGATCGTGATCGGCCATTCCCGCACCGGCGAGATCGACCGCATCACCGGGCCGTACTCCTTCTTCCGGCTGCTCCGCATGGCCGCGCAGCTGCCCCGGATCCTGCCGCTGCTGATACCCAAGCTCGGCGAAACCAATATGGTGCCGGTCGATTTCGTGACCCGCGCCCTCGGCCACATCGCGCACGCCGCCCCGGAGCCGGGCACGACCTTCCATCTCGTCGACCCGCGCCGCCAGAGCGCCGCCGACGTGCTGAACCTGTTCGCCGACCAAGCGGGCGCGCCGCATCTGGTGGAGGTCATGCCGAAGCAGACCCTCGACATGATGCTGCGGCTCCCCGGCGTCGGCTGGGCGCTGCCGCGCGTGGGCGTGCCGCGAGACATCCTGGAGCACAGCGAATTCGGCTGCTGGTTCGACAACCGCAACACCGAGGCCGCGCTGGCGGGCACCGATATCCGCGTCCCGCCGCTGGCGGCCTACGCCCCGGTCATCTGGAAGTACTGGAGCGAGAACTGGGTCTGAGCCCGGAGTCGGGGGCCGCGTAGTCGTACCCCACCCACCGGTTCCGGTTGGTCCAGCCGACCAGGTCGTAGCGCCACCGGAACGGCCAGGTCCGCGCGACCGTCATGAACAGCACGGCTCCCAGCGGCGCGTAGTCGTCGTGCCGGGACAGCAGCGCGCGCTGCCGGCGCGGGGAGGCGGTGAAGAACGCGTCGAACATGGCGATCGACTGTTCGGTGGTCAACCGGCCCAGGCCGTAGACCCCGCGCATCCGCATCCAGTACACGAGCCGGGCCTGCCACGGCCACAGCGCCGCGACCGGATCCTCGCCCGCGCGCAGCGCCTCGATCGCGGTATCCACCAGCGCCAGCGAATCGGCCACGCTGTATCCCGTGCACGGATGCATCATCCCGCCGCGGGAGCCGAACGGAATCGCCTCGCGCGCACCGTGTTTCGGCGGCGGCTGGTCGAGCGGATAGTGCGCGGCCTCGGTCGGCTCGTCGCCGCGCAGCCGAATGCCGTGCGCGGCAAGACGATTGAGCGTGCGGCGACGCAGCTCGTGCTGCGGCATCCCGCCGCGCAATCCGAGACTGGTCTCCTCGAAGATCACCGTGCCGTCGCCGAGCGGCACCGCGTACAGGAACGACGGCGGTTCGTCCGGCCCCGCCCCGTTCTCGTCGCGCCAGTCCAGCAGCAGCCCTTCGCCGTCACCGACCATCGGCGCGGCACGTTCGGCATCGACGAAGATGCCGTGCGCGCTGGCGGTCCGCCGCGCGCCGGGGGAGGGGAGCCCGCGGGTATCGAAGACCGCCCCCGCCGTGATCACCGTGCCGTCGTTCAGCTCGACCCGATGAGCGCCCACCGTCGCGGCCCGCCCCGCCAGCACCGTCGCGTCCTCCAGCGAAAGCGCGTCGTACAACCCCTGTTTCGACAGCACGCAGTACGGCCGCTCGATCCGCCGCGCGGCGGTCGTCCACACCACCGGCGCCTCGATCCGCTGCGCGATCGCGCTCTCCGGTAGCCACCCCGGCAACTCGTCCACCCAGCACGAGAACGTCGGCGGCCACAACCGCTCCGGCCGCGGATCCACCGCCACCACATCCAGCCCGGCCCGCATCGCCCGGTGCGCCAGCGCCCGCCCGGTCGGGCCCAGCCCCACCACGCACACATCCGCATCCCGGACAGGCTGAGTACTCATGTGCCTCATTCAATCAGCAGCCTGGCCACCTGCCGTCCTTGATTCCGGCCAAAAGCGTGCCGGAAAAAGATGGCGTCGCCAGCGCGCGCCCTCAACAAAGATGACGTCGCCGGCGTGCGCCCCTCGTTTCCCGGCACGCTTTTGGCCGGGACCCCACCCGCTGACGAGAGATTCCGGCCAAGAGCGTGCCGGAAAACGGTGAGGCAGGCATGGAGTGACGGTCGCACCCCTACTTGGGGGTCACCCAAGTGGTGATGTCGGCATGCACCACCTCGATCCCCCGCTTGTCGTAGATCGACACGGGCACGACCAGATCCCGACCCTCGGTGATCGCACCGAAGTCGGGGACCTCGGCGAGCTGGGCGACCGCCCGCAACCCCGACTCCGCCTTGGTCAGGTACTGGACGTTCATGGCCTTGGGGATCCAGCGGTGGGTGGTCGGCACGGTGGCCTCGCTGAGCATGCCCATCGCCACCTCGGCGAGGTTGCAGGCGGCGATGGCGTGGAAGGTGCCCAGGTGGTTGTGGATGCCGAACCATTTGGGCGCGGTCACCTCGCACAATCCCGGCTCCAGCCGCACCACGGTGGGGACCACGGTCCCGAAATACGGCACCCGGGCCACCATGCCCAGGGAGAACAGCGCGTGCCCGAGCCGATTGTCGGGAAGCTTCTTCCAGCCGCGATAGGTGGCGGTCTCGTTGGTCATGCCGCCTACCTTACTCTAGAGTAAGTTACCGCTCACCGGCCGCTCATGTGCGCTGGTGGCGGGGTCGCGGGCATCACACCGACCCCGATTTGGAGGGGCGTGGACGCCTCATGCATACTATTCGGGTTGCCTGCACCGAGGTGCGGTATGTCCTGTGGATGTATCAGCCGTCGGAGCGGGCGAGCAGTACCCACTCTGTATCCCGCCGGATTCGGTGCGGATACGTCCGGGACGGACGTTCCGAGGCCCACAGGGAAGTTATTCGCCCGGGCCGAGGAATGAGCGGATTGGCGACACGCCCGACCGCGTGGACCGGAAGAACCATGACAGATGAACAGCGGCGAAGGATCGGGTCGACCCGGTCGTGGTCAAGACGGATGCGTCAGCTGTGACTTCTCAGGTTCGGGCATGCAGATGAGGGTGCGTCGGGAGGAAACTCCCGCGGCGCCCTCTACACCGAAAAGCGAAAGCTAAGCGGAGAAAAGGACACTCAGCGTGGCGGGACAAAAGATCCGCATCAGGCTCAAGGCCTACGACCATGAGGCGATCGATGCGTCTGCTCGCAAGATCGTCGAGACGGTGACCCGCACCGGTGCCCGTGTCGTCGGGCCGGTGCCGTTGCCGACCGAGAAGAACGTGTACTGCGTCATCCGTTCGCCGCACAAGTACAAGGACTCGCGCGAGCACTTCGAGATGCGCACGCACAAGCGGCTGATCGACATCCTCGACCCGACGCCGAAGACGGTCGACGCGCTCATGCGTATCGATCTGCCGGCCAGCGTCGACGTCAACATTCAGTGACGGGGACTGTAGATATGACTGACAACAAGAACCGGCCGGCTACCGGCATCCTGGGCACCAAGCTCGGTATGACCCAGGTCTTCGACGAGAAGAACCGCGTCGTTCCCGTGACCGTCGTCAAGGCCGGGCCGAACGTCGTGACCCAGATTCGCACCGAGGACAAGGACGGCTACTCGGCCGTTCAGGTCGCCTTCGGCGCCATCGACCCGCGCAAGGTGACCAAGCCCGTGTCCGGGCAGTTCGCCAAGGCCGGCGTCACCCCGCGTCGCCACGTCGTGGAGATCCGCGTCGCCGACGCCTCGTCCTTCGAGGTCGGCCAGGAGATCTCCGCCGACGCGTTCGAAGAGGGCGCGTTCGTCGACGTGACCGGAACCAGCAAGGGCAAGGGCTTCGCCGGCACCATGAAGCGTCACGGCTTCAGCGGCCAGGGCGCCTCGCACGGCGCGCAGGCCGTGCACCGCCGCCCGGGTTCCATCGGTGGTTGCGCCACCCCCGGCCGCGTGTTCAAGGGCATGCGGATGGCCGGCCGGATGGGTAACGACCGCGTCACCACGCAGAACCTCTCGGTCCACAAGGTGGACGCCGAGAACGGACTGCTGCTGATCAAGGGTGCGATCCCGGGCCGCAAGGGCGGCATCGTGATCGTCAAGAGTGCAGTGAAGGGTGGTGCCCGGGCATGAGCACCGAAACCAAGACCAACCTCACGCTGCCGGTGAAAGAGCCGGGCGGCAAGACCAACGGCACCGTCGATCTCCCCGCGGAGATCTTCGACGTGACCGCCAACATCGCGCTGATGCACCAGGCCGTCGTGGCCCAGGAGGCCGCCGCGCGCCAGGGCACGCACTCCACCAAGACCCGCGGCGAGGTCCGCGGCGGTGGCAAGAAGCCCTACCGCCAGAAGGGCACCGGCCGCGCCCGCCAGGGCTCGACCCGCGCGCCGCAGTTCACCGGCGGTGGCACCGTGCACGGCCCGCAGCCGCGCGACTACTCGCAGCGCCTGCCCAAGAAGATGAAGGCCGCCGCCCTGCGTGGCGCCCTGTCGGACCGCGCGCGCAACGAGCGCATCCACGTGATCACCGAACTTGTTGCGGGACAGACGCCGTCGACCAAGAACGCCAAGAGCTTCCTGGCCGAACTGTCCGACCGCAAGAAGCTGCTGGTCGTGGTGGGCCGCGAGGATCTCACCGCGTGGAAGAGCGTCGCGAACCTGCAGAACGTGCACCCGATCGCGCCGGACCAGCTCAACACACGCGACGTGCTGAACAGCGACGATGTCGTGTTCAGCGTGGAGGCCCTGAACGCCTTCGTGCACGGGCCCGCTGAGGCTGCACAGGAGGACAGCAAGTGACCACCATCGCCGATCCCCGCGACATCCTGCTCGCGCCGGTCATCTCCGAGAAGTCCTACGGGCTGATCGAGGAGGGCACGTACACCTTCGTGGTGCACCCCGACGCGAACAAGACGCAGATCAAGATCGCCGTGGAGAAGGTCTTCGGCGTGAAGGTGACCAGCGTCAACACCGCCAACCGTCAGGGCAAGCGCAAGCGGACCCGCGCCGGTTACGGACAGCGCAAGAGCACCAAGCGCGCGCTCGTGACCCTCTCGGCCGACAGCAAGCCCATCGAGATCTTCGGAGGCCCGGTCGCGTAAGCGGCGGGGAATCCAGAAAGCAGAGAAGAACTCATGGCTATCCGTAAGTACAAGCCGACGACCCCGGGTCGCCGCGGCTCGTCGGTCTCGGACTTCGCCGAGATCACGCGCTCGACCCCCGAGAAGTCGCTGCTGCGCCCGCTGAGCAAGTCCGGCGGTCGTAACGCGCACGGCCGCATCACGACTCGCCACCGCGGTGGCGGTCACAAGCGCGCCTACCGGATCATCGACTTCCGTCGCCTGGACAAGGACGGCATCCCGGCCAAGGTCGCGCACATCGAGTACGACCCCAACCGGACCGCGAACATCGCGTTGCTGCACTACGCCGACGGCGAGAAGCGCTACATCCTCGCGCCCAAGAACGTCACCCAGGGCACGCGGATCGAGTCCGGCGCCGGCGCCGATATCAAGGCGGGCAACAACCTGCCGCTGCGCTCGATCCCGACCGGTACCACCATCCACGCCGTGGAGCTGCGTCCGGGCGGTGGCGCCAAGATGGCCCGTGCCGCCGGCATGAGCATCCAGCTGCTGGGTAAGGAAGGCGCCTACGCCGTCCTGCGTATGCCCTCCGGCGAGATCCGCCGCGTCGACGTGCGCTGCCGCGCCACCGTCGGCGAGGTCGGCAACGCCGAGCAGTCGAACATCAACTGGGGCAAGGCCGGCCGCATGCGCTGGAAGGGCCGTCGCCCCACCGTCCGTGGTGTCGTGATGAACCCCGTCGACCACCCGCACGGTGGTGGCGAGGGCAAGACCTCCGGTGGTCGCCACCCGGTCAGCCCGTGGGGTCAGCCCGAGGGCCGCACTCGTAAACCCAACCGTCCGAGCGACAAGCTCATCGTCCGCCGTCGCGGCAAGAAGCGCTAAAGAGGAGGTTAAGACATGCCACGCAGCCTGAAGAAGGGCCCGTTCGTCGACGAACACCTCCTCAAGAAGGTGGACGTCCAGAACGAGAAGAACACCAAGCAGGTCATCAAGACCTGGTCGCGTCGTTCGACCATCATCCCCGATTTCATCGGCCACACCTTCGCCGTCCACGACGGCCGCAAGCACGTGCCGGTGTTCGTGTCGGAGAACATGGTCGGGCACAAGCTCGGTGAGTTCGCGCCGACCAGGACCTTCAAGAGCCACGTCAAGGAAGATCGGAAGAGCAAGCGGCGATGAGCACTGAAACTCAGAACCCGACCGCGCGCGCGACCGCCAAGTTCGTCCGCGTGACGCCGATGAAGGCCCGCCGGGTCGTGGACCTGGTCCGCGGCAAGCGGGTCGAGGATGCGCTGAACATCCTGCGGTTCGCGCCGCAGGCCGCCAGCGAGCCGGTCGCGAAGGTTGTGGCCAGCGCCGCGGCGAACGCGGAGAACAACCTCGGCCTGAATCCGGACACCCTGGTCATCTCGACGGCGTATGTCGACGAGGGCGCGACCATGAAGCGTTTCCAGCCGCGGGCCCAGGGCCGCGCGTTCCGGATCCGCAAGCGCACCAGCCACATCACCATCGAGGTCGAGAGCGTCGCCAGCGCCGCCCCGGCTCGCAGCCGCCGGAAGGGAGGGGCTAAGTAAATGGGACAGAAGATCAATCCCCATGGCTTCCGCCTCGGTATCACCACCGATTGGAAGTCCCGCTGGTACGCCGACAAGCAGTACAAGGACTACGTCAAGGAAGACGTCGCGATCCGCAAGCTCCTGTCCACGGGCATGGAGCGGGCCGGCATCTCCAAGGTCGAGATCGAGCGCACCCGTGACCGTGTGCGGGTGGACATCCACACCGCGCGCCCGGGCATCGTCATCGGCCGTCGTGGCGCCGAGGCCGACCGCATCCGCGCCGAGCTGGAGAAGCTCACCAAGAAGCAGGTGCAGCTGAACATCCTCGAGGTCAAGAACCCCGAATCGGATGCGCAGCTCGTCGCCCAGGGTGTGGCCGAGCAGCTGTCGAACCGTGTGGCGTTCCGTCGCGCGATGCGCAAGGCCATCCAGTCGGCCATGCGTTCGCCGAACGTCAAGGGCATCCGCGTGCAGTGCTCGGGCCGCCTCGGTGGCGCCGAGATGTCGCGCTCGGAGTTCTACCGTGAGGGTCGGGTGCCGCTGCACACGCTGCGCGCCGACATCGATTACGGCCTGTACGAAGCCAAGACCACCTTCGGCCGCATCGGCGTGAAGGTCTGGATCTACAAGGGCGACATCGTCGGTGGCAAGCGCGAGGTCACCGCGACCGAGCCGGGCCGCAACGAGCGTCCGCGTCGTGAGCGGCCGAGCCGTCCGCGGCGGTCCGGTTCGTCCGGTACCACCGCGACCAGCACTGAGGCCGGGCGTGCGGGTGCCGCGACAGCGGTGGCCGACGCTCCGGCAGAGTCCAAGGAGGGCTGACCAATGCTGATGCCTCGCAAGGTCAAGCACCGCAAGCAGCATCACCCCAAGCGTTCCGGCATGGCCAAGGGCGGCACCTCGGTGTCGTTCGGCGACTACGGCATCCAGGCCCTCGAGCCCGCCTACGTCACCAACCGGCAGATCGAGTCCGCTCGTATCGCGATGAACCGCCACATCAAGCGTGGCGGCAAGGTCTGGATCAACATCTACCCGGACCGCCCGCTGACCAAGAAGCCCGCCGAGACCCGCATGGGTTCCGGTAAGGGTTCGCCGGAGTGGTGGGTCGCGAACGTGAAGCCGGGCCGGGTCATGTTCGAGATGTCGTACCCGAACGAGGAGACCGCTCGCGAGGCCCTGCGCCGCGCGATGCACAAGCTCCCGATGAAGTGCAGGATCGTGACCCGGGAGGAGCAGTTCTGATGGCTACCGCCAATCCGGCCGCAGAGCTCCGTGAGCTCGACAACGAGGCCCTCGTCGCGAAACTGCGTGAGTCCAAGGAAGAGCTGTTCAACCTGCGCTTCCAGATGGCGACCGGTCAGTTGCAGAACAACCGGCGTCTGCGTGTGGTCCGCCACGAGATCGCGCGTATCTACACGGTCATGCGCGAGCGCGAGCTCGGCCTGGCCTCCGGCCCCGAAGGCGAGGGAGACGCGGCATGAGTGACGCGAAGGGCCCGGCCAAGACGCCGGCCAAAGAGGAGGAGCGTGGCAGCCGCAAGGTTCGCGTCGGCTACGTCGTCTCCGACAAGATGAACAAGACGATCGTCGTCGAGCTGGAAGACCGTCACCGGCACCCGCTCTACGGCAAGATCATCCGCACCACCTCCAAGGTGAAGGCGCACGACGAGAACGAGGTAGCCGGCGTCGGCGACCGCGTAACGCTGATGGAAACCCGCCCCCTGTCCGCCACCAAGCGCTGGCGGCTGGTGGAGGTCCTGGAGCGGGCCAAGTAAGCCCCTCCACCTCGGCTGAGTCGAAACCGAAGGCCCGCTTCCCGATGGGAAGCGGGCCTTCGGCGTTGGTTCGGACATTCTCGCTGCTCAGCGGCATGATTTTTGAGGAAGTACAGTTAGTGTAAGTATGCTTCCTCAAACTTCGACTCAGTTCGATCCGGCCAGGTAGCGCCCTATGACAGCGTCGACCGGATCCTGCGGGCCTTCGTAATCCGCTCCGTCGAGCAGATAGTCCAGCACAGCGGCGCTGTCGAGCGTGGCACCGAACGATCTCTCCCGCGCACTCGAAACTACCGCCTGCACGACGACCGCATATATCCGAGAGCGTGATGTCAGGACTTGTCCGCCGAGCCGTTCGTGCCGGCGTAGGCGTTGTTCGATCGTGTCGATGACATCCTGGATTACTCGGATCTCGATTTCCTCCGGATCATCCCTGTCGACCATGGTCAGAATCCGAACTTCGGACGATCGGCGGGCCTTAGACGCCCGTTCTGAATAAGCACGGTTCTTGCGTGAGACTTGATCGGGCACACGGTGATCGGGCAGTCCATGTGGAGCTGCATGATCTGGTGGGCGATGTCCACGGTCATATCGCCGGAAGGCACGCGGTGATCCATCGGGGGAAGCGCGGGGTCCATGAATCAAGCGTTGCAGCGCGAACGGGGCGTGGCTGTGACAAGTTGTCACACCCGCCATGAGTCCCGGACGATGGTGTCGATATCGGAATACTGTGGCCGCCAAGACAATTCGGTGCGTGCTTTGGTCGAATCCCCGATCAACGCGGCAGGTTCCGATGCCGGTGGACGGTGCACGAGAGGGATGGTGCGACCGGTGACCCGCTCGACGGAGGCAACGACATCGAGGACGCTGGTTCCGTTCCCACTGCCGATGATGTACGAGGAGGTCGAGTTCGCTTCCGGCATCCTCTCGAAAGCCGCGACAAATGCTGCCGCGACGTCGGTGACGTGGACATAGTCCCGCACCGCGCTGCCATCGCCGTTGACTTCCAAGGACGAATTGTCCGCTGCCGCAGCCAGCGTCCGGGGAACGAGCCGCGTCGGGTCCGGATCATCTCCGCCGGCGATATTGAGCAGGCGGAGGATGATCGCGGACATACCAGCGGCGTTGGCCTGTGCCCGGATCGCGTACTCCGCGGCCAGCTTGCTCGCTGCGTACGGATGCGGTGGGGCGTCGAGAGTCAGTTCCGTCATGGGCTGCCGGTCGGGAGTTCCATAGATCGACGCAGTTGAGGCGAAAGCGAGTCGGGGAACGCCGCAAGTTGTCATTGCGCCCAACAGATTGAAGGTGCCTCCGGCATTCACGCGGAAGTATGCGAGGGGATCGGCGAACGACTCCCGTGCATGGGTGAGGCCTGCGAGATGACATACCGCATCCACCCCGGTCAATGCCTGCTGGAGGGCGGGTTCATCGAGCAGATCGGCGACCCGCACGGCAACTCCACGTGTCGGAAACATGGCACGCATCAGCGCGATCGGCTCGTGCCCGGCCGCCACGAGCGCCGCGACGGTCGCCCGGCCGAGATATCCATTTGCCCCCGTAACCAGTACGCGCACGCCGCAATTGTTACATCAGGGCAGCAACGTCTCGCGATACTTCCAGGTCAGTGCTATGCAGGCCGCAGCCGCCGCGGCGATCGGCTCACGATTGAGTACCCGGCGAACGTTCTCTGCGGTCCAGCGGATCCCTACAGCGCCGATGTCGGAGGGGTACACCTCTCCCTCGGAGTTCCGTGTCACCAGTCCTGCGAACAGCCGATCGAATACGTCTGCATCGATGACGACCGTCGTGAGTATTTCACCGGCCGGCGCCAGCGGGTCCAGACCCATCCCGAAGCACCATGCCTGCACCTTGCCGGAACAGCGGGCCTCCGTGAGGGCTCGGTACGGTTCCGCGCTGTAATCGATAGACGTCCCACGGCTTCCGTCGTGCTCCGGTGCATCGAGAAACTCCTCGAAGAACTCGCGAATCATGTTGCGCCACAGACTGAAGTCGGCAGCGACATTCCATGGCCCGATCGCTGCGGGCTGGAATACGCCAGCCGGGATCACATGGGTCAACCCGGCCGCGAGCGTGACCGACTGTGCGCCTCGACGGTGGAGGAAGAATGTGTCGCCGTCCCGAGCGCGACGGATCGTCAACGTGTTGATACTCGGTAGAACTGGCCTACGAGACGTATCGAAAAGGTCGCCGACACGGTTTCTGAACGGAAGCCGACCGAGGTCGAGCCCGACGGCAGGATCACGGGCAAGCCAAGCGGCGGCAGCCTCGTGCGCCAAGACTTCACACACGTCGACCATGTCGAAATACGTTGTTAGCCCGAACTCCATCCGCCCAGCCGACCCCGCGAAGGCTACGTCGAGCAATCTGTAGGACGTTCGGTTCTCGAACAGTGTCGGCCGCGCGATCGACCGCACTGCTTGGCTGTACCTTTCGAATCGCGACCCATCCGATCGTCTGGGCCGCCACGACTCGGATTCGGGCTCGCCACCAGTGAGGTTTGGTTGCTCCGCATCGGGTGTGAATTCGAGCCGAACGGCGTCGAGATCAACCGGCGCCGACGCGAGCCAACCCGGCCGACTGATACAGGATGTCCCCTCGATCCGAATGGGGTCCCAGTACAGACGGGCCGCCGCAGCCGTCAGGGCATGCCGATTCTGATTCAACGCCTGCCGTACCAGCCGCCACTCGGCGAACTCGTCAACCGGATCCAATACGTCTGTCGCGGAGCGCAACCCGAACGATTCCGGCGGCAATCCCATGGCCTCGGCAAAACGGCGCAGCTGCCCGACATCCCGACATGTCCGAGCCCCGCTGAGATACTTCGATACCAGACTGCGTTCAACGCCGAGGACGCGCGCAACCTGTTCGTGAGTGGTGAGGCCACGGGCCTGCATGTATGCCTTGATCACTGGCCCGAGTTGTGGGTCGCGGGCGGCAGTCGCCATGGATATCAGCGTAAGTCCAATGATGCGTGGCAGGGTGGGTTTGCCGGTCGATTACGCATGCAGGTTCGAAAGGAGATTCTGATGCCGCCGACGGCGTTGCCGGATGGGCTTCGTGCTGATGTCGAGGTGCTGTGGGAGTTCAACCAGATGCATCATGCGGTCCGGCGGGTTGATGTGGTGATCGGGTTGGGGAGTCATGACCTCGGCGTGGCGACCTACGCCGCGGAGCTTTATCACCAGGGCATCTCTCCGCTGATCGTGTTCAGCGGGGCCAATGCGCCGACGACTGTGGACCGGTTTCCGAACGGCGAAGCGCAGCACTATCGGGACCATGCGGTTGGGCTGGGGGTTCCGGACAGGGCGATTCTGGTCGAGTCCGAGGCGACCAATACGCGGGAGAACATCGAGTTCAGCCGGGACTTGCTCGACAGGTGTGACCGTCTCGGCTCGATCAAGTCGGTGATGCTGATATCCCGTCCGTACCAACAGCGTCGCAGCTATGCCACCTGCCGGAAGTGGTGGCCCGAGGTCGACCTCGTTTGCGGATCCCTGCCGCTGCCCCTGGACGCCTACCTCGACAGCATCGGAGACGTACGGCGTGTGATCGATATGCTGGTCGGTGACACGCAACGGATTCGGCTATACGGCCACAAGGGATGGGCCATCGTTCAAGACGTGCCCGTTCAGGTCTGGAACGCATGCACAAGACTCGTTGCAGCGGGTTTCACGAGCCGGTTGGTCCCGGGAACGGATATGAGGGACCAATCGAGCATCTCAGGTATGTGAGGTACTTGATGCACTCGCTGGATCGGTGGAGGGCGAACGGAAGGTTGCCGATGTCTGCAGTGCAATACGAGGGTTACGCCGAGGCCCAGTCCCATCTGAAAGATCTCTTGGACGCGGCGACGGACGGCGTGGTTGCGACGGTTCGTCGTGACGGCGAGCGCTTGGCGATTGTGGATGCCGACCGACTGCGCTGTGCGCTGAGCCGGCTGTTCCCGTCGAATGCCGAGGCGGTGAGCGAGAACGGCGGGTGGTCGGTGGCCCTCCCCGGTCTTCCGGCCGGCGCGTCCGGTGCCACTTTCGACGAGGCGGTCGACGAGATGGCCGACGAACTTCGCGAATACGCCGAGGATTGGCAGAGCCGCCTACGCGTTGCGCCCAATCATCGAGAGAACTGGGGAATCGTTCAGCTCATCGGCCTCAGCGATGACGTGCAGCTCCGGGGATGGCTGTTAGGTGACGCTGCCGACAGTCGATTACGTCGTTAGGGCAGTGGTCACCATCGCGACCAGGACGACCGCCAGGAAGCTGAGATATGTGATGGCGTGGGTGGTCGGGGACGTGGACTATCAGGCGTTTGGTCAGGGCGATGGCGGGCACAGAGTAGGGCGGCTGCGGCGGGGAGGTCTACGTAGCCGATGTGGCCGGGGATGGTGGTTGTGGGGCGGCTAGGGCGTAGATCGTTGTTGCCGCAATGGCTATCGGGATGCTGAGGGGGTTTGCCAGGGCGGTGGCGGCGGCCATGGGCGGCCGTGGCGGCGGAGGAGGAGGGGGACCGTTATGACGCTGCTGCCGCCGCCGAGGAAGCTTGCTACAGCGCCGATTCCGAGTCCTCCAACCGTAGAGGTGAAGCGGCCCAGTGGTTTTTCCAGGTCGGCGTCGTGGTCCGGGCCGGTGAAGAATCCGCTGCGCATGGCGGTGTCGGCGATCGTGACCGCTAGGTACACCGCGAACAGTATGTGCAGCACGATATCCGGGACGTCGACTGCCGAGATCGCGCCGGCCACGGCACCGATCGCGATGAAAACAGCGATGAGCACTCGATTCACGGCAGATTTGCCAACCGGTGGCGCACAATCGACGGTGCGCCACAAACTATCGAGTTTGCGACAACGACCGATCGGAGCGAGGCGGTGCGCAACATACCGGTGGACGACATCGACGCGATCGACCGCGAGGTCCTCGCGATCGGTACCGACTATCCGCCCACCATCTCCTGCCCGCGCACCGGCACCGCCGCGCCCAATTCCGCTACGGCGCGACCGGCCTCATGCGCGTCGAGACGGCCGACGGCACCTGGACCGTCCGCACCGCCGCGCCGTCCTGATCCCGCCCGAGACCGACCACGAGGTGCGGATGGACGAGGTCAGTACCCGCAGCCTGTACCTCGAGCCCGCCGCCGTCCCGTGGTTTCCGGAGCGTTGCCGGGTCGTGGACGTCTCGCCGCTCCTGCGTGAACTCCTGCTCGCCGCAGTGGAATTGCCGCCCGAATACGACGGCCACGGCCGCGACGGATGCCTGATCCGGCTCATACTCTTCGAGATTCGCTCGCTGACGCCATTGCCGTTCGACCTCCCGCCGCCCGCGCGGGCCGATCTACGGAGTTTGTGCGAAAGAGTTCCGATCCGCACCGACAATGGGCTCGGCTGCGCGAGAATGGGCCGATGCGGTGTGGGTCGGCGCACGCAGGTTCAACAGGCTTTTCTGGAACAGACGGGCCTCAGTTTCCGGCGGTGGCGACAACGCGCCTGTGTCCTGTTTGCGCTGCGGGAACTTTCGGCCGGGGAATCCGTGACACGAGTCGCCGCGGCGCTGGAGTACGATACTGCTGCCGCTTTCAAGACGATGTTCCGCAAGCAGACCGGCAGGGTGCCAAGTTCATTCCAGCCCCGCTGAACGACATCGCATTGTTTGCTCGACGAACCGCGTGGAGCGGTAGCGGGATGCTGTCGAGTGGAATACGATCCGCGCGGAACAACCCGTCCGATGGAGGAACCAGTGACCACCCCGAGCACGCTGGAGCGCGAGAGCGGGGGAACCGGAGGCCGGCGAACGGTACCCCTGTCACAGCTGATCTATCTGATCGCCGAGCACGACAAGCTGGGCACCCACCGGCAGACATTCCTGCCGGCGCCGCTGAGCGGTGACGCCGTGGTGCGTGGCTGTGTTCTGGTCGCCGGTGGTCTCGTCGCCGTGGGCGGGCTCTGCGCGGCCGTCGGCTCGATGATCGGCTGTGGGGCCCTCGGCGGGCTGGCCTTGGTGCCGGCCGCGGCCGCATTCGTGCGGAGCCGCCGTAACCGTGGCAGCCGCCGGGCCCGCCTCGATCTGTTCGACAACGGTATGACCGTGTACCGCAGCAGCGAGAATGTCGTCGCCTTCCGCTGGGACACCATGGAGGTGCGGCAGGAGGTCATCCCGTTCCACAATGCCGCCGCCGCGTCGACCGACTACTCCTTCACCCTCACCGGTCCTGGCAGCAGCGCCACCTTCGACGAAAAGGTGTTCCAGGGCGCCCGGGAATGGGGGCCCGGCATCCAATCCGCCGTGACGGCAACGCAACTGCCGGGAGTCGTCGCCGCGATCGATACCGAGGAGACGGTGTCGTTCGGTGATATCTCCGTCGACCTGAACCACCTCACCTTTGCCGGAAAGGCATATCCGTGGGAGCGAATTCAACGGATCGAGGCCCAGCACGGCCTGGTGTGCATCAAGGTCGACGGGCAATGGGTTTCCCTCGACACCGTCGAATCCATCCCGAACTTCTACATTTTCAACGAGGTCACCGAACGCCTACGCCTGGCGGCGCTGGAAGAGCTGGCCGCCACGACCGCAGAGGCTGAAACTCCCGCCACGGAAACGGACGCACCCCTCGCCTCCACCGAAGAGACGAATGCCCAAGTGGCGGAGGCGGAGAGCGGCACCGTGGAACCGCCGACGGGCGAGTCGGACAAGCCTGCCGCCACATCCACGACCCCCACAGTCACCCCGGATGACGACGAACCGACCACCGCCTCGCCGCGAAAGATGGAAACGGTCGGCGCCTCAGCGGTTCTGGAACGCGGCCTACGGAAGCTGTAGCCGGGTCGGCATCCTCAGCCTCAACCCGGGCTGCGGCGGTGTTACCCGCTGACTACGTAGGGGCGGCGGATGCGGCGGGCGGCGTCGAGGATGCCGAGGATGCGGGAGCCGGGGAGGCCGATGGTGGCACCGATGGCGGCGGGGGTCCAGGATTCGTCTGCCAGGGTGAGGATTTCGGCGAGCTGCTCGACGGGGAGCTTGGACAGGCGGCGCTCGGAGATCTCGCGGGCCACCGCCCACACGCCGACATTGTCGATCTCGGCGACCAGGTCGGAGTGGGTCGTCTTGGACGGGGACGAATCGGGCTCCTCCACAACGGGTTCCGGGGTGGTTACCGCGTAAGGTCGCCGGTACTTGGAGACGTCGACCGGGGTCGGTTCGTCCAAGGCCAGTTGAGTGCCGCTCTGCTCTTCTTTCCGTGCGCGGGGCTTCGGCTCGGGCTCGGAGACCTCCGGCTCGGCCGGAGGAGAAGCGGGCCGGCGGGTGTACGGGTGCTCGGCCGTCGCCTTCGGCTCAGGTCGAGTCTTGTTGCGCCGCTGAGGCTCCGGGGCGTGATCCTCGGGCCGAAGGGTGGTCTCTTCGTTGTGGGCCAGCTCGGCCGGACTGTCGGGCTCCGTAGCGGGCGGTTCGGCGGGACCTGCCGCGGTGCCGTCGTCGGCGGGCCGCGGCGGCTGTGCGGGAACCTCGGTGCCGGAGGAGGTATGCGCGGAATCAGCACCGTTGTGCGTGGGTCGTGGACCCGCGTGTGGGTGGCTGTGGCCGTTGATCCGGCCGTCCCGGGCACCGTTGTGCTCGCCCGCCGCCGGACGCGTCACGTCGTGACCATTGCGGTGCGCCGGAAAACCGTTGTCGGCCGGGCCGGTTGCGGGCAGCGGGTAGGTCTGGCCCGCAATACTGGACGCGGAGCCAGGCGTATGCGCATGACCATTGCTTTCGGTGGAATCCCTAGCCGTTGAACCGGATTCGCCGCGCACCTCATGGGAGTGCCCGTTCACTGTCGGCTCGGCCGGACCCCCGCCCTCTTGGTGCAGGCGCCCGTTCACCGGGTGCATCGGCGGCTCGGGCTGACGACTCCCGTTCCTGCCGTGTGAGTGCCCGTTCACCACACGCCGGGTTGCCTCGAGGCCGTCCCTGTTCCCTTCGTGGGAATGGCCGTTCACCGTCTGCTGGGTCGGCTCGAGGTGGCTCCCATTCTGTTGGTGGGAGTGGCTGTTCATCGCTTGCTGGGTCGGCTCGAGACGGTTGCCGCCTCCTTCGTGGGAGTGGCCGTTGACCGTCTGCTGGGTGGCCTCGGGACGGCTTCCGTTCCGTTCGTGGGACTGGCCGTTGACAGTTTGCCGAGGCGGCTCTGGCTGGATCTCGTCCTGTGCTTGCTGCGTGGGATAGCCGTTGCTGTAAGCCTCATCCGAGGCGTGGCTGTATTCGTACCTCGCCGACAGCAGGCGCGACGCATCGTCCGCCCGGGGCGTCACCGGCGTCGCGAAGGCGTCGACGATGCGGTGGGAGACGGTGCGGTGCGAACCGGAGGACTGGTCGGGGATGGCATCGATGAGCTGGGCGTAGCGGGCGGAAACCCAGGCGTGCAGCCAGATCACGACGCCGACCATGACCGGCGCCACGGCGGCTTCGGCGGCGCGGGCCGGTGCGCCCGAGGCCAGGTGCGGCCCGGCATTGAGCGCGATGGTGACGCCGAGCAGCGCCGCCTCCAGGAAAACGACCTTGCCGCGGGCGATCTCGCGTCCCCAGCGGGCCGCGGTGGTCGCCACGACCATGATGGTGATGATCGGGATGGAGATCATCGCCTCGAAGCCGTAGCTGAGCCAGTACAGCGGGTCGGACATATCGCCGCTGGGCACCAGGTTGTGCTGGACGTTCACCCCGGCCCACACCATGCCGAGGACGACCACGCCGATGAGCGCCCGCGACGACCACTCGGCGCGGCGGTACAGCTGGGCAAGGCGCGCATCGGGATTCGAGACCCGGCGGCGGGCGGCGAGGGCCTTGCGGTGCCAGCGGGCGTCGGCGTCGTCGGAGCGGCGGAGGGCCAGCGCGACCCGCCGGTCGCGCTTCTCGGCGGCCAGTTCGGCGGCGACCGCCCGGCGGCGCTGGTCGCGACGCTGCGCCCGAATCCATTCCGAGAGATCGCGTTCGGCGGCGATCTCCGATTCGGACAGTTCGTCGAACAGGGCCGGATCCGTCTGGAGCGGGAGCTTGCCGCGCGCCGTCGCCACGCGCTGCGCCAGTGCGGCGATCTCGGGGTTGGTGTCCGCTGAAATCTCTGCATTCCCGGCCGACTGGTCGTCGCGCATCGCGAGCCTTCCATGAAGCAGGTATGGTGCCGAATATCCGCAACAGCCGATTACTCGAACATATGTGTGACCGCAGTGAGAGTAATCCGTGACCTACTCGCGGTCAATGGCAACACCGAACATCTGTTCGTACGAGTTCGCGAATATGCGCGTCTACCCGCACCTTTCGAACGGAATTCGCTCGCGTGTCCGGTCGGCGCGCCGCGCTCAGCGCAGGGCGGTGTGCCAGAGAATGGCGGCGGTCAGTGCGCCGGCCCCGTTCAGCGACCAGTGCAGCGCGATCGGCGCGAGCAGGCTGCCGCTGCGCCGCCGCAGCCAGGTGAAGACCGCGCCCGCGGCGGCCGTGGCCAGTACCGCGAGGGCGATACCGGCGATCTGCCCCGCGGCCCCGCCGCCGAGGATGCCGCTCAAACCCCGGTTGCCACTGGTCAACCCGAGCGACGAGGCGATATGCCACAGCCCGAAAAGCAGTGACCCGGCGGCGAATACGCCGCGGACGCCGTAGGCGCGATCCAACGCCCCGTGCAGGACGCCGCGGAATGCCAGTTCCTCGGGAATGGCGGTCTGCAGCGGGATCACGATCATGGAGGCGATCAGCGCGCCGGAAATGGTGGCGTAGCGGTCGGCGAGAAAGAAGGGCCGCGTCACGGGCAACAGTGCGCCGATGGCGACCGCGCTCAACACGATTCCCACCGCGCCGACCGCGTAGAGCGTGCCCCGCCGCCAGTGCCGCGGCGACAGCCCGAGTTCGGCCCAGCCGAGGCCGCGCCGCCGCATCATGACGACGAGCACCACCGCGGCTATCGGCACGGTGACGATATTGGCCCACGCCGAGGTGAAGTGGGCGACGAGATTGGTGCAGGCGAGCACCACGACAACGACGGCGACGTCCAGATAGGCGTGCAACCGGCGGCCGGAACCGGAGGGCGCGGGCAACACTGCGGCGTCGTTATCGTTTCGAGACATCTCCGCCAGTCTACGTTCATCCGTTCGGACGTGCCTTGTTCCGCCGGACACGTTCCGCACATCGGGTCTTGTGCTGTATGTATACGTCTACGTATAGTCTCACTCGGGGTGACGGAGATTCCCCGGTCGGCAACGCCGGATCGGTGCGCCGAGGGCATGGATCCCGAATGCCTCAAAGATCAACTGATGCGCACATGCGCAGTCACATATGAACGGAGACGTCATGACCACCGACCCGCACAGCGACGAGGACACCCGCGCAGCGGTGGCCGAATACGACGGCCTGGAGGAGATCAGCCTGAAGGACGGCCCCGGTGGCCTGCGCGTGAAGCGCTTCGCCGGCCGCTATCTGGCCGAGGCCCGCGAGGTCGCGAAGACCGGATTCGAGGTGACCAGGGTCTACCGCAGCCGCAAGGGCAAGTTCGTGATCCAGCGTCAGCAGTCGGACTGGTCCGATCTCTCGACCATGGCCACCCTCGCCGCCGACTGGAAGAACGAGTGGAAGAACTGGCGCGGCCTGCTCGGCGGCGCGGGCGACCGGAACTGGGGCGATTTCACCGTGGAGATCGTCGATTCGCTCGACGACCTGCGGCCCGCGGTCGCGCCCAAGCTGTACCGCCGTGTCGTCGCCGCGGTGGAGCAGCCGCGGGCCGAAGACCTCGACATCTGACGGGCCCGTTCCCGGAAAGGACCCCTGACATGTTCGCACGGCTGGGCGCGCTCGTCGTCCATCATCCGTGGAAGACGATCGGCCTCTGGGTGCTGATCGTGATCGCGGTCGTCGCCACCGCGCCGAAACTGGCCTCGACGACCGACCAATCCGACTTCCTGCCTTCGCATTACGAATCCATCCAGGCGATGCAGTTGCAGGAGAAGGCATTTCCCCAAGCCTCCGCGCCCGCCGCGATCCTCGTCTTCGAGCGCTCCGACGGGGCGGCGCTGTCACCGGCGGATTCGGCCGCGGTCGAGAAGATCGCGACGCAGCTGCGCGAGGCGAATATCGAGAACGTCACCGGGATTCAGGCGGCGCCACCGTCGGACAATCGGCTCGTCCAGATCGCCGCGGTGCAGATGACCAAGCCCACCGGCGCGAGCGACACGCGGCAGAACGACGCGGTGAAGGATCTGCGAGAAGCCTTGCGGGCCAAGATCGACGGCACCGACCTGAAGGGCGGCATCACGGGTCAGGCCGCGCAGGCCCTGGACGCGACGGAGTCGTCGACGAAGGGCCTGACCATCATCGGCGTGGCCACCGTCCTGCTGATCCTGCTGTTGCTGCTGCTCATCTTCCGCAGCCCGGTCATCGCGCTGCTGCCGATCGTGGTCATCGGCGCGATCACCGGTGTCGTCACCGGCCTGATCGCCTGGGTGAGCAAGGGTTTCGACCTGAAGGTCGACAGTTCGGTGACGTCGATCCTGGTCGTCGTGCTCTACGGCGTCGGCACCGACTACATCCTGTTCCTGATGTTCCGCTATCGGGAACGCCTGCGCGCGGGTGAGGATCCGAAGACCGCCATGGTCAGCGCGGTCACCCGGGTGGGCGAGGCGATCACCTCGGCCGCCGCCGCGGTGATCATCGCCTTCATGGCGCTCACGCTGTCGACGCTGGGCATGTTCCGGTCGCTCGGACCGGCGCTGGCGATCGCGGTGGGCATGGCGCTGCTGGCCGGGCTGACCCTCGTGCCCGCGATCGTCTCGCTGCTGGGCACCAAGGTGTTCTGGCCGTCGAAGGCGTGGCGGTCCGAGCCGACGGGTGCGCGGTTCGCGGCGGTCGGGCGCGGGCTCGGGCAGCGGCCGGGACTGGTCGCGGTGGCGTCGGGCGGTGCGCTGGTGGTGCTGGGCGTCTTCGCGATCGGATTCCATCCGACCTTCGACCTCACCTCGGGATCGACCTCGAACGCCTCCGAATCCGTCGTCTACAGCAAGGAGTTGCTCAAGGGCATGCCCGCGGGCGTGACTCAGCCCTCGGATGTCCTGCTGCGGTCGCCGGGCGGTCTGAGCGACGAACAGCTGGCGTCGTACCGCACCGCACTGGCGGGCGTGCCGGGCGTCGGTCAGGTGTCGGAACCTGTTGTGTCGCAGGACGGTACAGTGACCGACTTCCGGGTCACGCTCGCCTCCGCGCCCGAATCCGACGCGGCCGCCGATACCGTCGGGGGACCGTTGCGCGACACCGCCCACGCGGCCGCGCCGCCGGGGACGACCGCGGCCGTGGGCGGGATGACCGCGGTGTTCGTCGATTTCAAGGATGCGATGAACCACGACTACACCGTCGTGTTCCCGGTGGCGGCGATCCTGATCATGATCGTGCTGGGGCTGTTGCTGCGGAGCCTGGTCGCGCCGTGGTACCTGATGGCGTCGGTATTCCTGGGATTCGCTGCGACACTGGGCGCTTCGGTGCTCGTGTTCCAGCACATCCAGGGAGAGCCGGGGCTGATATTCACACTGCCGGTGATCATGTATTTGTTCGTGGTCGCCCTCGGCACCGACTACAACATCCTGATGGTGGCCCGGCTCCGCGAGGAGGCCCGGGAGGGCAACGATCCGCGGCAGGCGGCCGCACTGGCGGTGCGGCACACGGGCCCGACGGTCGCCGCCGCCGGAGTGATCCTGGCGGGCACCTTCGCCTCGATGATGTTGGCGGGCAACACCGTTCTGTCGGAGATGGGCTTCGCGATCTCGGTCGGCATCGCGATCGCGGCATTCGTGATGGCGATGTTCTTCACCCCGGCGCTCACCGCGCTGATCGGTCATCGAGCATGGTGGCCCGGACACGGCGCCGACTACGCGCGGCCCGACCAGCCCTCCAGATCGGACCACGCCAGCAGCGACCGCGTGGTGTCGAACCGGCGCGGCTCGTGAGTGAGGGGATCGGTGAATTCCAGTGTGGTGGCGAGTAATTGGAGCGGCCGTGTGAAATCGTCGATGGGGCGATCGGTGAGGTCGGGATAGAAGTCGTCACCGAGGATCGGGACGCCGAGCCCGTTCATGTGCAGGCGCAGCTGATGGGTGCGGCCGGTGTGCGGGCTCAGGCGGTAGCGGCCCAGGCCGTCGCGGTGCTCCAGCAGTTCCACGAAGGTCTCCGCATTGGGCTCGCCCTCCATCTCGAAAGCACGAAGTATGGTGCGCTCCTTGATGATCCGGCTGCGCACGGTGCGGGGCAGGGTCAGCTCCGGGCGGTACGGGGCGATCGCCTCGTACCGCTTGCGCACCTGCCGCTTGTGGAAGAGGGTCTGGTAGGCGCCGCGGCGGGCGGGGTCGACCACGAACAGCACCAGGCCCGCGGTCGCCCGGTCCAGGCGGTGCGCGGGGATCAGATCCGGTAGGTCCAGTTCGCGCCGTAGCCGTACCAGCGCGGTCTGCAGGATGTGCTGCCCGCGCGGGATCGTGGACAGGAAGTGCGGTTTGTCGACCACCAGCAGGGTGTCGTCGCGGTGCACGATCGTGATCTCGAAGGGCACCTCGGTCTCCTGTGGGAGATCCCGGTGGAACCAGACCGCGCCGCCCGGCACGTACGGCGCGTCGGGTGCGATCGGTCCGTCGAGGTCGACGATGCCGCCCTCGGCCAGCAGTTCGTCGATCCGCGTGGCCGGCACCCGCGGCAGCCGCTCCACGAGATGGTCGCGGATGGTCGCCCAGGAGCCCTCCTCCGGCAGCCGAAGCCGCGCCGGATCCAGTCCGTGCCGCTTCGGTAGGGGAGGCTTCTGCCTGCGTCTCACGTATCGACCCTAGCGACCGCGCCGGGACGCGCCGCGGGGCCGCTCAGAAACCGCGCAGGCGGTCCGGGGTGATCCGGATCAGCGTCGAATACGTGGCGTAGAACTTCTCCGGCGCCATGCCGATGCTCACGAAGCCCTGGGCATACTTCTCGGAGTAGTCGGCGATCTCCTCCGGGGTGGGGCCGCCGTCGTCGATGCGGGCCGTGCCGGTCAGCACGGCCACCTCGCCACCCTGCTCGGAGCTGTTGAGGTGCAGCGCGATTCGCGGATTGCGCGCGATATTGCGCAGCTTGGCCTGATTCGCCTGGCTGAAGACGAGGAACTCCCCGCCGCGCCAGAGGAACCACACCGGGTTGGGCTGCGGCGTGCCGCTCGGGCCGACCGTCGTCAGCCAGCCGATCGTCTCGCCGCGCAGGCGCTCGGCGACATGAGCGCCGAATTCGGTGCCGGGGTCTACCACCGGCCGGTTGTTCGTGGAGGTCATCGCACATCTCCTCGGGGGATTGTCGCGGAAGTCACCCACGTCAACGCCGTCGGTAGGTGCTTGATTCCGGCCAAAAGCGTGCCGGAAAAGAGCATCGGGGGGTGCCGGAGAAAGCTTCGAAGGTGCCGGAGAAAGCTTCGGGGGTGCCGGAGAAGGCTTCGGGGGTGCCGGAAAGGCCCCGGTTACCCGCAATCTTCGCAGGTAACCAGGGCCTTGTCGGGAGAAATCAGACCGTGCAGGGCTGGTTGGCGTAGTACGCGATGGTGCACTCGGACTCGCGGGTCAGCTTCCAGTTGCCGTCGATGTCCTTCCACGACAGCTCGATGAACATCGCGTCGAAGCCGGGGACGTTGATCTGCAGGTTGTGGGTCAGCTGGTCGCCGTTGACGTTGACCGGTCCCACGGCCTGCCACTGGAAGCCGGGCACGGAGGCCATCACGCCACCGACATTGTCCACCAGCGGCAGCCCGGCCTCGCCGGCCTCCAGCTCGTTGGCCCGCGCCGACCGCGAGGCGCCCGGATCGAGCACCAGCTGCAGCTTGCTCTGCAGCTCACCGACGCCGGGGGCGGCGGCGTGCACCGGCGCGACGACCGGGGTGGCCAGCGCCGGGGTGGCGGTCGCGACACCGCCGACGAAGACCGCGGCGGCCAGGGAGAACGCCGCTAAGCCACGGGACTTGATGTTGATCATGGGGCATATCCAATCGTTCACGTGATGTCCGTGCCGTCCGTCGCAGTCGTGTGGGAAGGACTGGCACCACAGTGCAATATAAGGTAAGCCTATGCAAACGTTGTAACCCCGCGTGGCTGTCATCACAGAACGGAGAACCAGGTGGATACGCTTCTGGTGGTCGGAGCCGGGCCGAAGGCGATGGCCGTCGCGGCCAAGGCGCGGGTGCTGCGGGACCTGGGCCTGCCGGCTCCGCGCGTCGTGGTGGTGGAATCGCATACGGTCGGCGGCAATTGGCTGCCCAGCGGCGGCTGGACCGACGGTCAGCACCGGCTGGGCACCGGCCCGGAGAAGGATGTCGGGTTCCCGTACCACTCGACCTGGGCGCGCGGGCACAACCGCGCGATCGATCAGGCGATGGTCGGCTTCAGCTGGACCTCGTTCCTGGTCGAGAACGGCACCTACGCGGAATGGGTCGACCGCGGCCGGCCCAGCCCGCAGCATCACGTCTGGGCGAAATACCTGCAGTGGGTCGCGGCCAAGGCCGAGGTCGAGCTGGTCTCCGGGACCGTGCGGCAGATCCGCGCCGCGGCCGACGGCTGGCTGGTCTCGGTGGCCGACGCCGACGGCGCGATCACCGAGATCGATACCGACCGGCTGATGATCACCGGCCCGGGTAAGAGCGGCCGGGCGTTGGCCGAGCACCCGAAAGTCCTGAGTATCGCGGACTTCTGGGATCTCGCCGGTAAGCGCCGGCTGCCCGCCTCCTCGCGGGCGGCGGTCATCGGCGGCGGCGAGACGGCCGGATCGGCGGTGGACGAACTGGTGCACCACGACGTGCTGACCGTCTCGGTGATCTCGCCCGCGGCCACCCTTTACACCCGCGGCGAAAGCTATTTCGAGAACGCGCTGTTCAGCGATCCGGCCAAGTGGCGGGCGCTGAGCCTGCAGGAGCGCCGCGACGTCATCCGGCGCACCGATCGCGGCGTGTTCTCCGTCCGGGTGCAGGAGAACGTACTGGGCGACAACAGGGTTCATCACCTGCAAGGCCGCGTGGTGCGGGTCGCCGAGCAGGGCGAGGGCGTGGCGCTGACGCTGCGCAACGAGTTACGCCCGGATCAGGTGCACGGATTCGATCTGGTGGTCGACGCGACCGGCGGGCAGCCGCTGTGGTTCCTGGATCTGTTCGACGCCGACGCCGCCGATCTGGTCGAGCTGGCGGTCGGCGGTCCCGTGACGCAGGCGCGGCTGGAGGCGTCCATCGGCCACGATCTGGCGGTCGACGGGCTCGACGCGAAGCTGTATCTGCCCAACCTCGCGGGCCTGGCCCAGGGGCCGGGTTTCCCGAATCTCAGCTGCCTGGGCGAACTTTCGGATCGGGTGCTCGGCGGTGCGCCGGGGCGGGCCCTGGCGACCGCCGGACGGGTCTCGGGGGCGCACGATCGGACCCACTGAGGGTGTGAGTAGGCTAGGCTACCCTTAGTGGTAGAGAATGAGGTTCGGTTCATGCGTATCGTGTCGTTCGGCTTTCAGACCTGGGGCCGGAAAACGCTGCAGGCTCTGATCGAGTCGGAGCACGAGGTCGTGCTCGCGGTCACCCACCCCGCGAGCGAGCATGCCTACAAGGGCATCTGGTCCGATTCGGTCGAGGAGCTGGCTCGCGAGCACGGCATCCCGGTCCATCTGACCGAGCGGGCCGATGCCGAGACCATCGACCTGGTGAAGCGGGCCGAGCCCGACGTCATCGTGGTGAACAGCTGGTACACCTGGATGCCGCGGGAGCTGTACGCCATGCCCCCGCACGGCACGCTGAACCTGCACGATTCGCTGCTGCCGAAGTTCACCGGTTTCTCCCCGGTGCTATGGGCCCTGATCAGCGGCGAGTCCGAGTTCGGGCTCACCGTGCACCGCATGGACGAGCGGCTGGACGCCGGCGACATCCTGGTGCAGCACTCGCTGCCGATCGGCCCGGACGCGACCGGCACCGAACTGGTCCTGGCCGGGCTGGAGCTGATTCCGGGCGTGCTCGAGGAGGCGCTGGGCGCGATCGAATCCGGCACCGCCGAGTGGCGCCCGCAGAGCAACTCCGAGCGCACCTACTTCCACAAGCGTTCCGAGCGCGACAGCCGGATCGATTGGCACTGGGACGCAGTCGATCTCGAGCGTTTCGTGCGGGCGCTGTCGGAGCCGTATCCGCGGGCGTTCTCCTACTATCGCGGCGAGAAGGTCGAAATCCTCGCGTCGGCACTGTCGGAGGCCCGGTACGGCGGGACCCCGGGCCGCGTGGTCGTCGTCGAGGGCGGCGGCGTGGTGGTCTGCGGCCCCGACGCCCATCGCGGGCGCAACCGCGGCCTGCTGATCACCCGGGTGCGTACCAGCGACGGCGTCGAGTACGACGGGGCCCAATTCTTCGCCCGCGGCGGGTATCTGACCGATTCACCCGCATGACTTCCTTATCGGCGGGGCAGCGCCGCATCTGGTTCCTGCAGACCCGCGATCCCGAGGACACCACGCTCAACAGTTGCGCGGTGTACCGGCTGCGCGGTCCGGTGGATGCCGGGCGGTTGCGCGCGGCCGTCGACGGGGTGGCGGAACGGCACGAAATCCTCCGCAGTACATACGATTCCGATGACGAAGGCGAACCTTTTCGGGTCGTGCGCGAGGGTATCGGTCCGTCGTGGCAGGAACTGGACGTCTCCGAACTGACCGGGTCGAGCCGGGCGCGGCGGCTGGAGGTGCTGGTGCGCCGGGCCGCCGGGCGGCCGTTCGATCCGACGGCGGAAGCGCCCCTGCGCTGCCTGCTGATCCGTACGGACGTCGAGGAATACATCTTCGCGCTGGTTATACACGCCATCGGCTGGGACGAGGGTTCTTGGACGGTGTTCTGTGACGAGGTGAGCCACCGATACAACGGCACGGACCTTCCCACGGCCGCCGCGGCGCAAAACGCGAGCGGGGCAACCGAATCCGGGATCGAGTACTGGCGTCGTACGCTGCGCCCGCTGCCGCAGCCACTCGAGCTGCCGGGACGCGTCGCCGTACCCGCCGGGTCGGCATCGCAGGCCGCGCGCCGTGTCCGCGAGCTTCCCGGTGATCTGATGGCTCGCGTCGAGGAGTTCGCCCGCGACCGGGGCACGACACCGTTCACCGTGCTGCTCGCCGCCTACGACGTGTTGCTCCATCGCTACACCGCGGCTACGGATTTCCTTGTCTCCGTACCCGTCTCGGTGCGCGAAACGGATTCCGAGGGCATCGGATACTTCGGCAACTCGGTGCTGCTGCGGGCAGCCGTACGTCCCGGCGACACCTTCGCCGGATTCACCGACACCGTCCGCGACGCCGTCACCGGCGCGTTCGCGCATCGGGACATCGGCATCGATCGCGTCGTGCGCGAGGTCAACCCGGAACGGGACGGCGGCCGGGACGGGCTGGAACAACTGGTGCGCACCGAATTCGGAATACGTTCCGGTGCGGCCCGATTCGCGCTCGACGGCATCGAGTCCACCCTGCTCGAATTCGGCAGCCCTAGTACTCGAATCCCGCTGTCACTCACGGTCGTCATGGATGCCTCCGCCGAATCCGCCTCGGCGAGTGCGGGAATGCCGCCTTCTCCCGTCGCCCGCCTGGAGGCCGAGTACCAGGTCGACCGGGTCGAGTGCGAGATCGTCGAGCAGGTGCTGTCGAACTACGTCCGGCTGCTGGACAGCGCGCTGGCCGAGCCGGGCCGCCTGATCGGCGACCTGGACATGTTCGGCGGCCAGGACCGCGCCGGAATCCTGGAGCAATCGCACGGGGAACTGGTCGCCACCGAACCCACCACGCTGGTGGCGTTGGTCGAGCGCCGGGTCGCGGCCACGCCCACCGCCACGGCGCTCGTCGCCGCGGCCGAGGGCGACCGCGAATACGACTACGACCACCTCGATCGGCGCGCGAACCGCTTGGCGCACTGGCTCATCCGGCGGGGCATCGGCACGGAGGATGTCGTCGGGCTGCGGCTGGAGACATCCGTCGAGTTCGTGGTGGCGGTCCTGGCGGTGCTGAAAGCCGGCGCCGCGTACCTGCCGATCGATCCGGCCTACCCCGGCGAACGCATCGACCTGCTCGCCGCCGACGCGCGGCCGGTACTGATGCTGCGCCGCTCGGGCACCGGCGGTGCGGGCGACGGGGAGGCCGACTTCGACGCCGCGGAACGGGAGGCGGGTGCGCTCGCCGACCACGCACCCACCGACGCCGACCGGGTCCGCCCGCTGCGGCCCGGCAATCTCGCCTACGTCATCTACACCTCGGGATCGACGGGGACCCCCAAGGGCGTGCCGGTCACGCACGCGGCCATCGCCGAACACGTGGAGGGCTTCCGCGCGCAGTGGGGGATGACCGCCCGCGACCGGCTCCTGCAATCGTCCTCGATCAGCTTCGACGCCTCCCTGCTCGACCTGTTCGTCACGCTGACTCTCGGTGCGTGCCTGGTGATTCCGAAGCCGGACGCCTTCCGCGACATCCCGTACGTCGCCGATCTGATCTCCCGCTGCGGAGTCACCGTGCTGCACATGGTGCCGTCGCTGCTGCGCACGTTCCTGATGCTGCCGGAGGTGAAGCAGTGGCGGGCGCTGCGCCACGTCCCGGTCGGCGGCGAGGCCCTGCACGGCGAGGTGGCGGACCGATTCGCGGGTGTCTTCGACGCCGAGCTGCGCAACCACTACGGGCCCACCGAGGCGGTGGTGTCCGCCACCCACCTGACCGTGGAGGGGCCGCAGGGGACCCGGATCGTGCCGATCGGCCACCCCAATCGCAACGTGTACGTCTACCTCCTCGACGAGCGGCTGCACCTCGTCCCGGCCGGGGTGGTCGGCGAGATCTATCTGGGCGGTGAGCAATTGGCGCGCGGCTACCTCCGGCGGCCGGGCGCCACCGCGAAGCGTTTCGTGGCCGACCCGTTCCGCCCGGAACGGCGGCTGTATCGCACCGGCGACCTGGCGCGGCGCAATATCCGCGGCGAACTCGAATTCCTCGGCCGCGCGGACGAACAGGTGAAGGTGCGCGGCTACCGGATCGAACTCGGCGAGGTGGAGGCGGCCGTCGCGAGCCATCCCGCCGTCGCGCAGTGCGTGGCTACTGCGGTGCCGGACAAGGCGATCGGCACGGTGCTGGCGGCCTACGTCGTGCCCGCGGGCGACGCCGTCGACATCGACGCGGTCAGGGCCCACGCGGCCATGACCCTGCCGGAATATATGGTGCCCGCGGCCTTCACGGTGATCGACGAGATCCCGCTCACCGAGCACGGCAAACTCGCCCGCCGCGCACTGCCGCCGCCCGCACCCGTGAGCGTCGAACTGTATCGGGAACCGGTGACCGCCACCGAGATCCGGCTCGCCGAGGTGTTCGGGGAGCTGTTCGGCCGGGACCGGGTCGGGGCCGGCGATTCGTTCTTCGACCTCGGTGGGCACTCGCTGCTGGCGGCCCGGCTGCTGGCGCGCGTCCGCGCCGAATTCGGCGTCGAGATCGGGGTCCGGGTGCTGTTCGAGACCCCGACGGTGACCGGCCTGGCCGCGCTCGTGGAGGCGGCCGCGGCACGCAACACACCCCTGGAGGTCGGCTGATGACGAGCCTGATGCCCGAGATCGACAGTGTGCGAGCGGAATTCGCGCCAACGATATCGCCGCGGCACCGCGTGGTCGGCGAATGGGCCACCGGCGTCGAACTGTCGGATGTGATCGGAATCGCCGGGCTGGCCCGGCGCGGCCGCGGGATCCCGATCGTCCGGACGGCCGTCCGTTGCGGGACGGACAGCATCGACTACGGCGAAGTGTTCACCAAGGTGGACACGCCTGGCGCCGCGGCCGGCCCGGGAATCATCGGCTCCTGCGTGCGACTGCTGGCCGCCCTCGTCGCCTGTGACGGCGGCCCGGTCCGGCTGGGCGCGGGGCGGCGGATGAGCGCTGCCGCGGTGGCCGCGGCGGTGGCCGACCGGCGCGCGGTCGCGGCCGAACGTCGCTGCGGCCCGGTCGATCCCGCACTCGGCTCGGCCGACGTCCGGCTCGTCGTCGCTCCCTGGGGCAGCCCGTACCTGCTGGTCGAACTGCTCGCCGCGCTCGCGGACGGCGCGGCCCTGATCGTCCCCACACCCGCCGAGCGCGGCGATCCGAACGCGCTGGCGGAGTTGATCGCCACGCGATCGGTCACTCATGTCGTCGCGCCGCCCGGCGCGCTGGCGGGTCTCCCCGAGACGGGACTGCCGACGGTGCATCGCTGGGACGTCATCGGCACCACCTGCCCGCCCGGCCTCGCCGAGCGGCTGCGTGCCGTATCACCGGGCGCTGTCGCGAGTTTCGGATACGGGTTGGCGGACTACGCCGGCGCCGTCGCCCGCGGACCGCTGGACGGCACGGGACGGGTCCGCCCGATTCCCGGCGCCCGCGTCCTGGTGCTCGACGAATACGGGCGGGCCGTGCCGCCCGGCACGATCGGCGCCGTCTACGCCGGTGGCGCCGCGCTGATCGAACCCGATGGGGCACAGGCCGATTGGAGCCGATTCATCCCGGACCCCTTCCCGCTGGAAGGTATCGGGAGCGCGCTGTGCCGGACCGGCGAGCGGGCCCGATGGACGCCGGAGGGCTGGCTCGTCTTCGGCGATTCCGAACCGCACCGGGTGGGCCGACCAACCTCCGACGAAATATTAGCTTAGCCTAAGCTACGATTCCGAGGATCCGTGCAGTCGGCGGATCGTGGAGAAGGAGCTGACGGAATGAACCCTGGTCGAACACTCGCGGGACGGATCTTCGGTACCCGCGCGCGGGCCACGACGCGTCGGATGGGTCTGGCCGCACTGGCCCTGGGGCTCGTGCTGAGCGCGGCCGCCTGCGGATCCGGTGACGGCGACTCCGCGTCGTCCGGCGCGGTGACCATCAAACACACCATGGGCGAGGCCACCATCGAGGGCACGCCGCAACGAGTGGTCGCGATCGGCCCGCAGTGGCTGGATGCCGCTGTGGCGCTGGGGGTCACGCCGGTCGGCTACCTGGTCCCGGGCGCGGCTCCCGGTCAGACCGTGCCGTGGCTGCCGCAGTCGCTGGCGCAGCAGTCGAAAGCGCTGACGGCGGGCGGCGACCTCGCCGAGCAGATCGCGGCGCTGAATCCGGATCTCATCGTGGCCCCCGGCTACATGATGGACAAGGCGATGTACGACAAGCTGTCCAAGCTCGCGCCCACGATCGGGCCGCTGACCAGCGCGCAGATCGATCCCTGGGAGGACCAGACCACCGCGCTCGGCAAGGCCCTGCACAAGGAGCCCGAGGCCGAGAAGGTCGTCGCCGACGTGCACGGCAAGATCGACGCCGTCGCCGCGAAGCATCCGGGCCTGACAGGTAAGACCTTCCTGACCTGCATGCTGACCACCCCGACCCAGCTGATGGTGCTCGCCGATCCCAAGGACGGTTCGGCCCAGCTGTTCACCCGGCTCGGGATGACCATGCCGGAGAAGCTGGTCGCCGAGGCGCCGACCGGCGGCCGGCTGTCCCTGTCGCCGGAACGGCTCGGCGATCTGACCGCCGACATGCTCGTGTGCGGCGCGGCGCCCGGCCTGGAGGCGAAGTTCAAGCAGCTGCCCGGTTACTCCGACCTGCCGTCGGTGCGTCAGGGCGGGATCGCCTTCGTCGACATGATCGGCATCAACGCCATCAACGTGCCGACCGCGCTGTCGCTGCCGTACGTGCTCGACAAGCTGGAACCGACGTTCGCGAACGTCGGGAAGTGAGAGGGACCGCCATGCCCGATACGCCATCCCGGTCCGCCGACCGCGGTATCCCGCTGACGCTGGCCCAGCAGGCCGCGTTGCTGCCGGAGCGCATGCGCCGCACACCGGTCGCGAATCTGTCCGTGGCGCTGGAGGTTTCGCCCGGCCTGGACGCCGAGGCGCTGGATCGCGCCGCGGTCGCGGTGATCGAGCGGCACGAGATCCTGCGCACCGTCTACCCCGACGATCGCCGGATTCCGTACCAGCGGGTGGTTCCCGCGCCCGAGTCGGTGGTGGAGGTGGTCGAGACGGACGAGGCTCGCCTCGATGCCGAGCTGGCCGCCGATGCGGGGCGCCAATTCGATTTGCTGACCGAGTTGCCGGTGCGAATCCGGTTGTACCGCTTACCGGGTCGCGACGTGCTGTCGATCGTCGCGCATCCGGTGGCCGCCGACGACCGGTCGCTCGAGCTGCTGGTCGCGGCGCTGTTCGAGGCGTACGACGGTGCGCCCGTGGCGGCGACCGCCCAGTACCGGACCTTCGCGCTGGCACAGCTGAAGACGCTGGCGGGCAATGCCGCCGGTGACGCGGGCCTGAACTACTGGCTGGAGCGGCTCGCGGAGCTGCCCGAGCGGGCGGATCTCACGGATGCGGAGCCCGGTGAGTCGGTCGCGCGCCGGGTGTTCCGGGTATCCGGGGTCGTCACCGAGGCCGACGCGGTTGCACTGGTGGCGCATGTGCTGAGCGCGGCCGGAATGGGCGATGACATCGCCGTGGGTGTCGCCGATTCCGATCGGGGCGCCGACGGGGCCGATACGGCCCTGGGCAACTTCGCCAATCACCTTGTGCTGCGGATCGATACGGCCGGTGGACGTCCGCCGCGGCAGCTCGTCGCGGACGCGGCGGCGCTGGTGGACGAGGCGCGGGCGCATACCGGGACCCGCATCGAGCGGATCACCCACCAGATGCGCGGTGTGGCCGCGGTATCCAGCGGCTCGCTGTTCCAGGCGCTGGTCACAGTGCGGCCGGGCGCGCTCGCGCCCGCGGTGTCGGGGCTGAGCGTGCGGGAACTCTCGCGCCGCACGGCCCGCCCGCACGGCGTCGACCTCGTGGTGGACGTCGTCACCGAGGACGAGGGCGCGACGATCACCCTCGAATTCGCGCCCGCACTGGCCGCGCACCCCGAAATCGGTAAGTTCGCTGACCTTCTCGAGCGGACGTATGCGGAGTGGGCCGCCGCGCCCGAGGTTCCGACCGCGCCGGCTGCTCCAGTGCTGTTCAGCCGCGACGAAGTGCCGGAGCCGGGTGTCACCGGACTGGGCGGTGCCCCGCGCACCGACGCCGAGCGCATGGTCGCGGACGCCATTCGCGAGATTCTCGACCTGGACGAGGACGACGAGGTCGGGCGCAAGGACACCTTCTTCTCGCTGGGCGGGGACAGCATCGCCGCGTTGCGGCTGGTCACCCTGCTCGGCGAGCGCGGTCACGTCCTGGACGTGCAGAAGGTCTTCGAGTTCCCGGCCCTGTTCGAACTCGCCGAACAGCTCGAGACCGCCGATCCCGCGGCCGAGTCCGCGGCGGCCCCGGCGCCCGCGGTGGCGCCGATGGCCGCCTCCGGTCTGGACCCTGCCGCGCTGCAGGCGCTCGGTCGGAAGTTCGCCGGCCGGTGACCGTCGAGATCCGCGACGTCGTCGCGCTGTCCCCGCTGCAGCGCGGGCTGTATTCGGTGAGTTCACTTGCGCGCGAGGGTGATCCGTATCTGGTCACCTTCGCGGTGCGGGTCGACGGCCTCGCCGATCTGCCCGCGCTGCGGCGCGCGTTCGACGAACTGCTCGACCGCTACCCGCATCTCGGGGCCTCGGTGCTGGCCGAGGACGTGCCGCATCCGGTGCTCGTGATCACCTCCGCCGGCCGAATCGGCTGGCGGGAGGTCGATCTGCGCACGGCGGACGATCCCGAGGCGGCGGCGCGGCAGCTGTACTGGGACGAGGCGCGACGTCCGCTGGATCTCGACATCGGCCCGCTGTTCCGGGTCGTGGCGGCGCGGGTCGGTGACGCCGACTACGAATTGGTCTGCACCGCACACCATATCGTCGTGGACGGCTGGTCCATCCCGCTGCTGTTCTCCGATCTGATCGCGTTGCACGCCGGTGGCGGCGCCGCGCTGCCGCCCGCACCGCCGCTGCGCGAACACGCGGCCTGGTTGGCGACCCGCGACACCGCGGAGTCGGGGCGGGCTTGGGCGTCGGCGCTGGACGGCCTCGCCCCGATGCCGATGATCGGGCCGCCGGCCCCACCCGAGGTGGAGCTGCCGGTCGTCGGCGAGGCCCGCGTGGACGCGGCCGCCACCGGCGCGCTGCTCGCCTGGGCGCGCGGGCGCGGGCTGACGCTCAACACCCTGCTCCAAATGTCCTGGGCGCGTATTCTTTCCGGGCTCACCGGGCGCGACGACGTGGTCTTCGGGCAGACCACCTCGGGCCGGGACGCGTCGCTGCCCAATGCCGAACGGCTCGTCGGCGCGCTCGTCACCACCATCCCGGTCCGCGTCCGGATGGACGACCGCGATCCGGGCGAGATCGGCGCCCGGCTGCAACGCGAGGTAGCCCGGTTGCGCGCCCACGAGTACCTCGGCATCGCCGAGATCACCCGCCACGCGGGTGCGGGCCAGCTCTTCGACACCCTCCTGGTCTTCGAGAACTCGCCCGTCGGCGACGTCACCGCCGGCATGCCCATGGGCGGCGGCGCCACCATGACCCCCCGCCGCGTCGACTCCCCGAGCCACTACCCCCTCGCGATCGTCCCGGTCCTCGAGAACGGCACCCTCATCTGCCGCGTCGAAACCCGCCCGGACGTCGAAACCACCTTCGCCCCCACCCGCATGGCCCGCCGAGTCCTCACCGTCGCCCAGCGCCTCACCGAAACCGATCGAGCCTCCGCCACCGACGTCCTGCTGGACGACGAGCCCCCGGCCCTGACCGCCACCGACCCCTCCGCCGCCGCACCGGCCGATTCTTCCGCCGCCGCATCCCCATTTTTCCGGCATGCTTTTGGCCGGAATCCCCAGTTGCCAGCGGTGGATCCCGGCCAAAAGCGTGCCGGGAAGAGGGTGCCTGGTGCCGGGAAGACGGTGGCTGGTGCCGGGAAGACGGTGGCTGGTGCCGGGAAGACGGTGGCTGGTGCCGGGAGCGTGGGACTGGGTGTTCCGGGGAAGTTGCTGGATGCTGCTGGGAGTGCTGCCGGGCGGACGGCTGTGGTCGATGCGGTGGGGGAGCACTCCTTCGAGGAGTTTGCCTCCGCTGTAAGGGCTTTGGCGGAGGGGCTGCGGGCAGCGGGCATAGGGCCCGGCGATTCCGTCGCGGTCATGTTGCCTCGGGATCGGCGAGTTCTGCACGCGCCCTTCGCTATCGGGTACGCGGGCGGTACGTGCGTGCATCTGGATCCTGCGACGCCCGCGGATCGTGTCGCCTATATTCTCGAAACCTCCGGTGCGCGAATCATCTTGGCGGACGCGGCGCGGGCCGATGTGATCGCTGAGGTTCGTGCGTCCGGGATCGATTGCCTGCACGGCGTACCCGACAACGACGGCCGCCTGCGGTTCGCGTCGCCGGAGGGGGCCTCTCCGGAGGAAATCCACGACACCGGCCCATTCTCCGGCAACGGCACCACCACTTTTCCGGCACGCTTTCGGCCGGAATCCACAACTGGGGACGCTCCCTTCTATGTCGTGTTCACCTCCGGCACCACCGGTCGCCCGAAAGGCGTTGCCGTATCGCATGGTTCGCTGCTCAATCACTGGGCGAACCACGAGCGCCGGATCTTCGCACCCACGACGGCGAAGACGGGGCGGCAGCTGCGGATCGGTCACGGCTGGTCGACCGGGTTCGATGCCGCGTGGCAGCCGACCGTCGCCCTGCTGAGCGGGCATACGGTGGTGCTGCTCGGCGACGAGGTGCGCACCGATGCCGAGCGCATCGTGGCCGCGATCGACGACTTCGGTATCGATATCTTCGACACCTCGCCGTCGATGCTGAATCGGCTGATCGCCGCGGGGTTGTTCCGGACGCGCGACGGGCGGGAGCACTGCCCGCTGGCGGTGCTGGCGCTCGGCGGCGAGGCGATCAGCCCCGATACCTGGCGGCGCCTGCGGGGCCTGCCGGAGACTCGGGTGATCAACTTCTACGGTCCCACCGAGACCACGGTGGAAGCGCTGATGGCGGACGTGCACGAGCACGCCGCGCCGACCATCGGACGCCCCTTCGACGGGATGACCGCCGAGGTGCTGGACCATCGGCTGCGTCCGGTCCCGGTCGGCGGTACGGGTGAGCTGTATCTGTCCGGACCGCAGCTGGCGCAGGGATACCTGGGCAGGCCCGGGACCACCGCCGCGGCCTTCGTCGCCGGATCGCACGGAAGGCGTTACCGCACCGGCGATCTGGTGCGGCGCGCCGCGGACGGCACCGTCGCGTACGAGGGGCGCATCGACAGCCAGGTGAAGATCAACGGGTACCGGGTCGAGCCCGACGAGGTCACCGTCGTCCTGCGGGAGCTGACGGGCATCCGGCACGCCGCGGCACTGGCGTTCACCGAGAACGGCCGAACTCGCCTGGGCGCCTTGGTCGTCGGCACACCATCGGCAGGGCACATTCGCTCGGCCCTGGCCCGGCGGTTGCCGCAGTTCATGGTGCCGACCCGCATCGTGCACGTCGAGCAGATCCCGCTGAACCGCAACGACAAACTGGATGTGCACGCCGCCGCGGCCCTGCTGGCCCGCCCGTCCGGAACGACGGCCGCCGCACAGCCGGGGACCGACACCGAGCGCACGCTGCTCGCGGTGATCACCGCGATGTCCACCGCGCCGGACGGTACGCAGCCTCGCGTCGGAATCCTCGACAGCCTGCTCGATCTGGGCATCGACAGCATCGGCGTCATCGATCTCGTGTCCCGTCTGCGGGGCGCGGGTTTCAAGGTCTCGGCACGAAATGTGCTGGCCGCCGCCGATCTGCGCGACCTCGCCCACCGCCTGGACCACCCGGACGCTCTCGACGAACCTCTCGCCGAGGTCATTCCGGCGGGAACGGTTCTGCCGCTCACGGACTTGGCCAACGAGATCCTCGCCAACGGCGACTACCGCTATCTCGCACAGTCCCAGGTGATCTCGCTCCCCGCCGAGGTCTCGGTGGACGAGATCCTCGCGCGGCTCGAGGCCCTCGCCACCGCACACCCGACCCTGCGTTCCCGCCTGCACACCGAAGGCACACCGGTCCTGGTCGTCGGCGAAACCTCCAGCGCCGCCGAACTCCTCTCGATCGCCGCCGAATCACAGGACCCCACAGCCGCTGTGGCGGCCACCGTGGAACGCCTGGACCCCGAAGCGGGCCGCATGGTCGCCGCGACCATCCTGGAGGGCCCACCCCGCCGCCTACTGCTCTCGATCCACCACCTGGCGGTCGACGTCGTCTCCTGGCTCATCCTCATGGACGACCTGCGCCGCTTGGAGCAGGGGGAAGTCCCGCTGAACGAGGTTTGCGACACCTCGCCGAACCAGGCGCACGACCCTTCTCCGAACGACACGCCCGACCCTTCTTTTTTCCGGCACGCTTTTGGCCGGAAACCACCGTCGCAGGTGGGGGATCCCGGCCAAAAGCATGCCGGGAAAACGAAGATTGTCGGCACGGCGCTCGGCGGAAGACTGACGAATCCCGCGACCGACAAGGCGGGTAAGGCTATTCAGCGTGTGGTCGAACTCAACCCTGCCCGCACCGCACAGTTGCTGAGTGGCTGTGCGAATGCCGGTGTGCCGCTGGAGGACGCGTTGTTGGTGGCGTGTGCGTTCACCGTGGCCGATACCGCGGACTCGGCGGGCTACATCGCGGTGACGCGTGAATCGCACGGGCGCGCACCGGATAACGATACGCGGCGCGTCGGCTGGTTCACCGTGGAGGAAACGGTGCTGGTGCCGGCCGATGCCGAGGGCTGGACGCCGGAGTCGGGCCGGCCGCCGCTGGCCGGCCGCACCCTGGCCGCTCGCGGCCAGATCCGGCTCAATCACCTGGGCCGATTCGATGTGCTGCAGTTCGGTTCCGGGCCGTGGACGCCGGTCCCGCTGGCGGATTTCACCTCGGAATTCGGCGTGACCGGACATCCGGATCTCCCGCTGCGATTCACCCTCGACGTGAATACCGCGGTGGTGTCCCGGGATTCGCGGCCCGTGCTGGTCGCGCAGTTCGACGTCAACTCGGCGGTACTGGACGAGGCCGAGGTACAGGCCCGCACCGACCGGTGGCTGGCCGCAGTGTCGATGTTCACCGCGGGTGGGCAGCAGAGCAGGGAGGGAAACCATGACGGCTGAGACCGTCGAACAGGCCGCGCCGGAGACGGAGGCGCCGATACCCGCGCCGGACAAGGTGGCGCTGAAACAGCAGAAGAAGGCCGACGGCGTCGCCCGCAAGAAGATCCTGGCGCCCGTGAACGGTGCGCTGGCCCTCGCGAGCCTGGTGATCGTGATCGCCTCGGTCTGCTCCGTCGTGCCGTTCATCCTGATCGTCGAGGCATGCCGCGAACTACTGTCCGCACCGGTCGATACGGATCGCGTGTGGTGGCTGGTGATCAGCGCGGTCGTCGTGCTGATCGTGCGCGGCCTGCTCGAGGCCGGGGCCCTGGTCCGGACGCACCTGCTCGACGCGAGCTTCCAGCACACCCTGCGGCAGCAACTGGCCGCCAAGCTGACCCGGGTGCCGCTGGGCTGGTTCACCGACCGCAGTTCGGGCGAGGTCAAGAGGTTCCTGCAGGACGACGTCGAGGCGCTGCACTATCTGATCGCGCACGCGCGGCTCGACTTCGTCGGCGCGGTGACCGTCCAAGTGGTCGCGCTCGTCTACCTTTTCACCGTCGACTGGCGGCTCACCCTGGTATTGCTGATTCCGCTGTTCCTCTACACGCGGGCGCTGGCCGCCATGATGGGCGAGGGGCATCGCGAGCGTTTCGCCGTCTTCGCGGGCGCCGAACGCAAGATCGAGGAGTCGACGATCGAATTCGTCGACGGCATCCAGGTGGTCCGCGCGTTCGGACAGGCCCGCAAGGCGCACAACACCTTCCAGGACGCGGTCGACAAGACGGCCGCGGGCCTGCTGGCGTGGAAGACCCCGATGACCCGGTTGCAGGCCGCCGCCGAGATCCTGCTGACCCCGCTGTTCATGATGCTGGTCGTGGTGGTGGCCGGGCTCGGATTCGTCGGGCTGGACTGGATCGAACCGGTCGACATCCTCCCGTTCCTGCTGGTCGGCATCGGGCTGGGCAGCGCACTGCTCGGCATCGGGTACAACGGGCAGGCGCTGCGCGAGGGCGCGGCGGCGGCGCTGCGGTTGCACGAATTGCAGCAGACGCCGGAACTGGTCGCCCCCACCAGCGGCGGCTCGGGGCTCGACGCGGACACCAAGGCCGGGCTGCCGGTGCGGTTCGAGGACGTCAGCTTCGGCTACCGCAAGGACCGCACCGTCCTGCGCGACATCGATATCGAGCTGGCGCCGGGCACCATCACGGCACTCGTCGGACCCAGCGGTTCCGGCAAGTCGACGCTGGCCCGCCTGCTGCCGCGCTTCTACGACGTGACCGCGGGACGGATCACCATCGGCGGCAAGGACCTTCGCGAGTTCTCCACCGAAGAGCTGTACCGCACAGTCGGATTCGTGCTCCAGGACGTGCAGATGATTCGCGGCACCATCCGCGAGAACATCCTGCTGGCCCGCCCCGACGCCGACGAGGCGACCGTCGAGCGGGCCGCCCGCGCGGCGCAGATCCACGAACGCATCGTGGCCTTGCCACGCGGCTACGACTCCGAGATCGGCGTCGACGCCATCCTTTCCGGAGGCGAGGCGCAGCGGCTGTCCATCGCGCGCACCCTGCTGGCCGACACCCCGGTGCTGGTCCTCGACGAGGCCACCGCCTTCGCCGACCCCGAATCCGAGGCTGCGGTGCAGGACGCGCTCGCGGTGCTGGTCGCCGACCGGACGGTGCTCGTCATCGCGCACCGGCTGCACACCATCACCGGCGTCGACCGGATCCTGGTGCTGGAGAACGGAATCGTGGTCGAGAACGGCGACCACCCGACACTGGTCCGGGCGGGCGGGCTCTATCAGCGGCTGTTCGAGACGAACGAAGCCTCCATGAACGAGATCCAGCTCGTGGAAGGGGAGACCCGATGATCATCACCAAGGTCTTCGCACTCGTCCCGTCCGAGTTGCGCCGTCACATTCCCCGGTACCTGGGCTTGATCGGCGGCCTGTCGCTCGCGCAGATCGCGGGCTACCTGCTGCTGATCCCGGTGCTCGAGGCGCTGTTCGACGGCGACCTGGGCAGCGCGTGGCGGTGGGCGGCGTGGATGGCGGTCGCCGTGGCGGCGGCTTCGGCGCTGTCCTACCTGGTGACGATGACCGGTCTGCGCATCGGTGTCGGCATGCTGCGCGGCGTGCAGACCCGGCTCGGCGATCACCTGAGCAGCCTGCCGCTGGGCTGGTTCGCGACCGCCAACGCCGGATCCATCTCGAAGATCATCGTGGGCGGGGTGCGCGAGATCATCAGCGTCGTCTCGTATCTGGTGGCGCCGGTGGTGACCGCGGTGGTCGTGCCGGTGGGCGTCGCCGTCGGCGTCGCGTTCATCGACTGGCGGATCGCGCTGACCATGCTGATCAGCCTGCCGGTGCTGCTGGCGGTGAGCACCTGGGCCAACCGGAGCTTCTCGAGTTCCGACCAGCGGATGCACGAGGCGGCGGCCGAATCCAATGCGCGCGTGGTCGAATTCGCCCAGGCGCAGCCGGTGCTGCGGGCCTTCGGCGCGGTCGGCGACGGCAATCGGAAGCTGTCGGAGGCGTTGCGCGAGCAGCAGCGCGCCTCGACCAAGATGCTGTTCGCGAGCGTTCCCGGCCTGATGGTCTTCGCCCTGTGCGTGCAGATCGTCTTCCTGATCCTGGTGTCGGTGATCGTCGCCCGCGGGACCGGCGGCGACCTGGCCGTGCCGGCCGCCATCGCGCTGATCGCGGTGAGCGCCCGCTTCATCGAGCCGATCAACCGGGCCGCGCAGCTGACCAACGCCCTGCGCAGCGCGGCGGCGGCCGCCGATCGCATCCTCGAGTTCCTGGCCGTGCGCGATCTGGGGGAGGCCGTCGAGGCGGTCGAGCCGGGCGCGCCGGAGATCGTGTTCACCGATGTCGATTTCGGTTACCGCGACGGCGAGAAGGTCATCGACGGTGCGACGTTCACCGTGCCGAGCGGCACCACGACCGCGATCGTGGGCCCGTCCGGCAGCGGTAAGACGACCCTGCTGCGGCTGGCGTCACGCTTCTACGACGTCGACTCGGGCGGAATCACCGTGGGCGGGCACGACGTTCGCAAGCAGCCCTCGGAAACGCTGCTGCGGCAGGTGTCGCTGGTCTTCCAGGACGTGTACCTGTTCAACCGGACGATCGAGGAGAACATCCGCATCGGCCGCCCGGACGCGACGGCCGAGGAGGTGCGCCGCGCCGGCGAGATGGCCCGCGTGGACGAGATCGTCGAGCGCCTGCCCGACGGCTGGGACTCCGCGGTCGGCGAGGGCGGCGCCGCCCTGTCCGGCGGTGAGCGCCAGCGTGTTTCGATCGCCCGCGCCCTGCTCAAGGACGCCCCGATCGTCCTGCTGGACGAGGCGACCAGCGCCCTGGACCCGCACAGCGAGGCCGTCGTGGTCCGCGGCATCCACGAACTCACCCAGGGCAAAACCGTTGTGGTGGTGGCCCATCGCCTCGCCACCATCCAGCACGCCGACCAGATCCTGTTCGTCGACGCGGGCAAGATCGTCGAAAGCGGCACGCACAGAGAACTTCTCGACCGCGGCGGCCGCTACGCCGAGTTCTGGAGTGAACGCTCGCGCGCGACAGGGTGGCATTTGGCTCCGGCCTGAGCCACACGAGTACCGGGCATAGCCAACGACCCAAGACACGTAACCCGTTTTCCGGCATGCTCTTGGCCGGAATCCACTGTGGCGAGGTGGATTCCGGCCTAAAGCGTGCCGGAAAACGGGTGGTTGGGTGGTCACGTCGGCCTGGCTGTCAGCCCGTCCATGAGCAAGTCCATTATCCGCCCCGCCTGCTCTCGTTCGTCGGGCGCGCCGCTGGCGAGGCCGATGCCCAGCAGGCTGACGACGATGTCTTCGGCGCGGACGTCGTCGCGGAGGGTGCCGTCGGCGATACCGGCCTCGAGTAGCGTCCCGACCGCGCTCGACAGGTCGGAGCGGGCCTGTGCGGAGGTGATCGCTCCCGAGGCGATCACCGCGCGCAGCGCGTCCGCGATCTCGCGTTTGGCCGCCACGTAGTCGGCGAACCGGTCCATCCACGCCCGCAGGGCCTCACGCGCGGGCAGGTCCGTGAGCAGGTCGGCCGCGCTCGCGCACACTGCACTCAGCTCCGCGCGATACACCGCCTCGACCAGGGCGTCCCGGGTCGGGAAGTGGCGATACAGCGTGCCGATGCCCACGCCCGCCTCCCGCGCGATCGATTCGAGGGGCACCTTGCCGCCGTCGTCGGCCAGCATGCGCCGGGCCGTCGCGACCAGCCGTTCCCGGTTGCGCTGGGCATCCGCCCGTTCTCGCACCAAGCGGAGGTTCCTCCGTTTCTGCTATCGTCGGTTAAGCGGAGGTTCCTCCGCATTCGTTGTCGACTATGCCACCCGAGAGAGGACAACGCATATGGGAACCAGCGAGACCGCCGTCGAGCGGCCCGGCGGAACGGCGGACCTGGCCGGTCGCCCGGTCGCCCGGATCGGCTACGGCGCGATGCAGTTGGTGGCGCACCGGCCCGGTGATCCGGCCGTCGACCGCGATGTGGCGATCGCCTTGCTGCGCTATGCCACCGGCCGCGGCATCAACCACATCGATACCGCGCAGTTCTATGGCAGCGGCGCCTGCAACGAGCTGATTCGCGCTGCGCTACAACCGTTTCCGGACGATCTGGTGATCGTCAGCAAGATCGGCGCGACGAACGCCGCGGACGGCGCTCTCATCGCCGCGCAACGTCCCGAGCAACTGCGCGCGCAGGTGGAGGAGAACCTCACGACCCTGGGCATCGATCGACTCCTCGTGGTCAACCTGCGTCGCCTGGACGGCCCGCCGGGCATCATCGCCGAGGGTGACCAACTCGTCGATCTCGACAGCCAGCTCACCGAACTCCTGGCCCTGCGGGACGCGGGCAAGATCGGCGCGATCGGGCTCAGCAATGTCTCCGCGGAGCACCTGCGCCGTGCCGTCCCCGCCGGAATCGCCTGCGTACAGAACATTCACAACCCCGTGGACCGCAGCACCGAAGCGGTGCTCGACACATGCCGCGAGCACGACATCGCCTGGGTCCCGTATTTCCCCTTGGGCTCGGCCTTCCCCGGTCTGCCGAAGGTGACCGACCGTCCCGAGGTCCAGTCGATCGCGGCCGACCTACAGGCGACACCGGCCCAGGTCGCCCTCGCCTGGCACCTGGCCCACTACGCCCACACCCTGTTGATCCCGGGCACCACCAGCACCCGGCACCTCGACGAGAACATCGCCGCGGGCACGGTCCGCCTCGACGCGCGCGGGACGGCCGTCCTGGATCGGCTCGCTACACCGTGATCGACTGTGGCCGAAGCTTTCTCGACCACAACGCGGTGTGCGAAGGCGAATCGGAGGGCTAGTCTGGAACCGCGCACTCACTGTGTCGTCAGGGACGTCCGCGGGAGGCCGGGACATGATGAGCGGGGATTCGGCGGTAACGGTCACGGCGGTCTCGGGCGGCGATGCCGCACCGGAGATCGGCGCGATATGCCATCTCTACGACGAGGTGTTCTCGGTGGCGCCCTTCGTCTGGCCGGACGGGGAGTCGGCACGGCACCGGCAGATGATGGGGAGGATTGTGGATGATCCGACATTCGGCGCCGCGCTGGCCCGGGCGCGCGGCGATCTGGTCGGATTCGTCTACGGCGTCGCCCTGACACCGCTCACCCGCTGGTGGGAGGGATTTCAGGAACCCGTGGGCGAGCAGTTCCTCGCGGAGTGGCCGGGCAGGACATTCGCCGTCATCGACCTTGCCGTGCACCGGGATCGGCGAGGGCGCGGAGTCGGCCGGCGACTGCTCGGCACGCTGCTGGCCGCCCGCCCCGAGGAGCGGGCGACCCTCGCCGTCCAACCGGACGCCGTGGACTCACACGCCTTCTACAAGGCACTCGGCGGCTGGCACCTGATCGGCCGCCAGGACACCCCGGGCTCCGTGTCGTCCCAATTCGATATCTATGTAAGTGATTTGGTGAATCGTTAGGCGGTCCGGCGGAACGTCACCACTGCTATGCCGGGCCGCGCGGCACGAGGCACTGTTCGAATACCCAGCCCTTGTGGGAGTCGTGAACAGCCACCCAATCGTCTCGGTATTCGCGCGGACTGAGGCCGCACGTATCGTCTCCACGCTCGCCTTTGACGGATTCACAGGCACCCGCGAATGTTTGTTCTTGCTCTGCGGGCTTTCGAATGTGGAAGGTTTCGGCAGCGTCGAACGACGGTTCCGTGCGGCCTACCACCTCCGTAAACCCGGCCTGTACCGCCCACACGCAGTTCCCCGCCGAGCCGGCCCCCTTGTCCGGTATCAGCAGGAGAATTCCAGCCGCGGCGAGAACGACCACACCCGATACGACAGCGCCGATCACCGACAGTCGTTTCCGCAACCGCCTTTCGGCGGGCCGCTGCGGCAGCGCGACGGTGACTCCCTCTCCAGGCTCTCGGCGGAGGGTGAGTTCGCCGCTGGTGTCCGTGGTCGCCATCTTGGGCTTGGGCAGCTTTCGCCGGGACATCTCGGCCCGCAACGCCCCGTAGAGCGCCTGCACCGTGAGCGGCGTGCCCGGCGTGGGGTGCCCGTCTCGCAGCACCTCGAGCAGGACACCCGTGAATTCGGTATGCACCCGCCCGGGCCGCGCATGCGAGATCTTGTTCGCCGCAGTCGATGTGAGCGTCGTGGTGCCGCTGATCTCGATATCGTGCGCCGGGATCACCGTCGACATCGCGGTACCGATCGCCAGGCCGGAATAGCAGCAATCGAGAATCAGCACTTTGGTTTTCGCACTGCTCCCGCGCAGGACCTCCGCGACATCCTCGAAGGCGACGGCACTCTCGGGCAATCCCTCCGGATCGGTGTCGCCGACCGCGAGGTACAGGCGATCCCGCGTCGCATGCCGCAGACCGTGGCCCGCGTAATAGACGAGGAGGACATCCAGGGCCTCGTCGGCGGCGGCGCGTAGCGGGGCCATCAAGGCGGACTGGGTGGCCGGGTTGTGGACCACCTCGCACCGCGATTCTCCGAAGATGCCGATATCGGCATCGGTCAGCAGCAGGCGCAGGTCGAGGAGGTTGTTGTGGATTACGGGCAGGTCCGGGAGCGCCCGGTTCCGGTATCGGCTGGTGCCGATGAGCAGGGCGCGCGACGGGGACCGGTCGGCGGCCGCGGTCACCTCACTCCTCGTCGAGGAATTCGTCGACCGCGCCGAGGATTTCGCGCGCGGCGGTGGTGGATCCGCAGGCGAGTTCGATCTCCGGGCCGCCGGGCTTACGCACGGTCAGCGTGATCTTGGTGGCCTCGCGCTTGCGGGACAGCCAGTCGAACAGCGAGGTCGTCGCGGCCGCGGCGGTCCCGCTGCCGAGCACGACGACGACGGAATCCAGAACGCCGCCCATCTGGCCCTCGCGAATGGGCTCCTCCCGCAACCGCACTCGTCCCTGTAATTCTTCGTCGTCCTGCAACCATCTGGCCAACGCACGCAGTTCGTCGTCGTTCTGCTGGTCGAGGCGTATCGCGATGGTTCCGGCTGTCACAGTTCCCCCAGCGACAAGTGGTCGGACACTTCGAGCCACCACTGTAGCTACGCGGGGGTTGGCCTCGGCGGAGTTCCGTCACTTCCAGTAGGCGCGGGCGGCGATGTTCTGCTTCGGGAGTGTGGTTCGGAGGGATTTCACGATGGCTCGGGTTGTCGCGGCGTCGCAGGCTGCCCAGGCGAAGGCGTTCTCGGCGCAGGTGAGGGATTCGGCGGCCTGGCGCAGGAGTTGGCCGTAATTGACGCGCTGGACCCAGGTGACCTCGGTCTTCGGGCCCGAGCGGACGGGGAGGGTGCGGTCGGAGTCGTACTGCCATTCCAGCCAGACCCGGGCGGGCGTGTCGCCGATGGCGTCGAGCAGGGAGTTGATCGCGGGGAGCGAGGCGGTGTCACCGAAGACGACGAATTCCGAGGGCGTGGGATCGGGGACGGCGAATTTCGAGCCCATCACGGTCGCGTCGATGACGTCGCCGGCCGACGCCCGCTCGGCCCAGCGCGACGCGGGACCGCCGTGCAGGGCGAATTCGATATCGAACGAATCCTTCTCCGGATCGGGATCGACCAGCGTGTAACCGCGCTGCAGCAGCGTGCCGCCGTCGTCCGGGAACCACAGGCGAATCCACTGCGTGGGGTGCACGGGATGGTCGGTCAGCAGGCCGCCCCCGGTGAAGCCCAACCGCAGGTAGCTGTCGCTGACACGGTCCGCGGAGGTCACGGTCAGCCGGTAGTCGTCGGCCCGCAGCGCTTTGAGGACGAGCCCGTTGATGCCTTTGCCCATATGGTTAGGTTAGCCAAACCACATCCCTGACGCTCGGCCAACTCCGTGGGTTACTATGCCTGAAGGTTAGGCAAGCCTAGCCTTTGCGTGCTTGATGAAGGCTGTTTTCTCGGCCGGTGAGGAGTCTGATGCTCGGCAAGGCTGACGTTCGCGACATCGTGGCGGCGGAGCTCGGGGTGCCGTCCGAATCGATCGGCGACGACGACGATCTGGTCAGCCTGGGCATGCACTCGATGATGCTGATGCAGCTGGCCGCGCGCTGGCGCAAGCAGGGTCACGAGGTGCGCAGCTCGGAACTGGCCCTGCAACCGACGCTCGCCGCGTGGGCGGAACTGCTGTCCGGGGGGCATGCCGAACCGCCCGCGCCCGCACCGGAACCCGCCCCGGCCGAGACCGCCGAGAGCGACGAATTCGCCCTCGCCACAATGCAACACGCGTACTGGGTCGGGCGGCGGCAGGATCAGCGGCTGGGCGGTGTCGCGGCGCATCTGTACGTCGAATTCGACGGCGAGGGCGTACAGGCGGACCGCATGCGGCGCGCGGTGGGACGCCTGGTCCGCCGCCACGAGCAACTGCGCGTGCAGTTCACCGACGCCGGTACGCAAAAGGTGCTGCCGGAGCCGTTGCGTCCGGTCTTCCATCTCATCGACCTCACGTCGGCGGGAGCGACGGGACCGGAGGCGGCAGCCTGCGTAACCACGGAGGGACCCGCGGACGGCGCCGTGGACACTGCATTCGACGGCGGGCGAATGGAACTCGAACGCGTCCGCCAGGAGAAGAGTCACCAGCGGATGGACGTCGCGGCCGGTCAGGTCGTCGACATCACCCTCACGCTGCTGCCCGGCGGAAAGCACCGAGTGCACGTCGATGTCGACATGCTGGCCGGTGACGCCCTGAGCTACCGCAGGATTCTCGACGATCTCGCGACCCTCTACGCCGCCGACGCCGACGCCGCCGATTCCCTCGGCTACACCTACCGCCGCTACCTGGCCGATCGAGAGCGCACCGCACCCGACAACTCGGCCGCGAAGACGTGGTGGGAGAACCGGATCCAGGGCCTCCCCGATATCCCGTCGCTGCCGGTGCTCGCGGAGAACGACCGCCCCGACCCGGCGCGCAGCGTCCGGCTGCACCACTGGTTCCCGCCGGAGGCGAAGGCGCAGCTCAACAAGGTCGCGCACAGCCACGGCGTGACCCCGGCCGTGGCCCTGGCCACCGTCTTCTCCGAGGCGATCGCCCGCTGGTCGGCGCACCAGCGCTTCCTGCTGAATGTCCCGCTGTTCGACCGGGAGCCGCTGCACGACGACATCGACCGCGTGGTCGGCGACTTCACCAACTCCGTACTGGTGGATGTCGACGCCCGCGAAACGGAATCGATGGTGACGCGCGCGAAGCGATTGCAGCGCGAATTGCACACCTGCGCGGCGCATTCCACCTACGAGGGCCTGGACGTCCTGCGCGACCTCGGCCGGCTGCGCGGCGCCCCGGTCACCCCGTCCGTGGTGTTCACCTCCGGGCTCGACCTGGGCGAGCTGTTCTCCGACGAGGTGACGAAGACCTTCGGCGAGCCGGTGTGGATCCTCTCGCAGGGCCCGCAGGTGGACCTGGACGCCCAGGTGGTCGAGCTGTCCGGCGGGCTGCTGGTCAACTGGGACGTGCGCCGCGACGCCATGCCCGCCGGTGTGGTCGACGCGATGTTCGGCGAATTCCGCCGGTTGCTGCTGGCGCTGGTCGAGCCGGGCGCCGATTGGCAGGCGCCGCTGTCGATCCCGCTGCCGGACGCCCAGCGGGCGGTGCGCGACTCGGTCAACGCCACGGGCCGGGACCTTGGCGCTCGCACGCTGCACGACGCGTTCTTCGCACGGGCCGAACAGGATCCGAACCGTATCGCGCTGCGCTGGCGGGACGGCGGATCCAGCAGCTACGGCGATCTCGCGGGCCGGGCCCTGGCGGTCGGCCGGGCGCTGGCCGATGCCGGAGTGCGGCCCGGGGACACCGTCGCGGTCGTGATCGGCAAGGGGCACAGGCAAATTCCCGCAGTGCTGGGCGTGCTGGCCGCCGGCGCGACCTACGTTCCGATCGGCATCGGGCAGCCGCGGGCGCGGCGGGACCGGATTCTCGCGCGGGCGGGGGCGAAGGTGGCCCTCGTCGAGGACGGCGCGGAGCTGCCCGACGGCGTCACCGCGGTCGCGCTGGACGTGGCGGTCGCCGGACCGCGACTGGAGCGCGCCCACAGCTGCGCGCCCCGCGAGACCGCATACGTCCTGTTCACCTCCGGTTCCACCGGCGAGCCCAAGGGCGTCGAGGTCAGCCACCGGGCCGCCGCCAACACCATCGACGCGCTCGCCGCGCACTTCGGGCTCGGTAAGGACGACCGGTTGATCGGCCTGTCCTCGCTGGAATTCGACCTGTCGGTGTTCGACATCTTCGGCGCGTTGTCGCTCGGCGGCGCGCTGGCCTGCGTGGACGCCGACACCGAGCGCGACGCCGAGGCGTGGGCGCGGCTCATCGCCGAAACCGGTGTGAGCGTGCTGAACTGCGCACCCGGCCTGATCGGCATGCTGCTCGACACCGCGTCTCCCGAACAGCTGCGCTCGATGCGCGTGGTGATCACCGGCGGCGACCGCGTGAATACCGAACTGGGACAGCGCTTCCGGGCCGTCGTCCCCGGCGTGCGCTTCGCCGGGCTGGGCGGCACCACCGAAACCGCGATCCACTCCACCGTGTGCGAGGTGACCGCCGACTTCCCGGCCGCCTGGGCCACGGTGCCCTACGGCACCCCACTGGCGAACGTCCGGATGCGGGTGGTCAACGAGCGCGGCGAGGATTGCCCGGACTGGGTGGTCGGCGAATTGTGGATCGGCGGAACGAGTGTCGCCGACGGCTACCGCGGCGATCCCGAGCGGACCGCGGAGCGCTTCGTCGAGATCGACGGCGTGCGCTGGTATCGCACCGGCGATCTCGCCCGATACCTGCCCGACGGCACGGTGGACTTCCTGGGCCGCGCCGACCATCAGGTGAAGATCCGCGGCTACCGCGTGGAACTCGGCGAGGTGGAGTCGGCGCTGACGGCGCTGCCGCAGGTCCGCGAGGCCGTGGCGTTGGTGACCGACGGCGGCCGGTTGGTCGCGGCCGTGACCGCCGACGCCGCCGTGGATTTCGCCGCCGCGCTGCGGGACTCGCTGCCCGCCCACATGATTCCCGAGGCCGTCGAGGTGTTCGACGCGATCCCGTTGACCGCCAACGGAAAACTGGACCGCGCGGCCGTCCGCCGCGCGATCGACGCCGACGCCCCGGGCTCGGCGGACGCCTACGTGGCGCCCGCCGACGAGGTCGAGGCGGCGATCGCCTACATCGCGGGCCAGATCCTCGGCGTCGACCAGGTGGGCGTCGAGACCGACTTCTTCGAGATCGGCGGCAACTCGATCCTGGCCACCACCCTCACCGCGAAGGTGCGCGGGCTGCTGTCGGTCGAGAAGTTCGGTGTCACCGAGGTTTTCGAGGGACGCACGGTGCGCCGGATCGCGTCCGGACTGATGGCGTCCGAGACCACGCCGGGCCGGCTGGCGCAGGTGTCGCGGATCCTGCTCGAACTCGCCGAGGTGAGCCTGCCCGAACCCGTGCCCTCCCGCTGACCGCGGAGCGGCCGGATTTCGTAGTACACAGATTGGTTCGATAGATGCGTTCGCTGGAAGACCTGCAGGTAGCGATGGCGGCTCGGCTCGCCCAGGAGGGGCTGGCCACGACCGCCGCCGTGCCGGTGCGCCGAGATCCGCAGCGGGCCCCGCTGTCGTTCGGGCAGCGGTACGTCTGGGCGCATCAGCAGATCGCCCCCGACAGCGCGGCCTACAACCTGTGCCTGGCACTGACTTTCGACGGTGACATCGACGCGGCCGCGCTGCGGGCGGCGTTCACCGCGCTGGTCCGGCGGCACGAGGTCCTGCGCACGACCTACCACACGGACGAGAACGGCGAGCCCTACCAGCGGATCCATCAGGACCTCCCGCCGCGGCTCACCGACGTGGACCTCACCGGCGAGGCAGACGCCGACGCGCGGCTGGCCGACCTGGTCGCCGCGGCGGCCCGCGAGACCTACGACCTCACGGCGGAATCGTCGCTGCGCGTCGTCTTCGCGCGGGTGCGGCCCACGCGGCTGGTCGCGGTGGTCTCGATCCAGCACATCGCCTGGGACGGGATGACGCTGCCCGCGCTGTCGCGGGATGTGGAGAACTTCTATCGCCAGGCCCTGACCGGTCCGGTCGAGGTCGAGCCGCTGGCGTTGCAGGTGGCCGATTTCGCCGAATGGGAGCAGGACCGCTTCCACGCCGAGGAGCAGACCGAGGACATCCGGTTCTGGGAGAGCCGGTTCGACGGCGAGGTCCCCGAACTCCAGCTGCCCTTCGATCGCCGCCCGGTCGCGGTGTCCGAGCGCGGCGAGCGCGCCGACAAGCCGCTGAGCGCGCGGGCCGACGCCAATCTGCGCCGGCTCACCGCCGACCTGCGCACCACGCCCTTCTCGGTCTTCCTCGCCGCCTATCACCTGGCGCTGCGGCAGATGACCGGCCAGGACGACATGGTCATCGGCACCACGGTCGCCAACCGTGAGGAAGCCGGGATGGAACTGCTCATCGGCAACCTCAGCAATATGCTGCCGCTGCACCTCACCGGCGGCGCGGGCACGTTCGCCGAACTGGTGGAGCAGGTGCGGTCGGTGACCACGGAGGCGTTCCGGCACAAGCACTTCCCGCAGGAGGGCATCGTCCGGGCGGTGAACCGGACGACCGGGAACGTCGGCTCCACACTGTTCGACACCATGGTGCTGTTCCTGCACCAGAAGATCGACGGCCCGCAGCTGCCGGGCGTCACCACCAGCTGGGAACTCATCGACAACGGCGGGGCCCTGCTGCCGCTGGTCGTCGAGACCTTCATGCACGACGACCGCACCGACGTCCAGATCACCTACCGCACCGACGTTTTCGACGCCGCGACGATCGACCGGCTGCACGAGTACATCGACCAGGTCCTGGCCGAGGCCGCCGGCGACCGCCGGGTGGACGATCTGCTGACCCTGTCGGAGACCGACCGGGCGCATCTGGCGGAGTGGTCGCACGGCGGCGTGGTGGAGGTCGAGCGGGAGACCGTCGATGCCATGATCCGGCATTCGGCCGCCCGGTATCCCGAGCGGGTCGCGGTCGTATTCGGCGAGACGGAGCTGACCTACGCCGACTTCGACGCGCGCGTCAACCGGCTCGCGCGCCTGCTGCTCGCCCGTGGCGTGCGTGCCGGGGACCGGGTCGCCGTCTACGCCGAGCGCAGCGAACGGCTGCCCCTCGCGTTCGCCGCCGTGCTGCGGGCGGGCGCGGTGTACTTCCCGATCGATCCCGCCTACCCGTCCGATCGCGTCGAGTACATGCTCGGCGATGCCCGGCCCACCGTGCTGATCCGCACCGCGCCGCGCCCGCCCGAGGTCGACCTCGACATCCCGGTGGTGGATCTGGCCGCGGAGGAGATCGCGCGAGAGCTTGCGGCACTGGATGATTCGGCCGTCGCGGAGAGCGAGCTGACCCGGCCCATCCATCCGTTCGACGGCGCGTACCTGCTGTACACCTCCGGAACCACCGGGCGTCCCAAGGGTGTCGTGGTGCATCACCGGGGCGTCGCCAACCACGTGCAGTGGATGCGCGACTACCTCGAATTCGGCGCGGAGCGCATTCTGCAGAAGGCGCCCATCGGCTTCGACGTCTCGGTGTTCGAACTGGTCAACGCGCTGTGCACGGGGTCGGCGACGGTGCTGCCGCCGCCGGACTGGTGGCAGGCCGATGTCGAGGCGCTGGCGGGGATCATCCACCGCCACCGAATCACGCAGATCTCGTTGGTGCCCAGCGTCGTTCGGGCCTTTATCGACGCCGGGCCGGATCCGTCGCGCTTGCAGTCGATGCGCTATGTCTACCTCGGCGGCGAATCGGTGCCGCCGGCCCTGGTGGAGGAGTCGAGCCGGTTCTTCGGCGGGACGGTCCTGGGCCTGTACGGGCCGACCGAGGGCTCGATGGACCTCATGCACGAGGACTTCGCCGGAACCTCGGAGCGGAGCTTGCGGAGCGATCCTGATACAGAGCGTGATTCGATCGAATCCGCGCTGATCGGGCGGCCGGAATGGAATTCGTCGGTATACGTCCTGGACGAACGGCTGCGGCAGGTGCCGCCCGGCGTCGTCGGCGAGCTGTATCTCGGTGGCGCGCAACTGGCGCAGGGCTATCACCGGCGGCCCGACCTGACCGGCGCGGCCTTCGTGGCCTGCCCGTTCGACGCGACGCCGGGCGCGCGCATGTACCGCACCGGCGACATCGTGCGCTGGAACTCCCGTGGGCGCATGGAGTATCTGGGCCGCGTCGACGATCAGGTGAAGATCCGCGGCCACCGCATCGAACTCGGCGAGATCGGCACCGTCCTGCGCCGCTTGCCCGGTATCGCGTCCGCCGCGGCCGTCACCGTCTCGCAGGGCAGCGGTGCGAGCGACGGGCCCGGAGGCGGCAGCTTGCGTAACCACGTAGGGCCCGGGGAGGACCGCCATGGACACAGTGCGGCGCTGGTGGCTTACTATGTGCCGGAACCGGATTCGGAGTTCGCCACCCTCGCCGATCCCGCCGACCGCATCAAGGCGGAGCTGGCGGAGCGGCTGCCCGACTACATGATTCCCGCCGCGCTGGTGCGGTTGGCCGCGTTGCCGCTCACCGCGAACGGCAAACTGGACCGCAATGCCCTGCCCGCACCGGATCTCGGCGGCAGCACCGGCCGTGGCCGCGCGCTGGCCGACGACGCCGAATACGCCGTCGCCGAGGCCGTGCGCCAGGTACTCGGCATCGCCGACGGCACCGATCTCGCGGCCGACGACGACTTCCTGGCCCTGGGCGGCGATTCCATCACCGCCATCCGGATGGCGTCCGCGCTGAAGAAACGCGGCCTGCTCATCACGACCAGCGCGCTGTTCGAGGCGCGCACGATCGCCCGGATCGCCGCGGCGGCGGAACCGATCGTGGCGGGCGGCGCGCCGGCGCTGGCCGAGGTCGGCGAGGAGACGGGCTGGATTCCGCTCAATCCGATCGCGACCGTGCTCACCGAGCAGGCCGCCGACTACAGCGCCTACAGCCAGGCCACCGCGGTGGTGACGCCCGCGCACAGCACCCTCGAACAGGTCGCCGCGGTGGTGGCGGCGCTGGTGGACCGGCATCCGATGCTGCGCGCACGGGTGGCCGAGGGACCGGACGGGCAGACCGCCTTCCACGTCCCGGGCTCGGACGAGACCACGGCCGAGCCCACGCTGACCGAGGTGGTGCTGGATCCCGGAACATGGGATCGCACCGCCGGTTCGGCGCTCCGCGAGCAGTTACGGCAGGTCAGCGAGCTGCTGGACCCGGGGGCCGGGCGCATGGTCGCGGCCGTGTGGCTGCGGTCCGCCGACGGCGCGCAGGGCCGCCTGTTGCTGGTGATCCACCACCTCGCGGTCGACGGCGTGTCCTGGCGCATCCTGCACGACGACCTGCGCCAGCTCTGGCAACACCCCGACGCGCCCGCGGAATCCGGGACGTCGGTGAAGACGTGGAATACCAGCCTGGTCGGGCTGGCGACCGCGGACAGCGTGGTCGGCACCCTGCCGTACTGGACGGCCGCCGCGGAGGGGGTCGATCCGGTGCTCGGCAACCGCGAACTCGACCCCGCCGTGGACACCGTCGCGACCGTCCGCGAGATCACGGCGACGCTCGACTCCGACGACACCGCATTCCTGATGACCACGGCCACCGCGGCGTTCGGCTGCGACTTCCTCGACATCCAAGTGGCGTCGCTCGCGGTGGCGGTGCACCGGTTCCGGCGTCGGCGTGACAGCGACGCCCGCACGGTATCGCTCACCATGGAACGGCACGGCCGCGTCGAAACACTGTTCAGAGGAGTGGATCTCGCGAATACCGTCGGCTGGTTCACCACCGCCTACCCGGTGACTCTGGACGTCTCCGGCGGATCCGAGGTCGAGTCCGCGGTCAAGGCCGTCAAGGAGCAGTTGCTCGCCGTCCCGGATTCCGGAATCGGCTGGGGGCTGCTGCGCCTGCTCAACCCGGAGACCCGGCCGGGGCTCGAACGGCACCGCTCGCCGCAGATCAGCTTCAACTACATGGGCCGGTTCGCCGACGGTGGCTCCGAGGGCCCGGCCGAGGACTGGTCGGCCGCACCGGAATTCGGCTACCTGGGCGGCCACGCCAATCCCGGCATGCCCGCGCCCGCCCTGCTCGACATCAACACGGTGGCGCTGACCGGCGACGACCGCGTGACCCTGCACGCCTCCTTCCGCTTCCCGGGCGACGCGCTGTCCGAGGAGGACGCGCGCGAACTCGCCGAACTGTGGGAATCCGGTCTGGGCGAGCTGGCGAAGGCGGTGCGCGACAATCAGATTCGACGGCTGACCCCGAGCGATGTGCTCGCGGCCGACGTGACGCAGCTCGATCTCGACCGCTGGCAGGACATGTACGGCGAGTACGAGGACGTGTACCCGCTGGCGCCCATGCAGGCCGGGCTCTATCTGACCGCGCTCAGCGCGGGCGCCCGCGACGTCTACAACGTGCAGACGCTGATCGGCGTGCGTGGCGAGCTGGACGTGCCGCGGCTGGGCCGGGCGTTCGACACCGTGCTGAACCGCTACCCGAACCTGCGTGTGACACTGTCGGTCTCGCACGCCGGTCAGCCGTACGCGATCGTGGCCGGGCACGCCGCGGTGCCGGTCCGGGAGATCGACCTCTCGGCACAGGCGGACGCGACCGAGCGGCTGCACGAGTTCTACCGGTCCGATCAGGCCGAGCAGTTCGACCTGACCCACGGGCCGCTCACCCGGGTCGCCGTGGCGCACCTGCCCGACGGGACGCACATGGTGGTGCTGACGATGCACCACCTGCTGCTCGACGGCTGGTCCGGGCAGCTGGTGTCGCGAGAGGTGTTCGCGGAGTACGCCGTCGCCGGTGCGGAGCCGATCGGCACGCCGGAGACCTTCGGGAAATTCCTGGCGATGGTGCACGACGAGCAGGACGCCGTGGAACGGGCGTGGCGGCCGGTACTCGACGGTGTGCAGCCGTGCATCGTCGCCCCGGGCCGCGGCCTGGGCAGCGACGGCATCCCGGTCGAGCGGTCCTTCGCGATCGACGACGACCTGGTGGAGCGGGTGACCGCGCTGGCCTCCGAACTCGGCACCACCTTCAGCGTGGCCTGCCAGCTGGCGTGGGCGAACGCGCTGCGCTACGTGGCGGGCGGCGAGGATGTCGTCTTCGGCGAGGCGGTGTCTGGACGGCCGGCCGATCTCGACGACGTCGACAACGCCATCGGCTGTTTCGCCAACATCATCCCCGCCGTCATCGGATTCGACGGCGGCCGGACCTGGCGCCAGCATCTGGCCGACATCCAGTCCCGGCGCGTGGATCTCATGGAGTACCACAGCTATCCGCTCACCTCGGCACTGCGCGCGGCCGGGGCCCGCAAGCTGTTCGACACCATGTTCGTGTTCGAGTCCTATCCGCCCGGGCGCAAGGAACTCGAGCGGCTGCTCGGCACGGCGGGGCTGGAGCTGGCGTCTTTCGAGGGCGCCGGGGCGACGGACAACGCGCTGCTGCTGATGATCTTCCCCGCGAATTCGCTGCTGCCCAGCGATTCCGTGCAGGCGGCGATCTTCTACGCCGAGGACGCCTTCGAACCGGACGATGCCCGGATCATCGAGGCCGCCTTCTACAACACCCTGCGGGCCATCGCCGACGGGCCCGACCGTCCCGTCGACGCCGTGCCCGTGCTCGGCGACGAGGACCAGGGCCTGCTGGTGATGCGGCGCATGTGGCAATGACGCGCTGACGTAGCGAATCGGAGGTGAGGGGTATGACCGAGGAAGCTCCGGAGATCGAGGACGTACTGGCGCTCGCGCCGTTGCAGGAAGGGCTGTTCTCGCTGTCGCACCTGTCCGGCGCCGATCACGACGTCTACACGATCCCGTTCGTCGTGGACATCGACGGCCCGCTGGACACCGCGGCGCTGCGCGCGAGTTTCGAGGCGCTGCTGCGGCGGCACGCGAATCTGCGCGCGGTGTTCTGGGATCAGGACGTGCCGCGTCCGGTGCAGATCGTGCCCGCCCGGGTCGAGCTGCCGTGGGCCGAATGTGCTTCGCTCCCAGAGGAATTGGACGCGGTCACAGCCGCGGAGATCCGGCGGCCGTTCGACCTCGCCCGCGGCCCCGCGCTGCGGGTGCTGCTGGTGTCGCTGCCCCCGGCCGCCGACGGGAACCCGCGCCGCCGCATGGTCGTCACCATCCACCACATCCTGATGGACGGCTGGTCGCTCGGGCTCCTGTTCACCGAGCTGCGTGCCCTGTACGAGGCCGGGGGAGCGGCCGACGCACTCCCTCCCGTGCGGCCGTACCGCGACTACATCGGCTGGCTCGCGACGCAGGATATGACTGCGGCCCTGGACAAGTGGTCCGACTACCTGGGTGTACTCGACGGCCCGGTGATGGTCGCCGACGTGGCCGCTTCTTCCGGCACGCTTTTGGCCGGAATCACCCGCTATGCCCTCCCCGCCGAGGACACCGCCCGACTTCGCGCGTGGGCCCGAGTACAGGGCCTCACGCTGAACACCGTGGTGCAGTTCGCCTGGACCGTCGTCCTGGCCCGGCTCACCGATCGCGACGACGTCGCCTACGGCACCGTCGTGACCGGCCGCCCGGACCAGATCTCCGGCGTGGACCGCATGATCGGGCTGTTCCTGAATACGGTCGCGGTGGCGTTCCGGATGGATCCGACGGCGTCGGTGGTGGCCGAATGCGCTCGGCTGCAACGGGAATCGGCGACTATGCGCGAGTCCGGCTTCCTGAGCTTGTCGTCGGTGCAGCGGTCGGCCGGGCACAGTGCGCTGTTCGACACCATGTTCGTCTTCCAGAACGCGCCGATGGAGCACGCGTTCCAGGAGACGACCCTCACCGGCGGCGTGACCTTCCGCCCGGTCATGACCGAGAACCTGACGCACTACCCGCTCACGGTGGTGTCGCATCTGCTGGGCGACGAGCTGCTGGTCGTGGTGGAGGCCGTCGCCGAGTCGCTGCCCTATGTCCCGGCCGATATCGCCGCGAGCATGCTGGCCCTGCTGAGCCGGCTACCGGACTGCACCGAGACACCCGTCGCGGAACTGGACGTGCTGCCGGAAGCGGCGCGCGCCGATCTCCTCCGCACGGCCACCACTCCGGTCCTCGAACGGGATTCGGAGACATCAGTTTTCGCGCTGTTCGAGCGCCAGGCGGAGATCACGCCGGACGCGATCGCGCTGACCACGGATACCGAGCGGCTGACCTACCGGGAGCTACGCGACCGATCCGCCCGGCTGGCCGCCGAACTGGCCGCGCACGGCGTGGGCGCCGAGGGCGTGGTGGCGCTATTCCTGCCGCGCGGACCGGAAGCGATCGTCGCCATCCTGGCCACCCTCGCCGCCGGGGCGGCCTATGTGCCCGTGGATATCTCGCTCCCCGCGGCCCGGATCGGCTCGATCCTGCGGCAGGCCGAACCGGATCTGGCGCTGGCCGCCGGGGACCATGCCGAGGTGCTGGGCGCGATCCCGGCGCTGCGGATGGACGACCCCGATGTGGCCGGCCGGATCGCGGCCCGCGCACCCGAGGTTCCGGACAGCGCGCGGCATCATCCCGCGCGCCGCGCCTACCTCATCTTCACCTCCGGTTCCACCGGCGAGCCCAAGGGTGTCGTCGGCACGCACGAGGCGCTGATCAGCTATTTCACCGATCACCGCGCCCGCGTTTACCGGCCCGCCACCCGGCGGCTCGGCCGCCCGCTGCGGATCGCGCACGCCTGGTCGCTGAGCTTCGACGCCTCCTGGCAGCCGCTGATCGGGCTGCTCGACGGGCACGGTCTGCACCTGTTCGACGACGCGGCGATGCGCGACGCGCAGCGCCTGGTCGACGGGATGGTCCGGCACGACGTCGACATGATCGATACGACGCCCTCGCTGTTCCGGCAGCTGACCGCGGCCGGACTGCTCGACCACCGGCTCGCTGTGCTCGCACTGGGCGGTGAGGCCATCGACACCCAGCTGTGGACGCGCCTGCGCGCGCTGCCGGGTGTCGCGGTGCACAACTGCTACGGCCCGACCGAGTCCACGGTCGAGGCCGTCGTCGCCGATGTCACCGCTCCCGATTTCGGTGGTGTGCAAGCGAATTCGCCGACCATCGGCCGGGCCACCGCCGGAATGTCGGCGTACGTACTGGATTCGCGGCTGCGGCCGGTCCCGGTCGGCGTCACCGGCGAGCTGTATCTGGCCGGGCCGCAGCTGGCCCGCGGATACGCCGGACGGCCGGGCGCGACCGCCGATCATTTCGTCGCCGACCCGTTCGGCGCGGGCCGCCGCATGTACCGGACCGGTGACCTGGTGCGCCGCCGGGCGGACGGCCTGCTCGGGTACCTGGGACGCGCAGACGATCAGGTGAAGGTCCGCGGATACCGCATCGAGATCGGCGAGGTGGATACGGCTTTGCGGGAGCTGCCCGGCATAACCGCCGCGGCGGCGACGGTGGCGCGGCGCGGCGACGGCGCGAGCCTGATCGGCTTCGTGGTGTGCGAGCCGGGTGGCGTCGCGGACCCGGTCGATATGCGCGCGGCGCTCGCGCAGCGCCTGCCCGCCTACATGATTCCCGCGCGCATCGTCGCCCTGCCGCGGCTTCCGGTCACGGTGAACGGCAAACTCGACGCCCGCGAATTGGAGCGTCTCGCCGAACAGTCGCTCACGGCAAGCGAATCCACGGGTTCGGCCGCGCCCGAGACCGCTACCGAGAAGGCGCTGAGCGCCACGATCGCCGAGGTGTTCGACGGCCGGGCACCCGGTGTCGACGCGGACTTCTTCGAACTCGGCATGGACAGCATCGTCGCGATCGCGCTGGTGAACGCCGCACGCAGGCAAGGGATCTCGGTGACCGCGAAGATGGTCCTCACCAATCCCACGATCCGTGACCTGGCCGCGGCGATCGATCGCGGCGAGACAGGCGCGCTCGCGACCGAGGCCGACGGCTACGGCGAGGTCACCCCGCTGCCGATCGTGTCGTGGATGTACAAGCACGGCAACTATCGCCGGTTCACCCAGAACATGCTGCTCACCATGCCCGAGGGCATCTCGCGCGAGCAACTGGAGACGGTGTTGCAGGCGGTGCTGGACGGGCACGACGTGCTGCGGTCGACGCTGACGCACTCCGCGAGAGGCCCGCGTCTGGTGACCCGAGAGCCGGGTGCGGTGGCCGCGAAGGAGGTGCTCACCCGGATCGAGGACGTCCCCGCGGACGCGACCGGCGCCCACCTGCGCTCCGCCACCTACGCCGCGATCGACGAGATCGACCCGGACGCCGGAAATATGGTGCGCGCGGCATGGTTTCGTGGCCGGGCCGACGGCGACATCCTGTTCCTCGCCATCCATCACCTGGCCGTGGACGTGGTGTCCTGGCACATCCTCACCGCCGATCTGGCGGCCGCGTGGGAGCGGGTGCGCGACGGCGGCACGCCGGTGGTGATGACCGCACCCACCTCCTACCGCGCGTGGTCCGAGCTGATGTCCGCGCGCGCCGAAGACCCCGAAGTCCAAGAGCAGCGCGACTATTGGGCGGCGCAGGTGGCCGCGCCGGACCCCGCCCTCGGCAGCCGTAAGCCGGATCCGGCGAGAGATACGTGGGATTCGTTGCGCGCGACCATGGTCCGCACGCCCGTCCCGACGACCGCCCGTGTCCTGGGCGCGACGACCAGAAGCGAGGGCGTCCGGGAGATGCTCCTGACCGCCCTGACGATGACGCTGAACTCGTGGCGTCGCGAACGAGGGGAGGACCGGACGACCGGGGCGCTGATCGCCCTGGAGAGCCACGGCCGGGCCGACGAGGCCGCCGGCGCCGACAGCTCGGGCACCGTGGGCTGGTTCACCAGCGTATTCCCGGTGCGGCTGGGCGACGGTGCGCTCGCGATCGACGTCGACACCGCGGCGGCGGACCCGGCCGCGGCCGGGAAACTCCTGCGTGCGGTGGCATCGCACGTCTGCGAGGTGCCTCGCCACGGCGTCGATTTCGGATTACTCCAAGACGTGGCGCGCGTGCCCGAACTGGCCGGCGCGCCGGAGCCTCAGGTCGAATTCAACTACCTGGGCCGCTCCGATCTCATCGAGCAGGATCGGCCCGCCTGGTCGATCAGCACCGACGCGGCCTTCGCCGACGCCATGCCGATCGCCCCCGAACCCGACCTGCCGCTGCGCTACGCCCTGGATGTCGTAGCGGCCGTGGGACATACGCCCGACGGACCGCAGTTCACCACGCAGTGGCGGTGGAGCGCGGCACTGTTCACCGAGGCCGAGGCAGACCGGCTGGGTGAGCTGTGGAATCGCGGCATCGCCGCGATCGCGAACGCACAGGGACCGGGTGACGCCGTGCGGTGATCGCTCGCACACGGATTGCGTCGCATGCCGATTCGATCCGCAACGAAGGGGATGGATGATATGCACAGACCGGGCTGGATCCGGAAGTTCCATAAATCGCGTGCGGCCGGCGGGCCGCCGTTATTGATCTTCCCCCACGCCGGTGCCGGCGCGTCGACCTATCGCGCGTTCTCCAAGGCGTTCAGCAGAGACTTCGACGTCATCGTCTTTCAATATCCGGGCCGGCAGGACCGCGCGCACGAGCCGCTGCCGACCTCGCTGCCCGAACTCGCCGCCGGCGCGCTCGCCGAATTCCGGAACTCCGCGTTCGACCGCGGCACCGGGATCTACGCGTTCGGCCACAGCATGGGGGCGCTCGTCTCGTTCGAATTCGTCCGGCTCGCCGAGGCCGCGGGTATCTCCGTGCGGCAGTTGACGGTCTCGGCGGCGGTCCCGCCCGCCCGCGCGGAGTTCCGGCCGCCGACACCCACCGGCGACGAGGAACTACTGGACCACCTGACCATGCTCGAGGGCATGGGCTCCGATGTGCTCGACAGCCGGGAGATCATGCGCATGGCGCTGCCGGTCCTCCAGGCCGATCACCGTGCCTCCGACGCGTATTCGCCGTCTCCGGAGGTGGAACTGTCCGCGCGGATCCACGCGCTCGGCGGTGAACACGACCCCATCGTCTCCATCGCGGACCTGCACGGCTGGCGTCGCCACAGCGACGACGTCGAGGTCACGGTGTTCGAAGGCGGGCACTTCTTCCTGAACGACCATGTCGACACGATCGCGGCCGTCACGGCGCGGCGCGCGACCGTCGGGCCGGCGGCCTGACGGGGAGGACTCTTATGACTTTGTCTACCAAGGACGACGTCGATCACGTCGTCATCGCCGGGATGGCCGTCGAGGCGCCCGGCGGCATCGAGGGACCGGGCTCGTACTGGTCGGCGCTCGCCGATGCGAAGGAGTTGATCGGGCCGTTCCCGCGCGATCGCGGGTGGCCGATCGAGGACATGCTGTCGCTGGCCCGGCTGGACGGCTGGGGCACGGTCCGCGACGCCGGGGGCTTCCTGGACCGGGCCGCCTCGTTCGATCCGGCCTTCTTCGGCATCAGTCAGCGCGAGGCGCTCGCGACCGACCCGCAGCAGCGGGTGGCGCTGCGGGTGGCGTGGAAGGCGCTCGAGAACTCCGGCATCAATCCGGCCGCGCTCGACGGAGAGGACGCCGGCTGCTTCGTCGGCGTCCTGCCGATGGAATACGGCCCGCGCGGCGCCGAGGTCAACGAGTACAGCGGGCACCGGGTGGTCAGCCAGGTGACGATGAGCGTGGCCGGGCGAGTGTCGCACTGCCTCGGACTGATCGGGCCGTCGGTGACCGTCGATACCGCCTGCACCTCGTCGCTGACCGCGCTGCACCTGGCCGCGGCCGCGGTGCGCGGCGGGGAATGCGACTGGGCCCTCGCCGGGGGCGTCTGCGTGATGGGATCGCCGATCCTGTTCTACGAATTCTCCAAGCACAACGCGCTCTCGGCGGACGGGCACTGCCGGTCCTACGCCGACGACGCCAGCGGCACGCTGTGGGGCGAGGGCGCGGGATTCGTTCTCTTGGAGAAGGAGTCGCGCGCGCGGCGGCTGGGCCACCGCGTCTACGGCCGGCTGCTGGCCTCCGCGCACAATCACAACGGGAAGGGCAAACCGATCCTCACGCCCCGAATCGACGCGCAGGAGAGGGTGATTCGCAAGACCCTCGATCTGGCGGGCATCGACCCGGCCGACGTGGGCATGGTCGAGGGCCACGGCACCGCCACCCGGGCCGGTGATCCGGTGGAACTCACGGCTTTGCAGAACACCTACGGCGCAACGGATTCCGACACTCTGCTCGGCTCGGTGAAATCGAATATCGGTCACACTCAGGCGGCCGCGGGCGTCATGGGCCTGATCAAACTGCTACTGGCCGGCCGGTACGGCAGCATCCCGCCGAGCCTGTTCTCGGACAATCCGACGACCAGGGTCGACTGGGACCGGGCCAGCCTGCGGCTGGCCACGACGCTGCAACCGTGGGAACCGCGCGACGGCGTCCGCTGCGGCGCGGTCTCCGCGTTCGGCGCGGGCGGCGCCAACGCGCACGCGATCGTCGCGATGCCCGTCGCGGAGGAGGCCGAGTATGTCTAGCTACCGGCTTCCCGACGGTTCGGTGCCGATCCTGCTGTCGGCGGACAATCTCGGACTGCTGCCCGGCGAGGCCGCGGCCGTGCTGTCGTATGCCGAAGCGCGGCCGGGGATTTCGCCCGATCGCATCGCCGACATGCTGTTCCGGACGCGGGCCGCCCGGCGGCACCGGGCGCTGGCCATGGTCGGCTCCCGGGACGAGCTGATCGCGGCGCTGCGGGCGATCGCGGACGAGCGGGCGCACCCGGCGGTGGTCCGCTCGGCGGAGCCCGCCGGAACGCGCCGGTCGGCCTATGTCTTTCCGGGACAGGGCGGGCAGCGCCCGGGGATGGGCAGGCTGTTCTACGAGCACATGCCCGCCTTCCGGGCCGAGGTCGATCGCTGCGCCGCCCTCTTCGAGGAGCTGTTCGGCGTCTCGCCGAAGGCATACCTGCTGGACGAGGACCTCGCGGCCGGCGACAGCGCGACCGTGGTGCAGCCCGCGCTGTTCACCCAGATGGTGGGGCTGGCCGCCATGTGGCGGTCCGTCGGCATCGGTCCCGATGTGGTCGTCGGCCACAGCCAGGGCGAACTGGCCGCGGCGTACGTATCCGGCACGATGACGCTGGCCGACGCGGTACTGGTGGTGGGCGCCCGCGCGCGGGCGGTCGACACCATCGCCTCGGACCGGTACGCGATGGCCGTCGTCGCCGCCGACCGCGAGGAATGCGAGGAACTGCTGGCTCGGCGCTCCGGCTGGGCGCAGGTCTCGGTCATCAATTCACCACGCATGGTGGGCATCTCGGGCGAGCGCGGCACGGTCGAGGACGTCGTGGAAACCCTCACGGCCCGGGACAGATTCGCTCGCCTGATCCGCGTGGAGTATCCCGCGCACACCGACCGGGTCACCGAGGTCCGCCAGCAGGTGCAGGAGGCGGTGGACGGGCGGCTGGAACACCGGCACTTCCTCGACACCGAGATCGATTGCCTCGGAGCCACTCTCGGCGAGGCGGTAACCGCGGACCTGCCGGTGGACGAGTACTGGTTCTGGAATCTGCGCAACACCGTCCGCTTCGACAAGGCCATCGAGGCGGCCGTCGAGCGGGAGGTCGACACCTTCGTCGAACTGTCCGAACATCCGACGCTGGCGCTGTCCATCCAGGAGAACGTCGCCACGTCCGGCCGCCGGACCACGGTGACCGGCACCTCGAACCGGGCCGCCGCCGATCTGGCGGAGTTCACACGCAATCTCGCGGCCCTGGCCGTGCACGATCTGGACTACTCGTGGGAGCGGTTGCGTGTGGAATCCGAGGAGGTCGTCCGGTTGCCGCTGGACGATTTCCCGAATACCGAGATGAACGAGTCGCAGCTGTGGCTGCCGTACAACTCCGTCACGGAACGTGCTGCGCCCGTGGAACGGGTCGCGCCGCTCCCTGTCGCGCCGCCGCCCGTCGCCGCCACGGTGCGGACCGCGCCTCCGCAGCAGTTGATCGAGACCTGGAACCGACTGGCGTACCGGTCGCTGACGCCGCCGCGCTCGATCGGGGTCATCGATCACACCGGCCGGTGCGCGGATCTCGCTGCGGCGCTGTGCGCGCGGGCCGCGGAACAGGGGGCGACCGCGCGGCTGGTCGACGCGCCCGGCGGCGATACCGGTGATGCCGACACCCTCGTGGTCCTGTTGCCGGCGCGGCCCGAGCCGTCCGCCGCCGCGGCCGTCGCCGAGATCGCGGAGTTCTTCGGGACCCGGGGCTGGTGGGCCAAACCCGGTGCGGCCGTGCGTGACTGGTGGCTGGTGACGGTCGCCGGTGAGGTCGCGGTGCGCGGTGACGCGCTGCCGCATTCGGTGCACGCGGCCGCCGCGGCGGGATTCCGTTGCGCGGGAACCGAATATCCCGGCATCACGTTCCGCCATCTGGATCTGGCGGCGGACGGCGCCGGCGCGGACGGCGCGGCCTCGATCGTCACCGCGCTGCATACCGCCGACGAGCCGGAGCTGGCGCTGCGCGGCGGGTCGCTGTACGCGAAGCGGCTGGTCGAGGCGGATCTCGACGGCATCGACCCCGTGGCCGTCCCGGAGGATGTCGTCATTCTGGGCGGCACCGGCGCGGTCGGGCTCGAGTTCTGCGAGCACGTCGCGCGGCACGGTGCGCGGCGGGTCGCGCTGGTGAGCCGGTCGGGGGAGACCGCGGAGATCGCCGAGCGCCTGCGGGGGATCCGTGCGCTCGGGGCCGAGATCCGCGTGATCTCCTGCGATGTCGGTGATGCGGGCGCCGTCCGGCGGATGGCCGACGAGCTGCGCGATATGCCCGCGGGTCTGGTCGTCCACGCGGCCGCCGATATCGCGGGGCTGACGAATATCGAACTCGCGAATGTCACTCCGGAACAGGCCGACGAGGCCGTGCGCGGCAAGGTCGTCGGCATCGCGAATGTGCTGGATTCGCTTGCGACGACCGATGATTGCCGCTTGCTGCTGTGCTCCTCGCTGGCGGCAACGCTGGGCGGGCGTGGGATGAGCGTCTACGCCGCGGCCAACCGCATGCTCGACGCGCTGGCCCACCGGCTGCGCGCCGAGGGCCGGAACGTCGTCTCGGTGCAGTGGGGGCAGTGGGCGGTCCACCGGGGTGCGGGTACCTCGGCGGGCGATGTGCTGGCGAGCGTGGGATATCTGCCGATGCGGTCCGAGGACGCCATCGCCCTGGGCCTGAGCGGGCTCGCCCAGAACTCGCTGGTCACCGCGTTCGATTGGGACCGTGGGCGTTCCGTGCTGGGACAGTACGGCTACGGGCCGGTGCTCTCGCAGCTGGAGACTCCCGAGGCCGTTGTGCCCGAGCCCGTGGTGAACACGGTGGCTCCCGCCGCGGACGCTCCCCAGCGCCTGCTCCAACTGCTGGCCGAGGTCATCGGCGCGGACGACCTGGGGACCATCGATACCGCGCGTCCTCTGGTGGCAGTCGGATTGGACTCCCTCCAGGCCCTGGAGTTGCGCAGGCGGATCGACGAGGAATTCCGTCGCGAGGTGCCGGTAGCCGACCTCATCGGGGGTGCTTCACTGGATGACGTCGTCCGCATGGTCGGTGGTAGCTCGGCTGTCGGGGCGGCAGGGGGCCCCGGCCAAAAGCATGCCGGGGAATCGAGTGGGCAGGCCGACATGACCGGCGTGCAGGCCGACAAGATCCGTTCTGCCCGGGGGGATTTGGATCTCTTCGGGTTGCGGGCCATGTTGCGGGTTTTGCGGCCGGTGCTGGATGAGCGGGAGTTTCGACGGGACGAAGAGGTCGCGGACGCATTGGAATTCGCGCCTCGGCATCGGTGGCTGTTGCGGCAGTGGCTGCTGGCGTTGACGGAGAACGGGTGTCTGGAGGGTGATTCGGGGCGCGGGCACCGGTATGTCCGTGCGGTGCCGGAACCGTCGCGGACCGATCTGTCCGAGGTGTGCGCGGATCTCGGGTACGCGAGCGAATTCGCCACCTTCCTGGCCGGTTCCGCCGACCGCCTGCTTGAGCTGGCGCAGGATCGGCTGCGGGTACAGGAACTGTTGTTCCCGAACGGCGATATGGATACGGCCGATACGTTCTACCGGGACAACCTGGGCAGCCGGTACCTGAATATCGCCGCGCGGGAGGCGGTCGCGGAGATCGCCGCACGGCTACGCACCGAACGGCCGACCACCCGGATCCTCGAACTCGGCGCGGGTGTAGGCGGATTGACCAGCGAAATCGTGGCCGGAATGGCCGGGGAGTCGGTCGATTACCACTTCACCGACCTGTCCACATTCTTCCTCAACGCGGCCCGCAAGCGCTTCACCGGCGTACCGGGAATGCGATTCGGCATCGTGGATATGAACGCGGATCTGCCGAAGCAGCCCCGCTGCGACATCGTGCTCGCGTCGAATGTGCTGCACAACGCGCAGCACATCGGGCGGACCCTGCGCGAACTGCGCGACCTGTTGGAACCCGGCGGCGCGCTCGTCTTCCTCGAGTTCTGCCGGGCGCACTGCCTGATGCTGACCTCCGTGCATTTCCTGATGTCGCCGCGCGCGGATCAGGCGCGCGCGGGGGAGACCGATGTGCGGGCGGGAACGGATCGCATCTTCCTGACCGAACGCGAATGGCTGGATCAGCTCACGGAAGCGGGCCTCACGCCCCTGCCCGTGCGACCCGAGGCCGGGCATCCGCTGGCGGTACTCGACCAGAAAGTGTTTGTCGCCGTGCGCGATCCGGACGCGTGACCCACCGCGCGCCCGAGGTTTGCCGAGCAGCCTTCCGCAGTGATAGCCGAGCTGCGGAAGTGTCTGTTCGGTCATGGGAAGGGCCCCTGTTTCCTAGGGCATCGCTCCGGTATATTAGGTTTGCCTCACCTACATACGGCCGGGGTGGATCCAGGTCCGGCCAGGCCATATGTAGGTGAGGTGATAGCAGTCGGGCGGATCGGGATGCGCTCGGCCGCCCGCTGCCGGACCTGTGCCCGGAATTCGCTGCGGCCCATTCCAGCCTGTGGGAAGAGAGATGTGTGATATGGCAACGACACCCGGTTGGGTCAGACAGTTTCACAAGCCGCGTGCGGCCGGGTCGGCGCCGCTGGTGATCTGTCCGCATGCCGGCGGCGGCGCGTCGACGTACCGGCCGTTCTCGAAGCGGCTGTCCGAGGATTTCGATGTCGTCGTGCTGCAGTATCCGGGACGGCAGGACCGCGCCCGCGAGGCGGCGCTCGAGACCCTGCCGGAGATCGCCGCCGGGGCCTTCGCCGAATTCTCCCGCTCGTCGTTCAACCGGGGCGAGCCGATCACCGTATTCGGCCACAGCATGGGCTCGATCGTGGCGTTCGAATTCACCCGGCTCGCCGAGGACGCCGGAATTCCGGTGCGGCTGCTGGGGATTTCCGGCACGGTGGCGCCCTCGCGCGTGGTGGATATGCCGAATCACCCGACCGACGACGATCAGCTGCTCGACCATCTCACCGGCCTCCAGGGCACCGGCACCGATGTGCTGGGCAATCGGGACCTGATGAAGATGGCGCTGCCGGTGCTGAAGGCCGACTACGCCGCCTTCGACCGTTACGCCTGCCCGGTGGATGTGCGGGTGCAGGCGCCGATCCGCGCGATGGGCGGCAGCGACGACGATTTCGTCACCATGGGCGAGCTGTACGGCTGGCAGCGCCACACGGCGGCCGACCTGCAGGTCGAGATGTTCGACGGCGGGCACTTCTATCTGCACGACCAGGTCGCGGGGGTGTCGGAACTGCTCGCGGCCGAACTGGAGATCGCTCGATGAGCGATCCGATCGTCATCACCGGCATGGCCGTCGAGGCGCCGGGCGGTATCGAGACGCCCGCGCAGTACTGGGCGGCGCTGTCGGAGGCCCGGGATCTGACCGGGCCGTTCCCGCGCGATCGCGGCTGGCCGATCGAGCGGCTGCTGTCGCTGTCGGACGTCGAGGGCTGGTCCGAGGTCCGCGACGCGGGCGGATTCCTCGACGCCGCCGCGGAATTCGATCCGCTGTTCTTCGGCATCACGCCGCGCGAGGCGATCGCCATGGACCCGCAACAGCGGGTGGCGCTGCGGGTGGCATGGCGTGCGCTGGAGAACGCCGGAATCAATCCGGGCGCCATCGACGGCGACGAGGTCGGCTGCTACATGGGCGCGTCGCAGACCGAGTACGGTCCGCACGCCGCCGAGGTCAACGACTTCAGCGGCTACCGGGCCACCGGCACCGCGCTCGGCGCCACGGCCGGCCGGATCTCCCACTGCCTGGGCCTGGGCGGGCCGTCGATCGTGGTGGACACCGCGTGCGCCTCGTCGCTGGCGGCCCTGCATCTGGCCGCGGCGGCCATCCGCGACGGCGAATGCGAGTGGGCGCTCGCCGGTGCGGTGTGCGTGATGGGTTCGCCCGGGGCGTTCTTCGAATTCTCCAAGAACAACGCGCTGTCCGCGGACGGGCAGTGCAAGCCGTACTCCGAGGACGCGACGGGCACGCTGTGGGGCGAGGGCGCCGGAGTGGTTGTCCTGGAACGCGAGTCGCGCGCCCGCGCCCTCGGGCACCGGATCTACGGCCGGATTCTCGCGACCCGCGTCAACCACAACGGCAGCGGCGCGCCGATCGCGGTGCCCAGCACCGAGGCGCAGGAGCGGCTCATCCGCAAGACCGTTGCGGCCGCGGGCATCTCGCCCAGCCTGGTCGGCATGATCGAGGGGCACGGCACCGGGACCGCGGTGGGCGATCCGCTCGAATTGGCCGCGCTGCAGGAGGTCTACGGTTCCGCCGACGCGCGCCTGGGCTCGGTGAAGTCGAATCTCGGTCACGCCCAGGCGGCCGCGGGCATGCTCGGCCTGATCAAGGTGCTGCTCAGCGGATTACACGGATATATCGCGCCGACCCGCTTCGCCGACAACCCGACCACCGGGGTGGATTGGGAGGCGTCGGGACTGCGCCTGGCTGCCAAGCTCGAATACTGGCAGCCGCACGACGGGATCCGCTACGGCGCGGTCTCGTCGTTCGGCGTCTCGGGCACGAATGCCCATGCGCTGCTGGCCGTTCCGGCCGTGGAAGAGGAGATCCATGTCTAGCTACCGACTTCCGGACGGCAGCGTTCCGGTCCTGCTGTCCTCGGACACTCCCGAGGGATTGCGCCGCGAGGCGGCGGTCATCGCCGACTACGTCGCCGAGCACGACGAGGTCGCCCCGGACCGGATCGCCGACATGATCTTCCGTACCCGCGTCGCGCGCCGGTACCGAGCGCTGGTGATGGCCACCGGGCGCGAGTCGCTACTGGCGGCGCTGCGTGCGGTCGCGGCAGGGGAACCGCATTCGGACGTGGTGAGTTCCGGGCAGGCGGCGACGGCACGGCGGATCGCCTACGTCTTCCCGGGTCAGGGCAGCCAGCGGCCCGGTATGGGACGCATGCTCTACGACCACTCCGAGGCGTATCGCGCCGCGGTCGAGGAGTGCGACAAGGTGTTCCACGAGCTGTACTCGTGGTCGCCGCTGCCGTACCTGCTGGATGTGGACGCGCCGGCCGACGACTCCGCGCGGACCGTGCAGCCGGCCCTGTTCATGCAGATGGTCGGCGTCGCCGCGATGTGGGCGGCGGTCGGGGTGCGCCCGGCGGCGACCGTGGGGCACTCGCAGGGCGAGATCGCCGCCGCGTACGTGTCGGGCGCGCAGACGCTGCGCGACGCGGCGCGGATCGTGACCAGCCGCGCGACGATCGTCGACGGATTGCAGCTGACCGGCTTCTCCATGGCGGTCGTCGGCATCGACCGCGACGAGTGCGAGGACCTGCTGGCCCGGCACGCGGGATTCGCGGAACTGTCGGTGGTCAACTCGCCGCACATCCTCGCCATCTCCGGCGAGCGGGCCGCGGTGCTGGCGATCGTCGAATTGCTCAATGCCGCCGGGAAATTCGCCAAGGAGATTCGCGTCCAATATCCGGCGCACACCTCCTACGTCAGCGGTTTCCGCGACGAGCTGAACGCCACCGTGGGCGACGATATGGACAACGAGTCGTTCCTGGACTCCGAGATCGACTTCATCGGCGCCACCCTCGGCGACCGCGTCGGCTCCGACCTGCCCATCATCGACTACTGGTACCTCAACCTGCGCAATCGCGTCCGGTTCGACCGGGCCATCGCGATCGCCGCCGAGCGCGGCGCCGACACCTTCCTCGAGATCTCCGAGCATCCGACGCTCATGCTGGCCATCCAGGAGAACCTGGCGGGAGTGACGCCGCAGCGGTCCTTCCAGGCGCTGGGCACCTCGCGGCGGTCGGCCGAGGATCTGCGCGAATTCACCCGCAGCCTGGCCACGGTCGCGGTGCACGACGCCGGATTCCGGTGGGACGCATTGCGTGTGAGCGCGTCCGGCGGCGCGGTCGCGCTGCCGCTGCTGGACTTCCCGAACACCCGGATGACCCCGAAGACGCTGTGGGCGCCGTACCCGTACGAGGCGGCGGGATCCGCGCCCCGGCGTGCGGCGGGGGAGCACGCCACCGACGGAACGGTCGTCCCGCAACGCTACGCCGAGCACTGGACGCGCCTGTCGCGGCGAAAGATGGTGCCTCCCCGCACGCTGGCGCTGGTGGACCACACCGGCCGCTGCGCCGATCTGGTGTCCTCGATCTGCGCGGCCGCGCCTCGGCTCGGCGCGACGGTCGTCTACACCGACGAAACCGGCGCGCCCACAGCGGCGTTCGACACCCTCGTCGTGCTGCTACCGCGTCCGGAGGGAGACGGGGTCGCGACCGCGGTGGACGATATCGCCGAATTCCTCGGCGACCGTGCGTGGTTGGCGGATCTCTCGGGCGTGACCGATGTCTGGCTCGTCACCACCGGCGGCGAACAGGTGCTGGAAACCGATGTCCCCGACCCGTTCCACGCCGCCGCTCAGGCCGGATTCCGGTGCCTGGCGGCCGAACACATCGGCGTCACGTTCCGCCACCTCGACCTGGCCGCCGGAACCGAACCGGCCGCGGCGGCGAAGGGCCTGGTGGAATCGCTGCACACCGCCGGGGAGCCGGAACTCGCCGTCCGCGACGGCGGCGTCTACGCCAAGCGCCTGATCGTCGACGACACCGCCGCCGACGCCCCGCTCGACGCGGCGGACCTGCGGGAGGTCGTGATCGTCGGCGGCACCGGCAAACTCGGGCTCGACTTCTGCGAGCGCTTCGCCGCCGCGGGCGCGGGCCGGATCACCCTCGTCAGCCGGACCGGTGGCGATCCGGCCGCCGTGCAACGTGTTCGGGACATCCAGCGTTCGTCGAAGACCGAGATCGCCCGCAGGACCTGCGATGTCGGCGACGAGGCCGCCGTGCGCGCGCTCGCCGGGGACTTCCGCGACACCCCGGCGACCCTGATCGTGCATGCGGCTGTGGACTATTCCGCGGCGGAGGCCGTGCCCACCCCGGAGACGATCCGCGCCGCCGCCCTGGCGAAAACCGTCGCGCTGGATCATCTGGTGCGCCACGTCCCGCTCGCCGCCGACGGCCGGATCGTGCTGTGCTCCTCGCTGTCGGCGACCCTCGGCGGCCGCGGGCACATGGTGTACTCGGCGGTCAACCGGCTGCTCGACGCCGCCGCCGCGCACTACCGGGCCGAGGGCGTGCGGTGCTCCTCGGTGCAGTGGGGCCTGTGGCGGGCCGTCGGCGCCGACAATGCCGAGGCGCTCGCCAAGATCAGCGGCACCGGGCTGCTGCCGATGGAGCCGAAGGCGGCCGTGGCGGCCGGATTCGCGCCGGACGCGGCGAATGTGCTCGTGGCGGCGGCGGAATGGGGCCGAATCCGGGAGCTGTACACGGTATTCGGCTACCAGAACCTCTTCGCCGAACTGCCCGACGAACCGGTGGACGCCGCGGAGACCGCGAATCCGGCTGCCGCCGAAGCGGATACGGAGGTGCAGGCCGTGCTGACTCCGGTGCGTGCCGCGCCGCGCGATACCGCCGAGACCGTGCGGGACGCGCTGCGCACCGTGATGGGCCTGGGCAGCACCGAATCCATCGACGGCTCGATCCCGCTCGTCGCCCTCGGGCTGGATTCGCTCCAGGCCCTGGACCTGCGCAAACGCGTCGAATCCGATCTGAAGCGGGACCTGCCGGTGACGGCCATCCTGGGCGGCGCGTCGCTCGACGAGGTGGTCTCGCTCCTGGCCTGAACCCGGCCCGCGCCCGCGGCGAAGGGGTGGAAGTGCGCGGTTAATTAGGTTAGCGTTACCAAAGTAATAGCCGCGGGGATCTATGAGCACTCAGACGGAGAGCATTGTGTCGGAATCAGTGACAGGAGCGGCCGGTTCGCCGGGAGCGGGCGACAACGCGATCGTGGTGGAGTCGGTGGAGAAGTCGTTCGGTGAGGTGAAGGCCCTGCGGGGCGTCACCTTCCGCGTGCCGACCGGCAGCGTGCTGGGCGTGCTCGGCCCGAACGGCGCCGGCAAGACCACGACCGTCTCCATCCTGTCCACGCTCACCCGGCCCGACGCGGGCCGCGCCGAGGTCGCCGGGTACGACGTGGTGCGTGACGCCGCGAAGGTGCGCTCGTCCATCATGCTCACGGGCCAGTACGCCGCCCTGGACGAAATGCTCACCGGCCGCGAGAACCTGGTGCTGTTCGGCCGCCTCATGGGCCTGCGGCGCAAGGCCGCCCAGGCCCGGGCCACGGACCTGCTCGAGCAGTTCGCGCTCACCGAGGCCGCCGACCGCCGGGTCGGCCAGTACTCCGGTGGTATGCGGCGGCGCATCGATATCGCCTGCGGGCTGGTGCGCCCGCCGAGCGTGGTATTCCTCGACGAGCCCACCACCGGCCTGGACCCGGTGAGCCGGCAGAGCCTGTGGGCGCTGGTGCGCTCGCTCAAGGAGCAGGGCGTGACGATCCTGCTCACCACGCAGTACCTCGAGGAGGCGGATGCGTTGAGCGACAACATCATCGTCATCGACAAGGGCACCGTGATCGCCGAGGGCACCGCCGACCAGCTCAAGGCCCGGTCGGGCGACAGCTACTGCGAGGTGGTCCCGGTCGACGCCGGCGACGTGCCCGCCGTGGTGACGGCGCTGTCCGGCCTGGGCGAGATCACGATCGCGGATTCGCGGGACCGGGTGTCGCTCCCCGCTCCGGACGGCGCGGCCACGCTGTCGGAGGCGCTGAGCCGGATCACCACCGCGGGAATCGAATTGATCGATATCGCGCTGCGCCGGCCCTCGCTCGACGAGGTCTTCATCGAGCTGACCAAGCCGACCGTGGGGGCCGGGGCGTGACGGCGGCGGTACAGTCGCCGGACCTGTCCCGGGAAGGCCTGTCGATTCCGGCGTGGTTGCAGTTCAGCGCGCTGAGCGGCCGCAATGTCCGCGCCACGCTCCGGCAGGGCGACGTGGTGCTGGCGCTGTTCCAGCCGATGGTCTTCTTCATCTGCTTCTACGTGCCGCTGCGCAAATCGCTGGAGGCGCCGGGCGTCGACTACGCCCAGTATCTGCTGCCGGTCATCGCGGTGTTCGCGATGTTCTTCACCTCCATGTTCGCCGGCGACCGCGCCGCGCGAGAGGTGGTGGGCGGCATGGCCACCCGGTTGCGGTCCATGCCGGTGCCGCCGTGGATTCCGGTGAGCGCCCGCATGTCCGCGAGCCTGCTGCGCACGGTCACCGCGCTCGTCGGCGCGCTGATCATCGGCACGATCTTCGGCTTCCGCTTCCAGTCCGCCGGTGCGGCAGTCCTTTTCGTGGTACTGGTGCTGGCTTTCGGTGCGGCGCTGGTCTTCGCGACCGACGCCCTCGGCACCGTCACCCGCAATTCGGAGTTGAGTGGCACGGTCCTGTTCGGCCCGCAATTGCTGCTGATCCTCGCCTCGACGGGTTTCGTTCCGGCGGAGGGCTTCCCGGGCTGGATCCAGCCCTTCGTCCGTAATCAGCCGGTCTCGCAGATCACTGCCGCGCTGCGCGGGCTGGCCGACGGCCGGTACGTCTCCGAACTCGGCGTGGCGGTGGCCTGGATCGTGGGCCTGCTGGTGATCGGCGCTGTCCTGGCGGTGCGCGCGGAAGGACGACGGGCATGAGTGCACTGACCGAGCAGAGCCTGGTGGAGGCCGGTCGCCTGCTGCGCCGGTGGTCGCGGCAGCCGGAGGTGATCACCAGCACCCTGGCGTTCCCGATCCTCCTGCTGCTGATGTACGACCTGGTGCTGGACAAGGCGCTGGGCGCGACCGGCGATACCGATCCCATCTACGGATTCGTGCCGATGATCGCGGTGGCCGGTGCCATGTACGGCGCGATGGGCACCGGCCTGTCGCTGTTCGGCGAGCGGGAGAGCGGTCTGCTGCGCCGGTTCTGGGTGCTGCCGATCCACCGAGCCTCCGGCCTGGTGGGCCGGCTGCTGGCGGAATGCGGGCGCGCGGCCGCGGCGACCGTCGTGGTGGTCGTGGTCGGGATGCTGCTCGGCCTGCGCTTCGAGCACGGCTGGGCCGGGGCGCTCGGCGTGCTGGTGGTGCCGATGATCGTGATCGCCGGATTCACGCCGCTGGTCGTCATGGTCGGCGTCAGCGCCGCCGGTGACAAGGTCGTGCAGCTGTTCGCGATCGTGGTGCTGGTGGGCATGTTCTTCAACTCGGGATTCGTTCCGGTGCAGAACTATCCGGGCTGGCTGCAGCCGATCGTGCGCGGTCAGCCGATGAGCTGCGCCATCGAGGCCATGCGCAACTTCATGCTGGGCGGACCGCTGGCGACGCCGATGCTGCAGACCCTGGCCTGGGCGATCGGGCTGATCGCGGTGTTCGGGGCGCTGGCGGTGCGCGGCTACCGTAAGGCTGCCGAGAGCTGATTCCGTCGCGGGGCTGCAACATGAGTCGAGATCTTCGAATCATGTTGCAGCCCTTGTGCTTACATCCGTCTCTTACATCTCGGCAACCTTGGCGGAACCGCCGACGGATGTCGTGTCCAGGACTAGAGTGGGAATCAGCCGCTGGCCGAAAACGACGCGATGAAGCGCCTCGGAGCGCGCCTGTGCGCCGGCCAGCGCCGCCACCGCCGCGCGCACCGGTACCGGGACATCCGGGCAGATTTCATTGCCGAACTCGCCTCCGTGAGGGAGGTCTGCGCTGTCGTGCACCGAGGTCCGGAGGTGGGCCTCTCCTCCGACGTGATCTGACGGGATCAATCCGTTCGGGTGCCGCTGCGGACACTTTTCGGCGCTCAATGTGGGTGAGCGCCGACCGCTTGTGTGTCCTCAGGAGAGGAAAAATGAACGCACAGTTCTCGGCTCCGACGCAGATCACGACCTCTGCACAGTCCTCCGCGCGAGTCGCCTCGTTCGCCGTGCCGCCCGCCCGCGAGACCTTCCGCATCGCCATGGTGGTTCCGCCGTACTTCGACGTGCCGCCCAAGGCCTACGGCGGGGTGGAGGCGGTGGTCGCCGATCTGATCGCGGCGCTGGTCGGTCGCGGCCACGAGGTCACCCTCTTCGGCGCCGGCGAGCCCGGTACGGATGCCCGATTCATCTCGCTGTGGGACGAGATCCAGGCCGAGCGGCTGGGCGATCCGTTCCCGGAGGTGCTGCACGCGATGAAGGTTCGCCGGGCGCTCGAGCGCCTGGTCGCGCGGGAGGGCGTGGACCTGGTGCACGACCACACCTTCGCCGGACCGCTCAACGCCCCGTTCTACCGGGACCTGGGATTACCGACGGTGGTCACCGTGCACGGCCCGGTGGACGGCGAACCCTATACCTACTACCGCGAACTGGGCCCGGACGTCTCGCTGGTGGCGATCAGCGACCGGCAGCGGGAACTCGCTCCCGACCTGAATTGGGCCGGGCGCGTACACAATGCGGTGCGCATCGGCGATTGGCCTTTCCGAGCGCGGAAGAACGACTACGCTCTGTTCCTGGGTAGGTTCAGCGAATGCAAGGCTCCGCACCTGGCGTTGGCGGCCGCGCACGCGGTCGGTATGCCGCTGGTGCTGGCCGGCAAGTGCAAGGAACCCCCGGAACTGGCGTATTTCGACAGGGCGGTGCGGCCGTTGCTCACCGAGCGGGACCACGTTTTCGGTATGGCCGACGCCGCCGCGAAGCGAAAGTTGTTGTCCGAAGCCACATGTCTGTTGTTCCCGGTGCAATGGGAGGAACCGTTCGGAATGGTGATGATCGAGGCGATGGTGTGCGGCACACCGGTGGTCGCGCTGCGCGGCGGCGCGGTCCCCGAGGTGATCGTCGACGGCGTGACCGGCCGCATCTGTGACGATCCGGCGGAACTGCCGATCGCGATGAAGGAAGTACGGACCTACGACCCGGAGGCATGCCGGGCGCACGTGGCCGCGAACTTCGGCGAGGACACCCTCGGCCGCGGCTACGAGCAGGTGTACCGCAAGGTGCTGCGGTCGCGCCGCGCGCCGCGCGGCGCCCGCGGGGCCACGGCGATTCGTTCCAGGTCGGCGGCGTCGGTGCCGTACGGCGCCGCGCCGGGTGATTCCGCGTGACGGGGCCGACACCGTTGAATTCCGGCGAGCCGTCGCTGCTCGGCGGCTCGGGCGGCACGGTCACGCTGGTCGAGGGCGGCACGTTCTGCCTGTCCGACCGCGTCGGCGACGTCGAGCCCGGCACCGCGCAGGGCCTGTTCTACCGCGACGCCCGGGTGGTGTCGCGGTGGGAGCTGCGGGTGGACGGGCAGCGCCCCGAACCGTTGTCGGTGCTGAGCCCGGAGGCGTTCACCGCGCGTTTCATCTCGCGGCGGCCACCCCGGGCCGGCGCCGCCGACAGCAGCCTGCTGGTGGTGCGGGAGCGGCTGGTCGCCGACGGCCTGCGCGAGACGATCTCGCTGGAGAACCTGGGCCGCGAACCCACGGCGGTGACGCTGGAGCTGTTCGCCGACGCCGATTTCGTCGACCTGTTCGCGGTCAAGGAGGGTCGCGAGGGCCACGGCCGGGCCGAGATCATGGTCACCGACAACGAGCTGCTGCTCAACGATCGCGCCGATCGGTCTCGCGGACTGGCGATCTCGTCGTCGGAACTGCCCGCGGTGCTGCCCGGCTCGATGTCGTGGCGGATCGTGGTACCGGCGGGCGGGCACTGGCAGACCGAGATCCTGGCCCAGCCGACCATGGCGAATCAGCGCGTGCAGCTGCCGCTGCGGCCCGGCGAGCGCTACGAGACCAGCGAGCCCGGCCGCAAGATCGAGGCGTGGCGCGATACCGCGACCAAGCTCACCACGGGCGACCCGCTGCTCACCGCGGTCCTGCAGCGCACCGAGGGCGATCTGGGCGCACTGCAGATCCACGACGACTCCCACGACGGCCGCACCTTCGTGGCCGCCGGGGCGCCCTGGTTCATGACGCTGTTCGGGCGCGACAGCCTGCTCACGGCGTGGATGGCGCTGCCGCTGGATGTGGGCCTGGCGATGGGCACGCTGCAGCGGCTGGCGGAACTGCAGGGCCAGCGCGCGGATCCGCTCACCGAGGAGGAGCCGGGACGGATCATGCACGAGATCCGCCGCGGCCCCTCCGGCGGGCTGGCGCTGGGCGGCGAGGTCTACTACGGAACCGTCGACGCCACACCGCTTTTCGTGATGCTGCTGGCCGAGGCGCGGCGCTGGGGCGCGGCCCGCGAGGACATCCAGGCGCTGCTGCCCGCCGCCGACGCCGCGCTGGACTGGATCACCCATTTCGGCGACCGCGACGGCGACGGTTTCGTCGAATATCAGCGCGCCACCGACCGCGGCCTGGTCAACCAGGGCTGGAAGGACAGCTTCGACGGCATCAACGACATCGCCGGCCACCTGCCGGAGGCGCCGATCGCGCTGTGTGAGGTACAGGGCTACGTGTACGCCGCGCTGCTCGCGCGCGCCGAACTGGCCGACGAATTCGGCGAGGAGACGGCCGCCACCCGGCTGCGCGACCACGCCGCCCATCTGCGGACCAAATTCGGCGAGGCGTTCTGGCTGCCCGAACGAGGCTGGTACGCGGTCGCGTTGGACGGCCACAAGCGCCGCATCGACGCGCTCACCAGCAATGTGGGCCACTGCCTGTGGTCGGGCATCGCCACCGACGACCAGGCCCAGCAGATCGTCCGGCGGCTGTCCACCTCCGAGATGGACTCCGGATTCGGTTTGCGCACACTGGCTTCCGATATGGGCGCCTTCAATCCGATGAGCTACCACAACGGTTCGGTCTGGCCGCACGATACGGCGATCGCGGTGGCCGGGCTGCTGCGCTACCGGCACATTCCCGGTGCGGTCGACCTCGCCACCCGGCTGGCTGACGGGCTGCTCGACGCCGCCGCGGCCTTCGGCGGCCGCCTGCCCGAATTGTTCTGTGGTTTCCCGCGTTCCAAGTTCTCCGCCCCCGTTCCCTACCCCACGTCGTGCTCGCCGCAGGCGTGGGCCAGCGCGGCCCCGCTCCTGCTGGTCCGCTCGTTCCTCGGCCTGGAACCCGATGTCCGCCGTCGCACCCTCACCGTCCTGCCCCACCTCCCGCCCCGCTGGGGCCGCGTGGAACTCACCGACCTCCGCCTCGGCGGCTCGGTCATAGACCTCGCGGTGGACGGCGACCACATCACCGCCTCCAACCTCCCCGACGACTGGCGCCTGATCACCCACTGACGGGCGCTACCAGCTGGAGTCGGTGATATTCCGCCGGCTCCCGTCGAAGTCGACTTCCTCGACATCGGTGAAGCGCAGGTCGGAGTCGCCGGCCTGCGCGAGCCGCTCGGGGTCGTTCGGCGGGGCCGTGGAGGGCGGCGGTGTCACCGGCATCCGCTCGGTGAGGTCGGGCAGGCCCTCGATCAGGTCGGACATCTTCGGCAGGCGGGCGCGCTCGGCCGTCAAGGGCCGCATGAGTTCGGCGGTCCTGCGCGCCAGTTCCGCGGTCGCCCGCTGGGCGGCCTCGGTGACGGCCCGGCCGAGTTCGGCGGGGTTGAGGTCGTAGGCATCGGGACCGAATCGCGTGTCGATCACCGTGCCGTCCGCGTTCACCGTGACCGTGACGCGTTTACCGGCGGCGGTTCCGGCGGCGGTCAATCGCACCCGGCGCTGCTGGATCTCGGCGATGGTCTGCACCTGCTTGTCGAACGACGACAGCAGCTGGCTCAGTTCCTCTTTGGCGTGTTCGTTGGCCATCGACTACCGGAATTGATCGGCGCTGCCGTGTTCGGTGTCGGCGTGGAAACCGGCCGATCGCTGCTGGCCCTCGCTGTGGTCGCCGGAATGATCCGCGAGACTGCCGGTGAGTTCCTTCAGATTCTCGCGGGCCGCCTCGTAGCCGTTGGTGCCGTCGCCCTTGGCGAAACCCTCGCCGTACTCGTCGTTTCCCCACGGGGTGCCGCGGCTGTCCGTCGCGGACTTCAATGTGGTCAAGGCGTGCGTGATGCGATCGCTGACGCCCTGAGCCTTTGCCGCCGCGCGGCGTTGCAGATCGGGAGTGACCTCGACTCGCTCCGTCATAGTCCAGCTCCTCCCCTCGGACACTCGTATTTCGACCATAGCCAAATCGGATGGTAGAGAGCAATCGGCTCCGCCGGTGGCGCGGGGCACATGTTCTGGGGGGTTGCCCAGGAAGGATATCTGTGTGACGGTGACGAGGCGGTGGTGCGCGCGGGCGCTCGTCCCAGGGGGGTAAATGGCGATCTGGAAGCCGCCGCTGGCCGACAGTCTCGGCTTCCTGGTCGGTATGAAATGGCCGGACGGTAACGAGGACCTCATGTGGGGTCTCTCCGACGACTGGCGAAACGCGGCCGCCTCACTGAAGGACATCAATCAGGACATCGACGACGCGATCGCGGCGATCCGCACGGCGTATCCCGAGGGCGCCGGCGGCGAGGCGATGATCAAGCAGCTGCAGGCGATGCGCACGGGGGACGGGTCGGTCGACAAGCTGGTGGAGTGGTTCAACACGGTGGCCGACACCGCGAACGACACCGCCAATCAGATCGAATACACCAAGATCATGTTCGACTGCACGCTGACGCTGATGGCCGTCGAGATGGCGATCGCGGCATGGTCGCTGTTCGCCGCTCCGGCCGAAGAGGCGCTGATCATCGCGGCCAATCGCGTCACCGTGCGAATTCTCATGCGCCGCCTGATGACCGCGCTGACCGAGCAGGGACTGAAGAACGCGGCGCTGGCGGCGCTGAAATCGCCGTTCGCCAAGCGGCTTCTGATGCATATGGCATTCGGTGGCGGGTTGAACGGCGCGATGGACGCCGGAATTCAGGGATATCAAAACCTGTTCGGGCGGAGCGATAAGTTCAACGTCGGGCAGACCCTCACCACCGGTCTGTCCGGCGCCGCGGGCGCGTTGACCGGAATGGGTGTAGGCAAGGCGGCGCTGCGCCCGATGTCGAAACTGTTCGGCAAGGAGACGGTCGGTCAGCGGTGGCTGGTCGACCGCACGGCGGGCATGATCGGCGGTGGCGCCAATGCCGCCGGCGCGTGGCTGACCAACGGCGCGATGACGAACAATTGGCATTTCGATCCCCGCATGGCCACCTCCGCCATGGCGGGTGGTCTCATGCACGGCACGGGTATTCCGAAGTCCCATCCGGGTGCGACGCCGAAATCGCTGGCCGGGCCCCACATCGATCCTCGGACCACGCATACGGACGTACCGCATTCCGACGGCAGCACGGTGCACGCGCCCTCGACGACGGGACACGAGACCGCTCCGCACGGAACGGTCGATCACACCGGCAACGGTCACGAGGGCAGTCCTCCGGCCACCCACCCCGCCGCCGCCCACTCTCCCACCGAGCACGCCCCGACCGGTACGGAGACGCCGCACGGCGGCACCAATGGCCCGGCGGGACCGGAGGTTTCGCCAGGCGAGCGCCCGGTGCACGACGGTGGTGAGTCGCCCATCCAGGCGGGGCCGTCCGAGCGTCCGGCGCACGATCAGCCTGTGCATGATCAACCCGTGCATGAGCAGCCTGCGCATGATCAACCCGTGCATGAGCAGCCTGCGCATGACCAACCGGTGCACGAGCAGCCTGCGCATGATCAGCCTGTGCACGACCAACCCGTGCACGATCAACCGGTGCGCGATCACCCGGCACGCGAACACCCGCTGCATGAGCAGCCCGTGCGCGATCAGCCGGTGCATGACCAGCCTGTTCGCGATCAACCCGTACGTGAGCAGCCGACGCACGATCAACCCGTGCACGAGCGGCCGTCCGGTCCTGCCGAGACCCGGCCGACCATCGATGCCGAACATCGCAGTCCGGATCTGGAAATGGCTGTGGCGCGCGGCGATTCGCCTGCCGTGGCGGGAGATCATATCGGGACGACCGGTCATGACGCCGAGGCCCCGCCAGCTCATCCGTCGGACCGTCCCGGCGAAACCGCTCCCGGCACAGGGGTTTCGGGAGTCGAGCCGAGGTCTGCCACGAATACGACCGCACCACGCGCCGATTCGCCGACGACAGCCCGCCCCGCCGACACGGTGGGCTCCGGGCGGCAGTCCGCGAGCCCGGTGCGCAACGGTGAGACCTCGAGTCCCACTCGCCCGGGTGATAACACCAGCCCTGCGCGGCCGGGCGATGGCACTGCGGCGCGGCCCGGTGATGGCACGAGTTCGGCGCGGCCCAGTGACACCGCGGGTTCAGGGCGGTCTGGTGACACCGCAGGGGCAGGGCGGCCCGGTGAAACTCCTGGGTCTGCGCGTAGTGGCGAGCGTCCGCGGGCTGGGCTTCCGGCGGCGGGGGAGCACGGCAGGCCCGAATCTCCGATTCACGCCCGCAGCGACGGCACCGAGGTGACTCCGCGTGCGCACGAGGCCGAGCCCGTGCGCGCGGGCGAGGAGCGTCCCGGCGAGCACCCTCCGGCGAAGGATCACGACACCGACCCGGCCACGGAACACGAAGTGCCGCCGAAGGATCCGCACGAGACGGGCCCCGTCGAACCCCGCCCGAGTATCGAGGAGGCCCACGCCCGCCACGGCGAGGAGACCCCCGCCGGCGTCTCACACCACCGCGGCGACGCCACCATGGGCGACCTGCCGCACCGCGTCCCGCACGACGAGCGATACTTCTCCGCCGACGTCCACGTCACCAAGGACGGCCACGCGAATATCGGCGGCCACAAATACACCCCGGAGGAATACGGCAACCTCCTGCGCGACCACGGCTGGGACGGCAAGAAACCGATCCGCCTCATCGGCTGCGACGCCGCCGCCAACGGCTTCGCCCACCGCCTCGCCACCCACCTCGGCACCGACGTCCTGGCCCCCACCAAATCCGCCTGGTCCGACGGCAAGGGCCGCGTCTACAGCAGCACCCCCGAAATCGGCCCCGACGGCAACCGCCGCCCCCGCATCCCCCCGGACGGCGAATGGGAAACCCACCGTCCCGACGGCACGAGGGTCAAGGCAAGCGAGGACGGTTTCGTCCCGGGCACGAAGGACTCGGACAAGCACATCGCAGACCCGGATTCCGCGAAGAGTCGTGGCCAGGAGGAAAGGGATGCGCTTGTACCGGAAACGGATTACGAGAAGAAAGTGGTCAAGGGCGACGTAACCTATTATCTCGACGAAAACGACGCCACCAAGAAAGTTGTCGGAGAACTTGATCCTCCGTCGAACTATACGAAGCGTGGAGTCAACGGTAGACCGCATCCGGAAGGATTCATTCACGGTGTCGATCACCGCGGCCACATCTTGCCCGAGGCCGGGTTCAAGGATCACCATGACGTCAATGTCGACGAAAACATATTCGCACAGCAAGGAAATGCGAATCTTTCGCCCAAGAAGGTCTGGGAGAATGCGGGAATCGCCTATGGGAAAACTCATCCCGGCACGATAATGCTGGGCGAGGTTTTGAGCAAAGACGCCAACAACAGGCCGATTCAGACGAAATATATGGTGTACGATAGCGATGGTAACGAGATACCGGCATTTACCGTTATCATCGACAACCCTGACGTCAAGGGACAGAAAGCGAGTACGATACCTGCCAATCCGATTTATCCCACACCATAGAATCCGTCCGGCAAACCTATGATATTGGAGCAGCGTGCCAATGGCTTCGGTCCCCCTCGACGAGCAGAAGGTCCTCGACACCACAATCGGACGTACCGTGCTGCAGGAGTTGTACGAGGACGAGAACAGTGCCGAGCTGACCGTCGAACTCGTCCAGGGGCGAGTTCGGGTGCGGGTCACCTCCGACACGCGGACGATGATCATGCCGTCCGACGAGCTGCTGCAGGCGGTCGGTCAGCTGGCTGCCGCACACGAGCGTGAGGGTACGGGCTTCAGCGGAGCGGTGTATCGGTATCAGAAACAACCGAGCGGTCGCTGGAGCATGGAGGGTGACTTCTCCTACGCGGGCTGAACCGCGGCTCGGCTCACGGCCCCGTAATCACCGATACCGCACGGTCTTTCGTGTGCTCGTCGACCTCGGGGAGCTGGAAGTCGCGGGCGCGGATGTGGTCTACCAGGCCCGGTTCCGGGGGGAGGCCGTGTTTGCGGAGGTAGTGGGGGACCGAGCCGGACCAGATCCAGGTGCCGTCGGTGCGGTAGTTCATGGGGACGTCGCGGTCGTCGGGGGCGAATTCGTCGATGTCGAGGCTGCGGGCGGCGAGGACCACGGGGGCCGCCTCGAGGTAGGTGAGCAGGGCCTCGTGTAGCTGCGGGTCGACCGGCGGGCGGTCGATGATCGGGAGGCCGCGGCGGTCGCGGGCGTCGTAGACCCGGGCCAGCCGCAGGTCGCCGCCGGAGTGCTCCGTCGATTCGGATTCGCTCATCTCGAAACCCCTCGGTCTCCCCGTCGCATGGTCTTTCCGATCGTAGCCGCCGGTCACCCGGTGAGCGGCGGCGCTGCGATCGGGCTCAGTGGGCGTGCGGGGGAACCGTGGGGCCCTCGCTGGCCTGGACGAGGACGAAACCCTGGCCCTGGAAGGCCAGCTGCATCGCCTCGCCGCTGCCGCGGCCGATGAGGGCGGAGGCCTTGAACGTGCGGTTGACGCCGACCTGCAGGCCGGTGCTCCAGGCGACGGCGGACTGACCGTCGGCGAAGGTGGGTGCGCGGCCGGCGTCCAGCATGACGGGGGCGCCGTGGGTGGTGACCGCGACCCAGCCGGTGCCTTGCAGCGTGGTGTTGAACAGGCCGCCGGCGGCGATGCCCGCGCCCTGCACCCGCTGGATGTTGGAGGACAGGCTCGAGTCGTAGGCGAGGACGTTGGCGCCGTTGACCGTGATGCCCTCGTTCTCCAGGAAGAACAGCTGCACATCGTCGGCGTCGTTGGCCAGGAACAGCAGGCCCTGGCCCTTGACCCGCATCAGCTGCACGCCCTCGCCGGTGACGGCCTTCTTGATGAATTTGCCGATGCCCCCGGCGCCTTCGTAATCGAAGTCCATCTGGCCCTGGAACGCCACCATGGAACCCTGCTTGGCCAGCACGTCGCCGTTGAGCTGGACCCGGAGCATCTTGGAGTTCTGCAGGGCGAAATGCCCGGGCACCTGGCCCTGTTCCATATTCCCGAAGAACGAACTGCGCATGATCGAGCGGCCTCCCGTGTCGTGTATCCCCGCTGCGCACGCAGTATATCCGTGGGATACGGACATACCGGGCCGTTCTCGGCTACAACGTGACGCGCTGATCCGGGGGCAGGAACAGCTTGTCGCTCTCCTTCACCTCGAAGGTGTCGTAGAACTCCCGTAGGTTGCGAACCACCTGATTGCAGCGGAATTCGTTGGGGGAGTGGGGATCGGTGAGCAGTTCGGCGGTGAGTTCCTTGGTCTGCTTGCCGCGCCAGCTGCGCGCCCAGGACAGGAACATGGCACGGAAATCCGGATCCCGCCGGGCCCGCTTCTCGGCGATCCGGTACGCGGCCAGCGCGATCTGCAGACCGCGCAGGTCCGCGAGGTTCTCGCCCAGGGTGAGTGCGCCGTTCACATGCTGGCCGGGGTCCAGGCCCTCGGGCACCAGCGCGTCGAACTGGTCCACCAGCTGCTTGGATTTCGCGTCGAAGGCGGCGCGATCCTCCTTCGTCCACCAGTCGCGCAGGTTGCCGTCGGCGTCGTATTTCGAGCCCTGATCGTCGAATCCGTGCCCGATCTCGTGGCCGATGGTGGAGCCGACCGCGCCGAAATTCACCGCGAGCTGGGCGTCCTTGTCGAAGAACGGCGGCTGCAGATAGGCGGCGGGGAAGGTGATCTCGTTGTTGGGCGGGGAGTAGAACGCGTTGACCGTCTGCGGCGTGCTGTTCCACTCCGTTTTGTCGACGGGCTTGCCGAGGTAGTCGAACATCCGCTTCGCCTCGAAAACGCCGATGGCGCGCAGTGATTCGATCAGTTTGCCGCGGGTGATCTTCAGCCCGGAGTAGTCGGTCCACTTGTCCGGATAGCCGAGCTTGACCGTCATCTTGTCCAGCTTGGTCAGCGCCGCGTCCCGGGTGGCGGGGGCCATCCAGGCGGAATTGTGGAAGTCGTCGCGGTAGGCCGTCATCAGATCGGCCACCATCTTCTTCACCTCGTCCTTGGACTCCGGCGGGAAGTATTTGGCCACATACAGTTTGCCGAGCTGCTCGCCGAGCTGTTCGTCGACCGTGCCGACCCCGTACTTCCAGCGCTCCGGCCGTTCCTTCTGCCCGGCCATGACGGTGCCGAAGAAATGGAAGTTCGGATCGTTGATCGCCTTGGGCAGGTATTTGGCGAATGCCCGGACCAGGCTGAGCTTCAGGTATTCCCGCCAGATCGCGATATCCACGTCGGCCCAGATCTGCGCGGCCGCGGTGACGAAGGACGGCTGTCCCACCACCACCTCGCCGAACAATTCCTTCGGCCGGGCGGTATTGCCGGACAGCCACGGATCCCAGTCGAAACCCTTACCGAGATCGGTCAATTGGGCCCAGGTCATCCGGTTGTAGGTGGCATTGGCGTCGCGGGTGCGCACCCGGTCCCAATGATTGGACGCGATACGCGTCTCGAGGTCGAACATGCGCTGCGCCATGCCGGCCGGATCCGGGAATCCGGCGCCGGCGGCGAGCTGTTCCAGCAATGTGCGGTAGGCCGCGCGGATGTCGGCGTACTCCGGTTTGCGGTAGTACTCCTCGCCGAGCCCGATACCCGACTGGCCGACGGAGGCCACGTAGCTGTCGGTCTTCTTGCGGTCGACGCCGACGCCCAGCCCGATCAGCCCGCCGAGCGGCAGGTCGCCCATCACGTGCGCGAGATCGGGTTTCGTGGCGGCGCGGTCGATCTGGTCGAACATGCCCTGTAGCGGGGTGAGGCCGAGCTGCTCGATCGTGTCCCAGTCGACGCGCGCGTCGTAGAGGTCGCGAATGTGCTGGGCCTCGGTATCCGGTTCGGGGTCCTTGATGCCGTCGATGATCTCGCGCAGCTGATTCTGGGTGCGCTCGAAGGCCTCGGTGGCCGCGCTGAAACCGGATTTGTCGGGCGGCAGCTGATAGTCGCGCAGCCATTTGCCGTTGACGTAGCGGTACAGATCGTCCTGCGGCCGCACCGCCTCGTCGGCGCCGCCCAGGTCGGGGCCGGTCAGCTGCTTGGGCGGCTCGTCGTTCGAACAACTCGCCAGCGCGGCGGCCGCGGGTACGACGCCCAGGGCGATCAGAAATGCGCGACGCTGCAGGCGCACCGGACCGGACGATGTCACCGAAACCCCACTCCCCGGCGAGGCCAACCCCGCACCCGTACTCATGGACCGAACTGCTCCGGATGAGGCTACAGGGGTAGGGGCCGGTCGTCCCGGTCTCCGGTGGTAGGCCGCTAGAGCGACACCCGCTGGTCCGGCGGCAGGAACAGCTTGTCGCCCTCCCGCACGCCGTAGGTGGCGTAGAACTCGGGCAGGTTGCGGACCACCTGGTTGCACCGGAATTCCGACGGCGAGTGCGGATCGCTCGCGATCTGGGTCTCGGTGGCCTGCGCGGTCTGCTTGTTACGCCAGGTGCGGCCCCACGACTCGAAGACCGGGTGGTAGTCGGGATCGCCTGTGCCGTCTCGTTTTTCGGCGATGCGGTAGGCCGCCAGGGAGATCATCAGGCCGCGCAGATCGGCCAGGTTCTCGCCGACGGTCAGCTCGCCGTCGACATGCCGATCCGGCGCCAGGCCCTCGGGCACCAGCGCGTTGTACTGCGCGATCAGCTGTTTGGTCCGGGCCTCGAACGCGGCCTTGTCCGCCGGCGTCCACCAGTCCTTCAGGTTGCCGTCGCCGTCGTACTTGGAGCCCTGGTCGTCGAATCCGTGCCCGATCTCGTGGCCGATCACCGCGCCGCCCGCGCCGAAGTTCACCGCCGGCTGCGCGTCCTTGTCGAAGAACGGCGGCTGCAGAAACGCTGCGGGAAAGACGATCTCGTTGCCGCTGGCGTTGTAGTAGGCGTTGACCGTCTGCGGCGGCATCATCCATTCGGACTTGTCGACCGGCTTGCCGAGCTTGTCGAACATCCGCTTCGCCTCGAAAACGGTGACGGCGCGCAAAGATTCGACCAGCTTGCCGCGCGTGATCGTCAGGCTGGAGTAGTCGGTCCACTTGTCCGGGTAGCCGATCTTGGTGTTGATCTTGTCCAGCTTGGCGAGGGCGGACTCCCGGGTGGGCGGCGACATCCAGTTGTTGTCGTGGAAGTTCTCGCGGTAGGCGGCCATCAGGTCGGACACCATCTGGTCGGCCCGGTCCTTCGCCTCGGGCGGGAAGTGCTTGTCCACGTACGTCTTTCCGAGCTGCTCGCCGACGTTCGCGTTGACGAGGGCGACGGCCGACTTCCACCGCTCGGGCCGGTTCTGCAGGCCCTGCATCACCTTGCCGTTGAAGTCGAAGTTGGCGTCGTCGATATCCCTCTTCAGATACGGTGCGTACTCGCGGACCAGGCTCAGCTTCAGATAATCGCGCCAGGAGCCGAGATCGACCTCGTCCCAGAGCTTTCCGGCCTCGGTCACGAACGACGGCTCGGCGACGACCAGATTCGCGAACAGTTCCTTCGGCCTGTCGGTGGTGCCGGCCAGCCACGCGTCCCAGGCGAAACCCGGTGCGAGAGCGACCAATTCCGGCCAGGTGCGGGGGTTGTAGGTGGCCGACGCGTCCCGGGAGCGCACGTTGTCCCAGAATCCGGCGGCGATGCGGGTCTCCAGATCGACCACGCGCTGCGCGTACGCCGCGGGCTCCGGGAAACCCGCGCCGGCGGCGATGCGTTCCATGAAGGTGCGGTAGGCGGCGAACTTCTGCGCGTATTCGGGCTTGCGGTAGTACTGCTCGCCGAGTCCGAGGCCCGCCTGGGAGACCGTGGCCACCGTGGCGTTCGAATCCTTCGGGTCGGCGCTCACACTCAGCCCGATCAGGCCGACGCCGGGCAGCCCGCCCATCACCTTCGCCAGGGCGGTCTTGTCGGCGGCGCCGTCGATCTGCGCGAACAGATCCTGCAGCGGGGTCATGCCCAGTTTGTCGATCTCGTCGGTATTCATCCGGGCGTCGTAGAGGTCGCGGACCTGCTGTTCCGCCGAGCCCTGCGCCGGGTCCCGAATACCCTCGATGATCTCGCGCAGCTGGCCCTCGACCCGGTCGTTCACCTCGTCGAAGCTGCCGAAGGAGACCTTGTCCGGCGGCATCTGATAGTCCCGCAGCCACGTGCCGTTGATCGACCGGAAGAGATCGTCCTGGGGGCGGATCGCCGGATCCGATCCCGACAGATCCGGTCCGGTCAGCGGCTTGGCCGCCGCCGAATGGGAATTGCAGGCGGCGAGCGCCGCGGCCGCGGGAACGAGCCCGAGGGCGGCCAGGAAGGTACGGCGGGCGAGGGCGGTCGGACGCTCGGGCGCGGTCACTCGGTCTCCTCTGTCACGTGCAGGTGCTCGGACGGCATAGCTCGCGCCGACGCTAGTGCAGGCGACTGAGGATCACCTGAATCCACGCCATGTTGTATGCCCACCCCCGGCTTCTCCGGCATGCCCACCCCCGCTTCCCCGGCATGCCCACCCCCGCTTCCCCGGCATGCCCACCCCCGCTTCCCCGGCATGCCCACCCTCACTTTCCCGGCATGCCCACCCTCACTTTCCCGGCATGCCCACCCTCACTTTCCCGGCATGCTCTTGGCCGGGATTTGGGCACGACCTGGGGCTTCGTTACACTGGTCGGGTTGCCCGCGGGACAAGTGTGCCCGCACTCCGGCCGTGAACCCACAGTGGTCGATCGTCAGATCAGGAAAACCGCTGGCAGGCGCGCGTGCGGAGGGCAACTGGCCATGCTCGTCGGGTCGGTATCCGGCGCGCATATCGTCCAGGTCTAGGAGGAGCTGAAGTGATTCAGCAGGAGTCGCGACTGCGCGTCGCCGACAACACGGGTGCGAAGGAAATCCTGTGCATCCGCGTGCTCGGCGGGTCGTCGCGTCGCTATGCCGGTATCGGCGACGTGATCGTCGCCACCGTGAAGGATGCCATCCCCGGCGGCAACGTCAAGAAGGGCGATGTCGTCAAGGCTGTCGTCGTGCGCACCACCAAGGAGCGCCGTCGTCCGGATGGTTCGTACATCCGTTTCGACGAGAACGCCGCTGTGCTGATCAAGGCGGACAACGATCCGCGCGGCACCCGCATCTTCGGCCCCGTGGGCCGCGAGCTGCGCGACAAGCGGTTCATGAAGATCGTTTCGCTGGCCCCGGAGGTGCTCTGACATGAAGGTGCACAAGGGCGACACCGTGCTCGTCGTCTCGGGTAAGGACAAGGGCGCCAAGGGCAAGGTCATCCAGGCCTACCCGCAGACGGACAAGGTCCTGGTCGAAGGCGTGAACCGGATCAAGAAGCATGTCGCGAACTCCGCGAACCAGCGCGGCGCCAGCTCGGGCGGCATCGTGACCCAGGAGGCGCCCATCCACGTCTCGAACGTGATGGTTGTCGACTCCGACGGCAAGCCGACCCGCGTTGGTTACCGCACCGACGAGAACGGCAAGCGGGTGCGTATCTCCCGTCGCAACGGGAAGGACATCTGATGACCACCACCGAGAAGATCCAGCCTCGGCTGAAGCTGCGCTACCGCGCGGAAATCAAGGACGCGCTGAACAGCGAGTTCAACTACGCCAACGTGATGCAGATCCCGGGCGTGGTGAAGGTCGTCGTGAACATGGGTGTCGGTGACGCCGCCCGCGACGCCAAGCTGATCAACGGCGCGGTCGCCGACCTGGCCCTGATCACCGGCCAGAAGCCGGAGATCCGCAAGGCCCGCAAGTCGATCGCGCAGTTCAAGCTGCGTGAGGGCATGCCGATCGGCGCGCGCGTCACGCTGCGCGGCGACCGGATGTGGGAGTTCCTGGACCGCCTGGTCTCCATCGCACTGCCCCGTATCCGCGACTTCCGCGGCCTGTCGCCGAAGCAGTTCGACGGCAACGGCAACTACACGTTCGGCCTGAGCGAGCAGTCGATGTTCCACGAGATCGATGTGGACAAGATCGACCGCCCGCGCGGTATGGACATCACGGTCGTCACCACGGCCGTCAACGACGAGGAGGGTCGCGCCCTGCTCAAGCACCTCGGCTTCCCGTTCAAGGAGAACTGAGCACATGGCTAAGAAAGCTCTGATCAACAAGGCCAACGCGAAGCCGAAGTTCGCAGTTCGCGCCTACACCCGCTGCCAGCGCTGCGGCCGCCCCCACGCGGTCTACCGCAAGTTCGGCCTCTGCCGCGTCTGCCTGCGCGAGATGGCCCACCGCGGTGAACTCCCGGGCGTCCACAAGTCCAGCTGGTAAGTAGTTGAACGCCGATGCGGTGGTCCGTCGACGACGGACCACCGCATTCGCATATCTCGGGTCGGGCGGACGCTAGACCGCGACCAGGGTCAACAGCCGGTCGAGCCCTTTGAAGTCGTCCGCGTTGCGGGTGAACAGCGGCAGGTCGTTCGCCGAAGCGATGGCGGCGATCATCAAATCCATCTTGCGAGGCTTGGGGCTGCGCCCGGACGCCACCACCAGTTTCGCCATGGACGTGAATCTTCTTGCCGCCGTTGCGGAGAACGGCAGGGCATCGAAGCTGTGCTCTATTTCCAGCAGGCGCTCGGTGCGTAACGCGAGGGTCTGGGGGTTGTCGGCGAGGGCGATGCCCAAGCCCAGCTCGGCCAGCGTGATCGTGCTGATCCTGGCCTGGACGGGCAGTTGGGCGTCGGCGATGGTGGTGATGTCGATGAGGACACAAGTGTCCAGCAGCCCCACCGGATGCCGTTCGTTGGACTCCGAGTAGCTGGGCTCAGTCATCCAGGCGGTCCTCGCCGAACGCGACGTCGATCTCAGCGCGTTCGTCGGCGCTATTGGTATCCCCCGCGAACCGCGCAAGCCGATTCTTGATCTCCGCGACCGTCACGTCCCGCCTCGGGCCGACGGGCCGCAGTTCCCCGACCGGACGCCCGTTGCGAGTAATGACGAAGTCCTCGCCGGCCTCCAGCGCATCCATCACCCCGGCACTGCCGTTGCGTAGCTCTGCCTGCGTGATCGTCTTCGTCATACGCTCATGATAGCGACCGATGCTATCTGATGCTATGCGCTAGCGTCACTGCTTCACAGGCAGGGGAGCATCGGCGTCATCGACGCCTTCCCCTCCATCGATCTCGACAAAGCCATCACCAACCTGGCCGCCATCATCGCGATGAAGGTGGTACTCGACGACCCCGATTCGGACGACATCAACAACCACCAAACCGGCGGGTTGTTCAAGACCAACTCCGAGACTTCGAATGTCAGAAGAATTGCTCAGGAATACGGGACGACCCCGAAAGCTGTCAAAGATGCCATCCACAAGATCAAAGCGCAGGGAGCGTGGCGTGGAAATGGCGGCAACCGAAATCCTGACGTGGTAGTAGATTTGGAAACCGGGGAGGTCCATGTCCAGCTCCCGGACGGCAGCGCTTCGGAGGACAGCCTTGGTAACATACTTGACGAACTCGAGGATTGAGAGGCCATGTCTAGAGAAATCGTAGAATACGATGATCGATGGGTTGTCAAACCTTTGAGAGGGCAAGTCGCTGAACATTTCATGTGGCAGGTCGACGCTGTTGAGATGTATTTCAGCTCCGGATTTCGTCTTGTCGTCGGATGTGGTGCCGAACTGTCGCTGCGGAATATATCATCGGATGCACCAGAGCGTCACCCCGTAACATACTGGCCTCAGTCCGAGGTCGAAGAAATTCTATCGAGCGAAGTGCTGTCCCCTGTGTTCTTCAAGACCGGTAGTATGCGGGTGGCATTTCGGAATGGCTGGATTTTACTGGTTGCGGATGGGGCTCCGGATGTAGATGTCTCGATGTATTCGGACCGTGGGTTGTTGTGGACGCGATCCGGACTGATCGAACAGCCTGAATATCCAGTAATTATGATCGACCCTTGGACGGGAAACCAAATATCCGGACCACCGTGGCCACCCAAGCCGGATGACCTCGACATCAATTATGATTCGGATGATATAAACCAATAGATGCCGCTGTGGTTCTGTGCTGGTCCGCATCATTCCCACCGCGCTTCGACGCTGAGCCGAAAGTTCTCGGCGAGTTGCGTGAAAGGTTCCGGGTCTCTCCCGCAGTGGCTGGACTTCACATCGGCGATTTCGGTCGCGCGCCTGCGGATGCGGAGGCTTGCCGGGTGCTGCTGTGTGCTGCGGCTGCTCGGCCTCGTGGCCTAGAGCCGTCGAGCCGGATGTGCGGCGCTACTTCGGTGCTGGTGTCGTAGTTCGTTGGCTTTCAATCGTCAGATTTCGGGCCTTCGGTGTCGAGTTGTGGGGTGGTCGGTCGTCCTCGGTGTGACAACGATCCTCGATCGAAGGAGACGGTGATGGACGACACTCTCGAAGCCTATGGGCGGGCGCTGGACGAGCTGGAGTTGGTGTTGGCGAAAGTTGATGCGGGTCAGTGGGATTCGGCTTCGGCGTGTGCGGAGTGGACGGTGCGTGATGTTGCCGGGCATGTGACGTGGGGGCAATGTCAGATGCGTGCTTGGGCTAGCGGCGAGGATTTCACGGATCGGACCGGGGCGCCTGGGGCGTCGCATCCTGCGGCGCTGACCGGCGGCGACCCCGTGCGGGCCTTTCGGGACGCCCGCGCCGCCTGCGACTCGACATTGACCGACTCCGGCCTGGCTCGGATCGTGGCTCTGCCGGGCCTGGGCGAGATCCCCGTCGCGGCGATCCTGCCGTTACTGCTCACCGATTCGATCACCCACGCCTGGGATATCGCGCATCCGCTCGGGATCGAGATCCAGTTGCCACCAGATCTCGTCACCCGCGCCTTCGACTGGTCCCGCGCCAATGTGGTTCGCGCTCCCGGATTCTTCGGCCCTGAACTCAGCCCGCCCACCGAGTCGGACCAGCAGCACCGCCTGATGGCCTACCTCGGTCGTGACGTGGGCAACTGACCTCCGGGCGCCGTGGCAAACTCGCCGTCTTACGCGCAGTGGATCAGGAACTCCAGCGTCGCGGGTTCGTCGAGTTTCACATCCGTGGTTTGAGTGGCGGCCGTGTCGGCTTGGCAGCCGGACGGGACGGATGTGACTGTCGCGCGGTAGCACCCGGCGGGGACGTTCTGGCCGGCGTTGCCGTCGCGGCCGGTGGTCGCGGTTCCCAGTTCCGAATCGTCTGTGCACGAGGTGAACCGCACACCCACGCCGGGCACCGGGAATCGTTCGGTGCCGGTCCAGGTGTGTGCCGTCAGGTTCGCCGGAGCGCCGGACGACGAGGTCGCTGCGGCGGAGGCCGCCGATGCCTTCGTAGCACCGGTCGCGGATGCGGCCCCGCTGTCGGATGAGTCGCTGCTGGAACAGCCGGCCAGGGCTATCGCCGCGAGTACACAGAATGCCGGGATTGCGGTGCGCACGAGGTCTCCTCTCCGCGAGGCCGCACGGCCTTCGCGCTCGTGTCATACCTTAAGCCGGGAGGCCGATGAGAGGCCTACTAGCCATGGCCGAAAAGTACTTCCGTCATCTGGACGGTCTACCATCATTTCGGGTCTCAGTTATGCGGCGGGGTGCGATATCTTACGGTAGCGACGATTTCTCTCTCCGTGCATCCCTGTCATGGAGGACGAAGGATAGGGGGATCGTGTCTGTTCGCTATCAACCCTGTTCGTGTCGAGCCTTTGCACGTGAGATGTTCGACCTGTTAGCTCGAGTTCCGGGGTACCGAATAGTCCTTGTTCACAATCTTCAATGTTTGATCGCCGAGACGGGTGAGCGTCGATGACCAACGCTGCTGGTGAATGGCTGTCGAGGGAGGCTGTCGAGCATCTGGAGATGGGTCCAGTGGGTGTTTATGAACTTCTCTGGCTCGTCCGAGGTGCGGAGTTCGGTCTGGATGATGAAACGGCGAAGGCGATGGTGCGGCGGACGGTCGATTGGTTGCTTTCGGAAAAGGGATCGACGCTGGTTCTACTGAAGTGGCCGACGGGCGAGATCATCGACGATGCGCCGGAGGGTATTGATACAAGCGCTGCGAGCATGTTCGAGCCGGATGCGAGCGGTGTCTACCTCGCCTTGGTAGACAGCCGCGCTGCCTGCGAGGGTCTTGACCGACCGTGACTGACACAGTGGAGGGTGGGACGCTGTCCTGTCCATCGAGGTGACCGGCCGGGTATCGTCTTACCGGCTCCGGTCGGCCGGAGCCTGCTGCGGCTGGTGCGCCACCGCCGTGACCCCCGTCACCCCGATTTGGCCCTGGTGAGGCCCCCCTCTACACTGGCTGAGTTGCCTGGGCACCTCTGTGTCCATCTTCGTGTGCACGCGGTCCGGGCGATATGTACTCGACCGGGCGGTAGTACGCCGTCCGGACCAGCCGAATTGCTGTAGGCCCACGATCCGGGCGTCGTGAGACGTGCGGGTGTTGTATGGGAACCGCGGCGAGAAAGGTGACGGTCGACTTATGACCATGACCGATCCGATCGCAGACTTCCTGACCCGTCTGCGCAACGCCAACTCGGCGTACCACGATCAGGTGAAGGCTCCGCATTCGAAGCTCAAGGCGAATATCGCCGAGATCTTGAAGCGTGAGGGCTACATCGCCGACTTCCGCACCGAAGACGCGACCGTCGGCAAGACGCTGATCGTCGATCTGAAGTACGGCCAGAGCCGGGAGCGCAGCCTGCAGGGTGTGCGCCGCGTCTCGAAGCCGGGTCTGCGGGTGTACGCGAAATCCACCAACCTGCCCAAGGTGCTGGGCGGCCTCGGCGTGGCGATCATCTCCACGTCGCAGGGGCTGCTCACCGACCGTCAGGCCAAGCAGCACGGCGTGGGCGGCGAAGTCCTCGCCTACGTCTGGTAAGGGAGGTAGGAACCAATGTCGCGTATCGGTAAGAGGCCGGTTCTCGTTCCTGCGGGTGTCGAGGTGAACATCGACGGCCAGAGCGTGTCGGTCAAGGGGCCCAAGGGCACCCTGTCGCACGTGATCGCCGAGCCGATCACCATCAACCGCGCCGAGAACGGCGAACTGGAAATCATCCGCCCGGACGACGAGCGCCGCAGCCGTTCCCTGCACGGTCTGACCCGCACCCTGATCAACAACATGATCGTGGGTGTGACGCAGGGCTACGAGAAGAAGATGGAAATCTTCGGCGTCGGTTACCGCGTGCAGGCCAAGGGCTCGAACCTGGAGTTCGCCCTGGGCTACAGCCACCCGGTGCCGATCGAGGCGCCCGAGGGCATCACCTTCAAGGTGGAGGCCCCCACCAAGTTCTCGGTGTCCGGCATCGACAAGCAGAAGGTCGGCCAGATCGCCGCCGTCATCCACGGTCTGCGCAAGCCCGATCCGTACAAGGGCAAGGGCATCCGCTACGAGGGCGAGGTCGTGCGGCGCAAGGAAGGGAAGACGGGTAAGTAAGCCATGGCACAAACCGAAGCTCAGAAGGCCGCGCGTAAGCCGCTCGGCAAGGATGTGTCGACCCGTCGCCGGGTCTCCAAGGCGCGCCGTCACTTCCGCCTGCGTAAGAAGGTCGTCGGCACCGCCGAGCGGCCTCGTCTGGTCGTGTTCCGCTCGTCGCGGCACCTGCACGCCCAGCTGGTCGACGATTCTGTCGGCAAGACCGTCGCGTCCGCCTCGTCGGTCGAGGCCGACGTGCGTTCGCTCGACGGTGACAAGACCGCCAAGGGCAAGAAGGTCGGCGAGCTGATCGCCGCCCGCGCCAAGGCTGCCGGTGTCGACGCCGCGGTGTTCGACCGCGGTGGCCACGACTACCACGGCCGGATCGCCGCCCTGGCGGACGCCGCTCGGGAAGGCGGGTTGAAGTTCTGATGGCTTTCCCCAGGATCGAGAACAGCAAGCGCAACGGAAGGAACGTCTGATGCCGGGACGTCAACGGCGTGACGGCGGAAACGGACCCGCCGGACAGAACAGCAACAACGAGGGCGGCCGCCAGGAGCGTGGCGGCGGTCGCAACCGTCGCGACGACCGTCGCGACACCGCCGAGAAGAACCAGCTCGAGCGCGTCGTCGCGATCAACCGCGTCTCCAAGGTCGTCAAGGGTGGTCGGCGCTTCAGCTTCACCGCCCTGGTGATCGTGGGCGACGGCAACGGCCTGGTCGGTGTCGGTTACGGCAAGGCCAAGGAAGTTCCGGCGGCCATCCAGAAGGGTGTCGAGGAGGCGCGCAAGAACTTCTTCCGCGTCCCGATGATCGGCTCCACCGTCACCCACCCGGTCCAGGGTGAGGCGGCGGCCGGTGTCGTCATGCTGCGCCCGGCCTCGCCGGGTACCGGTGTGATCGCCGGTGGCGCCGCGCGCGCCGTGCTGGAGTGCGCCGGCATCCACGACATCCTGGCCAAGTCGCTCGGTAGCGACAACGCCATCAACGTCGTGCACGCGACCGTAGCGGCCCTGAAGATGCTGCAGCGTCCCGAAGAGGTGGCGGCCCGCCGTGGTCTGCCGCTCGAGGACGTCGCACCGGCGGGCATGCTGCGTGCGCGCGCGGGAGTGGGAGCCTGATATGAGCCAGCTGAAGGTGACCCAGATCAAGTCCACGATCGGCGCCAAGAAGAATCAGCGCGAATCCCTTCGCACCCTCGGACTCAAGGGCATCCGCAAGTCCGTGCTGCGCGAGGACACCGCCCAGAACCGCGGGCTGATCAACGTCGTGCGCCACCTCGTTACCGTTGAGGAGGTAAACGCATGACCATCAAGCTCCATCACCTGCGTCCGGCCCCCGGCGCCAAGACCGAGAAGCTCCGTGTGGGCCGCGGTGAGGCGTCGAAGGGCAAGACCGCGGGCCGCGGTACCAAGGGTACGAAGGCTCGCAAGAACGTGCCCGCCCGCTTCGAGGGTGGCCAGATGCCGCTGCACATGCGGCTGCCGAAGCTGAAGGGCTTCACCAACCCGTTCCGGACCGAGTACCAGGTCGTGAACGTCGGTGACATCGCCCTGAAGTTCCCGGAGGGCGGCGCGATCAGCAAGGACCAGCTGGTCGCCGCGGGCCTCGTCCGCAAGAACGAACTGGTGAAGGTGCTCGGCGAGGGCGAAATCGGTGTGGCCGTTCAGGTTTCCGCCGACAAGTTCTCGGGCTCCGCCAAGGAGAAGATCACCGCCGCCGGTGGAACCGCCACTGAGCTGGACTGACAGTTACTCTCTGTAGTAGGGGACGCCGGACGGGTGAGAGCCCGTCCGGCGCCGCTGTTAGAGTCAAGTTGTTGTCTGCCTCGCCCCATGTCGTTAGCCAGGAGGATCTGTGCTTTCCGCCTTCGTGTCGGCTTTCCGGACCCCGGACCTACGGCGGAAGATTCTCTTCACGCTGGGCCTGATCGCGCTGTACCGCATCGGTGCGTCGCTGCCGTCGCCCGGTGTCGACTACAAGGCGATCCGCCAATGTATCGACCAGGTGTCCGGTGGTGATTCCGGTGGCATCTACCAGCTGATCAACCTGTTCTCCGGTGGTGCGCTGCTGCAGCTGTCGGTGTTCGCGATCGGCATCATGCCGTACATCACCGCGAGCATCATCATCCAGTTGCTCACCGTCGTCATCCCGCGCTTCGAGGAGTTGCGCAAGGAAGGCCAAGCCGGCCAGACCAAGATGACGCAGTACACCCGGTACCTGTCGATCGCGCTGGCGATCCTGCAGGCCACCGGTCTGGTCGCACTCGCCGCGCGCGGTCAGCTGCTGCGCGGCTGTTCCCAGGACATCCTCGCCGACTCGAGCATCTTCGGCATGATCATCATCGTGCTGGTGATGACCGCCGGCGCGGCGCTGGTGATGTGGTTCGGCGAGCAGATCACCGAGCGCGGTGTCGGTAACGGCATGTCGCTGTTGATCTTCGCCGGTATCGCCGCCCGCATCCCCGGTGAGGGCAAGGCCATCCTCGACAGCAAGGGCGGGCTGATCTTCGGCCTGGTCTGCCTCGGGGCATTCCTGGTGATCGTGGCCGTCATCTTCGTCGAGCAGGGCCAGCGCCGGATCCCGGTCCAGTACGCCAAACGCGTGGTGGGCCGCAAGATGTACGGCGGCTCCTCGACCTATCTTCCGCTGAAGGTCAATCAGGCCGGTGTGATCCCGGTGATCTTCGCGTCCTCGCTGCTGTACCTGCCGAACCTGGTATCGCAGCTCACCCAGTCCAACTCGGCGAACCCCAGCTGGTGGCAGAAGATCATTCAGCAGTACCTGGTGAATCCCACGCACCCGGCGTACATCGCGATCTACTTCGCGCTGATCGTGTTCTTCACCTACTTCTACGTCGCGATCACCTTCAACCCGGAGGAACGCGCGGACGAGATGAAGAAGTTCGGCGGCTTCATTCCGGGGTACCGCCCCGGTAAGCCGACCGCCGACTACCTCAACTACGTCCTGAGCCGGATCACCCTCCCCGGCTCGCTCTATCTGGGTGCCGTGGCCGTCCTGCCGAACCTGTTCCTGAACTTGGGTAACTCCAGTGGTTTGCAGAACCTGCCGTTCGGTGGCACCGCCGTCCTGATCGTCGTGAGTGTCGGCCTCGATACCGTGAAACAGATCGAGAGCCAGCTGATGAACAGAAATTACGAAGGGTTCCTCAAGTGAGACTCGTATTGCTCGGACCGCCGGGTGCCGGCAAGGGCACGCAGGCCGAACTACTGTCGGACAAGCTGGGTGTGCCGCACATCTCGACGGGGAATCTGTTCCGCGCGAACATCTCGCAGGAGACTCCGCTGGGCCGGGAGGCGCAGAAGTACCTGGACGCGGGCAATCTGGTGCCCAGCGACGTGACCAACCGCATGGTGGAGTCGCGCATCGCCGAGCCGGACGCCGCGAACGGGTTCGTTCTCGACGGCTACCCGCGCACCGTGGACCAGGCCGAGGCGCTGGAGAAGATGATCAAGGAGTCCGGTCACGTGCTGGACGCGGTCATCAGCTTCGAGGTGTCTGAGGACGTCGTGGTCGAGCGCATGCTGGGCCGCGGGCGCGCCGACGACACCGAGGACGTCATCCGCAACCGGATGCGGGTCTACCGCGAGGAGACCGAGCCGCTGCTGGAACACTACGACGGGCTGGTCGTCGCCGTCGACGGCATCGGCGAGGTCGAAGAGGTCAATGCCCGGGTGCTCCGGGCGCTGGGTCGCTGACGCGAATGGTCTTCGGCCGCAAGCACAAGAAGGTGGTGCCGTTCCGCACCGCCGGGGAACTGGACGCGATGGCGGCCGCCGGCGCGGTCGTGGGGCGGGCGCTGGTCGCCGTGCGCGCGGCCGCCAAGCCCGGCGTCTCGACGCAGGAACTGGACGAGGTCGCCGAGCAGACGATCCGCGACGCGTCGGCGGTGCCGTCGTTCAAGGGGTACCACGGTTTTCCGGCGTCGATCTGCGCGTCGGTGAACGACCGTGTGGTGCACGGGATTCCGTCGAAGGACGAGGTTCTGGCCGAGGGTGATCTGGTCTCGATCGACTGCGGCGCGATCCTCGACGGCTGGCACGGCGATTCGGCGTGGACGTTCGGCGTCGGGGATCTCATCGAGGCCGACCGGCTGCTGAGCGAGGCGACCAAGCTGTCGATGGAGGCGGGGATCGCGGCCATGCTGCCCGAGAACCGGCTCACCGACGTCTCGCACGCCATCGAACTCGGCACCCGCGCCGCGGAGAAGGAGCACGGCCGCTCCTACGGCATCGTCGACGGCTACGGCGGGCACGCCATCGGCCGCCAGATGCACATGGATCCCTTCCTGGCCAACGAGGGCGAGCCCGGCCGGGGCCCGCGTCTCGTCGTGGGGTCGGTACTGGCCATCGAGCCCATGCTCACCCTGGGGACCACCCAGACGCGCGTACTGGACGACGACTGGACCGTGGTGACCGAGGACGGGACCCGTGCGGCGCACTGGGAGCACACCGTCGCCGTCACCGAAGACGGGCCGCGGATTCTGACCGTGCGGCCCGAATAGGCACCCCTTGTTTCCGGCACGCTTTTGGCCGGAATCTCTTGCGGCCGGCGATGTTTCCGGCCAAAAGCATGCCGGAAACTCTGAAAGTTCGGTGAGCGTGTTGGAAGCGTTGGCGTTCAGTCGATCTCGGCGGGGCGGCGGTGTTTGGTCATGGTGGTGAGGGGGACGACGCCGGTCCAGCCGCAGGGGCGGTCGCAGGAGGCGTAGACGGCACCGGCGTCCCTCGGGGTCGTGAAAGCTGTTGCGGGATAACCGCATTCGGGGCACTTGCCGAAGTAGTCGAGGATCTCCCGCAGGTTTGCGGACGCGGTGGGTGGGCGATGTTTGCGCATAACTGGCTGTTCTCCTGGCCCGATCGGGCCGCTGCATAGGCTCGAATTCCTCACCGACGTTATCCGCGGCGGCACCGCCGGACGCCGAATTCTCGTCCCGCTGTGTGATTCACAAATGTTTGCTGCGCCCCGTTGTGACCGCGCGGCTCAGCCCTCCAGGAGCAGGGTCACCGGCCCGTCGTTGACCAGTGAGACGTGCATGTGGGCGCCGAACCGGCCGGTTGCCACGGTGGCGCCGAGGTCGCGCAGGGTGTCGGTGAACGCGTCGACGAGCGGTTCGGCGACCGGACCGGGCGCGGCGGCGGACCACGACGGGCGCCGGCCCTTCACGGTATCGGCGTAGAGCGTGAACTGGCTGACCACCAGGATGGGGGCGCCCAGATCCGCGGCCGACCGCTCACCCTCCAGGATGCGCAAGCGGAACAGCTTGTCCGCCAACGCTTTCGCGGTGGCGGCCGTATCGTCGTGGGTGACCCCGACGAGCGCCACCAGGCCGTGCGGAGCGCCGCCGGCGGCGGGATCGATCCGCCCCACCACCTCGTCGCCGACGCGGACCTGTGCCGAACTCGCCCGCTGCACCAGTACTCGCATGCAGCGATGATCGCAGGCGGGCCGCTCAGCCCGTCCGGCCGGTCGAGGTGTCCTCGAGGTCGCGGGTGGCGTGTTCCAGGTACCGGGCGAGGAAACGCTCGATGAGCTCGGAGGACACCCGCCCGGGCAGCGTCCGGACCGCCGCCACGTGATCGGTGAACTCGGCGATGTCGTGCGCGCTGCGGCCGGATTGCTGGAACGCCTTCACCGCGCTGTTCTCGAAGAGGTCGGCGAAGCGCCGGGCGATGTGGTCGCAGTCGGCGCGCAGCCGCTCGAGTTCGTCCAGCACCTGGCCCAGCGGGGTGCCCGCGTCGGCCAGCCGGTCGGCCAGCCGGACCAGTTGCGGATCGGTCTCGCGGTAGGTGGTGGCGTCGAACGGCTCGTACAGCCCGACCGCCACCACGCGCGCCAGGCCGTTGGGAACGTCGCGGTAGCGTTCCACGAGTTCTATTGCGGGGATTGTCTTTTCGGTCGTGGGTGTCGGCGGCTGGGGCGCCGCCGGAGCGGCGGCGTTCGGCTCGACGCTGACGCCCAGTACGTCGCCGAGATCCTCGCCGCGATCCCACGCGTCGAGTAGTTCGCGGATGCCGCTGAGCTTGATGCCGCGGTCCATCAGGCGGCTGATGATGCGAACGCGGTCCAAATGCTGGGCGCCGTAGAAACCGGTGCGTCCCTGCAGCCGCGGCGGCGGCAGCAGTCCGCGCTCCTGGTAGGCCCGCAGACTGCGCACGGTCATACCGGATTCGCGCGCCAGCTCGTCGATAGTGAACTCCGAACCCGATGTCATAACTCAAGGAAACCACATCGGATCACCGTCCGGTCCCGGGTGAGTGCCCCCGGCGAAGCCCGGCGGAAACCCGATCGTGAGGCTGGTCGCCCTGTTCAGGGGTCCGTAGGGGTTTCCGGTACGTTACAAGTTTTGTTCCAGTGTTGTATGTGCCATCAAATAGAGGTATGTTCCATTGACTGAAGGTATGATCGGCATCACAGGAAAGGGTCTCGTTATGACCACCGTGCAACACGGAGCGGAGACGCAGGCACAAGCTGCGCACGCCTTGGGCGCCGAGGATGAGGGATACCACAAGGCTCTGCGGCCCCGCCAGCTGCAGATGATCGCCATCGGTGGGGCTATCGGCACGGGGTTGTTCCTCGGCGCCGGTGGCCGGCTGAAGGACGCGGGCGCGGGGCTGTTCATCGCCTACGCGGTCTGCGGGATCTTCGTCTTCTTCATCCTCCGGGCCCTCGGCGAGCTGGTGCTGCATCGCCCCTCCTCGGGCTCGTTCGTCTCCTACGCGCGTGAGTTCTACGGGGAGAAGCTGGCATTCGGCGTCGGCTGGATGTACTTCTTCCACTGGTGCATGACCGGCATCGTCGACATCACGGCGATCGCGACCTACGTGCACTACTGGAATGCGTTCCACGCGATACCGCAGTGGACGATCGCGCTGATCGCGCTGGCGATCGTGGTGTCGATCAACCTGGTCTCGGTGAAGTGGTTCGGCGAGATGGAGTTCTGGGCGGCGCTGATCAAGGTGGTCGCGCTGGTCGCCTTCCTGATCGTCGGCACCGTCTTCCTCGCGGGCCGGTTCCCGCTCGACGGTGAGCGCACCGGTATCAGCGTCATCACCGACCACGGCGGCCTGTTCCCGAACGGGATGCTGCCGCTGATCCTCGCCACCACGGGCGTCGTGTTCGCCTACGCCGCGGTGGAGCTGATCGGCACGGCCGCGGGTGAGGCGGAGAACCCCGAGAAGATCATGCCCCGCGCGATCAACTCGGTCATCGCCCGGATCGCGCTGTTCTACGTCGGTTCGCTGGTCCTGCTCGCTCTGCTGCTGCCCTACACCGCGTTCAAGTCGGGCGAGAGCCCGTTCGTGAGCTTCTTCGAGCGGCTGGGCGTGAACGGCGCGGGCACGGTCATGAACCTGGTGGTGCTGACCGCGGCGTTCTCCAGCCTGAACGCCGGGCTGTACTCGACCGGCCGGATCCTGCGGTCGATGTCGATGAACGGCAGCGCGCCGAGCCTGGCCTCGCGGATGTCCAAGCAGGGCGTGCCCTACGTGGGCATCCTCGCCACGGGCACCATCGCCCTGGCCGGTGTCGGGCTCAACGCGCTGGTGCCGGAGAAGGCCTTCGAGATCGTGCTGAACATGTCCGCGCTGGGCACCATCTGCGCGTGGAGCGCGATCCTGATCTGCCAGATGAAGCTCGTGCAGTGGTCCAAGGAAGGTCGGGTCGAGCGTCCGTCGTTCCGCCTGATGGGCGCCCCCTACACGAACTACGCGGCGCTGATCTTCATGGCGATCGTGGTCGGGCTCATGCTGTTCGGCAAGGACGACACCCAGCGTGGCGCCGTCATCGCGATGGGCGTGATCATGATCCCGCTGCTCGTCGGCGGCTGGTTCCTGGCCCGGCGCCGGGTGACTCAGGTGGCGGCGGCGCGTGCGGGCTACACCGGGCAGTTCCCGGTGCTGGCCGAGCGCCCGCTCGAACATCGGGAGCAGAAGACCGCCGAGCCGGAGACGGCGAGCGCGGACGACTCTCCCGGTGAGGAGGAGCCGAAGAAGTAGGACCCGCCGGTCCCATCCCCGTAACGCCATTCGGGACCGGCTACCGGTCGCCCCGCAGGACGGAAACGTCCTGCGGGGCGATCCGTCGTTCCGGGGCTGGGCGTCACCGCGGATTCACCTGCCGGCTACCGCCCTTTCGCTGTCTGCCGTCAGGGTGAGCGTCATGCCGGTCCGCGTAGGATCGCGGAAACGGCGAGCGAGGAGGTGCGCGTTGCAGGTGACCTATTGCCGGCGGTGGAGTTTCCGCAAACAGCGGCCGACCGATCCGCTCACGGCGGAGCAGGCCGCGAAGCTGGACGCGGCCGGCGAGTGGTACACGGTCGTCCTCGGCGTCGTCACCGCGCCCACGGCGATTCTCGATGTGGTGCGCGGCAATCGGCACATCGATGTGACGTTCCCGGACGAGCACGGCCGCCAGGTGCTGACCTACGACTTCCGGCAGGTCGGCGACGACACCATGTTCCTCACCACGATGACCCGGTGGGAGTACGGCGACGAGCAGGCCCGCACCATCTCGCAGGCCGACGTCGTCGACAAGTTCTCCTACAGCGAGGACGGCCACGTGCACCGGGATCTGCGCGACGCCCGCGCGCAGGAGCGCCGGACCACCGATTTCTCCGATGTCGACGTCTCGATCAACTGGGAACCCGTCCCGGTTTTCGGCGGCTGGGAGTCGATCGCGCGCCGCGAACGCTGACAACGGAACCGCGAAACCCGGTCGCCCAGCGAATATTTGCCCGCAACCGGGTCGGTAGCCGCCGTTCACGTTGCTGTCACTGCCGGTTGGTTATCGGCTGTCATTGTCGACCCCGTAGCGGCGGGCTCTGCCCGCGTGAGCACTGGAGGGAGCGCGCGCGATGGCCGACAAGTTGGAGGCGGAGGCAGCACTGTTCCGCAAGGCCGCCGAGAAGACCGGCGATGTCCGGGACAAGATCAACGGCGTCCTCGACACGCTGAAGGCCAACCTCGACTCGCGCGGAACCCCGTGGGGGACGGACTCGATCGGCAGCCAGTTCGCGCACGGTGAGGGCGGCGAGGGCGGCTACCTGGACTCCCGCAAGAACATGGTCGAGGGCGCGCAGAACGTCGCCGGCACGATGGACAGCTTCCACCAGGGACAGGTCAAGAGCGCTGCGTATCTGGAGAAGATGGAACAGCAGAACCGCGACGGCTTCCAGTGACCCGGGACCTGTCGATCAGATGACGAACGAGCGCGCCAAGAACGATCTGGCCACCGTGATGGACGGGGTCGAGGAGCAGCTGCGCACCATCGCGCGACTGCAGACCGAACGCACCCGGTTGACCGCCAGCGCAACGGTTTCCGGTAAGCGCGTCACCGTGACGGTGAACGCGGACAACACCGTGGTGGAGACCAGGTTCGGCCCGGGCATCGAGGACCTGAGCCACGGCGAGATCGCCAAGGCCGTCACCGACGCGGCCCAGCGCGCCGCGGCCGAGATGGCCCGCAGGACCAAGGAACTGTTCGCGCCCCTCCAGGCCCAGCGGGAGCGGATGCCGAAGCTCACCGATCTCGTCGAGGGCATGCCGGACCTGCATGTCCCCGAGGCGCCGCCGGTCTCCACGGCGGCCCCGGGTTCTCCGGAACGTCAGCAGGATTCGGACGGCAGCGCGGTATTCGCCGACGTCGAGACCTTCGATCACCAACACTCCCGTGGTCGTGGGGTCACCGACTCCAGCTGGTAAGTACCGGGTAGCCCGACATGGCAGTCGAATTACCCGGCCCTCTCCAGCATCTGGGCTGGCTCGTCGGGATGGAGTGGCCCAACGGCAACGAAGACCAGATGTGGCTGCTCGGCCAGGACTGGAAGGACGCCGCCGAGGGCCTGAAGGACATCATCCCGGATATCGAGGACGCGAAAAGCGCCACGCACAAGGCGTATCCGACCGGTGACGGCTCCGACGAGCAGATGCGGGCGTTCGACAGCCTGCTGAAGGGCGACGGCGGCGAGAGCGATCAGTCGCTCGGTCATCTGGCGAAGCTGTTCGAGGATGTCGGCGAGTCCGCGAACGGGGTCGGCACCGAGATCGAGTACGGCAAGCTGATGTACAAGTCGTCGCTCATCCTCCTCGCGGCGGAGATCGCGGCGGCGTGGATCTTCCCGCCGACGGCCCCGGCCGCGGAGGCGGCCGCGGTCGCCCTGACGCGGGTGGCCGTCCGTCTCATCGGCGAGCGGCTCACGTCCGCGATCCTCCAGCGCATGGCCCGGCTCGTCGGGTCGAAGGTGATGCAGTTCCTGCTGCGCCACGTCGTGCTGAACACGGTGCTGATGACCGGTCAGGACTACGCGATCCAGCAGTACCAGATCGACCAGGGCCATCGGAAGGGGATGGACTGGGACCGGATCCGGACGACGGCCATCGCCGCGTCCGTCGGAGGTGTCGCGGGCGGGGCGGCCAGCCACGTTCTGGGCAAGGCGCTGAACGCTCAGGAGCGGGCCTGGGCGCGCTACCTGACCCACGCGGCGGCCGGCGAGGTGAACGCCTTCACCGGCATCGTCGCCGCCAACGGCGGTATTCCCAGCCACCTGGACTGGCGGATGTTCACCGGCGCCGCGGCCGCGCCGCTGGTGTCCGGCAAGAACCGCGAGACGGCGCATTCGTTCTACAACAACCGGAAATCGTCGTACTTCAACCGCGATCCGCTGGGCGGCCGGATGAACGACGTGCTCGGCCGGGAGGTCTTCAAGGTCAAGGAACCTCAGGCCGCGCCGACTACCGGGGCGGGACGCGCGGGTGACGGCACGACCCCGCACGCCGGCACGGATGCCGGGACGAGCGGGCACCGGACGGATCCGGCTATGCCGGTCGGTTCGCGGCCGGAGGAGACGGGTTCGCATCCCGCCGACGGCGCGACCAACGGGCACGAGGGGACCACCGAGCGGAGCGGGAACGAGCATCCGGCCGGGACCGATCGCGATACCGGCGCGCACCACGACACCGGGCAGCCCGGTGAGGGAGGTCTGCACACCGATCCCGCCGCGGCGCACCCGGGTCAGCACGACACCGGAACGGAAGGAACGTCCGGCGACCGGACGCCCGGCGGGACGGAGGAGCCGCGGGCGCAGGTCGCCCCCGGCGGGACCGACCATCCGGCGCCGCAGGCGCGGTCGACGGAGGAGGCCCCCGCGGCCGACGGCCATGCGTCGGAGGGGCAGGGCACGCACGGGGAGACGCCCGCGCGTGCCACGGAACCCGAGCACCCCGTCACCGATACGCGGACCGAAACGACTGCGGTACATCCGGATTCGACCGAGCACGGCACGACGGGCGACCGTACCGGAGAACTGACCACGGAGCCCGCGAGCCGACACGAGTCGGAGTCGCCGGTGCGGACCGACGAGACCGCCGTGCGGCCCGCCGAGACGGAAACGACGAGACCCGAAGATGTTTCGCACCAGCGAGACGCGGGCCAACGTCCGGCCGAACCCGCGGCCACCACCTCGCCCCATGTCCCGGCTGAGGGGCGGACGCCGCATACCGGAGCCGAAACCCGTGGTGGCGCACCGGAAACGACGCGCCCGCCTGCCGACACGCGAGGTCGGTCGACCCCGCTGACGGAAGCGCCGCGCAGCGAAACCCGGGCGTCCTCCGACGTCAGGACCCCTGAGGCACGCAGTTCCGAGACGCGCAGCCCAGAGGCTGGGGGAGCACGTGACGCCGAGCGGCCCGCCGACTCGCGTACCACCGGCGAGTCTCGACGCGCCTCCGGTGCCACCCCCGAGAACCGCACGGGCACAGCGGAGAACAGGCCACGGGCCGCGGCCGCCGGGCCCGCCGACCGGACCGGGGGCGAAGCGGGGGTGCGGGCGCGGTCAGGCGGCTCGGACCGGACCGGGGAGCAGGGCGAGCACGTGCGCCCGGAAGACCTTGCCGTACCGCCGCTTCCGCCCGAGGTTCATCCCGGGGGCGAAGCGCGGTCGCCGGAACGCATCGGCAGCCGACCGGACGGCGAGAACGGCCGGGAGAACCCTCCGCTCGACGCTGAACCGGTGCCCACCCCGCGCGCGGACGAGATGCGCGCCAACCGGCCCGACCACATCCCGGAGTCGATGTGGAACCGGATCGCCGACGGCGTCGCGTTCAACGAGACCCGCGAACCGCACTACACCGACCGCGGCGGCGGCAACGAGATCACGCTGACCAACGGCAAGCGTCTCGATTCCTATGTGCCGGATACGGAGATCGTCTCCCGGAAACACACCCAGCTGCTCGAGGTCCGGCCCGAGACCGCGCGCGGCTACCTGCACGAGATCGACAACAAGTACGCGCCCGGCACGCAGATCAAGGACACCCCGCACAACCGGGCCGAACTGCCGGGCGTGGACTTCGCCGATCCGCTGCGCGGCGACAAGGTCCTGGAGGTACCGCCGCAGAAGAATCCGCCGCCCCGCGAGATCCTGGAACTGGCGGACCGGCTCGACATCACCATCCGCGACAGTGAGGGCCGGGTCTACACCGTCGACGACGCCCTGCCCGATACCCACCGGTCCGGCCCGGACGGACGCACGGAGATGCCGCCCGAGAACCGCGGCCGCTGTGCGGATCTCGCGCTGCGCCTGATCAAACGGATCACCGGCAGCGAGTGGATCCACCCGATCGAACGCGAGGTCGGCCTGGACGGCATGACCGTCCACGAGGTGGAGACCGCCGCCGGCGGCGAGATGCGCGAATACCCTCGCGGGCACGACGAGATCGCGCGGCAGGTGCTGAAGATGAAGCACGGGGCGTCGGCGCTGATCGTCGACCAGTACCGCGCCTTCACCGATGAGCACGGGGTCGGCGCCCACGCCTACGTCCTGGTCAACGAGCACGGAGTGCTGCGGGTCCGCGATCCCGGCGCCGGGCTCGACCACGGATATCCGCCGTCCGTGCCGCGGGAGCTGGCGGCGGCCCACGCCATCCTGTTCGACGAGCACGGCAAGCCGGTGCACCCACTCGGGGCGGAGTCGCATACCGCGACGCATCCCAACGGCCGCGGTCCGCACACGCGCGTCGGCCTGTCCCTCGACGAGCACCCCGGGCAGGTGCGAGAGCTGCTGGGGCAGACCAGAACCGGACGCCGCATCCTGTCCGTATTCGACGGCGGCCCGGTGCGCGAGGGCTATGAACCCCGCAGCGAGGCGGGCGATCGGCACGGCACGCTCCGGCGGGAGGACCTCACCGCCGTCGCCTTCACCGAGGGTCGCGGCCATATCGGCCAGGCGCTGAGCCTGGCGCACGAGTCGGTGCACGCCGAACACCTCATCGACGGCCGGACCGCCAACGGACACGCCCGGACCATGCCGCGCGACGAGTTCGTGCGCATGATGACTCACGAGGAGGCGGTGGGCACCGGCCGGCGACTACGCCTGGCCATGGAGTTCGAGGGCCTGGGTCTCGAGGTCGAGGGCCATCCGTTCGACGTGCTCTACCGCGAGGCGTTCGACCACGCCCTGGGCGAGGCGCCCCCGCATCTCCCGACCGAGCGGGCCTGGGAGATGGCGCACGACGCGGCGGTCGAAGCGCTGCACGAGCACCTCGCCACCCACGAATGGGCCAACGGCGACACCTACGCCGAGTTCTACGGCCGGGTCTGGGACGAGGCGCGTATCGGTGGCGGCGACGGTCCGGGCGTCCGGCACGACCCGACCGGCCCCGAGGTCGGCGAGCGGCTGCGCGTCCAGGCGCTGGACCGCCAAGCCGCCGAACGGCATCTGGGCGAAACCGACGCGCGGTTGCAGCGGCTCGCCCGCACGCTCGGGCTCGACCCGACGGCGCAGCGGGAGGTGCTGCAACGCCGGGTCGACGAGCGAATCGTGGAGATCAACTCCGAACTGGCCTGGTCGCCGGGCGGCGAGCGGGAGGCACAGCTGCTCCGGGAACGGCACGCGCTGCGCACCGTCTCCGATCTGGCCGACCAGCGGCAACTCGCCGAGGTGGAGTTCGACCGCCACGACGCGGCGACGGCCCGTACCGCCGCACGCGACGTACTGGACGTGCGGGTTCGGGACCATCCGGAGGCGCGCATGCTCGACGATCACGTGGCGCTGCTGCCCGGCGAGCCGGACCGCGTCGTGGTCGCCGCCGCGCCCGGCGATCACCAGCGGGTGCTCGACCTGGCCCGCACCGATCCCGAGGTCGCCCGGCAGCTGGACCGGCCGGGCGTGACGCGCGAATACCTCGATGTCGCCACCGGTCGCGACGGTCGCGTGCGCGTGGAGGCGATCCCGGAACCCGATCACGCCCCGGCCGAACGCGCCGAGCACGTGCAGCCCCGCGAGCTGGCCGCCCGGGCCACCGAGGCCCGGCTCGCGCGCGTCCAGGAACATTTGGGGCGCAACGAGATCGGTGACTGGGCCAATCGCGCGCTCGCCGAGCGCGGGGTCGAGATCGTGCACAGCGTCGACGAGCGACCGGGGTTCCGGCCCGAGGAGAACAAGCTCGTCCTCGATCCGGGCAGATCCGATGTCGAACACATGCGGGAGCTGGTGCACGCGGCGGTGCACACCGAAATGCCGCATCAGGGCGAGAGTTCGGGGGCCCGCGAACGGCAGCAGCTCGAGCCGAAGGCATACGCGCTGCGGATGATCGAGCAGGAGACCGTCGCGCACGCCATGGAATCCAAGGCGATGCGGCAGCTACGGGACCAGGGCTTCGTCGTTCCGGACACCCCGATACAACGGGCGTACGACAAGGCGTTCGACCGCTGGAGCAGCCGCTGGTCGGATTCCGATATGTCGCCGGCCGAGGTGCGGCGCAGGATCGACGACAAGATCGTCGCGGCGCTGGAGCCCGAGGTCGCCAGGCACATCACGGAATCCGGGGAGACCTACGGCGAGATCTACGAGAGGGCGGCCGCCCGCGCTCGCGGGAATACCCAGGAAACCGCGACGCCGTGGCGACTGGGGCGGGGCGCCAACCGCGCGCCGGAGTACGGCGCCGGGCTGCGGCCGGGGTGGGAGACGCGGGGACTCGACCGGACCGGCGGCCAGGTGCGGGATCTCATGCGGACGACCGAGACCGGCCGCGAGGCGGTGGCCGCCCTGCGCGATGCCGGCGCCGAGGTGCGATTCGGCGCGGCCGGTGAGCGGCCGCTCGCACCGGACACCTTCAACGGCCGGACGATGGACGTCTTCGTCGATACGCCGGGCCGGTCCAGGACCGAACAGGGGGCGGCCGTGGTGCGGGCGGCGGCCCTGGCCGACGCCGTGCGCGGCGGGCGACTGGAGGTCGTGCCCGGACGGATCCGGGAGATTGGACGGGCGGCCTACGTCGACTCGCACCTGCGTGCCACGGCCGAAGGGCTGGGGCGGCAGGCCGAGTTCCACCGGGAACTGGAGCGGCAGGGCGTCGACACCGATGGCGGAGCGCTGCACGACATCACGGACCGGGAGGTGCGCAAGACCCTCGAATCGGCCTACCTCGAGGCGTACGACAACGCGACTACTGCTGCGCGCCAACGGGATTCGAGTATCGATCCGGGGCGACTGCGGGAGATCGGCCGGGCCGCCGGAGTCGACGCGCTGCTGTCGAACCATCTGTTCGACTCGGGGGACGGGGCCTCGGTCCATCGTCGGGTCGCGGGCGGGATCTGGGACGCGCACCAGCGGACCGCGGCGCCCGACGGGCTGCGCGAATACATCCCGACCTCGGAGGACGCGGCGCGGCGGGTGCAACATCTGGTGCGCGAGCAGGCGGCGGTCGGCCGGGAGCTGCGGCGGCTGGAGTCCGACTTCGATCGGGTCGCCGAGCGACTGCGGGAGCGGGGCGGCCTGAACGAGCAGCGGGCGGCTCTCGACCGGCTGGGAGACGCCGACGTCGATCCCGTCCGGGAGGCGGCGCGGAAGCAGCTCGGCCTGACCGAGCGGCCCGAACCCACCCGGCACGATATCGCCGCCGAACTGCGCCAACGGATTTCGGACCGGACCGGGCGGAACGGCCACGATCTGCGCGTACTGGCCGATCTGGCCGAGCGGCACGCGCGGCTGGAGGTCGAGAACCGGCGGATCGTCGGGGAGATCGAGAAGGCCGTTGCGCGCGACCTCGCCGGTGGCGAGCCGCACGGCAGGGGTGAGCGGCGGGTCTCCGTCCACGGCGACGAATCGGGCGTCGTCTACTACGCCCACGACGAGTCGGGTCCGGTCTGGAAGGAGTCGCCCGATCCGGGACCCCGGGATCCGGAGGGTTCCTGGCTGCGGGCGGCCGCCGACGAGGTCGCCGCGGGACCGTTCGAGCGCGCGCGGGAGCAGATGCGGCGGGACGATATCGGGCAGTGGGCGCTGGATGTGCTGGAGCGCAACGGTATCGAGATCCGGTACAGCACCGAGCCGGAGGCGTCGCGGCAGCGGCCGATCGACCACGTCGCGGGCGATTTCGATCCGGCCACCAAGACGATCGTGCTGGATCCCGCGGCGCATCCGCGGGCCCAGGCGGCGGGGCTCGTCCGCGCGGCCAGGCTGTCCGAGCTGAACCACGATGTGGCGCGGGAACGGTCCTCGCTGCCCCGTGACGAGTACGTCGAGCTGATGCTGAAGCGGCAGGCCGACGCGGAGGCGCTGGCCTTCTCCTTCGATGAGCGGCTCCGGCACCGGAGCACCCAGGACGCCGTCGAATCGATGAAAGGCCCGCTCGCCCAGACCTATTCGGAGGCTCGCGCGGAGGCGCGGGAGATCGCATACCGGGTCTATCGCAAGGGTCCGGAGCTGGAGCCGAATACGCCCACGGCCGCGGCGCACCGGGCCGGCGCCGACGCGGTGTACCGGCAGCTGACCGATCGGGGCCCGCTGGTCGACGGTCACGACTACGCGCACGTCTTCGGCGCGGACTGGGATGCGGCGCACGGCATCCGGCCCGGGGACGCCGAACAGCCGGTGGTGGCGCGCGGGGATACCGACACTCCGGCGACCCGGGAGCAGCGCAGCCACGACTACGCGGAGGAGATCCGGACGCTCCGGGAACTGCGCGACTCGAATCGGTACCAGCCGGTCGGACCGGCGGAACGGGCCTACACCGAGGCGTACGACAAGGCGTTCCGGAAGGCGGCCAAAGCGGCTGGGCGCGCGGCGGATTCGGCCACGGTGCGGCCGCCCGAGGAGGTCGCCCACGAGGCGGGCCGCAGGGCGGTGCACCGCTATATCGACAAGGTCGGGCTGCGGGAGGCGGAGATCGCCTTCGACGTCGTCCGGGCGCACGGCAACCGCGGGCCGGAATGGGGTAATCCGGAACCCGCGCACGAGCGGGCGCCGGAGGGCGTGCGGCACCCGGTGGAGGGCGACGGCGCCGAGCTGACACGGCGCGCCCTCGAGGCCGTTCTCGAACGCGAACCCGGCGGCGAGCGGCTGACCGACCACGTCGCACGGTATCCGGCCGATCCGGCGGACCGGTATTCGCGTCCGCGCCTGGTGGTCGTGGCGCCCGCGGGCGACCACATGACGGCCCTGCACGACCTGATGCGGGACAACCCCGCGCACGAGGATGTGCTCTGGGACGGCTCCCATACACTGGACTACCGGAAGGTCGAGGCCGGGCCCGGCGGCGAGCCCGTCGAGACGCGGATTCCGGCACACGAGGCCGAGGGGTCCTATCGCCGCCCGTCGCGGAACGACGCACTGGCGCAGCTGCTTTCGCACTACCTGACGTATCGCGGAGAGGGCCGGACACGACTCGGTTTCGGCGACTGGCTGCGCCAACTCGGTGACGACGTGTACTACAGCAAGGCCGACGGTAAGCGGATCTGGGGTAACGAAGCCCTGGACGGTCAGGTCGAGGCCGGCAATCTGCGGCACGACTTCATCGAGCAGGCCTTCCGCGCCGCGGATCCGGCGGCCGTCGAGCCGCATCCGAAAGAGGTGATGGACCGGCTGCGGAAGCGCCGCCTGCCGGTACCGGTGAATCCGCACGGCGGGCCGCTGGTGGACGGCCCGAAAATCGTCCGGACCGTCGAGGTCGGCGGTGCGCGACTGGAGATCTGGCTGGCCGCCGACGGGAACGGCCGGTGGCGGGTGCCGGCGCCGGGCGGCGAGGGCACCATTCCCGACGTCCTGGCGCGGCAGTTCGAGGGTATGGCGGACGCCAACGCCGACCGGCTGGTCAAGCGCATCGGCAAGATCCTCGACAACGGCGCGGCGGAACTGGATCCGGGGCAGGCGCGAAAGGGTATGCGGGCCCGCATCATCGAGCGCTTCGGGTCGGATGCGATCGATCCGCCGGAGTTCGCGCCGAAGGACGGTGCATCGAGACCGAAGATCGGGCAGCGCCCGGAACCCGAGGTGCGCCGCTACACGGTCGAGGTCGACGGACAGCGGATCGATGTCGAGGCGGTGCGCAACGAGCGCGGCGGCTGGGACGTCCGGCCGGAGCGGGCGCCGGAGACCAAGCCCGTCAAGGCCGAGCCGGCGAAGCCGCCGGAGGTCAACCGCGCTGAGCCGCACTGGATCCGGCGGCGACTGGCCACGGGTTACGAGGGCCACAACCCCAAGTACCCGTCCGGATCGGGCCAGGACGGCGACTACCAGAAGGCGATGGCCAAGGACCTCGGCCACGTACTCCACAACGACGCGCTCGAACATCTGCCGTCCGAGGCGAAGGTCAACCCGGTCCGCGTCCTCAAAGAGGGCGCGACGATGTGGAAGAACCGCGAGCACATCCCGGGGCTCAAGCACCTCACCGCGCGCATGGAACCGCATGCGGGCGAGCACGTTCCGATGCGCACGCGCGACGGGGGCGAATACGAGCCGTGGTACAGCGATGTCGACGCCGACGCGCTGCGCGCGCAGCAGCGGGAGGTGGGCGGCAATCCGCTGAAGACGTTCGTCAACTGGCTACGGGGGAAGTCGCCGCGCGGCCTGCATCCGCTCGAGGTGGACGAGCTGCTCGGGTTCGTCGAGGCCGCCCAGCACAACGAAACCCTGGCTCTGACAAGGGAACACACGCCGGTTCTCGAGCAAGGTCCGTTCACCGGCGCGGAACACGGCGCGCCGGTGCCGGAATGGGCACACGACCTCGCGGACGGGATGCGGGACAACGGAATACAGGCCGAGGAGATCCGGGCGCTCGCGCACGAACTCGGCGTCGATCTGCCGGAGCTGAACCACGCCGAGATGCGGCGCGCGGCGGATGTGCTGGAGTACCTGAACGTCCGGCGGGCCGGTGTGATCGAGGGCCTGGCCGACGTCGCCCGGCGCTACAACGCCGAGAACGCGGCGATCCCCTACAGCGGCGAGGTCAGCTTCATGGACCGGGATCCGCTGGGCCGGTTCCTGAAGGAGCTGATGCGCGCCGATCCGGAGAACGGCCGGGCCGGACTGCAGGAGTGGGAGGGCGTCAACAACGGCGCCGAGAGCGGCCGCGACTGGCTCGACCTGCACGATGTCGATCCGAAGGCGCGCCGGGAGGCCGATGCCGAGCAGGGTCCCGTGCTGGATCCGGAGCGGAAGAAACTGTTCGAGCACGCGCTGCTGCGCGATCAGATCCGGGACGAGCGGTCCACGTGGGCGCATCTGGCCGACGCGGCCCTGGACAAACTGGGCGATAAACCGCATGTGGACGGCATGCTCGACGGGATGCGCGAGGGCGTGCGCGAGCAGGGGGAGAAGATCGCCCGATTCCGCGCCCGGGTCGAGGAATTCGTCCGGAACGAGCCGGGGGATCGGGTCGTCCTGGTCGACGGCGAGCCGCCGCGGCTGAAGGTGGTCGGCTGGCAGGGCGATCACGATCGGCTGCTGGCCCGTGAACTGGCCCGCGATCCGGATCTCGCCGCGCGGGTGAATCGCGGGACCGTGCGGGTCGATTTCGTGGACGCGCTGGTGGACCGCGAGGGGAACCTGCGTCTCCTCGAACTCGGCGAGCAGCGGGCACGGCACGTCAGCACCGAGATCGCCGGGCACGAGGTGCACGTGACGGTGCTGCGCGACGGCGAGGGCCGCTGGCAGCTGGTGCCCGACCACGCGCCCGAGCAGCCGCGGAATCCGTTGGGCGACAAGGCCGCCGCGCCGCCGCGGGCGACGCACGAAGTCGAGGCCGAACTGGCCGATCTCGCGCGCAGGATGGGTGTCGAGGATCCGGATCGGATGACGCCGCAGTGGCTCGACGAGCTGCGGCGCGAGAACGCGTTGCGCGCCATCCAGATCGAAGCGCTGATGGACTACGCGCGCAGCAGCGACGCCACCGAGAAGTTCCACAACCTGCTCCACGCGCGCGACGGCCTGGCGCACGTGCTGGGCATGGAGGCGCACGAGCTGACCCCGCGGGGGCTGGCCGAGGAGATCACCGACCGGTCGAACCGTAATGCGTTGCGGCGCCAGCAACTCGACTACCTCGCCGATTACGCGAAGTACTGCCGCAAGGTCGACGGCGGGGCCGTCGACGCCGCGCACGCGCGGCTGGCGGAGGCGTTGCGGGTGGAGACGAAGGACATCTCGGCGAACAAGCCCAGGACGCAGCCCGGGACCGGGAAGCCGATGCTCCGGGTCGAGCCGAACGAGAAGGAACTCGGTCCGCGAAAGCTGCACCGGGTGTTGAAGCGGATGATGCGCCACGATCCCGACCGCGCGGTCGACGCGCTCACGGAATACGCTCGCGCGCTGGGGGAGATCGACCCCTACACCGACGGCCTGCGCACCGATCCACGCACCGATCCGCGCGCGGCCGACGGCGTGGCCCCCATGCATCACCCCGACGCGCTGGCGCATCTCAACGAGGTGATCGGGGATCTGGGCGATCGGGTCGGCCGCTTGGAGGGGCCCTCCGCGCGGACCTCGACGGCGCATTTCCCGACGCCGGACGACCCGAAGGGCGAGCCACACGCCAACCGCGACTGGGCCCGGATTCTGGGCGTCGACATCACCGACGCGGACAGCGCGAAGCTGTCCAAGGTCTACGAGGACTACCGCGACGGCAAGATCGACGAACATGAGCGGCTCAAACCCCGCGAGCTGACCGCGGTGCACGAGAAACTCCGCGAGGAGGTGCGCGAGCGCGCCGCCGACCTCGACGCCCTGGAACGCCTGACCCGCGAACTCGAGCAGGCGCACGCCCGCGACGTAGCCGAGGGCCCGCGGGTGGGGGTCGACCGGTTGGCGATGGATCACGCGGAGGCCGTGCGGCGGCAGGCCGAGGCGCGGGAGTCGCTGAACCGGGCGCTGGACGAGGTGAACGCCGAGGGTGTGGGTCCGGATCGGAATGCGCGCGGGCCGAGAGTGGGTGTGTCGGAGGCCGAGTTGCGGCCGCGGCGGGAGCCGGGTGAGCCGACGGATCCGCGGGACCCGAATCATGTTCGGACGCTGGACGAAACGATTGATTACTTGCGTAATCGGACGAAGGTCGCGGACCAGCAGACCGAGTTTCAGCAGAAGGTCACGAATCTGGAGGATGCCGCTCGCGCATTCCACGCGGCCGATGCCGAGGTCGCCCGGCTGGAACCGGCGCTGGAGCAGGCTCGGGAGCTGGCGCAGGAACGGGTGCACGAGGAGGCTCCCGAGACTCCGGCACCGGAGCGTGAACCCGCCAGGGACCCCGGTGCCACGGCTCGGCGCTCCGAGATCGATGCTCTGACCGCCAAGCGGGACAAGGCCTTCCACGATCGCGCGGTCGCCGAGGGTGAATTGAACCGGGCGCGTGGTGGACTGCCGATCTCCAACGAGGAACTGCGGCCCCGGCGCGGCGCGGACGAGCCGGACGATCCCGCGGACCCGAACTACTGCCGGACGCTGGACGAGACGATCGACGACCTGCGTTCGCGCGCGAAACCGGTTGCGGAACAACGGCAGTGGCAGGAACAGGTGACCGCGCTGGAGACCGCGGCGCGCAAGTTCCACCGGCTGAACGCGGAGGCCGAGCGGCTGCAGGAGGCGGTGCGCAAGGGCGTCGTCCACCACCGCCGGGTGGAGGATCTCGCCGCGGAGCGGCGGCGCGCGGAGATCGAGTGGATGCGCACCGAACGGGAGGTCGCCTTCCGCACCCGTCGGCAGGCATTCGACGAGGTGCAGGACGCCCGCCGGCGCTTCGATGTGCACCCGGCGGAGTTGGGCCTGCCGCATGCCCCGAACGATCCTCCGCCGCAACGGCTTCGGTCGCTGGACGAGGTGGTCGAGGAGCTGCGGTCGACCGGCATGCCCGTCGAACGGCAGGCGGAGTGGCAGCACCGCGTCGACGTGCTGGAGTCGGCGGCGCGCCGGTTCTCCGAGGCCGATGCCGCGGCCGGGCGGATCGACGACGCCGTCGAATCCGCCGTCCGCCGGGATCTCGACCTGCGGCGCCAGGAGGCCGAGGCGCGCCGGGCGGTGGCCGAGGCCGAGGCCGGGCGGTGGGCGGAATTCGAACGGCTGCGCGATATCCGGAACGATGCGTTCCAGGCGCGCCGGGCCGCGCTGGGCAGGCTGGACGACGCCTGCGCCGAACTCGGCGTGCGGCGCGAGGAACTCGGGCTGCCCGACGGGCCGTACGAGCCGGTTCCGGAGAGCACCCGGCAGCTGGAGGACGCGCTCGACGAGTTGCGCGCCGTCGGCGGGACCCTCGAACAGCAGGCCGTGCGGGGAGCCCGGGTCGATGCCGTGGAGGCCGCCGCGCGCGAATTCCTCGAGGCCCATGCCGAGGCCCGGCGGGCCGACGAGGCCGCCGACGTGGCGTTGCGTCACCACCGGGACCTGCAGGCCGCCGACCACGCGACCGAGCAAGCCGCGAAGCCCGCGCCCGACGTCGGCGGGGCGGGCGGCAGGAAGCCGCCAGGATCCGGTGGATCGGGCGAGACGCCGCCGCGCGAGCCCGACGACGGCCCGGAGCCGGGCGGTGCCGGTGCTCCACCCAAGGGACCACCATCCAAACCACCGGCAGACGGCGCGGGCGAAACGCCGCCTCCCGACGGCGGTTCCGAAGGACCGAAAACGCCGCCGGACAACGGCAATTCGGCGGGACCGAAAACGCCGCCCGACAACGGCAATTCGGCGGGACCGAAAGCGCCGCCGGACAACGGCAATTCGGCGGGACCGAAAGCGCCGCCGGACAACGGCAGCTCGGCGGGACCGAAAACGCCGCCCGACAACGGCAGCTCGGCAGGACCGAAGACGCCGCCCGACAACGGGTCCGGGCTGGATTCGGATGGGTCGCATCCCGAGCAGACGCCGGGACAGCGTGCCGAGCGGGAACGTCTGGCTGTCGAACGCGCCGAGAAGGTCGCCGAACTGGCCGAGTTGCGGGATCAGCGGGACATCCTGGCGCGTCGCCTGCGGATCGATGAGGCGGACGACTGGGCCGCGCTGCGTCTTGACCGGCGGGAGGCCACCTTCGAGGAGATTCTCGGGCAGACGCGGGAGGCGCGGGTCGAGATGCCGCGCGTCCAGGCCGAGGTGGCGGGGCTGGATCGGCTGTGCCGCGAACACGATGCGGCGCAGGAGCGTATCGCCGAACTGGACGCGCGGCTGCACGCGCTCGACCATCCGGGCGAGGAGTCGCACGCCCGGCACGAGGCCCTGATGCGCGAGCGTGCGGCGAAGGCCTCGGAACACGAGTTCTGGCGGGCCAAGCGCAACGACCGCGCCGCCCGCTTCGACGACCTGCGCGACGGCGACGGCCGCGTCATCCGCAATGCCGCCGAACTCGATCGGGCACTCGACGCCGACCACCTCGACCACACCATCTTCGCCCTGCGCGATCGCCCGAGCGCGCCCCGCGAGGTCACCGCCATCGGCGAGGAGACGCCGGGGCAAATCCACGATCCGCTGCCCGGCGGCGCGGAACAGCAGGGCCGCCGCGATCCGATCGCCAAACTGCAGGACGCGGCGGAGCGGTGCATTCGCCTGGAAGGCGAACTGGCGGAACTGGATCACCGCCTCAACGAACTCGAGGCCGACGGTGGCCATCCGGACAACCGGCCGGTGTCGGCGGAAGTGCGCGCGGAACTCGACCGGCTCGGCGCCGAACGCGCCGCCGAGGTGCTGCGCATCAAGCCCAAGGAGGTGATGTGCGCGGACCTGGCCCGGGAACTGGGCGCGGATCCGGACCGGCTCGGACCGGAACATCTCGATGCCGAGCTGGCGCGCCTCGGGGAGGAGGCCGTACTCGGCGACCACGTCCGCAAACTCGGCTGGTTCGAGGACGCCTGCCGGGAGGTCAACCAGGCGCACAACGAGATCGGGCGCATTCAGGACCGGATGGCGGAGCTGGCCGGCGCCGGGCGCGAGGTGCTCGACCGGGCGGGCGCGCGGCACATCACCGACCGGGTCGGGCTGGTCGAGGGGGAGCGGCCGCGGATCGTCGTCGTCGCGCCGCGCGAACCGCTCGAGCATCCGTGCGCCGACCACGATGCCGCGCTCGCCGAGGCCATTCGCCGCAATGGCGCTGTGGCACAGGCGATGATGCGGCCGGAGACCGTGATCGAGTACCACCAGATCGTCGCCGATCGCAACGGCGATACGAGGACGATCCCGCTGCGCGCGCCGCGGCGGGAGACTCTCGAGGCCGGATGGAGCCGCCACGGCGAGGGCATGCGCCTGGTGCGCTGGATCGACGGCGAGGGCAGGCCGCACGACGTGGATCCGACCCGGCCGGACCGGGTCGAGGGCCGATACAAGCAGACGGTGCCCAAGCAATTCCAGCCGCGCGACCTGCCCGAGGGCGTCAGCGGATGGGCCGTCGACCCCTTCCAGGCCGCACTGGAGGATCCGTTCAAGCAGCTGCCGCCGGGCGAGATCGACAAGGAACTGCTGCCCAAGATTCCCGGACTGGACCCGGTCATTCCCGAAGGCATGCACGTGTACGAGGCGCCCGAGGCGGGCGTGCTCTACAACTTCATGCGTCTGGTGCTGGAGCCGGCCAAACTGTTCAAGTTCACCTGGTTCGGCGATCCGGACCATCCCGGGCGGATCAGGCCGAAGTTCAAGGGACACCCGTGGTTCCGCGATCCGCTGCCGGACCGGCAGCCCATGTTCCGCGAATACGATGCGCGCGAACACGTTCCCGACTCGAGTAACAACCTCACCCCGGAGTGGCATCGGCGCGAGGCCGCGTTGCGCGAGGACTGGCAGCGTGTACAGGACTGGGCCACCAGCGAATACGAGCGGTTCCGCGCCGACGACAGTGATATCGACACCATCTCGCGGAATCTCGCGGGTATGCGGGACACCCTGCTGTCCGACTACGCCGCCGCCCAGCAGCGGGCCCGGGCGCGCCAGCTGATCGAGGATGTCGCGGGCGCGAAGGCGGACGACTTCGCGGATATCACGGAGGATCTGCGGGGCCGGCTGCGTGATCCGGATGCGGCCGGGGAGATCGTCGATCTGATTCGCGCGCAGTTGAATCGGGAGCCGTTCACGAACTTCGACAAGTTCGCGGCGACGCTGGCCGATCGATTCGTCAACGAGGTGCCGGAGTGCACGCCCGAGCAGATCGCGCGGATCAAGCATCATCTGATGACGTTCGAGCATCAGGTGCGCGAGCCGGTCGCCGGTGACATCGTGCGGCAGCGGCTCAACGAGGTCGCGCACGTGGCCGAGGCCTGGAACCGGCTGATCGACGGCGATCCGGTGCCGGAGGACATCCTCATGTTGCAGGATGCCCTCAGCGAATCGCGGTTCATCGACGAGAACGAGTCGGTGAGCTGGCGCGAGGCCAACGCGCACGCGATCATGCTCGGTTACGACTGGGACGGCAACCGCCCCTCGCTCACCGGCTGGCGCGCCAAGATCCGCTACCGCCCCGCCCTGATCGCCCCCGAGAACCCGCTACCCCCACGCCCCGACGGCCCCCGCCCACTACCCTCGGGACCCGAGGGTCCACGGCCCCTGCCTCCGGGCCCCGACGCCCTACCCGAAACCGGACCTAAACCGGATCCTGTTGCACCGGAAGCCGATTCGCCTCGCCCCGGCGGCCCACCCCGAGGCGACGTCAAGGTATGGCCGATCGAGGGTCCCGATGGAGCGGAAGAGGCCAAAGCTCCTGCTGTGCAGGGTGAGTCGGAATCCACGCCTCCGAAGCAACCGCAGGGTGAGGATCCGCAGGCGCCCAAGGTGCCCGAGCCCGGGGACAAAAAGGTCGCGCCGTTGGATGGTGCGCCGCCTCGAGGAGACGCGGGTGATGCTCAGGGGGTAAAGGTGCCTGAGCCGAGGGATAAGAAGGTCGCGCCGCGGGACGGCGCGGATGCGCAGGCGCCGAAGGCCGGGGACGAGGGGCCCTTCGATGGTTCGGTGCCGCAGCCGCGGGATTCGCAGGGAACGGGTGGGGCGCGGGACGGTGGGCCGTCCGGGGCGGAACAGCCTTCCGCCAAGTCTCTGCGGCGGGCCGAGACGCCCGACGAATGGGCCGCGCGGATGCGGGCCGAGCGGGCCGACTGGGATGCCCGCATGGATGTCGAGCGCGCCGCCTGGTTGCGCGATATGGCCGAACGGGAGCACGGTGACAACCGCATCGGGGACGCCTGGCACGACTGGATGGAGGTCAAGCAGGCCGAGTGGCGGGCCCGCCAGGCCCAGGCGCACGCGGATTGGCTGTGGGACCTCGCCGGTGGTCGGCCCGGCCCGGAAGTCGGCGAGCATGGCCCGCGCCCCGACGGCCCGGATGCGCCGAATGCCGGTGCCCGGGATGATGTTCCGGTCCTCAGGGCGCCTGAAGAGACCTCCGCCATGCGCTCCGGCTACCCCCTCGCGGCGCAGCCAGGCGGCACCGACCACCCGCCCCGAAACGGCGCACACCCACCCGGCGAGGTCAACCAACAGTCGCCACGAGACCCCGCCGCAGGAGACGAAAACGGCAGCGGTCCAAAGCCTCCCGAGGCAGATGGCGGTGTTCCCCCGCGCGCAGAGGGCCAGGACTCTTCCCAGGGCGGCCCTCGTCCCGGACGTGAAAACGGCGACGGGCCAATATCTCCCGAGGATAAGGGCGGTGCTGAAGATCGTGACGCCGGTGGCGGCCCGGACGCGCCCGCGTCTCGCCGAGGTGGTGACGAAGGCCAGGATCCTGCTCCGAACGGCTCCCGTTCCGGGCGTGAAAATGGTGATGGGCCAATCATTCCGGAGGAGAAGGGTGGTGTGCTGCCGCGGACTGGGAGTCGGGATGGTGGTGATGGTGGAGCGTCGCCTGCGCCTCGCCGGGATGGTGGCGACGGTGGGGATTCTTCGGGGAACGGTTCTCGGTCGGGGCGTGGAAATGGTGATGGGCCGACCGCTCACGAGGAGAAGCAGGGGGCGTCGCCCAAGAATCGGGAAGGTGGGGGCGGGCGTAACGGGCGTGGGCCGTTGCGGCCGGATGAGGATGGTGGGGCGTCTCGGAATGGGGATCGGGACGGGGGGCGTGGGCCGCAGGGGCGGCCCGCGAAGCCGTTCAATCCCTTCCCGGGGTCGTGGGTGCTTCCGCGGCCGCATGAGCAGTACGACGTCGAGTGGCCGGACTACCAGCCGGGTAAGCCGTACGACCCGGGCTGGGTGAAGCCGCCGCGTCCGCCCGAACCCCCGCATCCTCCACATCCTCCGCGTCCGCCGCACCCTCCGGAACCGCCGCGCCCGCATCCTCCGCAGCCTCCCGCGCCGCCGCGTCCCGTCCCGCCGCCTCCGGAGCCGTGCCCGCCGGAACCCCCGCAGCCGACACCACCTCAGCAACCGACGCCACCCAGGCCGCCGCTGCCTCCGCACCCTCCGGTACCTCCCGTGCCGCCGCAGCCGCCGAACCCTCCGGTGCCTACGCCGCCTCAGCAACCGACGCCACCCCAGACGCCGGTGCCTCCGCAGCCGCCCACGCAGACTCCGGTACCTCCCATGCCGCCACAACCGCCGCAGCAGCCGACACCTCCGGCACCCACGCCGCCAGTGCCGCCGATTCCGGCACCTCCGCAGTTCCCGGAGCCCCCGCAATTGCCGGAGCCTCCGCGGTTCCCGGACCACCCGGAACCTCCGCAACTTCCAGAGCCCCCGAAACTGCCCACACCACCGCAACTTCCGGAGTCGCCACCGACCGGATGGCCGGGGCAACCGCTACCGCCCGGTGCGCCCCACCCGCCGGGAACCTGGCCGCCGGAAGCCTCGAATCCCCCCGGCCTGCCGGAGCATCCGGGCGGGTGGCCACCGGACGCGCCCACGCAACCGGGCGCACCCACGCAACCGGGCGCACCCACGCAACCGGGCGCACCCACGCAACCGGGCGCACCCACGCAACCGGGCGCACCCGTGCAACCGGACGCACCCGGACAACCCTGGGGCACAACACCTTCGGACCCCACCGCACCGAACGGATCGAACCCCCCGCCGTTCGGCCCCATCCCTCCGGTCGCACCGCCCCCGAACGGCGGTGGCCGGGACAAACGCTCCCGTGGCAGCGTGAAGACGTCGGCCCCGCCGCGTGTCTCGGGGCCGTCGGAGGGCGAGATCTTCGTCCGCTCGCACACCGGCTGGGGCGAATACGCCACCTTCGATCCGGTCAGCGGGGGGCTGCGGACGGTGCCGCTCGCCGCGGGTGGGCTCGGTGGCGTGTACGGCGATCTGGACGGCTCGCGGGTGGTGTTCTATCGCGATCCGGGCGGATTGGTGTTGTGCGTCGACGGCCGCTCGATCTACCTCGACGATCCGCAAACGGACGCCTACTGGCAGCGAATCGACGGCGACTTCATCCGATTCACCGTGACCGTCGCCGGTCAGACCGCCTGCGACCTGCGTTACCCCGCTGGACCGCCGGATCTCGACCTGGGCCTGCTGATCCGGGACGTTTGCGCCGACCCGGAACGCCGCGGCCGGATCTTCGCCCGATGAGGCCACGCACGAGCTCACGGCGGGACCGGCGAGCAGAGAACGCCTGGCAGGGTGCTGTGCCAGGATGGAACAACGTTCGGATGAGGAGATTGGTGCGACGTGACCACGCCAGATGACCAGGCTCGCGAACCCGGGCCCGCCGAGCCCGCGGCGGAGATCGACGGCGAGGAGGCCCCGGACGTCGGGTTCGCCCTCGGGGGCCTGCCCGGTATGCCGGATCTCGGCGCACCGCCCCCGCCGCAACCCGATACCGCCACGCGCGCAAAGGAACTCAGCCACGAGGTGGCGCGCCGGCTCGCCACCGTGAGCCCGGAGGGCTGGCGGCGCCTGGAGGCGGTGTTCGCCCTGACCACGGTGGCGGAGGCGGGCCAGATCCTGTTCTCCGACGACGAGGACCGCGGCATGCGGATGCAACCGCCGGAGGACGTGTTCGAGCTGGTGCGCGAGCACCGGCGGATCTCGGCCCAGCTCGGCGACGGCCCGTGGTGGCGGCTGCTGCTGACGCTCACGACCGCGGGTGAACTCGAGGTCGACCACGATTACGGCGACGAGCCGTTCCCCGACGATCAGCTGTTCCCGCCCGACGTCTATCGCGCGGATCTGGAGACCTACCCGCGCGACGCGCTGCCGGTCTGGCTGGCGGCCTACCTCGGACACGACGACCGTCAGTCGCGCACCCCGCAGGAGGCCGCGGCGGCGGCGCGCGCGGATCGTGCGTCCGGTGTGCGCGGCGTGGTCTCCGAGCGCGACTTCCCGACGTTCCCGGTGCTGTGGTCGCGGTGGGCGGTGATCGCGTCGGCGTTCGTCGCCGCCGGATCGCAGTGGGGCCCACGGGTACTGCCCGCCCTGGGCTGGTTCGAGGGCGCCAAACGCAGTGGCTCCACGCTGTATTCGCTGCCCGGCGGCCGCGCGGTGCTGTCCGGCGGTGTGTGGAACGCGCCCGAGCTGGATGCCGCCTACAACAGCGGCCGCGCCCTGCCCGCGCTGTACGCGGGCGCCCCCGAATGGGTGGCCAACCCGGTGCTGAATCCGCGCGCGGGCAACGGCCTGCTGTCGTTCTGCTACTGGTGGGAGAACGGCCGGTGGCATCGCGCCGAGTCGCCGGAGTCCGATCAGCTCAGCGCCGCGGTGCCCGGAATCTGGACGGCCGACACCGTCGCCGACGTGGTGACGCGCCTGCTCGCCGAGGACCCGACCGACGACCAGCGCGCCGCGGTGGCGAATCTGGTGTCGGCGGCCGAGGTCGGGCTGGCCACCCGCGACACCCTCGTCGAAGTCTTCGGCGACGAGGGCGAATTCGATATCGACGGCGCTTTCTACCAGCTGACCATGGCCGGCGTCGCGCTCACGCTGCCCGAGCCGATGCCGCAGGACGACGCGATCGACCGGGTCCGGCAGTTCGTCCGGGACGGCGGGATGGAGACGAGCGGCTACCCGCTGGAGGAATTGCGCGCCGACCGGATCAGCGTCGGATGGATGGTCTACGTGCCGACCGCTCCGGGCGAGATCTCGCTGGGCCGGGCCATCTTCTACGTCGCCGACGACGGTGTGCTGGAACAGTCCTCGTCCTCGGTGGCGCCCTCGCGCTACATCGAGGAGTTCGCGCGGCGCTTCCACGATCGGCACGGCTCGGTGGACGCCACGACCGCGTAATCCCGTCGTATGCAGGATATTTGCCCGGGGAGCCCCCGAAAGTAACGGATGCTTCGCCTCCCGTTCACATGTCACAATGCTTGAAGGCCGTTGTGCAAGGGGAGGTTTGGCATGGCCGGGAATCTGAAAGTGACGGCGCACGGGTTGCGTAGCACCGCTGGGCATTTGGACGGCGTCATCGGCAAGCTGCGGCGGATCCACGACGGTGTGGACAAGATGGACGCCGCCGCGGCCGGGTGGATGGGGACCGACAGCATCGGGCACGCCCTGAACGATCCGGCCAAGGGGTACGACATCTCGGCGAAGAACACCAGGGAGAACCTTTCCGCGAAAATCGAGCTGCTGCAGACCTATCGCGACGGTCTGATCCAGGGCGCCGAACACCTCGAAAAGATGGAAGACGACAACCGGCAGGACGTCGACGTCAGGACATAGCCGGATGCCGGTATCGCATGAGCAGGGTCGGGGCTCAGTGAGGAGGGCGCGATGGTGGACGACGTGACGACGGCGCAGTTCGCCGATCTGATGGAGTCGCTGCGCGAAGGTGTCGAAGCGATCGCCCGGGTCCAGCGGCAGCAGGCGCAGCTCACCGCGACCGCCTCGGCCGCCGGTAAGCGGGTCACCGTGATGGTCAACGCCAAAGGGGTGGTGATCCAGACCAGGTTCGGCCCGGATATCGAGGACCTGACCTACGCCGAGATCGCGGCGGCGGTCACCAGCGCCGCCCAGGACGCCGCGGGGCAGGTGTTCCAACGGACCCGGGAGCTGGTCGAGGGACTGCGGCAGGAACAGTCCCGGCTCCCCAACTTCTCGGATTTCCTTCCGGGTATGCCCGACGTCGAAGCCATGCTGCCGGAGCCGCCCGAGGTTTCCACCGCACCGCCGGGGCAGCGGCCCGAGCAGGTCGAGGACAGTGCCGAAGAGCCGGCGGTATTCACGGGCGCTGTCACGCTGGACCCGGCCGGCGAGCGGTCGAATATCTCCGAGTCGAGCTGGTGAGTGGCGCCGCGTTGTCCGGTGTCGCGGAGGGCCGATGAATGGGCCTCGACGATATCGATATCACGGTTTTGTGGGAGTGGATCCCGGACTGGATTCTGACCGCGCTCAACTTCGGGTCGAAGTATCCGGACGGCCGGCATATGGACGGCTTCGATCTGAGAGACGGCTGGCGCCGGCATGCCGATGAGCTCGACAGGCTCGAGCAGGACCTGAGGTCCGTCACGGACGAGACGTTCAAGTGGTACGAGGACGGCGAGGGCGCGGACAAGATCAAGGAGCAGTTCGACGCCCTGTTCGCGGCCGATTCGAAGACGTCGTTCCCGGCGCTCGTCGAGAACATGAAAGGGATGGGGAAATACGCCGGTACGGGCGGCACCACGATCGAGGGCACGAAGATGCTCGACGCCGTATTCGCCGGTATCACCGCCCGCATGGTTTTCGCCTTGCTGCCCGAATGGCCCTGGGGCACAGCGAGTGTCCCGCTGGTGCTGGCCACCGGGCGGGTGGCCATCGGGCAGGCCTTCGCGAAGGGCGTGGAAAGGGCCGGGCTGGAGGCCGCCGAGGGGGCGCTGAAGAAGTTCCTGGAGAACTACGTCAAGAAGGTCACCATCGAGAATGCCGCCACGCCGCTGCTGCGGTGGGCGGGAGAATCGGCCGCCAAGCAGGCCGCCGTCCGGGCCGGGGTGGCGGGTGTGGACATGGCGGTCAAGGGCGCGGCCCTCGACGCGGGTATCCAGGGCGTTCAGATGGCACTCGGGCACCGCGAGGAGTACGACTGGCGGCAGACCGCGCACACCGGAATCATGTGGGGCGTCGGGGGTTTGGTCGGCGCGCCGATCGGCATGGCCGGTGAGAATCTGGTGCGGAACCTGCCGTCCCGCTTCGCGACGGTGGCGAATATGGGTGTCCACGCCATCGGCGGCGCGGCCGGTATGTATGCCGGTGGGATCACCGACCAGGTGGCGACGCAGGTGTATCGCAATGTCCGCTACGGCCAGTCGATCGACCTGGGCAAGGTGAACTACCGTCCCGACTGGCACATGGTCGGGGCGGGTGCTGCCATGGGCGCGCTCGGCGGCGCCAACCGGCCGAAATATTCCACCGACCTCCAGCTGTCGCCGGGGGCGGCGGCCGGGGACGGTTCGATTCCCCGGCCCATGCCCTCCGCTGCCCAGGAGGCTGCGGCGAAGGTCCAGGTCGATCAGGTGGGTCGGCGGCTCATCATCGACAGCCACCCCGACCGTGTGATGGATCCGGGAGCGAAGGCCCGTAACACCGAAATCTTCCAGCGCGCGCAGGAACTCAAGGATGCGCCGGTGGCGTATCGGCAGGATGGGGCGGGCAATCACGTCCGCACGCCGGAGGGTCAGCGGATCCCGATGACCCAAACCGAACGCCTGGCCGAGATGCGGGGCCTGGAGCAGCGCCTGAACGGTGCGCCCGCGTCCACGACGGCGTCGCCCGGAGCGGCCACGGGCGAGGGGGCTCACCCTGCGAACGCCCGCCCGGCCCCGGCGGGTGAACAGCGGGCAGCCCCCGTCGGTGAGCAGCGAGCCGCGCCGGCGGGTGAGCCGCGCACGGGAGCAGCCAGGGGCGAGACACGCGCGGGCGCAGCGGTTTCGGAGCGTCCCGGACATGGGTCGAATCTGGCCGCCGAGGCGCGGAACGAGCCGGTGGCCCGGGTGGCCGAGCCGGCCGGCGCGGAGTCGGAAACGCATGCCGTGCCCGAACGGCGCGGTGGTGTCGCGCCGGAGGAGCGGCCGGGGGGCGTGGTCCCGGAGCAGCGACCTGGCGGCCTCGCGCCGGAGCAGCGGGCGGCCGGTGTTGCGCCGGAGCAGCGGGCGGCGGGTGTTGCGCCGGAGCAGCGGGCGGGTATCGCCGGGCCGGAAAGGAGTGTGCCGCAGCGGGATTCCGCGGGGGATGCCGGTCAGCCGCGTGGTGATGTCATGGCGGAGAAGGGCGACCACGACGGCGCCGGCCGGTCCGAGCCGGATCACGCGGCCGTCCGCTACGACAGTGAACTGGCCAATGGCCAGGGCATCGTCTATCGCGAGAATTCCACCTCCATCGGTGAGGACGGCGAGACCCATCGCGTGCGTGACAACGTGCGCAACGAGGGCGAGCACGATGTCGTCGTCCACGGCAGTCGTGACGGCGCCCCCATACCAGGCCGTGGCCACGAGGTCCATCCGGAGCAGATCGTCGAGGCGATCCGCAACAATCCGCACTATCGCGAGGGCACCCCGATCAGGCTGCTGGCGTGTCACAGCGGTAACGAGGTCGGCTGGGCCCAGTACATCGCCGACCGGCTGGGGGTGCCGGTCCGGGCACCCACGGATTCCGTGGGAACGCCCCGGAAAACGGACTCGCCCGCGATCATTCGCGACAACGGCAGATGGGAGACCTTCGAACCGCGGCGCGCCGAGGAGGCGCTGCCGGCGGATCGTCCCGAGAACGCTCCCGCCCCTCGGGCGGACTCCCCTGCGGGGCAACGGCGTTCGGCGTTCGACGACCCGCCCGGCTGGGACTTCATGGACGAACCGTCGCGTCCGGAGTCCGGCGAGGGGCGACGGTCTCCGTTCGAGCAGGCTCTCAAGTACGAGGAGCCGCCGCCGCTACGACCCCGTCCGTGGCCGGTCGACCCCGCGTCCGGCTATGTGATCCGGGATCGTGATCTCGATTTCCTCGGCTTGAACCGAGAACAGGTCGAGTGGTGGATGTCCGGGGAAGCGGTGCTGGGCATGGATCCGCGGACCTACCGGGTGTGGCGGTTCGAGCTTCTGGAGGCCCTGGCGAAGGACGGGGTCCCCCTCGATCAGGTGGACATTCGAGTACACGGCTCGGGGGTGAACTTCTTCTCCAGCGGAGGCAAGAAATTGCTGACCGAGGAGGAGCTCGCGGGACATCCCGAGGCGCTCGAGCGGATGCGCGAATGGCTCGGTGACGATCCGGAGCGGCCGACCGGGCGGCCGTTCGACTCGATGTACCGGCTCGGTCTGGACCTACGCAGCGACTTCGACCTGAATATCTCCTCCGGACCGATGTTCGAGCGGGCCGCCGGGAAATGGGATCCGGAAAAATTCGGAGGCTCATTGACGAAGGACCACGGTTACCTCAACAAGCGGCTCGCCCATTCGGAGTTCCCGCACCTGCACCGGTGGGCGGCCGACTGGGGCGCTCGGACGGGCCGGGAGATGTCGCTCGCCATCTTCGATGCCCACGGCCCGGTGGATGTGCGGCATCTCGGCGTCTTCAAGGACTCCTTGGTGTTCAGCGAGTCCGACTGGATTGTTCATCGTCCGCCGGGGGACGCGACGCCGCCCAGCCCCGACCACGACGGCTCGCCCCAGCCCGACGAGACTCCGCCCGCACCGGACCCGACTCTCTACGACTGGATGGGCGCGGAGGAATACACCCTCGCGGAGTTCGACACCGCGCTGACCGAGCGCGCCCTCGAGGTGGCTCGTGAGAACGGGACCACTCCGGAAGCCGAGATCATGCAGTTCGTCCTGCAGCGCGCGGTCGTCCGCGTCTTCGCCGAGCATCCGGATGCCTGGATCCTCAAGGGCGGCGAATCCTTCCTGGCCCGTTTCCCGGACGGGCGGGCGACCACCGACCTCGACCTGATCCGGATCACCGAGGGTGATACGGCACGGATGGAAGCGGACTACAACGCGGCGTTGTCCCGCGATCACGGCGACCACCTGCGGTTCGAGTGGCTGCGGAACGAATCGATCGCGGGCGGACGCGGAATCCGGGTCTTCCACCAGGTGTATCTCGGTAGCCGGGAGCCGATGGAGCTCGGTATCGATCTCGTGCCCAACCGCGAGATCGACGGTTACCCGAGCGATACGACGCACTGGGTCGGTGAGACACACGCCTTTCCGGCGCGGCAGCTGTTCCGATTCGAGGGAGTCGGGGACCCGAGCCACATCCGGATCCTCAGCCTGGAGGGTTTCGTGCGGCAGAAGGTCGCGGCCATGTACACCCACGACAGGGATGGCGGCCAGCCTCCCCAGCGGTGCAACGACCTGGTCGATCTGACGCTGGTCGCGCTGAAAACGTCGTGGGACGGGCCGCGGGCCCACGCGATGCTGCGCGAGGAGTTCGAACTGCGCTGGTCCCAGGGCGAGCAGTTGTACCCGCCGGACAGGTTCGCCAACCCCAACCCGGAGTGGGGCCCGAAGTACGCGGACTACGCCCGGGTCACCCCCGGCCTTCCCTTCACGACGCTCGGCGAGGCCTTGCCGTTGCTCGGGAAGTTCCTGGACCCGTTGCTGAAACCCGATCCCCCGCAAGCCGATTGGGACCACCGGACGTTGAACTGGGTGCCCCGGGACGGGGCCGGGCCGACGGTCGGGACGCCGCCCGAACCGCGGGATCCCCCGGGCATCGTCGTCGCGCCGCTGACCGAGGGGATACCTGCCGAGCCCGGTGCGATCCACCCGGCGGAGGTGAAGCTGATCCCCACCCCGGGAGACAATCCGCCCTCGACCGCATTCGCCGAGCCGGAGCGTATCCCGCAGTGGGACAGGCTGTCCGGCAGTGCGGACAGCGTGGGTAGCGTGCCGTCGATCGTCGACGGTGTGATGAACGATCCATCCGTTCCGGAACTCGCGGACAAGCTCGCGGCGATCCGGGACGGCCTGCTTCCGGAGTCTGCGGGCGCACCCTCCCCGGTGCAGAACTGGGACAGCAAGAACCTCCGCTTCTATTCCTTCCAGGCCGGCGAGTTGTTCATCCACAGCGCCGCGGCGATGACCGATCCGGCGATCACGATCGAGGTCGGCTACCTCCCCGATCGGGTGGTCGACGCCTATGCGCGGGAGGCCGAGGCGACCCATGTCTCCTATACCGGCGAGCTGCCGGACGGCATGACGCGGAAACAGGCCGATGCCGTCGCGCTGTGGCGCATGCTGAAGGGCCGGCCCGTCGTCGACGTCGCCCCCGCCGAACTCGTCCGCGATCTGCTGGACATGCACGCCCAGCCGCTCGTCGACGCACTGGCGATGCGGCGCAACATCATTCACGAGTACGGCATCGCGCCGGAGCGGGTTCGGCTCGCCTACGGCGACGACATGCGCCTGACGCAGACGGCGGAGCACCAGCACATGCGCGCCCACATCCGGGCTCTCGGAGCGCTCCGCGACGACCCCGAAGCCGCCAGGGCGGCCATGGTGCGGGGAATGTCCGGCGCGGACCCCGAAGCGCGGTGGGAACGCGCGCGAGGCGTGGTCGACCGGCTGGACGCCGCTGCCCGCGAACTCGGCGTGCCGGCCGAGAAGATCGCCCTGCTGTGGGTCCGCGACCAGCGCGCCAATCCGACCGCGAATCGCAACGGCCTCGACACGCAGCCCGGAGTGCTCCGCCAGCTCATCGAGGAGACCAGAGCGGCGGATCCGGAGCGGCACGTCGTCCTGGTCGGCGACGACATCTTCCACAACCGGACCGGGCTGCGGGAGGCGTGGGCGGCGGACGGCGTGCTCGACGGCGTCGACACCACGACGATGGTGAAGTTCTGGGACAAGGCTCGAAACGGCGGCACACCGCTGGGGCCGGGCGAGCAGGGGCTGGTCTTCCACCAGTTGCTCGCCGATCGGGACATCATCCAGATCGGCACCGAGAGTGGGGCTCTGGAGATACCGTTCCTCCTGGGTGTGCCCACGGTTTACCTCGAGAACCAGGTCTTCCACCTGAACAAGGGCAACCGCTGGACTCTTATCTCGCAGGAATGGCGCTACGGCCACTTCGAGACCGTGTGTTATCCCGACGGCACGGTCGAGCTGGACGAGTCCGGGCACCCTGTCCGCGAGTTCCATCAGGTCGGCGAAACGCTGCCGCCCCCGCTCCGCACGGTCGCGCGGGTACAGTTCGGGCCCGATCTGGCGGTGCCGAAGGATCGCCAGGCGATGCCGAGCGATTTCCCGCACCAGCGGGTCGCCCTCACCGCCGACCGGGTATACCGCTTGGTCGAGACCGGTGAGCTGGATCGCTGGGCGCACCGGCTCGGGTACACCGCGCCGGACGGGGCCGGGGAGCGGGTCGCGTGGACCACCGAACAGTGGGCACGCAGCCGGTACTACGCGGATCAGCTGCACAGCTGGTTGCACACCGAGGCGACGCCGGATACCGCGACCCGCAAGTGGGACGCGATCCGGTTGGCGCTGCGCGGCGTCGTGGACCCCGGCTTCGAGGCCGATCCGGAGATCCCGAACAGGACGCTGGTCCATCCCTACTACGTACTGCAAACGGATCATCCGGTTCCGGCCGCGGAGCACGACCGTCTGGCCCATGCCTACGGCGCCCCGATCGCCGAGCGGCCGGCGGCGGTCGCGGCCGCTCTCCGGACCCTGCTGAGCGATCCGGGCCTGCGGAGCCGGGCGGTGCGCGACGAACTGCTCTCTCAGCTCGACGAGGCCGAGCTGGCGGCGTTGCGGCGGTCGGCGGCCGGGGTGCTCGACGCGAGCCGAGGATCCGCCGATCCCGGACCCGGCGACGCCGGGTGAGCCGGTGGCGGCCTCGGCGGTGCGTGGTAGTAGGTGATGTCGTAGATGCGGTCCGGGCGGCTGTCTCAGCGCCGGCGGAGGCGCCCGACGATCTCCGCGGCGACCTCTCGGCTCAACGCGTGGTCGGCCTCGTCCGCCGGGCGGATATCGCTCAGTATTTCGGCTATCCGGGGCTCGATCCTCGCAACCTCCTCGGGGGCGGCGAGTTCGGCGTACGCACGCAGGTTGCGCGGCGCCAGCGCGGTCGGGACGAGATCGGGGAGGAAGTAGCGGAGGAACGCGGCGCCGTCGGCGGGAAAACCGCGCTCCGCGGCGAGCGGAACCAGCGCTTCGTGGATCGCCCGCAGGTCCACCACGTCCAGCCGGAGAGCATCGTTGAGCACCCGGCCGATCTCGTCCCGGTCGTACGGATAGCGGACGAGGTCGAGAATGGTCCGGTGCACGGTCGTCACCGGGACGCCCCCGACGGCTGTGATGTCTTCCGGCGCAAGCCGACCGGCGTGCACGACGACGGCGCGCGGGGTGTGTCCGGCCTGCGGCGCCGTGAAAGCCGTCAGTGGCAGTGCGATGTTGCCGAGCTTGTGGAGGCGGGCGGCGGAATGGTGTGACAGCACCGCGTCCTCCGCGGGCTCCCGGGGACGTTCCCAGCGGAATCGCTCGGGGTCCAGCGCCAGCCACGCCGCATAGGGGTAGGCGTATCCGAGGGCGGTGAGACTGCTGGAGAGCTGGAATACGTCGTCGTCGAGTTCTCGCAGCAACTTGTCTTGCCTGAGGCGGTCGATCGTCGCCGCGTCGGCGCCCAGCCGGGCCGCCTGGGCCCGGGTGATCAAGCCCAGCTGCCGTGCCGCCGCGGTCGAAAGCTCATAGTAGAGTGCCTCCAACATCAGTCCTCCCGTGTGGCCTTGGCCTCAGGCTATCCAACACGGGGGTGAGAGTCGGTGCCACACCGATGTTTTCAGGGCAGAAATGCCACCTGATCCGTGTCAGGATGGTGGGCGGTCACACTCCACAGTGCGCGCGAGGGGAGAGGGCGGATGAGTGGTACCGAACCTCGACTGCTGCTGATCTTCCGTGGGAGTCCGGACACGACGCGGCTCGACCACCTGCGACAGGCGCTCGGCCTGCGCCCGCACGGCCGCCTGACCGATCTCGAGGACGCGCACTTCGGCTCCGCGGACCTGGCCGGCGCACCGGCCCAGATGAACCTGTGGCGCGACGACGGTGACCATTGGTCGATAAGCATCGACGCGGATCCCTCGGCGCCGCTCGCGGACGACGATATCGCGCGCTGGCAATCCGCCGCGGAGGCCGCAGCGGCGGACGCGGGCATGGCTCTTCTCGAGCGGCGCTCGTTTCCGGGACGCGCTGCCGAGACCGCGCCTCTGCGGCCCGTCGGGTTGTACCGCGAAATGTATAACGGGAGCCATCCCGAGCTGCCGTCCCTGTTCGAGTCCTACACCAGCCGGGTGATCGAGGATCGTGATCGGATCCTGGAGTACCTGCGGACGGCGCCGGCGGTATTCGACGTCCTGGACGTTCTCGTCGACGTGGTGAACGGCACGGACCGGATCATGAGCGCGTCGTCGTTGCGATCGGACGGAGTGTGGATCTGGCGGGTCGACTCGATCCACTACCTCAGCCACTATGAGCTGGACATACCCGACAGCTTCCTGCGGCACGTACGCGCCCGCGACTACCGGCCACCGGCCGACGTCGACTACGACGAGTTCGAAGCCCAGATCCTGAAGTACTTCTGATACGCACCCGGCTCCGTCCTCGAACCAGCGAACCCCTGCCCCGAAGTACATTGCGGCGCAACGGCGCTGCGGCCGCTGTGACCCTGGTCGCAGGGCGGTTCGCGGGAAGGTTTTCTTTACCGCCTGTTAAGGCGGCCCGGGCACGCTTGGCGTGCAAGGTGATCCGCCGCTGTAGCACGATGGTCACGGGAAGTCCATTCACAGTTCATCCCGTCTGTGGGAAGATCGAGTGCCATGGCATAGGCCCGGGGGTACCGGGGTGGAGGGTGGCCGGAGGCGGCGGACCGCACGGCACGGCAGGGCAGGAGTTGAGCGATGGGCGGAGAGGGTTACGTCACCCCGTCGGATCTGAAGAGCCAGGCGAAGAGCGGTGTCTTCGTCATCGAGGACGGCGCGCCCGCCGCGGCAGTGAATCTCGTGCGTGATGCCTACGCCATCATCGACTACGCCGGGGGCCAGTCGAAGAACTCCTCCTCCGAGGGCGCGTACAACATGGCCTTCGACGCGAAGGGCACCAACTACTTCGGCAATCTCCCCTCCGGAATCCGCATCAACCAGCATTTCGCCGATCTCGGCAAGGACCTGCTGGACGACAAGCTGAAGTCGTTCAAAACCGCTCTGGAGGACATCGGTCAGGCATTTCTCATGGGCGGAAAGATGGCCGACCGGACCGAGGAGGCGTCCCGGATCGCGTTCGAGCATCAGCTGGACAAAAGCGACGTCATTCAGCGGAAGCATATCGACCTGATCGGAATGCAGCGCACCGATCACAGCACCATTATCACCCCGGCCGAACTGCCCAAATGGGTTGCGAAGGAAAAGGAAAAGAAGGACGACCCGGGACCGACGCCCAGTCCGTCGCCGCAAAAGTCGCCCGAGGTCACTACGACCCAGACGCCTTCCTCGTCCGAATACCCGGCCGTCAAGACCACACCGACTCCCGCGCCGTCCCAGAAGGCGCCCCAGCCACCGCCCAGTAGCTCCGACCCGAAGCCGGAGAACCTCGCACCCAAATCCGACGGAAAGGGCAAATACGAGGGCTCGGCACCCGCGAACGCCGCCGATCCGCACTACAAATCGGTCAACGTCGGGGTGGAGGCGCCGGAGCAGATCGTCTTTCCGGTGGCTTGTTCGCTGGGAAATTCGCTCGCGGGCAAGTATTCCCAGCTGCTCACCCTGTCCGCCGACTGGAACCGGATGGCGTCGCGATTCCAGGTCGCCTTCAACGATTTGCAGACCGGGATGCAGGACATCGTCGGTCCCGGCCGGTGGGAGGGACACAGCGCGGATATGGCGACCAGCGCCGTCGGTCACTACGCCGCCGCCGGTATGCAACTGGTGGCGGCGATGCAGAAGGTCGGGTCTCTCCTGCAGGAGGGGGCGGGCTGGGTCAGGTCCACCGAACTCGGCATGCCGACATGGAAAGAGGGCATGGCGAATCCCAGCCCGGATAACTACGACGCCTGGCAGAAGTTCGCGCAACAAACCTTCGCGGCCTACTACGTGCCCGGCGCGAATGCGTGCTCGGTACTTCCCGTCCTGCCCACGTCGAAGGGCATCACGGGCCAGAAACCCGGCGATCCCCGCAACCCCGGTAACCCCGGCAATCCTGGTAACCCCGGCAGTCCGAACAGCCCGGGTTCCCCCACCGGCGGCGGCCCGAGCGCCGCGCAGCAGCAACAACAGCAGCGGCAGTTGGCCGCGGACGCCAAGCGGCGCGAGGCGGAGATCGAGAAGCAGCGCAAGGAACTCGAGGCGCAGAACAAGAAGAACAACGCCGAACTGGAGCGACGTACCCGGGAAGCCAACGCGGCCATCGCAAAGCAGAAGGCCGACATGGAGAAGCAGGGCCAGCAGCAGGCCGCGCAGCAGGCGATGCAGCAAGGCATGTCGGCCGCGCAGCAGGCCGTCCAGCAGGGCATGCAGGCCGCTCAGCAGGCAGCGGAGCAGGGCTTGCAGCAGGCCCAGGCCGGGCTCGCGGGACTGCCGGGCGGTCTGGGCGGCCTGGAGTCCGCGATGTCCAAGGCGGCCGGGCTCAGCACGGGCAAGGGCGGCGGCGGTGCCGGGGGCGGCGCAGGGGGCGGAGCGGCATCGCAACTGGCCAAGGATGCGATGGCCAAAGAGGCGGCCATGGCGTCCAAGCTGTTTCCACGGGCGGCCGCGAACCAGGAGGCCGCGGCGATGGGCCGGGCGGGACTCGCCGCCACCGGACAAGGCCAGCCCGGTTCGCCCGGCGCCGCCGGGTCGCCAGGGCACGGCGCGGGTGGCCAGCAGCAGAAGGAACACAAGCGGTCGGTCAACCTCGAGTCGGTCGACAATCTCGACGAGGCGCTCGGTGAGGCCCCCGTCGTCGTCCGGCCGGTCCTCGAACAATGAACCGCACCTGGAAGTTGAGCGATCTCGAGTACTACGCCCTATGGCGCTCGGTGGTAGAGGATTTCCTGCCGTTCCCGCTCATGTTCGCCACCGATATCCCGACCGACGACGAGTTCCGCAGGGAGCTCCGGCGCACCCTGGACGAGGTGCGGGGCAGGCTGAACGGCGAGTTCGACGACGCGCTGCGTGCCATCACCGAGCCCGATCTCTGGATCGCGGTGACCGGATGGGATCCGAGCGACTGGGACAATCCGGAGCATGTGGTCCGGTTGGTCGGTGTCCGGCGCGGTGACCGCGGCTATCTGATCACCCAGCTGCCCGGCCGGACCTATTGGCACGCCGGTGGTTTCACCGTCGCCGAATGCCATGCCGTCGCGCTCGCCGACGCCGTGGTGGGGGCGATGCCGGAGAACGAGGCCGGACGGCTGCCGGATATCACGCTCCCCGGCGAGAGCGCCGCGGGCTTGGACTTCGACTACGGCCGGTCGACCGTGCGCGATTCGTTCGATGATTCGATCGGCGACCGCGCCCAACGCTTCCTCGACACGCCGACGCCCTATTCGGGCACCATTGATGTGCACCAGGGGGCCTCCCGGTTCGGGCCGCGCGGCCGGGTCCGCTATCGGCTCGAATGGCGCGATCTGGTCGACGACGGCCGCTATGTGATCGATGATCGAATCCCGCCGGTGGCGCGCGCCGTCGACCGCGCTCATCTGATAAACGCGATCAATACCAAAGTCGCCGAGGTCATTCGCGCGATCAAGGACGAACGGATATGGCAATGACGGCTGTCGCGGAGGAGACACCATGACCGGGGAACAATTCGCTCCGGAGGAGTGGAGCGCGACCTCTCGGACCGGCTCCATAACCGTGCGCACCACCGAACAGGGTTTGCCGGTGGGGATTTCGGTGGAGCCGGGGGAGTTGCGGAAGGATCCGCGGGCGCTGGCGACCGAGGTCGTTCGGCTGTGCCGGCAGGCGGCGAACCGGGCCGGGTTGCAGCGGCGGGCGCAACTCGAGGAGGCGGGGATGGCGCCCGAGATGATCGACCTCATGGGCCTGCCGACCCCAGAAGCTGTGGCTCGTCAAGAAGTTGCAGACGAGGAAGAATACGAGACAGAGCCGGATACCTGGCTGCGCTCTGTGTAGCGATCGAGGAGGGGTGCACGAGCGTGTTGTACGAGACTTTCGACGAGTTGGAATCCAGCGTCCGACAGCGGTTGTATCGATTGCAGGATCTGGCCGACGGTATGCGATCGGTCCAGGCCACGGAGACGTCCCCGGACGGTTCGGTGACCGTGACGGTCGACGGTAACGGTGCGCTGCTTGATCTTTCGTTCACCGAGGCGATTTCGACGTTGTCGCCCGCCGAGTTCGAGCGCCGCCTGGTGGATACCGCCGCAGCGGCCGCGCACCGGGCATTCGCCGAGCGCGCGGGACTTATTACAGCATTCAACGAGGAGGTCTCCGGATAGCCACCCGGCTGTTCACGAAGATTGTGCAAACTTTTCACACACAGCCTTCCGACGCTTGTACATCGGTGGGTACGTTCGAAATCAACGGTCAATTGTCTTGTGGGATTGAGGGATTACCATGGGCGAATTCGTAGCAACACCCGATGCGATCCGTGACTACGGGAACGCGGCGGCCACGATGGCCACCGGCGTCGGCACCGCGGGCGCCTTCGACCAGACCGCCACGATCGCCGCTGTCGTACCGGTTTTCGGCCTGCTGGGTCAGGAATTCCTGATGTCGTTCGCGTACGCGCAGGCCAATCACGCCGCTTCGGTGGCGGAGCTGGCGGGCGTCCACGCCGCCACCGCCCTGACCGCCCACGACGCCGCCGCCGCGTACGAATCGACCGAGCACGACTCGGTATCCACGTTCGACGCCGCCAAGCGCTCGGTATGAACGCGCCGCTGGACGCCTCGATCCTGGATATGTTGCGGGGCAGTGCCATCGCGCCGATGATCGATCGGCCGGTGAACGACGTCCTGCGCGATATGGGCCTGCCGCAGCTGCCCGACCCGAACCACCTGCCGCAGCTCCCGCCGCTGCCCGAGATGCCGCCCATGCCGGTACTCGACCTGCACGCCATCGCCAAGCCGCTGACGGATCTCGCCGGCGGCTTCGGCAACGGCCAGATCGGCAGCGGCCCGGGACCGGATCCGACGCAGGTGATGCAGGGCGTCAGCACGGCCTTGACAACGGCGATGTCGCTGGGTACTTCGGCCCTGCAACTGGCGATGACGTTGTGGCAGGGGCAAGGTGCGCAGTCGGCTGCCGCGAAGGCCGGTGAGGCGAGCGCCGACGGTTCGGTCCTGATGGCGCAGAGCGGCGAACAGAAGGGCGTGCTCGGCGGCGCCGCTACCTCGATGGGGATCGGCTCGGCGAACATGGCCGCGATCATCGCCAAGTACACGGCCACCATGACCGCCGGTGCGCCGCTGCTGGCGACGCCGGGCGGCCAGGTCTTCCTGGTGGCCGCGACCGTCGAGAGCCTCACCGAGGCGCTGGCCCAGGTAACCGAGACCAAGGTCGAGATGTTCGGGCACTCGGTGCGGATGACCAAGGCGGGGAAGAAGCACAAGGTCACGAATCCGCCGAAGCCTACGGGCGGTGGCGCGAAGAGTATGGACCCGCAGCAGATGCAGCAGATGTTGCAGATGCTCACCCCGCTGATGTCGATGGCGCAGACCGGAGTTCAGACCGCCACTCAGGTCGGCACGCAGATGACCCAGGCGAATGCGCAGATGTCGGCGGCCAAGTCGGCGTCCGATATCGCAGCCAAGGACAGGGAAGAGCAGGACCGCGCGGCGGCCGAGGGCGCCGGCGGCGACGCGGGTGGCCCGGCCGGCGGTGTCGGCGGCGGCGCCGGTGGCGCACCGATCGGCCC
>NZ_BAGL01000012.1 GCF_000308875.1 Nocardia transvalensis NBRC 15921
GTCCCGGCCTCGCGGCCCGCCCAGCGGTACAGGCGGCTGTGCCCGAACCGCCGCAGCTCCAGCTCGGCGTGCACGCGCGGGTAGCACTGCTCGAGATGCGCGGCCAGCCGCTCGAACTCCGCGTCGGCGGTCGCCGCCCCGCTCGCGTCGGAGGACACGGTGACGCAGCGCAGCGCCGCCGCGAACCGCTCGGCGGTCCGGTCGTCGACGCCGACCGGGACGTGGGTGCTGCCGCTCATCGGAGATCACCGGGCTCGGGGAAGGGGACGGTCACCGTTGCATTGTTCAGCACGGGCCGCCCGGTCGCGGAATCCCGCGCCGTCACGGGATCGCGACGCGTCAGAGCGGGCGCAGATCGATCATCTTGCGCAGCCGGGCCCGGTCGCGCTCCAGGCGGCGGGCCTCGTAGGCGATGGGGAAGTAGCGGATCCGCTCCGGCAGCATCGGCACGGTGCGGCCGATGACCCAGCCCAGCCGCCGCAGCTTGCGCTCGTCCGCGTCCGTCCAGGTCAGGCCGAGCTTGCGGCGCGCGACCTCGGGCGTGGTGCCGACGGTGAAGAAGTACTGCAGCCGCCCGACCGGGGCCGCGGCCACCTTCCACAGCGGGTTCAGCGCCCGGGGCAGGAAGGTCGGTGGCGCGATCGTGCGGATCACGCGCAGGTAGTCGTGGGCGACGCCGGTCGGCTGCAGGTGGTTCTCGACCGTGTCGGTGAAGAACTTCTCCCACTCGGCGTAGGTCGGCGGAATCTCCTTGGGCGCCACCGAGAAATTGCGCATGAGCTGCACCACCTCCTGGTAGTACTGCTCCTTGTCCGCGTCGGTGAGCGGCTTGCGGACGAAGTGCCGGTTGCCCTCGGCGTAGGCGAAGGTGGCGGTGTGGAGCACCCACGCCCACGGGCCCGAGGACAGCGCCTTGTGCCGGACGCCGTCGGCGTCCACGGTGTTCAGATCCGCGTGCAGGGTGCGCAGCCGGTCCGCCTCGGCCAGCGCTTCGTCGCCGCCGTAGATCCACATCATCACCGAGGCGATACTGCGGGTGGCGCGGCCCATCGGATCGGTGCGGAAGGTGGAGTGCTCGTCCACCACTGCCGCGATCGTGGGCTCCATGGTCTGCAGCAGGAAGGCCGATCCCGCGGTCAGCGAGAAGGTGATCAGGCCCGTCTCGTCCCACATCGTGTTACCCGGTCCGAAGGTCCGCCGGGGCGGCAGGTCGCGGGTGGTGCGGTCGCTCCGTGCTACCGACGCGGTCATGGTGATCTCCTTCGACCACTAGACATAATGAGATGATTACTTGCGAATCATCTCATCATGTCGCCGAGTCGGCAAGCGCGGGCGATGCGAAAGGTTAACGGCCGGACCCCCGATTCGGTGGAAGAATGGGGTGTTCCCTCGGAAGCCCCGGAGAGGGGTCCCGCATGCTTCGTGTCCATCTCCATCACACCGGCCACCGCCCGCTGCTCCCCGCATTGCGTGACTACGCCCGGCGGTCGGCCGGTCTCTTCCGTGCCGCCGCCCCCGGTCCTCGCGGCGCGGCCGCCGAACGTCCCGCCGTATTCAGCGCCTCGCTCGGGTGCCATCCGCATTTCTGAGTATTCCGCAGTGCCGCAACGGTTCTCGTGGGCAGGCTAGACGTCGTCCGGTGAATTCGCCGACCTCGCAGCCGATATCGGCGACAGCGCGCGGCGGGCCAGGGCCAGCCATCTGTAGTGCGTTGCCGCCGTGGCGGTGTCGCCGGGTGCGGTGGTCAGCAGCAGCACCACGTCGTCGACGGTGACGTCCGGGTACAGGGCGCGTTCCCGGTGTGCGGCGGCGACCAGGCGATCCACGGCCGCGGCCGCGCCGGTCCGCAGCCGGTGCAAGGAATCGTCGGCGACCCCCGTGGCGGCATGTCGCAGCAGGCGCTCCTCGCGCAGTTCGACGGTCACCTGGCGCAGCAGGCCCACGAGTTCGTCCAGCGCCGTGGACGCGCCGGCGTCGACGCGGGCCAGGGCGGCGTCGAGCGAGGCGGTGATCAGGGACTCCAGATCGGTGACGATCGCCTCGATCAGATCCCGCTTCGTGGGGAAGTGCCGGTAGAGCGTGCCCACGGCGACCCCCGCGGCGGCGGCGATGTCGTCCATGCCGACCTCCGGCCCGCGCGCGATCACCAGGTCGCGGGCGGCCCGCAGGATCGCCTCGCGGTTGCGCTGCGCATCGGCGCGGCGCGGGGTCCGTGCGCTCACCTCGGCCTCCGTATCTGCTCGCCTTGACAATACATGAACGCCTGGTTCACTTTTAAAATGAACGACTGGTTCATGTTAGGAGTGACCATGTGGACAGCAGCGGACATACCGGATCAGCACGGGCGGACGGCGATCGTGACCGGCGCGAACACCGGAATCGGCTACGAGACCGCGCGAGCGCTGGCCGCGCGCGGCGCGACGGTGGTGCTGGCCTGCCGTGATGCCGGCCGGTCCGAGGCGGCCCGGCAGCGCCTGCGCGCCGCCGTGCCGGGCGCCGCGGTGCGGACGGTGCCGCTCGATCTCGCGGCCCTGGCCTCGGTCCGGGCGGCGGCGGACGAGATCCGCGACCGGTACGAGCGCATCGATCTGCTGATCAACAACGCCGGGATCACCGGCCTGGGCGGCCACACCGCCGACGGAGCCGAGATCCAGTTCGGCGTGAACCATCTGGGGCACTTCGCCCTGACCGGACGGCTGGCCGATCTGCTGGCACCGGGCGCGCGGGTCGTGACGGTGAGCAGCATCGGGCACCGTTTCGGTCGTATCGAAGACTCGGGAAAGCCGTGCGGCACAAGCGCGTACGCGGATTCGAAACTGGCGAATCTGCTGTTCACCTACGAGCTGGACCACCGGTTGCGGGCGGCGGGCCGTCCCGTCGCGGCGCTGGCCGCGCATCCGGGCGGGGCGAGCACCGAGGTGTTCCGATACTCGCCGCCGTGGTTCCGTGTTCCGAACCTGGCGGTGGCCCGGCTGTTCGGGCGCACGCCCGCGATGGGCGCGCTGCCGACGCTACGGGCGGCGACCGATCCGGCCGCGCGCGGCGGCGAATACTACGGACCGGGTGGTCTGTTCGAGATCCGTGGCCACCCGGCGATCGTGAAATCCAGTGCTCGCGCGCGGGATCGGCGACTGCGGGCGGCGCTGTGGGAGCACTCGGTGGAATTCACGGGCGTGCACACCTTCGGCGCTGCGTGATTGCGCATCGTGCAACGCTTTGGTCGAGCGTCCAAAAACTCTCCGACCTGCGCGGAAGGATGCCTGTTAGGCGCGGCAACTGCGGGGTCGCTACACTTTCGCGCGGTACCAATGCGCACTGCGGCACGACGTCTGTGCGGCAGTGTCGATCGGGGTCGGATAAGGGTGTTTGGCGAATGGTGTGTACGCGTCACGGACGGCGCCCCGGTGCGGTAACCGGGCGCTATGTCGGCTCCGGCGGCGGAGCGGGTGACGTGCGCTACACCAGCCCGAAGGCGGAACACCGTCCGGTCCGGGTACCGGCGCGGCGAGTATTTCCGGCAGCGCCCGGGTTGCGCGAATTCTTCCGGTTATTTGCGGGAAACGAATTCAATTCTTCGATGTATATCGATGCTGTGGTCTGCTCATGACGCACGTTCCCATTCCGGACGGCATTTTCCTGTGGGTCAGAGTCGGCGCTAGGCGAGAGGTGAAACAGCAGAGTGGGTAGAGAACGTCGGTCCTCGCGTGGAAGCCGCCGTCGAGGCGGCCTACTCTTCGGGAATCTGCTCACGGCCGCGGTGGAGTCCGCCGCGGATGCCGTCGCCGTCCGGTTCGCGCCCTCGGGTGATCCGGCCGACGAGCGGCAGCTGACCTACCGCGAACTCGACGAGCGGTCCTCGCGGCTGGCGCGCGAACTCATCGACCGGCGGATCGGCACCGGCGACACGGTGGCCATCGGCATCGCCCGCAGCATCGAGTCGGTACTCGCCGTGTGGGCGGTCGCGAAGACCGGCGCGGCCTACGTGCCGGTGGATCCGGCGTATCCCGCCGAGCGGATCGCGCACATCCTCTCCGACTCCGGCGCCGTCCTGGGCCTGACCACCGCGGCGCACCGGGGGTCGGTGAGCGACGCGATCGAGTGGCTCGAACTGGACGATCCCGCGCAGGCCGCCCGCATCGCCGAACGGCCCGGACATCCGATCTCCTACGCCGACCGCGTGCGCCCGGTTCTCGAGCAGAACGCGGCCTACATCATCTACACGTCGGGTTCGACAGGTCGGCCCAAGGGCGTCGTGGTCACCCACGCGGGCCTGGGCGCCCTGGTCGCCGCGGTGCGCGAGCAGTACGGCGTCGGCCCGGGTTCGCGGGTGGCGCACGTGTGCTCGCCGAACTTCGACGTCTCCGTGCTGGAGTTCCTGCTGACCTTCTCGTCGGGCTCGACGCTGGTGGTCTCGCCGCCCGAGGTCTTCGGCGGCGACGAGCTGGCGGAACTGCTGCGGCGCGAGCGCGTCACGCACATGCTGATCACCCCGGCCGCGCTGGAATCGGTGGATCCGGCGGGCCTGGAGAACATCGCGACCGTCATGGTCGCCGGCGACAAGTTCGGCCCGGATCTGGTGGGCCGGTGGGCGCGGGACGGGCGGTCGTTCCTCAACGGGTACGGCCCGACCGAGGCCACCATTCTGGCCACCACCACCGGGCCGATGTCGGCGGACGAACCGGTCACCATCGGCTCCACGCTCCCCGGAGTCGGCGCGTTCGTCCTGGACGCGCGGCTGCGCCTGGTGCCCACCGGCGTGACGGGTGAGCTGTACCTGTCCGGCCCCGGTCTGGCCCAGGGCTATCTGGGCCGCCCCGGCCTGACGGCCGAGCGGTTCGTCGCCAGCCCGTTCGCCGACACGGGCGCGGCCCGGCTGTACCGGACCGGAGATCTGGTGCGGCGCACCGAATCCGGCGCCATCGAGTACCTGGGCCGCTCGGATTTCCAGGTGAAGATCCGGGGCGTCCGGATCGAACTCGGCGAGATCGACAACGCGCTCACCGCACATCCGGATATCGACTACGCGGTCACGATCGACCGCGTCCTGCCCTCGGGCGCGGCGGCGCTGGTGTCGTACGTGCTGCCGCGGGCCGGGCAGGCCGTCGACACCGACGCGCTGGCCGGATTCCTCGGAGAATCGTTGCCCGCGTACATGATTCCGGCGTCGATCACGGTGCTGGACGAGATCCCGCTGACCCCGGTCGGCAAACTGGATCGCGCCGCGCTCCCGGCTCCGGCCTTCGCCGCGCAGGAATTCCGCGCGCCGACAACGGATATGGAGACCACGCTCGCCGACCTCTTCGCCGCGATCCTCGGCGTGGAACGGGTGGGCCTGGACGATTCGTTCTTCGCGCTCGGCGGTGACTCGATCCTGTCGATCCAGCTGGTCTCGCGCGCGAAGGCTGCCGGTATCGCGTTCTCGGCCCAGGACGTCTTCAATCGCCGGACCGTCGCCGAACTCGCCGAAATCGCCGTTCCCGTAGGCGAATCCGACCGAGAACAGCTGGCGGAGCTGCCCGGCGGCGGAGTGGGCGAGATCCCGCTGACGCCGCTGCTGCTGGCGACGCTGGAGAAGGGCGCGTCGTACGCGCGCTACTCGCAGTCGATGACGCTGCGGCTGCCCGACGGTATCGACCGCGAGACACTCGTGGCCACCCTCGGCGCGGTCTTCGACCACCACGACGTGCTGCGGACGCGGTTGCGCGGCAACGCCCGAGGACGGCTGGG
>NZ_BAGL01000011.1 GCF_000308875.1 Nocardia transvalensis NBRC 15921
TCCCGGCGAGGAGACGCCGGAGCGTCCCGCGGCGAACCTGCCGCAGCGCGAATCCGGTGCGACCGGCCTGCCCCAGCGCGAGCCCGGTTCCGGTCTGCCCCAGCGGGATCCGGCCGGAAACGGCCTGCCGCAGCGGGAGTCCGGGGCCAACGGCCTGCTCGATTCGGGTCGCGGCCTCCCGACCCGGCGCCCCGGCAGCACCGGCATCCCACAGCGGGAGCCCGGCGCCGGTCTGTCCCGCGGCGGCGGTCTGCCGCAGCGTGATTCGGGAACCGACCTGCCGCCCCGCGAGCCGGGCGGCGGCCTGCCGCAGCGCGGCGCGGGCGGTGGCCTGCCCCAGCGTGAGCCCGGCTCCGGCCTGCCGTCCCGCGACTCGGGCTCCGGCCTGCCGTCGCGTGAGCCTGGCTCCGGTCTGCCGTCCCGTGACTCGGGCTTCCGGCCTGCCGTCGCGTGAGCCGGGTTCCGGCTTGCCGTCGCGTGAGCCCGGGAACGGGCTGCCGTCGCGGGAGTCCGGCGCGAGCGGGTTGCCGCAGCGCGGGGGACTGCCGCAGCGTGAGCCGGGGAACGGGCTGCCGAAGCGCGAGCCCGCCGGTGGGCTGACCCAGCCGGAGCCGGACAACCTGACGCGTGAGTCGAGTGGCGGCCTGCCGACCCGGGATTCGGGACTCGGCCTGCCGCAGCGCGAGTCGACCGGCGGCCTGCCCGCCCGTGATTCGAGTGGTGGTCTGCCGCAGCGGGATTCCGGTCTCGGACTGCCGCAGCGGGAATCGGGCGGCGGCCTGCCGCGGCGCGAGCCCGGCTCCGGCCTGCCGCAGCGCGGGGCGGGAAGCGGTCTGCCGCAACGGGAGTCCGCGAGCGGGCTGACCCAGCCGGAGGCGGATAAGGACCTGCCGCAGCGGTCCTCGGGATCCATCGGCCTGCCGCAGCGCAAGCCGGGAGCCGATCTGCCGCCGCGGCCGTCACCGACGCCGGGGCTGAGCCTGCCGAGGCCGGAGGATTCGGCCGGGGACGACTCGGCCGACGGTCGCGAGCAGGGACGGCACAGCTTCAAGTCCAACCCGCAGAAGACCGCGTCGTTCTTCCAGACCCGGTTGCAGCCGACGGAAGACGAGACCAGTTCGGTGATGGGCGGTACGCCGATCTTCGCCGAGATGATGTCGGCCTGGCTGTCGGATCCGAATGCCGACCGGTCCCAGGCGGCCGCCTCCTTCGAATCACCCGGTGACGAAGGCTGGCAGGCCGCTCGCCGGGCCGTGGAGGCGCAACCCGAAAAACGGACCTCGGCAGGATTGCCACAGCGCGATCCGGGTAATCGGCTTGTTCCCGGTGGTGTCATCGGAAAGGCCGACCCCACACCCCCGCGTGACGCAGAGTCCATCAGGTCAAGCCTGAGTCGCCACCAGCAGGGCGTTCGGGATGGCCGCGCAATGAGAGCAATGAACCTAACCGGAGATAAAGGAGACCGATGAACCCCGATCTAGGTGGTACGAACCGTCAGCTGGATTGGCTGGTTTCGAACTTCGCCAACGAGGTTCCGGGCGTCGCTCATGCCGTGCTGGTTTCGGCCGATGGTCTGTTGATGGCCGCGAGCGCACAGCTGCCCGTCGACCGTGCCGAACAGCTGTCCGCTGTGACCGCGGGGCTCGCCAGCCTCTCGGTCGGTGTGTCGAACCTGTTCGAAGGCGGCACCGTCCTGCAGTCCGTGGTCGAGATGGAGCACGGCTATCTGCTACTCATGGCGGTCGGCGACGGCTCCTACCTGGCGGTACTGACAAATACGTCCTGCGATATCGGACAAGTGGGATACGAGATGCCTTTGCTGGTCGAGCGCGTGGGCCAGACAGTTCAGGCCACACCTCGCGTCACGATGGGTTCCTGATGGTGGGATGGACATAGACAACCAGCGCATGGGGAGCGCCGAGCCGAGCCTCGTTCGCCCATACTCGTTGACCGCCGGCCGTACGCGGCCGACGGTCGAGTTGGCGTTGGAGGCACTCGTCGCATCGCATCCGGTCGCCCTAGAGCGGCAGTTCGAGCTCACCAACATCGAGACGTCAATCGTGGAGTTGTGCAGAGAATCGCCGTCTGTCGCAGAACTGGCCGCCCGGCTGGGTATTCCGATCGGGGTGGCTCGAGTGCTTGTCGCCGACCTGATCGAGGCCGGCCATGTGCGAGTTTCGGCGACTTTGAAAGACGATTCGAGCGACGACGAACGTCGCGAGCTGATCGAAAGGGTTCTCAGTGGACTCCGGCGTATTTGATTCGACGGCCCAGGTCGATACGCGTACAAGTAAGCCCACCTCGGCAAAGATCGTGGTAGCCGGTGGATTCGGCGTGGGCAAGACAACCTTGGTCGGTGCGGTTTCGGAGATCGTTCCGTTGCGCACCGAGGCATTGGTGACCAATGCCAGCGTCGGTGTCGACAGCCTGGCCGCCGTGCCGACGAAGGCCACCACCACGGTGGCCATGGACTTCGGCAGGATCAGCCTCGCCGACGACCTGGTGCTGTACCTGTTCGGTACACCCGGCCAGTACCGCTTCTGGTTCATGTGGGACGACCTGATCCGCGGCGCCATCGGCGCCGTGGTGCTGGTCGACACCCGCAGGCTGGAGGACAGCTTCGCCGCGGTGGACTACTTCGAGGCGCGTAGCCTGCCGTTCCTCGTGGCCATCAACGAGTTCGACGATGCGCCGAAGTACCCGCTCGAGGACATCCGCCAGGCGCTGGCGGTGCCCGCGGACGTGCCGATCATGTCGATCGACGCCCGCAGACGCGAGCCGGTCAAGCAGGCGCTGGTCTCGGTGACCGAGTACGCGCTACGCAAGGTCGTTCAAGGGTACTGAGGAGGCGCCACCGCAGCGGGTTCCGGCGCTGCGGTGGTCCCGGCCGAAAGCGTGCCGGGATCCGAAGTCGGCGCGTGCCGGGTGAAGTCGGCGTATGCCGGGATCCGAAGTCGGCGCATGCCGGGGTCCGAGGCGCAGCGCGCCGGGATGCCGAGGCGGTGCATGCCGGGTGGAGACGCCGGGATGTCGAGGCGGCTTCCGCCCATCGTTCAGTTTTCGCTGCGCGCACAACGAGCGGGGCGTCGTGGGACTGCTGCTCGGCCTGCTCGGGATGCGCCCGATCGGGATCGCCGCCGCGATCGGTCTGGTGCTGTTCTTCGCCGGAGCCTTGGCGGCGCACGTGCGGGCGCGGGTCTTCTACAACATCGCCTTTCCCGGAGCGTATTTCGCGCTCGCGGCCGGTGCTCTCGTCCTCGGCCTCGCCACGGCGTGACCCGGTAGGGTGAGCGAAAAAGGTTGCGGCAGAGGGAGAAGTACGGTGCGCCACGGCAACGGCCTGGACATTCCGGAGGACCTCGGTGAGTTCTGCTCGCCGCGCCGGATGGCGGTGATCGTCTACGACATGCAGGTGGGCGTGCTGTCGCAACTCGACGACCGCGACGAGATCGTCGCGCGGGTCGAACGCGTGGTGGGGGCCGCGCGCCGGGGCGGGTACCCGATCATCTTCCTGCGGCACCTGTTCCTGCCCAAGCGCCTGAGCGGGCGGTACGCCATGCGGATGGCGATGTCGTGGCAGGGAGTCGACTCGTTCGACGAGGTGACGCCGATCCTCCAGCGCGGGACGCCCGGATTCGAACTGGTGCCGCAACTCCAACCGGGGCCCGACGAGATCGTCTTCGACAAGACCTCGATGTCGGCCTTCGAGGGCACGCCGCTCGCCGCGGTCCTGCGCGACCTCGGCATCGTGTCCTACGCGATCGCGGGCGTCGCCCTGGAGATCGGCATCGCGCCGACCGTCACCCACTCCACCGACCTCGGCTTCGTCCCCGTGGTGATCCGGGACGCCTGCGGCGGCAAGGACAAGGAGGCGATGGATCGGGCCTTGGAGGACTTCGCATTCCAGGGGAATGCGGTCGTCACGGATAGTGATGCGATTGTGCCGCTGCTGGAGAAGGGCGAGTAGTTCCCGGCCAAAAGCGTGCCGGGAAATGCGTGGGGTGCGGTGGGTGCGTCGGATGCGGTAGGTGCGGTGGGTGCGTGGGATGCGGTAGGTGCGGTGGGTGCGTGGGATGCGGTAGGTGTGGCGGGGGTGGGTGGGCGCTGGTTCAGTCGGTGGCGGGGATCCAGGCCGGGTGCCACATGCGGCCGGCTTCGGTCCAGTTCATGTAGCGGACGGTGCCGGTGACCTTGGGGGTGGCCCAGACGGCGTCCTTGCGTTCCTCGGGCGTGAGTTCGTTGTCGAACGGGCTGGTCTTGCGTTCGAGGCGGTGTAATCGGGTGGTGAGTTCGGCCATCTCCTGTTCGCTGAAGCCCGTGCCGACCCGGCCGACGTAGAACAGCCGGCCCTCGTGGTGGACACCGACGAGCAGTGAGGCGAACTGCCGTGCGTCGCTGCGCCGCCAGCCGCCGATCACCACCTGCTGGGTGCGCCAGTTGCGGGTCTTGACCCAGGACTGGCCGCGTCGGCCCGGGAGGTACACGGAATCCTTGCGCTTGGCGAGGACGCCCTCGAGGCCGTGGTCCTGGCTGTAGCGCAGGGCCTGCGCGCCCGGACCGTCCAGCTGCGGCGGCACCACCAGCGACGGTGCCCGCCCGGCCAGCGCCTCCAGCACCCGCCGCCGATCCGAGTAGCGCTTGCGCAGCAGCGACGTCCCGTCCAGGTACAGCACGTCGAAGGCCACGAAGACCGCGCGGGCCGCATCGGCTTGGAGCAGGCCGAGATTGGCGACGCCATGATCGTCGAACACCACCGCCTCGCCGTCCAGGACCACGCGGTGCCCCGCGAGTTCACGGCCCAGCGCCGCCAGGCGCGGATAGCGCCCGGTGACGGTGTTACCGGCGCGGCTGCGCAGGGTGACCGTGCCGTCCTCGATCTCGGCGATGAGGCGGAAGCCGTCCCACTTCGTCTCGAAGGCCCACTCCTCGGTGGTGAGCGTGGAGACGTCGCCCGCGGTGGCGAGCATGGGGGTCAGGCCGTGCGGGAACTGCGCGGGCTGCTTCGGGGCGCCGTTCGGGATCGGTTGTTCCGCCTCGGGTTCCGGCTTCATCAGGTGCATCAGCCACTGGTTGCCGTTGGTCTGGATCAAGGCATAGCGCCCGTCGATCCGGGAGCCGTGCAGGCGCACGATGACCTCGTCCTCGCGCCACTTCTCGGTCTCGTAGGTGCCCGAATCCCAGATGGTCATCTCGCCGCCGCCGTACTCACCCTTGGGGATGCTGCCGTGAAACTGGAGGTATTCCAGCGGGTGGTCCTCGGTGTGGACGGCCAGGCGATTCTCCCGCGTCGAGGTGGGCGGGCCCTTCGGCACCGCCCACGACACCAGCACCCCGCCCCGCTCCAGCCGCAGGTCCCAGTGCAGGCGGCGGGCGTGGTGCTCCTGGATGACGAAGCGGTCGCCCGGGCCCTCGGCCGGGATCTCGTCCGGCACCGGCTCAGGGGTGCGGGCCGGATCGCGCATCGAGCGGTAGGTGGCCAGGGCGTCGGGGGATTGGTCGGCGAGCGGGGGATCGAGACCGGACAGCACGTCGCCATGGTCGCGCCAGCGGGCCAGGACCTCGTCGAAGGTCAAGTGCCGCAGGCGTTTCCGGTCCTCGATCTCGGCCCAGGTGCGTGGCGCCGCGACGGTGGGGTGGGTGCGGCCGCGCAGCGAATAGGGCGCGATGGTGGTCTTGGACGGGTTGTTCTGGCTCCAGTCGAGGAAGATCTTGCCCGGCCGCGCGGCCTTGGACATGGTGGCGGTGACCAGCTCCGGATGGAGTTTCTCCAGGCCCGTGGCCACCTGTTTGGCCACCGTCGACGCGCCGCCCGCGGTGAGTTCGCGGTCCAGCGGGACGTAGACGTGCAGGCCCTTGCTGCCGCTGGTCACCGGGTAGGCGTCGAGCCCGGCATCGCGGACCGTATCGCGGATCCACAGCGCGACCTGGGCGCACTGCGAGAGCTCTACGCCCGGCCCCGGGTCGAGGTCGAATACCAGCCGGGTGACGGGGCCGCGCTCGCCGGAGACGAAACGCCATTGCGGCACATGGATTTCCAGCGAGGCCTGCTGCCCGATCCACGCCAACCCGGCCACCGAGTCGATGACGGGGTAGGTGACCCGGCGGTCGGAATGGTCGACGGTCTGGCGGCGGATCCACTTCGGCGCGTGCGTGGCCAGGTTCTTCTCGAAGAAGGAGGGCTCGTCGACCCCGTTGGGCCAGCGCTTGCGGGTGACCGGGCGGTCGGCGATGTGCGGCAGCAGCGCCGGGGCGATGGCGGTGAAATAGTCGATGACCTCGCCCTTGGTGGTGCCGGTGGCGGGATACAGCACCTTGTCGAGGTTGCTGAGCTCAACCTCGACATTCCCGAACCGGCGGCGGGACACCATATCCGAAGTTTAGAGGGCGGCACCGACAACCCGTGGCCACGCGAACGACGACGGGCCGCTGACGTCCCGGAATCGAGACGACGAGCGGCCCGTCGGCAGTCGTGCGGTCAGGGCTTGGGCGTGTCCGGATCGGCCGGCGGCTCGGGAGCCGGAGGCGTCTGCTCCGGGGCGGCTCCCGGCTGGTCCTTGTCGGGGATGGCGTTCTTCAGCGCGTCGGTGCCCTTCCCGATCTTGTCGCTGTATTTGCCGCCGGTCTTCTCGTCGATGAAGCCGCCGGCCTTGTCCACCGCGTCGTGTATCTTCTCGGCGTTCTCGGAGGCCGCGTCCCTGCCCTTACCGACCAATCCCTTGAGGGTGTCAATCAGACTCACGGTCGCACTCCTAACTCATCGGTCCTCAGCTGGTTGTTTGCGCACATCTTCCCACCACGAGACCTGCGGTGATACCGCATTCGCAGCTATCCGCTGGCCGGGCAGCGGCACCGCGATCGCGGTCCCGGCGGCGCGGGCCGCCGCCACCGCTCGCTGCACCGGCTCCGACCAGCCGTGGAAGGCCAGATTGAACGTCGCCCAGTGAATCGGGATCAGCAGCCCGTGGCCCGGCTCGCCGACGCAGACGTCGGCGTGGGCACGCACCGCCTCCTCCGGATTCATGTGGACATCCGGCCAGTGCACGTCGTACGCGCCGATCGGCAGCAGGGTCAGATCGAACGGGCCCAGCGTCGCGCCGATCTCCGCGAACGCCTTGGTATAGCCGGTGTCGCCACCGAAGTACACGCGACGCGCCGGACCCGCGACCACCCACGAGGCCCACAGCGTGGTGTTGCGGACCAGCCCGCGGCCCGAGAAGTGCCGCGCCTCGGTGCAGGTGATCACCAGGTCACCGAGGGAAGTCGAAGCGCCCCAGTCCAATTCGATGATCCGGTCCTCGGGCACCCGCCATTTGCGCAGGTGCGCGCCGATGCCGATCGGCACGACGAACGGCGCGTCCTGCGTCTCGGTCAGGGCGAGCACCGTCTCGCGGTCCAGGTGGTCGTAGTGGTCGTGGGAGATCACGATCGCGTCCACCGGCGGCAGCTCGGTCAGCGCCACCGGCACCGGGTGCAGCCGGGCCGGTCCGACGGTCGGCGACGGGGAGACCCGCTCGCTCCACACCGGATCGGTGAGGACGCGGTAGCCGTCGACCTCCAGCAGGGCGGAGGCGTGCCCGTACCAGGTGACCGCCAGGTCGCCCGGCTCGTCCGGAACCTCCGGCGTGGCCAGCGGGATCGCGCCCTCCGGTCGTCCGACGTTGGTGCGGGTCATCGCCGACAGCAGCAGCGACAGGCCCGAACCCGAGGCGAACTGGGTGCTCGGCTCGGTGTTGTGGAATTGCCGGTTGCGGTAGCTCGCCGAGCCGGTCGCGGTCGGCGCGATATCTCCGGCCGAGGCGCCCATCGATGTGGGAATGCCGCGCGCGGCGCGTGCGGCCCAGGTCAGGCCGGCCGCACCGGCGATGCCGAGGGCGGCGCGGCGCGCGACGGAGAACAGCGATTGCGGTGCCATCAGCGCCCCGCGAACTTCGCCGCGCGCTTCTGTTCCCGGGCCAGGCGGGCCTCGGTGGCATCGTCGCTGCGCCAGGCGGTCTCGAGGGCGGCCCGCTGCTCCGGGGTGTCCTCGCCGCGGGTCCCGTCGTCGTTGAAGACGAGTTTGAGATGTCGTAACGACAGCGGCGCCAGTTCGGCGATCGACTTCGCCCACGCCTGTGCGTCGGCCAGCGTGCCGATCCGATTCGCGAAGCCGAAAGCGTAAGCGTCGGAAGCGGTTACGGATTCGGCGCCCATCAGGATCGTGCGCGCCGGGCCGCCGCCGATCAGCGAGACGAGGCGGCGGACGGTCCAGCGGTCGACGGAGATGCCGAGTTTCGCGGCCGGAATCGCGATATAGGACTCGGGGCTCATCACCCGCAGATCCGAGGCGAGCGACAGCTGTACCCCCGCGCCGAGCGCGCCGCCGTTGATCGCGGCGATCACCGGGACCGGGACGGTCTCGATGGTGTGCAGCATCTCCATCAGCGCGTCCAGGAAGACCGGCGAGTACACCCCGGACAGGTCGGCTCCCGCGCTGAACAGCGGCCCCTGACCGGTGAGGACGATGACGCGGGCCTCGGCCGCGGCGGTCGTCACAGCCTCCCGCACCTGCCCGACCAACTCGTCGTTGAGGGCGTTGCGCCGCTCCGGGCGCTGCAGTTCGATGGTGACCACGTCGCCATCGCGACTGACTCCGAGCATCTGGCCTCCCCATTCATGCGGTTCGAATACCTTCACCTTATGCGGCGCGAGGTTGCCTGACCGCACTCGACGCACCCCGCGTACCGTGACGCCGGTGACCGCACGCGATTTCGAGATCCTGGTCATCGGCGCCGGGCAGGCCGGATTGTCCGCGGCCTATCACCTGAAGCGGCTGGGATTGGCGCCGGAGCGGGACTTTCTGGTCGTGGATCACGCGCCGGCGGCGGGCGGGGCCTGGCAGTTCCGCTGGCCGTCGCTGACGCTGAGCACCGTGAACCGGGTCCACGACCTGCCCGGTATGGAGTTCGCCGAGACATTGCCGGAGGGGTCGGAGAACGCGCGGGCGGCCACCGCGGTACCGCACTACTTCGAACTCTACGAGAAGCGCTTCGATCTGCGCGTGCACCGGCCGGTGTCGGTTCGCGTGGTATGCGATCGCGCGACTCCCGACACCTGCCCCACCGGAGAGGTCGACGGCCTGCTGCACGCCGAAACCGCCTCTCGCGCCGACGCGTCCGGGTCGGGGGCGGACGGACAGTTGCGGGTGCGGGGGTTGATCAACGCGACCGGGACGTGGGAGAAGCCGTTCGTCCCGTACTACCCGGGCGCGGAGACGTTCGCGGGCCGGCAGGTGCACGCCCACGACTACCGGACGGCCGACGCCTTCGCGGGCGAGCACGTGGTGGTGGTCGGGGCCGGGGTCACGGCGGTGCAGTTGCTGGACGAGATCTCGCAGGTCACGACCACGACGTGGGTGTCGCGCACCGAGCCTCGCTGGCGGGAGGGGCCGTTCACGCCCGACGCGGGACGCCGTGCGGTGGCGATGGTCGAGGATCGGGTGCGGCGCGGGCTGCCGCCGCGATCGGTGGTGTCGGTGACCGGGCTGCCGGTCGACGACCGGGTGCGCGCGGCCCGTGCCCGCGGGGCCCTGGACTGGCATCCGATGTTCCGGAGTATCGAACCCGAGGGTGTGCGCTGGGCCGACGGAAAGTTCCAGCCCGCCCGGGTCATCCTGTGGGCCACCGGTTTTCGCAGCGCACTCGACCACCTGGCCCCACTACGCCTGCGCGGTCCGGGAGGCGGCATCACCATGACCGGCCGCCTGGCCACCCAGGTCGCCTCGGACCCCCGCATCCACCTCCTCGGCTACGGCCCCTCGGCCAGCACCATCGGCGCCAACCGCGCCGGCCAGGCCGCCGCCGTCGAACTCACCACCCACCTGGGTCTCCGCCAGAGCTGACCGGCGTCAGTTCTCGAGGCCTACGGCGAAGACGGCGGGGTCGGGGCCTACTCGGGTGGCGGTGTCGAGGGCGGAGATGATCTGCATCTGCTCTGTCGTGAGTTCGAAGGAGAAGACGTCGAAATTCTCCTGGATGCGGGACGGGGTGACGGACTTCGGGATGACCACGTTGCCGAGCTGGAGGTGCCAGCGGATGATCACCTGGGCGGGGGAGCGGCCGATCTCCTGCGCGATGCCCGTGATGGTCGGATCCTTCAGCTCCGCGCCCTGGCCGAGCGGGGCCCACGCCTCCGTCGCGATGCCGTGTTCGGCGTGGAAGGCCCGCAGCTCCGGCTGGGCCAGGCTGGGATGCAGTTCGATCTGGTTGACCGCCGGGGTCTCGCCGGTCTCGGCGATCAGCCGCTCCAGGTGGTCGCGGTTGAAGTTGGAGACGCCGATCGATCCGATCCGGCCCTGGGCCTTCAATGCCTGGAAGGCGCGGTAGGTGTCGACGAACCGGTCGGCCGACGGGACCGGCCAGTGGATCAGGTACAGGTCCAGGTAGTCCAGGCCCAGCTTCTGCATGCTGGTCTCGAACGCCTGGAGCGTCGAGTCGTAGCCCTGGTCGGAATTCCGCAGCTTGGTGGTGACGAAGACCTCGTCACGAGGTAGTCCGAACTCCCTGATGGCGTGGCCCACCTCGGCTTCGTTGCCGTAGAGGGCGGCGGTGTCGATGCTGCGGTACCCGGCCTCCAGGGCGGCGGTCACTGTCGCGGACGTCTCGGTTTCGGACACCTGGAACACACCGAAACCGAGCTTCGGGATCACGTTGCCGTCGTTCAGGATGATCGACGGGACTGCGCTGGTCTCGCTGCGAAAGGTCACCTTTCCGACCGTAGAAGCGGTTTGCGGGCCCGTCAACGAACCCCCGGAGCGTGTTCGTAGAGTGCCCGGCTTTCGATCGGGGCCCGAGGTCAGGTCGCCGGGAGCCCCAGCCGTCGGTAGCGACGCTTGCGCAGCGCGGCCAGGTCGTGCGGTGACCGGGTGCCGAGCAGCGACAATTCCTCGGCGAGGGCGGCGAGCAGGCGGCGGGAGAAGTCGACGGGTTCGTCGGCGGCGTCGGGGAGTTCCGGGACGAGGCGGTCGACGATCCCGTCGGCCAGCAGATCCGGGGCGCCGATGCGCTGGGCGGCGGCCAGCTCCGGGGCGTGGGCGGTATCCCGGTGGACGATCGCGCTGGCCCCCTCCGGCGGCAGCGGCGCCAGCCAGGAGTGGCGGGCCGCGAGGACGCGGTCGGCGGGCAGTAGTGCGAGGGCGCCGCCGCCGCTGCCCTGGCCCAGCAGCACCGAGATCGTCGGGGTCTCGAGCGTGACGAGATCGGCTATGCAGCGGGCGATTTCGGGCGCCAGGCCGCGCTCCTCGGCCTCGCGGGACAGGGCGGCCCCGGCGGTATCGATCACCAGGACCAGCGGCAACCGCAGCTCCGCGGCCAGATGCATGCTGCGCCGCGCCTCACGTAAAGCTGCCGGTCCCATGGTGTTCTCGCCGGTCTGCCCGGCCCGATCGTGCCCGAACACCACACACGGCCGCCCCCGCAGCCGAGCCAGCGCGTGCACGACGGTCCGATCCGCCTCCCCCTGCCCCGTCCCGCTGAGCGGCACCCGATCGGTGGCACGCCGCAACAGTTCCCGGATGCCGGGGCGCTCGGGACGACGGGAAATGACCACCGATTGCCAGGTCTGGTCGGGGTCAGCGGCCCTCTCAGCGCCTTCGGAATGCGCCCTCTCAGCGCCTTCGGAATGCGCACTCTCAGCGTTTCTGGAATGCGCACTCTCGAAGTTTCCGGAATGCGCGCTCTCGAAGTTTCCGGCACGCTTTTGGCCGGAAACTACCTCCGCCTGTGGATTCCGGCCAAAAGCGTGCCGGAAAAAGGGAGGGGAGGTAGGGGTGTCCTCATCACCTATCGCCACATTGAGCACGCGATGGGCGATGCGCCGGAATACCCGCACCGGCACCACTCCGTCGATCACGCCGTTGCGATAGAGATTCTCCGCCGTCTGCACGCCCTCCGGGAACGGCCGGCCGTAGAGGGCCTCGTAGACGCGGGGGCCGAGGAAGCCGATCAGCGCGCCGGGCTGGGCGAAGGTCATGTGGCCCAGGGAACCCCAGGACGCGAAGACTCCGCCCATGGTCGGATCGCGCAGGTAGACCAGGTACGGGTGGCCGGCCGCCTTGTGCGCCGCCACCGCACCTGCGATCTTCACCATCTGCACGAAGGCGACGGTGCCCTCCTGCATCCGGGTGCCGCCCGAGGTGGGCGAGGCCACCAGCGGCAGGCCGAGTTCGGTGGCGCGCTCGACCGCGGTCGCGATGCGCTCGGCGGCCGCGACCCCGACCGATCCGGCGAGGAATCCGAATTCGCAGGCGATCACGGCCACGCGCCGCCCGCGCAGCAGCCCCGCGCCGGTCAGCACGGATTCGTCGGTGCCCGCCCGGTCCGCCGCCGCGCGCAGGTCGGCGCGGTACGCCGGATCGGCCGCGACCTCGACCGGCGGGCGGTCCCAACTCGTGAACGAGCCCGGATCGAGCAGTTCGCCGAGTAACTCTCGCGCCGATATCCTCACGCGCCCGAGCGTAACCAGCCCTATACCCGTCACGGTGGCTGGACGGAATCGAGATCGGGCTGGTCACGGGTCACCGGGCGCGGGTCTCGCTTGGGTCGCGGCTCGGTAATGGTCGTTGCCCAGCTATTTGTCGAGGGTTACGGTGATGGACCCCCGATGGTGTGGAGCGGTCGGTGCGACCCCCGTGGCCGAGGCGCCCGCGTATCGGGAGTGACATACGCGGGAGGCGCGATGGGACACGAGATTACGTCGATGGCTCGCGAAAACGGTTGGCGCGCAGGGCCCGTGCTCCTCCTGGCGGTGATGGCCACGGTCATCGCCATGCTGCCGGGAACGGTCGCGCGGGCCGAACTTCCACTCCCGGACGATGATCCGTTCTACGCCGCGCCCGCCGACCTCGCGGACCAGCCGAACGGCGCCGTGCTCGGGTCGCGTCCGATTGCGCTGCTCGGCTTGCCGATTCCCGTGTCGGCCTGGCAATTGCGCTATCGCACAACGGATTCCGACGGCGCTCCGCTTCTGGACGTGGCGACGATGCTCGTGCCGCCCGTCCCCTGGCCGGGTCCGCGGCCGCTGCTGGCCTACCAGGTTCCCGAGGACAGCCTGGGCACCCGGTGCGCACCCTCCTTCGCGCTCGGCGGCGCCCGTGACGCCGGCGTGGTCAACACGGTGCTGGACATCCCGTTCCTGGTGGAGTCGCTGCGGCGCGGCTGGGCGGTGGTGGTCCCCGACTACGAGGGTCCGCAGTCGCGGTTTTTCGACGGCCCGGCGGCCGGACGCGCCGTGCTGGACGGAATCCGGGCCGCGCGGTCCTTCCCGCCGGCCGATGTCGCGCACAGCCCGGTGGGCGCCTGGGGATATTCGGGCGGCGCGTTCGCCGCGCTGTGGGCCGGGCAGCTGCGGGCGCAGTACGCGCCGGACGTGCCGCTGGCGGGTATCACCGCGGGCGGCGTCCCGGCCGATATCCCGTCGATCGCACAGCATGTCGACGGTGGCGTGCAGGCCGGGCTGGCCCTGCTGATCCTGATCGCGCTGGCGCGCAACGATCCCGGTTCCGGCCTGATCGATCTGCTCAACGACCGAGGCCGGGCCCTGCTGGCCGAGAACGTGTCCGCCTGCGGGTCGGACCTGGTCCCCAAGTACGCCGGCGCGCACGTCGACGACTTCTCGACCGTCCCGAACCTGCTGTCGAATCCGGTCTTCCTGGCCGCGGCGTCGGCCAACCACCTCGGATCGCCCGCGCCCGACGCCCCGATGTACCTGTACCACTCCACCACCGACGACGTGGTTCCCGTGCCGGGCTTCACCGCGCTGGTCGAGACGTACTGCGCGCAGGGCGCGACCCTGACGGCCGTGCATTCGACGTACCCGATGCACAACGGCGCGGCCATCGCCGAGGCGGCCGGTGGGTTCAACGCGCTCGCCGACCGTTTCGCGGGAGTGCCGCCGCCCGCGGGCTGTGTGATTCGCTGACGGCGGCTGCCCCGGTCAGCGTCCGGTGAGTTCCATCCACTTCGTGGTGCCGGGCGGGGCGGCGAGCGTGGCGATCAGGTCCATGCCCGCGATGATCAGCGTCGGACCGCCCGCGACCAGGGTTCCGATGATGCCGCCGAGTGCGGCTCCGGTGACGACCGCGGGGATCCCTATGACGCCACCGACGAATGCGGTGAGACCGATCGCCACCCCGATCGCGGTGCCGATGAATCCGCCGATCGCGGTGGCGATCCCGAACTGCGAGGCGAACGCCTGCATCGCGAGCTGGTTCTCCTCCAGCGAGGCCACCGGTGTCACCTCCACCGGCCGGACCGCGGCCACGTCCCGGACGGCGGTCAGTTCGAGCACCCGGCCCGCTTCGCCGATCCGGTGCGGCAGCGGGTATTCCAGGCCGTCCTGGCGCACCGCGAGCGGCAGCGTCACCAGTGTGGCGCCGTCGGCCGAGCGGATGTCGACGGTGCGCTCGTCGCCCGATACGGCGAAATACCCGTCGGACAGCGTGGTCCGGACGGTGTCGCCGGACAGGACGGTCTCGTAGCCCACGTCGCCGGTGACGGGTTCCGCGTGGACGGTGCCGGCCCCGACGGCAACGGCCGCGAGCACAGGTAGCACTCCCGCGGTGAGCTTGCGCGTATTCATGTGTAGTTGTTCCCTTCGGCAGGATTGTTTTCGTCGAAAGCCCCCGGTCGCGCGCGTTCGACCCCTGCCTGAGTCACCCCTGGTGTGCGCGCATCCGTCGACCCGGCTTGCCGACAGGTGTAACCATACCTTCACCAGCGGCGTGCAGTCCCCGAAACCGCTTTCCGGAGAAGATATTTCGAACGACCGGCGGGTTTGCTCTACAGCAGCAGATGCAGCAGCACCGCACCCGCGCACACCGCGACCACCGTCGCGATCGCGATCGCGTCGCGCCGGCCCGGGGCGCTGGGATACGCCGTGAGCTGGCCGGTTCCGCCGCGGGCGGTGATGGCCTCGCCGAGTTCGGAGGCGCGGCGGGTGGAGACCGCCATGGCGGCGGTGAGGATGTCGAGCAGCGGATTCGCCGCCGCCCGTTGCAGTGCGGAGTCCTTGGGCCGGAGCCGGCGCGCGGCCCGCAGCACGCGCATCTCGTCGAGCAGCAGCGGCAGCCCGCGCAGCATGAGCGCCACCACCACGGCCCATTCGTCCACGGGCACACGCAGTTTCCGCAGCGGCGCGCCCAGCTTCGCCAGCGCCGGGGCGATCTCGCCCATCGGCGTGGTCCAGGCGATCAGGAACGAGGAGGCCACCAGCACCAGCCCGAACAGCGTGACCTGCGCGTAGCGCACCACGGCCGCGCCGCCGACGGGCAGGGTGATCAGCGCGCCGACCGCCACGCCTGCCCAGAACCACCACGGCAGCCGGGGTAGCGTCCCGAGCGGCAGCCGCGCCACGACGCCGATGACCACGAGGAACAGCACCGTGACCCCGAGGACCGGCCACGACGGCAGCAGCATCAGCAATATGCTGATGAGGAAGGCGCCGATCATCTTGGTCCCCGCCCACAGCCGGTGCACGGGGCTGTCGACCGGAACCTGGCGCAGCAGAACGGTGCTCATGACGACTCCCCGGGTGCGTCGGGACGATGGAGACGCAGGCGCGCGAGGGTCGAGGCGGTCGGCTCGGCCGTCTCCGCGCGCTGTTCGTCGGAGGCGGGGCTCGGCGCGGTCTCGGGGATCCGCCCGGAATTCAGGTGCACGGTGCGGTCGCACACGGCCGCCATATCGGCCACGTCGTGCGAGATGACGATCAGCGTGAGGCCCGAATCCCGCAGCCGGGCCAGCAGTTCCACCACCTCGGCGCGACCCTGCGGATCGAGTCCGGCCAGCGGCTCGTCGAGCACGACCACCTGCGGGCGGGCGGCCACGATCGCGGCCAGCACGACCCGCTTGGCCTGGCCGCCGGAGAGTGATTCGATGGATCGGGAGGCGAGCATGCGATCCAGGCCGACCGCGTCGAGGGCCCGTCCGACCGCGCCGGACCCGGTGCCGCTGCCGCCCCAGTCCTCGATCTCGGCGCCGACGGTCTGCCGCTGTAGCTGCAGCCGGGAATGCTGGAAGGCCAGCTCCACCGCGCCGATCCGGCGGTGCACGGGCCGGGTTCCGCCGGGTTCGTGCAGGACGCAGCTGCCCGAGGTGGGCACGACCAGCCCGGCCATGATCCAGGCCAGCGTCGATTTGCCGGACCCGTTGCCGCCGACCACGAGCAGCGCCTCGCCGCGGCGGACCGTGAGATCGACGCCGTGCAGCGCCGGGGCCGACCAGGGGGTGCCGCGGTTGTAGGTGTGCCGCACGTCGCGCAGTTCCAGCACCGGCTCGCCCATCGGGCTGCGCCGCGGGTCGCGCACCGGGCGCGGCCAGGCCGGGAGGCTGTCCACCTGCCGCCCGTTCGCCAGATGCACCACGCGGTCGGCGGCGGCCGCGTCGGCCTCGTGGTGGGTGACCAGGACGACCGCCATCGGATGGCGGCGGGGTAGCTCGCTCAGCAGGGCGACGAGTTCGCGGCGGCCGTCGGGATCGATCATCGAGGTGGCCTCGTCGGCGATGAGCAGCGCCGGCTTGCGGGCGAGCGCGGCGGCGACGGCCAGGCGCTGCTGCTGCCCGCCGGACAGCGTGGCGGTCTCGGCCCCGCCCAGCCCGTCGAGTCCGACCTCGCGCAGCAGCGCCTCGATATCGACCTCCTCCGCCAGCGCCGGCGGCAGGCCCCACACCACGTCGTCGGCGGCCAGCACGCCGAGCGTCTGGCTCTCCGGGCGTTGCAGGACGAGCGCGGTGCCGCCGAGCAGGCCGAGGCCCGCGGATCCGGGCCGCTCCACGGTCCCGCCGGTCGGCGGCCGGCCGGCGAGCACCCGGGTCAAGGTCGATTTCCCGGAGCCGTTGTGCCCCACCACCGCGACGAATTCGCCGACCCGCACGGTCAGGTCGATCCCGGACAGCGCGTCCGTCCGCGCCTCCGGATAGCGGAACGCGACCTGGTGCAACGTCACCGGTAGCGGCGCGACGGGCCGGTCGTCGGCGGGGGCGTCCAGCCGGTCGCCACCGGGCAGCCAGCTGAGCCGGTCCAGCACCGATCCGAGCGCGAACCACGAGAACACTGCGGTCGCGACGATTCCGGCCAGCACACCCGCGCCGATGAACAGCCACCACCAGCGCAGCACCAGATCGGCGAGGTCGGTGATGCCCTGCCCGAGCGATTCCATCCGGCCCCGCTCGGCCAGGTTCGCCAGCCCGCGCGCGGTATTGCGGACGTTGTCGAACAGCAGGTCCCGGGCGGTGCCGAAGATCAGCAGCCAGCCCAGGATCATCGCGGCCCACGCCAGCCCGGCGATGGCCGACAGGCCGAAGACCGCCACGACCCCGCCGCGTCCTCGCTTGACGCCGCCCACGATGCCGCCGATGGTCGCCGAGGACACCACGGCGATCGCGGGGATGAGCCCGCCCGCCACGAAGGCCACCAGCGTGGCCGCGACGGTCGCCGTGGCCACGGCCCGCACCCGGTAGCGATGCGCGAGCATCCCCAGCGGGACGGCCGCGACCAGATTGAGCGCCGCGGCGAACGGGACCACCGAGCCGAGGGTCACCAGGCCGACGGTGACACCGCCGAGGACCGCGCCGGTAGCCAGTTCGATCGGGCGCAGCGACCCGAGCGCGGGGGCCGGCCCGGCGCCGGGCGAGGGTGGAGCGGTCACGGATCAAGTCTGCCAGTTCGGCCCGCGGGCGCGTCCGGACCGGATCGGAGAGCCCGTCACGCCGCGCCGGTCAGCTCGTAGTCCTCCGGATGCAGCCGGCGGGTGCGCAGGCGGTAGGCGGTGACGGTGCCGGGCCAGTTGTTGGTGATGCGGCCCGCCTGAGTGCGATACCAGCTGGTGCAGTCGACCCAGGGCGTGCGCCGCAGGCGGCGCTGGGTGCGCTCGTCGAACTTCCGCGCGGTATCGGGCCGCACCTCGAGGCGGCGGCCGGGATGGGCGGCGAGGTAGTCGAGAGCGTGGCGGATGTAGCGGGCCTGGCATTCGATCATGTAGACGATCGATCCGATACCGAGATTGGTATTGGGGCCGTACATCAGGAACAGATTGGGGAAGCCCGGCACCGCCATGCCCAGGTAGGCGCGGGCCCCGCCGGACCACACCCGCTCCAGTTCGGCCCCGTCGCGGCCGAAAATCCTGATCGGCCAGAGGAATTCGGTGCCCTTGAAGCCGGTGCCGTAGACGAGCACGTCGGCGGGGTGGACCTCGCCGTCGGTGGTGCGCACGCCCTCGGGCACGATCTCGGCGATCCCGGTGGTGACCACGTCCACATTCGGCCGGGTGAGCGCGGGGTAGTACTCGTTGGAGAACAGCACCCGCTTGCACAGCACCGGATAGTCCGGGGTCAGCTTGGCCCGCAGCCCCGCGTCGGGCACGTCGTGGCGCAGAGCCCGCAGGCCGAGCCAGGTGGCGATCCGCCGGATCGGCGGCACCGTCGCCAGCCCGAGCGCGAAGAACTCCAGGAAGCACCACACCCACAACCGCTGCGCCAGCCGCAGGCCCGGCACATACCGGAACAGGATGTGGTGGACGGGCCGGTACTCCCGGTCGGTGCGCCGCACCACCCAGGCGGCGGTGCGCTGGAACAGCGTCAGCCGGGCTACCTCCGGCTGGATCGCGGGCACGAACTGGATGGCGCTCGCGCCGGTGCCGATCACCGCGACGCGCTTACCCGCCAGGTCCACCGAGTGATCCCACTGCGCCGAGTGGAACGACGGCCCGGCGAAACTCTCGCGTCCGGGGATATCGGGCATTCGCGGCCGCGAGAGCTGGCCGACCGCGGACACCACGACGTCGGCGGTGTAGGTCCGGCCGCCCGCGGTGCGCACCGTCCAGCGCCCGGCGGATTCGTCGTAGCCGGCCTCGGTGACCTCGACCCCGAACCGGATGCGCTCCAGCAACCGGTGCTTGACCGCGATCGCGTGCAGATAGTCCTGGATGTCGCGGCGGCCGGAGTAGCGGTGCGGCCAGTCGGGCTTCGGCTCGTAGGAGAACGAGTACAGCGGGGACGGGACGTCGCAGGCGGCGCCGGGATAGGTGTTCTCGCGCCACACCCCGCCCAGATCGTCGGCGCGCTCCAGGATGGTGAAGGCGCCGAAGCCGTTGCGCTGCAATTCCATCGCCATGCCGAGGCCGCCGAATCCGGCTCCGATAACGATGACCGACGGCGTTGTCGCGGGCATTGTGGTTCTCCTCACATCGTTACAGCTCCCTCCACTTTAAGGAGGTGGTGCGCTCATGATCGACATATTCGGCCATAATCGCGGTATGGCAACGGTGCAGCACCCCGGCGTACGCAACTGGGACTTCCCCCGCGGGGTGGCGAGTGTGGCGCTGATGGTCGGCTATGCCCGCGAACACGGGGTCCCGGCCGCGCGCATGCTGCGCGGTACGGGCCTGTCCGAGCGCGTGCTGACCGATCCGGACGTCCAGATCGACGCGCACACCGAACTCGCGGTGGTCCGCAATCTCGTACGGGCCCTGGGCGCCGACCGCCCGGCCCTCGGCGTGGAGGTGGGCCGCCGCTACCGCATCACCACGTTCGGCATCTTCGGTTTCGCCTGCGTCTCCAGCCCGACGCTGGGCGAGGCGATCTCGTTCGCGCTGCGCTTCCTCGAACTCAGCTTCACGTTCTGCATTCCGGTGACCCGATGGGAGCCGGGCGAATTCGTCGCGGACGTGCACGACGAGCTGGTGCCCGCCGACGTGCGGACCTTCCTGGTCGAGCGGGACGTGCTGGCGATGCACCAGGTGATGATCGATCTGCTGGGCGGGCCGCTGCGGCTGTCGCGCGCCGAATTCGACTATCCGGAACCGGAATACGTCGATCAGCTCGCCGAGATCATCGGCGTGCGACCGCGGTTCGGGCGGCCGCACAACCTATTCTCGATGGATCCCGCGGCACTGGAACAGCCGCTGCCGCAGGCTAACGAGCACACCTGGACCATGTGCCTGGCGCAGTGCCGGGATCTGGTGCACCGGCGGCGCGCCCGCACCGGTATCGCCGCCGAGGTGCGCGAGCGGCTGATGCCGCGCGGTGGCGTGGACGGATTCGCGGCGCCGCCCGGAATCGACGCCGTCGCACGGGATCTCAATGTGAGCACCCGGACCCTGCGCCGCCATCTGGACGCGGCCGGCACCAGCTATCGCGCGCTGCTGGACGAGGTGCGCCGCGCGCTGGCGGAGGAGATGCTCACCGCCACACCGCTCTCGGTGAGCGATGTGGCGATCCGCCTGGGCTATGCCGAGGCCTCGACCTTCATCTACGCGTTCAAGCGCTGGACCGGGACCACCCCGTCGTCCTACCGCCGCGAGCGGGCCTCGGCCAACGGCCAAGTGATCCAGGGACGTTGAGGCTCGCTCAGTCGGGCTGCACCGCGATCCGGCCGCCCATCGGGACCGCGCGGACGATCGAGGTCATCCGGCGTCCGTCGATCGCGTGCAGCACCAGCGACGGGTCGGGGGCGTAGTCGATCGGCACCTCGCCGGGCGCGCCGACCTCCCATTCGCCGCCGATCTGCGAGGCCACGCTCGGCGCGACCACCAGCTGCCGCCCGCCGAACAGGGTCGTCCCCATCGAGTGCATATGCCCGGTGATCACCCCGACGACGCGCTCGTCCGCGGCCACGATCCGTTCCAGCCGTTGGGGATTGGCGAGCCGGATCGGGTCGACCACCGTGCTGTGCATGGGAACCGGGGGATGGTGCAGGGCGACCAGCACGGTGGTGTCGGCGGGCGTCTCGGCCAGCAGATCCAGCAGCCAGTCGTAGGTGTCGCCGGACAGTTCGCCGCCGCCCTCGCCGGGAACGGTGGAGTCCAGCAGCGCCACGGTCAGCCCGTCCAGCCGCAGCGTCTGATTGATCGGCTGCTGGGAGGCGGGCTGGTCCAGCAGCGCCTCGCGGAGGTTGGCGCGGTCGTCGTGGTTGCCCGGCAGCACCGCGACCGGGACGTCCGCCCGCAGCACGGCGTGGGCCTGTTCGTACTCCTCGGCCTTGCCGGAATCGGTGATATCGCCGGTGACCAGGATCGCGTCGGGGCGGCGGGGCAGGCCGGCCAGATAGGCCATGACCCGCTCGGTCCGCGCGGTATTGCGGGCCCGCAAGTCGAAATGGGTATCGCTGAGCTGTGCCAACACAATCATCGGCGTCCGCTTTCTCGTGGGAATCGCGCCGTTGCGCCCGAGCGTGCCTGTTCGGCACCACATACCAGGTTAGATGGCCGCTCGCCCACGCGTCTGCATGAGGCTCGCCACCGCATATAGCCGAACGGTATGACCGAGTCCGTGGCTAGACGCGGTCGAGCAATCCGGCCGCGGCGGTGAGCGAACTCGCACCGGCCGCCCAGAAATCCGGTCCGGGCGGCGCCTCCAGCGCCAGCTCGTCCGGCGTACGCCAGGACGCCGTGAGCCGCAGCCGCCAGGAGTGCAGGTGGGTGCGCCGGTAGCGGCCGGACTTGTCGAACAGGGGATCGCCCGCGATCGGGTGGCCGATCCAGGCCAGGTGCACCCGGATCTGGTGGCGGCGGCCGGTGATCGGGCGCACCGCGAGCACGGTGTGATCGCCGTCGCGCAGCACGGTCGTGAATTCGGTGCGCGACGGATAGTTCTTGCCCGCCAGCAGATCTCGCTCGTCGACGCGCCAGTTGTCGTCGTCGCGGGCGATGCTCTCGCGCGGTGCGGCGATGCGCACCCGGTTCTTGCGGCCCACGCTCAGCGGCAGCTCGATGACGCCCTCGTCCGGCAGGCCCGTGGACGCCGTGATCGCCAGATAGGTCTTACCGGCCGTGCGCTTGGTGAACTGCCGGGTGAGCTCGCCGTGCGCGCCGAGTTCCTTGGCCAGCAGCACCAGGCCCGAGGTCACCTTGTCGATGCGGTGCACCGGATAGAGCGTCTGCCCCTGCTCGGCCGCCAGCTCCACGATGTCGGTGTCGTGCCGCTCGCCGGTCACCGAGATTCCGGCGGGTTTGTTCAGGGCGAGGATCGCGTCGTCCTCGTCGATCAGGCACTGCGCGCGCAGCTCGGGCCAGCGGATATCCACGAACCCACCCTAGGGGTGAACGCGATGCGCGCCGATCCGCATGCCGCGCGGATGTTCGCTGTGGTGGGTATAGTTCAGAATTGAATGAGCCACTACATGACGGTACATTAATTCGCGCTATGATTTCCCTCACACGTTAGGCCAGCTTATGAGCGGAGTCCGACGGCCGGTCGAACTCTCGGCATTGGCGGATGCACTGCACGCCGAAGATGTCGGGTACCGCAGATCGCTACACGCGCGCCAGCTACAGATGATCGCGATCGGCGGCGTCATCGGCACGGGCCTGTTCCTCGGGGCCGGCGGGCGGCTGGCCGGGGCCGGACCCGGGCTGTTCCTCGTCTACGCCGTCTGCGGCGTCTTCGTCTTCTTCATCCTGCGCGCCCTCGGCGAGCTGGTGCTGCACCGTCCCTCCGCCGGGTCGTTCGTCTCCTACGCGCGCGAGTTCTACGGCGAGAAGCTGGCTTTCGCCGTCGGTTGGACGTACTTCTTCCACTGGTGCATGACCGGGGTAGTCGACATCACCGCCATCGCAACGTATTTCCACTACTGGGGCGCGTTCGACGGGGTCCCGCACTGGCTGCTGGCGTTGATCGCGCTGATCGCCGTGGTGTGCACGAACCTCATCTCGGTGCGCTGGTTCGGCGAGCTGGAGTTCTGGGTCGCGCTGATCAAAGTCGTTGCCCTGGTGGGCTTTCTGGTGATCGGCACCGTCTTCCTGGCCGGGCGCTTCAAGATTCACGGCCAGCCGACCGGCATCGATGTGCTGTCCCATCACGGCGGCCTGTTCCCGACCGGCGCCATACCGCTGGTCACCGTCACAACAGGTGTCGTATTCTCCTATGCCGCAGTGGAATTGGTCGGCATCGCCGCCGGTGAGACCCGGCAGCCCGCCGAGATCATGCCGCGCTCGATCAACCAGGTGATCACCCGGATCGCGGTGTTCTACGTCGGCTCGCTGATCCTGCTCGGACTGCTGTTGCCCTACACGGCTTTCCGCTCCGGGGAGAGCCCGTTCGTGACGTTCTTCGCGGGTATCGGCGTCCCCGCGGCCGGCACGATCATGAATCTGGTCGTGCTGACCGCGGCCTTCTCCAGCCTCAACGCGGGCCTGTACTCGACCGGCCGGATCCTGCGCTCGATGTCGATGAACGGCAGCGCGCCCGGTATAGCCGGGCGGATGTCGCGCAACGGCGTGCCCTACGTCGGCATCCTCGCCACCGGCGCGATCGCCCTGGTCGGCGTCGGCCTGGACGCGGTGGTGCCGGACAAGGCGTTCGAGATCGTGCTGAACGTCTCGGCGCTCGGCACCATCGTGTCGTGGACGGTGGTCCTGCTCTGCCAGCTGCGGCTGTGGTACCGCTGGCGGCAGGGCGTGGCGTTCCGCCCGAAGTTCCGGCTACCGGGGACGCCGTATACGAGCGTGGCGGCCCTGATCTTCCTCGCGGTCGTCGTGGTGCTGATGGCCTGTAGCGGCAACCCCGTGCAGCGCGCCGCGGTTGTCGCCCTGATCGGGATCATGGGGCCGGCGCTGATCGTGGGCTGGTTCCTGGCGCGCCGGAAGGTGTTGCGTATCGCGGAGATTCGCCACGGGCACGCGGGTCAGTTCCCGGTGCTGGCCGAGCGGCCGTGGCCGGGCCGCCCCGACGACTCGCTCGTGGTCGTCGAGGATCCGGGGAAGGGGACCCCCGGGCATCCGAAGGACCCGATCGTCGTGATCGAGGAACCCGCGCGACCGATCCCCGACGACGTGCGCCCGAGCGGGACGACGCCGTGGAGCAAACTGACACCGCCCGGGTGATCAGATCGTGGCGTGCTCCAGCTCGCGCAGTGCCGCGTCCAGGTGGCCGATCATGCGCGTCAGCTGCGGCACCGAGCGGCGGCAGCCGACCAGGCCGAAGTCCAGGGTGTCGGCGGTGCTGGTGACCGTGATGTTCATCGCCTGCCCGTCGAACGGGATCGACAGCGGGTAGTTGCTCTCCAGCCGCGCGCCCTGTAGATACACCGGTTTGCGCGGTCCCGGCACATTGGAGATCACCAGGTTGAACGGAACCCGCGGCAGGGCTTGGAAACCCGGTACCAGCGTCATGCCCAGCGGCGACAGTAGCAGCGCCGAGAGCGCCATCGCCTCCAGCCGCGGCAGCTGCTCGAAGACCTGCTTCGAGCGCCGCATCGAGGCGTTGATCGCCGCCAGCCGCCGCGCGGGATCGGCGATATCGGTGCCGAGGCTGCACAGCACGGCCGCGACCATGTTCCCGTCGGAGTCGGGTTCGGCCGCGGAGCGCAAATTCACCGGGACCATCGCGGTCAAGGGCTTGTCCGGCAACGCGTTCCGCTCCGCCAGGTAGGCGCGCAGCGCGCCCGCCGAGAGCGCGAGGACCACATCGTTCACCGTGACGCCGGTCGCGCGCCGCACGGCGTGGATCCGCGCCAGCGGCCAGGAGCCGACCGCGATGCTGCGCGCCCCGCCGATCGGCCCGTTGAACATCGTGGGCGGCGCGGACAGCGGCAGCTCCAGCCGGCCCGCGGTCAGTGCGCGCCCCGCGGCGGCCGCGCCGCCGACCCCGGTCATGAGGCGCGGCAACGACTTTCGCGCCTGCTCCCAGAGGCTCTCGACGGCGTCGGGATCGCGATCGGGCCGTCCCATCGTCCACGGCGTGCGCAGCCGGGTGTCGTAGGGATCCTCGGTCAGGGTGCGCTGCAACAGCCGCAGCGCCGACACCCCGTCCATGAGCGCGTGGTGCACCTTGACGTAGACGGCGAACCGCCCGCCCGCCAGGCCCTCGATGATCCGCCCCTCCCACAGCGGCCGGTGCCGGTCGAGCAGGGCCGAGTGCAGTCTGCCGGTCAGGTCGAGCAGTTCGGCGTCGCGGCCCGGGGCGGGCAGCGCGCAGCGCCGCAGGTGATAGCCCAGATCGACCTCGTCGGCGTGCGACCACAGCATGCTGGAGAAACCGCCGAGGATGCGGCCCTGGTGGCGCCGGAAGCGCTGCTGTACATCCGTCGCCGCCCGCGCCTCGTCGTACAGCGAGCGCACGAAATCGTCACCCGCCTCCGCGGGCGGCTCGAACAGTTGCAGGCCGCCCACGTGCATCGGGTGCTCGCGTGATTCGAGCGCCAGGAATATCGCGTCGACAGGGTTGAGAAGGTCCATCGGTTCCGCCTATACCGGGGGGCTCCGGGCCCGTTACTGAGTACGGGAAGGCGTCATTGCCACCGTGGGAGGTATGTGTTCCAGCGTAACGCGCTACAGCCAGGCGTCGTCGAGGTCCAGGGTGGTCCGGTCGAGCGAATCGAGCACCTCGAACAGGGGCGTGGTGCGCGGCAGCTCCCAGCGGTAGAAGTAGCGGGCGGCCGCCCGCTTGCCGTCGTAGAACGCGCCGGTGCGGCCGTGCGCCGCGACGGCCTGCTCCAGCCAGATCCACGCCAGCACCACGTGCCCGAACGCCTCCAGGTACGCCGACGAATTCGCCAGCGCCACATCGGGATCCATATCCCGCCAGAGCTGTCCGGTGGTCGCGACGACGCGGCCGGCGGCCTGTTGCAGCGCGTCGGCGTAGTCGCCCAGCTCGCCGTCGGCCGTGGCCCGCGCCGACGCGACGGTCGCGCCGATCGTCTCCAGCAGCAGCGTCAGCGCGGCCCCGCTGTCGGCGGTGACGGCCCGGCCCAGCAGATCCAGGCCCTGAATGCCGTGTGTGCCTTCGTGAATGGGGTTGAGCCGGTTGTCGCGATAGTGCTGCTCGACGTCGTAGTCGCGGGTGTATCCCGCGCCGCCGTGCACCTGGATGGCGAGATCGTTGGCGGCCAGGCACCACTGGCTGGGCCAGCTCTTGGCCACCGGGGTCAGCACGCGCAGCAGGGTCGAGGCCCGCTGCCGGTCGGATTCCGCTGTGGCGCTGCGCTGTTCGTCGATCAGCGTGCCGCAGTAGAGTTGCAGCGCCAGCGCGCCCTCGGTGTAGGACTTCTGCGCCAGCAGCATGCGCCGCACATCGGGGTGCCGCACGATCGGAATCTGCGGCGTCGCTTGCCCTTTCGCGGTGGCCGGGCGGCCCTGAGGCCGATTGCGCGCGTAGTCCAGCGATTTCAGGTACCCGGTGTACCCGAGCGCGGTGGCGGCCAGCCCGACCCCCAGCCGGGCCTCGTTCATCATGTGGAACATGTAGGACAAGCCGCGATGCTGTTCGCCGACCAGATACCCGACCGCGCCCGGCTGCCCGCCCGGGGTGTAGGCGCCGTCACCGAAAACCGGTGCGGTGTTGACGGTTCCGCGCCAGCCCATCTTGTGATTGATGCCCGCCAGCACGATGTCGTTGTGCTCGCCCACCGCGCCGTCGGCGGCGACCAGATACTTCGGGACGATGAACAGCGAGATGCCGCGGGTGCCCGCCGGGGCGTCCGGAATGCGCGCCAGCACCAGGTGGACGATGTTCTCCGACAGCTCGTGCTCCGCGCCGGAGATCCACATCTTGCGCCCGAACAGGCGGTAGGTGCCGTCCTCCTGCGGTACCGCCCGGGTGGTGATGTCGGCCAGGCTGGAACCCGCCTGCGGCTCGGACAGCGCCATGGTCCCGAAGTAGCGGCCGGTGAGCATCGGCCGCACGAACCGGTCGATCTGCTCGTCGGAGGCGTGCGCGGCGAGCAGGTTGGCGTTGCCCATGGTGAGCATCGCGTAGCTGGTGGTGGCGACGTTGGCGGCGTAGAACCACGCCATACAGGCGGTGAAGACGGTGTGCGGCAACTGCATTCCGCCCACGCGCTCGTCCATCGCCGCACCCACCAGCCCGGCCTCGCCGAACGCGTCGAGCGCCTGCTTCACGGCCGGGAGGAGATGCACCTTGTCGCCGTCGAAGGTGGGCTCGTGCAGATCGCCCTCGCGGTTGTGGGGCGCGAAGTGTTTCGCCGCCAGCTCCCGGCTGAGCTCGAGGACCTGGTCGAAGGTCTCCCGCGAATGCTCCCGGTAGCGCTCGCGGGCGGTCAGCCCGGTCACGTCCAGCCACTCGTAGAGGAGGAACTCGATATCGCGGGCGGACATGATCAGCGATTCCATGCGTCCAGCCTTGTGGCCCGGACGGCCGCGCGCAACCCCCGTTACGGGTGCTCGGATCCGCGGTCCGCCGCGGCACAGGGAGCGAGGTGCTCGGATCCGCGGTCCGCCGCGGCACAGGGAGCGGGGGTGCTCAGATCCGAGTCTCGGTGACGAGGGGCGCGACGAACCGCTCCAGCATCTCCCGCTCGTCGTCCTCGTCGCGGCCCGGGACCGTCAGCAGCGAGACGATGATCCGCGTGAGCCAGCGGGCGCGCAGCGACATGTCGTGGTGGTCCGCGTCGAACAGCGAGCCCGCGATGGCCTCGATGACCTCCGAGGTCTCCGCGATCTCGCCCGCGAATCCGGCGTCGCCGGGACGGAACCAGGCGATGAGCAGCGGATCCGCGCGCACGGCCCGTAGCGACGCCAGGATGCCCGCCACGACCCGGTCCGCGGGCGCGGTGACGCCGTCGATCTCGCGCAGGACCCCGGCGCCGATGCGGCGGGCCTCGCGGTTCACGAAGGCCAGCCGCACGGCCTGACGGCTGTCGAAGTACCGGTACAGCGTGGCCCGCGAGCAGCCCGCCGCCTTGGCGATATCGGCCATCCCGGTGGCGGCCACGCCGCGCTCGGCGAACAGTTCGGCCGCCGCGGCGAGGATCCGCTCGGCGGCGTCCGCTGCCCGCGGCGCGCCGAGCCAGCCCCGGCCCGTCACGCGGCGGCCCGGAACGGGATGCTGACCGGCCAGCGCACGTAGCTGCCCTCGGTGTAGCGCACCCCGTCCAGATCGACGGTGAAGTCGGGGCAGCGGGTGAGCAGTTCCCGCAGGGCGACGGTCGCCTGCATGCGGGCGGCGGCCGCGCCGAGGCAGTGGTGATTGCCGTTGCCGAAGGTGAGGATGTTCTTCGGCCGCCGCAGGACGTCGAGTTCGCCCGCGTCCGAGCCGTATTCGCGCTCGTCGTGATTGGCCGACGCGTACAGCAGCAGCACGCGGCGGCCCGCGGGGATCTCCACGCCCTCGATCTCGACGTCGCGGGTGGTGGTGCGGGCCAGGCCCTGGACCGGCGAGGTGAGCCGCAGGAATTCGTCGACCGCGGCGGGGATGAGGTCCGGATCCTCGATCAGCAACCGGCGCTGCTCGGGGTAGCGGGTCAGCAATTGCACCGCGCCGCCGAGATTTCCGGTGGTGGTGTCGTTACCGCCGGTGATCATGGTGAAGGCGAAGCCCAGGATCTGCAGCAGGCCGCCGACATCGCCGTCCTCGCCCAGCCCGGACGCCACCAGGTGCGAGACGGTGTCGTCGCCGGGCGCGGCGCGGCGCCGCTCGATCAGCGACGCGAAGTACTGGCTCAGCTCCTGCACCGCGGCCTGCGCCTGGAGCACCCCGCCGGTGGCCGAGGCGGCCACGATGGCCTCGCTCCACTCGTCGAATTTCGAGCGATCCTCCTCCGGCACGCCGAGATAGTGCGCCACGATCATCGTCGGCAGCGGTTTGAACAGCTCGGCGGAGATGTCGCCGCCACCCGCCGCCCGCATCCGCTCGAGCCGCTCGGCCACGAATTCCCGCACGGCGGGGGTGATCTCCTGCACCTGCCGCGGCGTGAACCCCTTGGCCACCCGGCGCCGGAACACCGTGTGGTCCGGCGGGTCGGTGAAGACGAACGGCCGGTTCTCGCCGAGCCCGATCTCCGACAGGTTGTTGTAGTCGACCGTCAAACCCTGTGCGGAGGAGAAGGTTTCGGGATCGCGGACGGCGTCGTACACGTCGGCGTAGCGCGCGAGCACGTAGTAGTCCTCGTGCTCGCGGCCCTCGGGGACGACGTGGTGCACCGGGTCGTGCTCGCGCAGCGCCGCGTACATCGGCCAGGGATCGCGCCAGTCGTCGCCGGAGCGGAGCCGGAACCGGACGGGATGAGACACATCGTCGGACATGTCTCGACCGTAAGACATAACCGGCGAAGTGTCTAGAACTTGTGTCAGAAAGTGGGGAGGGGCTGGGTGGGCGGCCGGTCGCCCAGTTCGCCGGTCGCGCGGTCGAGCAGATCGCGCACGGTGTCCTCGCCGACCTTGTCGAAGTGGCGGTACCACTGGCCGATGCTGTGGAACATCGCCGGCGTCTCCAGGCAGATCACGTTGTCGGCGCAGCCCGTCAGTGCCCGGATCGGACGGCAGGCGCCGACCGGCACCGCGAGCACCACCCGCGCCGCGCCGCCCGCCCGGGCCAGCGCGCACGCCGCCCGCGCGGTGTTGCCGGTCGTCACGCCGTCGTCCACGAGGACCACCGTGCGGCCAGACAGCGGCAGCTGGCGTCGTCCGCGCCGCAGCCGAGCGCTGTTGCGCAGCACCGTCTCTCGCGCCTGCCGCTCCACCCGGGAGTGCTCCGCGGGGCTCACGAAGGCGCGCACCACCAGATCGTCGTCGACCACGCGGACCCCCGATTCGGCGACCGCGCCGAACACCAGCCGCGGCCGCCCCGGCACCTCGAGTTTGCACACCACCGCGACATCGAGTGGCGCCCGCAGCGCCCCGGCAACCTCGAACGCGACCGGCACACCGCCGCACGGCAATCCGAGCACGAGGGTCTCCGGGCCGCGGAAGGCGCGCAGGCGTTCGACCAAGCGGCGGCCGGCTTCGCGGCGATCGAGAAAGGGCATCCGTCTCACCCTGACAGTCGTGATAGGGAGGTCGAGTCGCGTCGTGGACTCGGAAGGCGACTGCGTACTCTACGCCCGCGCGGGCACGATGAGGGCCGAAACGGTCGCGAACGTCTTGCCTTTCGGTCTCGGTTTCGGTGCGGCCGGATCCTTCCCGCAGGCAGCGGCCGCGCGCGGTCCCGGAACGGCCGCGATCGCGCGGCGAATCGGGAGCCGCTCCCGTACGATCGCGTTCGGAACTCCGGTGAGACCAGGGGGAGGGAGCGTGGGACTTCGCCTACCGGCGACTGTCCGCGGCGGTGCGGATTGGTTGCGGCGCTTCTCCGCGACGACCCCCGGCGTGATCGTCGCGATCGCCCTCGCGGCCGTGGCGCTGTGCCTGCTGTCCGGCCTCGTCTGCGCAAACGAGTTGAGCGACAAGACCGCTCGACGCGATTCCGCGCTACAGCGCTCCGAACCGCTGGCCGATGCCGCGCAGCGGCTGTACGTCGCGCTCTCCGCCGCCGACGCCTCGGCTGCCACGGCATTCCTGACCGGCGGCATCGAATCACCGCGGATCCGTGGGCAATACCAGCAGGCGCTGGCCGACGCCGCCGACGCGCTGGCCACCGCGACCGCCGGGGCCGGGGACGCCCGCACGCGGGAGACCGTCGCGCGCATCGCGGCGGACCTGCCCGTCTACACCGGCCTGGTGGAGTCCGCGCGGGCCAACAACCGGCAGGGCTTCCCGGTCGGCTCGGCGTATCTGCGGGAGGCGTCCAACCTCATGCAGACCTCCCTGCTGCCCAGCGCCAGCACGCTCACCGACCAGCGGCACGCCGCGCTGCGCGCCGATCAGCGGGCCGTGACCGGACCGCCGTGGGCGGCCTCGGCGCTGCTGGTGCTCACCCTCGCCGGCGCGGCGCTCGCCTCGCGAATCCTGGTGCGGCGCACCAACCGCCTGTTCAACGTGGGCGTGGCGGCCGGCGCCGGTGCCGCGGCGCTGGCCCTGCTGTGGATCGTCGCGGCCACGATCGCCTCGCACAGCGCGGTCGACACCGGCGGCGGCGGACCCACCGCGCGCAGCGAGAATCTGGCGCAGGCGCGCATTCTCGCGCAGCAGGCCCGCACCGACGAGACCCTCGAACTGATCACCCGCGGCGACGCGAAGGAGACCGAGGAGGCGTTCAAGTCCAAGGCGGGCCGCCTGCGCGACGAGCTGAACAGCGTGTCGGCCACGGATTCGCCGATGCGGCAGCAGTTCTCGCAGTGGACCGCCGGACACCAGCGCCAGCTCGACCACTACAACGCGGCCAACTATCCGGCCGCGGTGGACCAGGCGATCGGATCCGGATCAGGGTCGTCGGCCCAGCGCTTCGCCGAGCTGGACACCTCCCTGAGCCAGGGCCTCGACCACACCCGCGCGCAGCTGCGCGAGCAGATCGACTCCGCGGGCGATGCCTGGATCGGCAGCGCGTTGGGCACACTGGTGCTGATGGTTGTCGCGGCGGCCGGCGTCGTCGCCGGGCTGTGGCCGCGGCTGAAGGAGTTCCTGTGAAGCGCGCCCGGGTGCTGTTGGCGATCGCGGCGGTCGTGGCGGCGGCCGGATGCGGCGCGGATCCGGCGGTGCCGCGCACCGCGCCACTGGCCGCGGTGAATCCGTTGCCGCCGAAGGCCCACGAGATCACCGCCCCGCCCGCCGTCGACAGCGGCTGCGACGCCGAGGCGAGCCTGCGTCCCGGCGCACAACCGGGGCCCGGTGCGCTGCCGGCGGGTTCGACGATGGCCAGGATCGCGGCCAAGGGCCGGGTGACCGTAGGCGTCGATCAGAACACCTACCTGTTCGGCTTCCGCGATCCGGTCAGCGGTCAGCTCGAGGGTTTCGACATCGATCTGGCCCGCGAGATCGCCCGCGACCTGTTCGGCGATCCGAACCGGATCGAACTGCGCTCGGTCTCCACCGCGGAACGGGTTCCGGCCCTGCAGAACAAGCAGGTCGACCTCGTGGTCCGCACCTTCTCGGTGACCTGCCAGCGCCGCCGCGACGTCGACTTCTCCAGCGTCTACTACAAGGCGGCGCAACGCATTCTGGCGCCGCGCAGCGCCGGCATCCGCACGCTCGGTGACCTCGCCGGGAAGCGGGTGTGCGTCACCTTCGGCGCCACCTCCTCCGGCCCGCTGTTCACCCTGGGCAACCGGCCGACGGTGCTGGGCGTGGACAACTGGACCGATTGCCTGGTCGGCCTGCAACAGGGGCAGGTCGACGCGATCAGCACCGACGAGTCGATCCTGTCCGGGCTGGCCGAGCAGGACGGAAATCTCCAGATCGTCGGCGACACACTGGGTTTCGAGAACTATGCGGTCGGCGTGCCCAAGGGCCAGGACGATATGGTCCGCTTCGTCAACGGGGTCCTGGATCGCCTCCGGGCCGACGGCACCTGGCAGCGTCTCTACGCCGCCCATCTCGCCGCTCTCGGGCCCTCCCCGGGTCCCCCGGCCGCGCGCTACAGCGGGTAGGTGGCGATGAAGGTGTTGTCCGTCGCCGAGATCGACAGCGAGTTATCCACGCGGGGGCGAGAAGTCGACGCGATCACCAGCACACTTCTCGAGCTGGACAAACATCCGGGCCTCACGCTGCTGCGCGGCTATCCGCCCGCCGGGCGGACCGCGGAGCGCTGGGAGGCGGTGCGGCGGCTGCTGGATCTGATGTGGGAGGACTACGGGCGGCTGCAATCGATCCTGGAGCAGGCGCGCACCATTCGCGGGCGCCGCCAGCGCCCCGGTGACGCCGACCGCGCCGAGATCACCCGCCTGCTCCGCGACCGGCCGCACGAGGTCTCCCGCACCCCGATCCCGCTGGCCGAGCGCTCGCTCACCGGGCACAGCGAGCGGGTGCTGTTCGTCGGCATCGCCGACACCGTGGACCGGATGCGGACCACCTTCCCGGAGATCCTGGAATTCCTCGACGCCGTCGACGCGGTCAATACCCGCGTGCTGGCCGGGCTGTCGCCGATACAGGCGCGGCTCGACCACTTGGGCGGCGTCACTGCCGAACTCCGGTCGCTCGCCGCCGAGGTGCGTGCGCTGCTGAGCCGGTCGGCCACCGATCCGCTGGCCCTCGAGAGCGATATCGCGTCCGTCCTGGACGCTCTGGCCGAGCGCCTGCGCCGCGAGTCCGAGGCCCTGACGGAGGTGCTCGCGCTGAGCGCGGACTGGCCGGTGGCCGTGGCGCGCACGCGCGAGCGCATCGAGGAACTGCGCGAGGCGCGGGACCGCGCGGCCGATGCCCGGATCGAGGCCGAGGCCAAGATCGTGACCGCGCCGCTGCCGGTCCGCCCCGACGACCTCGCCGCGCTGCGCGCGGAACTGGCCGGGCTGTCGGCGAATCCGCCTGTCGCCGAGTCCACCTCGGCCCCCACGCCCGCGGCGCTGGCCCTGCTCGAATTGCGCCGCCGCCTCGACACCGCCGCCGCGGACGCGGCCGCCGACGAGCGCCTGGCGCGCGGCCTGCTGGAGCGCCGCGCCGAACTGCGCGGGCGGCTGTCGGCCTATCAGGCGAAGGCGGCCCGCCTGGGCGTGAGCGAGCACCCGGACGTGCTGTCGTCCGGCCGCATCGCGACCGGCCTCCTCTCGCGCCGCCCCTGCGATCTGGCGGCCGTGACCCGCGCCGTCGCGGACTTCCAGCAGGTAGTAGCCGAGACCTCGGGGAGGCGGGAATGAACTGCGCCGAACCCGCTCGACCACCGGCCGTCCTCAGCGATCCGGTACGACCGCCGCGCCGACGACGGCTCGTACCTGCGGCCGATGCAGGCCGTCGCCTACATTCTGGAGATGCTTCCGGCCCTGGGATACCCGCACGTCCGCGGTCGCGCCCGCTGCTGGACCGGGGCGAAGACGCTGCTCGCCGGCCGGAATGCGGCCGCCTCACCGACAAGCTGCCGCGGGACTGCGGCGGCCGGACCGAAAGGATCGTCATCGAAGCGAAAAGTTCTGCGGCCCTGGTGTGTAGGCGCGTTCTCGAGCCGGCGCCGCGGTGGGTATCGGCCGGCCTGGAATGCCGCTACCGTGACCTGGCCCATGAAACCGACGACATGTGTGCGCGTTTCGAACTGGTCGAGCGCGCCGACACCATCAGACCGAGGTCGACGCTGTGAACGAAGTGGCAGCCGGGCTGCACTGCCCGCAATGCGGTACGAAGATAGCGGCAGCCGACCGCTTCTGCGAGGAATGCGGGCGCGACCTGTCGGTGTTCCGGGCGGTCCTGCCCGACATCACCGTCGACTCCGCGGGCGACCGCGGCGCGGCCGACCTCGGGACCGTGCAGCTGATCACCGATCGCGGACTCGTGCACGCGCACAACGAGGATGCCGTCGCCGCCGCGGTGCTGGGTGATCCGGCCGGGCCCACGACTGTCATCGCGGTCTCCGACGGGGTCTCGACCTCCGACGACCCCCAGGCCGCCTCGGGCGCGGCGGTGCGCGGGGGAGTGGACGCCTGCCTGGCGTCACTGGCGGCGGGCCGCGCCGTGGGTGACGCGGTGCTGACCGGTCTGGAGGCGGCCTTCGAGGCCGTGCGCGGCGTGTCCACCCACGACGGGCACTCGCCGTCGTGCACGTACGTGTCGGCGGTCGTGCGGCCGTGCGAGACCGGCGAATTCGAGATAACCGTGACGAATGTCGGTGACAGCCGGGCGTATTGGCTCCGGCTCGAGGGGAGCGGTGAGGGCACGCCGTCGCATCGGCTGACCGTCGACGACTCCTTCGCCCAGCTGCTGGTCGCGGGCGGGGTGGACGAGCAGACGGCGATGCGGGATCCCCGCGCGCACGCGCTGATGCGCTGGCTCGGGGCCGATTCCGATCACCAGCCCGCCGACACCGCGGTGCACACGGTGCGGGTGTGGGGCCCGGGCGCGCTGCTGCTGTGCAGCGACGGGCTGTGGAACTACCTGCCCGACCCCGACGGCCTGGCCGCGGTGGCGACCACGCCCGATCCCGGGCAGGCCGTGCGGGATCTGGTCGAGTACGCGCTGCGCTCCGGCGGTAGCGATAACATCACCGCCGCCCTCGTGCCGCTGCCGGGAGGAGGTGTGCCGTGAGTCCGGGCGCCGGGAACCCTGAAGCAGGACAGCGCATCACGGTCCCAGCGGCGGGAACGCCCGAGCCGATGGCGGGGACACCTACGCCGGCCGCCGAAACAGCTGCTCCGGAGATGGAAACCGTTGCTGCGAAGCGGGTTTGGGTGGCGAATATCACGGCCGACCGGGAGTTGTTCGATCGGATGCGGGCACGCGAGGGGCCCGATGCGGAGCGGGTGGAATTCCCGTCATTCTATCCCGAGCGTCGAATCCCCCTGGACGGCAACGACTTCCTGATCGGCAAGCACAGCGCGTCCCAGGGCCTGCTGCCCGAGATCGATCTCGGGACAGCCCCGGTGGATATCGGCGTCTCCCGCTCGCACGCCCGCCTGCACATCGACGGCGACACCGTCACCGTCACCGATCTCGGCTCGACCAACGGCACCAGCCTCAACGGCAGCGACGACGTCATCGAGCCCGAGACCGCGATCCCGCTGCGCAGCGGCGACCGCATCCACGTCGGCGGCTGGACCACCATCACGGTCACCCGCGAATCGGCCTGACGCGCGTCATTCCCCGAAACGGCTTGCTGCGCGGAACTTCTCGACGATCTCCGCGGGCGCCTTGCGCGGCGACCCGGCATCGTAGGGCGGCTGCGGGTCGTATTCGATCAGCAGCTGCACGATCTCGGCGTGCGTATCCCCGGCGATCCGTCCGGACAGCGTGAGCCCCATATCGATCCCGGCCGAAACCCCCGCGGCCGTCACGTATTTGCCGTCCGTCACCACCCGGTCGTGGGTGGGCTCGGCGCCGAATCGCGTCAGCTCGTCCAGGGCGGTCCAGTGCGAGGTGGCCCGCCGCCCGCGCAGCAGCCCCGCGGCCGCCAGCAGCAGCGAACCGGTGCAGACCGAGGTGGTCCACGTGCTGGTGGCATCGACCGCGCGCAGCCAGTCCAGTAGCCGGGCGTTGTCCATCTGCGGCGTCTGCCCGGGACCGCCGGGCACCAGGACGATATCCGGGTGCGGCATCTCGGCCAGGGTGCGGTCGGCGACCAGCGCGAGACTTCCGCTGTCGTTGCGCACCGGTCCGAGCTGCTCGGCGACGAAGACCGTCTCGGCGCCGGGCAGCCGGCTCAGCACGTCGTAGGGGCCCACGGCGTCGAGGGCCGTGAACTGGTCGTAGAGCACGATCGCGATCTGCATGACTGCCTTCCGTCGAGGGTTCGGGTCGCTGGGATGCACATCGGGGCGGTGTTCGGCTTGTCCTACCGGATGAAATCGGCGAAAGTCATTCATGGAGCTGGACAAGCGCGGTGTTACCGCTCACATTTACACTGCCCCGACCAGGTAGTACAAGGAGCGACCACATGCCAGCTAGTCCAGCGATGCGCGAGATCTTCCGGCGCAAACCCATCGAACTGATCGACGACGAGCCCGCCGGCGGGTTGCAGCGGGCCCTCGGCCTGTGGCAACTGACCGCGATCGGTGTCGGCGGCATCATCGGCGCGGGCATCTTCGCCCTGGCCGGATCGGTCGCGCACGACACCGCGGGACCCGCGGTGCTGATTTCCTTCCTGATCGCCGGCGTCGCCAGCGCCGCAGCCGCGCTGTCCTACGCCGAATTCGCGGGCCTGATCCCGAAGGCCGGATCGGCCTACACCTACGGCTACGCGGTGCTCGGCGAACCGGTGGGCTGGTTCATCGGCTGGGATCTGCTGCTGGAGTACACGGCCATCGTCGCGGTGGTCGCCATCGGCATATCCGGCTACATCTCGTTCCTGCTGGAGCAGCTGGACCTGTCGCTGCCGGCGTGGATGCTCGGCGCGCCCGGCACCGGCGAGGGGCATCACGTCGATCTCTTCGCGGCGCTGCTGTGCCTGCTGATCGCCTTCCTGCTCAACCGTGGCATCAAGGCGGCGGCGCGGTTCGAGACCGTCGTGGTGGTCATCAAGGTCGTGGTCGTGATCGTGGTGATCGTGGCCGGCGCGTTCTACATCAAGCACGAGAACTACACGCCGTACTTCCCGTTCGGCTTCGGCGGCGCGGTGACGGGCGCGTCGACGGTGTTCTTCGCGGTGTTCGGCTACGACGCCATGTCGACGGCGGCGGAGGAGTCGGTCGACGCCAAACGCCATCTGCCCAAGGCGATCCTGCTGTCGCTGGCCATCTCGATGGTGCTGTACGTGCTGGTCTGCCTGGTCCTGACGGGTATGCAGCGCTACACCGACATCAACCCGAAGAGCGGCCTGTCGTCGGCGTTCGAATCGGTCGGCCTGTCCGGGCTGGGCAGCCTGATCGCGGCCGGCGCGATCGTGGGCATCATGACGGTGCTGTTCACGTTCATGCTCGGCGTCACCCGGATCTGGTACTCGATGAGCCGGGACGGCCTGCTGCCCCGGTGGTTCGCCAAGACCCACCCGACGCGGCACGTGCCGACCCGGATCACCTGGATCGCGGGCATCGTCTCGGCGGTGATCGCCGGCTTCCTGCCCATCGGGGAGGCGGCCGAGCTGACCAACATCGGCATTCTGCTGGCCTTCGTGGTGGTGTGCGTGGCGGTGATCGTGCTGCGCTACCGGCAGCCCGATCTGCCGCGCGGCTTCCGCACCCCGCTCATGCCGTTCGTCCCGCTGGTCGGCATCGGCTTCTCGATCTGGCTGATCACCTATCTGAAGCCGGAGACCTGGGCCCGCTTCGCCATCTGGTTCGTGATCGGGCTGATCGTCTACGTCGGCTACAGCCGCCGCCACTCCCTGCTGGCGACCGGCGGCGGCGTGCCGAAATCTACCGCCGAGAGCTGATCGCCAGGGCAGCGATCAGCAAGGCGGCGCCGCACCACCCTTGCGCGCCGAGCCGGTCACCGAGGACCACCGCCGCCAGCAGGGCCGCGGTGAGCGGCTCCAGCAGCGCGGCGAGGGCCGCGAAAACCGGTGCGGCCGTGCGCAGGCCGCGGAAGTAGGCGGTATAGGCCACCGCGGTCGGCGCGCTGCCCAGGTAGGCCGCGGTGAGCAGGACGCCCGGCCGCAGGGGCAGGGCCATGCCGAAGGCCAGCGCCGCCGGGGTGAGCAGCAGGCCGCCGGTGAGCATGCCGAAGGCCGTGGTGCGCAAGGGATCCAGCCCCGCTACGGGCGTGGCCGTCACCAAGGTCATGGCCGCGAAGCCCGCTGCCGCGAACAGGGAGCAGGCCACGCCCGCGGCCAGCTCCCAGCCGCCGATCCGCCCGCCGGGCGACCAGGTGAGCAGGGCCAGGCCGAGCAGCGCGATGCCGATGGCGAGCAGCGTCGTCCGCTCCGGCCGGGCCCGGTCGCGCACGGCCGCACCGGCGGCGACGAACACCGGCAGCGCCCCGATCGTCACCATCGTGGCCAAGCTGACCGAAATGTAATGGACGGCAATGAAATAGCTCGCCTGATAGCAGCCGAGCAGGCCGCCGGTGAGCAGGATCCGCGCGCCCGCGGCACGGGTGCGCGGGAGTGCCCGCAGCCCGCCCGAGACGGCGAGCAGCGCCACGGCGAGGCCGCCGCCCAGCAGCAGACGGTAGGTCGCGACGGACAGGGGATGCAGCTGCGCGTGGGATGCGAGTAGGGAACCGGCGAGACCGCCTGTGCCCCAGAGGATTCCGGCGGCGATGAGGGCCGCGGCGGAGCGGTCGCGCGTGGCGACCAGGTCGACCGACATGGGTGTGTTGCTCCTGCGTCGAAGAAGAAGGGGACGACGACGCGGGGGAGTTGACGCTCAGGTGCTACGAACCGGCCGGGCGGCACCGCCGCTCGGCTCGCGAACTACCCCGCTCAGAAGGCGGGGGGCGGAGTGACGGTGAAGATTCGGTGCACGGAGGCCACTGTAGCGGTGGCGGGCGGATTGCCATAGTAGTCAACTCGGTTGTCTACTTTGGGTACAATTGGACACACCGAGCGAGATCTCCGCAAATCTCGGAATCGAACTTACATCCGTGTAAGACTGTCGACGGCACAGAGTGTTGCTCTCCTCATTCAAGGAGGATCGTTGTGACGAATTCTGCTGCACCACTGGATCTGCCGAAACCCTTGGTGGTCACACTGGGGAATCTGAAGGGCGGCGTGGGGAAAACTACCTCCGCCTTTTTTCTCGCCGGTTACTTCGCACGGGAACACGATCTGCGAGTACTGGTGATCGATGCCGATCCGCTGAGTCAGACCGGATATTCCTGGTATCGGCGGTTGCAGAAGGGAGGAATAGATGTTCCCTTCACGCTGATCGCGTTTCCCTCGCGGCACGTCCACGACTGCATCACCGACAATGCCGCGGACTACGACGTGATCATCGTGGATGCCGGAGGAGAATCGGCGGATATCTTCAAGGCCGCGGTTCCCTCGACCGACGAGCTCGTGTTGTTGACGAGCGTGAGTCCCTCGGAGGTGAAGCGAGTGCCCAGTACCTATCGGGCCGCCGAGGAGGCGGCCGTGGACGCGGCGCGCGAAATCCGGGTCCGGGTCCTGATGACGAAGGTTCCGGTGACGATGAAGAAGGGCGTCAACATCTCCACCGAATACCGCATGCAGCGGTCTCAGCTGGAGGGCGCCGGATACGAGGTGTTCGAATCCTATTCGAGCGCCTGGAAGTGGTATCGGGAAGCCGCCGATGGGGAAGTCGGCGAGGGTGCCGAGAATCCACTGCACGATCTGGGCGAATACCGGCAGGTGGGCGACGAGCTGGTCGCGCCCTACCGCATCGCGCTGGGGGTGCCCGCCTGATGCCTCCACAACGCAGGAAATCCGTCCTGGGCGGGAAATCCGCCGCCGCTGCCGCTGTCAATCCGCTGGACGACGCGGCCGAGCACACCCCGCCCGTCTCCCCGCTGCGCGATGCCGAATGGCGGCGCGCGGAGCGGAACCTGAGCGTGGTGACGGCCGACTCGGCCGCCGCGCCGGATCCGGCGGCGACCGTGCTGACCATGCCCCTGCCCGCGGCGGGCGACGGCCCGCTCAGCGAGCGCGAACAGGCGCAGCTGTCGGCGTGCGAATCCTCCATCGGCACGCTGCGCCTGGCGTTCTGGGCGGCCGGGCGCGCATTGCAGATCGTGCGCGACGGGCGGCTCTACCGCAGCGACCACGCCACGTTCGACGACTACGTCGAGCAGCGATGGGATATGCAGCGCTCCTACGCGCACAAGCTGATCCGGGCCTGGCCGCTGGCCGCCAAACTGCATCCGATGGCGCCCGGCATCAACGAGGGCCAGATCCGGGAGCTGCTGCCGGTGGCCGCCGAACACGGCGAGGACGCGGCCGTGACCCTCTACGCCACGCTCGCGGCCGGTGACGTGAAGATCACCGCGGGCAAGCTGCGGGAGGCGGTGGCGGTGCTGCCGGAGCGCTTCGAGAAGGATCAGGCGGTGCGGCGGTTGCAGGCCTGGCTGCGCGGCGAGGTGAGCGAACAGCCGGCCGAGCGCCCGGTGGATCTGTTCGGTTCCGTGGAGACCCGGCTGGCCGCGCTCACCCGGCGGGTGGTCAAGAGTTCCACCGGCGACCCCGCCGCGGCGCGGGAATTCGCGGCGAAATTGCGCACCATGGCGGCGGAGATCGAGGAGCGAATCACCGCCTGAGTACGAATGAATAATGCCCCGCATCGGAAACAATCCGATGCGGGGCATTCTTTCGAGATCGTACGGTTTTCTATTGTTTATCGTCTTGTTATCGGTAATGTCCGCTTATTTCCTTGCATTCGTATTGACGCGGGCGAATCATTGCCCCTCGGATCCGCTGGATATGAACACCGTGAGGTTTTCAAGACTGTCCGAAAGGATCGGAGGACCGAATCATGGCAGGAACAGACGAACCCCGATATTCCCGCTTTCTGCGGCGGATGCTCTGGTGGGCACTGGCGGCCGGCGCGGTCGTTCTCGGTGCCGTCGGCGCTCTACTCTTGACGACCGGGCAGGCATCGGCACAGCCGCTGTCCGTTCCGGGAATCGGGACGATAGAGGTGCCGATCGAATTCCAGGCCCCCGCGGAAATACCCGGCACCATGGTCACCGTCCCCGGCGAGGATGCCGTCGAGGCGTCGGCTCCCGAGAGTGCGCCACCGGTGGAATCGCCTGTCGACGGAATTGTGAACAATCTTCAGTCCGCCCTCCCCGGAGTCGATATCCGGTCCCTGTTCTCCGCACCCGCGGTACCGAGCGTCCCCGAGGCGGAAAGCCTCCCCGGAATGCCCGCCCCGTCCGCTCCGGCCGCGACACCCGAGAAGACTCGGGGCGAGCGCGCCGTCGAGGCGGCGGAATCGAAGCTCGGCGCGGCCTACGGTTACGGGTCGGCCGGTCCCGACGCCTTCGACTGCTCGGGCCTGGTGCAGTGGTCCTACGGGCAGGCGGGTGTCGACGTGCCCCGCACCAGCTACGACCAGCTCTCCGCCGGGACGCCCGTCGGCCTCGACGAACTCGAACCCGGCGATATGGTCTCGTTCTACGGCGGCGGCCACTCCGCCCTCTACGCCGGCGACGGCAAGGTCATCCACGCGGGCACCAACAGCACGGGCGTGGTGATGTCGGATCTGTCGATGATGCCCGCCAGCGGCGCCCGGCGATTCTGACCCGCGCTACCGCCGTCCGCGGAAGGTGCGCCGCAGATCCGCGACCCACTCGTCCGGAATCTCCCAGGGGATGAAATGACCACCTCGATCATGGGCCGTCACGTTCACCAGGTTGTACCAGCCGGCGCGATCGGTGCCGCGGAAGTGCTCGACGCGGCCCTCGGTGGTGACGCCCGGAGGATTCTCGTGGGCGACGAAGGTGATGCCGGTGGGCGCCTCGATCGGCGGCCGCCGACCGTGGGACGGGGTCCAGGGATAGCGATTGTTGTTGGCGTAGGTGCGCATCGAGGTGCCGATCGAATTCTCGGCCCAGAAGATCGTCGCGTGCGTGAGCAAGTCGTCCGCGCTGAACACGCTCTCCAGATCGCCGCCGTTGTCGCTCCAGCTCTTCCACCGCCGCAGGATCCACGCGAGCATGCCCGCGGGGGAGTCCGACAGCCCGATCGCCAGGGTGCTGGAGTCGAGCATGTGCGCGGCGAGATGGACGGCGAAGCGGCGGTCGAACTCGAGGACGCGGGCGTGCACGTCGGCGGGTAGGCCGGGCGGAATCGGTTGCCCGCCACTGAAATCCCAGGCTCGATCGCCGGTGAAGAGATCCAATTTCAGGCCCGACCCGATGTGGATGCCGTACAGCTCGTCGGCGTACTTGTGCCCCAGCTGACCGGTGACCAATGCGCCGACATCACAGCCCGCGGCGGCATAGCGGGAATGGCCGAGTGTCTCGGTCATCAGCCGGTGCCACACATCGGCGACCTTCCAGAAGTTCATATCCGGACGATCGGGCAGCGGGACGGAGAATCCGAATCCGGGGAACGACGGGACGATCACGTCGAACGCCTCGTCCGGATCGCCGCCGAAGGCGCCGGGATCCGCCAGCGGGTCGACCACCCTGGACCAGTGCCAGAACGTCCACGGCCAGCCGTGCGTCAGGATCAGGGGCGTGGGGTTCGGGCCGGCACCCGGCCGGCGCATGAAATGGACGGGCACATCATCGATGTCGACGCGGTAGTGCTCGTAGCGGTTGATCCGCGCCTCGGCCGCGCGCCAGTTGAAATCCGTGCGCCAGTACTCGACGAGGCCCTGGAGGTAGTCGCGGTTCACCCCGTAGAACCAGTCCTCGTTGCCCGCGTCCACCGGCCACCGGGTGAGTTCCAGCCGCTGCCGCAGATCGTTCAGGACCTGGTCGGAGAGGTGAATGGGGCTGGGCGACAACGGGAATCGAGTGTCGGTCATCGTCGCTTCCGCTCAGCTGGTGTGCAGGAACAGCACGTCGTACGCCCGGCGGGCATCCTCGGGAAAGACCAGGATGCGCATCCGGTTGCGGGCGCGGCCGTCGGGGCCCCGGGTGGACCGGATGCCGTGCTCGGCCAGTAGTCGGCGCACATCACCGGCCGTGGTCTCGTCGAAGACCGTAGCCACGGTCACCAGCAGGCCGAAATCGTCGTCCGGCTGCCTACGCCGCCACACCTTGCCCATCTCGAGTGACTTTCGTTGTCGCTGCCCGCACCTGGTCCCCCTGATTCCAGCACAGCCCGCCCGGCCCGCGCGCAACCGGGAGGCGATCCGCGAGCGACATCCTGGCCGCCATTACATTTTCCGGCATGCTTGTGGCCGGAATCCACAGCCGAAGGTGGACTCCGGCCACAAGCATGCCGGAGAAAGAGTGGGGTGGGTTAGTGGTGTGGCCGGTGGTCCGCCGCCCGGCTACTCGAGGCGCGCAGGCTGACCGACGTCGGCACCGGCTGCTGCGGCGCCTGCATCGGGGCCCGTGCCGACTGGGTCGGCGCGGGGGCGTCGGCGAACGGGTCCATGCGCGGCCAGCTGTGGCCGCTGTCCTTCGCGTGCTCCTCGAGTTCGGCGGCCTCACTGCGCGACGGCGTATCGACCTCGGCGAGCCCGACCAGCACGATCAGCATCATGGTGACCAGCGTGACCGTCATGATCAGCGGCGTGAGCAGTTCGACCGGCTCGACGCCCTGGGTGACCACACTGTGGTCGCCGTGGTGGGCGCTCATGGCCGCCATACCGGTGTAGTGCATGCCGCACACCGCCAGGCCCATGATCACCGCCGCGCCGAGCGTGGCGCCGAAGCCGTGGACGTGCAGCATGAACCACAGCGCCGCGGTCGCCGCGACCACCGCGATCACCAGCGACAGCGCCACCAGCCCCACGCCGTATTCGACGTGCGCGCCCGCGTGCATCGCGGACATGCCCAGGTAGTGCATGGCCGCCACACCGATACCCGTGACGGCCCCGCCGAGCGGCAGCGCCAGGATCTCCCGCCGCACCCGCACCACGATGGACAGCCCGGCCCACACCACCACGATCGCGATGGCCGCGCTGAGCAGCGTCATCGGCACGTCGTAGCGGATGGTCGTGCCCTGGATGGAGAAGCCGAGCATCGCGGTGAAATGCATGACCCAGATACCGCAGCCGCCCAGGGCCACGGCGGCGGCGATCAGCCAGCCGCCGGGCCAGCGCGACGATCGGGCGTGGACGGCGCAGCGCAGGCCCAGCACCGAGCCGATGAACGACATGAGGTAGGCCAGTATGGGCGTCAGCAGCCCATGGTTGAAATGGTCGAGCTCCAGCACTACGCACTCCAAATGCAATAGCAGTAATCAATCCGTTACCGGACGATAGTTCAACCGAGTAGTCGTTGGGGATTGCATTGTGAAACCTTCGCGGAGGCGGGCGCGGCGGCTCACACGAGCAAGTGCGTCGGTGTCACCTGCGGACGCACCTTGTGCACGAAGTTTCGTCGTAGCTGGTGGTACGGCTCGTTCGCCCCGTAGAAGTTCTGGCGCATTTGCGTCAGTTCGTAATCCCGGTAGGCAGCCAGCGGCTTGGCCGCCTCGTCGGCCGCACGGCGCTGCTTCTTGGCCACCAGCCGGTCCGCCAGTTCCGACCCGGACGCGAGTTCAGCGGCCTCCTGGCATACCCAGTCCCGGAACTCTGCCGCGCTGCCCGGGGCCACCCGGTCCACGAGCCCGATCTCGCCGGCCGCACGAGCGCCGACCGGCAGCGTCTCCCTGGTCAGCCGATCGGCCAGATCGCCGCCGACCCGGCGCGGCAGCGTGTAGGTCCAGTACTCCGAGCCGTGCAGGCCCATCAGCCGGTAGTGCGGGTTCAGCACGGCCGACTCGCGGCACCAGACCTCGTCGGCGGCCAGCGCCAGCATCACCCCGCCGGCGGCCGCGTTGCCGGCCAGCGCGGAGATCACCAGCTTGTCCGTGGTGGTCAGGATCGCCTCGACCAGGTCGTTCATCGCGTTGATGTTCCGCCAGGACTCCTCGGCCGGATCGGCCGCCGCCTCGATGACATTGAGGTGGATGCCGTTGGAGAAGAAGTCCCGCGCCGCGCCCAGCACGAGCACGTTCACCGGCCGCTCGCACGCCTGCCGGTAGGCCGCGAGCAGGCGCTGGCACTGGTCGGTGCTCATCGCGCCGCCCGAGAAGGCGAATTCCAGATAGCCGACCTCGCCCTGCTCGTAGTAGCGCAGTTCCGACCAGGTGTCGCGGCCACTGGCCTCGAAGGGCGTGACCGGAACCTCCGGGACGCCGGCGAGCAGATCGGGACCGAGGACGTCCGCGGCGGGCCGCTTGAACGTCGCCGGGCCGCCGGGTTTGCGGCGCGGCCGCAGTTGCGGCAGCCACACCGCGCCGTCCACCGTGGCCCGGCAGACCGCGCCGTCGCGGGTG
>NZ_BAGL01000010.1 GCF_000308875.1 Nocardia transvalensis NBRC 15921
GTGCGTGAGTGCGCCGAGACAGCTGGTGCAGTTCGGCGCCGTCATCCCGGCGTCCAGCGCCCGCCGCACCGACGTCTCGCCGATCCGGTAGACCGTTGCGGCGCCCGCGGATTCGACATCGGCGACCAGGGCGATGCGGCTCTGCAGATCCGGGACCAGCGGGCCCGGCGCGACGATCGTCAGGTCGGCCTGGACCAGCACATGGTCGACCGGGTCCGGCAGTGCGGCGTCCATCTCGGACTCGGCGTCGGAGACGCTGCCGTGCAGCAGGGCCCGTCCCGCCGAGGTGAGGGCGCCGCGTCCGACGAGTCCGAGCGCGGCGGCCTCCGTCAGCGTGTGTTCGACCGCGTCCGTGCGAAAGTGCCTGCGCCAGCGCGGCTGCCGCCAGGCCAGCACACGGGCGATATCGGCCGGGGTGAGCGCCGCGCCGGGCTGCTGTTCGGCCAGCAGGGCGAGGATGGCCCGCCGGTCGCGGGGCGCGTGCACGGTGCGCAGTTCGAGCGACAGTGCGGCCAGGGGTTTGTCGTTCGCGTCGCGCCGGCCGATCATCCACGGGAAGCGGTCCAGTTCCAGCCACGCCTGTGCGAGCACGGCCCAGCGCCGGGCCGCGGGGCTGTCCAGCCAGCCGTCGGCGGCCGAGGTGGGCGCCCAGAACTCGTCGACGGTATCGGAGGGCGGGGCCGGTTCGGGAGTTCCCTTGTCCAACAGGCGAGCCGCCGCCAGCACCTCGGCGAGCAGTCCCACCCGGTTCTCGTCCACACCGGTCTGCTTGGTGATGCGGCGCAGTTCGCGCACGCCCAGGCCGCCGGAGCGCAGCGCGGGCGCGGGGGTCTGGCCCAGCACCTCGAGAATGTCGGCGCAGTGGCGCAGCAATTCGCCCGTCTCGGTGGCCGCGGCGGCGTTGGCATCGGCGGCGGTGTGCTTGACCGGTTCGGGGGCCGGGGGTCGCAGGGCGTGCGGATCGGTCACCGGCTCGCGGCGGAGGACCTGTCCCACCGCGGGCGGCAGTTCGACGGTCTCCTCGTCCACCCAGTCGAGCAGCCGCACGGCCAGCAGGCGTTGGATCGGGCGCTCGGGCGGGGTGCCCGGGGCGGCGTCGCGGGTGCGGCCGCGGGGGCCGGTGGTGGCCAGCTTGTCGAGCAGGGCCCGCTCGGCCGGGCCGATCTCGCTCAGCGCCGCACCGATTTCCGGCTCGGTGAGCGCGTCCGGGATCTCGGTGGTGCTGCCGAGCGGCCAGGGCAGCGCGTCCTTGGCCGCGGCGACGAGGTACAGCTTGTCGGCGCCCCACGCGAGAGCGCGGTCGGTGAGCCGGGCCACGGCGGCGTCGACGCTCGCGGCCGGTACCCGGTCGCCCAGCAGGTCGTGCAGGCGGGTGCGGGGGAGCGGGGCGGCCTTCCGGCCGGGATAGGCCGCGTCGTGTACCGCCAGGGTCTCGATGATGGCGAATTCGAGGGTGTCGAGTTCGTCGGTGGCGCGCAGGACCGAGGCGCGCTGTTCGGCCCGCGCCGCCAGCACGGACATCGAGGACGGCAGCGGGACCGCGAGATCGGGCCGCAACTCGAGCAGGGTCACCAGATCGTCGTCGGTGCGAGCGGCCAGCCAATCGGCCAGCGGTACGCCGTCGGCCGCCCCTGGCCTCGCGGGGTGTTCGTCCCCGGCCCGGGGTGCGTCGTCGGTCGTGGTCATCCCGTCCAGCGTACGGCCGGGCGCGGTGGACCGCTGGGCCCGCCGCCCACACCGACCCGGCCGGGCCATGACCGATCGGTTTCATGCCAGAATGAGGCCGTGGTGAACAAATCGAAGAAACCTTATGTCGACAACGGATGGCCGAAGCTGGCCAACGGTGACCATGCGGTCACCGAACTGTCGTCGACCCGTTCGGGTGGGCTCTCGCCCTACGGGGAGGACACCGAATTCCCGGTGCCCGCCGACGAGATGCCGTACGTGCATCCGCACACGGTCATCAACCGCTGACCGCGCACACGACAAGGCCCCCGTGACCGAATGGTCCGGGGGCCTTGGTCGTTGGCTCGAAATCGGCCTCGAATGCCTCAGTTGGGCAGGAGGCCCTTGTTCGCCTCGAAGAAGTCGACCACGCCCGGGTCGAGCTTGACGTTGTTGGCCTTGGCGGCGTTGAAGACGTCGATCGCCTGCTGCGGCACCTGGATTCCCTGGGCCTGAGCGATGGAGAGAGCCTTGTCGACGGCCTGGAAGACTTCCTGGCTGCCGTCGGTGGTCTGCTGCGGCTGCGCCTGCGGGGCGGGCTGGCTCTCGGTGGTGGGGCTCCAGTGCGGCTGCGCCTGCTGGGCGGGAGCGGCCGGCGCGGTGCGCTGCTCGGCGGCGCCGCTCAGTCCGAGACGGGACGAGCAGGAGGGCCATGCGCCCCAGCCCTGGCTGGCGAGAACCTTCTCGGCGACCGCGATCTGCTGGTCGCGGCTGGCCTGGTTGGCCGAGGGGGCGTATTCGGTGCCGCCGTGCGCGGCCCAGGTGCCCTGCGAGAACTGCAGTCCGCCCTGGTAGCCGTTGCCGGTGTTGATTCCCCAGTTACCGCCGGATTCGCACTGCGCGAGCTGATCCCATTCGTTGTCGGGAGCCGCGGAGGCGTTACCGGCGAGAGCGATACCTGCGCCGCTCACGATCGCACCCGTGACGGCGACCTTGGCGACAGTGCGGCCGGTGTTGGTCGGCTTGCGGTGGCGTCCACTCATATCGGGTCGTCTTCCTCTCGTACGCGCCTGCGAGGTGAGCTGTCGGGTTCGGACTGAGAGGCCGTCCGGTCCCTGAGCGCCTCGCGGCCCTCGGGGACTTCACCCCAAGGAAGTGATCTGGCGGACCACTCCCGCTTCCCTGCGTAGGGAACGTGGGTTCCCCGCCCTCGCCCCTGTTTCCGTCGGGGTCCGTACCCGCGGGGCGAGGCTCGGTGCGGCGGGCCGGTGGTTCCGGGACTGCTCCCGGCTGGGTTAGACCGTACGACGATCCGCGGGAAAAATCACTATTTGGTAACCGGCGTGTATGGATGGGTCACGGTCCGGCCCAACACCTTCCGTCAGGCGTCTGTGCAGGTAAGTGCGGCGTGTCTCGGTAGAGCATCGACCGTGACCGTCTCGTGACCGTTCTGTTATGTGATGAAGATCACACGTGTAGGGGATAACGTATCTGGCAAATCAGGGGGTGGCTCAGCGCGCGCGGCGCCCGGACCGCAGCGCGAAGATCACCGCGAGCAGCAACCCCAGCGGCGTTCCGGTCACGGCGATCAGATAGAGCGCCAGTCCCGGTGTGCCGTCCGTGACGACCGGGGTGAGCAAGATGGCGACGATCGCCAGCGCGCCGATCGCGAAGAGGCCCAGGGCCGCGTACAGCAGCAGATCGCCGGATCGGCGCGACGGGCGGTGCGAGGAAGACTCGGGCATTACTGCACCGTAAAACTGGTGTGCTTCGGGTATCGGCACCGGGGTAGACTCGATGGCACTCGCGTCCTGCATACCTGTGTAGGGCGCGTTCTTTTCGCACAGGGAAATGTCCCGGAATCGATTCCGGGACAACGATTGTGCCCGGGTGGTCCGGGCATCGAAGACGAACGGGTGAGCGCAGTGCCGACCGGCAAGGTGAAGTGGTACGACGTCGAAAAGGGCTTCGGCTTCCTTTCCCAGGATGAGGGGGAGGACGTCTATGTTCGGTCGTCTGCGTTGCCCAAGGGTGTCGAGGCGCTGAAGCCTGGGCAACGAGTGGAATTCGGGATGGCGGCGGGCCGGCGCGGCCCCCAGGCGCTGAGCCTCAAGCTGCTGGAGCCGCTGCCCTCGGTGCGCGGCGCCCAGACCCGCAAGGAGCCCCCGGCTCATCCGCGCAAGGCCCCCGACGACCTGCACGGCATGATCGAGGACATGATCACCCTGCTGGAGGCCAAGGTGCAGCCGGACCTCCGCAAGGGCAGGTACCCCGACCGCAAGACCGCCCAGCGCATCGCCGAGGTGGTGCGGGGGGTCGCGCGGGAATTGGACCACTGATCCCGGCCGAAAGCGTGCCGGGACAGGGGGGCGAGGTGGCGTGTCGTCTCAGGCCGCGGTGCGAATCGACCAGGCCTGGTAGGGGGCGAAGGATTCCGCTCCGGTCTCGTCCCGGGTCGGGATCACCAGCTGGATCTCCACGCCGGCCAGGCGCAGGTCGGGCTCCGGGCGCGAGGGGACGGTGACCGCGAGGGTGCCCTCGGGGTAGTCGCGGTAGGACCCCAGGCGCTGGACGGCGGTGCCGTCGGGCAGCGTGTACTCGAGCACCATGACCCACGGCGCGTCGGCGATGTGCTTCGGCAGCGACAGTTGCAGCGGGGCGCCCGAGGTCGTGTCGAGGGTGACCGTGGTGGCGCTCTCGCGGCACTGCAAACCCAGCTGGCCGTTGGCATCCGACTGCGAGACCGTGCAGAAGCGATACGGCGGGACGGTGGCCGACGTGCCGTGCGCGTAGGCGGTGATCCGCGGGTCCGCCTCGGAATGGCCGCGGACCGCGACGGCCACCACCGCGGCGACGGCGACCACCACGACGAGCACCGCAGCGCCCGCCAGCGCGAGGATCGTGCGGGTGCCGGGCTTGGTCATGGCTGTTCGTCCTGTCGGTCGTCGGAATCGGTACTAGGCGGCCGGATGCGGCGCGTCGCCGGCCACTTCCTGGGTGGCGTGCTGCGGCCGGTTACCGCCCAGCCCGGGCAGTAGCGAATGACCACGGTAGCTGACGAACGTCTGGATCAGCCCCACCGCGAGCACGGCCGTGGCGACCGCGAAGCCCTTCCAGTACGACGTCGGCAGCAGCACCCCGCCGGCGCCTCCGATCACCCAGGCCAGCTGCAGCACCGTCTCCGAGCGCCCGAATCCGGACGCGATCGATTCCGGCGGCAGATCGTCCTGAATGGAGGCGTCCAGCGACACCTTCGCCAGCGCGCTCCCGCCCGCGGCCACCAGGGTGGCCACCGCCGCGCCCAGCAGGTTGTTGGCGAACGTCGCGAACAGCGCGACGATTGTGCAGGCGGCCGTGCAGATCAGCACGATCAGCGACGGGCGCCCGAGCTTCATCCGCGCGCCCGTGGCATTGCCGGTGAAGTTGCCGACCGCCGCCGCCGCGCCGACCACGCCGAGCATCGCGGCCTGCTGCACCGGGCGGTGCTCGGTCGACTTCGCGACGAACGCGACATAGAAGGTGAGGAATCCGGTGAGCACGCGGATCGTGCCGTTACCCCACAGGCCGGTCACCACCGAGCGGCCCAGCGGCTGCCGTCGCTTACCCGGCTTGGCCGGTTTCTCGCCGTCGCGGAGGGTCTCGGTGTCGCCGCCGTGGTAGCCGAGGGTCGCGGGCACCTCGCCCTCGGTGACCTCGACCCAGGACGGGATGCGCAGGCTCAGATAGGTCCCGGCGCCGGCGATGAGGGCGGCCAGCGTCAGCGCGCCCGGCGAACCGGCGACCGCGGCCACCAGCCCGGCCACCGCGCCCGCCCCGAGGGTGCCGCCCACCAGCCCGAACACCGTGAGCCGGGAGTTGGTGCGCACCAGGTCGATTCCCGGTGGCAGCACCCGCGGCGTGACCGCGCTCTTGAGTACGGCGAACGACTTACTCAGCACCATCATGCACAGCGCCAGCGGATACAGCGCCCAGCTGTCCACATTGAAGATCAGCAGGATCGCGATCACCACGCGCGCGGCGAACGAACCGGCCAGCGCCAGCCTGCGCCCGCGCTGCAGGCGGTCGAGCAGGGGGCCGATCAGCGGCGCGATCAGCGCGAACGGCGCGATCGTGATCAGCAGATACAGCGCCACTTTCGATTTGGACTCGGCCGAGGCGGCGGCGAAGAACAGGGTGTTGGCCAGGGCGACGCCGAGGGCGGCGTCCAGCGCGAAGTTGGCCATCGTCGCGTAAACCAGTGCGGTGAGCCCGGATTCGTCGGCGCCGTCGGCCTTGGCCGCGCGCTGGAAGGTGTTGATGCCCTTCTCGGTGAGTTCGCGGCTGCGCATCGCCACGACGCGGGTCACCGTCAGCTTGCGCGGAACGTGGTGCTGTTCCGGGGTTGTCGCGGGGTCTGCCTGCGGTTCCGGCGTGGTCGCGGGCTCGTCGGGTAGCGCGCTCCCGCGCGGGGGTAGGTCGCGCGGCGGCTCCCCGGCCGACATCCGGCGCGTGACGAACGCGGGCACGTCGGAGTCGCCGCCACCGGGTAGCGGCGGCAGAGGACGGCGGGACGAGGCACTCGGGGGCGGCGGGTATCGGTCGTAACCGGGGTGCCGCGAGGTGAGCGGATACTCCTCGCCGTCCCACGGACCTGGATCGGTTCCGGAGGAATCGCGGGAGGCAGCCACACATCGAGTCTATGGGTCCGGCCGCCGTGCCGTTCACGCCGGGACGAAGCGGACCTCCAACAGGACCGGCCAATACTTTCCCGTGATGAGAAACCGGTCGGTACCCGGCAGCTGGGCGATGCCGTTGAGGACGTCGGCGCCGGCGCGATCGGCGGGGGACAGCAGGCCACCGGCATCGATATCGGCGAGTACCGCGCCGGTGTCGGGATCGATGCGCAGGATGTGGTCGGTCGGCCAGACATTGGCATAGACCGAACCGTCTGCGGCGCAGTCCAGTTCGTTGAGTTTCGCGTTGCGGTGGCCGGCCAGCCGGACCGATCCGGTGACGGCGAAGGTGGCCGGGTCGCGGAAGGTGAGGGTACCGGTGCCGTTGCTCATGACGAGGCGGTCGCCGTGCGTGCACAGCCCCCAGCCCTCACCGTCGTAGCCGGCCCGCCCGCGTTCGGCGAGGGTCGCCGGATCGCGCGCGAAGGCCGTTCCGTCCTTCCAGGTGAGTTGCCACACAGTCGGCCCGGCCCGGGTGACGCCCTCGCCGAAGTACTCGGCGGGGAGTTCGGCGCGGGCGCGGACGGCGCCGGTGTCCGGATCCGAGGCGCGCACCTCGGATCGGCCCTCGAGGCCGGTGCTCTCGTAGAGCGTTCCGCCGTCGATCTCGAGGCCCTCGGTGAAGGCCGCGCGGTCGTGCGGGCGGGTCGCCACGACCTCGACGCGCAGCTTCGGGGTGGTATCGGGGGTTCCGCACGCGGCGGCTCCCGTCGACACCGCGGCCAGCAGGATCGGCCCGGTCGCGGCCCACGCACGGCGTTTGCGCTTCATACGGCAAAATGTAGGGCGTGAGCGCAGTTTCTGTTTCGGAGTCCGGCGTGCGACCGATCCTGGCGGGGGCGGTCGACCTGGCCCGTCGTGCGCTAGGGGAGTTGCAGCCGACCGGCGTCGGTGACCATCTGGGCGTGACCGCGGAGGACGAGTGCGCGGCCACGCATCACTTCGAGGCCACGCTGCCCGGCTATCGCGGGTGGCAGTGGGCCGTGGTGGTGGCGGCGCCCCCGGAGGCCGACCACGCGACGGTGAGCGAGTCGGCGCTGCTGCCCGGCCCGGACGCACTGGTCGGTCCCGATTTCGTGCCGTGGGATCAGCGTGTGCGGCCCGGCGACCTGGCGCCCGGCGACCTGCTCGCCCCGCCCCCGGGCGACCCGCGCCTGGTGCCCGGGTACCTGGAAACCGGGGATCCGGTGGTCGACGAGGTGGCCGAGGAGATCGGCCTGGGCCGCCCGCAGGTCCTCAGCCGCGAGGGTCGCGAGGAGGCCGCCGAGCGCTGGTACTCCGAATACGGACCCGACACCGAGATGGCCCGTGCGGCCCCGGGAACCTGCGGCGTGTGCGGCTTCTTCGTCCCGCTGGCCGGGGCGCTGCGCGCCGCCTTCGGCGTCTGCGGCAATGCCATGGGCGCCGACGGCCACGTCGTCCACACCGAATACGGCTGTGGCGCCCACTCCGATACGCCCGCCCCCGCCGGCTCCGGCTCGCCCCTGTACGAGGCCTACGACGACGCCGCCGTCGAGGTCGTCCCGCAAGAGGAACTCCGCCCGTCCGCTCAGGACACCTCCGAGCCCGGGCGTGTCGAGGGCGACGATGCGGACACACCCGTCACGGCTACGTCCGAAGACGAGGCCGACACACCCGCCGCGGACGCTCGCGCAGACGAGCCGGATTCCCCCGCCGCCGACGCGGGTGAATCCGCTGGCGCCGAGGCCGACGGCGAGAACGATTCGGTCGATACGGGTTCCGCCACCATCGTCGGTGCGGGAGAAGCGGGCGTGCCCATCGGCGATGCCGTGACGGAATCCTCTGCGGCCGCTCCGGCGGAGACCGACCTCGTCGAGGCGGATAGTGCGGCGCAGGTCGAGGCACCGTCCGAAGCCGTGCGGACCGACTCTGCGGATGACCGTCCCGCCGCGACAGACGAGCGCGCGGTCGGCACCACCGCACCGGTGGACTCCGATCGGCACTCCGCCGCGGCCGAGGATCCGGCGGACGCGCCGGTCACCGACGCCGTGGGTACCGGCGCACGCCAGGACGAGGTCGGCGAATCCGCCACGGCCGCCGCAGGTCTCACCGCCGACGCACCGGCCGAAGCCGCGTCCCCCGAACCCGCCGAGGGCTCCTCGCCCGAGCTTGCGAACGATGTTCCGACCGGGCCTACGCCGTCGCCGGCCACCGACATTGCCGAGGACACGACGGCCGAACCGTCCGCGCCCGCCGAGCCTGTGCAGGCTGAGTCCACCGAGGGTGGATCGGCCGAGGGTGCCTCGTCGGTGCCTGTTGAGAGTGCGTCGGCTGAGGTCGCTGAGGCTGTGTCGGCCGAGGGTGTCTCGTCGATGCCCGTTGAGAGTGCGTCGGCTGAGGCAGTGTCGTCCGAGAACGCTTCGTCGGTTCCTGCCGAGGATGTTTCGCCCGAAGCCGCGTCGTCCGTACCCGTCGAGAGTGTGCCGTCGGAGAGCACTGAGGCTGCGCCTGGTGAGGACGCGTCGTCCGGAATCGCGAAAGATACGGCAGCTGAGGGGGAGCAGGAGGCTCCTCGGGGGCAGTACAGCGAGGGGTGGGGTGTGGCGGCGGTGCGGGTGCAGCGCGGTGAGTCCGGGGCTGCGGGGGAGAGCTGAGCGGCGTCGGGGTGGTGGCCGATCCGTTCGGGACGGAGGCGCTGCGGGCGGGGGTGCTCGCCGCCTGGCGGGATTCGCCGACTCGGCTGCGTGAGGACGCCGCCACCGAGGCTGATCTGGTGCGGGCGGGGTACCGGGATCGGCTGCTGACCGAGCTGGCGCAGAATGCGGCGGATGCCGCGGCCAAGGCCGGCGTACCCGGGCGGCTCGCGGTGTGGCTCGACGGGCGGGCGCTACATATCGCCAATACCGGTGTGCCGCTGGAGACTTCCGGCGTCCACGCGCTGACGGCGCTCCGGGTGTCGGCCAAGCCGGGCGCGGGATCCACCGTCGGCAGATTCGGTGTCGGTTTCACCGCCGTGCTGTCGGCGGGCGACGAGGTCGAGTTCCGCTCCAGGACGGGCTCCCTCTCCTTCTCCCGGTCGAAGACATGGGAACAGTTGCGCGACAACGACATCCGCATCCCCGACGATCCCGGCGCCTTCGTCCCGCCGGTGCTGCGCCTGGCCTGGCCCATCGCCGACACACCCGCCGATGGCTTCGACAGCGAGGTCGTCATACGGCTCGCCGCCGATATCGATATCGATGCCCTGCTGGCCGCCATGCGCGCCGAGGCCGTCGACCTCCTCGTGGAACTGCCCGCACTGCGTTCCATCCGCATCGAGGACGACGAAACCACCGGTGCGGTAACCGATCTCGGTGAGGGGGTGCAGGAACTCCGGATCACGGCTCCCGGCGAGGACGACCGCGTCTGGTGGCAGTACGCGACCGACCGCGCCCGCTGGCTGCTCCCCGTGCGGTCCGGCCGCCCGCGTCCGGCCGAACCCGATGTGCTGCGCGCCCCCACCCGCTCCGACGAGGAACTGTCGCTCCCGGCCCTGCTCGTGGCCGACATTCCGATGCAACCCGACCGCCGTCGCCTGCTCCCCGGCTCCGCGATCGCCGAATTGGCCGCGGGCTACGCTGATTTCGCCCGCGCCCTGCCGCCGCGCGACCGCCTCGTCCTGGTCCCCGCGCCCGGATTCGCTCGCGGCGAGGTCGACGGACTGCTGCGCGAGGCCCTCGTCGCCGAACTCCGCACCACGCCGTGGCTGCCCGTCGTCGCTACCGGCGCGGACCCGGAACTCACCGCCGCGCCCGTGCGCGCCACCGTATTCCCCGGCGCCACAGCGGAATTGGCGGAGCTACTGGCCGAGATGGTCGGCCCGCTGGTGACGGTGGAACTCTCCGGCCGCGCCGAGACCGAGGCCCTGGCGACACTCGACGTGCACCGCATCGGCCTGACTCGCATCGCGGAACTGTCCATCGGCCTCGACCGCGCGCCGCAGTGGTGGTACTCGCTCTACGACGCGCTGGAACCGTTCGTCACCGATCCGCTGTCCGTCGAGGAACTGGGCGCCCTGGCGGTGCCGCTGGCCGACGGACGCCTCGTCACCGGCCCGCGCACGGCCGTGCTCGACGATCGGCTGGAGCTGCCGATCCCGGTGCGATGGGCCCGCCTCGTGCACCCGGAGGCCGCGCATCCCCTGCTGGGCCGGCTCGGCGCCCGCCCGATCACGGCCGCGGACCTGCTCGAGGATCCGGCGCTGCGGGCGGAACTGGAGCACGAGCCGGGCGACCCGGACACCGTCGACGCCGTCCTGAGCCTCGCCGCCCAGCTGGCCGCGCCCGGTCCGGACGCCGCACTGCCCTCCTGGCTGGGCCTGCTGGAACTCCCCGACGACACCGGCGCAACACTGCCCGCCGACGAACTGCTACTCCCCGATGCCCCGCTGGCCGGAGTGCTGGTGGCCGATTCCCCCTTCGGCACGGTCGATCCGGCGCTGGTCGAGCGGTACGGCGCGGCGCCGCTGCGCGCCCTCGGCGTCGGCTGGGGATTCACCGTCGTCACCGAGAGCGATCCGACCGGACCGGACCACCATCTCGACGACGAGGAGCGCTGGTGGGAGAGCCTGCCGGAGGATCCGCCGGAGTTCGCCGCCGTGCGCGACCTGGACCTGGTGGACGATGCCGCGTGGCCGAACGCGTTGCGGCTGTTGCTGTCCGAACCCGCGACCCGCCGCCTGCTCGCCGACCGCGACGGCTACACCACCTGGTGGCTGCGCCGGCACGCCCGCGTCGACGGGATGCCCCTCGGCCTGTTCCGTGCCCCCGCCGATCCGGTCTTCGCCGATCTGCTCCCGGAACTGGCCGGATTCGCGCCCGCCGACCTGGATGCCCTGCGCGGCGTGCTGGCCGATCCGGCCACGATCACCCCCGAACTGGCCGCGGCACTGCTGGAGGCACTGGCCGATCCCGCGAAAACCCCTGCCCCCGAGGCGATTTCCCGCACGCACGCCCTGCTCGCCGCGGCGGCGGACACGCTGGACCTCGACGATCTCGCCCTGCCCGAGCGGGTCCGCGCCCTGTCCGGTGCGGTTATCGATCCGGCCGATGCGCTGGTGCTGGACCGGCCCTGGTACGGCCTGGCCGTCCCGCCGGATCGGCTGGTGGTCGGCGATATCGAATCCGCGCCCGCGCTGGCCACGCTGCTCGATCTGCCGCTTGTCTCGGAGGCGGTGACGGCGGAGATCGTCGGCGACGGCACGCCGACCGGCTGGGCCGCCGAACCCCTCGGAGTCGTCCTGCGCCTGCAATTCGGCCTGCCGCCCCTGGAGGGCCCGCTCGTGCTGCACGAGCGGCTGCGCGTCCGGTTGTCCGGTACGTACGAAGCGACCGTCGCGGTGCCCTGGTGGCGCGCGGACGGCGCCACGCACGTCCAGCGGCAGCCCACCCCGGAGTGAGTGTCAGCCCGCGTACGAGGTGACCATCTCCGCGAGCACGTCGAGCTGGCCGCGCACCGCGGCGCTGTCGTTGTCCACCAGCCAGCGCAGCACGATGCCGTCGATAACCGACAGCGTGAAGCGGCTCAGGGTCTGGACCGGGACGCGCCATTCCGTTCCGGTGGCGTCGCGGGCGTGCTCGAGGACATCGGCGACGGTGGAGTCGTTGAACGCGTACTGTTCTCGCGCAATAGCGAGTTTCGCCGGAGTCTGTTCACTTTCCCGCAGCGCGTATGTGGTGGTCTCGTAGGTCAGCAACTGACGTTCGGGCGTCGCTTCGATGTTCAACCACAGAAGTTCGAGGCTTGCGCGCACCAAACTTTGAAGCGATTCTTTTCCACTTCCGACGTCCTGCCAGACCGTTTCGTTGGTCTCCACGGAATCGCGTAATTCCATCGACAACGCCTTGACCAACTCGGTCATCAGCGCGTCCTTGTTTTCGAAACAGTAATGCACCACACCGAGCGAAACACCTGCTGCCTGAGCCACATCGCGTGTGGTCACACCGGCTACGCCCTTTTTTTCGGCGAGTCCGATGGCCGCCTCGATAAGGTGGGCTCGACGTTCTTCGACGCTCAATCGGGAGGACACTCAACGCAGTTAAGCGGCAAGGAGCCGAACAGTCAATTCGCGCGCCGTAAAAGTGTGTCGTGGGCGTGTGACCAAGAGGTAGGACGAATCGCTTACAGACCCGTCTGCGCGCCCTTGTCGCCGCGGCGCGCACCCCGGCGCTGGATGACGAAGATGGTGTAGGCGAGCAGACCCACGACCAAGCCCATCAGACAGATCGGCCGGGCGTCGGCCCAGTCGTCGACGAACCACACCACCACGGTCGCGACGGCCCACAGCGCGGTTCCGACCGCGAGGACCGGCCGGGGGTCGGTCAGCCGCGGCGGGATTTCCGGCACGTTCTGTGTCACGATGTCCACCTTACGGCGTGAACGGGCGTCACCCGCGTGGCGTTCCCGTATCGTTTGCCTCTGTGACAACGCCTTCCGATGTCCGTGCGCTGGCCGCCGAGCTCTCGTTGACGGTCGTGCGTCTGACGCGACACCTGCGAGGCCGCCGAGCCGATGCGCAGATCTCGCTGACCCAGCTGTCGGCGCTGGCCACCCTCAACCGCGAGGGGGCGATGACACCGGGGGCGCTGGCGGCCAAGGAGCGGGTGCAGCCGCCGTCGATGACGCGCGTGATCGCCTCGCTGTCGGAACTGCAACTGGTGGAACGCAAGAACCACCCCACCGACGGCCGCCAGGTCATCGTGTCGCTGTCGGACGCCGGACTCGCGCTGATCCAGGACGAGAACAACGCGCGCGAGGCGTGGATGACCGAGCGGCTCGCCGAACTGCCGCCCGATCAGCTGAAGGTCCTGAACGACGCGGTCTCCATCATGAAACAGATTGTGGCCGAATCGGAGTAGCCGGTCAGCGCACGAATACACTGTCGCTGGGCACGATCTCCCGCCCCAGCGGCATCAGCGAGACCGGGACCAGTTTGAGGTTCGCCCAGCCGAACGGGATCCCGATGATCGAGACGAACAGCGGGATGCTGGTGACCACGTGCCCGATCGCCAGCCACAGCCCGGCCACCAGGAACCAGATGATGTTCCCGATCAGCGACGGCACGCCCGCGTCGGGCCGCGCCACCACCTCCCGGCCGAACGGCCACAGCACGTACGCCGCGATGCGGAACGAGGCGATGCCGAACGGGATGGTGATGATCAGAATGCAGCAGACGATCCCCGCCAGCAGGTAGCCCACCGCCAACCAGAAGCCGGCGAACACCAGCCACAGCACGTTCAGCACGAACCGGATGAGCGACACATCCCCAGCATGCCAGCCCCCGCCCGCCCACGCACCCCCTCCACCCTCCCGCACGGTTTCCAGAGCGTCGGACGGGCGCGGGAGGCGGGAACGGGGTGGTCAGAAGAACCAGCCGAGTTCGGGGGAGCGTTCGGCGGTGAGGGCGGCGTCGAAGGCGCGCAGGGCCTCGGAGTCCTTGGCGCGCAGGCGGTTCGCGGCCGCGAAGACGCGGGCGCGGTGGGCGCCGAGGTAGAGGCTGCCGAGGACGTCGATGCCGAGTTCGATATCCGGTTCGCGGGTGGTCGGCTCGCAGACGGCGTCGCCGCCGCGCACGCGCAGGGCGAACGTGCCGCCCGCCTCGCGGAACGGGTCGTGCACCTCGAGGACGACGTCCAGGTCGCCCTGGTAGCCGCGAGCCGACAGCGCGGCCGGGACGTCCATCACCCGGACCCACACCCCGTCGTAGCGGCCGGTCGTGCGGACCAGGCGCGGATCGGTGAGCAGATAGGGGAGCGGGTCGTCGTCGACGATCTGGGCGTCCACGGTGGTGATCAGGTCCAGGCCCAGCAGCACCCGCCACAGCGCGGCGTGGGCCTCGTCGGTGACCGCCTTCAGCTCGATCACCGCGGCCGTCAGGTCGGGTCCGGACCGCTCGTGCCGGTACAGCGCGTACCCGTCGGCGTGCACGAGGGCGAAGATCGCGTTGTGATCGCCGAAGCGGGCCAGTTTGGTCTGCCACGCCGGATCCGGTTGCGCCTGACCGCCCGGTATCCGCCGCCGCCAGCGGTCGTAGATCCGCGGCAGGATCTCGATCGCGTCGTCCAGCCGCGTCAGCTCGACGCCGCCGGGATCCGGTGCGGTGGGCCGGAATTGGGCGAATCGGCGGTCGATCGTCACCCGGTTCTCGATCACCCCGGGCCCGTAACCGAAGCGGCCGTAGATGGTGCCCTCGCTGGCGGTGAAGATGGTCAGCGGGAGTCCGGCGGCCTCGGTCCGCCGGTGCATCTCCGTGTACATCGCGCGCAGGATGCCGCGCCGCCGGTGCGTGGGCGCCACGGCGACGCCCGCGACCCCGTTCGCGGCGACGGTGCGCTCACCCGGGACCGTCAGTGTCATGGTCGTGTCCTGGGTATGGCCGACGAGCCGGTCGCCGTCGAGCGCGACGACACGGCGCTCCAGCGGGAACAGCAGCGGGCCCTGTTCGGTGTAGACCCGCTCCGCCTCGGGCGTCAGCGGTCCGCCGAACGCGTTGGCCAGCAGGGTTCTGATGGCGGGCAGGTCCGCCTCGGTCGCCGATCTGATCGTGATGCCGGATGGGATCGCCATCGTTCGACGATCGCACGCGGCAGGGGGACAACGCACGTGATTAACGGCCGCCGCGCCGGAGCGCGGAGGGCCCGACACCGTTGTCGTACGCGCCTCGTTGCGCGCACCGGCCGCTCCGCACATCCGAACTCCGGGGGCCCGGCTCGCACCGGTGACCTGTCCGGCCAGCCGTCCCCTCCCAGTACGCGGCCGGCGCGATGCGAGCCGGGTATTCAGCGAGGCGATCGGCCTCGCTGAATACCACTGTGCGTCAGGCGGCTTCGGGTCGGCTTAACAAGACCTTGGCTCGCTATTCGGCGTCGTCCTCGCGGGCCGCGGCGGCCGTGCGGCGGCGCTTGCGGGCCGACGTGGTGCGTTCGATGCGCGGATCCTCCTCCACCGCATACCGTTTCACGTACTCGCTGAAGAAGGCCTGCACCGTGGCGGTGGCGGGAATGGCCAGCAGGGCGCCCACCGCGCCGAGCAGCGCGCCGCCGGCCAGCACGGCCAGCAGCGCGACGGCGGCGTGCACGTCCACGGTGCGCTGGGTGATCCGCGGCTGTAACAGATAGTCCTGGAACCACTGGTACACGATCGTGAACACCACGATCCACACCGCGTCGAGCGGCCGGATGGTCAGCGCCATCAGGATCGGCAGGACGCCCGCGATATAGGTGCCGACCGTCGGCACGAACGAGGCGATCACACCGAACCAGATGCCCAGCGCCACCGCGTTCGGCAGCCCGAGGATCGCCAGGAACGCCCCGTGCGCGACCGCGGAGATCACCGCGAGCAGCGCCCGCGAATACAGGTATCCGCCGGTCTTCTCGATCGCCAGATCCCACGCGTGCAGCACGGTGTCCTGGCGATCCGGCGGCAGCACCGAGCACAGCGTGCGGCGCAGCTTGGGCCCGTCCGCGGTCAGGTAGATGCTGAACAGCGCGATCGTCAGGAATTGGGCGAGGCCGCCCAGGATGGTGCTGGACACGCCCCACACATTGTTCGCGGCCCGCTCGGCGTAGCCGTTGATGACGTCGGAGTCGCGCAGCAGCCGGTCGGACAGGTCGTGCAGCGTGAAGTTCTGGTGGAACGTGCGATTGACCCAGCCGACCAGGTCGTCGATCAGCCGCGGCGCCTCGTCGACGAGCGTGCCGACGGTCTCCACCAGCAGCGTGACCAGCGCCGCGATGAACCCGACGACAGAGACGAAGACGAGCACGAACACCAGCCCGGTGGCCAGGCCGCGATGCATTCCCCGGCCCACCAGGCGCCCCACCGCCGGCTCCATCGCCAGCGAGACGAAGAACGCCACCAGCATGATGATCAGGATCCCGAGCAGCCGGTGGAAGGCCCAGCCCGCCAGCTCGAACAGCGCGAGGAAGACGAACGCCAGCACCATCGCGCGCGGGAGCCAGGCGGGCATCCGGGCACGGCTCCGCGCATCCGGGGTCGAGTCGCCGGGCTCGTCGGACGCGGGCGATTGCGCGGCCATGCCCTCAGTCTCGCCGATATGCGGGCAATTTCCTGGTTACGACGCGACCACGGGCCTGGGCCCGGCTAGCTCCTGATGAATTGTGAGGTACCTCGCGGGCGCATAGGGGTAGGGGTGGTGTCGTCGCCGCCCGGACGGCGCTCCGGTGTGGAGAGTTCGGCCCGAGCGCAGGCGCGCAGGAACTCCGTGGCAACCACGCTCAGCGTCGGCGTGGCGTGCCGGACGGCGGTGGTCAGCCGGATGCTGCGGTAGAGCAGTCCCGGATCGCGGTCGGCGGTATCCCATTCCGCGGCGTCGTCCTCGATGCGATGCCGCCACAGCAGCGCCGTGCGCTGGTCGCCGACCCAGCCCGCGAGGCGGTCCCAGCCGAGCAGGGCGTCGTGGACGAGCGTCGCGTGTTTGTAGTCGACGGCGATCAGCCTGTCGCATACCAGCCGGTCGACGAGTTGCGCTCCGGACGCGGTCTGGGCGGCGATGCGGCGCAGTTCCGCGCCCGGCAGCCGGCGCCGGGTGACGGTGCCGTCGCGGTGGACGGTGACCAGCGCCAGCAGTATCTGGCGCGCGTCGTTCCGCGCGTCGGCCGCCAGGCCCTCCCATGCCTCCTCGGCGAGGGTGTGGACCGTGCGCTCGAGGCCGCCGGACCGGCGGTAGTCGGCCGCGTCGATGCGGTCGTCGGTGTGGCAGGACCACATCGAGTGCAGCGTGGCGTGCAGGACCGGCAGCGCACCGGGCTCGGCGTGCTGCCGGTCGACGGTGTACCGCGGCGTGTCGAGCACGGTCAGCAGCAGCTCCACGACTCCCGGGTCGACCGTCACCCCGCGGGTGCGCGGCGGGCCGACGATCGCCGTCCCCAGTTCCTGGCGGGTCATCGGGTTCAGCGTGAAGCTGTTGTGCTGCAACGCGTGTGCGAGCCAGGGATACTGCGCGCAGTCGGGCAGGCGGTCGGACCGCACGGTGAGGACGACCGAACCCGCCGCGCACAGCTGCTTCAGCGAGATCAGGAAGTCCTCGCGCGCGGCGGGTTCCACGCCGGAATCGAACAGCCGCTCGAACTGGTCGACGACGAGCAGGGGCCGGCGCGCCGGGCGCTCCCGCCCGGAACTCTCCCGCAAGGCGGCGAAATCCGTTTCGCTGCTGGTGATCTGGCGCAGGACGCCGGCCGGGTCGGGGCTCAGCGTCACCGTCGTGATCGCCCACCGCTCGGTCTCGGCGGCGAGTACCGGCAGGACACCGGCGTGCAGCAGCGACGATTTGCCGATGCCGGACGCGCCGGTCAGCACGACCACGTCGGCGGACCGGTGCGGGCTCGCCGAGGCCCGCACCAGCTCCAGCAGCGCGGCCAGCGCGCGCTGGCGGCCGAAGAAGATGCCCTCGTGCTCCTGCGCGTACGGGCCTTCCGGATACAGCCGCGCGGCGGAAGCGGCGGGCTGGCCGAGCGGCGCGTTGCGGGCGGCCGACCACAGCGAGCGCCAAGCGCGCAGATTCACCGTCTCGCTGGGTGTTCCGGCGCGGCGGCGGGCCCGCGCGCTCAGCACGTGCAGCACCGGAAGCAGCGATTCGAATTTGGCGGGCACGTTGCGACCGCTCATCCAGTCGCTGATGCGCTGCGCCGAGGCCAGGGCGGACCTCCCCTTGTGCCCTATCTCCTCGGCCCGCTGCTGTGCCAGCATGGCCACATTCCGCAACGACGGCGCGCCCGCGGCGCGATGCAGCGCCGACAGCCTGCTCGCGAATTCCTGGCGTGCCGATTTCGCGTGATTCGAGTGGTGGACACTCGTGATTACCGGCTTCATGTACTCCCCCCGAGAACGATTTCACACCGACCGGACGTCCCCCGGACGATCGGTCACTGATCTCTTACAACAGGTTTAGACGGAGATGCTCCCTGATCAGTTCCGTAGCCGACCGGTATTTTTCGCACGGCATGCCCCGAGATCCAGGGGCCCGATCGCCGCGCCCACCGCGAACTGCGCGAATCCCGCTGGCCACCGCCGCAGTTCGCGACCGCACACGGCGAGCGCATTGTGTCCGGACCGTACGCTCGCGGTGGTCGGATGAGCTGGGAACACGTACGGGAACGGCCGATTCGGTTGGTGTGGGCGTGCCGTCCCGGCTATAGCGGGAGGGCCGCAGACGACGAAACCCGCTTCCGGTGTGCGGAAGCGGGTTTCGAGTACGCGGGGAATGCCGTTCAGCGACCGTCGATATCGCCGTAGTCGCGCTCGCCGTAGCCGGTGTAGATCTGGCGCGGGCGGCCGATCTTCAGGGGCTCGCGGTGCAGTTCACGCCAGTGGGCGATCCAGCCGGGGAGGCGGCCCATGGCGAACAGCACGGTGAACATGCGGGTCGGGAAGCCCATCGCGCGGTAGATCACGCCGGTGTAGAAGTCGACGTTCGGGTACAGGCGGCGCTCGACGAAGTAGTCGTCGGTGAGCGCGGCCTCCTCGAGGGCCTTGGCGATGTCGAGCAGCGGGTCCTGCACGCCGAGCTTGCCGAGGATCTGGTCGGCGGTCTTCTTGACGATGGTGGCGCGCGGGTCGTAGTTGCGGTAGACGCGGTGACCGAAGCCCATGAGCTTCACCCCGTCCTCCTTGTTCTTGACCTTGCGGATGAACTCCTTCACATCACCGCCGCTGGCTTTGATGCCGTCGAGCATCTCCAGCACGGCCTGGTTGGCGCCGCCGTGCAGCGGGCCCCACAGCGCGTTGATGCCGCCGGATACCGAGGTGAACAGGTTGGCGTCGGAGGAGCCGACGAGGCGCACGGTCGAGGTGGAGCAGTTCTGCTCGTGGTCGGCGTGCAGGATCAGCAGCATGTCGAGGGCCGCGGCGACCTCGGGGTCGACCTCGTAGGGCTCGGCCGGGAAGCCGAAGGTCATCCGCAGGAAGTTCTCCACCAGCGACAGCGAGTTGTCCGGGTAGAGGAACGGCTGGCCCACCGACTTCTTGTAGGAGTACGCCGCGATGGTCGGCAACTTGGCCAGCAGGCGGATGGTGGACAGCTCGACCTGCTCCGGATCGCGCGGATCCAGCGAGTCCTGGTAGTACGCCGACAATGCGTTGACCGCCGAGGACAGCACGGGCATCGGGTGCGCGTTGCGCGGGAAGCCGTCGAAGAACCGCTTCAGATCCTCGTGCAGCAGCGTGTGCCGGCGGATCCGGTCGGTGAAGTCGTCGAGCTGCGCCTGCGTCGGCAGCTCGCCGTAGATCAGGAGGTAGCTGACCTCGAGGAAGCTGGACCGCTCCGCCAGCTGCTCGATCGGGTAGCCGCGGTAACGGAGGATGCCCGCCTCGCCGTCGATATAGGTGATCGACGATTTCGTGGGGGCGGTATTGGTGAAACCGGGGTCGTAGGTGACGTATCCGGTGCTGGCCAGTAGCTTGCCCAGGTCGATTCCGTCATTGCCCTCGGCTGCCTTGGCGACAGTCATGGCATAGTCGCCACCGGGGTAGGACAGGACCGGCTTGGCGTCGTCGTCGACGTTGATGATGTTCTCAGCGGGCACGGAAGGATCCCTCTCAGGCTAGAGCCGTAGGCACCGGGTGCGGTCGGCGTCCGATGCGCCTGCCTCAACGCTAGCCGCTGTGCGGTGGGTGTGATTAGCGAGGGTCTCCGTTAACTACCTCACGGTCACTTGCTCACGAGGAGAGCCGGACCAGGGGTCCGTGGTAGTGGCGCGGCGTGTGCTGACGCGATCGCGCGGTCACGGCCGTGGTCGCGCGATCGCCGCAGGCCGGGTGCTTGTCTACCGGCCGGATCAGGGCACCGGAACCTCGGCGTGGGCGCGCGCGACGCGGTAGCGTACGAAGGCCGGGAACACGCCGGCGGCGATCAGTACCCCTATCACCACCAGGACGCCGCCGCCCGCCGCGGCTACCGCAGTACCCAGTGCGGCGGCCGCGAAACCGTGGGCAACATCACCGATGCGCGGCCCGCCCGCCACCACCACGATGAACACGCCCTGCAGCCGCCCGCGCATCTCGTCGGTCGCGACCTGCTGCAGCATCGTGGTCCGCAGCGCCGCGGAGAACATGTCGACCGCGCCGCCGAAGGCCAAGCAGGCCAGGGCGATCCACAGTCCGGCCCGGACACTCAGGCCGTGCCCGGTGGCGCCGACGGCCACCCCGAAGCCGACCATCGCCAGCCCCCACAGCACGATGCACGCCACCACGGCCCGGCCCTGCCGTCGCACATGGGTCAGCCACCCCGAGAACACCCCGCCCGCCACCGCGCCCGCCGAGATCGCCGCGAACAACAGGCCCAGCGCGACGCCGCCGGCGGCCGGATCGCCGAAACTGTCCCGCGCGATCTGCGGGAACAGCGCCCGCGGCATGCCGAACACCATGGCGATGATGTCGACCACGAAGGAGGCGAGCAGGATTCGCTGGGTCGCCAGATAGGTGAAGCCCTCGACCACCGTGCGCAGCCCCGCCCGGCGCTGTCCGCCGGTCGGCGGGACGGCCGGCAGTCGCCACACCGCCCACAGCGTCGCCAGCAGGGCCACCGCGTCCAGCAGATACAGCATCGACAGCCCGGTCAGCGGGATCAGCGCCCCGGCCATGACCGGCCCGGCGATGGCGCCGAACTGCATCACCGTCATATTGAGCGAATTGGCGGCGGGCAGCAGTTCGGCGGGCAGCAGCCGGGGGATGATCGCGGCGCGGGTGGGCTGGTTCACCGCGAAGAAGGCCTGCTGGACGGCGAACAGGCCCAGCACGATCCACACGTTGTTCAGCCCGGCCGCGGCCTGCGCCCAGAACGCGAGGGCGGTGAGCCCGGTGCCGGAACTGGTGATCAGCAACAGCTTTCGCCGATCCATCACATCGGCCAGCGCGCCGCCCCACAGTCCGAACGCGACCAGCGGCACCAGGCCGAACAGCCCCGCCAGGCCGACATAGCCGGAGCTGCCGGTGATCTGGAAGATCTGCTGCGGCACCGCGACCACCGACAGCTGCGCGCCGATCATCGTGACGATGCCGGTCGTCCACAGCCTGCGGTAGTCGGTGTTGCGGAGGGGCGCGGTGTCCGCGAGGAGCTTCACCGACGGAAGGTTAGCGGGGCGGACCAGTGCATGGTCACCGATTTTCGGTGAGTCATCCCATGATTACAAGACTTGCGGGAGCGACGGTTCAGGGTTGCAGCCGCTCGATCTTCATGGCCGCCGCGTTCGTGCCGCCGGCGTCCAGGCTCACCCGGATCCGGTTGTGCAACCGGCTGCGCCGCCCCTGCCAGAATTCGACCTGCTCGGGCTGCAGCAGATATCCGCCCCAGTTCGCCGGCACCGGAATCTGCTCGACGCCCTCGAACCGGGCCGTCACATCGGTGAGCGCTCTATCCAGTTCCGCGCGCGAGGCCACCGTCCGCGACTGCTGCGAGGCCCAGGCCCCCAGCTGCGAATTGCGGGGCCGCGACCGCCAGTAGACGGATGTCACCTCGGGAGCCACCGGCGCGACCGGGCCGCGCAGCGTGACCTGGCGTCCGAGCGCGGGCCAGGCGAAGGTGATCGACGCGTAGGGGACCGCCGAGAGCTGGTTGCCCTTGTTGGAGTCGTAATTCGTGTAGAAAGTCACACCTTCGCCCGACAACCCCTTACACAGCACCGTGCGGGAGGCCGGCCGCGGGCCCGCGTCGGTGAGTTCCACGGTGGCCAGAACCATCGCGTTCGGCTCGGCGATCCCGGCGCGCGTGGCCTGTTCTATCCAGATCCGGAGCAGCGGTTCCCAGCCCTCGACCAGCCATGATTCGTCCAGATCCGGGTCGCCGCCGTATTCGGCGCGCATCGCGGCGATATCGAGGTGCGCCCGCAGCGCCGGGTCTATTCCGGCCGCCTCGGGCCGCTCCGCCGACCCAGGTGAATTCTGCTCGTCGCGCATGGACCAGACGTTACTCCGCAGTAGTAGGAGGACTAAGGTTCTTACTGATCGACGCGCGCGTCCTGCTCGTCAGCCCGCGCCACCGCGCGCCGCGCCGGACGAGCGTCGATCCGAACGGAGCGTGGCCGCCCGCTGATCGTGCGGCCCGATTTTGCAAGGAGCGTCACACCATGACTGCCAGCGCTGCGGCCCCCGCCGTACCCACCGATTTCGTCAGCGGCCTGGAAGGCGTCGTGGCCTTCACCACCGACATCGCCGAGCCGGACAAGGACGGTGGCGCCCTGCGCTACCGGGGCGTCGACATCGAGGATCTGGTCTCGAACCACGTGACCTTCGGGGATGTCTGGGCGTTGCTGGTCGACGGCGAATTCGGCCGTGGTCTACCGCCCGCCGAGCCGTTCCCGCTGCCGGTGCACACCGGTGACGTCCGCGTCGACGTGCAGGCCGGTCTGGCCATGCTCGCGCCGATCTGGGGTTACCAGCCGCTACTCGACATCGACGACGACACCGCGCGGGAGAATCTGGCGCGGGCATCGGTGATGGCGCTGTCGTATGTGGCGCAGTCCGCCCGCGGCATCTACCAGCCCGCGGTGCCGCAGAAGAAGATCGACGAGTGCGACACCATCACCGAGCGGTTCATGGTCCGGTGGAAGGGTGATCCGGATCCGCGGCACATCGAGGCCATCGACGCCTACTGGGTGTCGGCCGCCGAGCACGGTATGAACGCCTCCACCTTCACCTCCCGGGTCATCGCGTCCACGGGCGCCGACGTGGCGGCCTGCCTGTCCGGTGCGATCGGCGCGATGTCCGGCCCGCTGCACGGCGGCGCCCCGGCGCGCGTGCTGCCGATGATCGAGGCGGTCGAGCAGTCCGGTGACGCGCGGACGCTGGTCAAGGGCATCCTGGACCGCAAGGAGAAGCTGATGGGCTTCGGCCACCGGGTGTACCGGGCCGAGGACCCGCGGGCCCGGGTGCTGCGCGCTACGGCCCAGCGGCTCGACGCCCCGCGCTTCGAGGTGGCCGCGGCGCTGGAGCAGGCCGCCCTCGCCGAACTGCGCGAGCGCCGCCCCGACCGCGCCATCGAGACCAATGTCGAGTTCTGGGCCGCGGTGATCCTGGACTTCGCCGAGGTTCCGGCGCACATGATGCCGGCCATGTTCACCTGCGGCCGCACGGCCGGCTGGTGCGCGCACATCCTGGAGCAGAAGCAGCTGGGCAAGCTGGTCCGGCCGGCCGCCATCTACACCGGTCCCGCCCCGCGCACGCCGGAGTCGGTCGTGGGCTGGGAGAACGTGGTCCACAAGTAGTTTCGGGCGCGGGGGCCGTCGCGTAGCATGCCTCGAGTGTTCGATGGAGAGCTCTCGCGGCGGCGGCTGATGGTGACCGGCGCGGCGGTCGTAGCCGGTCTCGCGACTACGAGTTGTGGTGCGGCGCAAGGTAATTCGTCCGTCCAGCCGGCGTCCGCCGGACCCAAGCAGGGATTGCCCCCGGCGGGGGTGGCGCCGCAGCAGGGGCCCGCGCCTGCGGCGGTGGCCGCGCGCTACGCGGGGCGGCAGCCCACCCAGTGGGGGATGGACCTGCCCGGAATCGTCACCTCCGTACCGGGTGACGGTAAGCGGATGGCGCTGACCTTCGACGCCTGTGGTGGGAACGGCAACAACGAGATCAACCAGGAGCTGGTGGATTTCCTCGTCTCGCAGCGCATTCCGGCGACGCTGTTCCTCAACAAGCGCTGGATCGACGCCGATCCCGGCCGGGCGGCGCGGCTGGCGGCCAACCCGCTGTTCGAACTCGCCAATCACGGCACCCGGCACTGCCCGCTGTCGGTGAACGGGCATGCCGCCTACGGGATCGCGGGCACCGATTCGCCGCAGCAGGCCGTCGACGAGGTGTGGGGCAACCACGACACCCTGACCAAGCTGCTGGGCCACCCGCCGCGGTTCTTCCGCACCGGCACCGCCCACTACGACGACGTCGCGGTCGCCATCGTGCGCGAATTGGGCGAGCAGCCGGTCGGATTCAGCGTCAACGCCGACGCCGGCGCCACCTACTCGGCCGCGCAGGTGGAGAAGGCCATGGGCCAGGTGAGCCCGGGCGCCATCTCGATCGCCCACATGCACCGCCCGAAATCCGGTACGGCCGCGGGGATGTCGGCGGTGCTCCCCCGCCTGCGCGCCCAGGGTTATGAATTTGTGAAGCTGCCGTAGGAGATTCCGGCCAAAAGCGTGCCGGAAAAGAGGGCACGCCAGGTAGTCGTCGGCAAGAGGGCGTGCCAGGTAGTCGTCGGCAAGAGGGCGTGCCAGGCAGGCGTCGGCAAGAGGGCGTGCCAGGCAGGCGCACTTGATTTTTCCGGCACGCTTTTGGCCGGAATCACACGTCGGCCGAGGCTTCCCAATCCACGGCGACGGAATCCCCTCGGTCGACCGTGAAGAACGCGACGTCCAGATGTCTTCCCAGGTCGACCAATTGGATGGCGGGCAGGGGGACGGGCTGGACTATGCGGACGCGCCAGGGGCGTGGTTCGTCCCAGGCGCGTAACTCCAGGTCGAGCCGGAGGACGGGGTCGTCGCGACCGCTGTAGTCGGCGGCGACGGGGGTGGCCGCGAGGACCGTGGCGTCGGCGCGGCGGCCGTGGGCGAGGATCTTGGAGATACTGACCCGGGTCGCCTCCCCGGGGCTCGGCACGTACAGCACGACGCGATCGCGGTCGCCCGGGTCGACGCGGCAGCCGACCACATCGCCCGGTTGCATGAATTCCAGATCGGCCGGGTCGACCCGCTGGCGCACCCGGGTCTCGTACGGCGCGAGGTCCTCGGCCAGCACCCGCACCCAGAACCGGTGCCCGGGTTCGGTGCGGCGCGGGCGGACGCCGAGCACGGTGGCGGTTCCGGGCAGGCCGCGGATCAGCAGTTCGCGCCGGGCCGTGGGGGACAGGGCCCCGCTGCCGAAGACGAACCCGCGCGATTCGAGCCGGGCCGACACCTGCCGCAGCAGGGCGCGCCAGAGCGTGTCCGAATCGCCGCGCCGGTATCCGCCGAGGCCCGGTAACGCCGGATTCGCGGCGGAGACGCCGGGGTCGGGTCCGCCGTGGGCCGCCGTGCTCATGCCCGTGACCTTCCCGCGCTCGTGCCGGTGCCCGATGTTTGCCTGCCGCGCTCGCGCATGGGTTCACCGTAACCGTTCCGTGTCCTGCGCCACAGCGGTTCCGGCGGGTGAATTACCGCCGGACCGCCGGCGCGGCGGGTGGTGACCCAGGCGCGTTCGGGACCGGGGCGAGCCTTTAGGCTTGAGCCCATGACCGCTGCGTTCCCGACCATCCCCGACGATCTGAAGCCCGCCGACGGACGGTTCGGCTGCGGCCCGTCCAAAGTCCGCCCCGAGCAGCTACGCTCCCTGGCCGAGGTGGGCGCCGCGGTGATGGGCACCAGCCACCGCCAGAAGCCGGTCAAGGACGTCGTCGCCCGTGTGCGTTCCGGCCTGCGCGACTTGTTCGCCCTCCCGGATGGCTACGAGGTGGTGCTCGGTAACGGCGGCACCACCGCGTTCTGGGACGCGGCCGCCTTCGGCCTGATCCGCGAGCGCTCGCTGCACCTGACCTACGGCGAGTTCAGCTCGAAGTTCGCCACGGTGGCGAAGAAGAACCCCTTCATCGGCGATCCGATCGTGATCTCCAGCGACCCCGGCACCGCGCCGGAGCCGGTCGCGGATCCGGCCGCCGACGTGATCGCCTGGGCGCACAACGAGACCTCCACCGGCGTTGCGCTTCCCGTGCAGCGCCCGTCCGGTTCGGACAACGCGCTGATCGCCATCGACGCCACCTCGGGCGCGGGCGGCCTGCCGGTGAACATCGCCGACACCGACGTCTACTACTTCGCCCCGCAGAAGTGCTTCGCCGCCGACGGTGGCCTGTGGATCGCGCTGATGAGCCCCAAGGCCCTCGAACGCGTTGCCGAGATCAAGGATTCGGGCCGGTTCACCCCCGAATTCCTGTCGCTGCCCATCGCGGTCGACAACAGCTCCAAGGACCAGACCTACAACACCCCGGCGTTGGCCACCCTGTTGCTGTTCGCGGACCAGATCGAGTGGATGAACAACAACGGCGGCCTGGACTGGACCGTCAAGCGCACCCTGGACTCCTCGTCGCGGCTGTACTCGTGGGCCGAGTCGAGCGAGTACGCCACGCCGTTCGTCGCTGATCCGGCGCATCGCTCGCAGGTCGTCGGCACCGTCGACTTCGCCGAGTCGGTGGATGCCGCGCAGGTCGCGAAGGTGCTGCGCGCCAACGGTATCGTCGATACCGAGCCGTACCGGAAGCTGGGTCGTAACCAGCTCCGCATCGGCATGTTCCCGGCCATCGATCCCGAGGATGTCTCGCAGCTGACCCGCTGCGTCGACTGGGTGGTTCAGGAGATCTCGCAGTAGACTCATCGCGCCGGACACGGCGTCGGGAACACTGAATAGTGCAGATTAACGCGCGCGGGAGTTCTGTCACAGATTTCCGCGCGCGTGTCTTGCCACATGAACCACAGAAGTGCACTACTGTTCCAGAACGTGGGCGGTGTCGCGAGCCTGGCTGTGATCGACGCAGCGATAAGGAGGTAACGGTGCGTGAACTTCGAGTGATCGGATTGACGCCCGATTCCGCGCACATCGTGTGTGTCGACACCGAGACCGGTGTGAAGTACCGGCTCCCCGCCGACGAGAAGCTGCGTGCCGCCGCACGCGGAGACCTTGCCCGATTCGGCCAGATCGAGATCGAAACGGAAGCAACCATGCGTCCTCGCGATATCCAGGCCCGTATCCGTGCCGGCGCCTCCGTGGAACAGGTCACCGAGGAGTCGGGCATGCCGACCTCCCGGGTGGAGCGCTTCGCCTACCCCGTGCTGCTGGAGCGCGCCCGCGCCGCCGAACTGGCGCAGCGCGCGCACCCGGTCCGCAAGGACGGCCCCGCCGTCGAGACCCTTCTCGACGTGGTGGCGGCCGCCTTCGCCGAGCGCGGGCACAACATCGATATCGCCGAATGGGACGCCTGGAAGGACGAGAAGGGCTACTGGGTGGCCCAATTGCAGTGGCAGGCGGGCCGTTCGGTGATCGCCGCGCACTGGCGTTTCCAGCCCGACGCGCACGGCGGTTCGGTCACCCCGCTGGACGATCCGGCCACCGATCTCATCGATCCGGACTTCGGCCGGGCCCTGCGCGGCCTGGCGACGATACTGCCGGACGGCGCCGCCGAGCCCGCACCGGTGGACACGGTCGCGGCCGCACCGCCCGTGCCCGAGGAGCCGGCGCCCGCCGCGCTGAGCGCCCCGGAGCCCGACCGCATCACCGCCGAGGAGCGTGAGCCCGAGTACTTCGAGCAGCGCGCCGCGGTCGGCGGTACCGCGGTCCCGGTCTCGGCCAAGAGCGCGACCGCCCCGGCGCAGCCCGCCGCGCCCAAGTCCGCTCCGGCCACGCCGCCGCCCGCGGCGCCCGGTAGCGCCACCGCGGCCCCCGCGCCGAACGCGCCCGCGGTCCCGGCCCCGTCGCCCAAGCCCGCCGACCCCGCTCCGGCCGCCCCCGCGGCCGCGAGCGCCCCGGCGGAGCGCCCGGCCGAGCCCGCCCAGCCCAAGCCGGGCAAGCCGGCCCAGAAGCAGTCCCGCTCCAAGCGCGGCGGCAAGGCCCCCATGCCCTCCTGGGAAGACGTCCTCCTAGGCGTGCGCAGCTCGGGCCACTGACGCCTGCTCGACACCGGAAACAGCGGGCAACTCACGGAGTTGCCCGCTGTTTCCGTATTCCGTTGTGCCCCCGCGTGGGTCCGATCAGTTGGCGCTGAGCAGGTCGATGATGAAGACCAGGGTCTTGCCGGAGAGTTGGTGGCCCGCTCCCTCGGCGCCGTAGGCGAGTTCCGGGGGGATGGTGAGCTGGCGGCGGCCGCCGACCTTCATGCCCGGGATGCCGTCCTGCCAGCCCTGGATCAGGCCTCGCAGCGGGAACGTGAGGGATTCGCCACGGCTCCAGGAGGAGTCGAATTCCTCGCCCGTGTCGTACTCGACGCCCACGTAGTGCACCTCGACGGTGCCACCCGGCACCGCCTCGGGGCCGTCGCCCACAGTGATGTCTTTGATCACCAACTCTGCGGGGGCGGGGCCTTCCGGGCGCTCTACTTCCGGCTTGGTCATGCGTCCTCTTCCGTTCGATGGATTGCCGACACTGTTTGTTCACCATATCGGCTGCGTCGAAACCCCTCGGGAGGACGAGCCGCGTCACATTCGCCGGACGGGCCGCGCCGCCTGTGCCCGATGCCCCCGGAGCGGGCCGCGCACCGCAGTGCAAGATGGGTCCCCGTGGCCGTAGTGATCGATATCGACGACCCCGCCGATCCCCGGGTCGCCGACTTCCGCGACCTCAATTCCGCGGACCGGCGGCCGGATCTGCCGGGCGGTAAGGGCCTGGTCGTCGCGGAGGGCGTGGTGGTGGTGCAGCGCATGCTGGCCTCCCGGTTCACGCCGTTCGCGCTGTTCGGTGTCGGCCGCCGCCACGAGGCGTTGGCGGGCGATCTGGCCGGGCTCGCGGTGCCGTACTACCGCGCCACCGCGGAGGTGATGGCCGAGGTGGTCGGCTTCCATCTCAACCGGGGTGTGCTGGCGGTGGCCCGGCGTCCCGCGGAACTGGTAGCGGACGAGGTGCTGGACGGCGCCCGCACGGTCGCGGTGCTGGAGGGCGTCAACGATCACGAGAACATCGGTTCCCTCTTCCGGAACGCGGCGGGACTGGGGGCCGACGCGATACTGTTCGGCGACCGCTGCGCCGATCCGCTGTACCGGCGGGCGGTCCGGGTGTCGATGGGGCACGTGCTGCGGGTTCCCTTCGCCCGCCTGCCGGGCTGGCCGGACGGCCTGGAGACGGTGCGGGCCAAGGGTTTCCAGGTCATCGCCCTGACGCCGGATGCCGCCGCGGCGAATCTGGCCACCGCGATGACCGGTGACCGGGTGGCGCTGCTGCTCGGCGCCGAGGGGCCGGGCCTGACCGAGGAGGCGATGCGCGCCGCCGACGTGCGGGCCCGCATCCCGATGTCACCGGGCACCGACTCACTGAACGTGGCCACCGCGGCGGCGATGGCCTTCTACGAAAGGGTGCGGATCTCGTGACTCAGCCGTACTCGGGTCCGGGCTCGGAACCGACACCGTGGGCGCCGGGGCTGACCGTCGCCGCGCTGGTGGCCGCGCTCGCGGCCGCCGCGATCTACTCCTTCGGCACCGCGCTGGCGCATGTGCACTGGCTGCTGGCGGTGGTGGTGAATGTCGTCGCCGTGGGCGGTGCCGCGCCCACGGCCTGGCGCTGGCGCAACACCCCGGTCACCCGCTGGGTGCTGGCCGGCGTGGCCGCGGGCGTGGCGCTGGGCTGGATCGCGCTGCTGGTCGCCGCCGTGGCGGCCTAGCTCACGACACCCGGTCGCGGTTGCGCAACCAGCCGAACCAGCGTTTTCCGTTGTCCTCCGGCAGGTTCGGCTCCGCCGGCGCGATCGGCGCGGGCGCCTCGCCCTTCGGATACAGGCTGAAGCCGCAGACGGCGATATCGGTGGGTTTGAGGGCGTCCTCGGAAGTCGCGTCGCGGTAACGGAATCCGAGCCACTCGAGGTTGGCCTCGTCGGCGAAGCCGGGCGGGTCGAACGGCAGGATCTGCGGATCGGGTAGCTCGCCGGGATGCAGATGCACCGGATGCTCGCCCGCCCAGTACGGCCGCTCCCACACCAGCGGCAGTCCCTCGTCCTCCAGGATGTTGACCCGGGTGGCGCTGAACGCGCGCCGGAATTCGCCGCGCTCCCAATGGGCGAACGCGCCCCAGCCGTGCGGGATGTCGTAGGCGACGAGATAGGTGTGCTCGGAGGCGAGCGGCCGCACCAGCAACTCCGGCAGCGTGGTCGGGCGGCTCAGCGCGGCCTGGCCCGTGCAGACGACCGTGACGCCCGGATAGCAGCCGATGTAGATCGAGCCGGGATCCGGCCCGGCCCAGACCTTCAGCGTGCCCGACGCGGCCGGGACCACATCGCGGTCCGGATTGAGCTGTTTGGCCAGCGCCAGGGCGGCCTCGGGATCCGGGTCCGGGTGCTCGCGTAAGACCGCCACCGGGTCGGGGTCGTCGACGTACCAGAGGGACGAAGCTGTAGACGGCACTTCCGACACCTCCCGATCCTCGTACGGGCAAGCATAGCTACTCTCGAGCAAACATCGGATACCGGACGCGGCCCGGCCTGCGCGACCTGACCGGCATCCGCCCGATTTGTCGTGCGGGCCTAAGAAAAATTTACTCCCCCGGGACCCGAAAACGCTGCGCTTCGCATTCCGCGCGCGCGTGTCAGGCGCGCGGCGCGGCTCAGTCGCGCACGATCTCCACCGGGTCGCTGAGGTTGGTTGCGAGCGCCGATTGCTGACTGCCGCTTCGGACCGGCAACGCGTCGAGGGCATTTCCCGTCTGCGTATTGAGGTTGGCGACGATCTGCTGCAACTGCCGGACGCCGCCGCTGAGGCCCTCTATTGCGCCGGTGAGCTGGGCGGCGCCCTGATCCGCCAGCTGCGGAACCTGTTTCGCCAGTTCCGCGCCCTGGTTCAGCTGCGCGCCCGCCTGCGACAGCCGGGTCGCCGCGTCGCGCAGCAGCGCGCCGACGGGCGTATTCGGATCGGTGCTGGTGCCGGTCAGCTGGGCGACGCCGGCGAGCTGTGTCCCGGCCTGATCGGAGATGCCCTGCAGCGCATCGAGTTTCCCGATGATGTCGGCCAACCGCGGATCGTTCGCGAACGGTAGCGCGCGCATCGCGGGCAGGACCTGGTTCAGCCCGGTGCTCAGCGCGGTGGCCGAACCGGTGACCTGACCGATGGTCACGCCGGTGGCGTCCAGCGCGCCGGCGAGGCTGTTCGCCTGTGTGGTCGCCGCGCCGAGGGCCTCGTTGAGCTGCGCGATTCCCGTGGTCAGTTGTCCGGCGCCGTCCTTGGCGGTGGTGAGGAAACCGAGCATCTGGTCCGCGCCGCCGCTGAACTGACCGGAGGCGTCGGCCGCCATCTGCACGCCCGCGCCGAGGACCTGCGTGGTGAACGCGACCTGCTGCACCGATCCGCGGGCCGTGGCGACCGCGGCCAGGGTCTGATCCACACCGGCCGCGCCGATCCGGCGGGTCACCTCGTTCACCGCGTCGTTGACCAGGTTCGCGTCGGCGTGCGCGGCGGTGTCCACGGTGACCTGCGCGCGACGCGGCTGCGCGGAGGCCAGGGTGGCGAGCGAGGACGACAGATCGGCGGGCAGGGTGATCACCGCGGCGTAGTCCGCCGTGTCGGCCCGACCGGCGTCCGCGACGGTCCAGTCGTGGATTCCGCCGTCGCGCAGGGCCTTCACGATCTTCGCGCCCGCCGGCCCGGTATCGGCGTTGACGATCGCCACCGCGGTCGGCGCCGACGACGCCTGCCGCATCCACGACACCCCGCCGACGGCCCCGCCGGCAACGAGCAGAACGACGGCCGCGAGGGCCCAGCGAGCACGTTTTCCGATCACCTCTCAGACCGTAGAGGTCCGGAATGAGGCCGGTACCCGCTCAGCTCTGTGGGTTCGGTAAGGGTAGGGGTAGCGCCCGGTCCGGCAGCATGAGGACCAGGCGGACGCCGCCGAGGGTGCCGTCGTCGAAGAAGCTACGGCCGCCGTGCAATTGGGCCTGCTGGGCGACCAGGGCCAGGCCCAGCCCGGAGCCGCCCTTACTGGCGCGGGTGCCCCGGAAGAAGCGTTCGAAGACCGCCGAGCGCTCGTCCGGCGGGATGCCGCTGCCGTTGTCGTCGACCGAGATGACGATGTAGCCGTCGGCCGTGCGATGCGCCGAGACCAGCGCCTCCGTGGCGCCGCCGTGCCGGGCCGAATTGGTCAGCGCGTTGTCCACCGCCAGCCGCAGCCCCGTGGGCAGACCGCGGGTGATCAGCTCCCGATCGGTCTCGATGCGCACGGTCAGCTGCGGGAAGTGGCGCATGGCGTCGTGCGCGGCCTGGTCGACCAGATCGCCCACATCGGTTTCGACGTGATCCTGATCGTTGGTGAGCTCGCCGGCGGCCAGTCGCTCCAGCGCGGCCAGCGTCGTCTCCACCCGGCCCTGGCCGCGTTGCAGGTCCGCGAGAATCTCGGTGCGCTGCGCCTCGTTCAGGTCCAGGGTGCGCAGCACCTCCAGGTCGGTGCGCATGGCGGTGAGCGGGGTGCGCAGCTCGTGCGCGGAGACCGCGGCGAAATCACGGGCCGTCTCCAGCGCCGCGGCGGTCTCCGCCTGCGCCCGGTTCACGCGGTCCAGCAGCGAATTGACCGCCTCGGCAAGCTGTTCCGCCTCTCGCACGCCGGAGCTGTCGACGGGCGCGTCGGGTTCGCCGGTGCCGCCGCGCACGCCGACCTCCCGGGTGAGATCCACGATCGGGCGCACCGCGCGCCCGCCGAACACCCAGCCCAGCCCGGCCGCGGCGGCCACCGCCAGCCCGGCGGCGGCCAATACCCAGCGGCGCTGTTCGGACGTGGCGTGATAGGCGTCGGTCAGCGGGATGGCCATCGAGACCGTGCGGCCCGCCGGCTGGTTCTCGGTGGTGGTCAGCACCCGGAACGGGGTGCCGTCGATCGTCAGCGTCTGCGACCCCGGATCCAGATCGGGCAGTCGCACGCTGGTGGAGGCCGCGACGTCGCCGTGCTCGTGCACCGTGACCGCGATGTCCTTGTTCGGGCCCACGAGCGACAGCACGCCCACGGCGATCACCGGCTGCATCAGGACGATGCGCGAGGCGAGGGTGAGTTCCTGATCGGCCTGCGCCAGGTTGTTGCGTTCCAGCGCGCGCACCGACACCCAGCTCAGCACGGCCGTGATGATGACCGCGCCCAGCGCGGCCGCACCGGCCACGCGGGTGCGCAGCGAGTACGACCGTCGCCGCGGCCGGCGGAGGCGGCCCGTCGTCGCGCCGGCGTTCTCGGTCACGAGGGGGCCCGGCTCATTTCGGCGCCCGGAGCACGAAGCCGACGCCGCGGATGGTGTGCAGCAGCCGGGGCGTGCCGCCGGCCTCCAGCTTGCGCCGCAGGTAGCCGACGAAGACGTCCACGACATTGGTGTCGGCGGCGAAGTCGTAGCCCCACACCAGTTCCAGCAGCCGTTCGCGGCTCAGCACCACTCCCGCGTTGCGGGCCAGCGTCGACAGCAGTTCGAATTCCCGCTTGGTGAGCTCGATCTCGTCGCCGTGCAGCAGCGCGCGATAGCCGGCGACGTCGATCTCCACCGGGCCCACCACGATCGCGCCCGGCGTGGCCGGAGTGGCCGCGGTGTCGGTGCGGCGGCGCAGCAGCGCGCGGATCCGCGCCACGAGTTCGGCGAGGACGAACGGCTTCACGAGGTAGTCGTCGGCGCCGGACTCCAGTCCGGAGATCCGGTCGCCGACGGAATTACGCGCCGAGAGGACGCAGATGGGCACCTCGTTGCCCATCGCGCGCAGCGCGGTCACCACGCCGGCGCCGTCGAGCACCGGCATATTCATATCGAGCACGATGGCGTCCGGCGACTCGTCGCTCACGCAGCGCAGCGCCTCCGCGCCGTCGCGAGCGATCAGCACCTCGAATCCGGACAGCCGCAACCCCCGCTCGACCGACGCCAGCAGATCCTCGTCGTCGTCGACCAGCAGCACCTTGGGGGTCTCACGCTCGCTCGTCACAGCACCTCATTCTGCCCACTATTTCCGGCATGCTTTTGGCCGGAATCTCACGGTGGATTCCGGCCAAAAGCGTGCCGGAAAACGGAGATTGGGGCCGAGTGTCTCAGTAACTGTGGCAGGAATCCGCGACTTCCTGCATGGTCTGCTTCAGGCCGTCCGCGCGCGGGTCGTTCTGGGCCCGCTGGGCCTCGTCGGGGTGCTCCTGCGCGTACTGCTGCAGTTCGGCGCGGCGCTGCTCGACCGGCTGGTCGAACTTCTGCTGCAGCATCGCCTTCTGCTGCGGGTTGGCGTCCAGCATCGAGGCCAGCTGCGGGTTCTTGTCGTGCAGGGCGGCGTCCACCTGGGTGAAGGTGCAGTCGGAGTTCAGCAGCGGCGCGACCATATCGGTCGGATCCGCGGATGCGGTGCCGGGAACGAGCAGGGCGGCGGCGGTGGCGATGCCACCGACGGTCAGGACGGTACCGGTGAGCCGTGTGCGCAGTGAGGTCATGGTGGAGCCTTTCTGGTCGGGTCCGGGGTCGTCACGATGACGGACCGACTCGACGTTAGGGCTGTGTTCTGATCACCGTGTGAGCCGGTCCTGAGAAAACTGTGAGGGGGTCACCGTACGACGGATTGTCCGCCGGCCGGGGTATCGGTGGAGTCGGGCACGCCCGGGTCGGCGGTTTCCCCGCCCGGACGCTCGTCGGCGCGGCTGGCGAGGATCTGGTCCTCGAGCGCGACCAGGACGGCGGGATCCTCGATGGTGGCGGGCATCTCCGGCCGCTCTCCGGAGGCGATCTGCCGGATGCTGCGGCGCAGGATCTTGCCCGAGCGGGTCTTCGGCAGCGCGGCCACCACGATCACGTCGTGCAGGGTCGCGATGGCGCCGATCTGGTCGCGCACCCGCGCGATCACCTCGTCGCGCAGCCGCGCCGGGTCGATCGGCGCCGTGCCCTCGGTGGCGGCGTTCTTGAGGACCACGTAGGCGATCGGGCGCTGGCCCTTCAGCTCGTCGGGGACACCGATCACCGCGCATTCGGCGACGGCCTCGTGCCCCGCGACCGCGGCCTCGATCCCGCCGGCCGAGAGCCGGTGCCCGGCCATGTTGATCACGTCGTCGCTGCGGCCGAGGACGTACAGGTAGCCGTCCTCGTCGAAGTAGCCGGCGTCGCCGGTCAGGTAGTGGCCCGGAAAGGCGGACAGATAGGAACGGGCGAACCGGTCGTCGTCGCCCCACAGGGTGGTCAGCGTGCCCGGCGGCAGCGGTAGGCCGATCACGATATTGCCCTCGGTACCGGCCGTGACCGCGTCGCCCTCGTAGTCCAGCACTCGGAGCCGGTAGCCCGGCACCGGGACCGACGCCGATCCGGACTTGACCGGAAGTTCTTGCAGCCCCAGCGGATTCGCGCAGATCGGCCAGCCGGTCTCGGTCTGCCACCAGTGATCGATCACCGGGCAGTCGGGCCGGTCGGCGAGCAGGGTGCCGCGGGTCCACTCCAGGGTCGCCGGGTCGAGCCGCTCGCCCGCGCAGAACAGCGCCCGCAGCCGCGACAGATCGTGGCGCCCGGCGATCGTGGCCTCCGGATCGGCGCGGCGGATGGCCCGCAGCGCGGTCGGGGCGGTGAACATGACGTGCACGTCGTGCCGGTCGACCAGCCGCCAGTAGGTGCCGGCGTCCGGGGTGCCGATCGGCTTGCCCTCGAACAGCACGGTGGTGGCGCCGACCAGCAGCGGGGCGTAGACGATGTAGGAGTGGCCGACCACCCAGCCGATATCGGAGGTCGTCAGCATCACCTGGCCGGGGCTTACGTCGTAGATGTTGCGCATGGACCAGGCCAGGGCGACCGCGTGCCCGCCGTTGTCGCGCACCACGCCCTTGGGCTTCCCGGTGGTGCCGGAGGTGTAGAGGATGTAGAGCGGATCGGTGGCCGCCATCGAGACCGGTTCGGCCGGTTCCGCGTCGCGGACCATGTCCTCCCAGTCGATCCATTGCGCGGCGACCGTATCCGCGGATCCCGGGAGATTGTCCGTGGCCGGCTGCGGCGTAGCGAACCGTATGGTCGGAAATCCGTTGCGCTGCTTGACCACGACGTGCCGGGGCCCCGTGGCCGAGACCTGATCCAGCGCCTGCATCACGATCGGCGGGTACTCGATGCGCTTACCGGGCTCCAGACCGCCGGATGCTGTGACGATGAGCACAGGTTCGGCATCGTCGATGCGCGCGGCCAGCTCGTGCGCGGCAAACCCGCCGAAGACCACCGAGTGCACCGCGCCGATCCGGGCGCAGGCCAGCATCGCGACCACGGCTTCCGGGATCATCGGCATATAGATGACGACCCGGTCTCCGGTGCGGACGCCCAGGCGCAGCATCGCGCCGGCGAACTCGGCGACCTCGGCCAGCAGCTCCGCGTAGGTGTAGACGAGTGTGGCGCCCGTCATAGCGGAGTCGTATATTAGGGCCGGCTGGTCCGCGCGTCCGCCGGTCGGAGGGAACTCGTCAGCTGTCGAGCCCGCTTCCGGTGTGAGATCGCGCACATGCCGATCCAGTGCGTTGTAGGAGGTGTTGAGGCGACCATCGGGAAACCAGCGAGCCGTCGGGCGGGCGGTGCTGTCGAGGATCTGAGTGGGCGCAACGTCCCAGCTGATGGCCTGCGCGGCGGCGCCCCAGAAGTCGGCGGGATCGACCAGGCTGGTCTGGTAGGCGGGCCGGTACTCCTGCTTCGCGTTCAACCGTGTGACTCCCTGCCTCGCCTCGATGCCCGCCTCGATAGATCAGCCTGATTGTGGCAGACTTCACGCGACGTCCGGGCGGGCGCCGCGACCTTTGATTTTGTCCGGAATAGGCAGGTCAACGGCTGGACGTTGCCAACAGGTCACACAAGAAGTTATTGATCCGTTAGAATCGCATGCCACATATGTCGGCCGTCATGGACGCAATTTCTCGGCCAGCCGCAGTTCTCGGCCAGCTCTGCCTGTCGAGCCCCGTACGGGATCGTCGGAGGCCCGCTGATGGCGCATGGCTGGGGCCAGTTTGGAAAGTGAGTGGAGATGCGTGACGCCGCTAGGTCCGGCAGTAAGCGTTGGGCGCTTAGCAACTGGGACCTGCGTTGGAAGGTTACGGCGGTCCTTGCCGTCCCCCTCCTCGTCGCGGTGGTGCTCGGCGCCTCCAGGATCGCGGCGCAGTTCAGCGACTCCAGCGAGTTGGATACGGCGGTCAAGCACGTACAGGCGATCCCGGCCGTCACCGGCCTGAGCGCCGCGGCGGCGACCGTCGCCGGCGAGCAGATGATCATGCTCGGCCCCAATCAGTCGCTCGTGCAGGACGCCGATCTGACCGCGTTGGACAACGCGATCACCGCCGCCGAGAAGGCCGCGCCGCGGCTGGACGGCGTACCGGGCGGTCGCACCGCGATCGATGGAATGATCAACGGCGCCAAAGCCGTTCGCGCCAACGGCGCCGCCCCGTCGAAGACGATCGAGGAAGCCCTCACCCAGGAAGAGGCGATCCGGCAGAACAGCGTCCGCACCGCGGAGGCGATCACCGCGACGATCTCCGACCCGGGCGTCGAGGCGGCCAAGCTACGTCTGGTCGACTCGCTCAACACCCGCGCGGTGCTGATCTCCGAGACCGCCGGTATGGCGGAGGCGATCCGGGGCAATGTCAAGGACGGCCTGCGCGACTTCCAGATCGCCGCGAATACCGAGCGGCAGATGCTGGGCATCCTGGCGCACCGCTTCCCGGACGGCGATCCCGCCATCGCGGAGCTGACCCAGGGCGTCAACAACCGGATCTCGCTGACCAACGGGCCGCAGGCGGCCTCCGGCCAGATCCCGCTGCAGGACCTGCGGCAGTCCGCGCTCGACAGCCTCGCCGGTTACCAGAAGGTAGTGGCCCAGTCCAGCGCCGATATCGACGCTCAGGTCAAGAGCCTGGCCGACAACGCCCGGACCGGCGCCATCCGCTACGCGGTGATCGTCATCGCGACCATCCTCGCCGCGCTGGTGCTCGCGGTGCTCATCGCCCGCTCGATGATCGTGCCGCTGCGCAAGCTGCGCCTGGCCGCGCTGCGCGTCGCCGAGCACGACCTCGGCCACGAGGTGTCCCGGCTGCGCGACGGCGCCAGCCCGGAGGACGTCCCGCTCGAGCCGATGCCGGTGCACACCGAGGAGGAGGTCGGCCAGCTCGCCCGCGCGGTCGACGACATCCACGGGCAGGCGCTGCGCCTGGCCGCCGATCAGGCCGCCATGCGTACTCAGGTCAACGACATGTTCGAGACCCTGGCGCGGCGCTCCAAATCCCTCGTCGACCATCAGCTCTCGCTCATCGAGGCGATGGAGTACGACGAGAAGGACCCGCGCCTGCTGGAGAACCTCTTCCGGCTGGACCACCTCGCCGCCCGTATGCGACGCAACGGCGACAACCTGCTGATTCTGGCCGGTACGCCGAAGCAGCGCCGGGGCAAGACGGCCCCGGTCGAGATCGCCGACGTGCTGCGCGCGGCCATCTCCGAGGTCGAGGACTACGAGCGCGTGAAGCTGGGCGCCACCCCGCGCGGCGCCATCACCGAACCGGCCGCCTCCGATATGGCACACCTGTTCGCCGAGCTGCTCGACAACGCGCTGCGCGCCTCGCCGCCCGAGACCGACGTGAAGTTCACCTTCGCCCAGGCGCACGAGCAGGGCCTGCTGATCGAGGTCGCCGACCGCGGTATCGGTATGCCGCCGGCGGAGATGGCGGAGATCAACCGCCGCCTCGAGAGCATCGCCGAGGTCGGTCCGGACACCGCGCGTCACATGGGTCTGTTCGTGGTCGGCCGGCTGGCCGAGCGGCACGGCCTGACCGTGCGGCTGCGGCCCACGTTCGACACCGCGCGCGATCCCGGCGTCACGGTCACCGTGCACGTGCCCAAGCCGCTCATCGTGACGCCCGGCGGCGCCGCGGTGCAGATTCCGGCGCAGGGACAACCGAATTCGCAGACGCCGCCCAACGCTCAGCCGACGCAGCGTCCCGGTCCGCCGTCGATGCAGACCCGCGCGGTCACCCGCACGCCCAGCGGCAACGTCATGGTCACGGTGGATCCGACCTCGAGCGGTCCGATCTCCGATCGGCCCGGCGCCGACCGGGCGGGGGCCGAGCGGCCCGCGGCCGCGAACGGCGCGCCGGCGAACGGTGCGGCCGCGGGCGGGTTGCCGCAGCGGCAGC
>NZ_BAGL01000009.1 GCF_000308875.1 Nocardia transvalensis NBRC 15921
GTTGTTCATGGCGGCAGAGTCGCCCGTGTCGGCGGCTTTGCGGGTCCAGGTCTCGGCCTCGGCGAGGTTGCCGCACGCCCGGAGTAGAGCCCCGAGATTGGTCATGGCGGGGGTGTGCCCGGCGTCGGCGGCGCGGCGGGTGAGCTCAAAGGCGATGTCGAGGTGGCCCCGTAAATAGGCCGAAGCGCCGACTGCGGTGAGAGTGGCGTAATTGGCATTGAGCGTGGCGGTAGGCCAGAACGATTCGACGATGGGCCGCACAGTTTGCTCGTGTTGGCCGTCGTCAGCGGCGGCGAGATAGTCGAAAGGACGGTACGCCCGGGCTCGGGGGTTAGCCAACCAGGTCGGATCGATCGCGCTGGTGTGGCCGGTGCCTTGTTGGGGTTGGCGTGCCTCGGCGATGGCGGCGGTGAGGATGTCGTCGGTGATGTCGTAGGCGCTGTATCGGGTGTCGATCACCGCGCGGGCGAGTTCGATCAGCCGGTCCTCACGGATCGGGTCGAAGCGCCCGATGCGCGCCCAGTCGATGACAGTCTCCACCACTGCGGTGTAGGCGGCGGACTGGGCGGTGATCCGGCCGGGGGTACGGCCGCGCCGGTAGTGCGCAAGCAATGCTGGTGCACCCGCGAGCATTTCGGCGAGCCCGTAGCGGGCCAGATCCAGCGACGGATACAGCCTTTTCGCTGCCGCCTGCTCGCTGGCGCTGGCGCTGGTCGGTGCCAACTCGATCCGGGTGGATTGTTCGAACACAGCACGCACGTCTCGTGCGAGTTCACCACCGGCGCGCAACTCCTCGTACTTCTCACTGCGCAGGGTGGCTACGACCACCGTCCGCGCAGGCCGCTCAGTCAATGCTGCGAGCAGCCGTGGTGTTAATGACGACTCAGCGCGGGTGAATTCATCGAGATTCTCCAGCCAGACCACCAATGTCTCCGGGTGGTTGCGGTACTGCTCGCTTACCGGCACTCGCGCCAGTGACTCTGGGTCGGGTACCACGACTCGCGCTTCGGGTAACTCGCGGCGGACCGCTTCGAACAAGGTACGGGTCTTCCCCGCCTTCGATGGGCCGATCACCAGCACTAACCGCTCGCCAGCCAAGGCCGTGGCCACTCTTCGGTCGACATCGGCGTGGGTACGCGGCAGGTACGGGTCATCGACCCCGTAGTGTTCGCTGTCACCGAACTCCGAAGGCGTGGCCTTCAACCGGTAGGGATCGAGCTCGCTGACTAGCGGCACATCACCATCAGCGCCTCGTAACTCGACCAACTCGGTCAGCGCCGGCGCGGTACCGGCGACCGTGTGGATGTGCTGATCGCCGACAACCGTGGTGTGGTGGATACTGTTCGCGCGGATACCGGAATAGGCGGCGGGCGCCGATATCGGCGCCTTAGAGTCTCGGGGTCGCCGGTCCGCGCTCAGTGAGGGTGGGTCGGGGACGCCTCCACCTCGACATCGCGAATCACGAACTCGCCCGTGACCTCCACGTCCCGGGCGTCGACGCCGGAAGCGCCGGTAGCTTTGATCCGAGCGATCTTCAACTCGCCGGCCTTGACCCGAGTCAGCTTGACGCCCACCAGTTCCGCAGCCTGAGGGACGTACTGATGCACCACCCGCAACACCTGCTCTGCTGCACCCCGGAGCTCATCATCTCCGTCGGCGCCAGCCTCGACGAGCTCGGCTTCCAGGACATCCTGCCGTGCCAGCGAAGCCGGTTTCGCCTCCACCATCACGACATCGACCGATCCATACTTGCGGGCGAGCACTCCCTTCAGCACCTTGTACGCATCCGCGACCGCCGCTTTTGCCGTATCGGTCAAACCCGCCGTCGCACCCGCCGAGACCGCAGCAGCTATTGCCGCCACAACAACATTCGGATCCACCCCATCGACCTCTCGCTCGGAACACCCGCGCCATCGAAGAGCCCCACTATGACTAGGCAATGCTAGACCTCGATCTGATCGAGGATCCAGCGGCGTTTGGCGGTTCGATCGGGGAGTTGATCGAGTGTGGCTTGTACGGCGTCGATCGTGGGCTGAATCCGTGCAAGGCTGCGTGGCGGTAGGTCCGTGAGCATGGCCGAGAGCGTTGTTGCGACGACGCCGGCAGCACCCGCGGCAACTGACCGCTGAATTCGTCGGGCCGAACCGTCCCAAATCGTGAATTCCGGTGCAGTGCGATGTATCTCAGCGGTCTCGTCTGGGCGAATCTTGGCCAGTTTCCCGCCGCTCGGCAGGTGGCCCATGCTTCTCGCCCAGGCCGCCAGCTTGGCGTCAAAAGTCCTGCCGAACATCGGGTGGCTGTAGATGGTCGATCCAGGCGGTAGGGCCTGGAGGAACTGCTCAGCAGCTATCTGCGTGTTGGCCTGAAGCACTGCCATCGGTGTCACGTGCCGGTCAGCCGCGGTTGCGACATCTTCGGCAGACCAAGCGCAGGCCAATAACCGTCCGGGGTCGGCCGCTTCTAGCCAGATGTCGAGAACGGCGGCGCGCTCCATATTGGTAAGTTCGCTTCCAGCCGTAGTTGAGCCGTTGATCAGAAAGAAGTCGACCCAGCTCTCGGCAGCCGCAACTGCATGGCGTCGGGTAGCGGCCAAATCCACTGTGCCGTCGGGATGTACGAGGTGCATCGTTGGCACGACGATGGAGCACTTGGCAGCGGCTACAGCCTCCATGATTTTGCGCGCGGCGGCAGCCGGATCGACTGTGCTCGTGTCTATTTGAGCGTCAGCGACGGCCAGTCTCGGAGTGGCGTCCCATACTGCCAGGCGCTCGGCGGTGTCGTTGGTACCGCGAGCAGCGGCACGCTCGGCGGCGACCTCTCGCGGGCACCACAGTTCAACTACGACCCATCGAATCGTTGGCGCTGTAGCGAGAAGCGCGTCTATCGCCTCTGGTTGGCCGACATGCAGAACTGGGATCTCACCAGCGGCGATTATTCTGCTCAGCTCGGGCTGATCGATGATGTACGTGGAGTCATACCGGGTGTTCGAGTAGATGATTTGGCCGGCGGCAGCCAACTGCTCGAATTCGATAGCCGATGCCATCCGGTATCCGGCTGTCCGGCCGGCGCCGACCTTCCTCTCGGCCTCTCGGCCTCTCCGCTCGCCGGCACGGCGAGCCGATCTTGGTGCAGGTCAGGGGTGAGAAATGGCATTGAATAGCTGTTGAATCGCTCGGGAAAAAGCAAGATCGTGAGTCATGGCTTTTCGCCATGACGAAAACCCTCCCCGCACCCCCTCTGACCTGCGCGTAGCGTTCCGTACTTCCACCCACCCACCAGACAGACATCTCATGCCCACTTCGTGAGACGGACATGAGATGTCTGTCTGGTGGGTGGGTGGAAGTACTCCATTCAAGGAACAGGTCAGAGGGGGTGCGGGGAGGGTTTTCTGAGTTGGGTAGGTGGCTGGGTTGGGTGGTTATCTCACGTTGGCAAGGTGGTTCCGCGACGGGCTAGCGTGTCGAAGTCGGCCGCTAGCGGCCTTTGTTCGCCACGCTGTTGCCCCGTCGCTAGCTTGGGTTCCTCCGGCTTGCGGGGCTCGTCGTGCGCGCACGCTGCGGTTGGCATCGCCTGATTCGTGTCCACGTCAGATCCGCATCGCGGCCGGCGGTGGCGTAGTGGGTGCGACGGCGCAGGCCGCCGTCGTCCGCGAGCTAGCGCTCGCGCGGTTGGTCGCGCGAGGTGGTGTCTGTCCCTCCAGCATGGCCCTTTCCGGGGCTTATCACAGCGTCAGCAGGCAGCAAGGGCGCCTGCGGCGTCGCTACGCGATGGCCTCCGGCCACCCTTGCCACCTACTGCCCCTGTGATCGAGACGCCCCGGGCCATACCGGAGGGACAGACACCACGAACCCCAGGTTCGCGCTCCCGACCGAAGGACATCGCGGCCACGGCCGCGGAACAGCACGCCTCCGGCGCGGGGACCGCCCAGAGGGGCGGGGGTGCCAGGGTGACAGCCGGGCCGGTCTACCGCAGCTCTGGTGAGGGTCAAGAAGTTCGAATCGCCAATTCACAGGTTATCGAACATACATTCGATTGTACTGTAATCTGTGACGGTGCGAAGTCGCATCTGGTGTGATGTGCCGGGCCAGGCGTGAGGCCAACTAGACGACTTGCCGAGCTGCGGGTCTTCCGGTTTTCGACATGATCATGAGAGGATGTTGGGTGTTGGAAACGACTTTCTAGGAGCGATGCGAGCATGACGCAGCCAGCAGCCAATGAACCGCTTCTTCGTCCTCTCACCCCAGCTGCGGATGCGCATCTCGTACTTGCGAATCTTGGGCTCACCGTCGACATCCTTCATGCGGCGTTGGACAGTGGTGAGCAGGCAGCTTCCAGTGCGACTAAGTATCACCCTCTCCTTACCGCAGGCATGGAGCGATGGATCGCGACGGTAGCGGGCCTTCGGAGCAGGCTTGTCCAAGAGCTTGAATGGACGCTAGAGGATCCCAAGGGGTCGCCGCGGGTGGTTCGGCCAGACGGTGAACTCTCGATCATGGTGATCGGAGGAACCATCGGTACTGGCCAGCTGGACGGTCCGACCCCGTCGAACAAGAACAGGCGTGGTCCATCTACCGGGGAATCTGTAAACAGCAACCAACTTGCGTTGCCCCTAGACATCTCCATCCCGATCACTGGGACCGGTCCTGAGGAGATCCTTACCTGGGTTCTGCTCTACTATCGGGCCAAAGACCCCAACGAGACGCGAGCTGAATTGTCCCTCCCATCGAAGGTTGTCAAGAACCGAATCGTTGAGTGGGAGTATCGGATCATCCTCCCGCCGATCTCGCACAACTTGCCGCTTCCGCCTGACGTCGATGGCGACGGCGACGGTGGCATCGACTTCCCGATCGTGGACCGTGGACGTTAGTCGCCCTGAGCCATCACGTCTGACCCTTGCTCGGCATCGAGCTGGGATGACCAAGACCGCCCTCGCTGAGGCGATGGCGGTCACGGTTCGCACAATCAACGACTACGAACGCAAGGGACCACCAGCTTCTGCGATCGCGACGCTTGCTGCTGTGCTCGGATGTAAGCCCGAGTTCTTCGACCATCCTGCGGTTGATGACCTGTCAGAAGACCGGGTGTTTTTCCGGGCGCGCCGTCGGGCGTCCGCTACGCAACGGCGCGCAGCGATCGCTGCGGGGCAGATTGGTGTCGAACTCTACGCTTGGATCGACAAGCACTTTCAGCTCCCCGACGTCTATCTGCCGGAAGTCGAGAACACCGATCCCGTCGAGACTGCGGCGTCAGTTCGGGCGCTGTGGGGCTTAGGGGAGCGTCCCTTGCCGAACCTGATCCAGCTGGCAGAGTCGAAGGGCATACGTGTCTTGTCCCTTCCTCGCGGCACTGATCTTGTCGATGCATTCAGTGTCTGGTCTGACGACAAGCCATACGTATTCCTGTCCATGTCGAAGACTCCAGAGCGGTCTCGTTTCGACTTAGCTCACGAGATCGGCCACCTCGTCCTGCATCCTGGGCTGCCGGAGGGCGGGAACGCGATCGAGCGTGAAGCGGACAGGTTTGCTTCTGCTCTGCTGATGCCGCCGAGTCTGCTCCGCAGCAGCCTCCCGCGGGAGCCCTCGGTGACTGACATCCTGGAGTACAAGAAATACTTCAGGGTTTCTGCGATGGCATTGAACTACGCCTTGCGCGACGCCGGACGACTGACGGAGTGGGGTCATCGTCAGAACTGCGTGCGGCTGTCCGAGCTTGGGTACCGCTCGGGAGAGCCTGCCGGCATGCCTCAGCATGAAACCTCGCGGGTGTTCAGCGCTATCTTCCGGAGCAGGGAAGGCCGCGCCCGTATCGCCGATGTTGCAGCCGAGCTAGGGCTGCCGGTCTCTGAGCTTCATGCAATGACGTTCGGCTCGACGTTGCACACTGTCGCGGCGCAAAGTGACGCAGGCCCCGAGTCCAAGCCTGCGCCTGCTCGGCCGGCGCTGAAGCTCGTTCGCTCCCAGTAGCCCAGCTGATGACGTCCTCGCGCCAGGGTCAGGACGTCAGTCGTGGAGGTCCGGAGTGCCCAAGGTAGTTTCGCCCCACTCGTTCATGAGTTGGTCCAGCGGGACTTCCATGCCGTCCCCTAAGCGAACCTTGCAGCCAATGATCTCGTTGTCCCGCCCGGCGCCGCTGGCAGGGACTCTGCGCCAAAGGCCGATGAGCGTCGTCTCGACGACTGTTCCGTCCGTCCGATTGAGCCGGAATCGGCGGGGAGGGACCGCGATGTACCTGATCTCGGTCACGACCAATCTCCTTCGACTGCGTCTCTGGGTATTCGTCAGCTCTCGGGCAGCCAGTATGGGCGTTAACCGGGTTCACGGCGCGCATTCTTCAGGAAGTAGTGATGAAGTCTTGGCCATCCGTTTGCGGAGAAGCCACAGGTAAGGGGGCTCATATGGCGGTAGCACGCCTGGTCTGCTGCCGGGTTCCTGTGGGCGGCGCGGTGCGTCGTCGGTAGGTCGTTTCTCTACCTATGTAGACTTACGGAATGGCTCAACCAAGGATCACTGGACCGCTCGTGAAGGTCCTGGACAAGTTGTTGGATGACCCGTGTTCATCGTTCTACGGGTATGACCTGTCGAAATCGACCGGTATCAAGTCGGGGACCTTGTATCCGATGCTGGTCAGACTGGAGGAAGCGGGCTGGCTTGAAAGCGGCTGGGAAGTCGCCGAGGTCGAAGGCCGTCCGCGCCGCAGGTTCTACAAGCTCACGACGGACGGACTTCAAGGGGCATACCAGGTTCTTCGGAGCCTTCCGGCGCCGAAGGTCGCTCCACGTGCACTAAACGGACTGCGGCCGGCGCATGGCAGTGCCCTGTGAGCGAGGTCATCGTCGCACTGATTGGCGCCGGGGGGCTGGTAGGCGGCACTGCGGTGACGGCAGTGTTGACCGAAGAGGTCACCGGATGGTCCAAAGCGCTACCGAAGGTAATCGTCCGATCGGCAGCGAAAGCGCTAGAAGCAGCGCATCGGGAGCGGTTTGAGGAAGAGTGGCTGTCCGAGTTGGATCATGTCCCAGGAGGCCCGGTAAGCAAGATGGCGTGGGCGGCCCACCTTTGGTTCGGCCGCAAGAAGACGGCGAAAGAGTTCACGGCAACAGCGCCACAGAACCGCGTCACCATCAAGGTGCCGCCTGCTACTGCCTCTGCGACGTCCATCACTCCCAACGTATCTGTCCGCAACCTCAGTGATATTGAGATCCGCCCCCACCGCGCTGGGGTCGAACACGAAAGGCTCATTCAAGAGATGTCGCGGATGAAACTCTTGAAAATCGACCTCGCCGATGATGGCCGGGGATGGGTTTGGATAGATCGACCAGAACGGCCGCCGGAGGACTGACAACGCAGTGCAGCGGAGTTGGGTGGAGCGTCGCGCACTGTCGTCTGGCTGCGTATGAGGCGGAATACCTAGGTCCAGGTTTCACGGTTCGGGATCTGCTTCGCTTGCATGCAGCGGGTCGGCGTGGTCCAGTACGCGAATGAACTGATGTTCGGTCCGTTTTCGCTCGCCAAAACGGTCGGAACTCTTGACGGTGCGTACTTCAATCCGCAGGTAGACGTCCCAGGGAAGGTTCTTGGCCGTTTCTGGTGGAACTTGGACGATGTCGATCTTTCGTTTGCCCAACCCTGGCCGCAGCTGCACCTGCGCGAACTCGCTGCCGAGCGTGATGCCCGCCAGATCTCCAGCTTGTACCTCGATCTCGACTGTGCCTTGCGGTTCGAACAAGCGGTTTGCGCGTTGCCGTCCACGGCTGGTGAGTCGAGACTTCCGTCGGCGCCCGTTGTGTTGCGACAGATCAATCTCGACTCCGGCGTCGGCTTTGTCGAGCGATTCGATCAACAACCGCAGTCGGTGGGCCAAGTTGTGCGGGACGTTGTCGGCGGTCCAGCGAACGGGGATCTCGTCGCTCTCAAGCAAGTCGTGCAGGTCCAAAACGCGAATGAGGGCGAGTTCGAGGGGAGACGGGCCGACCATCGCCAGCTCTTCCTCTGAGGGGGTGTCGGCGGCGAACGGTGCGAGAGGAAGGACGACGCTGCCGGCGTGAACCTCGCGGAACCCGATGGAGAGCTGTTCGGCTGTATCGGTTGGAGCGGCCGCGCGAACCTCGCGATCAAGCTGACTGAAAATCTCAGCGGCGGCCGCGTTGAACAGGCCATCATCGAATGGTTGACCGGTCAGTTTGATGCTGGCGAATCCTGGCAGAGATGCTGCAGGTTCGAACTGGCGCAGTCCTTCGAGCATCGTCGCACGGAGATAGGACGAGGCGGGCTCGTCATCGACTTCATCGATGTCTGGATCGGGCCGGTAGTTCTGTATGAGGTGTGGGAACTGGTCGCGGACGCTCACAGCCGGACCTCCAAGTAGCCTCGGCGGCTGTCACAGCCTTCTATCGAGGGTAGATCAGACCCGTCGATTCGGCAGCGTTCCCACCAGTCGTCCAACCGACCTCGGTCGCTGAGATATGCCTGCTGGTCGCCGTCCAGCGATGCATCCGCACGGTGCGGTTGCACAACGGGATACCAGCGAAGGGGGAACACCTCCAGACCGTACCGCTGTTTGATCCCGTCACGATGCTGGGTGAGCTTCCTGATCATCTTTGATCCCGGTTTGCCGTGTGCTTCGTCGGCGAGCTTGCCGTCGATGACCGGTGTGATGTCGATGTCGCCCGGATCAACTTTGGAGGATGCGAAACTTCCCGCGATCCAAAACGAGCGAAGCAGGGGTGAGGGAGATTGCAGTTTGTCTGACGTGTCCTGCCAGTGAGCGACGTAGGTGAGGAGACCTGCGAACAACGGGTTGCGCGTGTACGAGGTCGTGAACTCGTCGGCCAAGACGAGCCGGTCTTGGACCTCTTGGAGTGTGCACGAGTAGCGACCAGGGGGTATGTACCCGGTTGCGTCGTCGAACGCGGGGATCAACCGCGCCTCCTTTCCCCAGTGGCGGCTCAAGGTTGGAGAGCTGCACTCCACCCAGCGCTAGGGACTATCTTTCGCTCGCGCCCCGGTGTTACCTAGATCTCACCGGGCGCAGCCGCTGGTGGTTGACCGAATTTGAACGGCGACCTGGTCACGGCCTGTGCCCATCACCGTGGACTGCTGACGTTTGAGCGCATGGCCTTCGAGATCGAACCGTGGAACCGACATCATGGGACACCACAGGCGGGCTCTCAACCCAGTACTGCACGTACATCGGTCCACTGCTTCTTGCCGCGGTGCGCGTAACGCTGAGTTGTTGCGAGGCTGGCATGCCCAAGGAGTCGGGAGACTTCCTCGATCGGAATTCCCTTCTCTAGCAATCGACTGGCATAGGTGTGCCGGAGGTCGTGAAGGCGTGTGTGTCCGACCTTCCGTCTGGTCTTGCCCTTGCCGATGTAGGCGATACGGACCGATGCGTCGAAGCGGTTCCGGAGGTTCGACGGGTCGAAGGGCCGGCCGTCGACGTGGGCAAGCACGAGTCCGGTGTGCACTCGAGCGTCCTTCGGGTACTGCATGGGGCTCGGTGCCGGACGGCCGTATCCGACCTGGTGAAGGTGTTTGCGCAACAACTTGGTCAGGGTCGCGCCGATCGGAATCGCCCGGCGTTCGTAGTCTTTCGGGGCCTTCATCTCCTGTTCGACAGGGTCATAGCCCCATTCGATGTTGATCACGCGGCATTCGAGATCGACGCTCTCCCAGTGCAGCGCCATGGCCTCACCTAGTCGCATGCCTGTGCCGAGGAGCGTTTCGAACACAAGGGTGTCGAAGTCGCTGAGAGACACCTTGATTGCCGAAATTTCGCTGTCATCGAGGTAGTGCTCCGGCATGGGGCCGGGTTTGGGGAGGACGATGCCCTTGCATGGGTTCGACGTGATGAGCCGAGCGTTCAGAGCGGCCTTCATCGAGGCGCTGAGCAGTCGATAGCACTTGGTCACCGTCGACGGAGCCATGCCGCTGCGTGTGAGGTCGGTCACCCACTTCTGGACTGCATCCGTGTCGATCTCGCGCAGCGGAGTCCGTTGCCAGCGTGGCCGGACATGGTCCCGGAGGCGGCCCTGATCGGATCTGTCTGTGCTCTTCGCCACAATCCGGACGGTTTGCCAGCGTTCTTCCCACTCGCCCCAGGTCATCGTTCGCGCCGCGGCCGGCGTCGGCGCGTCGCGCTCGTCCACTTCCTTCTTGGCCGCCTGCCGCACCGCCTCGTCCTTCCGCGTGAAGGTGCCCGGCAGGTACCTCTTCTCGCCTCCAGAGCCGCGGTAGCCACCCCTATAGCGGCCGCTAGGAAGTTTCTCGGCCCAAGCCATCTGGATCCATCCTCTGCACGATTCGGGGCGCAGCGGCGGGCGCTGGTAGTCTGTCTCGCGCCGAGCCCCTTTAGCTCAGTTGGTAGAGCTGGTGACTTTTAATCACTAGGTCGCAGGTTCGAGCCCTGCAGGGGGCACAGTCTCGACGGGGACTCCGCAGTTCTGGCTGCTGAGTCCCCGTTTTGCTGTCTCTGCCCCACGACTGCCCCATGATTCTAGCGTTTCCGCAGGTCAGATCGTCAACACCTGCGGATTAAAAGTCCGTAGCTCTACCAACTGAGCTATAGGGGCGCGGCTCGCAAGTCTAATGGGCTGTCCGCGCGATCGGTAACCGGTATCCGGGGTGGGGGATTCGTGCTGGTTGGTGTGGGTTGTCCGGATGCGGCCGGGGCGGGCGTCCGGTCGTGGCGGCGGCCGGGCCGGTGTAGGCGGCGTGTGGGGAGGTATGCGGTGCGCGCGGGGTCGCGATCGGGACGGCGAAGGTTCCGGATGGTGACGACTGATACATGTCGGGGCCTCCGGTCGATACGACTGGGGCAGTGGCGGTCCGGGCAATCGCTTTGGTTCCCAATTTGTTTGAGAGCAGAAGTATGGAAATATCAACCAATCGTGGTGCGTGGCAACGTAATTGGTACCGGAGGTGAGTGTGTCGGTGGATCGGCCGGGGGGACGGCGGAGGAACGGGCGGGCGAGTTCGGCGGGCGGTGGTTCGCCGGGGCGGAGTTCGCCCGGCCCTGAACGGCGCTGGCGCGCGGTGGAATTCGCGAAAGGAACCAAACGCCCAACCGGTTGCTATGAATTTGCCATAGGGGAAGAAACGCGATTCGGCGAACTGACTTGCCGGTACGGCCTACGGTGGGTGCAGTTTCGGGGTACGGTGACCGCTTGGTGAATTCCGGAAGAACCGGGAGTGCCCCGGCGGGATGGGATTCGGCCTATGGTTGATGTGCCCGAAGAATGTCGCGACCGGTCAGGCCGATCGCGATGCCCTGGAGATCGCGTCGCAGGAGGCAGATCCGAAACGAAGAAAACGCCCGGGTGCGCACCCCCTGCGGCGCACACGGGCGTCGAGAACTATACCAGCCAGTGCGTTTCAGGTTTTCTCGCGAGTTTCCATACCAAAAGTTTGAAAAACCGGGCAGTAGCCCGAGCTGAAGTATTTGAAAATCTCATAACCTTCGCGTCGAAGACTGTTCCTAATGGGAGTCTTCCGGCGGCAAGTAGCTTCGGAGGCGTTTCGAGCATGGCACGGCAGCAAGAGCGGGCCCGCCGGACACGTGCGGCGATCATCAGGTCCGCCGCCGTTGAATTCGGGAAGAGCGGTTATGCCGCGGCATCGCTCAACCGCATATTGGAAGGATCACGCGCCACCAAGGGCGCCATGTACTTCCACTTCGACTCCAAGGAGGATCTGGCGCGCGCGGTCTTGGACGCGGCCGTGGAGCGCTATCGCGCGACCACCGAAAGATGGCTCACCCGAACGGATCTCGGGGCCCTGGACATCATGCACGGGATGATCGACGAGATCGCGCTGCGGCTCGAGAACGACATCATCATCCAGGCCGAGTTCCGTCTCATCATCGAACCGGAGTTCTACCGCGACGTGCAGGCCGGCGGCGGGCGCATCCTCGGCCGGGCCGTCCGGCTGCTGGCCGTCCGCGCGGTCGAGCAGAAGCAACTGCGGCAGGACTCCGACCCGGACCGGTTCACCCGCACCCTCGCCGCCGCGCTGGCCGGCCAGCGCTACATCATCGACCTGCTGGGCGGCGGCATCGACCTGCGTGGCCGGTTCACCGAGGCGCTGGAGGTGATCATCGAATCCATGTCCACCCCCGAGTGGCTCGACGAGTTCCGGCGGGTCGGCTGGCGCGCGTCCGCTCGCTTGGAGGACCTCGGCGTCTAAGGTCCACGAGCCCAGCTGGGCCTCTGACCAGCCGATTTGGATGTCACGATCGTGCTGTCATAAGCTATGCGGGCTCCCAACGGACGCCGTTGAGAAACGGACCGGAGAAATCCGGCCGGGCCCCCTTCGTCTAGCGGCCTAGGACGCCGCCCTTTCAAGGCGGTAGCGCGGGTTCGAATCCCGTAGGGGGTACGGTGGCAACACCGTTGGAAGCAGAGCAAGGCCCTGTGGCGCAGTTGGTTAGCGCGCCGCCCTGTCACGGCGGAGGTCGCGGGTTCGAGTCCCGTCAGGGTCGCAAGACATATACCAGGCATTCGGTACGGGTGCCCCGGCCAGGTAGCTCAGTTGGTACGAGCGTCCGCCTGAAAAGCGGAAGGTCGCCGGTTCGATCCCGGCCTTGGCCACCCCCTCAGGCCCTCCCTTGCTCAGGGAGGGCCTTCGCCTTGTTCGGGGGTGATTTGTGGGGGCATCGCCCCCACACCCCCGGACCGGGGGGCTTCGCCTCCCCGGACCCCCTGTTGGTGGGGTTCAGTAGGCGGTCGTTTCCCGGATCCTGTTGGTGGGGTGGAGTTGGGCTGTCGTGTCTCCGGTGTAGTACTGGGTTGTTGTCGCAAAGGCTCCTGATTTTCGCCCTTCGCTCACGCTCCGCTCAGTCTCCTTCCTTGCTTGGTTGATCTGCGGGAATCGGTGTGGGGGTGGTGTTTACGGTTCAAGGTGAGTCTTTCATTTCAAGGCATACAAGGATGGGTATCTTTTGGGCATTGTGGACTCGGATATGTGTTGTCCGTAGTGAACGTATTTCCCGGGGCGGGAGTGCGATATGACCACAATTGTCGGTGGGGGTGTGCGGGGTGGAGGGTGTAGGGGGCAGCTTCATTGTTGCTGTGCTTGTCATTGATCTTGTGGGTGGTTGAACTGTTGGTTGGGTGTGGCTGGGGGGTTTGCTGTTGCGGGGTTGGTGGTGGTAGCAAACCTGGGGGTGGGGCGTGTTGGGTGCGGGGGGTTGGGGGTGGATGGGATGCTGGTCGCATGGGTGAAACCGATGCTGCCTGGTACTACTGCCTGAAACACCATCGCGCCGAGCAGGGGAAGCGGTGCTGGTTCGCCGATCGCATGGGGCCCTATCCGGATCAGGCGACCGCGGAGCGTGCCCTGGACATCGTCCGGGAGCGGAATGCGCGGGCCGACTCGCGCGAGGAGGACTGAGGGGCGGTCGCCGATTCCCCCGGAGCTAACTCGTACCCGCTCGTGGTGGTGGGCTACGGTTCCAAGAGCAGAATCGTGCCCGCACCCACGCGCGGGCGTGCAGCCGGGTCGAATCGAGCGGAGGGCGACTTGTGAAGGTGACCGTGGTGGTGCCGACCTACAACGAGCGGGAGAACCTGCCGGTGGCGGTGGAGCGGCTGACCGCACTACCGGTCGCCGATCTGCACGTCCTGGTCGTCGACGACAACTCGCCGGACGGCACCGGCGAGGTCGCCGACAAACTCGCCGCCGAACTGCCCGCCGTGGTGAGCGTGCTGCACCGCACCGAGAAGGACGGTCTCGGCCGCGCCTACATCGCGGGCATCACCCGCGCGCTCGACGAGGGCGCCGACGTCGTCATCCAGATGGACGCCGACCTGTCCCACCCGGCCGAGGTCATTCCGGCCATGCTGGACAAGCTGACCGGCCCGGACAGCGAGGGGGACAAGCCGGTCGGCGTCGTCCTCGGCTCGCGCTACGTGCCGGGCGGATCCACCGCCGCGGAGTGGAAGTGGTACCGCAAGGCGCTGTCCGCGTGGGCCAACTTCTACGTCAACGCCATCCTGCGGCTGGGGGTCAAGGACGCCACCGCCGGATTCAAGGCGTGGAAGGCCGATACGCTGCGCGCCATCGACGTCGCCTCGATCCACAGCAACGGCTACTCCTTCCAGGTCGAGATGAACTACCGGACCATCAAGAAGGGCATCGCCATCGCCGAGGTGCCGATCCGTTTCGAGGAACGCACCACGGGCGACTCCAAGATGAGCCTGAAGGTCCAGCTCGAATCGGCCGCCATGCCGTGGAAGCTCCTGTTCGGCAGGAGCGTCTGATCAACCCTGCCGGCTCGGGGCCCCTTCGGGCGCGGGCCAATTCAGCAGGGTGTCGATGAACAGCTGACGGACACGCTCCACCTCGGCGTCCATATCGTGGGGATTCCAGCCGCCGACATCGATCGGGGGTAGCACGGCCACGTCCACGGTGCCCTTGTGCACGATCGCCGAATCGCGCCAGGCGATCTCGCCGGCATTGCGGATCACCAGCGGGACGATCGGCACCCCCGCCTGCATCGCGATATGGAAGGCGCCCTTCTTGAACGGACCGACCCGCGGGGTCAGCGAGCGCGTGCCCTCCGGCGCGACGACGATCGACAGCCCGCCGCGCAGCGTCTCCACGACCGGCACCAGCGCCGCTCTCGTCCCCGCGGTATCGGAGCGATCGATGAAAGTCGCACCGGCGAAACGCATCAGCGGCCCGAACACCGGATTCTTCGTGACCTCCTGCTTCACGATCCCGGTGAATCCCGACCGCAGCACCTCCGCCAGCACCACCATGTCGAACTGGCTCTGATGATTGAACAGGAAGACCGCCGGGCGGGCGGTGCGCGCGTGCTCGGCGCCGGTGACCCGCACCCGCACCCCGGTCGCGCGCAGCGTGGCATCCGCCGCGTAGCTGATCATGGCGTCGGCCATGCGTTGCCGCTCCCGGGTCGGCGACTCGAGCGCGACACCGGCCAGCGCGCCGCCGATCAGGCTCACGAAACCCGCTGCGGTGCGCGCGATATCGGGGATCCGTGCCCCCTCGCGGGGACGGAAGCCGAGGACCGGCCACTCCCGTTCGCCCGCCTCCAGCGCCATGCGGGGATCGGGATTCACCGCCCGCGGCCGGCCCACCAGCTCCAGCAGCGGCAGGTCGGTGGCGGCATCGGCGTAGGCGTAGCTCTCGGCGAGTTCGACATCGTGCGTGACCGCGAAGCGGCGGACCCGGTCGGCCTTTCCGTTGCGCCACAGCGGTTTGTCTTCCACGTAGCCCGTGAGCACGCCGTCCTGCGCGGCCATGGATGTGCAGAGCGCGTGCTCGATTCCCAGCTCCGCGGCGGCGGGCAGCACCTGGAACCGGGTCAGGCAGCTGGCCAGCACCAGGGTGTGCCCGGCGGCCTCGTGCGCGCGGATCAGCCGCCACGCCTCCGGATAGAGATGCCCGTAGATCGTGCGGTGGAACAGCCGCTCGCCCAGCTCGGCGAGTTCGGATTCCGTGTGCCCGGCCCACAGGTGCATCACGCGTTGCAGGAATCGCTCGTACTCGCCCTCGGCGCGCGCGCCGCGAATACTCGTGACCAGCGATCCGGCCAGCGCGTCCCCGCGGCGTGTGAGCCGCCGGAGCGCCGAGGGCGGCGTGAAGCCGTGGACGACGGTGCCGCCGAAATCGAAGACCGCGGCGACCCGCGGCCCCTGCGGACCCGCGGCGATCGCGGCGACCGCCGCGTCGACCGACATGTCGGTCATAGTTCCTCCAGCCGGTTCGACGGATCCAGTGCCGCCGCGCGCGCGATGCGGGTGCCGATCAGGCGCAGCTCGTCGGCGAAGGCGCGGCGGCGCGCCCGCAGTTCGGCGGCGGCGCCGGGATCGGCGGCCACCTCGAGCAGGCCGTGATTCTCGGCGAGTTTCAGTGCGGTGGTGAACAATTCGGACGACACCGATTCGGGGCTGTGCAGATGCTGTTGTAACAGCATCTGCCGCCCGACGGCCAGGCATTCGTCGATGAACTGCTTGCGGTCCAGTTCGGTGGCGCCGTCGCGGGCCGCCAGCCGGTCGGCCACGACCAGTTGCGCGTCGAAGAACGAGCGCAGCACGCGGTGCGCCATCACGAATCCCGACTCGGTCAGCTCGGCGAGGATATCCGCGCCGACCGTGCCCGCCGCGGTGCGCTGATTCCAATCCGGGTCCATCAGCAGCATTTCCGCGGTCATCCGTTCGGCGAACTCGGCGCGCTCGGGGAAGAAGAATTCGAACTTCAGCAGATCGCGCAGGCGGAACGCGGTATCCCAGCCCGCCTGCAACTGCTCGCCCTCGGGCGCCTCCACCGCCGCGATGATCGACAGTTCGAGGATGGCGCGGTTCACGAACCAGTGCACGGCGCTGTTGCGATAGAACGCCGCCTCCAGGTGGGCGCCCGCCTCGATCTTGTAGACCGGCTCCAGCCCACCGCGATACACCGTCACCACCCGCGCCAGCGACAGCTGCTCCAGCACCACGGCCAGTCCGTGATCGTCGCTCAGCGTATCGATGACGCCGGTGGGCAGATCGCTGCGCTCGATGTAGTCGCGCACCGGCGCCAGCACGCGGCGCACCTCGCCGAGGGTCAGCGCGCGCTCGTGCACGCCCAGCAGCGCGAGCGTCACCAGCGCGTTGACCGTGATCGGCGTGACCTTGTTGATGCCGACCGCGACCTCGAAGGCCAACCGCTGCACGGCCTTACGCTCCAGGTCGCGGGCCTCGGGATCCTCCGGCGCGCCGAATCCCGGATCGGGGACGAGCGGATCGTCGTGCGCGGCAAGGTGTTCCCGCGCCGACAGCGGATCGCCGAAGCGCAGGTAGACGTGCCCCGCCGAATGCTGTTGATTGCGCACGTACCGCGCGAGCCAGGTCAGGCCCTCGGGCTTCTTGACGCCGCCGGACTGCTCGGTCGCGATCGCGCCCAGCTCGTTGAGCCGCTCGTAGGTGATCGACACCGGCACCAGCATCACATCATCGACCCGGCGCGAACGGATCGCCGCCGCAAGGTAGTTCAGCAGGCCGTAGCGCGGCGGGCGCAGCTTGCCGGTGCGGGTGCGGCCGCCCTCGAAGTACCACTCCAGATTGAACCGCTTGGTCAGCAGGTAGGCGAAGTATTCCTCGACCACCGCCTTGTAGACCTCGTCGTCGCCGAAGCTGCGGCGGATGAACACCGTCCCGGTGCGGCGCGCGATCGGGCCCATCGGCCAGAACCCCAGATTCGCGCCGCCGATCACGTGATTGGGCGGAAAGTCGTTGCGCGCCAGCGCGTCACCCAGCACGAACGCGTCCACGTAGGAGCGGTGCGAGGGCAGGAACACCAGCGGATACCGGCGATTGAGCCGGCGCAGTCCGGCCAGCCCGGAGGGATCGCAGTCCACCTTCCAGGTCGAGGCGTGCACCGGCCGCATCGCCTGCGTGAACAGATCCGAGACCAGGCGGCTCTGCGCCGCCACCAGTTCCTTCAGCGCCTTCTCCGCGCGCCGGTACACCTCGCGCGGCCCGGTGCCGGTGTGCGCGGCGATCGCATCCAGGCGGCGCAGGAATTCCGGCGAGTCGAGGATCTCCTCGGCGACCAGCCGCGGCACCTTGTACCGGTCGCCGATCACCGCGCGCTCGGCCCGCTCGAGCGCCACGATGCCGGCGCGCACGACCGCGCGGGCGAACGGCTCGGCGGTGCCCGCGACGGCCGGATTGTTGGCGCGCAGCTCGCTGAGCCGGGCGGGCTGCCCGGTGAGCACCAGATGGCGGTCCGGCGATTTGGCGATCAGGCGGCGCTGCATCAGCCGGTGCGGTTTGCGCGGATTCGACAGCGCGATCAGATCGTTGAAGGTGGTGCGGCGCACGCCGTCTCGCTCCGCCGGTAACCACAGCACCCGCACGGGGACGACCAGCGGATCGTCGCGGCGGCCGACCAGTCTGGTCGCGACCGCCGAGGCATCGAGGTCGATCTGCGTCACCGGCGCCTCGACTCCCAGCTCCGCGGCGATGCCACCCTCGGCCAGCCAGCCGCCGATCAGTTCGCGCTCGGTCGGTGAGGTGGCGTCGACCAGCGCGACCACCGACCGCGGCGCGGAGTCGGGCGTGGTCGCCGTCGGTACATCGGCGCGGTCGTCGATCATGCGGGAGCCCTCCATCAGGTGACGTTCCCCATTCAAGCTCGGGTCGACGGTTTCCCGCAGGAGGTTCGCGCGGTGAGTGTGCTCTTGGGCACAACCACAATTCGGACAGGTAATGCTAACCTCACCTTTTGAAGTTAGGTAAGCATAACCTTGGAGGTATCGTGCCCACCACGGACGAGCGAGTACTGGTCGAGTATGGGAGTGGTCCGGGGGCGACATCGACCGCGGCACGGCAGGGGGAGCGCGTCACCGATCCGGCGGCGGCGGTCGCGGCGCTCGCCTCGGCCGACCGGTTCGGCGAGTACGTCGTGTACGAGCGTCCGGGGGAGTGGGTGTTCGCGGCCGATCCGATCGGGAGCGTCGAACTCGACGCCCACGAACTGCGGGTCGGCTGGGACGGGCGAGCCACCGCGACGCCGTGGGAGGGCCGCCCGGCGGAGGTGATCGACCGCGCGCTGACGGCGTTGCCGCTGGCGGGCCGGAACGCCTACGGTTGGATCGGATTCGAGTTCTGCGCGTGGGCGTTGCGGGCGACAACCCATCTGCCGCCGCGAACCTCGCTGGCGCACCTGATGATTCCCCGTATCGAGGTCCGGATCGACGCCTCCGGGGTACGGGTCTCCGGCGCGACGCCCGGTGAGACGGCCGATATCCACGAGCTGATCGCCGCCGGGCAGGACGCCGCGCTGCCGCAGCCGCGCCCGGCCGATATCACCATCGACCCGACCGCCTACCGCGACCGGGTGGCCGAGGCCGTCGGGGAGATCCGGGACGGCAAGTACCAGAAGGTGATTCTCTCGCGGAAGGTCGAACTGCCGTTCGTGGTGGACGTTCCCGCGACCTACCGGCTCGGCCGCGCGCACAACACTCCGGCGCGGTCGTTCCTGCTGCGCCTGGGCGGGCTCGAGGCCGCCGGGTTCAGTCCGGAACTGGTGGCCGCCGTGGACGGCGAGCGCATCGTGACCACGGAGCCGCTGGCCGGGACCCGGGCCTTCGGGCGCGGCGCCGACGCCGACCGGGCGGCCCGCGCGGATCTCGTCGCCGACCCCAAGGAGATCGTCGAGCACGCCATCTCGGTGCAGACCTCGTTCTCGGAGATCGCCGAGATCGCCACGCCGGGCAGCACCGCGGTGTCGGACTTCATGGCGGTGCGCGAGCGCGGCAGCGTGCAGCATCTGGCTTCTACGGTCCGCGGCCGCCTCGATACCGGCCGCACCTCCTGGGACGCGCTGGAGAAGCTGTTCCCCTCGGTGACCGCCTCCGGCATCCCGAAGACCGCCGGCGTCGACGCGGTGTTCCGGCTCGACCACGACCCGCGCGGCCTCTACTCCGGTGCGGTGGTGACGGTTTCGCCGACCGGCGCACTCGAGGCCACCCTCGTCCTGCGCGCGGTCTACCAGACCACCGAGGGCGCCTGGCTGCGCGCCGGCGCCGGTATCGTCGGCCAGTCCCGCCCGGAGCGCGAGTTCGAGGAGACCTGCGAGAAATTGGGCAGCGTCGCCCCCTACGTCGTCGAGGCCTGATCCGCGGCCCCTTGTCCCTATCCCGACGAGGGGCACTCGCACCCTCTCCATACTCACGCACCCGCTCCAGATCGCTGGAGCGGGTGCGTGAGTGCGTAGGGGGTGCGGGAGTCAGCCCTGGGTGCGGAGGGCCTTCTTGTCGATCTTGCCGACGGCGGTGACGGGGAGGGCGTCGGCCTGCCGGAGGACGTCGGGGAGTTTGTAGGTGGCCAGGCCGCGGTCGGTGAGGAACTGCTTGATCTCGGCCAGGGTGGGCAGGTCGCCGTCCACGACGAGGACGGCGCAGACCTTCTCGCCCAGTGCGGGATCGGGCAGTCCGACGGCCGCGGCGTGGCGGACGGCGGGGTGGGCGAGCAGGTGTTCCTCGAGTTCGTCGCAGGAGACGTTCTCCCCGCCGCGGTTGATCACGTCCTTGATCCGGCCGGAGACGATCAGGTGCCCGCTCGGCAACCGGCGGACCAGATCGCCGCTGCGGTAGAAGCCGTCCGGGGTGAAGGCGCGCGAATTGTGTTCCGGCGCACGGTAGTAACCGCGAATGGTGTACGGCCCGCGGGTGAGCAGCTCGCCCTCCTCGCCCGGCGGCACGTCGTCGCCCTCACCGTCGACCACGCGGACCTCGTCGGCGGGCGAGAGCGGGCGGCCCTGGCTGGTGCACACGAGATCGATGTCGTCGTCGAGCCGGGTGAAGTTGAGCAGGCCCTCCGCCATGCCGAAGACCTGCTGCAACCGGGCGCCCAGCGCCGGTTCCACGTCACGGGCGTTGACCTCGGCCAGCTTGGCCCCGCCGACCTGCAACAGGCGCAGCGAGGAGAGATCGGCCGGCTCCCATTCCGTTGCGGCGCACCACAGCTGGGCCAGCGGCGGGACCACCGAGGTCACGGTCACCCGGTAGCGTTCGATGGCCGCGAACGCGCTCTCGGGGCTCGGATCGGTGAGGAACGCGAGCGAACCGCCGGTGGCGAGCGTGCCGAGGATGCCGGGGCACGACAGCGGGAAGTTGTGCGCCGCGGGCAGACTCGCCAGGTACACGTCCTCGGGGCCGGACGCGCAGACCTCGGCGGAGGCGCGGGCGTTGTAGGCGTAGTCGTCGTGGGTGCGCGCGATCAGCTTGGGCAGCCCGGTGGTGCCGCCGGAGACGAGCATGACCGCGATATCGGCCGGCGCCACCTCGGGCAGCGAACCACTGTCGCGCGGAATCGCGTTCAGGTCGGTGAACGGTCCCGGATCACCGAGTACCAGCACGTGCCGCACCGAGGGCACCTGCTCGACCACCGTCGCGGCCAGCTCCCGATAGTCGAAGTCGGCCGCCTGGTCGGCCACGATGTAGGCCACCGCGCCGGACAGCGCGGCCAGATGCTCGATCTCGGCGCGGCGATGGGCGGGCAGCGTCAGCACCGGGATGGCGCCGGCGCGCAGCAGGCCGAACAGCACCGGCACGAATTCGGGCACGTTCGGCAGCTGCACGATCACCCGGTCCCCGGGCTCGATGCCCAGCGCCGCAAGGCCGTACGCCATCCGGTCGGCGGCCAGGTCCACCTCGGCGTAGCTGCGGGGGCCGTCCTCGGTGTGCACCGCCGGGCTGTGCGGCCACCGGCGGGCGGCGTCGCGCAGGAGTTCTCCCAGCGGCTGCCCCGTCCAGTACCCGGCGGCGCGGTAGGCGTCGGCGAACTCGGCGGGGATCGGCTCGAAGCCGTCGCGGTCGTTCCGGGTGGTGGGTGTCGCTGTCATGGATACTGCCTCACGGTCGTGCTCAGGGTGCGCTACATAGGTTAGGCAACCCTATCTCACGAGGCGAGGGAGACGCCGGGCGCCGTGCGGCTCTAGACTCGACCCCGTGACTGGTTGGGACACTTCCGACATCCCCGATCAAACCGGCCGGACCTTCATCGTCACCGGCGCCAACAGCGGTATCGGCGCGGTGACCACGCGGGCGCTGGCCGCATCGGGTGCGCAGGTGATCATGGCCTGCCGCGACGAGGTGAAGGCGCGCGCGGTGGCGAATTCGATCGGCGACCGGGCGCAGGTGCGCCGCCTGGATCTGGCCGACCTGTCCTCGGTGCGCCGGTTCGCCGACTCGATCGAGCATGCCGACGTGCTGATCAACAACGCCGGCGTGATGGCGCTGCCGCTGCGCCGCACCGCCGAGGGCTTCGAAATGCAGATCGGCACAAACCATCTCGGGCATTTCGCGCTGACCGGCCTGCTGCTCGACAAGATCGGCGACCGAATCGTCACGGTCTCCAGCGGCGCGCACGTGATCGGCCGGATCGACCTGAACGACCTGAACTGGGAGCGCCGCCGGTACGAGCGCTGGCAGGCCTACGGGCAGGCGAAGCTCGCGAACCTCATGTTCGCCTACGAACTGCACCGCCGGCTCACCGCGGCCGGATCGTCCAAGGTGTCGGTGGCGGCCCATCCGGGTTATGCCGCAACGGAACTCCAGTCGCATACGGAATCGTTCCAGGACCGGATCATGTCGCTCGGCAACCGGATACTGGCGCAGAGTGCCGAGATGGGCGCGCTGCCTTCCCTTTTCGCGGCCACCGCCGAGGTCGAGCCGGGCGGGTTCTACGGGCCCACCCGTCTCCGCGGCCTGCGTGGGTATCCGGGGCGCAGCGGATCGTCGGCGGCCTCGCGTGACGAGGTCACCGCGCGGCGGCTGTGGGAGTTGTCCGAACAGCTGACGAAGGTCACCTACCACTTCGCGCGGCGCTGAGATTTTGGTGCGTGACTCAGGTCACATTTCCTGCTGTCACACCTGACCCCTGCTGCGTCGTCACCTAGGCAGACGGCCGCGACACCCCGCGGCCCTAGGTCAGGAGACCGCGATGGAACCCCGAATCAACCTGTTCGCCAACGAGATCGCCGGCAAGTTCACCAAGCGGCTGACCAACGCCGGTCAGATCATCGACCACTCGTCGCTGCCGAAGGCGACCTACGAACTGGTCAAGCTGCGCGCCAGCCAGATCAACGGCTGCGGCTTCTGCACCGATATGCACTCCAAGGACGCGGCGGCCGCCGGCGAGACCTCGGTGCGCCTGAATCTGGTGGCGGCCTGGCGCGAGGCCACGGTGTTCACCGAGGCCGAGCGTGCCGCCCTGGCGCTGACCGAAGAGGGCACCCGGCTCGCCGACGCGCACACCGGCGTCTCCGACGAGACCTGGGCGCAGGTGCAGAAGCACTACGACGAGGAGCAGATCGGCGCGCTGATCTCGGCGATCGCGGTGATCAACGCCTACAACCGTCTCAACGTCATCGCCCGCACCCCCGCGGGCAGCTACGAGCCGGGCATGTTCGGGTGACCCCGGACGATCTCGGGCCCGGGTGTGGTGGTCCTCACCCCCGGGCCCGCTGTCTGTCCGGGCGCGCGACACCGCCTGGTACAGTCGCGATCGTGCAGCGCGCGTATTTCTGGTTTACGAAGCCGGCCCCGGGTGGGCCGGTCGGTGAACCGCGCTGACCTTCTCCCACCCCGAGCCGGACGACCAGACCGGCGCGACGGGGAACATTCTCGGTGGGCCGGCCTGAGAAAAGGAACCCACGATGACGATCGCAGCCGATGCCGGCGCGCATCCGAAACCCGCTGAAGCCGCGGATCTCGACGACCAGCGCACCCTGAGCATCAGCCCCCTGTTGTCACCCGCCGAGGTGCGGCGTGACCACCCGATCGATACGGCGCTCGCCGAGACCGTGCGCGCCGGGCGCAAGGCCACCGTCGATGTGCTGAACGGTGTCGACGACCGCCTGATGGTGATCGTCGGCCCGTGTTCGGTACACGATCCGGAGGCCGCGATGGACTACGCGCGCCGGTTGGCCGCGAAGGCGGCGGAGGTATCGGATCGCCTGCACGTGGTGATGCGCGTCTACTTCGAAAAGCCGCGCACCACGCTCGGGTGGAAGGGCCTGATCAACGACCCGCACCTGGACGGGACCTTCGACATCAACACCGGCCTGGGTCTCGGCCGCAGGCTGCTGGTGGACATCACCGCACTCGGACTACCGGTGGCGTGTGAGTTCCTGGATCCGATTACGCCGCAATACATCGCGGATCTGGTGTCCTACGGCGCGATCGGCGCGCGGACCGCGGCCAGCCAGGTGCACCGGCAGCTCGCGAGCGCGCTATCCATGCCGGTGGGAATCAAGAACGGCACCGACGGCGACGTCCAAGTAGCCGTCGACGGCGTGCGCGCGGCCGGAGCCAGCCACGTCTTCCCAGGCACCGACCTCGACGGCCGCTCCGCCCTGATCCGCACCGTCGGCAACCCCGACTGCCACGTCATCCTTCGCGGCGGCAGCACCGGTCCGAACTACGACGCCGCCTCGGTGGCCGAGGCCTGCATCCGGCTGGAGAAGGCATCCCTGCCGCAGCGGATCGTCGTCGACGCGAGCCACGGCAACAGCAACAAGGACCACACCAAGCAGGTCGACGTCGTCACCGATATCGCCGAGCGTCTCGCCGCCGGTGACCGCAGCGTCGTCGGCCTGATGATGGAGAGCTTCCTCGTCGCGGGCCGCCAGGACCTCACCCTGGGCCAGGCCACCGACCTCACCTACGGCCAGTCCATCACCGACGCCTGCCTCGACTGGGACACCACCGCCACCCAGCTCGACCGCCTCGCCGACGCCGTCACCGCCCGCCGCGGCTGACCCCCGCACCGCCGCACCCCGTACACGTTCTCGCACCCCCTGCATGCCACTGCATCGCGTGCGGGAACGTGTACGGGGTGCGTGAGCCGGTCCACCGGTTCGGAAGTGGCCCGCGACGGCTCCGGCGGCGGTGCGACACGATGACGTCATGATCGAGACGACCGCGGTGCTGGGTGTGGCGGCGACGGAACTCGGGCTGGTGCTGACGCCCGGTCCGAATATGGTGTATCTGGTGTCGCGCACGGTGTCGCAGGGGCGGCGCGCCGGATTGGTCTCGCTGGCGGGCGTCGGCGTCGGATTCCTGGCCTACCTGGTGGCGATCGCGGCGGGGCTCACGGCGGTCTTCGCGGTGGTGCCCGGCCTGTATCTGGCGGTGAAGCTGGCCGGTGCCGCCTATCTCGCCTGGCTGGCGTGGAAAACGCTACGGCCCGGCGGGATTTCGGCGTTCACGCCGTCGGAGCTGCCCGCGGACTCGACGCGCCGGCTGTTCACGATGGGGCTGGTGACCAACCTGCTCAATCCGAAGATCGCGATTCTCTACATGGCGCTGATCCCGCAGTTCGTGGTGCCCGCGAAGGGGCAGGTGTGGTTGCAGAGCCTGCTGCTGGGCGCCGTGCAGATCGTCATCGCCCTGCTGGTCAACGGGCTGATCGTGCTCGGGGCGGGCGCCATCGCGGAATTCCTGGCCGGGCGGCCGCTGTGGATGCGGGCCCAGCGCTGGGTCACCGGGACGCTACTGGGAACCATCGCGGTATTCCTCGCCACCGACCGCGCCCGCCCGGTCCCCGCCTGATTCCTGACATTCCCGCCTATTCCTGATATCCGGGAACGAATCAGGTGGTCGACGGGACCTGGTGCAGGCGGCGGACGGCCTCGTCCAGGGTGGCGTCCTGTTTGCAGAAGGCGAAGCGCACCAAACGATTCCACGAATCCTTGTCGTCGGCGAACACGCTCAGCGGCACCGCCGCCACGCCCAGCCGCTCCGGCAGCTCGCGGCAGAAGGTGTGGGCATCGGCCGTGGTCAGGCCGGAGATATCGGCACAGACGAAATAGGTGCCGTCACTGCGCCGCACGCCGAACCCGGCATCCGACAGCGCCTGGGACAGGCGGGTCCGCTTCTCGGACAACCCGTTACGCAGTTCCGACACCCACGGCATCTCGTGTTCGAGGGCGTAGGCGACGGCAGGTTGGAACGGCCCGCCGCCGACGAAGGTGAGGAACTGCTTGGCCGCGATGACCCCGTCGATCAGCGGCTTCGGGCCGCACGCCCAGCCGATCTTCCAGCCGGTGACGCTGAATGTCTTGGCGGCACTGGATATCACGACCGTCCGCTCGGCCATGCCGGGCAGGGTGGAGATGCTGATGTGCTCGTGATCGTCGAAGGTCAGGTGCTCGTACACCTCGTCGGTCACCACGAGCAGATCGTGCTCGCGGGCCAGCTCCGCCACGGCGAGCAGATCGTCGCGTCCGAGTACCGTGCCCGTCGGATTGTGCGGCGAATTCAGCAGCAGCATGCGGGTTCTCGGCGTGACGGCGGCGCGCAGGCTGTCGATATCGAGGGCGAATCCGTCGCCGTCGGGCACCAGCCGCGCGGTGCGGCGCGTGGCGCCGGCCAGCGCGACGGCGGCCGCGTAGGAGTCGTAGTACGGCTCGATGAGCACCACCTCCTCGCCCGGCTCCACCAGCCCGAGGATCGAGGCCGCGATCGCCTCGGTGGCGCCCACGGTCACCAGGACCTGAGTGTCGGGGTCGTAGTCGATGCCGTAGCGCCTCGACCGGTCCGCCGCGATCGCCTGCCGCAGGACCGGCATGCCCCGGCCGGGCGGGTACTGGTTGACGCCGTCGGCGATGGCCCGCCGCGCGGTCTCCAGCATCGCCGCGGGACCGTCGGTATCCGGGAAGCCCTGCCCCAGATTGACCGCCCCGTGCCGCACGGCGAGTTCGGTCATCTCCGCGAAGATCGTCGCCCCGAAGGGCCGCAAGCGAGCAACGGTCGGCGTATCCACCATGCCGACACGGTAACCTGCGCCTTTCGGCCGGCGGCCACGGCATCGCCGTCTGCGGCGGGTCAGTGCGGCAGCCGGATCCCGGTGAGCTTCGCCGGATTGACGAGATCGTAAGCCGCCCAGACCGCTCCGTCACGGACGGTGAAGCCGACCACGCGGGTGGGCGAGCCCGGATAGCCGTCGTGCGACGCGCGTTCGGGTAGCAGGACGCCCAATTGGCCGTTTACATGGACGAATTCGATATCGATCTCGTCCGCGCCGGTGAGGGTGACGCCGTACTTGCGCACGAGCCCGAGGGCCAGCCGCGCCGTACTCTCCGCGCCCGCGACGATATTGACGGCGGTGCGGGTGGTCCCGCCGGAGTCGCCGGTGAACGAGGCGTTCGGATGCAGGGCGGCCACCACCTGTCCGAGATCGCCGGAACTCAGCGCCACCAGCAGTTTCTGCACCGCGGCCTCGTGTTCGGCGTCGGCGACCGGCTCGGGCCCGCGCGCTGCGGCCTTGCGGGCGCGCGCGCCGAGCTGGCGGGCGGCCTCCACCGTCACGTCGAGCATCTCGGCGATCTCGTCATAGGGCACCGCGAACCCGTCGTGCAGGACGAAGGCGACCCGCTGCGCCGGGGTCATCGTGTCCAGCACCACCAGCGCGGCGAAACGGTAATCCTGTTTGCGGACAACCGCTTCCAGCGGATCCGGCAGGCTCGACGGCCGTGCCGCCGTGACGACCGGCTCCGGAAGCCACTGCCCCACATAGCTTTCCCGCCGCACCGCCGCACTCCGCAACCGGTCCAGGCAGATTCGGCTCACCACGGTCGTCAGCCACGCCCGCAGATCCTCGATCTCCGACTGCCGCGCCGTCGCCAGCCGCAGCCAGCTCTCCTGCACCGCGTCCTCGGCATCCACCACACTGCCGGTCAGCCGATAGGCCACCGAGAGCAGGTGCGCCCGATGTGATTCGAACAGATCGGCGAGTAGAGCGGCAACCATTGCCATGATTCTACGGCGACCACGCCCCCGCCCTCCCCACCGGTCCCGCCCCCGACCCCCGGTGACCCACCTCACAGCACCGCCAAAAACCCCGGCCGACCTGCCGACCCCGCCTCGTTCCCCGGTGTGTCGGTCCGTTCGGGAACAATGGGCCGGAGTCCGTACACCGAGGAGGTGCCATGACCGAGGGACCGCTCATCGTGCAGAGCGACAAGACGCTGCTGCTCGAGGTGGATCATGCGCAGGCCGATGCCGCTCGGCAGGCTATTGCGCCGTTCGCCGAGTTGGAGCGTGCGCCCGAGCATGTGCACACGTATCGGGTGACGCCGTTGGCGCTGTGGAATGCGCGGGCGGCGGGGCACGATGCCGAGCAGGTGGTGGACGCGCTGGTCAACTACTCGCGGTACGCGGTGCCGCAGCCGCTGCTGGTGGACATCGTCGACACCATGGCCCGGTACGGGCGGTTGCAGTTGGTGAAGAGTCCGGTGCACGGGCTGGTGCTGGTCAGTCTGGACCGGGCGGTGCTGGAGGAGGTGCTGCGGCACAAGAAGATCCAGCCGATGCTCGGCGACCGCATCGACGACGACACGGTGGCGGTGCATCCGTCCGAGCGCGGGCGCATCAAGCAGATGCTGCTCAAGATCGGCTGGCCCGCCGAGGACCTCGCGGGGTACGTCGACGGCGAGGCGCACCGGATCGAGCTGGACTACAGCACCCACGAGTGGCACCTGCGCGACTATCAGGAGATGGCGGCCGATTCGTTCTGGGCGGGCGGATCGGGCGTGGTCGTGCTGCCCTGTGGCGCGGGCAAGACGATGGTCGGCGCGGCCGCGATGGCCAAGGCCGGGGCCACGACGCTGATCCTGGTCACCAATACCGTCGCGGGCCGGCAGTGGCGGCGCGAACTGCTCGCCCGCACCTCGCTGACCGAGGACGAGATCGGCGAGTACTCCGGCGAGCGCAAGGAGGTCCGGCCGGTCACCATCGCGACCTATCAGGTGATCACGCGCAAGACCAAGGGCGAGTACAAGCACCTGGAACTGTTCGACAGCCGCGACTGGGGCCTGGTCATCTACGACGAGGTGCACCTGCTGCCCGCCCCGGTCTTCCGGATGACCGCCGACCTGCAATCGCGCCGCCGTCTGGGCCTCACCGCGACGTTGGTGCGCGAGGACGGCCGCGAGGGCGACGTCTTCTCGCTGATCGGCCCGAAGCGCTACGACGCCCCGTGGAAGGACATCGAGGCGCAGGGCTGGATCGCCCCGGCCGACTGCGTCGAGGTCCGCGTGACCCTCACCGACGCCGAGCGCATGGCCTACGCCACGGCCGAACCGGACGAGCGCTACAAGCTGTGCTCCACCGCGCGCACGAAGCTGCCGGTGGTCGAGTCGATCCTGGCCAAGCACAAGGACGCGCCGAGCCTGGTGATCGGCGCGTACCTGGACCAGCTGGACGAACTGGGCGAGCACCTGAACGCCCCGGTCATCCAGGGTTCGACCCGGACCAAGGAGCGCGAGGCCCTGTTCGAGGCCTTCCGCAACGGTGAGATCCCGGTGCTGGTGGTGAGCAAGGTCGCCAACTTCTCCATCGACCTACCCGAAGCGTCTGTCGCGGTGCAGGTTTCGGGCACCTTCGGCTCCCGCCAGGAGGAGGCGCAGCGCCTGGGCCGGTTGCTGCGCCCCAAACAGGACGGCGGCCAGGCGCACTTCTATTCGGTCGTGGCCCGTGACACGCTGGACGCCGAATACGCCGCACACCGCCAGCGATTTCTCGCCGAACAAGGGTATGCCTATCGCATCACCGACGCGGACGACCTGCTGGGTCCGGCGCTCGGATGATCGGAGCCGAATTACCGGAGACATTGCCTCCGCATACGTGTTAGGAATGAGACGTGCGACGCTTCGAATTCGCGGTGGACCGTGAACACGCCCGGGCGGTGAACGAAGTGCTCGCTGCCATCCGGCGGCTGCGCCTGCTGGCCTTCGCCGCCGCGATCCTGCTGGGGCTGGGGACGGCGGGGTTGATCCGGCTGCAACACCCGTACTCGTTCCTGCTCGCGGTCGCCTTCGCGCTGGGCACGATCACCGCGCTGTTCGTCGCGGTGTGGACGCCCTACCGCTCCCGCATCGGAAAGCTCTATGCCGAAGGCGAACTGGTGCCCGCGGTGGTGTCGGGTAAGCACCCCAAGGGGGTCACCCTGCTGGCGCTGGTCAATATCGCCAAACCCGGCTGCGATCCGCGTTACGCGCTGATCACCCGCGTGGTGCGGGCGCTGCCCGGCCACCGGCAGTGGCCCGGCGAGCAGGTGCCGGCGGTGACCGTGCGGGCCGATCGCGCGCCGAGTTCGGTCGGCGATCTGCGCCAGGCCGTGACGGCCATGCCGATCGCCTGGGGCACCCGGGACCGGGGCGTCATCGAGCGCGCCCGCGCGGCGATCAGCGACGTCGAATGGAAACTGCTGGCCGACAATCTCGACCTGGCCGAGAAGGTGCGCCGCTCCGACGCCAAGCGTCTCCTGCTCGACCCGCAGCAGTTACCTGGCGAACTTCAGGGGTGAGCGCGGGTACGAGTTCGTAGTGGCGGCGAACTTCGGGGGTGAGCGCGGCGGTCTCGGGTTCGGGGGTCCTGAGCCACTAGCATCGGGCGTCGGTCGGCACGCCGTGCCGGGAAGGGGAGGCTCGACGCATGACAGCGCGCGACTGGACCAGGTACCTGGCGGCCGGATTGGTGGTCGGGGGCATCGTGTCCGGGTATGCCGGGCCCGCGTCCGCCCAGCCGCCGGCCGATCCGTTCGTGGGCGCGGCGGGCCTCGGCGATCCCTACTATCCCGACGACGGTAACGGCGGCTATCAGGTCGACCATTACGCCCTCGATATCGCCTACGACCCGCCCAGCCGCCACCTGACCGGGAAGGCGCGGCTGAACGCGGTCGCCTCGCAGGCGCTGCGCGTGTTCTCGCTGGACTACGCCGGCCCGGCGGTGTCGAAGGTGGCGGTGAACGGCCTGCCCGCCGGATTCACCCGCGACGGCGAGCACAAGCTGACCGTCACCCCGGCGGTGCCGCTGTTGCCCGGTCTGCCGTTCACGGTGACCGTCGAGTACGCCGGCGTCGAGGGTGACAATCCCGAATCCGGCTGGACCATCTCCGCCAGCGGCGGCGCTTTCGTTGCGGGCGAACCGCATTCGGCGGCGACCTGGTACCCGCTCAACGACACGCCGCTGGACAAGGCGACTTTCGACGTCACCGTCTCGGTTCCGCAAGAGTGGCAGGTGATCTCGAACGGCCTGAAGGTGCGCGAGAACGTGGACGGCGGGACCCGGACCGCCGAATGGGCCACGCAGCGCCCCACCCTCGGATACCTCACCACGGTCGCCATCGACCGGCTCGAGTTCATGGAGCGCCGCCGCGCCGACGGTACGCCGCTGGTGAGCGCCTTCGCCCCGGCCGCGGTGGGGCATCGGGACCTGGAGGAACGGCTGCCCGAGGTGCTGGACTTCCTCGAATCGCTGTACGGCCCCTATCCGTTCGAGAGCGGCGGCGGTATCTACATCGATACGGATCTGAGGATCTCCCTGGAGACGCAGACCCGGCCGACCTACGCGCCGTGGACCGACCTCGACACCCTCGTGCACGAGAACGCCCACCAGTGGTGGGGCGATTCGATGTCGGTGCGGCAGTGGTCGGACATCTGCCTGAACGAATGCTTCGCCAGCTACACCGCCGACTACCTGTGGCCGGAGCGGATGGAGGGCGAGGACGTCGACGCCCTGTATCGCAAGACGGTGGCGAAGATGCGCGACGAGCCACAGCTGTGGCAGACGAAACTCCAGAACCCCGGCGCCGGAAAGGAATTCACCGCCGTCTACTACCGCGGGCCGCTGTTCCTGCACGCGCTGCGCACCACGATCGGCGACGGCGTCTTCTTCCCGGCGATCTCCCAGTTCGTGCAGTCGCACGCCTACGGCAACGCCTCCATGCCGGAGTTCCGGCAGTTCGTGCAGTCCAAGACGGGCATCGATCTGTCGGGATTCTTCGCCGCCTGGCTGGACAGCTCGGATGTTCCGGCCGACGAGTACCTGTACCCGGGCGCGCTGCGGAGCTGACGCCCTTACTCCTCGGGCGCTCGTGACCTGGCCTTCTCCACCCAGCGCTGTACCCGTTCGAGCTGGCGTTCGGCCTTGTGCAGCGTCTCCTGGGCCGAGCGCTCGGCGGCGGAGGCGAAGCGACGCTGGTCCTCCGCGCGCTCGAGGTCGTCGCGCAGGGCGCGGATGCGCTCGTCGGCGGCACCGAGATCGGCCGTCGCGCGGTCGAGTTCGGTGTGCGCGGAATCCTGTGCCTCCCGGGCGGATTCGAGTGCCTCCAGGGCCTCGTCGAGTTCCTGCCGGGCCGCCGCGGCGCGCTCCCGATCGGTCGACGTCCGGTCGCGCTGCGGCGGGGCGGGCGCGGGCCGGTCCGGCACCGCGGTCAGCTCGGGGCCGGCGGGCCCGAAACCCTCGTAGTTCGCGGCCGCGGCCAGCGTGCCCTCGCGCACGTGCTCGGCCACCTCCGGATCGGCCAGGGCGGCGTGCAGGGTCTGGCCGATCTCGCGCAGCGCGGCTTCGGTGAGCGGGCGGTCGTGTTCCGCGGCGAGCCGACCGGCCGTGCGCGCCAGCGCGTTCACCACCTGCTGCCGCTGCGTGGTCAGCTCGCGCAGCTGGTCACCCGACAGCCGGCGCTGGGCATCGCGCAGTGCGGCGCCGAGTTCCAGCAGTGACCCGATCTCCTCCGGCGCCTCGCGGGCCAGCAGATTCACCGCCCAGGCGGACACGGTCGGCCGCCGCAGCTTGCCGATCGCGGCCGCGAGCTGCTTGTCGCCGTCCGTGCGGGCCGCCTTGACCCGTTCCGCGCGCGCGGCGGTGAATCGCGCCGGATCGAGTGCGTACAGCGTGCGTGCGACGTCGTCGAGCGTCATGTGCCGAGCGTAACGATTGTCCGGTTCATATCGACGTAAGATCACGATCCGCGCGGGTATGGTGCGGGCAGAGCGTGAAAGGTGTCGATCGTGAACCTCCTCGGACTCCAGCTGCTGACCGGATTCCTGCCCCGCATGCTGAACTACAACCTGCTGGCCATGTGGGGCATGGGCCTGCTGCACTGAGCCGTCGCCGCCGATGGGCGGATGGGAACGGTTGCGGGAGAAAGGTTTTCGGCACATGAGTCGCGCTGCTCGCCGCGTTCCCGCGCTGCTGGCGGCGGCCGCGTTGGCCGCCGCGGGCTGTTCGGTCGTCCAGGGCGCCAGCAGGTCCGACACCGCACGGGCACAGGTCGGTGACTGTATCGAGGTCATCGAGGGGTCGGCCACCACCTCCCGGACGGAGCCGGTCGACTGCGGGTCCGATCGGGCCGTCTACACGGTCGTGTCGACCTCTCCGGCCAAGGGCGACTGCGGCCCGGAACGCTCCTCCTACGAGGAGTCCTTCCGCGGCGGCACCACCGCATTCCTCTGCCTGGCACCGAATCTGAAGCAGGGCGGCTGTTATCACCAGGACCGGGAGAACGGCTTCGCCCGCGCCGACTGTGCCGCGGCCGAGGCGACCGTCCGGGTGGTCGCGCGGATCGACGGCCGCGCCGACGAATCCCTCTGCGCGCCGCCTACGACGTATCTGCTGCTGTCCGAGCCGAAGACGACGTACTGCATGGAGAATCCGAAGAGCTGACCGGGCTCACTGATCCACCAGCGCCACCGAGGCGATGCGGTGCAGGACGAAATGCCGGACCGAACCGGTCACCGGATCGAGCGCGTCCAGCTGCCCGCCGGACACCTTCACCGGCTCCACCACGCGCTGGCTCGCGACGCCCTGGGCGTCGACGTAGCCGATGTGCACCGGCCGCCGCGTGCGCGCCGCCAGCTGGAGCAGCTGCATGGTGGCGGCGGTGCTGGACCGGGTGCCGTCGGCGCGCACGGCCTGTCCGGAGCGGGCGTTCGCGGCCTTCTCACCGGCCCGGAGTTCGGAGACCAGCAGCCGCAGCTGTTCGGTGCTGGGCGGGGTCGGCCGCCACGCCTGCCGGGTGTTCGTCCGGGCCGGAATCCGGGTGCCGCGCGGGCGCAGATCGACGATCGTTCCGGACGAATCCTCACCCGCCGGGGCGAATCCGGCGCCGCGCAGCTGTTCCAGGACCTCGCCGAGCGGCGCCTGCGAGATGGCCACGGTCGGCGCGACCGCCCGCAGTGCCAGCCGCTCCGCCACCGGCGTGACGAGGACCTCGGCCAGCAGCGCGGGATCCTCGCTGCGCACGAACGACTGGGCCATCCCCGCGCGCAGCCG
>NZ_BAGL01000008.1 GCF_000308875.1 Nocardia transvalensis NBRC 15921
ACGCCGCCGCGCGCGCGGGTTGTCGGAGCGGACAGTGGTCGGCCGCCACGCGTTCCGCAACGCCATGATCCCGATCGTCACCGTGATGGGTATGCAGATCGCGATGATGCTCGGCGGCGCGGTGCTCACCGAGATCACCTTCGAGTGGAAGGGTCTCGGCTACCAGCTCGCGCAGTATCTGCAAGCGCGCGATTTCATTGCGGTGCAAGGGATCGTGGCATTCCTGGCGCTGGTGGTGGCGGTGATGAGCTTCCTCGTCGACGTCGTCGTGGCGCTGATCGACCCGAGGGTGAGGTTCTAGATGACCGCCCCTGAACTGATGGCGGAACCGGTCGTGGTGCCGCCCACGCCGCGCCGGGGCATTCCGGGGTTGCGGCTGTTCTCGATGACCGCGGGATTGCAGCGCGTGACGCTGATCTTCGGCCTGGTGCTGATCGGGCTGTTCGTCCTCGTGGCGCTGTTCGCGCCGCTGCTGGCGCCCTACGACTTCGCCCAGATCTCCTCGGACGGTGTCGATTTCGCGCGGCAGCAGGCGCCCTCGGCGCAGCACTGGTTCGGCACCTCGGTGCGCGGGGAGGACGTGTTCTCCCGGGTGATCTTCGGCGCGCGCACCGCGCTGTGGGTGATCGCGGTATCGCTGGTGCTCTCGCTGATCGTCGGTGTCCCACTGGGTTTGGTGTCGGGGTATCTCGGGCGCTGGGTCGACCGGGTGCTGACGCTGTTCATGGACGCCCTGTACGCCTTCCCGACGCTGCTGCTGGCGATCGTGGTGTCGATCGTGGTGGCCGGGGGCAATTCGTCGAGTTTCGGCGGCGTGCTGTCGGCGGCCGTGGCGATCACGGTGATCTTCGTGCCGCAGTACTTCCGGGTGGTGCGCAACGCGACGCTCGCGGTGAAGCACGAACCGTACGTCGACGCCGCCCGGGTGACCGGGGCGCCGGTGGGGCGCATCCTGTTCCGGCACATCTTCCCCAACGTGACGCAGTCACTGCCGGTGATCGTCACGCTCAACGGCTCGGAGGCCATTCTCACGCTGGCCGCGCTGGGCTTCCTCGGCTACGGCATCGAGCCCACCCAGGCCGCCGAATGGGGCTTCGACCTGAACAAGGCGCTGTCGGACGTCTCCAACGGAATCTGGTGGACCGGCGTCTTTCCCGGCGTCGCCATCGTGCTCGTGGTGCTGGGCATGACGCTGGTCGGGGAGAGCCTCAACGAGGTGCTCAACCCGCTGCTGCGCACGCGCCGCGCGGCCACCGCCGCACCGAAGGAGGACGCCGGTGACTGAGACCATGGAACGCACGACCGCACTGGCCATCGAATCGCTGTCGGTCACCTTCGCCACCGACGCGGGTTCGGTGAACGCCGTCCGCGACGTGTCCTACGAGGTGTTCCCCGGCGAGGTGCTGGCCATCGTCGGGGAGTCCGGGTCGGGCAAATCGGTGAGTTCGCGCACCGCGATGGGGCTGCTGCCCAAGTCCGCTCGGGTCGAAGGCCTGGTCACGGTGGGCACGGACACGATCACCGCGATGAGCGAGAAGCAGCTCACCGCGCTGCGCGGCGGCGAGATTTCGATGGTGTTCCAGGAGCCGGGCGCGGCCCTGGATCCGCTGTTCACCGTCGGGTACCAGCTCGTCGAGGCGCTGCGGTCGCACCGCGGGCTGGGGCGCAAACAGGGCAAAGAGCGTGCAATCGAGCTGCTGCGCACGGTGGGCCTGCCTGATCCGGAGCATCGGATCGACTTCTATCCGCATCAGCTGTCGGGCGGGCAGAAGCAGCGCGTGATGATCGCGATCGCCATCGCCTGTGAGCCGAAGGTGATCATCGCCGACGAGCCGACCACGGCGCTGGACGTCACGGTGCAGGCCGAAATCCTGGAGCTGCTGCGGGATCTGCGCGATCGCACCGGTAGCGCGATCGTGCTCATCACGCACAATATGGGCGTGGTCGCCGATCTCGCCGACCGCGTGGTGGTGATGCGGTCCGGTCGCGTCGTCGAAACCGCCCCCGTGGACGAGCTTTTCGCCGATCCCAAGGAGCAGTACACGCGGGATCTGCTGGCCGCGGTGCCACATCTGGGAGCCGGGCTGGAATCGTCCGCGAAAACTGATGTGGCACAGTCGGTTTCGGAGGATCACGCCGAGACGGTGCTCGAGGTATCCGATCTGGTGGTGGAATTCCCCGGGGCGCTGGGCCGCCCGGCCTTCCGTGCGGTCGACGGGGTGAGCCTGTCCATCGGGCGGGCCGAAACCCTCGGGCTGGTAGGCGAATCCGGATCGGGTAAGACCACGATCGGCCGCTGTGTCGCGGCGTTGCAGCGGCCCACGTCCGGGACGATCACCATGCTCGGCACGGCCGTGACGGGGCTGTCGGAGCGGCAGTTGCGGCCGCTGCGCAAGCGGCTGGGATTCGTCTTCCAGGATCCCGCTACCTCGCTGAATCCGCGGCTGACCGTGGGCCAGTGCGTGGCCGAACCGCTGGTGGTGCATCGCGCCGCGAACGGCGAGGCGCTGCGCACCCGCGTGCGCAAGCTGCTGGACGACGTGCAACTGCCGGAGGGCGCCGAACAGCGCTATCCACACGAGTTGTCGGGCGGGCAGCGGCAGCGGGCGAGCCTGGCCCGCGCGCTGGTGCTCAATCCGGATCTGCTGATCGCCGACGAGCCGACCAGTGCGCTGGACGTCTCGGTGCAGGCGCGGGTGCTCGAGCTGTTCGCCGATCTACAGCGGGAATTCGGCTGGGCCTGCCTGTTCGTCAGTCACGACCTCGCGGTGGTGGATCAGCTGGCGGACCGGATCGCGGTGCTGCGCAACGGCGCCGTGGTCGAACAGGGCACCCGCGACGAGATCCTGCGCCGCCCGGCCCAGGAATACACGCGGCGCCTGGTCGCCGCGGTCCCCGTGCCCGACCCCGTGGAGCAGCGCCGCCGCCGCGCCGCCTCGGCCGAATTATTCGCGACCGACCACACTGGGTAATCCCCGAACCGGGTTGTGTCGCCGCCGCGGCCGGAATCGGCCGCGCGGCGACACAACTCCGAGGCGGGCACCCGGCCGGTCGGTGCCGGACGTCGACCGGGTGCCCTGCCGCTTCCTACCGCCCCGCGCTGACGCCGGGCCACCGCCGGAACGTCACGTGCCCGGCCCCTGGTGCGCGGCTGCCGGGCTGCCGGCGTCATTTCGCTTGCCCGGCCCCTGGTGCGCGGCTGCCGGGCTGCCGACGTTATTTCGCTTGCCCGGCCCCTGGTGCGCTTCCGCGGGTTCCTCGCGGAGCCGGCCGGGGGTGATGCCGTAGCGGCGGCGGAAAGCCTTGGTGAAGCTGCTGGCGGAACCGAAGCCTAGGTCCGAGGCGATGTCGGCGATGCTGCGTTGGCGGTAGGCGGGGCTGCGCAGGCGGTCGCGGGCCAGCCGCAGGCGCTCCTCGCGGATCGCCTCGCTGGGCGTGGTGCCGGCGGTGTGGAAGGCCAGCTGGATCTGGCGCACCGACCAGCCCAGGGCGGCCGCGATGCGCGCCACGGTGAGGTGCGGGTCCCCGGCGTGGTCGTGGATGTACCGGCGGGCGGTCGTCTCCACGTGGGCGAGCTGGGTGGCCGGGCCGCCCGGTTCGCCGAGGATCTGCATGCAGAGCAGATCCACGAGCCGCTCGGCGACGGTGTCGAACTGGCGGTCGGTGAGGGAGTCGCCCTCGGCGTACAGGCTGCCGACCATCGCGCCCGCCACGCGCCCGAGCCCGGTCGTGAGGTCGAGCGGGTGGGCCGGTAGCGCGACGCGGTTGAGGCGGTGCCGGATCTCCCGCTGCGGGATGGTGATGATGAGGCCGCGCGTGTCGTCGGGCATGGACAGCGTGAAGGGCCGGTCGATGGCCACCAGGCTCGTCGCGCCCGGTGCGACGACGCCCTGCCCCTCGGCGGACCGGAAGGTCAGCCGACCGGCCAGCGGGACGATCAGCCGGTAGTCGTCGTCCGGATCGGCGCGGATGTGCCGGGCGCCCCGGATGTAGGTGACCGCGCCGGAGTTCCATCCGACGAGCTGATAGGACTCGGTGCGCCGCAGCCGCGTATGCCCCTCGAAGCCGGCGCGATCGGGGAACTCGTACCCCATCCGGCAGTGGTAGGAGCTGATCAGCTGGGTCCAGTAGTCGGCCCGCTCGTGGGAATCCACCACACTGGTACCGGCCGACTCCACGGCCGCCGCTGGGTACATGAGCACCGTCTCCCGGCTCGACGATCATCGGTCGGGCCGCCGTCCCGATCCGAGATGAAGCTTACGGCGCGACCGCGCGGGCCATCGCCGCATCGATCATGGCCGCTCACTGTGTTCTGCGCATCCGGACAATCCCTGTGCGCCCGAGGACACGCGAGGGCGGGCCCGGCGCGGATACCGTCCGATTCAGCTGTTGCCGATGGCAGAAACGGGAGGTCGCATGCGCAGGATCGTGGTCGGCGGGAATGGGAACGGACCGGGTCGGGTGCTGGCCGACGACACCGTCGATCCGCTCACCCTCGCACTCTTACCCGGCGCCGAGCTGTACCGGGTGTGGGAGCTGGACGAGCCGCCCGCGCTGCCGGTCGGCACGCTGCCGCCGCGGACCGAGACGAGCTACTTCCCGGGTCCGGCCGGTGTCCGATTCGGGATCATCTCCATCCCGCCCGGGCTGACCTACGAACCCGATCCCGAGGTATCGGAGGAGCAGATGGCGGCGGTCGTGGCGGAGGCGGAGGAGAAGCTGCCGGGAATGATGGCCGCCTTCGATCCCGACGCGCCCGGTGTACATCGCACCGCGAGCGTCGATTTCGTCGTCGTCCTCGCCGGGGAGGGCCGCCTGCGCCTCGACGACGGCGTGGATGTCCCACTGCGCCAAGGCGATTGCGTGGTCCAGCACGGTATGCCGCACGCCTGGTTCAACGACGGCGAGGTGCCGTTCGTCTTCTCCTACACCCTCTGCGGCGTCGCGGACGGGGATGGGACGGGGACATCGTGATCGCTCTCCCGTGGCGGTCTCCGCGGTGAGGGTCGCCGGAAGTCGTTGTCGCAGTTTCCGATACACGCCGATGTCGGCGGGCCCGTGCGCCGTCGCGCTCGAACCGGAGACCGTGGGCGTGGCGCGGGTGTTCTTCGACTGCCTGGTGCTGCGGGTCGTCGTCGAACCCGGCGACCGCCCGCTGCCCACCGACGCCGTACGCGTCATCCGGCGCCTGTGTACCGAGAGCGACGCGGCCACGGTGATCGTCACGGGGACCCCGCTGTGCGGTGACCCGGACGGCCGGTTCCTGGCGCAACTGAATCCGCCGGATGTGCTCACCTATGTCGCCGACACCCTCGACGTGCTCTCCGATTTCGCCGAGCAACTCGAGGAACGCGGAGAACGCGTCCACCTCATGCCGTTCGGCTGGACGGTGTCCTGGCGCGCGGACGACGAGCGCGCCCTGTACCCGCTGTCGGGAAAACGGGGATGCCGTTCAGTGGTGGGTAACGCCTTCCGCCGCTAACCCCCCGGCTGGCGGAGGAGGCCGCTGATCAGGAGTAACAGGCACTGTTCGGCCTCGAGGCGGGCCGTCGCGGGGTCGTCGGCGTGGGCGACGATCATGCCGGCCTCCGTGACCGCGCTGAGGATCAGCTGGCTCAGGACGCGGACGGGGGCGGGGGCGGCCAGTCCGGCGTCGACGGCCCGCTGGACCTGGTCGATGATCAGGCCGAGGCCGTGCCGGGACTCCATCTCCCGCCAGCCCTCCCAGCCGAGGACGGCGGGGCTGTCGGCCATGACGATGCGGACCGTCTCGGGCCGGCAGCTGATCTCCAGGAAGGTGCGCAACCCCACGGCCATCGCCGCCAGCAGGTCGCCGGGATCGGGCAGTTCGGCGACGGCGCGCGCGACCTCGGCCGTATTGTCCGCCTCGAGCTGTTCGAGTACCGCCAGGAACAGGCCGCGCTTGTCGCCGTAGTGGTGGTGCAGGGCGCCGCGGGTGACCCCGGCCGCGGAGACGATCTCCTCGGCCGAGACGTTCGCGTAGCCGCGCTCGGCGAACAACCGGCGACCCTCCTGCTCCAGTGCGGCCCGCGTGGTGCGGGACCGGTCCTCCTGACTACGGCGTGGCATGCAGCCGAGTGAACTCCACGATCAACTCGGTGAGCAACTCCGGCCGGTCCTCGGCGCTGAAGGTGTAGGAATCGTCGATCAGGCGCAGCGTGGCGTCCGGCAGGTCGCCCGCGAGCCGCTCGGCGAACGAGACCTTGAACGCCTTGTCCTCCGGGGCCCAGGCCAGCAGCACCGGCAGATCGAGCGTCGGAAAGTGTTCCGCGGCCGCGAGGGTGTAGCGCTTGTGGATACCGCGGAGGAACCGGATCAGATCCGCCCGGACGGCCGCGGAGTCCCGGCTCGGCAGCAGATACGACTCGACGATCTCCTGCGGCGGCGTGCGCTTGGTGACCAGGCCGAACGCGATCGGCAGCCGCAGCAGCGGCCGGAACCGCAACAGCTGGAACATGGTCCACAGCAGGCCGGGGACGGCGGCCAGCCGCGGCAGGGGTGTGAACGGCTGTGGAAGGAATTTGTCGTAGGCGTCGCAGTTGGTCAGGACCACCCGGCCGACGCGGGACCGGTCGCGGGTCAGCATGATCTGCGTGATCGCGCCGCCGGTGTCGTTGGCCACCAGCGTGACGTCGTGCAGATCCAGCTTCTCGAGGAAGGCCGCGATCAGGTCGGCGGCGCCGGTGGGGGAGAGGTCCGCGCCGGGCACCGGGATCGAATGCGCGCCGAACGGCAGGTCGGGCGTCAGACACCGGTGGCCCGCGGCCGCCACGCCGGGTACCACGTCGCGCCACAGATCGGCGTTGACGAGCAAACCGTGCACGAAGACCACCGGGGCGCCGGAGCCGGTGTCGTGGTACCGGATGCGCGCTCCGGGCAGGTCGGTCTCGTGGGCCGGGCCGAGTGCGCTGCTGATTCCCATGTCGTTCCTCCGAAGACGGGTGGTCGAGGTCCCGCCCAGAGTCACATACATACGGTATGTATGTCAATGGAGTCGGTCCGGTCCGGACGGGGCGCGGTGTGATCCGGATGGCCGAACTCCGCCAACGGAGCCGATTTTGTCGGGCTGGGAAGCCAATACCGGTGCAGTCCCGTTATCCGGTTCCGGTAGCGTGAGCAGGCATCTATCCGCCGATTCGGTTTGGAGCTTTCCCCGAAAATGACTGAGCAGACCCCGACTGGTGCCGGTGTGGACGGCCTTGGCGCCGGTGCTTCGTACGCCGCGGCCGGCGTGGACATCGAGGCCGGTGATCGCGCGGTCGAGCTGTATGCGCCCCTGGCGAAGAAGGCCACCAGGCCCGAGGTGCAAGGCGGATTGGGCGGTTTCGCCGGACTGTTCGCGCTCAAGGGTGATTACCGCGAGCCGCTACTCGCGTCGTCGACCGACGGGGTGGGCACCAAGATCGCGGTCGCCCAGGCGCTCGACAAGCACGACACCGTGGGCCTGGACCTGGTTGCCATGGTCGTCGACGATCTGGTCGTGTGCGGCGCGGAGCCGCTGTTCCTGCAGGACTACATCGCGGTCGGCAAGGTGGTCCCGGAGCGCATGGCGCAGATCGTGGCCGGGATCGCGGAGGGATGCGTGAAGGCGGGCTGTGCGCTGCTGGGCGGCGAGACGGCCGAACATCCGGGGCTGATGGGCCCCGACGACTACGACATCTCGGCCACCGGCGTGGGCGTGGTGGAGGCCGACGCCGTCCTCGGCCCCGATCGCGTCCGCCCGGGTGACGTGGTGATCGCCATGGGCTCCTCGGGGTTGCACTCCAACGGCTACAGCCTGGCCCGGCACGTGCTGCTGGAGATCGACCGGATGTCGCTGACCGGGCACGTCGAGGAATTCGGCCGGACGCTGGGCGAGGAACTGCTCGAGCCCACCCGGATCTACGCCAAGGACTGCCTGGCCCTGGTCGCCGAGACCGATGTGCGCACCTTCGCGCACGTCACCGGCGGCGGGCTGGCCGGCAACCTGGCCCGGGTGCTGCCCGCGGGTCTCGTCGCCGAGATCGACCGGGGCACCTGGAATCCCGCGCCGGTGTTCAAGATGATCGCGCAGCGCGGTCGCGTGGAGCGGCCCGAGATGGAGAAGACCTTCAACATGGGCGTCGGCATGGTCGCCGTCGTCGCGCCCGAGGATGCCGAGCGCGCGCTGGCCGTCCTCACCGCCCGCCACATCGAGTGCTGGACCCTCGGCACGGTCAAGAAGGCCAAGGAGTCCGACTCGGAGCGTGTGGCTCTGGTGGGCGAGCACCAGCGGTTCTGAGCTGTATCTTCTGCGCCGCCTTCGGCAGCGCGGGTTTCGGCGCTCTTGTGGCTCGGTTTCGAGTGGTCTCCGCTAGCTCCTTCGTCGCATCGCGGAGACCACTCGAAACCGAGCCGCGCCGAAACGTTTCTGGTGGCGCTCCGAAAACGTTTCGGGCACAGCACAATTCGCACCTGTGCCCCGATCCGCCGGATCGGGGCACAGGTTGCGGTTGCGAGCACTCCGGCGGGTGCGGGACCTGCGGCGAGAGGAGCCCAACTGCGGGGCGACGTGCGAAGGGGGAGGCCCGTCAGGCCTCCCCCTTCGCACGTCGATCCGAGTCAGCGGCGCCAGTCGTCGTAGTCGTCGTCCTTGTCCCAGCGCTGCAGCGAGTCGTCCGCGTCGTGCTCGTCGGAAAGCACGCCACTGCGCTGCGAGTCGCGGGAGTGTTCTCCCCCCGAGAGCTCGCGCTGAAGGCTCGCGAAGTCGGTCGACGGCGAGCTGTACTTGAGCTCCCGTGCGACCTTGGTCTGCTTTGCCTTAGCCCGGCCACGGCCCATGGCTGACCCCCTCGCGTCACTGCGGGGCGGCCTGGGGTGGTTGGCGGCCCCGTTCGAATTAATACTCTTCCTGACAGACACTTTAGCGTGTGTCCGGCAGTCGCGCTTCCATGAGTGGGGGAAGACTCCGGATCTGCCCGGGTTTGCCGGGTTGTCGCACTCTGACGGATCGTTTACAGCACGCCCGGGATTGCCCGGATGATGCCGACCCGGGTCCCGCCGCCCAGGACCGCGGGCGCCCCGAGCGCGGCGTGGTCGTCGGTCCACGTGATCCCCATCCGCTGCAGAACCGCCTGCGTCAGCGGCATTCGGGCCCGGTCGTGCCCGTCATCGATCTTGTAGGCGAAGGCCCGGCCGTCCGGTAGCGCACCCGCGTGCACCCCGTCGGCGCCGATCTTGCACACGAGCCCGGGGGTTGCCCGCATGGTCAACAGGTCCGGACCGTCCGTGCCGGAAATCACTCGGGGATGGGCGCGGATCGCGTCGGCGACCCGGCGCTCCGGCGAGGCGGCCGGAGCGGTCGCCAATCCCGCGTAGGCCCGGGCCAGATTCACCAGCGATACCGGCACGATCGGCAGCCCGCAGCCGTCGATGCCCAGATCCGTCTCCGGTTCGCCGGTGATGTCGGCGATGGTCGCGGTCACCGATCGCTGCAGCGGGTGTGCCGCGTCCAGGTACCCCTCGGTGGGCCAGTCGTTGAGCGCGCAGGTGGCCAGCATCGCGGCGTGTTTGCCCGAACAGTTCATATAGACGCGCCGCGCGGCCTCGGCGCGGTCGCGGCCGGCCAGCGCCGCGGCCCGGGCCGATTCGTCGACGGGGAGGTCGGGCGGGCATTCGAGCTGCTTCTCCGCGAATCCGAAGCGGTCCAGCAGGCGTTGCACCAGCGCCACGTGCTCGGGCTCGCCGTAGTGCGAGGCCGTGGCGATCGCCAGCTCGGCGTCGTCGGCCGGTTCGAAACCGTTGCGCAGCAGCGCGATCGCCTGCATCGGCTTGTTGGTCGAGCGCGGGAAGATCGGCAGGTGCACCTCGCCCAGCGCGACCACCGGCTCCCCGGCGGGATCCAGGATCACCAGCGAGCCGCGATGCACGCACTCCCGGAATCCGGACCGGACGACCTCTACCAGTTCGACGCTCACGCCCACACCTCGCTGGCGCTCGGTGTCGCCGTGCGCGCCGCGCGCTGTGTCCCTGGTTCGCTCGCACGCTCGCTCACGACGGCACCTCGCTCTTCGGCTGTCCTCGGCGCGCGTGCCGGGCGACCTGCATGCGCACATCGTCGGACACGGTGGGCTCGGCCGCGAGGAGCAGGTCGAGCCGTTCCCGATCGGCGCCGGTGAACAGGTCGCGGACGGTCACGCCGTGCTCGGGGACGTACTCGACGCGCACCTGGTCGCCCGCGCCGACGGTGCCCTCGGTGAGCACCCGCAGGTAGGCGCCCGTATCCGCCTGCGCCGTGAACCGCCGGACCCAGCGCTGCTCGCCGGACCGGTGCTGGAACGTCGCGCACGGCACCCGCGGCGCCGACACCTCCAGCAGCGTGTCGCCGACCGACCAGCGCTCGCCGATCACCGCGTCGCTGACCGGCAGGCCGGACACCCGCAGGTTCTCGCCGAACCACCCCGCGGGCAGGGTGCGCCGCAGTTCGTCACCCCAGCGGCGGGCGTCCTCCTCGGCGTAGGCGTAGACGGCCTGGTGCACGCCGCCGTGATTGGTGGTGTCGCAGACGTGGTCGCCCGTCAGGCCGAGCGGGCGGACCGGCACCCGGTGGCCGACCGGGCGCTTGTCGATGGCGCTGCGTCCGACGCGGCTGACCTTCGGGGGGAGTTCGAGTTCGGCATGCACGATGCACACGGCGAGGACGGTACCGACGGATCCGGGTGTGCTCGCGGCGCTCATCGCCCGCGCAACCGCTCGACGGCCATCCGGCCCGCCTGCGGCTCGTCGTCGGCGGGCACCGAATCCGGATCGATGGACGCCGCCATCGGCCCCGCCTCGAGCGCTGTGTCGGCGGGTACGGCGCGTTTGACCAATGCCAGTGCGATGGGGCCGAATTCGAAGTGGTCCACGATGGTGCCGAGCCGGCCGACCGTCCGGCCGCCCGCGGTCACCGGATCGCCGGTGGCCGGGCGGGCGTCGGCGGAACCGTCCAGGTGCAGCATCACCAGGTGTCGAGGCGGCTTGCCGAGATTGTGCACGCGCGCCACCGTCTCCTGGCCGCGGTAGCACCCCTTGTCCAGGTGGACGGCGCCGTATTCGGTGATGCCGCCGATCCAGCGCGCCTCGTGCGGGATCGTGCGGTCGTCGGTGTCCACGCCGATCCGCGGTCGCACCGCCGCGACCCGCAGCGCCTCGAACGCCCACATCCCGGCGGGTTCCGCGCCGGCGCCGGTCAGCCGCGACCACCAGGCGGGCAGCTCGTCGCGCGGAACGACCAGATCGAAGGAATCGCTGGTGGGCCAGGGCATCCGGCGCAGGAATCCGCCGTCCGGCAGCGAGATCGCCTCGTAGGACCCCGGCAGCGCGCCGATTCCGGCGGCGTCCGCGACCTCCTGCGCCTTCGGCCCGAGCAGGCTCAGCACCGCGAAGCCGGGCGCGGCCTCCGGCGCGGCATCGGCCCAGAACACCATCTTGCGCAGGAAGTCCAGCAGGGCCGGGCCGCGCTCGCCCTCGGTGTCGATCCACAGCGTGCCGTCGATATCGGTGAGGACGAAGTGGTTGAGCACCCGGCCGTTGAGGTCCAGGTCCAGATTCTCCGCGGACCGATGATCACCCAGGTGCGCGATGTGCTGGCTGGAGATGGTGTGCAGCCAGGTCAGCCGCTCGGCGCCGGTGATGGTGAGAACGAACCGGTGCGACCGGTCCACCACGGCCGCGCGCTGCGCCGCCGCGCGCTGTTCGCCGAACGGATCCCCGTAATGCCAGGCCACCGCGGCGTCGGGCTGGTCGGGCGCACCCGGGACGGCCCCCGGAGCGGTCAGCAACGGGCTGGGCGGAAGATCCACGGACACGACAACCACTGTAAGCGCAGATCGCTCGCACCGCCGTCGGCGGCGCGGGTTCGGCCCGGACCGCGCCTTACGTACCGGTCGGACGGTAGTGGCGCTGATCACTGATTTGTTGCTGGACACAACCGGACCTCCGGATTGCGCCAGCGGTTCCCCACCGCGGGTTCGGTACCCCCTCGTGGAACCGCCAACTCGCCTAGGCTGCTGCGCATGGTGGATCGAGTTCTGGTAACTCTCGACGGCACTGTCCGGGACCCGGACGAGCCGTTGCTTTACGCGGACGACATCGGCGCCCTGCGCGGCGACGGTGTCTTCGAAACGGTACTGGTACGTGACGGCAAGGCATGCGCGATCGAATTGCATCTGGCCCGGCTGCGGCGCTCGGCCGAGGCCCTGGATTTACCCGACCCCGATCTGGGGCAGTGGCGCACGGCGGTCGAGACCGCCGCCAAGGAGTGGGGCAGCGAGCGGGAGGGCATGCTGCGCCTGGTGCTGAGCCGCGGCCGCGACAGCATCGGATCCACCACGCGGGCGGGGTCCCGCAAGCCCGGCGCGCCGGCCGCGCCCACCGCCTACGTTCTCGTGGCGGCGGTGGCGGAGCGCGTGCAGACCGCGCGCGCCGAGGGCGTCTCGGTCATCACCCTGCCGCGGGGCATCTCCGTCGATCTGGCCCAGAACGCGCCGTGGCTGCTGCTGGGCGCCAAGACGCTCTCGTACGCGACCAATATGGCGGCGCTGCGCTTCGCCGCCCGGATGGACGCCGACGACGTCATCTTCACCAGTACCGAACATCGAGTCCTGGAGGGCCCGCGGTCGACCGTGGTCATCCAGCGTGACAAACAACTCATCACCCCGCCCTCCCGCAACGGCGTGCTGCCCGGCATCACCCAGCGCGCGCTGTACGCGGAGGCCGAGAAGGCCGGCTGGGACTGCCGCTACGAATCGTTCTTCACCGCGGATCTGATTACGGCGGACAGCGTTTGGCTACTGTCCAGCGTCACGCTGGCCGCGCGCGTGTCCTCGCTGGACGGCCTGCGCATGTCGCCGCCGGAATGCGCCGACGAGATCGCCGAACTGGTGGATCGCGGCATCGCCCGCACCTGGAGCGGGGCCGACTGGGCGTAGCGGAACCGACGGCTGTTCCCGGTCCCCGGTCCGATACGGGGAGCGAACCGGGAACAGGGTCGGAAGCCTTTACCGCACAGTGAAATCTCTCGGAGTGTCGTGGCGTAGCCCTCATTGATCTGCGCGGGACCCGGCGTAGCCTTTACTACGACATGTCGTAGTACGGCAGGAGGTCCCATGGGCAAGGGCAGTGCGGGAAACGAGGCGCGGGCATGAACGTCGTCGACGTCTCCCGGTGGCAGTTCGGCATCACCACCGTCTACCACTTCATCTTCGTGCCGCTCACGATCGGCCTGGCGCCCCTGGTCGCCGGTCTGCAGACGGCCTGGGTCGTGACCGGCAAGGATCGCTGGTACCGGCTGACGAAGTTCTTCGGCAAGCTGTTCCTGATCAACTTCGCCCTGGGCGTCGCCACGGGCATCGTGCAGGAGTTCCAGTTCGGCATGAACTGGAGCGAGTACTCCCGGTTCGTCGGCGACATCTTCGGCGCGCCACTGGCATTGGAGGGCCTGGTCGCCTTCTTCATGGAGTCGACCTTCCTCGGGCTGTGGATCTTCGGCTGGACCCGGTTGCCGAAACTGCTGCACCTGGGGGCGATCTGGATGGTCGCCATCGGCGTGAACGCCTCGGCGTACTTCATCGTCGCCGCCAACTCGTTCATGCAGCATCCGGTCGGGGCCCGCTTCAACCCGGAATCCGGTCGCGCCGAACTGAACAGCATCATGGCGGTGCTCACCAACAACACCACGCTGGCGGCCTTCCCGCACGTGGTCGCGGGCGCGTTCCTCACCGCGGGCACGTTCATGGCGGGCATCGCCGGCTGGTGGATGGTGCGTAACGCCCGCTCGGGCGACGAGCACAAGATGGCCGAGGCGCGCTATCTGTGGCGGCCCGCCGCGCTGGTCGGCATGTGGGTGATCATCGTCTCCGGGGTGGCGTTGGTGTACACCGGCGACGTCCAGGGCAAGCTCATGTTCAAGCAGCAGCCGATGAAGATGGCGTCGGCGGAATCGCTGTGCCACACCGAAACCGATCCGGACTTCTCCGTCCTCACCGTCGGCACCCACAACAACTGCGATTCGGTCACCCACCTCATCGAGGTGCCCGGCGTCCTGCCGTACCTGGCCGAGGGCCGGTTCAGCGACGTGACCTTGCAGGGCGTCAAGGATCTCCAGGCGAGTTACAACGAGAAGTACGGGCCCGGCGACTACCGGCCGAACCTGTTCGTCACCTACTGGTCGTTCCGCGCCATGATCGGCTGGGCGGTCGGCTCGGCGGCCATCGCGCTGGTCGGATTCTGGGTGACGCGGCGCGGCCGGGTCCCCGATCAACGCTGGTTCTCGTGGCTGAGCCTGATCGCGATCCCGACCCCGTTCCTGGCCAACGGTTCCGGCTGGGTGTTCACCGAGATGGGCCGCCAGCCGTGGGTGGTCGCGCCCAATCCGACGGGCGACTTCGACCTGCGGATGATCGTGCAGGACGGCGTCTCCGGCAATTCCGCGGGCACGGTGCTGACCTCGCTGATCGTCTTCACGGTGCTGTACGGCGGGCTGGCGGTGGCGTGGTTCTACCTGATGCGCCGCTACGTGGTCGCCGGCCCGGAGGAGCACGTCACGACGCCCTCCGCCGGGAGTGGCGCCGAACCCGTCGAGACGCTGTCGTTCGCCTACTAGGAGCCGATGATGAGTCTGCCCGAATTCTGGTTCTTGCTGATCGGCGTCCTGTTCACCGGATATTTCGTGCTCGAGGGCTTCGACTTCGGGGTCGGCATGCTGATGCCGATCCTCGGCCGGGGCGACGAGACCCGAAAGCGTGTGCTGCTCAACACGATCGGCCCGGTGTGGGACGGCAACGAGGTGTGGCTGCTGGTCGGCGGCGGCGCCATGTTCGCCGCCTTCCCCGAGTGGTACGCCAGCCTCTTCTCCGGGTTCTACCTGGCGCTGCTGCTGATCCTGGTGGGCCTGATCACCCGCGCCTGCGCGATCGAGTGGCGCGGCAAGATCGACGATCCGAAGTGGCGGCTGTGGGCCGATGTCGGCATCGGATTGGGTTCGTGGATCCCGGCTTTCGCATGGGGTCTCGCGTTTGCGAATATCGTGCACGGTGTCCAGCTCAATGCCGCCAAGCAGATCGAGGGCGGTCTGACCGGCATCCTCACGGGCTACGGCCTGCTCGGCGGCCTGACCACGATGCTGCTGTTCCTGCTGCACGGCGCGGTCTTCGTCAGCCTCAAGACCGCGGGCGAGGTGCGCGCCGACGCGGTGCGGGCCGAGCGGATGCTGTGGATTCCGACGACCGTCGCGGTGGCGGCCTTCGGGCTGTGGACCCAGCTGGCCCACGGCAAGGGCTGGACCTGGGCGATGGTCGCGCTGGCGGTGGCCGGACTGGTCCTGGCCGGTGGCGCGCTGTATCTGGGCGAGGGCAAGGAGCACGGCCACAAGGCCGACGGCTGGGCCTTCCTCGGCACCGCGCTGACCATCGTGGGCGCGGTGGTGCTGCTGTTCGGCTCGCTGTACCCGAACGTGCTGCCGTCGAGTATCGATCCGGCCTACACCCTGACCATCGAGAATGCCTCGTCGACGCACTACACGCTGAAGATCATGAGCTGGTGCGCGGTCATCCTGACCCCGATCGTGCTGATCTACCAGGGCTGGACGTACTGGGTGTTCCGCAAGCGGCTCACCACCGACCAGATCCCGGCGCCCATCGGCCTGCCCCTGGAGGCCCGGACGCCGGACGCCTCGAGGAGCTAGTCATGGCTCGACCCGTGGACCCGCGCCTGTGGCGGTACGCCCGCTCGGCGCGACCGTATCTCGTTGCCGGCGTGGGGCTTTCGCTGGCGACCACGGTCTGCATCGTGGTCGCCGCGCTGGCGCTGGCGCGGGTCCTCGCGGGTGTGATCACCGATCCGGGACGCCGCACGCTCGGCTCCTGGACCGCGGAGCTGGCGGTATTCGCGCTCGCGGTCGGCTGTCGCGGCGTGGCGACCTGGTGGCAGGCCCGGCTGGCCCATCGCGCCGGTGCACGGGTCGTGACCGAACTCGAGCAGTCGGTGCTGGCCGCCGGGGCGGATCTGCCGCCGCGCGAGCTGGATTCGCGGCGGACGGAACTGGCGGTCGTGGTCGGCAGCGGGCTGAGCGGGCTGCGGGCCTATCTGACCGGATACCTGCCCGCGCTGTTGCTGGCGGTGCTGGTGCCGCCGATCGTGCTGGCGGTCATCGCCTTTCACGATCTCACCGCGGGCGCGATCATTCTGGTCACGCTGCCGCTCATTCCCGTATTCATGATCCTGATCGGCCTGATGACCCAGGGGCGCGCGGAGGCCACCCTGGCGGCGACGACGCGGCTGTCCGATCAGTTGCTGGATCTGTTCGCGGGCATGCCGACGCTGCGGGCGCTGGGGCGCGAATCGGCGGGCGGCGCACCGGCGTCCGGCCAGGGGGCACACCGGACGCAGCGGGACCGGGTGCGGGCGCTGGGGGAGTCGCTGCACACCCGGACGATGGCGGCGCTGCGGGTGGCGTTCCTGTCCTCGATGGTGCTGGAACTGCTGGCCACACTCTGCGTCGCGCTGGTGGCGGTATCGATCGGCATGCGCCTGGTCTTCGGGCACATGGGCCTGTACGCCGGGCTGGTGGGGCTGATCCTGGCCCCGGAGGTCTATCTGCCGCTGCGTGCCGTGGGCGAGCGGTTCCACGCCGCGCAGGACGGAATGGCCGCCGCCGCCAAGGCATTCGCGGTGCTGGAACCGGCGGCGGAGCGGCGACGCCCGGCGGCGGGGCGGCTCGAGATCGGGGATGTGCGGGGCCGCATCGAGATTCGCGACCTGGCGGTGCGCGGCCGCGACGGTGTCGCGCCGGACGGGCTGTCGGCGGTGCTGCGGCCGGGTGCGGTCACGGTGCTCGCCGGGCCGAACGGATGCGGTAAATCCACTGTGCTGCAAGCGATTCTCGGGTTGATCACCCCCGATCGGGGCGAGGTGATCGTGGACGGCGTCGCCGTGCCCGATCTCGACCCCGACCGGTGGTGGGCCCAGGTGGCCTGGCTGCCGCAGCGGCCGGTCCTGCTACCCGGCACGTTGCGCGAGAACCTGGAACTGTTCGGAGCGCGTGTCGAGGATGGGCCGAGTGGGCCCGCGCGAGTCCTGACCGACCTGGAAGCTGCTTGCGCCGCAACCGGTTTCGACGAAGTACTCGACGAACTCCCGGACCGCTGGGACACCGTCGTCGGCGTGGGAGGCGTGGGATTGTCCCTGGGCCAGCGCCAGCGCCTGGCCCTCACCCGCGTCCTCGCCGCCGACCGCCCCGTCCTCCTCCTGGACGAGCCCACCGCCCACCTCGACGCCACCGCCGAATCCACCGTCCTCGCGGCCCTCCGCGCCCGCGCCCACGCCGGCGCGACCGTAATCCTGATCGCCCACCGCCCCACCCTCCTCGCCACCGCGGACCACATCGTCCATGTGGACGCCGGGCACGAGGTAGCCCGAGACCACGATGCGGGGGCCGTGCCCACCGACGATTACGGGGACGTGGTGTGGGCGGACGACATGCGGGGGGTGTTGCGATGAGGGAGGTGTGGGCCGACTTTCGGCGCATGCGTGAGGTGTTGGAGCTGTCTCGGGGGCGGATCGTGGTGTCGATCGGGTGGGGGGTGCTGGCGCTCGGGAGTGGGCTGGGGCTGGCGGGGTTGGCGGCGTGGTTGATTGCGCGGGCGTGGCAGATGCCGCCGGTGCTGGATCTCAGCGTCGCGGTGGTCGCCGTGCGGGCGCTGGGCATATCGCGTGGGCTGTGCCGGTATCTGGAACGGCTGGCCACTCATGATGTGGCGTTGCGTGCGATGACGACCGCACGGACCGGTGTGTACTCGGCGCTCGCGGGGGCGGATATCTGGACTCTGCGGCGTGGCGGCCGGTCGTCGGCTACCGATGACACGGATCCGACGCGGCTGCGGCGCGGTGACCTGCTCACCCGGATCGGCGGCGATATCGATGATCTCGGGGCGGTGGTGGTCCGGGCCTTCGTGCCCATCGCCGTGGCCGTGGTGCTGTCCACGGCCGCGGTCGCGGTGCTCGCCGTGGTCTCGGTCCCGGCGGCCGCGATCCTCGCCGCGGCGCTGGCCGTCGCCGGGATCGTCGCGCCCTGGCTGTCCGCGCGGGCCGCACGGGAGGCGGAACTCGCCGTGCGTGACGACCGTCGCGAATTCACGGCGGCCGCGGTGACCGTGCTCGATCACGCCGCCGAACTGCGTGTGGCCGGACGCCTCGACGCTGCCCTCGCCGCGGCCGATCGCGCCGGGCGCCGGGCCGTCGCGGCGGAGGACCGCGCGGCCTCGCACAGCGCCTGGGCGGCCGCCGCGACCCCGGTCTCGATCGGCGCCAGCGTGCTCGGCGCCCTCCTCATCGGAATCGTGCTGTACGGCAGCGGAACCGGCGCACCGGTCGAACCCCTGCAACCCGCCGCGCCCGGCGGCATCACCCCCATGGCGCTGGCCGTCCTGGTCCTGCTGCCGCTGTCGGCGTTCGAGGCCGTCGGCGTCCTCCCGGCGGCCGTCCAGGCCCTCACCAACGGCCGTGGCGCCCTGCACCGCATCACCGCGGCCGAGCGACGGTCCGAGACGGACGCGGCCCACAGAACACGGCTGGGCGTTGCTGGTCCGGCCCGGTACGGCACAGCGGATCCGGACGACCTCCCGCGCGGACAGCGGATTGCCGTGGTCGGACCGAGCGGGGCCGGGAAGACGACACTGTTGATGGAGTGGGCGGGCCTGTTCGATACGCCCAGGCCCGGAATCACCTTCTTCGCCGAGGACGCGCACCTCTTCGGGACGAGCGTGCTGGAGAACCTGCGGGTCGCGCGCGGCGACCTGACCGAGGGCGAGGCCGAAACCGCTTTGCGCACAGCCGGGCTCGGGCTCTGGCTGGACGGGCTGCCGGACGGCGTGCACACCGAGTTGGTGGGCGGCGCCGCGGCGGTCTCGGGCGGCCAGCGCCGCCGGATCCTGCTCGCCCGCGCCCTCGTCTCCCCGGCCCGCGTCCTGCTGCTCGACGAACCCACCGAGCATATGGAGGCCGATCAGGGCGGCGAACTCCTGCGCGCGCTGCTCGACGCGCACAGCGGGCTGGTGGATCCGGAGCGCGTCGTCGTGGTCGTCACCCATCAGCTGCCGCCGGACCACCGCGCCGACACCGTGGTCGAACTCGCGCCCGGCGGTCGCGCGACGATCCGCGACGCCGCGAATTATTCCCTCTGACCAGCGATTCCGCCGCACGCGAAAATACGTTGCCGACCGGCCGCACGCCCACTAAATTCGTTCGTACACGAGGAAGGAGGTGGTTCCCAGAATGAGTATTCAGCGGACACGTGAGGTGGCTGCCGGCTAGGCACCACCGCTGCAGACGGATTGCCGTTCGCGCGAGCGCCGAGTCAATCCCAGGCAGCCACCCGGCCCCCGAGCTCCCGGTTTGTCCGATCGGGATCGCGAGAGACAAGCTCTCCGCGATAAAGCTCGGGGGTCGTTCCGTTTTCGGGGTTCTCGGAAATCTCGGGGGATGTGGTTCAGCCGATGTAGCGCTGCAGGCGGGCCGAGAGCCGCGGCTCGAGGGCCCCGTCGGCCTCCACGCGCTCCTCGACGTACCCCAGATCGCCGCCCTCGACGATGCCGTAGAGGCGCTTCGCCCCGCCCACGACCGCGCCGGACTGGCTGCGAATCACCACATCGGTGGCCAGCTCCCAGGACGACTGGGTGAGGGCCTGGCCGTAGAACAGTTCCACGACGCCCGAGCTGTGCGTGAGCAGCAGCTCGATGACCTCGTCGTCACCGTCGATGCCGACCCGCCAGAAACCGCTCTCGCGCAGATCCGGGCCGGTGTACTTGCCGTCGCCGTCGAGCACCCAGGACCGCGAGTCCCAGGCCAGATAGTCGCCGCCGTCGTGCGAGACGACGATCTGCTGGCCGAAGTGATAATCCCCACGCTCGGCGTCGTTACCCTCGCCCTCGCCGCGCCAGACGCCCACCAGCGGCAGCAGCGCCAGCATGGACGAACTCAGATCCGGGCCCTCGCGCAGGTTCGCGGTGTCCTCGGGCAGCGGTAAGCCCGGCAGCTGGGGGATGTTGCGGGCCGAGGTGGTCTTCGCGCGCTCGGCCGCGTCGGCGACGGCCGCGTCGCCACTGCGACGGGCCTCGCCCGTGGAACGACCGGCCGACGCCTCGTGCGTCGTGCCGTTCGCTGGTGCTTTGTCGACGTTCTCGTGCGCCGACTCTGTCACGACTCGGTGAACAGCCGGTAGAGGACGTAGAGCCCGAACCAGGCGATCACCACGGTGACCAGGATCAGCAGAATCTCGAAGGCAAGAACCACGATTCGAAGTCTAACGACCGCGGGCCACGGATACGAAACGGCCCCGGGTTGGGAACCCGGGGCCGTGTCGAGGAGAACTACTTGGCGACCTTGACATCCACGCTGTGGATGCCGGCGCCCTCCGGCTGTACCGCCGCCGAGCCGTTGCCGGCCGACGACAGCGCGCGGATGGTCCAGCTGCCCGGCGCGGCGAAGAACCGGAAGTCACCGGTTCCGGAGGCCACGACCTCGGCGGTGAACTCGTCGCTGGAGTCCAGCAACCGCACGAACGCGCCACCGACCGGGTTACCGTCGGCGTCCAGCACGCGGCCGGTCAGGACGGTTTCCTTCTCGGTGTCGACGTTGGCGGGTAATGCCTGTCCCTGGGTAGGTGCTGCGCACATGGTTATGCTCCCAACTCGATCGGTGCACCGACGAGGGAGCCGTACTCGGTCCAGCTCCCGTCGTAGTTCTTGACGTTCTTGTGGCCCAGCAGCTCCTGCAGCACGAACCAGGTGTGCGAGGAGCGCTCGCCGATGCGGCAGTAGGCGATGGTCTCCTTCTCGCCGTCGAGCCCGGCCTCCTTGTACAGGGCGGCCAGTTCCTCGTCGGACTTGAAGGTGCCGTCCTCGTTCGCGGCCTTGGACCACGGGACGTTGATCGCGCCCGGGATGTGGCCGGGACGCTGCGACTGCTCCTGCGGCAGGTGGGCCGGGGCCAGGATCTTGCCGGAGAACTCGTCGGGCGAGCGCACGTCGACCAGGTTCTTGGTGCCGATGGCCGCGATGGCGTCGTCACGGAAGGCGCGGATGGACAGGTCCTGCTCGCCGGCCTTGTAGGTGGTGGCGGGGCGGGACACGGCCTCGGTCGACAGCGGGCGCCCGTCGAGCTCCCACTTCTTGCGGCCGCCGTCGAGCAGCTTGACGTTCTGGTGGCCGTACAGCTTGAAGTACCAGTAGGCGTAGGCGGCGAACCAGTTGTTGTTGCCGCCGTACAGGATCACGGTGTCGTCGTTGCCGATACCGCGCGCCGACAGCAGATCCGAGAACTGCTCCCGGTTGACGAAGTCACGGCGAACCGGATCCTGCAGATCCGTCTTCCAGTCGAGCTTCACGGCGCCCTCGATGTGGCCCGTGTCGTAGGCGGAGGTGTCCTCGTCGACCTCGACGATGACGATGCCGGGGGCGTTGAGGTTCTCTTCGACCCAGTCTGCGGAGACCAGGGCATCGGAGCGAGCCATGTTGTTCCTTTCGATGTGACTTACCGGAGCGGGGGTGGGGTTCGGGGGAGTGGGGTCAGTCGGTCGGTGCGGCCTGCTTGGGCAGCAGCCGCTGGACGAACGGATAGATCTGGCAGCCCAGGCAGAAGCCGAAGGCCGCGTTGAGGAACGCCGCGAACAGCGCGAAGCCCGCGAAGACAGCGCCGACGACGGTACTGCCCGCGGCGAAACCGATGAGGCTGAGCACCGCGAACACGCCGCCGACCAGCTGCGCGAACCGCAGCGGGGCCACCGGTTCGGTCTCGGTGACCGGGCCGACGCGCGGGGCCACGAACCGGGCGTACAGCAGGCCGTACGGGCTGCGCCGGGGGCCGTTGAGGGCACCGACGGCGAAGACCACCGCCTGCAATGCGATCAGCACGGCCGCGAGTGCGGCGGAGAAGGCCGAGGCGATCAGCACCAGCACGAGAACGCCGGTGGTGACCCAGGCCGCGAAGCGAGGGCCACGAACGTCCACGCGGGTGGATGTGTCAGAGGTGTTGATGGTGTCGGACATCGGAGGAACTCCTGCGCTGCATGGGTCTATCTGTCAGGTATTTGCCAGATCACCGCGATCACGAGAATCACTCGTACGGGTGGAAAAACCGGTCGGCGTCAGAAGCAAACGAAGGGCCGACCGGCTACATGCACAGGCAGCAACAACCGCCGAGCCGGCACAGATCGACTGTGCGGCGTCGGGTGAGCATCAGCTCTCGGCGGGTTTGCACGGCTAGCAGTTTACCTGCTTCGGCGCGAGAATTGGACCCCGGGTCGGTAACTCGAGTTACTAAGCGGCGTCACGCATGGTCAGCGGGGTGATGGCGCTGTGCAGGTCGGTGGCCTTCGGGACGCCCGAGATGCGGAATCGCTCCCGGCCGTCCGCGTCGAAGATGAACGTGGTCGGCAGCGACAGCACGTTGAGCTCCTTGGCCAGGGCGGGCTCGGCATCGATATCGATCTCGATGTCCAGCGGTGGCTGCGGGGCATCGGCGAGATCGGCCACGACCCCCGCGACGACCCGGCGAACCGCGTCGCACGGGCCGCACCAGTCGGCGGAGAAGTGCAGCACCGCGGGCGCGGAACCCGTCACGCCGGCCGCGGCCAGCAGCCGGCCGCGCGCACCGGAATCCGCCGCGATCGGCTCGGCGGAGGTGGCGCGCACCCGGCCCGCCCGGTACCGCCACACCAGCCCGAAGGCGAGAGCGGCCAGCAGGACCAGCACCAGGATCGTGATTTCGGTCATGGTCGGGCGAACCTGTTCATATCGATCGTCATGTTCTCGCCCTCGCCTTCGACGATGATGTTGCCGCCGAGGGCCTGGACCTTGGTCGGATGCACACCGAAGGGCAGGTCCTTGGTGTCGATGGTGCGCGTGAAGCGGGCCAGCACCGCGTCCTTGTCCAGCTCGGGGCGCTGCTGCGTGGTCGAGGTGATGGTGGCGGTGTCCGGGGCCTTCTCGCGGTAGAGGTCGGTGGCGACGATCCGCACCTGATCGCCGTCGAGCAGGAGGTTCACCTTCACGCTGACGCTGACCTTGTCGTTGCCGGTCCCGGTGCTGTCGCCCGCGCTGGTCTCCGATCCGACCGGGATGGTCCCGGTGAGGATGTAGGCGCCCTGCGTGGTCGACCCCGTGCCGCCGGAGCCGCCGGTGCCGTCGGATTTATCCGCCGGTGGTCCGGTCAGCTGCAGGTCGGGGACCTTGAACAGGCGGCCGAGTTCGACCGGTTCGATCCGCATCCGGCCCGCCACCCGGTCCACCGGGACCGAGCGCATATTGCCGTCGACCAGGTCGCCCACGGGCAGGTGCACGCCGTTGAGGGTGGCCTCGACCCGGATCTCGCCGGGAATGTCGCGGCGGTCGGCGCGGGCCTTGATCTCGACATTGCTGTAGTCGCTGCGCAGCGCCTGCGCCAGGAACGAGAAGGCGTGGATGGTCACTTCCGGATCGGCGCTGAGTTCGCCGCCGGCGCGCAGCGAGCGCGAGACGCGGTACTCGGAGTAGGCGGCGGCGGTGAAGTCGATCACGACCGCGAGCGCGAACACCAGCGCGAGCCCGCCGATGATCTTGCGCGCGAGGCCACTCCTCCGCGCCTTGTCTCCGGTGGTCGAGTGCGTGGGGAGTTCCTCGCCGGGCCGGCGATCGTGATCGGCCCGAGTCTCGGGCGTACCCGGTGAGTTACCCATGTACGCACGATATCTGTTGCCGCGTCGCGGGGTCCCATCGTGGGCGGGTCGAACCGGCACGCGTGGACGGGCGGGTTGCCTGGAATGCGTGGTCATTGCACTGGACGCGCTAATGTAGGCACGAATTATCTGTGCGGACGAGCATTGATTCGCGTTTGACACCGAGGTTGCCGCGGACATGCCAGATTGGGAGGAGAGCTTGTGGAGCTGCTCCTGCTGACCTCCGACCCGAATCCGGAGTCGGTGCTGCCGTCGTTGGCGCTGTTGCCTCACAACGTGCGGCCGGCGCCCACGGAGGTGGCCTCCCTGCTGGAGGCGGGCTCCGCGGATGTGGCGTTGGTGGATGCGAGAACCGATCTGGCCGCGGCCCGGGGACTGTGCCGATTACTCGGCAGCACCGGGTCGTCGGTGCCGGTCGTGGCGGTGCTGACCGAGGGCGGCCTGGTCGCGGTGAACGCGGACTGGGGCCTGGACGACATCCTGCTGCCCGGCACGGGCCCGGCCGAGCTGGACGCGCGACTGCGACTACTGGTGGCGCGCAACGGCGGCGCGGCCAGCCCCGAGAACTCGGGCAAGATCACACTCGGCGAGCTGGTGATCGACGAGGGCACCTACACCGCGCGCCTGCGCGGCCGCCCGCTCGATCTCACCTACAAGGAATTCGAGCTGCTCAAGTACCTCGCGCAGCACGCCGGCCGGGTGTTCACCCGCGCGCAGCTGCTGCAGGAGGTGTGGGGGTACGACTTCTTCGGCGGCACCCGCACGGTCGACGTGCACGTGCGACGGCTGCGCGCCAAGCTCGGCAGCGAGTACGAATCGCTGATCGGCACGGTCCGCAACGTCGGATACAAGGCCGTGCGCCCGTCCCGCTCCAGCAGCAAGGGCGAGCCGACCAACTTCCCCGACGACACCGACGGCCCCGTGGAAGAGAACGGGTCCGACGGGTAACTCTCGTAGGATCCCACTCTCGCGGACAACAGGCAGGAGGTGGCGTCGCGTGGCTGACCGCGGCGAACCGGACGGTACCCCGCAGGTGCGGACCGGCTGGAGCGATCGGGTCGAGGCCGGGACGGCGCGGCGGATCCGCGACGTCCTCGCGCGGGCCACCGAGGCCGACGGGGTCGCACCCGTCTCCGAACAGGCCGTGCTGTCGCTGGATACCGCGACGCCGGCGCGGCACCTGGTGGCCGCGCTGGACGGTGACGTGCTCGGGTACGCGAATCTCGTTCCGGCGCACGGTGAACATCCGGCGATGGCCGAGGTGGCCGTGGATCCGCGGCATCGCGGCCGGGGCATCGGCGCCACGCTGGTATCCACCGCGCTGACCGCCGGCGGCCCGGGCGCGCGGGTCTGGGCGCACGGCAATTCGGCCCCCGCGCGGGCGGTCGCGGGTCGTCTCGGATTGACCGTGGCGCGCGAACTGTGGCAGATGCGCCGCCCGCTGGCAACACCCGAGTTACCTGAGCTGTCGGTACCCGATTCGGTCCTGCTGCGCACCTACGCCGGGCCCGAGGACGACGCCGAACTCCTGCGGGTGAACAACGCCGCCTTCGACTGGCACCCCGAACAGGGCGGCTGGTCCGAGAGCGATATCGCGGTACGCAGGGAATCTCCCTGGTTCGACCCGAAGGGCCTGTTCGTCGCCGCCGACCCCGCGGATCCCGCCCGGATGCTGGGCTTTCACTGGACCAAGGTCCATATCGACGAGAATCCGCCGGTCGGCGAGGTCTACGTGGTCGCGATCGATCCGGCCGCCCAGGGCCGCGGGCTGGGCCGGCTACTGACCCTGGCCGGTCTCCACTACCTGCGCGACCGCGACTTGGATGAGGTGCTGCTCTACACCGAGGCCGACAACACCGCGGCCGTGCACACCTATACCCGGCTGGGGTTCGCGACCTCGCATGTGGACGCCGCCTACGCGGCCCCCTGACCACTTTTCCGATGGCGTGGGTAACACTGCGGCAAACGTCACAGGCCTAGCGTGCAATAGCGCCGGGTTGTTCACCCTGCGTTCACTTGCCCTGGTCCAACTGTCAACCGGCCGAACCTAGTTTACTTGTGGGTGGCACTCGCTGCCTGGTGCGCAAGTTCGGTGCGAACGAGCACCACACGGCACCCGTCCGGTTGTTGAGGGACCGGGCGTGTACGAACTGATTCCCGGAGGACATAGGTGAATCTCAAGCGCAGCGGCGCCCTGCTGGGCGTGCTGGCCGCGGCAGGGGCCCTGACCCTGACGGCCTGTGGCAGCGACGACAACACGACCGCTACCGGCGACAACACGTCGAAGGTCGATGTCGCCTGCGGCGGCAAGAAGGCCCTGAAGGCCAGCGGTTCGTCGGCACAGAAGAACGCGATGGACCGTTTCGTGGCCGCCTACGAGGCGAACTGCGACGGCCAGTCGCTCGACTACACGTCCAGCGGCTCGGGCGCCGGCGTGAACGAATTCATCGGTGGCCAGACCGATTTCGGCGGTTCGGACTCCCCGCTCGACGCGAAGAAGGACGAGCCCAACAAGGCCGCCGCCCGCTGCGGCGGACCCGCGTGGGACCTGCCGACCGTCTTCGGCCCGATCGCCGTCACCTACAACATCGACGGCATCACCGACCTGGCGCTGGACGGCCCGACCACGGCCAAGATCTTCAACGGCCAGATCACCAAGTGGAACGACGTCGCGATCCAGAAGCTGAACTCCGCGAACGCGAGCAAGCTGCCGGACCAGGACATCCACGTGATCTTCCGCAGCGACGAGTCGGGCACCACCGACAACTTCCAGAAGTACCTGGACGCCGCCTCCGACGGCGCGTGGGGCAAGGGCTCGGGCAAGTCGTTCGCCGGCGGTGTCGGCGAGGGCGCCAAGGGCAACGAGGGCACCTCGGCCGCGATCAAGAACACCAAGGGTTCGATCACCTACAACGAGTGGTCGTTCGCCCGGTCGCAGAACCTGACAGTGGCGCGCATCCTGACCAGCGCCGCGTCCAAGCCGGTGGAGCTGACCGCGCAGTCGGCCGCCGCCGCGATCGCGTCCGCCAAGATCGTCGGACAGGGGAACGACCTGGTCATCGACACCAGCTCGTTCTACAAGCCGACCGATCCGGCCGCCTACCCGATCATCCTGCCGACCTACGAGATCGTCTGCTCGAAGTACGCCGACGCCGATACCGCCAAGGCGGTCAAGGCCTTCCTGACCTCGGCGATCAACAACGGACAGAAGGGCCTGGACGAGTCCGGATACGTTCCGATCCCGGACGCGTTCAAGACCAAGCTGACCACCGCCATCAACGCCATCTCCTGATTGCGTAGCAGCCCATGACCGTGCACGACGAAGCCACCGCCGCGGACCGGTCGGAATCGACCGGCCCGCGGGCGGGCGGAGATACTCCACCTATGCCCAGCGAATCCAGCACCGAACCGGAGCAACGCGGACGCGCGCACAGCGCACGAGCGGAATTCTTCTTCCGTTCACTAGCCACGGCCGCCGGTGCGACCATCGTCGCGGCGATCGCGCTCATCGCGCTGTTCCTGTTGATTCGGGCGGTTCCGTCGTTAGCGGCGAACAAGGCCAATTTCTTCACCAGCGCGGAATTCAACGTCACCAATGCCGACGATATGCACTTCGGCATCCGCGACCTGTTCATGGTCACGGTGCTGAGTTCGATCCTGGCCCTGGTGATCGCGGTGCCGCTCGGTGTCGGAATCGCGTTGTTCCTGACGCAGTACGCGCCGAAGGTGCTGGCGCGGCCGTTCGCCGCCGTGGTGGATCTGCTCGCCGCTGTGCCTTCGATCGTGTTCGGTCTGTGGGGATTTCTGGTGCTGGCGCAGAAGCTGGCGCCGTTCCAGCAATTCCTCAACGACAATCTCGGCTGGTTCTTCCTGTTCAAGACCGGCAACGTATCCATCAGCGGCGGTGGCACGATCTTCACCGCCGGCGTGGTGCTGGCGGTGATGATCCTGCCGATCATCACCTCGGTCAGCCGCGAGGTGTTCAACCTGACGCCGCGCGCGCACATCGAGGCGGCGCAGGCGCTGGGCGCCACCAAGTGGGAGGTGGTGCGGATGACCGTGCTGCCCTACGGCCGCAGCGGTGTGATCGCGGGATCCATGCTCGGCCTCGGCCGCGCGCTCGGTGAGACGATCGCCGTGCTGGTCGTGCTGCGGACCGCGGCGTCCCCCGGACACTGGTCGCTGTTCGACGGCGGCTACACCTTCGCGTCGAAGATCGCCTCGGCCGCTTCGGAATTCAGTCAGGCGCTGCCCACCGGCGCCTACATTGCCGCCGGTTTCGTGTTGTTCGCGCTGACCTTCGTGGTCAACGCGCTGGCGCGGGTCGCGGCCGGCGGGAAGGTGAACGGCTGATGTCCACGACCACACTCGACCGCCCGGTCAAGGCGCCCGCGTTCCGGCAGATCAGCACCGGCCGCCGCATTCGCAATCACATCGCCACGGGCACGATGTGGCTGAGCTTCCTGATCGCGCTGATCCCGCTGTGCTGGGTGCTGATCCTGGTGGTCAGCAAGGGATTCGACGCCGTCACCAGCAGCGGCTGGTGGGGCAAGTCGCAGAAGGGCATCCTGCCGGACCAATACGGCGGCGGTGTGTACCACGCCATCTACGGCACCATCGTGCAGTCGGCGGTGGCCGCGGTGATCGCGGTGCCGCTGGGCATCATGGCCGCCGTCTACCTGGTCGAATACGGCCGGGGCTGGCTGGCCCGGACGACCACCTTCATGGTCGACATCCTCGCCGGCGTGCCCTCGATCGTGGCCGCGCTGTTCGTCTTCGCGCTGTGGATCGCCACGCTCGGCGCCCCGCAGAGCGCCTTCGCGGTCTCCCTGGCGCTGGTGCTGCTGATGCTGCCGGTGGTGGTGCGCAGCACCGAGGAGATGCTCAAGCTCGTCCCCGACGAACTGCGCGAGGCGTCCTACGCCCTGGGCATCCCGAAGTGGAAGACCATCCTGCGGATCGTCGTGCCCACCGCGGCGCCCGGCATGATCAGCGGCATGCTGCTGGCCATCGCCCGCGTCATGGGTGAGACCGCGCCCGTGCTGGTCCTCGTCGGGTACTCGAAGTCGATCAACACCAACCTGTTCGACGGCAATATGGCGTCCCTCCCGCTGCTGATCTACCAGGAGCTGGCCAACCCGGAACCGGCCGGCCGGTGGCGCGTCTGGGGCGCGGCGCTGACGCTGATCCTGATCATCGCGCTGCTGTATCTGGGAGCCGCGGTCGTCAACAAGCTGCTCACCCGGAACCGATAGAAGCGAACGGAATTCGACATGGCCAAGCGGATCGACGTCAAAGATCTGAACATCTACTACGGCAAGTTCCACGCGGTGGCCGAAGTAGCGTTGACCGTGCTGCCCCGCAGCGTCACCGCCTTCATCGGTCCGTCCGGTTGCGGTAAGTCCACCGTGCTGCGCTCGCTGAACCGCATGCACGAGGTGACCCCGAACGCCCGCGTCGAGGGTGCGGTGCTGCTCGACGGCGAGGACATCTACGGCTCGCAGATCGACCCCGTGGGCGTGCGGCGCACCATCGGCATGGTGTTCCAGCGCCCGAACCCGTTCCCCACCATGTCCATTCGCGACAACGTGGTGGCCGGGCTGAAGCTGCAGGGCGTGCGCAACAAGAAGGAACTCGACGAGGTCGCCGAGCGGTCCCTCAAGGGCGCCAACCTGTGGAACGAGGTCAAGGACCGGCTCGACAAGCCGGGCGGCGGCCTCTCCGGCGGTCAGCAGCAGCGTCTGTGCATCGCCCGCGCCATCGCGGTGTCGCCCGACGTGCTGCTGATGGACGAGCCCTGTTCGGCGCTGGACCCGATCTCCACGCTGGCGATCGAGGACCTGATCGCCGAGCTGAAGAAGGAATTCACCATCGTCATCGTCACGCACAACATGCAGCAGGCCGCGCGCGTGAGCGATCAGACCGCCTTCTTCAACCTGGAGGCGCAGGGCAAGCCCGGCAAGCTGATCGAGATCGACGAGACGGAGAAGATCTTCTCCAACCCCTCCCGCAAGGAGACCGAGGACTACATCTCGGGTCGCTTCGGGTAGGCGTGTGACCGCCACCACATTCCCATAGGCACTGTTAGCTGGGCCGTCTCCTACCACGGTCGGTTGTATGCAACTCGCAGTAACAAATACTGTTCGAGGCACTACACCGATCGTTATAGTCAGGGAGGCATGGGATGGCGGTATCAACGGCGAGCCGGTCCGGGTTTCGCGTGGCGCCGGCGGTGCGGGTACGGGTGCTCGCCCTGCTCGCGATCTGCCTGGCGGAACTGCTCGTAGTCCTCGACAACACGCTCGTGAACGTCGCGCTGCCGTCCATGGCGGTGCAGTTGCAGGCGCGGATGAGCGGGCTGCAGTGGATCGTCGACGCGTTCACGCTCGCGTTCGCGGGTCTGCTGCTGGCGCTCGGTCATCTCGGCGACCGGTTCGGGCGACGGCGCGTGATGATCGTCGGGCTGGCGGGCGTCGCGGTCATGTCGACCGCCGGGGCCCTGTCGACCTCCCTCGGCCAGGTGATCGCCGCCCGCGCCGGAATGGGGATCTTCGCGGCCGCGGTATTCCCGGCGACGCTCGCCCTGATCATCAACCTGTTCCCCGAGGCGCGGGCGCGGGCGGGCGCGATCGCGCTGTGGACGGCCATGGCCGGGATCGCGGTGGCCATCGGCCCGGTGACCGGCGGCTGGCTGCTCGAGTACTTCAGCTGGCATTCGGTCTTCTGGATCAACGTGCCGATCGCGCTGCTGGCGATCGTGGCCGTACTGCTCGTCGTCCCCGAATCGCGCGCCGAGCACACGGGACGACTCGACGTGGTCGGCATCGGGCTGTCGCTGGTGGCCGTGACGACGCTGGTGTGGACGATCATCGAGGCGCCCCGGCAGGGCTGGCTCGCCGGGACGAGCCTCGCCGGGTACGCGGTGTCGCTGGTGCTGCTGACGGCGTACGTCGCGTGGGAGCTGCGGGTGGAGTCGCCGGTGCTGGATGTGCGGCTGTTCCGGATCCGGCGGTTCTCGGTGCCGGCCCTGGCCATCACCGTGTCCTACTTCTGCGCCTTCGGGTTCCTGTTCCTCATCACCCAGTACTTCCAGGGCGTGAAGGAGTTCACCCCGCTCCAATTCGGCGTGCACTCATTGCCTTTCGCGGCGGCCGTGGGACTCGGCGCTCCGGTGGCGACCTTGGTGGCGCAGCGCGTCGGGACCACCATCACCCTCCTCACCGGCCTGGTCCTCCTGGCGGCCGGGATGTACCTCGCGGGCCAGGTGAAGGTCGAGACGCCGTACCTGGGACCGGTGCTGATCTCCATGGTGCTGATGGGTATCGGATTCGGCGTCGTGCAGGGACCGGCCACGGAGTCGATCATGGGTTCGGTGTCGCTGGAGGAGGCCGGGGCCGGATCAGCGGTCAACGACACCACCCGCGAGGTGGGCGGCACGCTCGGCGTCGCGGTGCTGGGCTCGATCATGACCTCGATCTACACCGACCGCGTCGGCTCCCGCATCGACGCGATTCCCTCCGCGATCATGAGCGACACCCAGAAGAGCATCGCCCGCGACACCCCCATCAGCGTGGTGGAGGTCGTCAAGGCACCCATCAGCCCGTTCTTCGCCGGCGCCAAGACCGACCTGGTCCACGCCATGAAGGTCGCGGCCCTCGAGGGCGCCCAGGCCGCCTCCTACCTCGCGGTCGGCGCGCTGGCCGTCTGCGCGATAGCGGTGGCCGCCCTCCTACCGTGGAAGCCGGAGCGGCGGAAATCGGTACTGCTGGGCTGGCGAGGCAGCGAAAACACCCGAGCCTCATAGTTTCCGGCACGCTTTTGGCCGGAATCCACGGTGACCCCGGCCACAAGCGTGCCGGGGAACGGGGTGGGAGGGGAGGGTCAGATCTTCTCCGACTCGGTGTCCGGGTCCGGGGGGACCACGCCGGTCACCAGGAAGACGACGCGGCGGCCGATCTCGACGGCGTGGTCGGCGAAGCGCTCGTAGTAGCGGCCGAGCAGGGTGACGTCGACGGCGGCGGCCACGCCGTACTTCCACTCCCGGTCCATCAGGAGGGTGAACAGGTGGCGGTGCAGGTCGTCCATCGCCTCGTCGTCCTCGTTGAGCTGCGCGGCCCGCTCGGGGTCGCGCGTCTCGAGGACCTCGCGGGCGGCGGCGCCCATATTCACCGCGATCCGGCCCATCTCGGCGAAGTAGCCGTTGACCGCCTCGGGCAGCGCGTGGTTGGGGTGGCGGCGGCGCGCGACCTTGGCCACGTGCAGCGCCAGCGCGCCCATCCGGTTGACGTCGGAGACGATCTGGATGGCACTGACCACCTGACGCAGGTCCCCGGCGACCGGCGCCTGCAATGCGAGCAGCGCGAACGCCTTCTCCTCGGCCTGCGTGATCATCTCGGAGATCTGGTCGTACTCGGTGATCACCCGTTCGGCCAGGCTCAGATCGGCCTGCAGCAACGACTGCGTCGCCCGATCCATCGCGCTGCCCGCGAGACCGGCCATCTCGCCCAGCATATCGGCGAGACCGGCCATTTGTTCGTTGTAGATGACACGCATGAAACCAAACACTAGTTCCCCACGCTGACCAAGTCACGAACGATGGGTGAACCTGCGGTGTTGCCGGGAGCTAACCGAATTCCGCAGGTGAGCGCCACCTACTTGCAGTTGTCGTCGGCCGCGTTCACGTGCTCGAGGTCGGACGGCAGTGTGGCCGGAGTCTCCCCGTCCGCACCTCCCGCCGCGGCGGTCGGCACATCCGGCAGCGGGCTGCCGAACGGCGTCGGCGCGTGTACGGTCCCGCCGAAATCGGAGCCCAGCGCCAGCTCGACGATGCTGCCCAGTCCGGAGGTCGACTCCAGCGTCGCGCCCGGAATCGCGGACGCCACGGTCGCGGCCTCGGCCTCGTGGCCGGACGAGTAGCGCACCTTGGTCGCCGGGATCGTTCCGCCCGAATAGTTTCCGACGTTGTAGATCTGGAAGCCCTGGTTGGACAGCTTGGTCGCCGTGGTGTTCGCGAGGCCGCCGCTGCCGGAGCCGTTGGAGACCTGCACCGAGAAGGTGCTCGGGTCGACCGCGGTCTGCTGCTGCTTGGGCGGCGGGGGCGCGGCGGCCTTACTCGGCTCGGGCGCCTTCTTCTCGCCGGGCAGCGGCTGATCGTCGATGACCGCCTTGAAGATCTCCTTGATATCCGATTCGCGCGGGATCTCGTTGCCGTAGGAGGTGGTGCCCGCGGTGGGCACGGTCAGGAAGGTGATCGCGCCCGCGTCGACCTTCTGCAGCGACCGGCCCAGCATCAGCAGATCCTTGGTGTTGACGGCGTCCATGAACGCGTGGTTGGAGAACGCGTTGATGAAGCCGTTGAGCTTGCCGATGTCGAACAGCACCTTGCTGGACAGCGCGCCGCGCAGCAGCGACGACAGGAACAGCTGCTGGCGGTGGATGCGGTCGTAGTCGCTGCGCTCCTCGCCGTAGACGTGCCGGGCGCGCACGTAGTCCAGCGCGGTCGGGCCGTTGAGCATCTGGCGTCCGGGATTGGGCAGGATCGTGCCGAGTTCGTCGTCGACGAGCGGTTTCCGGGTGCACACCTCGACGCCGCCGATGGTGTCGACCATCGAGGAGAAGCCGTTGAAGTCGATGCCGATGAAGTGGCCGATGCGCAGGCCGACGAGCTTCTGGATCACCTTGGTCAGGCACTTCGGGCCGCCCAGGGCGTAGGTCGCGTTGAGCTTGTCGCCGGCGGCCTGCGGGAACGTCGTGCTGTTGTAGGTGGCCTTCTCGTTGTCCCAGCCCTCGCAGGACGGGCGGGTGACGTCGAGGTCGCGGGGGAACGACACCGCGACGACGCGCTGCCGGTTCTCGGGGATGTGCACGAGCATGACCGTGTCGGCGCGGGCGCCCTCGGCGTCCTCGGTGCTGCCGGCGCCGACGTTGCCGTCCACACCGGCGCGGGTGTCGGTGCCCACGATGAGGAAGTTCTCGTCGCCGAGCTGACCGCCGGGGTCGACGATGTCGTCGGATTTCTCGTCCAGCGCCGAGACCTGCTGGAAGCCGTTGTCGGTGGCGCGCAGGTAGTTCCAGCCGATACCGGTCACCAGCAGGGCCAGCACGGCCACGAAGGCGGTGGTCCCGCGGCCCACCAGCTGTAGGCGCTGCTGCTGGCGCTGCTTGCTCTGGGCGAGCCGGGAGAGCGTCGGCGCGCCCACGGTCTTGGGGCGGGCGCCGGTCGAGGGCCGCTCCGCCGGGCTCTCGCTCTCGGGGACCGGGAGTTTGTCGGTCGCGGGGTCGACGGGTGGCCGTCGCCCGCCCGCCGGCGCCGGATCGGACGGCGAGGATCCCGGTGCCCGGATGGACGCCGCGACGGGACCCAGCGCGGCGGCCGGCGCCACGGTATCGGTGGGGCGATCGTCCGCGCCGGGCGGCGGGGGCGCTTTGTTGCCGCGCGGCGGCGGAGCGGGCTGGCCCTGCGGGGGGACCGGATTGCCTTGCGGCGAGGGCGGCTGGTTGCCGCGCGGTTTGCCTTGTGGCGGTGCCTGATTGCCCTGCGGCGGGGGAGCCTGATTGCCGCGCGGCGATAGGGGCGGTTGGCCTTGCGGCGGTGGTGCCTGGGGTGGGCCCGCATTGCCCCGCGGCGGCGGGTTGCCCTGCGGCGGTTGGTTGCCGCCACGGCGGCGGCGATCCGCGGGGGGCGGTGGCGGCGGCGCCGCGGCACGCTCTGCGGCCGCACGTCGCGCTCGCCGCCCGCCACTGCGCTCGTTGTCGACCTTCTGCATCAGGTCGTGCACGGTCACCGGACCGGAGCCGGACGAGTCGTCGTCGGCGTGCCGGTTACGGCGTGGGGAGGGGTCGTCGTCACCCGAATCGGGAGCAGGGTAGCGCTCCCACGGGGCGCGACCGCCGGGCCCGGACGTGCGTCCGCGCCGCTCGTCGTCACCCACCAAGGAACCTCGCTTTGCTCATCGTCTCCGACCGGACCTTGATGTGTTTACCCAAGGCTGGGTGAACCGCTCGGAGGCGCACAGCATCACCGGTCTCGAGCCATGATAACGATTCAGCCACGATGAGCTACTTGAAGGTGGAACGTCGCAGGTCAGCCACCAGAGTGCATGACGTCGGCGGCCGTGGGGACGGACGCGTCCTCCGGATCGTCCAGCCAGCCGTGCGGGAGGCTCACTTTGCCCGGGGAACCCTGGCGGCCGCGGGGGCCCTCGGCGTCCTTGGGGAAGGGGGCCGTGGGGTCGAGGCGGCCGATCAGGTCCTGGAGTTCGGTGAGGGTCGAGACCGAGGCGAAGCTGCGGCGGAGGTCGGCGCCGACGGGGAAGCCCATGAGGTACCAAGCCATGTGTTTGCGCAGGTCACGCAGGCCCTTGTCCTCGCCGTCGTGATCGGCGAGCAGGGTGGCGTGGCGGTACAGGATCTCGCCGACGCGGCCCAGGGTCGGGCCCTCCGGCACCGGGTCGCCGCGCAGCGCCGCCTGCAGCTCGGCGAACAGCCACGGCTTGCCGAGGCAGCCGCGCCCGACGACGACGCCGTCGCAGCCGGTCTCGTCCATCATGCGCACGGCATCGGCGGCGCTGAAGATATCGCCGTTGCCGAGCACCGGGACGGTGGTGACGGCCTCCTTCAGCCGCGCGATCGCCGACCAGTCGGCGGTGCCGGAGTAGCGCTGCGCCGCGGTGCGCGCGTGCAGCGCGACGCTCGCGGCGCCCTCCGCCTCGGCGATGCGCCCGGCGTCGAGGAAGGTGACGTGGTCGTCATCGATGCCGATGCGGAACTTCACCGTGACCGGAACGCCCGCCGGTTCGGCCGCCGCCACCATGCTGCGCACGATCTCCCCGAACAGCCGCCGCTTGTACGGCAGCGCGGAGCCGCCGCCGAGCCGGGTCACCTTGGGCACCGGGCAGCCGTAGTTGGTATCGATGTGATCCGCGAGATTCTCGCCGACGATGATCCGGACCGCCTCGGCCATCGTGGCCGGATCGACGCCGTAGAGCTGCATCGATCGGGGAAACTCGTTCTCGCCGAACGACATCATGTGCATCGTCTTCGGATCGCGCTCCACGATGGCGCGGGCGGTGATCATCTCGCACACGTACAGCGAGGTCGGGCTGCCGAACTCCCGGCACAGTCTCCGGAACGCGAGGTTGGTGATCCCGGCCATCGGCGCGAGCACGACCGGCGGATCGACCGCATAGGGGCCGATCCGCAGCTGGGGGCGCGCCTCGATAACCGCAGTCATGGTTCCCAGTGTCTCAAACGCGGCGCAGTGGCCGCGGTCACCGTAGGGAGGCGAGCACCGATTCGCGGGCCTCGCGCAGCAGACGCAGGCCCTCCTCGGCCGTCGCGCGGACCTGATCCGGGCCGCCGCGCTCGGGGCCGAGCAGGGTGGTGACGGCGGCGGCCATGACCTGTTGAGGGTCGGGGACCGTGCAGTCGTAGGGCAGGTCGGGGGAGAGTTGCGCGTCCACGAAGCCGAGCAGCAGCGCCTGGAGCGCGTACGCCTGCTGGTCCAGCGGCCAGTCGGTGCGCGCGAGATCGTGCCGCCGCCACACCGGCAGCACCATGTACATCAGGGCGCCGGGGCCGAGCGTGCCGATCAGATCGCGGCTGCGCGGATGCTCCGCGAGCACGCCCAGCAGATCGGCGTCGCGGGTGTGCAGCGCGCGCACGAAGGGGTGCTCCAGGCCGGTGGTCGCGAGCCGCGGGAACAGCCGGTGCGGGCGGGCGAGATCCGGATCGGCGGTCAGCGCGCGGACGTACCCGTCCAGCATGGCCAGGAAGTCCCGGGCGAGCAGACCGTGGAAAAGTTCCTGTTTGGTCTTCCAATACAGGTAGACCGTGCCCTTGCCGATGTGCGCGCGCTCCGCGATCTCGGCGATCGTCACCCCCTTGAACCCCCGCATGAACACCAATTCCTTTGCGGCGGCGAGGATTCGGACGGCCTTGTCGGAATCCGCCACACCCGGCGCGGTCATCGCGGCGCTCCCGTCCGGGCGAGATCGCGTTCCTTCATGCGACTCGCCTTGGTGGACTGGACGATTCGCTGGATCGCCGGCCCCGTGCGACGGTCGCGCTGCAACCGCCCGAGAATTCGGAAGACCCTGATCTGACGGCGGTTGGCCGGCGTGAAGAACGTGCACATATCGCGCCCGAGACGCTGGTAGTACTCGATGGCCGGGCGCAGGGCGCGATCCCATTCGGCGCACGCCCGCGCCGGATCGCCGGGATGTCGTCGCAGCATCGTCCCGAGCAGTTGCGCGCCGGTCAGCCCGGCGGAGGCGCCCATCCCGGAGTACAGGCTCACGCACCAGGCCGCGTCGCCGACGAGCACCACCCGCCCACGGTGCCAGCTGTCCATGCGCACCTGTTCGACCGCGTCGAACAACACCTCGTCGGTGGCCTCCAGTGCCGCGAGCACCTCCTCGAGCGTGCGGCCCAGGGGCTCGGTGCCGAAGACCGTCCGCATGCGATCGGCGGGCGCCGCGCCGAGTTCGGCGTCGACGTCGTCGGTGCGATAGGACATGAGCACGGTGGACGGCCGGTCGGCGAACGGGAAGATCCACATCGACCTGTTCGGTTCCAGCAGGGTCGCGCCGTCGCCGTCGGCGAGATCGCTCAGCGCGCGCTCCAGCCGGAAGGCGGCGATCACGTAGTCGAGCCGGCGCAGATACCGCTCGGGCGGCCCGAAGGCCAGCGACCGGACCGTCGAGTGCACCCCGTCCGCGCCGATCACCAGATCGAACCGCTCGGTGACCGAGGCGCCCGCGGCGGTGTCGGTGAGGGTGACGGTCACGCCGTCGGCATCCTGATCGATCCGCGTCGGCGTGGTGGAATAGCGAATGTCGGTGCCGGCGGGCAACTTCGCGTACGCGGCCTGCTCGATATCCCCGCGCAGCATCATCCACGGCCGGCCCGGGAGATCCTTGAAACCCAACCCGCGCCTGCGGTTTCCGTGGCGGTCGAGCTGGAAGTTGGCGCCGTCGAACGCCGCCCGGTTGGTGATGCCGTCCAGGATGCCCAGTCGCGCGGCGGCCGCGCGGCCCGTGCCGAACAGCCCGACGAAGTATCCGCCGGTGCGCCGCCCCGCCGCGCGTTCGACCACGACCGGCGTCCAGCCGATCTGCCGCAGCCGGATCGCGGTCGCGGTGCCGGCGATGCCCAGCCCGACGATCAGGGCCCTGCCGTTGCTCCGCGTTCTGTCCACCGGCACAGAATAAACTGACCGATATCGTCATCTGGTCAGTTTGTGAGACGTGACACAGCCGATCTCGTTGTGCGACCGGCTGATTACACAACAGCGCCCCGGGTCGCGGAGGCGACGCCGGGGCGCTGGGGGGCGAGAGGTGTCAGCTCGCCGAGCTGGAGGCCAGCTGGCGCTCGCGCTTGGCGGCCTCGCGGGCCAGCATGCGGTCGCGCTGCTCCTCGAACTTCAGGACGTCCTGGCCGAGCTTGTCCAGGAACAGGCCCAGGCGCTCGCGGGTCTGCTCACCGCGGGCGGTGAAGTCGTCGCGCTCGAAGATCTTCCACTTCTTCAGCACCGGCTGCACCACCTCTTCGAGGTGCTGGCGCAGGTCGTAGATGCCGTGCTTGGCCATCAGCACGCCGTTGCGGCGGAAGTTGGGCATGCCCGCGCCGGGCATCTGGAAGTTCTCCAGGATCAGCGTGATCGCGTCCAGCGCCTGATCGGGCGCCAGATCCAGGGCCGCACCGCACATGTTGCGGTAGAAGATCATGTGCAGGTTCTCGTCGGCGGCGACGCGCTGCAGCATGCGGTCGGCGATCGGGTCGTCACAGACCTTGCCGGTATTGCGGTGCGAGACACGGGTGGCCAGCTCCTGGAAGGTCACGTACGCGACCGAGTGCAGGAACCCGGCGTCGGCCTCGGCGGGCGAGGCGAAGCCGTTGGTCATGTGGATCATCCGGGCCTCTTCGAGGGCGACCGGGTCCACGCCGCGGGTGACGACGAGGTAGTCGCGCATGACGATGCCGTGGCGGTTCTCCTCGGCGGTCCAGCGCCCGACCCAGGTGCCCCAGGCGCCGTCCTGGGAGAAGTTCTCGGCGATCTCACGGTGGTACGAGGGGAGGTTGTCCTCGGTGAGGAGGTTGGTGATCATCGCCGCCTTGGCGACCTCACCGAGCTTCGACTGCGACGGGTCCCAGTCCACGCCCCCCAGCGCGGCGAAGTTGCGGCCGTCGTCCCAGGGCACGTAGTCGTGCGGGTGCCATTCCTTGGCCATCGACAGGTGCCGGTTGACGTTCTGTTCGGCAACCGGCTCCAACTCCGTCAGTAGTTCGAGTTGAGTCAGATCCCTTGCCATAAACTTTGCCCTTCGGTGTGTCGTACTCGTGTTCGTCAGTCCCCCTTGGCCTTGCCGCCGCGGCCCATACCTTACGGCACCGTAGGTGTGATGCGAAACGCATCTGGGTGACTTCACAGTGTCCGTGATGGAACTCATATGACGACGTCGGGACGGGTACAGCGGTTCCGAGTGTAGGTGTGCGTGCGGGGCCTCGCAGACTATCGTTGCGGAACCCACAATGTTAGCTTCACGGTGAAAAACCGCCCACCGCAAGGGGCGATGGGCGGTTCGTATGCCACCTGCACGGTCTGCTCCGCCTGCGGATTGCCGGTCTGTGCCTGCGCCCCGCCGAACAGGGCGGGCAGCGTGGCCTTCACCGCGGCCGAGCGGGCGATACGGAAGATTTGCCAGCTCGTGACCGGAGCGACGACAACGGGCCGGAGCGCTACCGCTCCGGCCCGTCGAGGGTGCCCCCACCAGGGCTCGAACCTGGGACCTGCGGATTAAAAGTCCGTTGGTCTCGGTCGCTATCAAACAGCAGGACATTCGTCAATATTCAGGACATAAAAGGTGTTCTACGCAGTGAAAATTCGTTCGATATCAGTTTGACTCACGGGGCATGAGCGTACACGCCGATACTCCTATCTGCCCCATTTCTGCCCCATAACGGCCCGATACGTGCCCCACGTCGTCAAGCTGGCGGGCTAGATGTGTTACCTCATGACCTTGGTCTCGTTGGGCGATTACGCAACTCGTCGGCGGCGCTCTGGCGGCGCGGAGGAGTGATCACGTGCGCGTGTGCGTTCGGGGTTCGAGTCGACGTAGGTAACGGTGGTTTTCGTGTGTTTGTGTAGATAGAGCTCTATCCGGCGCGGCGTCGGGTTGGCTGGTGTCCTCCGCTTTGCGCCACCAGGTCTCGGCCTCGGCGAGGTCGTCGCGGTTTTGGAGTAGAACCCCGAGGTTGTTCATGGCGTCGGGGTTGCCGGTGTCGGCGGCTTTGCGGGTCCAGGTCTCGGCCTCGGCGGAGTCGTTGCGGTCTTGGAGTAGGGCCCCGAGGTTGTTCATGGCGTCGGGGTTGCCGGTGTCGGCGGCTTTGCGGGTCCAGGTCTCGGCCTCGGCGAGGTTGCCGCGGTCATGGAGTAGAA
>NZ_BAGL01000007.1 GCF_000308875.1 Nocardia transvalensis NBRC 15921
GACCGCGGGCATAAGGGGGCGACCGATGACTGAGAGTCGCGCACAGAGCGCCCGCTCCTATCGCCGGGTCGCGGCGGCCGTGGACGCGGTCTGCGCGGTGGCCGCCGATTTCGACGCCACCACCCTCGACGAGGTCGTCCTGGCCATCTCGGCCGAGCGTCGCCGACCGATCGAGATCGCCAGTGCCCAACTGGGTCCCGGTGTCTGCGGCCAGCGCCGCAGCTATCCGGACAAGGACGTGATCGTGCTCGCCGAGGCGCTACCCAGTCGCGAGCACACCCTCGCGCACGAACTGGGGCACATCGTCTTCGACCACCCCGGCGAGCCCGCGCCCGAGGTCACGCTCGAGGCCAGCGACGACCTGATCGCGTACATGCTCAGCCAGCGCGCGCATCAGCAGATCGTCGACGACGGCGAGGACGAGCAATGCGAGTGGGAGGCAGAGACCTTCGCCAGCATGCTCATGACCCGTCTGCGCGTATTCCACAACCGGGGCACGGGTGTCTCGGTCCTTCGATTCGACGAGGCGTTGGGATGACGGAGGTCGTGGCATGACGTTCTGGCTGACCGCCCTGCTGGTCTGGATGGCCGCCGGCGCACGCGTCGGGCGCGTCCTGGTGAAGCCCGCCACGACGGCGCGCGTCGCGATCGTGGTCGCCGTGGCCTCGGTGGCCGCGGCCGGCACGGTGATGATCCCCGAGGTCAGCGTGGCCCTGGACCACCTGGCGCCCAACGGTATTCGGGGCGACATGCTGGCCGACCGGATCCAGGTGGCGGCCTGGCTGCTGTTCGCCGTGGCGACCTCGGTGGTGGCCTCGGCCGCCTGGCCGATCGTGTCGCGGCGCAACCTGCGCCAGATCGCGGCCTTCATCTACGCCGGCGGACTGATCGCGATCGCGATCACCCTGGCCTGGTCGACCATGTTCGGCTGGGTGGTCACGCTCGTGGGCTGCGCCTTCATCGCGCTCACCGGGCTGCGCAACCTGGACTGGACGTCGCTGGGCCGCGGGATCGCGCTCTACACCTCCGGCACCATCGTGGTGGGAGTCCTGGCGGTGCTGTCGATCCGGCGCCTCGCCGTCGACTACCCGCCCGCCCGGCCCGGCGAGCCCGGCTGGTTCTGGCCCGCGTGGCAGGTCGCGAGCCTGCTGATCGCGTTCGGCGCGGTCTGGATCGTGATCGAGCTGTGGTGGCGAGCCCGCCTGCTGCTGCGGCAGATTCGGCCGCTGCACCGCACCATGGTCGGCCGGTTCCCGGAGGTCGTGGCCAAGGATCAGTCCGGATCCACCACGCAGCTGAAGGCCTCCGACCAGGTCGCCCAGATCATGGACGCGCTGTATCTGCAGTCGGGCGGGGGAGTGGAACTCGTGGCCGCGGGCCGACCGGCGGAGTCGATCACCGAACGGGCCGACCGCGTGGCGCGGTGGGCGCATCATCCCCTCGGGGATGTGGTGATCGATGCGCGCTGGATCATCCCGCCCGCCGGTATGAGTCCGCGCGGCTGGGTGCAGGCGATCGCCAAGGCCTTCGACACGATCCCGTCGGAACCGAAGAACGCCCCGGCTCGACGGGGCTGAATCACGCTGGGCTCGTCCGTGATCGGGCGAGCCGAATCACAGACGCCCGGTGTTCGCCCAACCGACCGGTCTGGCGGTGTGGATCACACGACGGGTGATGTGCCGCGCACGACTCGTCGCGCGGCGGCAGCACGAAGCGACGTGCGGGCACGACTGTGACCGAAGCGTCGAGCGCTTCGGTCACAGTCGCAAAACAAACACAGTGCGGTTCCGAGTCGCCGCACTGTGTTGTCTTGTGAGACTTGCTATTCCGTCCCGTCCGGTGGGATCTCGGGCAACCCTTCACTCGCCCGCAGTTTCTCGGCCATCGAGGTCAGGAGGTTCTGCGACTCTTCGGAGAGATCGAACGCCCTACTCGACAAACGACGCAGTCCATAGCCCTGCAGCTGGGACAGCAGCTCGAGATCATGATCGATCTTGGCCGCGTAGATGTCGTTGAAGAAGTAGTCGGGTTTGACCTTGAAGAACTTCGCCAATGCGGCCACCGTCTCATCGGACGGGTTGGTCCGCTGTCCCGACCGCAACTGCGAGAGATACGGTTTCGAGATCGGATGGCCAGAGGCCGTCAGCGCAGCCGCCACCTCGGCGTTGGTGTGCGGCTTACGCCCCGGGGGATGCACGGTTTCGAACAGCTTGTTCAGCCGCGCCGCGAAATCAGCCATTGTGAGCCGCCCAATTCCCTTCGCTGTACTAACAGTCGTTATCTCGGATACGTATCATTGATATTAGCGGCTGAGTAACTGAAAACCTACGCCTGATTCGCGATTTCCTTGAAGCTTCCAGGCACCCGGTTCGGGAACCGGGTGCGGCCGGTGCGTTTGCGGGCCACCGCAACGGTTGTTGGTAACCGCTGGTGGAGGCCGGTTCTGGCCCGTCGCAAGGGTCTTGCGTACCGGCCCTTCGGTAGCTTCAAGATAGCTGACATCTCATCGTTCCGTCTGTACCGTCTTTTGTGTGGCGTACGCCACGTTTGACGCTATAGGGGATGAAGATTCAACCGAGGTGCCCAAATGGCCGGGATGCTACACCCTCTCGATGATCGTCCCCGTCGCAAGTGCGCCACCGGCGCACATGAGGACCATCGCGACCGACTTGTCGGAACGTTCGAGTTCGTGCAGGGCCGTGGTGATGAGCCGGGACCCCGTGCTGCCGACCGGATGCCCGAGCGCGATGGCGCCGCCGTTGACGTTGACCCGGTCCAGGTCGGGCCGGTGCACCGAGGCCCAGGACAATGGTACCGAGGCGAAGGCCTCGTTGATCTCGAAGATGTCGATGTCGGACATGCTCATTCCGGACCGCTCCAGCAGTCGCGTGCACGCCTGCACGGGCCCGTCCAGGTGGAACTCCGGCTCCGCGCCGACCAGCGCCTGGGTGATGATCCGGGCCCGCGGGACCAAACCCGCACGCGCGGCGGCCTGTTCGTCCATCAGCAGCACCGCGGCCGCGCCGTCGGAGACCTGCGAGGAGGTGCCGGCCGTGTGAATACCGCCCTCCAGCACCGGCTTCAGCTTGGCCAGCCCCTCGCGGGTGGTCTCGCGCAGGCCCTGGTCCCGGTTGACGTCGAGCTTCTCGCCGGTGAGGGCGCCCTCCTTGTCGACCTGCGGCGCGGTGACCGTCAGCACCTCGCGCTCGAAGCGGCCCTCGGCCCACGCCTGGGCCGCCAGACGCTGTGAGCGGACGCCGAATTCGTCGATGTCGTCGCGGGTGATGCCGCGCCGCTTGGCGATTCGCTCGGCCGCCTCGAACTGGTTGGGCATATCGATGTCCCAGCTCGCGGGCCGGCGCGGCCCGGCGTTCTCGCCCACATTGGCGCCCAGCGGGACGTGGCTCATCGACTCCACGCCGCAGGCCACGCCCGCGTCGATGGCGCCGGCGGCGATCAGGCCCGCGATCAGGTGGTTGGCCTGCTGGGCGGATCCGCACTGGGCGTCGATGGTGGTGGCACCGGTCTGCCACGGCAGGCCCGCGTGCAGCCAGGCGGTGCGGGTGACGTTGTTGCCCTGCTCGCCGACCTGCATGACGGCGCCGCCGATGACCTGCTCCACCAGCGCGGGGTCGAGATGCGCCCGCTCGAGCACGCCGCGCTGGGCGGCGCCGAGCACCTCGGCGGCGTGCAGGCCGGCCAGCCAGCCGCCTCGTTTGCCGATCGGGGTGCGTGCGGCCTCGACGATGACGGGTGTGCCCATGTCATTCCTTTCGCGCAGAAACTGAAACAGGTTCTGCGAACATTCTGAGACTGATTATCCGCTCCTTCACTAGTTGTACCGCCTATGCTTCAATGTCGGTAGAACCTGTTTCAGTTAGTCGAAGGAGACAGCTGGTGGTAGACACGCGCCCCGCTCCCAACCTGCCCGACGGATTCGATGTCACCGACCCGGCGATATGGGAAGAGCGGGTGCCGGTCGAAGAGCTGGCGGAACTGCGCCGGAGTGCCCCGATCTGGTGGAATCCGAAGTCGCCCGAGGTCGGCGGCTTCCAGGACGAGGGCTTCTGGGTCGTCTCCAAGCATGCCGACGTCAAAGAGGTGTCGCGCCGCAGCGACGTGTTCTCCAACTTCGAGAACACCGCCATCCCGCGGTTCAACGACGACATCAAGCGCGAGCAGATCGACCTGCAGCGTTTCGTCCTGCTGAACCAGGACGCGCCGCAGCACACCCGGATGCGCAAGCTGATCTCCAAGGGCTTCACCCCGCGCGCGGTCAACGGCCTGCGCGAGGAGCTGTCCTCGCGTGCCCGCGGCATCGTCGAGGCCGCGGCGGCGTCCGGATCGGGCGACTTCGTCACCCAGGTGGCCTGCGAACTGCCCCTGCAGGCGATCGCCGAGCTGATCGGCGTGCCGCAGGAGGACCGCATGAAGCTGTTCCAGTGGTCCAACGACATGACCGGCTACGACGATCCCGAGTCGACCGCCGATCCGCTCGCCGCGTCGACCGAGATCCTCGGCTACGCCTGGCAGATGGCCGAGGCCCGCAAGGGTTGTCCGGCAAGCGATATCGTCACCGAGCTGGTCAACGCCGATATCGACGGCGAGGCGCTGACCTCGGAGGAGTTCGGGTTCTTCGTCATCCTGCTGGCGGTCGCCGGTAACGAGACCACCCGCAACGCCATCAGCCACGGCATGGTCGCCTTCCTCGAGAACCCCGACCAGTGGGAGCTGTTCAAGGCCGAGCGGCCCAAGACGGCGGCGGAGGAGATCATCCGCTGGGCCACCCCCGTGACCTCGTTCCAGCGCACCGCGCTCGAGGACACCGAACTGGCCGGCGTGCAGATCAAGCAGGGTGAGCGCGTGGTGATGGTGTACCGCTCGGCCAACTTCGACGAAGAGGTCTTCGAGGACCCGTACACCTTCAACATCCTGCGGGATCCCAACCCGCACCTGGCCTTCGGCGGCACCGGCGCGCACTTCTGCATCGGCGCCAACCTGGCCCGGCTGGAGATCGACCTGATCTTCAACGCCATCGCCGACCACCTGCCCGACATCTCCAAGCTGGGTGACCCGCGCCGGCTGCGGTCGGGCTGGCTGAACGGCATCAAGGAGTTCCCGGTGGACTACAAGGGTGGGTGCCCGGTGGTGCACTGACCCTCGTTGTTTCCGGCCAAAAGCGTGCCGGAAACAACGAGGGAGGGGAGGACGTGAAAGGGCGGGTACCGCATCGGTACCCGCCCTTCGGCTTTCGCGTGGCCGGTCAGGCCGGGCGCATGGTCTTCATGGCACGGTCGGTCTCCCAGAAGGCTCGCAGGGCCAGGATCTTCCCGGCGCTGTCGACCCGGTAGGTGAACACGCCCTCCGCGTCGATGATCTGACCGCCGATGTGGGTGCGGATCAGGCCGGTGAAGGCGACCTCGTTACCGCAGGCGAAGGAGTCGTCGAAGACGAACTCGATCGATTCGGTGGAAGCGATCGCCTTGTCCCAGAAGGCCCCGATGGCCTCGCGGCCGCGGTGCCCGACCCCCTCGGGATCGAAGACCGAGGGCCCGATCGGATCCTCGACGATCCCGTCGGCGGCGAACAGCTCCAGCCAGGCCGCCTTGTCGCGGGCCCGCACCGCCGCCTGCGAGGCCTTACCGGCCGCGCGGGCGGGGTGATCGGTCGTCGTGGTGCTCATGCGGGTACCCCGATCGGATCGGCGATGTACTGGTCGGCGAAGCGGCGCAGCGACTCCTGCTTGGCGGCGAGGTCGGCATCGAAGCCGAGGCCGTCGAAAACCCACGGCACCACGATGCTGTCGGTGACTCCCGCCGCCGCCAACTCGGAGTAGCCGGAGCGCCCGAAACGGTCGATACATACGACCTGGATTTCGAATGGCACGTCGCTCCGGTCGTATTCGGCGCGCAGCTCGGTGAGTTTGCCGATGGTTTTGCAGATGTCTTCGTATTTCATCATCGCCGAAGTCCAGCCGTCGCCGACTCGCGCGGCTCGACGCAACGCGGGCTCCGTATGGCCGCCGATGTAGAACGGTACCGGGCGCGCCGGTGCCGGACTCATCTGTAACGGCTCGAAATCGAAGAATTCACCGTGAAATTCGACCATCCCGCCCTCGAGTACACGTTTGATGATCTCGATCATCTCGTCCACCCGGGCGCCGCGACGCGCATACGGAACGCCGCACCATTCGAATTCTTCCGGGGCCCAGCCGATACCGACACCGAATCCGAATCGATCTCCGGTGAGCGCCGCGACCGATCCGACCTGTCGCGCGAGCAGCAGCGGCTGGCGGGAACCGAGCTTCAGCACGTTGGTGTAGAAGCGAATGTCGCTGGTCACGGCCCCCATCGCGGCGGCGGCGACGAGCGGGTCGACCCACGGGGTGTCCGGGGTCCAGAAGCGATTGCCGTCCGGTGTGTAGGGGTATTTCGCCGCCTGATCCTGCATATAGAACAGCGAATCCGGCAGCGCGATCGACGCGAATCCGCATTCTTCGGCGGTTTTCGCCAGCTCGGGCAATTGCTCGAGCGGGCTCATCGCGACCCCGAGTGAGAATTTCATGGACGCTCGCTCCCGACCACCCACATCGAGAAGTACTGCGAGCCGCCGCCGTACGCGTGCCCGAACGCCTTGCGCGCGTTCTCGACCTGGTAGTCCCCGGCGCGGCCCATGACCTGCTTGGCGGCCTCCGCGAAGCGGATCAGGCCCGAGGCGCCGATCGGGTTGGAGCTGAGCACCCCGCCCGACGGGTTGACCGGCAGTTTTCCGCCGATCTCGGTCTCCCGGGCGTCGGTGAGCTTCCAGCCCTCACCCTCGGGCACGAAGCCGAGGTTCTCCAGCCACATCGGCTCGAACCAGGAGAACGGCACGTAGATCTCGGCCGCGTCGATCTCCTCCAGCGGATTGGTGATACCGGCCTGCCGCCACAGCGCGGCGGCGGCGTCGCGCCCGGCCTGCGGGCTGACCTGATCGCGGCCGGTGTAGGCGAGCGGTTCGGTGCGCATGGCCGTGCCGTGCACCCACGCGACCTTCTTGCCCGACTCCTCGACCTTGCGGGCCGACGACTCGTCGCCGAGCACGACCGCGCAGGCCCCGTCGGAGGACGGGCAGGTCTCGTCGAACCGGATCGGATCCCACAGCATCTGCGAGGCCAGCACCGATTCCATGGTGATATCGCCCTGCTGCAGGTGGGCCAGCGGATTCTTCGCGCCGTTGCGGCGATCCTTCACCGCGACCATGGCGCCGATGTGCAGCGGGGCATTGGCGCGGCGGATGTAAGCGCGCACGTGCGGGGCGAAGTAGCCGCCCGCGCCCGCGCCCACCGGCTTGGTGAACGGAACCGGATTCGACAGCGCCCACATGGCGTTCGACTCCGATTGCTTCTCCCACGCCACGGCCAGCACCTTGCCGTGCACGCCGGCCTGGACGTGATTGGCCGCCACGACGCCGGTGGAACCGCCGACCGAACCGGCGGTATGCACGCGGAGCAGCGGTTTCCCGGTGGCGCCCAGGGCATCCGCCATGAACAGCTCGGGCATCATCGAACCCTCGAACAGGTCCGGCGCCTTGCCGACGACGACGGCGTCGATGTCGGCCATGGTGAGGTCGGCGTCGGCGAGGGCGCGATCGATCGCCTCCCGGCACAGACCGGCCATGGAGACGTCCGACCGTTTCGTCACGTGATGGGTTTGTCCGGTGCCGAGCACCGCGGCGAGGTTGGTCATCGTGCCTCCAGCTTGGCAACCAAGTTCTGTTGCAGCGCAGGGCCGCTCGCGGCGTGGGCGAGGGCGCGTCCGGCGTTGCCGTTCATGATTTCGGTCGCGGCGAAGCCGATGCGCTCCAGGCCGGCCGCGAACATCGGGTTGCCCGCGAGGGCGCCGCCCGAGGGGTTGATGCGAGTGCTGTCGCCGAGGCCCAGCGCCTGCTTCAGGATCAGCTGCTCGTGGCTGAACTGCGCGTGCAGTTCGGCCAGGTCGAATCCGCCTGTGTCCCCGTTGGTTACGGCCTTGGCCGCCGCGGCGGCCGACGGGGAGGTGGTCAGGTCGCGGGCGCCCAGGATCGGGGTGTCCACGCGGTGGACGATATCGGTCAGCCAGGCCGGCCGCTCGCACAGTTCGCGCGCCCGGTCACCCGAGGCCAGCACGATGGCGGCGGCGCCGTCGGTGATCGGGGCGATATCGTGCTCGCGCAGCGGATCGGCGACATACGGTGCCGCGAGCCGCTTTTCGATCTCCGCGTCGTCGGCGGCCGACACCGCGGCCATATCCCGCTCGGACCAGCGGCCCGTGTCCAGTCCGGCCCGCGCCTGCAGTCCCGCCATCGAGACGGCGTCCGGCCACAGCGGCGCGACCAGGTACGGGTCGGTCTGCATCGTGAGGACCTGGCGCAGTGTCCCGGCCGAGGGCTTGCCGAAGCCGTAGACGAGCGCCGTGGTCGCCTGCCCGGAACGCAGTTTCACCCACGCCTCGTACAGGGCCCAGGCGGCGTCCATCTCCACGTGCGATTCGTTGATCGGCGGCACCGCGCCGATCGAGTCGATCGCCGAGATGAACGAGAAGGCCCGTCCGGCAAGGTAATCGGAGGATCCCGAGCACCAGAAGTCGATGTCGGCCACGGTGATGCCGAGCTTCGCGTACAGCTGCCGGAAGCAGGGCGCCAGCATCTCGACACCGTTGGTGGTGCCGTAGGTCTCGGAGACGTGCGGTGCGTGGGCGAAGCCGACCACCGCGATGTCGGTCGTGTTGTTACTCAAGGTTTTTCAGCGCCTCTCAGTGTCATGCGGGACACCCGCACCCGGTCGGCCCAGCGCATGGGCTTCGCATTGTCATGCCCTGTGCCTCCTCAAAGGTGCTGCGAGAAGGTCTCGTAGTCGGCGTCGGGTTCGCCGGTGGGCTCGAAGTGCGAGATGTTGTCCAGACCCTCGTGGGTCCACTCCTCGCGGGGTTTCCAGGACGCCTTGACCCGCAGGCCCATTCGCACCTCACTGGCCTCGATGCCGAGCACCAGGTGCAGGAACGGGATGTCGGTGCCGTCGAGCAGCACGTAGGCGGCCACGTAGGGCGGCTTGATGCGCTGCCCCTGGAAGGGGACGTTCACGACGCAGAAGGTGGTGACGACGCCGGTGTCGGCGAGTTCCACGTAGTCCTCGGTCGGCTCGCCGTTGCGCGGGTCGGCGCCGCGCGGCGGGAAGTACACCTTGCCGTCCCCGGCGCGGGCGCCCAGCAGGCGGCCCTCGCCGATGGCCCGCAGGAATACCGTCTCCTGCGGCGACGCGGTGTGCTTGTAGCGCAGGTCGATCGGGGTCACGATGCCGGTGACCGGCTCGCCGCCCACGGATTCCGTTGGTGCGGTAGAGGTTTCACCGGGCTCGAAGGCGGCGATGTCGTGGATGTTGCCGGTGCGCTCGGCGGCCCAGCGGGCCCGCACCCGCATGCCGGTGCTGATGTCGGCGGTCGTGGCGACGTCGACCGCGTGCAGCAGTGCCGTATCCGCGCCGTCGAGCTTGATCAGCGCGTAGGCGAACGGGCGGTCGAAGGGCTGGCCCGGCAGCGGGTCGGCGACCCAGGACCAGCTCTGGACGGTGCCCACGTCGGCCACGTCGACGAAGTCGGTCAGCGGTTCGGCGGTGACCGGATCGTATTCTGCCGGTGGTACCAGCACCCGGCCGTCGGACCCGCGCACGCCGACGACGCGGCCGTCGCGCAATCCGGTCAGGAACCGGCCGATGGTCGGCCCGACCGAGCGGGTGTAGTCGAATTTCATGCGGAGTTCTGCGGCGAGCACGTCGGGTGCGGTTCCCGTTTCCGGCCCACTTCCTTCGGCGATTGTGCCGGTCATGGTGTTCCCCTGAGTCACGATATCGAGTAGAACAGGTTCTTATTCTGGTGGCAAGAGTAGCCCACCCGGAGGGTTTGCCCTCCGAGGAAGGATCGGTAATGCGTTTCGGATTGCAGCTCGGCTATTGGGGCGCGCAGCCGCCGTCCAACGCCGGGGAACTGGTGACCGCCGCGGAAGCGGCCGGTTTCGACGCGGTGTTCACGGCGGAGTCCTGGGGTTCGGACGCGTTCACGCCGCTGGCCTGGTGGGGGTCGCGGACGAGCAGGGTGCGGCTGGGCACCTCGGTGGTGCAGCTGTCGGCGCGCACCCCCGCGGCCACCGCCATGGCGGCGCTGACGATGGACCATCTCAGCGGTGGGCGGCACATTCTCGGCCTCGGCGTCTCGGGGCCGCAGGTGGTCGAGGGCTGGTACGGCCAGCCGTTTGCCAAGCCGTTGCAGCGGACCCGGGAGTACGTCGGGATCATCCGGCAGGTGCTCGCCCGGGAGGGAAAGGTGGTGAGCGAGGGACCGCACTTCCCGATGCCCTACAGCGGGCCCGGGGCGACCGGTCTGGGCAAGCCGCTCAAGCCGATCACCCACCCGCTACGGGCGGATCTGCCGATCTGGCTGGGCGCCGAGGGCCCGAAGAATGTGGCGCTGACCGCCGAGATCGCCGACGGCTGGCTGGCGATCTACTACACGCCGCGGCTGGCCGGGATGTACGACGAGTGGCTCGACGAGGGCTTCGCCCGCGCGGGTGCCCGCCGTTCGCGCGAGGACTTCGAGATCGCCGCGACCGCGCAGGTCATCCTCACCGACGACCCCCAGGCCGAACTCGACCGGCTGCGTCCGGTGATGGCGCTCTACATCGGCGGCATGGGCGCGGAGGAACTGAACTTCCACGCCCAGGTGTACCGGCGGATGGGGTACGGGGACGTGGTCGACGAGATCACCCGGCTCTTCCGGTCCGGGCGCAAGGACGAGGCGGCGGCCGCCGTTCCGGACGAGCTGATCCTCGACACCACGATCATCGGCGACGAGGCGCATGTGCGGGAGCAGCTGACGGTGTGGGAGCGGGCGGGCGTCACCATGCTGCTGATCGGTGTTCGCGACGCCGCGCAGTTCGAGCAGCTTGCCCCCCTTGTTCGTCAGTAGAACACGTTCTAGATTCGAGGGGTGACTTCGATGGAGCCGGCGCAGACGCTGGGATTGTGGAATATCGCTGCCACGGCGCCCGAACGGATCGCTGTCGTCGATCCGTCGGGCCGGGAGGTCAGCTACGGAGAACTCGCCGCGCAGGCCGACCGGTTCGCGCGCGGCCTGCGGGCGAAGGGGCTGCGCGCCGGCGATGTGCTGGTGTCGATGGTGCACAACAGCGCCGAGGCGCTCGCGGTGTACTTCGCCGCGTATCAGTCCGGGCTGTACATCGTCGCGGTGAACTGGCATCTCACCGGTCCCGAGGTCGCCTACATCCTCGGTGACAGCGAGGCCAAGGTGTTCATCGCCGACGAGCGCTTCGCCGAGGCCGCGCGCGTCGCCGCGGAAGAGGCGAAAGTTCCGGCGGAGGCACGCTTTTCGGTGGGGAAGGTCGAGGGCTTCCAGCCGCTGGAGGAGCTGGGCGCGAACGAGTCCGGTCGTCCCGACGACCGCACGACCGGCGCCCCGATGCTCTACACGTCGGGAACCACCGGGCGCCCCAAGGGAGTTCGGCGCCCGCTCACCGGCGCCGACCCGGATGTGGTCGGGCCGCAGGCGACCGGATTCTTCGGACTGTTCGGACTCCAGCCGTTCGACGACCACGTGCACATCTGCGGGTCGCCGCTCTATCACACCGCCGTGCTGAACTTCGCCTCCATCTCGATCCAGCTGGGGCACAAGGTCGTTCTGATGGACAAGTGGGATCCGGAGGAGATGCTGCGGCTGATCGACAAGCACCGCGTCACCCACAGCCACATGGTGCCCACCCAGTTCCACCGCCTGCTGGCGCTGCCGGAGGAGGTGCGCGCGAAGTACGACGTGTCCTCGCTGCGGTGCATGATCCACGGCGCGGCGCCGTGCCCGCAGGAGACCAAGCGCCGGATGCTCGAGTGGTGGGGCCCGGTCGTCACCGAGTACTACGCCGCGACCGAGGGCGGCGGCACGTCCATTTCGGGCGAGGAGTGGCTGCGCAAGCCCGGATCGGTCGGCAAGGCCTGGCCGTACGCCGTGGTGAAGGTGCTCGACGACGACGGGAACGAGGTCCCGCCCGGCGAGACCGGCACGGTCTACATGCGGATGGGCGGCTCCAACTTCGAGTACCACAAGGACCGGGCCAAGACCGAGGACGCTCGCGTCGGCGATCTCTTCACCGTCGGCGATATCGGGCACCTGGACGAGGACGGCTACCTCTTCCTGCACGACCGCCGCTCCGACCTGATCCTGTCCGGGGGCGTGAACATCTACCCCGCCGAGATCGAGGGCGAGCTGATCACCCATCCGAAGGTCGCCGACGTCGCGGTCTTCGGGATCCCGCACGCGGACTGGGGGCAGGAGGTCAAGGCCGTCGTCCAGCCGGCCGAGGGCGTCACTCCCGGCGACGATCTCACCGCCGAGCTGATGGCGTTCGCCGCCGCGCGCCTGGCCAAGTACAAACTGCCCCGCAGCATCGACTACCTGGACGAACTTCCCCGGGACCCCAACGGCAAGCTCTACAAGCGCAAGATCCGGGATCGGTATGTGACGGCGTAGCGCCCCCGGTCACGCCCCTGCCCGCCTGGTACTCGCCAGGCGGGCGTTCGGCGTTGTACCGCAGCGTCTTTCGCCGTTCCCCGGACACGGCGGCGGGTCGGCGGCTATCGTCACGGGCGAATTCGTAAACGGTGTTAATTGGGTCTTGTCAGGACCAAGAACACGTTCTATTTTTGTCCTGTGAGCTACAACATAGCGGACCTTGTCGAACACACCGTCGACCTCGTGCCGGACCGCGTCGCTCTGGCTGACGACACCCGTTCGGTGACGTACGCCCAGCTGGAGGACCGGACCAACCGACTCGCGCACTACCTGCAGGAACAGGGTGTCGGGCCGGGGGACAAGGTCGGCATCTACTCGCGCAACACGATCGAGGCCGTGGAGGCCATGGTCGCGGTGTTCAAGGCGCGGGCGGTGATGATCAACATCAACTTCCGATACGTCGAGAACGAGTTGCAATACATATTCGACAATTCGGACATGGTCGCGCTGATTCACGAGCGCCGCTACACCGACCGGGTGGCCGGCGTCCGGCCCACCACGCCGAAGCTGAAGACCGTCCTGGTCGTGAACGACGGCACCGACGCGCCCACCCCTGCCGACTCGGTCGACTACGAGGCGGCGCTGGCGGCGTCGCGGGGCGAGCGGGACTTCGGTGACCGGTCCGGCGACGACATCTTCATGCTCTACACCGGTGGCACCACGGGCATGCCCAAGGGCGTCATGTGGCGGCACGAGGACTGGTGGCGCGTGCTCGGGGGTGGCATCAACTTCGTCACCGGCGAGGCCATCCAGGACGAGTGGCACCAGGCCAAGACCGGCGCCGGCAACGCGCAGATGGTGCGCTACCCGATCCCGCCGATGATCCACGGCGGTTCGCAGACCGCGACCTTCCACGGCCTGTTCGACGGCGGTAAGACCATCATGCTGCCGGAGTTCAGCGGGCACGGGGTGTGGCAGGCGATCGATCGCCACACCATCAACCTGATCTTCATCACCGGCGACGCGATGGCGCGGCCGATGCTCGACGCGCTCAAGGCCGGCAACCCGGAAACCGGTGAGCCGTACAAGCATTCGAATCTGTGGGCGATGGCCAGCAGTGCGGCGCTGTTCTCGCCCGCGCTCAAGGACGAGTTCATCGAGCTGCTGCCGAACACCATGATCACCGATTCGATCGGCTCCTCGGAGACCGGCTTCGGTGGCCTGTCCGTGGTGTCCAAGGGCGCCACCCACACCGGCGGGCCGCGGGTGAAGATCGACGCCTCGACCGAGGTGCTCGACGAGGACGGCAATCCGGTGGTGCCCGGCTCCGGGCAGGTCGGCTTGCTCGCCCGCAAGGGGCATATCCCGGTCGGCTACTACAACGACCCGGTCAAGACCGCGGCGACGTTCAAGGAGTTCAACGGGATCCGCTACTCCATCCCCGGCGACTACGCCCGGGTGGAGGAGGACGGCACCGTCACCATGCTCGGCCGCGGGTCGGTGAGCATCAACAGCGGCGGCGAGAAGATCTACCCCGAAGAGGTCGAGGGCGCGTTGAAGTGTCACCCGGAGATCCTCGACGCGCTGGTCATCGGCGTTCCGGACGAGCGCTGGGGGCAGCGGGTGGCCGCGGTCGTGCAGTGCCGCTCGGGTAAGCGACCGAGCCTCGACGAGCTGCGGCCGGTGCTGACCAAGGAGATCTCCTCCTACAAGCAGCCGCGCAGCATCTGGTTCGTCGAGGAGATCAAGCGCTCCCCGGCGGGCAAGCCCGATTACAAGTGGGCGCACGCGCATGCGGAGTCCTGCGACGCCGACGAGGAAGCGCACGCGCCGACCACCAAGTGATCAGGGTGTACTCCTGTGGCATATGTCACGTTTGAGACGTGAATGCCCAGGGCTTCGGGCTGTTTCTTGTCGGTGCCCTGTGCCAGAGTGTCTGGCATGAGCAAGTCGGGCAGTTCCGTCGGCACCGCGGGATCGGAGATCACGCGCGAGGTGCTGGAGCAATTCGAGGGGTACCGGCGGGAGCTGTGCGCTTACGCCTACCGGATGCTGGGGTCCTCGTTCGAGGCCGAAGACGCCGTCCAGGACGCGTTCACCCGGGCGTGGAAGGCCTACGACTCGTTCGAGGGCCGGTCCAGCCTGCGGTCGTGGTTGTACAAGATCACGACCAACGTCTGCCTGGACATGCTGGACGGGCCGCAGCGGCGGGCCCGGCCGATGGACCTGTCGGGTCCGTCGAGTCCGGACAGCCCGCTGCCGCCGCCCCAGCCCGACTACGTCTGGGTGGAGCCGATCCCCAACGGTATGGCTTTCGGCGCCGACCCGGCCGAGCACGCCACGGCGAAGGATTCGCTGCGGCTGGCGTTCGTGGCCGCGGTGCAGCACTTACCGGCCACCCAGCGCGCGATCCTGATCATGCGCGAGGTGCTGCGCTTCTCCGCCAACGAGACCGCCGACATGCTGATGATGTCGCCGGCCTCGGTCAACAGCGCGCTACAGCGGGCGCGCGCCACCATGTCGAAGGTCCAGCCGAAGGAATCCGGCACCTACGACGAATCCGACGAGACTCAGCGCAAACTCGTCGACGGCTTCGTCCAAGCCTTCGAGGCGTATGACATGGACACCCTCACGTCCCTGCTCAAACAGGATGTGGCGCTGTCCATGCCGCCGTTCGAGCTGTGGATCTCCGGTCCCGAGAACGTCGCCCAGTTCATGCTCACCACCGGCCACGAGTGCGAGGGCTCCAAGATGGTCCGCCTGGAGGGCGCCAACGGCCTGCCCGCCTTCGGCCACTACAAGCCGACCGAGGAGCCCGGCGTCTACCGCCCGTGGTCGATCACTGTCCTGGAACTCGACGGCGACGAGATCAGCGGCCTCCACTTCTTCCTGGATACCGAGCGCATGTTCCCGCTCTTCGGCCTCCCGCCAGAGCTTCGGGCATAACCTCGCGCCGACACCCTCGGCACGCGTCGGAAACAAGATTGGGGCGGTGGTCCTCACCCCGGATAGGCCATATGGAAGGGCTCCCAGTGGTGCCCGTCCGGGTCGAGGAAGGCGCGGCCGTGCATGCCGACTTGGGCCTCCTCGGCGCGCTTGTCGGTGTTGATCTCCTCGGTGCCGCCCGCGGCGAGGGCGGCCTTGGTGAGGTCGTCGACCTCCTGCGCGCTGCTCAGCGACAGGGCGTAGACCGAGCCGGTGGTCGTGGTGGTGTCGGCGAGGGGGCGTGCGGTGAAGGTCGTGAAGAACGGCTTCACCAGCAGCATCAAGCAGATGTTGTCGTCGACGACGACGCAGGCGGCGTTGTCGTCGGTGAAATCCTGATTCACCTTCCAGCCCAGGGCCTCGTAGAAGGTCTTGGACCGGTCCAGATCGGTGACGGGGAGGTTGATGAAGATCATCTTGCTGGCCATGTCGGTCCCTTTCGACTGCGCAGTCGGCACGTGTACACCGATTCGGACGACCCGGGCCGGCGAAACTCATCGGAAGGTTGCAGACCGTAACGAAGTATCCGGTGCGCGAATATCGGGATGCGTGGACGGCCGGGTCGGCGCTACCGTCCGGCTATGGCCGATTCGGACGGCACCGGGACGCGCGGTGCGGCGGTATACCTGATCACCGGCATCCAGGCGGCCGGGAAATCCACGGTGGCCCAAGCGCTGGCCGAGCGATTCCCGCGCTCGGCGCACGTGCGCGGGGATGCCTTCCGGCGTTTCGTGGTCGGCGGCGCGGAGCCGATGTCACCCGAGCCGCCGCCCGAAGCGCTGGCGCAACTGCGGCTACGCCACCGGCTCGCCGCGCAGGCCGCCGACGGATACGCGGCCGCCGGATTCACCGCGGTCCTCCAAGACGTGGTCCTCGGCGAGTTCCTGCCGTACACGATCGAGCAGATCCGCACCCGCCCGCTGTACGCGGTGGTCCTCGCCCCGCGGCCCGATGCCATCGAACGTCGAGAGGCCGGGCGCGACAAGACCGCCTACGGGACCTTCACCGTCGCCGATCTCGACGGTGCGCTGCGTGCGGAGACACCCGACATCGGATTGTGGCTCGACTCCTCGGATCTCACGGTCGAGGAGACCGTGGACGAGATTCTCGCCCGCGCGGAGTCCCTGCCCTAGCCCTCGGCTCCCGTTGTCCCGGCATGCTTTTGGCCGGGACCCCGCAACGTCACCTGGGATTCCGGCCAAAAGCATGCCGGAAAATGAGGTAGCTGCGCCGGGTCGGCAATGAGGTAGCCGCGCCGGTCCGGCAATGAGGTGGCTGCGCCGGGCCGGTAATGAGGTGGCTGCGCCGGTCCGGTAATGAGGTGGCTGCGCCGGGCCGGTAATGAGGTGGCTGCGCCGGGCCGGTAATGAGGTGGCTGCGCCGGGCCGGTAATGAGGTGGCTGCGCCGGGCCGACCAAGAGGTGGCGGCCCGGCGGTCTCGTACTACCCCGCGTCAGCGGGGTTCGGCGAGGTGCGCACCCAAGGCCCGGAGGTGGTCCGTCGATCCGCCGAGGGCGAATTCGTTGTGCTTGGCGGCGGTGAAGTAGTTGTGTACGACGTGGTCTCGGTCGATGCCTACGCCGCCGTGGACGTGGACGACCGTGTGGGCGATGCGGTGGCCGGCGTCGGCGGCCCAGAACTTGGCGGTGTGGATCTCGGGGGTGGCCGGGAGGCCCTCCGCGAGCATCCAGGCCGCCTGGGTGACCGCCAAGCGCAGACCCTGGAGATCGACGTAACTGTCGGCCATCCGCTGCGCCACGGCCTGGAAGCTGCCGATCTTGCGGCCGAACTGCTCACGCTCGCGGCCGTATTCGGCCACCAGCTCCAGCGCGCGCTCCAGCGTGCCCAACTGCTGGGCGGCCAGGCCCAGCCAGCCGCGCGACAGCAGCCAGTCCAGGATCTCGCCACCGGATTCGACCGTGCCGACCAGTTCGGCCGGGGTGCTGTCGAATTCGAGTTCGGCCTCGGGGCTGCGGTCCACGACCTGCTGCCCGGTCACCCGCACGCTCGCGTCCGAGGGATCCACCAGGAAGACGGCCGGCGCGCCGGAGACGGTGGCCGACACCAGGATTCGGGACGCCTGCTCGGCGAAGGGCACGACGATCTTGGCCCCGGTCAGCCGCCAGCCGGCGCCGTCCGCGGCGGCGGTCGTGGTCGGCCGCGCGGGCTCCCAGTTGCGTTCCTCGGCCAGCGCCGCGGTCAGGATCGTCTCGCCCGCACCGGCTTTCGCGGCCAGCTCGCGCTGCGCCTCGGAGCCGAACTCCGCCAGCGCGCCCGCGCCCAGGACGACCGACCACAGATACGGCACGGCCGCGACGTACTTGCCCAGCTCCCGCAGCACCGCGGTCTGCTCCAGCACGGTCAGCCCGCTGCCGCCCACGGTCTCCGGCAGCGTCGCCGCCAGCACTCCGGTCTCACCCAGCGAACGCCACAGCGCGTCGTCGAAACGCACGTCCGCGGTGTCGAGTTCGCGCAGCCGGTCGGCGGTGACGAGCTTGCCGCACACCTCGCCGGTCAACCGGCCGAGATCCTGCTGGCCTTCGGTAGGCGTGAAATCCATTGTGTGTACCTAGCTTTCGTTCTCAGCGCGCCGCGGCCGGCTGCTTCAGGGCGGTCATGGCGATGATGTCGCGCTGCACCTCGTTGGTGCCGCCGCCGAAGGTCAGGATCAGGCAGGCGCGGTGCATGCGCTCGAGCCGCCCGCGCAGTACGGAGCCGGGGGAGTCCTGGCGCAGGTAGCCCTGCGGTCCGAGCACCTCCATGAGCAGCCGGTAGGCCTCGGTGGCCAGTTCGGTGCCGAGCACCTTGCAGGTGGAGGCGTCCCACGGCCGCGGCGCGGCGTCGCCGCCCGCATCCGCGCCCGAGGCGATCTCCCAGTTCAGCAACTTGAGGAATTCGACCTTCGCGTGCACGCGCGCGAGGTTCAACTGCACCCATTCGCTGTCGGCGACCCGCGCGCCGTTGGAATCCTTGGTGTCGCGGGCCCACTCGGCGGTCTGGTTCAGCGCCAGTTGCAGCGGCGCGGCCGAGGTGAGCGCCACCCGCTCGTGGTTGAGCTGGTTGGTGACCAGCGACCAGCCGCCGTTCTCGGGGCCGACCATGGCCGAATGCGGCACCCGCACATCCTGGTAGTAGGTGGCGCTGGTGTCCGGTCCGGCCATTGTGTGCACCGGCGTCCAGGAGAAGCCCTCGGCCGTGGTCGGCAGGATGAACATCGAGATGCCCTTGTGCTTCTTGGCGCTCGGATCGGTGCGCGCGGCCAGCCACACGTAGTCGGCGTACTGGATGAGGCTGGTCCACATCTTCTGGCCGTTGATGACCCAGTCGTCGCCGTCGCGCACCGCGCTGGTGCGCAGCGAGGCCAGGTCGGTCCCGGCGCCCGGTTCCGAGTAGCCGATGGAGAAGTGCAGCTCACCGGCGGCGATCTTGGGCAGGAAGAACTTCTTCTGCTCCTCGGTGCCGTAGTGCATGATCGTCGGCGCCACCGAGTTGATGGTCAGGAACGGCACCGGGGCGCCCGCGACGGCGGCCTCGTCGGTGAAGATCAGCTGATCCATCGTGGAGCGGTCCTGCCCGCCGAACTCCTTCGGCCAGCCCAGCGCGAGCCAGCCGTCGCGGCCCATCTCCTGCACGACCTCGCGGTAGACGTTGCCGTGGCCGTATTCGCCCGTCGTCGCGGACAGGGCGGCCCGCCGTTCCGGGGTGATCAGCTTGGCGAAGTACTCGCGCAACTCGGCGCGTAGCTCTTCCTGCTGCGGGGTATACGCAATCCGCATGGAGGGGCACCTCATAACTTGTTCGATAGCCGGTCGGTATGGCGCCGGGCGGTTCTTCCGATCATTGCATATCGACTGAAACATGTTCCAGTATGGAGCCTAGATCCGGTCGCTTCCGCCGCGGCGTCCGGGGACGGGTTGTAGGCTCGGCGAAATTCGCGGCAAAGGAGTTGGCAATGAAGCTGAGTGTGGACTTCGACCAGTGCGAGGCGAACGGCATCTGCGTCGGAATCGCGCCCGACGTGTTCGATCTCGACGACGAGGACAATCTGCACCTGGCGGTGACCGACATTCCCGCCGATCGGCTGGCCGATGTCGAGACCGCCGTCGCGCAGTGCCCGAAGGCGGCGCTGAAACTTCAGTGAACTGATGCTTGCCGTGAACTGGAACACGTTCTAGAGTTCGCGGCGTGGGTGTAAGTGAACTGAGTCTGTCCGGCCGAGTGGCGATTGTGACCGGAGCCGGTGCCGGACTGGGACGGGCCGAGGCGCTCGCCTTGGCGAGTGCCGGTGCCGCGGTGGTGGTCAACGACCTGGCGGAGAGCGACGCGGTGGCGGCGACCCTCGCCGATATCCGGGCGCTCGGCGCCAAGGCCGAATTCGTGGCGGGCAGCATTGCCGAGCGGGCGACCGCGGACGCGCTGATCCGCACCGCGGACGAGGCGTTCGGCAGCGTGGACATCGTGGTCAACAACGCCGGCATCACCCGCGATCGCATGCTGTTCAACATGTCCGACGAGGACTGGGACGCGGTGCTCGCGGTGCATCTGCGCGGACACTTCCTGCTGTCGCGCAACGCCGGCGCGTACTGGCGCGGCAAGTCCAAGGAAGCGGGCGAGCCGGTGTACGGCCGCCTGATCAATACTTCCTCCGAGGCCGGTCTGCTCGGCCCGGAGGGTCAGGCCAACTACGCCGCCGCCAAGGCCGGCATCACCGCGCTGACCCTGTCGGCGAGCCGCGGCCTCGCGCGCTACGGCGTGCGGGCCAACGCGATCTGCCCCCGGGCGCGCACGGCGATGACCGAGAAGGTGTTCTCCGACGCCCCCGAGGGTGAGGTGGACCCGCTGTCGCCCGATCATGTGGCCCGGCTGGTCGCCTACCTGGCCGCTCCGGCCGCCGAGGCGATCAGCGGACAGGTCTTCGTGGTCTACGGACCGATGGTGGCCCTGATGGCCGCTCCCGAGGTGGAGCAGCGTTTCGACGCCGACGGTGCGGAATGGACTTCGGACGCGCTGGCCGACACACTCGGAAACTACTTCTCCGAACGATCTTCCGGGCGTACGTTTTCGGCATCAGCGCTGCACGATCTCGGCTGAGCCGCCAACTGGTGGCAGCTGCCATCGTTGGTGGTTGATCAGTGGTCCGGCAGTTGGTAGACATGGACCTCGGATGGTGTGCCGCGCCTCACAAAGGATGCTTGTACGCCGTATGAACAAGTTCTAACTCTTGATGACGGTTCGAGAGAAAAGGGCAGTTCAAATCTGAAAATGCTGCCCTGAATTCAAGTGAACATGTTCTAATCTTCGGGACGGTTGGGCTGCGTGCCGGCTCCGTCATCGGCAGTTTGCGCAAGGCACGGCAAGGAGGAATCGCGGAATGAACCAGGTTCTTGCCGTGCCGATGCAAGCGGTCGGCGGGTTCTTCGAACTCGTCGCCGCCGTCGCACGAGCCCTGGTCAAGCCCCCCTTTCAGCGTCGGGAGTTCGTCGACCAGTCCTGGTTCGTCGCCCGCGTCTCGATCGTCCCGACCCTGCTGGTCGCCATCCCGTTCACGGTGCTGGTGAGCTTCACGCTCAACATTCTGCTGCGCGAGATCGGCGCGGCCGACCTGTCCGGCGCGGGCGCCGCGTTCGGCGCGGTCACCCAGGTCGGGCCGATCGTCACCGTGCTGATCGTGGCCGGTGCGGGCGCCACGGCGATCTGCGCGGACCTGGGCGCGCGCACCATCCGGGAGGAGATCGACGCCATGCGGGTGCTCGGCATCGATCCCGTCCATCGGTTGGTGGTGCCGCGCGTGCTGGCCTCGATGTTCGTCGCCGCGCTGCTCAACGGCCTGGTGTGCACGATCGGCATCGTCGGCGGCTTCCTGTTCTCGGTGTTCCTGCAAGGGGTGAACCCCGGCGCCTTCGTCAACGGGATCACGCTGCTGACGCACCTGCCCGAACTGGTCATCTCCGAGGTGAAGGCGACCATGTTCGGCCTGATCGCCGGACTGGTGGCCTGCTACCTCGGGCTGAACGTCCGGGGCGGTCCCAAGAGCGTCGGTGACGCGGTCAACCAGACGGTGGTGTTCTCCTTCATGGCCCTGTTCGTGGTGAATGTCGTCGTCACCGCCGTCGGCATCAAGTTCACGGTGCGGTGACGGCATGGCCTTTGTGATCCAATCTCGCTTCCCGCGTACTGTTCGACGGGTGCGGAGGTTGTCCGACTCGCTCGACAACATCGGGCGGCATGCACTCTTCTACGCGCAGTCGATGGCAGCGGTGCCCCGGGCACTGACGCACTACCGCACGGAGACGATCCGGCTCATCGCCGAGATCAGCATGGGCACCGGTGCGCTGGCGGTGATCGGCGGCACGGTGGTGATCGTCGGATTCCTGACGCTGTTCGCCGGCGGCACCATCGCGGTCCAGGGCTACAGTTCGCTGGGCAATATCGGCGTCGAGGCGCTGACCGGATTCTTCGCGGCATTCATCAACGTTCGCATTGCGGCGCCGGTGATCTCGGGTATCGGTCTGGCGGCCACCATCGGCGCCGGCGCGACCGCGCAGCTGGGCGCGATGCGCGTCGCCGAGGAGATCGACGCCCTGGAATCCATGGCCATCCGGCCGGTGCCTTTCCTGGTCGGCACCCGGGTGCTGGCGGGAATGATCGCGATCGTGCCGCTGTACGCGCTGGCGGTCATCGCCTCGTTCGTGGCGAGCCGGTTCGCGACCGTGGTCATCTACGGGCAGTCGGCGGGCGTGTACGACCATTACTTCTCGACGTTCCTGATTCCCAGTGACATTCTCTGGTCGTTCGTGCAGGCGATCTTCATGGCCCTCGCGGTCATGCTGATCCACACCTATTACGGCTATCACGCTTCGGGCGGTCCGGTCGGCGTCGGAATCGCGGTCGGTAACGCGGTGCGCGCCTCACTGGTCGCGGTTGTGACGGTGACCCTGCTGGTCTCGCTGGCCATCTACGGCACCACCGGCAATTTCCATCTCTCCGGGTAGGCGGTATGGCGGCAAACAAACTCGTCGAAAAAGACGGCGCCGGAAAGATATTCGGCGCCGGGTGGGGTGTGAAACTAGCCGGGCTGGCCTTCGTGCTGAGCATCGTGGCCGTCGTCGCGGTGGCGCTGACGATGTTCGCCGGCGGTTTCGACGACACCGAGGCGATCTACGTCGACGCACCCCGCGCGGGGCTCGTTCTCGATCCCGACGCGAAGGTCAAGATCCGGGGCGTGGAAATCGGGCGGGTCTCGACGATCACCTATACCGGCAGCAGCGCCCGGATGAAGCTGGATGTCGATCCGGAACAGCTGAAGCTGGTACCCGCCAATGTGGGCGCGGATATCCGGTCCACCACGGTATTCGGCGCGAAGTACGTGAATTTCGAGGTGCCCGATCAGCCCGCGAAGGACCACCTGCGGCCGGGCGCGACCCTGGCCGCACAGGCGGTGACGGTCGAGTTCAACACGCTGTTCCAGCATCTCACCGACGTGCTGGCCAAGGTCCAGCCGGAGAAGCTGAACGCCACCCTCACGGCGCTGGGTACCGCGCTGGAGGGTCGCGGCGACAAACTGGGGCAATTGCTGGCCGACAGCGATACGTTCCTGCGCGATATCAATCCGAGCCTCCCGGACCTGCAGCGCGATCTGCAATCCAGCACCGGCGTGACCAATCTGTACGCCGACACCGTGCCGGATCTGTTGCGCACCACCGACAATGCGACGGTCACCGGCGGGACGATCGTCGACGAGGAGCACAATTTCGATTCGATGCTCGTGAATCTCATCGGCCTGGCCGATACCACCCGGCCCATCCTGACCGACAACGAGCAGTCGCTGGTCACGGCGCTGGATCTGTTGCGGCCCACCACCGATCTGCTCTACGAATACCGCTCGGGGCTGAATTGCGTGGTGGAGGGAATCGGCGGCGACGTCCCCCTCATGAACCACATCTTCGGCGGGAGCGGCGCGGGCGTGCTGCTGAACGCGGGATTCATGCCCGGCGGCGAGCCGTACCAGTACCCGAAGGATCTGCCCAAGGTGAACGCCACCGGTGGCCCGCACTGCGAGAACATCAAGGACCGCAAGCCCGGAAGCCATTCCGACTATCTGGTCACCGATACCTCGGAGGGTGAGGTCTGGACCCCCGAGCTGAATTCACACATCAACGGCCCGAGGGTCTTTCAGCTGATGTTCGCCGGAATGCCGGGGGTGCCCAACCCGTGAGGTTCAAACCACATGCCGCGACCGTGAAGCTGAGCATCTTCACGCTGGTGATGGTGCTCGTACTGGCCCTGCTCGGGGTGATCTTCAGCCAGATGCGCTTCTCCCGCGAGACGGGTTATCACGCGATATTCACCACCTCGTCGGGAATGCTGCCGGGATCGAAGGTGCGCATCGCCGGTGTGCCCGTGGGTTCGGTGAAGCGGGTGTACGTCGGCAAGGACCACCTCGCGCACGTCGATTTCGATGTCGACAGCAAGTACCGGCTCTACACCAGCACCCAGGCGGCGGTCCGCTACGAGAATCTCGTCGGCGACCGCTACCTGGAGCTGCTGGAAGGGCCGGGCACCACCGAGGCGCTGTCGAAGAACGACACCATCGGCGCCGACAAGACCAAGCCCGCTCTCGACCTGGACCTGCTGCTCGGCGGTTTCAAACCGCTGCTGCGCGGCCTGGACCCGGGCCAGGTGAACGACCTGACCGCGGCGCTGCTGCAGGTGTTCCAGGGGCAGGGCGGCGCGCTGGTCTCGCTGCTGAACAGCTCCGGCTCCTTCGCCAAGACCCTGGCGGACCGGGATGCCCTGATCGGCAGCGTGATCGAGAACCTGAAGACGGTCCTGGCCACCATCGACGATCGCGGCAAGGAATTCGACACCACGCTCACCGAGTTGCAGCGGCTGGTCAGCGGGCTCGCCGCGGACAAGGACCCGATCGGCGCGGCGCTGCCGCGGCTGGCGGGCGCGACGGGTGACCTCACCAACCTGCTGCAGGAGGCCCGCCCCGATCTGAAGCAGACCTTCGGGCAACTCGGCCAGCTGTCGCAGAACCTCGACGACAAGTCCGGCGACCTGCAGTCGATCTTCGATCAGCTGCCGGATACCTACAAGAAGCTCGTCCGGGTCGGGTCCTACGGTTCGTTCCTGAACATGTACGTCTGCGGCGTGACGATGCTCGCCGACGGTCCCGACGGTAAGCCGATGGAAGTGCACCTGCCGGGCAATCAGTCGACCGGAAGGTGTGCGAACGAGTGAACGGAAACCGGTTACTGTCGATCGGCATCGTCGGCGTCGTCCTGGCCGCCACGATCTCGTTGTCCGCGTTGCAATTCGACCGACTACCCTTCATTCGCAGCGGCGCCGACTTCAGCGCCTTCTTCGCCGACGCCGGCGGCCTGCTACCCGGTGATCAGGTCCAGGTGGCCGGGGTGCGGTCCGGGAAGGTCGAGAAGGTCGAGCTGGACGGCGCGAAGGTGCGGGTGCGGTTCAGCCTCGACGAGTCGATCGTGCTGGGGCGCAAGACGACCGCGGCCATCAAGACCAATACCGTGCTGGGCCGCAAATCGCTCGAGGTCGACCCGCAGGGCGACGGGGCGATTCGCGGCGACGATCCGATTCCGTTGGAGCGCACCCGATCTCCGTATTCGCTCAACGACGCGCTGGGCGATCTCACCAAGACCGTGCAGGGCCTGGACCTCGATCAGGTCAACACCACCCTGGACACGCTGTCGCAGACCTTCGCCGACACCCCCGCGCCGCTGCGGGCGGCCCTGGACGGCGTCAGCGCCCTGTCGCGCAGCCTGAACGCCCGCGACCAGGCGCTCACCGATCTGCTCGCGCACGCCCAGAACGTCACCAAGGTCCTGGCCGACCGCGCCGACCAGATCAACGCGCTGCTGCTCGACGGCAACGACCTGCTCGGCGAGTTGGACGCCCGCCGCTCGGCGCTCAGCCAGCTGATCGTGTACGTCAACGGCCTGGCCCAGCAGCTCACCGGATTCGTCGGCGACAACGAGGCGCAGCTGAAACCCGCTCTGGACAAACTGAATTCGGTGCTGGGGCTGTTGCAGCGCAACAAGGACAACCTGGGCCAGGCGCTCGATCAGCTCGGCCCGTACGCGGCGGCGCTCGGCGAGCAGGTCGGCAGCGGCCCGTACTTCCAGTCGTACCTGGCCAACCTCACCAGCCCGACGATGCGACCGCTGATCGACGCGCTGGTGTGGCCGCAACGCCTCCCGCAGTCGTTCCAGGAGTATCTCAACGCTCCGCCGTCCACCAGCCCCGCTGAACAGGACCCACCGAGATGACACCACTGCGCAAGATCTCCAAGGTGCCACGCTGGGCGCGGTACGTCGCCGCGGCACTGGTCGTGGTGCTGGCCGGCTGGGTCGTCTACGGCGCGGTCACCAATATCGGCAAGACCCACATCACCGCGTACTTCCCGTCGACGAACGGCCTGTACGCCAATGACGACGTCCGCGTGCTGGGCGTCAAGGTCGGCAAGATCAATTCGATCGAGCCCGGCCGGGACCGGGTGAAGGTCACCATGACCGTCGACCGCGGCGTGGACATCCCGGCGGACGCCAAGGCCATCGCGGTCTCACCCTCGCTGGTGTCGGCGCGGTTCGTGCAGCTGGCCCCCGTCTACACCGGCGGCCCGAAGATGCACGACGACAGCGAGATTCCGATCGAGCACACCGCGGTCCCGGTGGAGTGGGACGACATCAAGACCGAGCTGACCAAGCTGTCGCAGGCGCTGGGCCCGGTGGGCGAGGACAAGCAGGGCTCCTTCGGGCGGGCCGTGGACACCTTCGCGAACAACCTCGGCAACGGCAACGCCCAGGCGCTGCGCGACACCCTGCGGGATCTGTCCAGCACGCTGAGCACCCTCTCGGACGGCCGGACCGATCTGTTCGGCACCATTCGCAACCTGCAGCAGTTCGTCGACGTGCTGTCCCGCAGCAACGACCAGATCGTGCAGTTCGGCGGGCGGCTGGCGTCGGTGTCGTCGGTGCTGGCCGGGGTCTCCTCGGATCTCGGTGCGGGACTGGACAATCTGGATTCGGCGATCGCGGACGTCAAACGGTTCCTGGACGAGCGCGGCGGCGCGCTCACCGAGAGCGTGCAGCGCCTGCAGGACGTCACCCAGCTGCTGGCCGACAAGCGCCCCCAGCTCGAGCGGGTCCTGCACGCGGGCCCGACCGGCCTGGTGAACTTCTACCAGATCTACAAGCCCGCCCAGGGTTCGCTGGCGGGCAACGTGACCGGCACCAACTTCGCCAACCCGGTCGAGTTCCTGTGCGGCGCGGTCGAAGGCATCGGGGCCAACGACTCCGACAAGTCCGGGAACCTGTGCCGCCAGTATCTGGCCCCGGTCCTGAACACCCTGATCACGAATTATCCACCGCTGATAGCGAATCCGGCCTCGCTGCAGACCGTCTTCCCGCAGCAGCTGATCTACAGCACGCCGGAACTCGCCGAGCGCGCGCCCGTCGCCCCGCCCGTCACCGTCCCGAGCGGCATTGCGGGCCTGGCCGTTCCCGGAGGTGGGCGATGAGAATGCGCCGGATGCTGTGTTGGATGGCGCCGCCTCCGGCGTCGCGTGTTCGTGGCCTCTTGGCCCCGGGCCTTCCCTCCTCCGCTCCAGCCGCTGGGCGGCCTCCGCTCCGTCAGTCCAGGCCCGGGGCGGCCACGAACCTGCGGCGGACGCGGGTGGCAGCGTTGGTGCTCGGGCTCGCGATGGCTCTGGGTTTGACCGGCTGCCAATGGGACGGGCTCAACACGTTGCCCATGCCCGGCGCGGCCGGGACCGGGGAGGGGGCGTGGAAGGTTCGGATTCAGATGCCGAATGTCACTACGCTGACCCGCAATTCGCCGGTCAAGGTCGATGACGTGACGGTCGGGACGGTGACCGGTATCGATGTCGAGGGCTGGCACGCGCTGGTCACGGTCAGCCTGAACAAAGAGGTGCGGCTGCCCGCGAACGCGATCGCGCGGATCGGGCAGACCAGCCTGCTGGGCAGTAATCACGTCGAGCTGGCGGCGCCGGAAGGCGTTGCGGCACAGGGACAATTGCACGACGGGGATCTCATCCCGCTCGACCGCGCGGGGGCCTATCCGACGACCGAGCAGACGCTGTCGTCGCTGTCGGTGGTGCTCAACGGTGGCGGAATCTCGCAGCTGGAGACCATCACTCACGAACTGAACGCGACGTTCAGCGGCCGCCAGGACGCCATCCGCGACCTGCTGCCGCAGCTGAACCAGCTGACCACCACCCTCGACCAGCAAACCGGCGACATCATCGGCGCGATGGAGGGACTCGACCGGTTCGGCGGGCAGCTCGCGCAGCAGAAGGACCGGCTGGGCAACGCCATCGAGCAGATCCATCCGGCGCTGACGGTGCTCGCCGACCGGCGCGAGAACATCACCAAAGCCATTACCTCCCTGGGTGATCTGAGCGAGGTCGTGCAGCGGATCATCGCCCAGGGCGGCGACAACCTGAAGGCCGAACTGGCCGATCTCTGGCCGACCCTGGAATCGCTGGCCAGCACCGGCGACCGGCTCGCGGATTCGCTGCAGTTGCTGCTGACGTTCCCGTTCCCGATCAAGGGCATCAACAAGGCCGTCAAGGGCGACTACATGAACCTGTTCGTCACCTACGACCTCACCGGCAAGCGGCTGGATTCGAACTTCCTCACCGGAACACCGCTCGGCGGCCGGTTCGGTGGCGTGCAGGCGGTCTACGGCGTGGAGGCCGCACTCGGCACCATCGCCGGAACCGCCGGAGAGAAGGGCGATCCCGTGCAGGGCCCGCTGCAGCCGCCCCCGGCCCAGCCGGCCATTCCGGGGCTGCCGGCGATCCCGGGCCTGCCCGCCATACCCGGGCTGACGGTTCCCGGTGCGCCGCAAGGAGGTCCGGGGCAGTGAAGCTCACCAAGTTCGTTCGGACGCAGCTGGTCATCTTCGGGGTGCTGACGGTCGTCGGCCTGCTCGTGATGGCCGGAAGCTACGTGCACCTGCCCGCGATGTTCGGGATCGGGCGCTACGAGGTGACCGTGAAACTGGCGGCCACCGGCGGGCTCTACCCGACCGCCAACGTCGCCTACCGGGGCACCAATGTCGGCAAGGTGAACGAGGTCCGGCTCACGCCCGACGGCGTGGACGCGGTGCTGTCGGTCGACAGCGACTACAAGGTGCCCTCCGATGTGGACGCCTGGATCCGGAGCGTCTCCGCGATCGGCGAGCAGTACGTCGACCTGGTGCCCGCGCAGTCCCCGCGCGGCGGCAATCTCGGTGACGGATCGGTGATTCCGGTGCAGCGCACCAAACTTCCGCAGGATGTCGGTGCCATGCTCGATCAGGCCGACCGGCTGCTGAACAGCATCTCCGACACCAAGCTGCGGGAGGTCATCGACGACGCCTTCACCGCGTTCAACGGCGCGGGTCCGGATCTGCAGAAGTTCATCGACTCGGCCTCGCTGCTGGTGCAGGAGGCAAAGGCGAACACCGGCGAGACGAAGGATCTGCTGGCGAAGCTCGGACCGCTGCTGGACACCCAGAACGAGTCCGACGCCTCCGTCCGGGCGTGGACCCAGAACCTGGCCACCGTGACCGACCAACTGCGCGAACACGATCCGGCGCTGCGCGGGCTGATCGAGAAGACCCCGTCGGCGGCGCAGAAGGTGAGTTCGACCTTCCAGGACCTGAAGCCGACGCTGCCGCTGCTGCTGTCGAATCTGGTCAGCGTCGGGCAGGTCGGGGTCACCTACCACGCCGGGCTGGAGCAGATCCTCGTCGTGCTGCCGCCGATGATCTCGGCGCTGTTCACCGCGGCGAAGACAGGTCCGATGAAGTACGGCGCGATGGTCGACTTCATGCTCGGGCTCAACGATCCGCCGGGCTGCCTCACCGGCTTCCTGCCGCCGGATCAGCGGCGTTCGCCCAACGACTTCTCCGTTCCGGACACCCCGGAGCTGTACTGCAAGGTCGCGCAGGACGCCAAGGAGGCCGTGCGCGGCATCCGCAACTACCCGTGCGCCGAGGTGCCGGGTAAGCGGGCGCCGACGCCGGAGCTGTGCCGCGATCCCGAGGGCTACGTGCCGGAGGGCAACAATCCGCCGTTCCCGGCGCAGCCCGCTCCCGCGGCCGCCGGGGAGCCGCCCGCCGCGGGTCCGGCCCCGGCCTCCGATACCCATCCTGCCTCCGTCACCAGGTCCTACGACCCCGGAAGCGGAACCTTCGTCGGACCCGACGGACGCACCTACAAACAGGGCGACGTGGGTGCCAACGGTTCGGGAACGGTACCGTCGAGCTGGCAGTCGATGCTCGAGGAGCAGCAACAATGAGCGAAAACACAGGCAACGCCGGTCGGGCCCGCCGTCGCGTCGTGCGATCGGCCGGTCCGCCCGCCGACGCCCCCGCGAAGGACGCCCCGGCCCCCGAGGCCGCCGCGGACGACGCGGCGACCGTCGAGGCTGCCACCGACTCCGCCGCGACCGTGAAGCCGGCCGCCGCGGACGAGGCGACCACCGAGGCCGTCGCGGATGACGCGGCGACCGTGAAGCACGCCGCGGCCACCGTCAAGGCCGCCGCGGACGACGACGCGACCGTCAAGACCTCCGTAGCCGAGACCTCCGCTGACGAGGCGACGGTCAAGACCGGCGTAGTCGACGCGACGTCCGCGGACGACGAGACGACAGTCAAGACCTCCGTGGCCGAGACGTCCGCTGACGAGGCGACGGTGAAGACCGCCGTGGTCGACGCGACGCCCGCGGACGACGAGAAGACGGTCAAGACCTCCGTGGCCGAGACGTCCGCTGACGAGGCGACGGTGAAGACCGGCGTAGCCGACGCGACTCCCGCGGACGCGACCGATGCCTCCGAGGAGGCGGGCGGGACGCGGGCCGGGCGGCTGGGGTGGCTGGGCTGGGCCGCGGCGGTGGTAGCTGTGCTGTCGGCGCTGGTTCTGCTCGGGTCCGGTGGGTTCTTCTTCTATCACCAGCACCAGGCGAACGCGCTGGATACGCGCCGGACCGAATACACGCAGACCGCCAAGCAGGCCGTGCTCAACCTGACCAACATCAAGGGCGACACCGCCCCGCAGGACATCGATCGCGTCCTGTCCGTGGCCTCCGGGCAGCTGAAGGCCGAGTACACCGAGCGCAAGGACGCCTACGCCCAGGTCGTGCAGCAGGCGCAGGTCAAGGCCAGCGGCGAGATCATCGAGACCGCCATCGACAGCGAGGACGACCACTCCGCGCGGGTGCTCGTCGCCGCCAAGCAGACCCTCACCAATGCCGCGTCACCCGATCCGCAGCAGCGGTACTACCGCTTCCGGGTCACGGTCGACCGTGGTGACGACGGGCATCTGACCGCCTCGCAAGTGGAGTTCGTGGCATGAAAACCAATCTGCGCCCCATCCTGTTCGCTTGTGCGGCAGTCCTTCTCGTGGCCGCCGTCGTCGCGGGCGGACTCACCGGCTTCAAGTACTGGTCCGACAGCCAGGCCGAATCGGCCCGCACCGATTCGGTCGCCGCGGCGCGGCGCACGGTGCAGTCGATGTTCAGCTACGACTTCCACACCGTCGACACCGAACTGCCCAAGGTGGGCGACAGCCTCACCCCGGCCTTTCGCAAGGACTTCCTGAAGCTGGTCAACGAGGTGATCGCCAAGGGCGCCAAGGAGAAGGAACTCACCGTCCAGGCCAATACCCAGGCCTCCGGCGTGGTGTCCGCCGAGCGCGAACACGCGGTCGTGCTGCTGTACCTGAACCAGGTCACCACCAGCAAGGACGCCCCGCAGGGCAATGTGACCCCCAGCCGCGTCCGGGTGAGCTTGGACAAGGAGGACGGCCACTGGCTCGTCGGCCAGGTCAACCCGATCTGAGCACCCGAACGAGCGGGCGCCGACGGTTGGCTGTGCGAGCGGGCTGACGGAATAGCTCAGCGCGAGGGATCCACGTCGTGTTCGCCGAGCAGGGCGCTGCCGGCCACGCGGTCCTGAGCGAGGGCCTCCAGGAAAGCCCGAGCCCACCGGTCCACATCGTGGGTGAGCACCTGCCGGCGCAGGGCCCGCATGCGGCGGCGCCGGGTGTCGGGCTCGTCGTCGAGGGCCGCGGTGATCGCGTCCTTGACGCTGTCGAGGTCGTGCGGATTGCACAGATAGGCCTGGCGCAATTCCGCTGCGGCGCCGGTGAATTCGCTGAGCACCAGCGCGCCGTTGAGGCCGCTGTGGCAGGCCACGTACTCCTTGGCCACCAGATTCATCCCGTCGCGCAGCGGCGTCACCAGCATGGCGTCGGCGGCGACGAAGAACGCGGCCAGTTCCTCGCGGGGGATCGGCCGGTGCAGGTAGTGCACCACCGGGAAACCGACCCGCGAGAACTCGCCGTTGATCCGGCCCACCTGGCGTTCGATATCGCCGCGCATCTGGATGTAGCTCTCGACGCGCTCGCGGCTCGGCGTGGCCAGCTGCACCATCACCGTCTCCCGCGGGTCGATGCGGCCCTCGCGGAGTAACTCCTCCAGCGCCTCCAGGCGGATATCGATGCCCTTGGTGTAGTCGAGCCGGTCGACGCCGAGCAGGATGTGCTTGGCATTGCCGAGTTCCGAACGGATCTGGGCGGCGCGGTCGCGCACCGACCGCTTGCGCGACAGCTCGTCGAGTTCGGCCGAGGCGATCGAGATCGGGAACGCGCCCACCCGCACCGTACGGAAACCCACCTGCACCACACCCATTTTCGAGCGCACGCCGATGGTGCCGCGCGAAGTCGGTTGTCCGGCAAGCCTTCTCGCCAGATACAGGAAGTTCTGCGCGCCGCCGGGGAGGTGGAATCCGATCAGGTCGGCGCCGAGCAGGCCCTCCACGATCTCGGTGCGCCAGGGCAGCTGCATGAACAGCTCGACCGGCGGGAAGGGGATGTGCAGGAAGAAGCCGATGGTGAGGTCCGGCCGCAGCATTCGCAGCATCTTCGGGACCAGCTGCAGCTGGTAGTCCTGCACCCAGACGGTGGCGCCCTCGGCGGCCACCTTGGCGGTGTATTCGGCGAAACGCCGGTTGACGTTGACGTAGGCCGACCACCAGCGGCGGTGGTACTCGGGGCGCACGATCACGTCGTGGTAGAGCGGCCAGAGCGTGCCGTTGGAGAAGCCCTCGTAGTAGTCGGCGACCTCATCGGCCGTCAGCGGCACCGGATGCAGCTCCAGGCCGTCCTCGACGATCGGCTCGACATCGACGTCCGGCACCCCTGCCCAGCCCACCCAGGCGCCGTTGTTGCTGCGGAGCACCGGCTCCAGCGCGGTCACCAGCCCGCCCGGGCTGCGTTTCCAGCGCGTGGAGCCGTCGGGTAGTCGCTCCAGGTCCACCGGCAGCCGGTTGGCGACGACGACGAATCCGGAACCGGCGCCGCCGCCCAGATAGCTCGATGGCGTGAACTCGGCATCCGGTAGAGCGTGCTGGCGCACATCGGTCTGGGATTCGCTCTTGTGGTCCACTACTGGATCCTCCGGTTGCTCGAGCCCGTGAAGTTGTGTCGTGGAAGTTCCGGCGGCTATTCGCTCCGGGTGCTGGGTGCGATTCCGAGCATCGACAGCAGCATCCGGCATTCGTCGGCGTCGGTGGCGTATGCGGCCACGACGCGCTGGGCCTGCCGTGCGGTCTCGTCGGCGAGCGGCTCCAGATCGTCGTCCGCGATGTCGTTGGCGCCCTTCGCGGCCATCATCGTGTCCTCTCGGCTCGGGGTCGTGTCAGGTCGTGAGATGTCAATGGTATCGGGCCTACGTATCCGCGCATTCCACGTGGGCCGGTGGCGAAACGCTCGACGCGCGGATACCTATACCGTGGGGAGTGGAGTACGAAACACGGAAAGAAGGGTCCCAGCATCATGCCGTTGGCCACGGTGAACGGAATCTCGCTGAACTACCAGGTGAAGGGGGACAGGGCCAAGGGCACCGACATCAAGGGCGCCGCACCGCTGATCGTGCTGATCATGGGCACCGGGAGTCCGGGCCGGGTGTGGGAGCTGCATCAGGTGCCCGCATTGCTCGCGGCCGGCTACCGGGTGTGCACGTTCGACAATCGGGGCATCGCGCCGTCGAGTGAATCCGCGCACGGCATCGTCATCGACGACATGGTCAAGGACACCGCCGGTCTGATCGAACTGCTCGACGAGGGCCCGGCCCTGGTCGCGGGTACCTCGATGGGCGCGCGGGTGGCGCAGGAGCTGGCGCTGGCCCGCCCGGACCTGGTGCGCAAGGCCGTCTTCATGGCCGGGCACGGACGCCTCGACCAGTTCCAGAAGACGCTGTCGCTGGGCGAGCACGAACTCGACGCGAGCGGCACGAAGCTGCCGGCCAAGTACGACGCCGCGCTCACCGCCGTGATGAACCTGTCCCCGGCCACCATGGCCGATCCGAACTCCGCCCGCGACTGGCTGGATCTGTTCGAATTCACCGGCGGTCCCGTATCGCCCGGGATTCGCGCGCAGCGTCGCATGGATCACGACTTCGACCGCCTGCAGGCGTACCGCGGAATCAAGGTGCCCTGCCTGGCCGTCGGATTCGCCGACGATCGGATGATTCCGGCATACCTCACCCGCGAGGTCGCCGACGTCATCCCCGGCGCTCGCTACCAGGAGATTCCCGATGCCGGGCACTACGGCTACCTGGAGCGGCCCGAGGCGGTCAACAAGGTTCTGCTCGACTTCTTCGGTGGTGCGAGGTAACCGACCAACCGTAACGTCGGCCTTGCTAGGGTCGACACATCGCTCGGGGGGTTTTCGAATCCCCGCGCGTTCCCCCGTACACAGCGCACGTATCCAGTGAGGTGAAATGAGCACCAACCCGTTCGACGACGAGGACGGCCGGTTCTTCGTTCTGGTCAACGACGAGGAGCAGCATTCCCTGTGGCCGGCCTTCGCCGAGGTTCCGGCCGGATGGCGAGTGGTTTTCGGCGAGGACAGCCGCGCTGCCTGCGTCGAATACGTCGAGAAGAACTGGACCGATATGCGGCCCAAGAGCCTGCGTGACGCGATGGCCGCCGACGACGCGGCCCGGCAGGCCGCCCAGTCCTGATCCGCGGTACCCGAGAGATACTGCGCACGGACGGCTACGACGCGGCGGCTGCGTGATCCCCGTTTCCGGGATTCCGCAGTCGCCGTGGCCGAGCCCGTGCGCGGATGATCCCAACTTTTCGGTGCGACCGCCGATCCCGGCTATGATGACACCGTTTTCCGCCTCCTTAGCTCAGTGGTAGAGCACCGCTCTTGTAAAGCGAAGGTCGTCGGTTCAATCCCGACAGGGGGCTCGGCCCCACACGAACGGCCCCGGATCTGCTCCGGGGCCGTTCGCATGTTCTCGGGCAGTGCGCGGGGCGTTCCCAGGAAACTCCCAGCGGAGGCACAGCGTGCTCGGCGGCCGGGGGAGCACTATGGGCGTTATGAATGGTCAGCCTGCCGAACGGACGCCGGAGGCCCGGGTGCTGGTGGTCGACGACGAACCGATGATCGTCGAGCTGCTCACCGTGAGCCTGCGGTATCAGGGATTCGAGGTCGCGTCCGCGGCGAACGGGGCCGAGGGGCTGGACCGGGCCCGCGCCTTCCGCCCGGACGCGTTGATCGTCGACGTCATGATGCCGGGTATGGACGGATTCGGCCTGCTGCGGCGGCTGCGCGCCGACGGTATCGATGCTCCCGTCCTGTTCCTCACCGCCCGCGACGAGGTGGAGGACAAGATCACCGGCCTCACGCTGGGCGCCGACGACTACGTCACCAAGCCCTTCAGCCTCGAGGAGGTGGTGGCGCGGTTGCGGGTGATCCTGCGCCGCTCCGGTCACACGGTGGAGGAACGGAAGTCCTCGCGCCTGCGGTTCGAGGACATCGAACTCGACGACGACACCCACGAGGTGTGGAAGGCGGGCGAACCGGTCGCCCTGTCGCCGACCGAGTTCACCCTGCTGCGGTACTTCATGGTGAACGCGGGCACGGTGCTCAGCAAGCCGCGGATCCTGGATCACGTGTGGCGCTACGACTTCGGCGGCGAGGTCGGCGTGGTCGAAACCTACGTCTCCTACCTGCGCAAGAAGGTCGACACCGGGCCGGACCGGCTGATCCACACGCTGCGCGGAGTCGGCTACGTCATGCGCGCGCCCAGTCGCAGCAAGTCGTCGGTGAAATGAGCCAGGGGCCGGGCGCCACCGTGCGCCGAGCCCTTTCGCATCGACTGGCGGCGGTCCCGCTGCGGGTCACGCTGGTCGTGGCGCTGGTGCTGCTGGCCGGACTGGGGCTGCTGGTCTCGGGCGTCGCGGTCACCTCGGCGATGCGTAATGTCCTGATGGACAAGGTGGATCGGCAACTGGTCGAGGCCTCCCGCACCTGGGCCGCGCCGGACGCGCCGCCGCCGGAACGGCTGCCGATGCGGCCGGGGCGCGAGCGGCCGCCGGCCCTGTTCTATGTGCGGATCCAGGGTTCGGACGGGAATCAGCGGCTGGCGCTGAACTCCGGATCCTCGGTGCCCGACCTGCCCGCCGATCTCACGGGGCGACCGCGGACCGTCGGATCCGTGGACGATCCGGAGGACCGCTGGCGCGCCGTGCGGGTGGTGTCGCTCGACGGCACCAGCGTGGTCGCGCTGCGGCTGGATCAGACCGAGAACATCATCGACCGGCTGATCGGGTTGCAGGTGGTGGTCGGGGCGATCGTGCTGGCGGTGCTGGCGGTGGTGGCGTACTTCGTGATCCGGCGCAGCCTGCGCCCGCTGCGGGCGGTGGAGACGACCGCCGCCGCCATCGCGGGCGGCGATCTGCATCGGCGAGTTCCCGTGCGCGGCACCGATACCGAGGTCGATCGGCTGTCGCAGTCGCTGAACGGCATGCTCTCGCAGATCCAGCACGCCTTCGCCGCCACCGAGGCCTCGGAGGAGTCGGCCCGGCGGTCGGAGGCCAACATGCGGCGGTTCGTCGCCGACGCCAGCCACGAGCTGCGCACGCCGCTCACCACGATCAAGGGCTTCGCCGAGCTGTATCGGCAAGGGGCGCTTGCGGATCCGGCGCTGTTCATGGATCGGATCGAACGCGAATCGAATCGGATGAGCCTGCTGGTGGAGGATCTGCTGATGCTGGCCCGGCTGGACGCGCAGCGCCCGCTGGACCGCCGTCCCGTCGATCTGCTCGCCCTGGCCAGCGATGCCGTGCACAGCGCCCGCGCGGTCGACGCCGCGCAACGCCCGGAGGGGCCGAGCCGCGTCATCGATCTCGAAATACGTTCCGGTGCAGGCACATTGGAGATCTCCGGGGACGAGGCGAGACTGCGGCAGGTGCTGTCCAATCTGGTGAACAACGCGCTCGTGCACACCCCGCCGGAGGCTGCGGTGGCGGTGCGACTGACCCCCGCCGCCGACGAGGTGATGCTCGAGGTCGCCGACACCGGGCCCGGCCTGCCCGACGATCAGGCCGGTCGGATCTTCGAGCGCTTCTATCGCACGGACGCCTCGCGCAGCCGTGACAGCGGCGGCACCGGGCTGGGGCTGTCCATCGTCCAGGCGCTGGTGGCCGCCCACGGCGGCACCGTCGAGGTGCGCACCGCCATGGGGGAGGGCACCACCTTCACCGTCCGGCTGCCGCGCGCTCAGTCCGGGACGTTGGCGCCGTAGCCGAGATCGCGCAGGGCCTGTTTGATCTTGGCCTGGGCCTCGTCCAGGGACTCCGGGGTCGGTTCCGGATCGGCCTGGGAGATGTTGAAATCGCCGAGTTCGAAGGCGGGGAACACGTGCACGTGCAGGTGCGGCACCTCCAGCCCGGCGATGAGCAGGCCCGCGCGCGGCGCCTCCCACGCGGCGCGCACGGCCCGCCCGATCTTCTGCGCCACGCCGTTGAGCCGCGCGAAGGTGTCCGGATCGACGTCCTGCCACTGGTCGATCTCCTTGCGAGGCACGACGAGCGTATGCCCCTGGGTGACCGGTGCGATGGTGAGGAACCCGACGAACTCGTCGTCCTCCCACACGAACCGTCCGGGGATCCGGCCGTCGATGATCGCGCTGAATACAGAAGCCATGAATCGAGTCTATTGAGGAATTTCCCGGATCCCCGGACGGGGCGGGCAGGGGGTTGTCCGGTCGATACCCGCAGGACGGTGGAAGGACGTCACCTAAGCTGTGTCGGGTGCGAGTACTCGTCATCGGTTCCGGAGCCCGTGAACACGCCCTCGTGCTGGCCCTGCGGCGGGACCCGGGGGTGAGTGCCGTCGCGGCCGCGCCGGGCAACCCGGGCATGGCGCCGCACGCGGAGATTCGCGCCGTCGACCCGTGCAGTGCGGAGGCGGTGGTCGCGCTGGCTCGCGACCTCGAGGCGGATCTCGTGGTCATCGGGCCCGAGGTGCCGCTGGTCCTGGGCATCGCCGACGCGGTGCGCGCGGCGGGGATCGCCTGCTTCGGGCCGTCGGCCGCCGCGGCCCGGATCGAGGGCTCGAAGGCGTTCGCCAAGGATGTGATGTCGGCGGCCGGGGTGCTCACCGCCCACAGCGAGGTGGTCGACCATCCGGGCGAACTGGACGCCGCGCTCGACCGGTTCGGTCCCACCTGGGTGGTGAAGGACGACGGCCTCGCCGCCGGCAAGGGCGTGGTAGTCACCTCCGACCGGCTGGCCGCCCGCGACCACGGCGCCGAACTGCTGGAGCAGGGTCATCCGGTGCTGCTGGAATCGTTCCTCGACGGGCCCGAGGTCTCGCTGTTCTGTCTCGTCGACGGCGAGACCGTGGTGCCGCTACTACCCGCGCAGGATCACAAGCGGGTCGGCAACGGCGACACCGGCCCCAACACCGGCGGCATGGGCGCGTACACCCCGCTGCCGTGGCTGCCCGCCGAGCGGGTCACCGAGATCGTCGACGATGTCGTGAAACCCGTTGCGGCGGAGATGGTCCGGCGCGGCGTGCCGTTCTCCGGCCTGCTCTACGCCGGGCTGGCGATCGGCCAGGCCGGGCCCGCTGTCGTCGAATTCAACTGCCGCTTCGGCGATCCCGAGACGCAGGCGGTGCTGGCGCTGCTGGACAGCCCGCTGGGCGCGCTGCTGTACGCCACGGCCACCGGCGCCCTCGCGCAATCCGAGGCGCCGCGCTGGATCGACGGCTCCGCGGTGACCGTGGTGCTGGCGGCGGAGAACTATCCCGGCCGCCCGCGCACCGGCGACGTCATCACCGGCACCGACGCCTCCGAGCCGAATACCGAAGTGCTGCATGCCGGTACGTCCCAGCGCGACGACGGCGCCCTGCTCTCCGCGGGCGGCCGAGTCCTCAATGTCGTAGCCACCGGCGCCGACCTCACCGAGGCCCGCGAACGCGCCTACCACCGCATCACCGGCATCAAACTCCCCGGCAGCCACTACCGCACCGACATAGCCCTGGCAGCGGTGGAGGACCGAATCTCCCTGCCCACCCGCGTGTAGGCCCACCATCCGCCCGGGCCAGCCCAAGACTTCCACGCGCGCCGCCCAACATTTTTCCGGCACGCTTTCGGCCGGAATCCACTACCCCAGCTGAATCCCGTGGAACGCCAACCAGGGCTGGGGGTCGACGTGCTGGCCGTTGATCAGGATCTCGAAGTGCAGGTGGGGGCCGGTGGAGTCGCCGCGGTTACCGACCCGGGCGATCTGCTGGCCGGTGCGTACGCGTTCGCCCACCGAGACGAAGAAGTCGTACATGTGGCCGTAGACGGAGATCGTGCCGTCGTCGTGGCGGATGCGCACCCACAACCCGAAGCCCTGGGCCGGCCCGGCGTCGATGACGGTGCCGTCGGTGACCGCGTAGATCGGTGAGCCGATCGGCGCGGCGATATCGATCCCGGCGTGGAAAGTGCCCCAGCGCTGGCCGAATCCGGAGGTGAACATCCCGCGCGCGGGGAGGACGAAACCACCGAGGCCCGGCAGGATGCCGCCCGGCAGCGAGGTGACCGTCCCGCCCAGCCAGGGCGCGGGCTGCCCGGAGACGGCGGCCGCCGCCTCGGCCTTGGCCCGTTCCAGGGTCGCGCGCGCCGCCGCGGCCACCACCTGCGATTCGCGGATGTGCTCGCCGTTGTTGATGGCGTTCAGATAGCGCTTGCTCGACTCCGGCGCCGACTGCACCTGGAGCGGGTACGCGACCGGAACGCGCTGCGTACTGCCCTGTGCCAGAGCCACATCGGTGGGACGCGGCGCGGTGGCGTCGGCGGCCGCGAACAGCGCCACCACGACCACCCCGGCCACGAGCACGCGATGCGTGATCAGCCAGCCGCGCAGGCGGGGCCACCGCTGCCGGAACTCCGCCCGCCAATCGGTATCCCGGATCGTCCGGACGGCCCAGCGCACATACGCCCACATCCGCGCGACCAGATCCCGCGCCCACGCCATCAGATCCCGGCCGCGGGCGATCAGATCCCGGACCTGACTCGCCCGGGAGGGCCGTTCCCGTCGCAGCGCCGAACGCCAGCCGGGGTGGAGCACCGTCCCACTCCCTGGCAAAACCTTCGCGCGGCGGGCCTGGTCAGGCATTCTGCCGACGATAACAGGACGATCGGGCCCGTGGCAGCCGGGCGGCGCTGTGCACAGCCAGGTCTCAGGTACGAATCCGGTGGGCATACCCGCGTTGCGGGTGCGCGCGGTGTTCTACGGTCGTCGGGTGCGCAGTGAATCCCGCCGGTCGAATGTCCCGACCTTCTTCGTCATGGACGTGTGGAAGGCGGCCGCCGAGCGCGCCCGCACCCACGGCGACGTGCTGGTGCTCGCCGCCGGGCAGCCGTCGACGCCCGCGCCCGCGCCGGTGCTGCGGGCCACGAAGGCGGCGCTGGACCACGAACTGCTCGGCTACACCGAGACATTCGGCGTCCTCCCGCTGCGCGAGGCGATCGCCGGCCACCACGCCCGCACCTACGGCGTCGACGTCGATCCCGACGACGTGGTCGTCACGACCGGCTCGTCGGGCGCGTTCACGCTGATCTTCCTGGCCGCCTTCGATATCGGCGACACCGTCGTGGTCGCCCGCCCCGGCTATCCGGCCTACCGGAACACGCTGGCCGCCCTGGGCTGCGAGGTGATCGAGCTGGACTGCGGCCCGCAGACCCGCTTCCAGCCGACGGTCGACATGCTCGAGGCGCTGCCGAAGCCGCCCGCCGGCCTGATCGTGGCCAGCCCGGCCAACCCGACCGGCACCATGATCGCCCCCGACGAACTCGCCGCGCTGGCGCGCTGGTGCGACGACCACGGGACCCTGCTGATCTCCGACGAGATCTACCACGGCATCGTCTACGCCGATACCGAACCGACCGCCTCGGCCTGGGAGACCTCGCGCGAGTCCGTCGTCATCGGCTCGGTGTCGAAGTACTTCTCGATGACGGGCTGGCGGCTGGGCTGGATGCTTGCGCCGGCGGGCCTGCGCCCGGCGCTGCAGCGGCTGGCCTCGAATATGACGGTCTGCCCGCCGGCCGTGTCCCAGTACGCGGCGGTGCACGCGTTCGGGCCCGAGGCCAAGGCCGAACTGGACGGTCACGTCCGCCGGTACGCGGACAACCGCCGGCTACTGCTGGAGGGCCTGCCCGCGCTGGGGATCACGAAATTGGCTCCGGCCGACGGGGCCTTCTACGCCTACGCGGATATCGGCCATCTCACCGACGACGCGAATCGGTGGTGCGCGGACTTGCTGGCGCACACGGGCGTGGCGATCGCCCCGGGCATCGATTTCGACACCGTCAACGGAAACCGCACGGTCCGTTTCTCATTCGCCGGGGCCACCGCCGACATCGAAGAGGCGCTGGTCCGGCTGGCGAAGTACCTGGACAAGTGAACAGCTACGCCGTCTGAGCAGCATCGATGTGCTAAGACTTTTCGGTCCCGGCCCCCTGGTGCGCTCGAATGGGGTAGAAAAGCGGTGGTTGTTTTTTCAACACCGCGTGGTGGTTTGCCCACGCGAACCTGAATTGTCATAGATCGCACCGATTTGGCACGGATGAGCTGATGATGACTGGCACGATGACACGGTGATCACCGCGACGACACCGAAAGGCGAACGGCGTCGCCAAGCGTTGGTCGCGGCTGCCGCCGAGTTGCTGCTCGAGGGTGGATTCGATGCCGTGCGCCACCGTTCGGTGGCCACGCGCGCGGACCTCCCGCTGGCGTCGACGACCTACTACTTCGAGTCGCTCGAGGACCTGATCGCGCGCGCGGTCGAGTTCAGCGGCAACGCGGAACTCGAGGCGATGCGCCGCCGCGTCGGCGAGGTGACCCACCGCCGCCGCGGCGCCGACGCGACCGTCGACCTGATACTCGACCTCCTGGTCGGCGTGGACGGTCACGACGAGTTCGAGCGCGGCCAACTGATCGCGCGCTACGAGCGGTCGGTGGCCTCCGCGCGGCACCCGGAACTGCGCGACGTCCAGCTGCGCCTACGGAACCAACTGGAGGAGCTATTGGCCGACGTGCTGCGCCGGTCCGACCGGGTGGTGCGGCTCGAACAGCTGCGGCGGCTGGTCGCGGTGGTCGACGGTGCGGTGGTCGCGGCGCTGGCCGAACAGGACCCCCAACCCCGCCGCGTGGCCCGCGGCGCTCTCCTCGAGCTGATCGACGTGATCGCCCCGCCGACCCCACAACACCCCCACCCGGCCCACCCACCCACGCAACACCCCCTCCCGCACCACACCACGACGGCCTGATTCCGGCCAAAAGCATGCCGGAAAACGGAATGGCACACCGCGCCGGAGGGTGAAGTGCCCTCCCCGCCGTCGCGGCGTGCTCTGCCTGTCGTCGCGGCGTGGCCTCCCCGTCGTCCCGGCATGCTCTCCCTTGTCGTCCCGGCATGCTCTTGCTCTTGTTGTCCCGGCATGCTCTTGGCCGGGACCCAGCGGCAGCAACCCGGGGGCGACCGAACATTAGACTGGCGCCGTGAGTCTTGTCCCGAACGTCCTCGCCACCCGGTACGCCAGCCCGCAACTGGTTCAGTTGTGGTCGCCCGAGAACAAGATCGTGCTCGAGCGGCGGCTGTGGCTGGAGGTGCTGCGGGCCCAGGCGGAACTGGGTATCGATGTGCCCGCCGGGGTCGTCGAGGACTACGAGCGGGTGATCGACCACGTCGACCTCGCCTCCATCGCCGAACGGGAGCGGGTCACCCGGCACGACGTGAAGGCGCGCATCGAGGAGTTCAACGCGCTCGCGGGCCACGAGCACATCCACAAGGGGATGACCAGCCGCGACCTCACCGAGAACGTGGAGCAGCTGCAGGTGCGGCTGTCCCTCGAGCACGTGTACGCGCACGGGGTGGCGGTCGCGGCCCGGCTGGCCGAGCGCGCCGCCGAGTACCGGTCGCTGGTGATGGCGGGCCGCTCGCACAACGTGGCCGCGCAGGCGACCACGCTCGGCAAGCGATTCGCCAGTGCCGCGGACGAAGTCCTGATCGCCCTGACCCGGCTGCGCGAGCTGATCGATCGATATCCCTTGCGCGGCATCAAGGGTCCGATGGGCACCGCGCAGGACATGCTCGACCTGCTCGGCGGCGATGCGGCCAAACTGGCCCAGCTCGAGCAGAAGGTGGCGCGGCACTTGGGATTCGCCACCGTGCTCACCAGCGTCGGCCAGGTGTACCCGCGCTCGCTGGATCACGACGTACTCTCCGCGCTGGTCCAATTGGGCGCGGGCCCTTCGTCTTTCGCGCACACCGTGCGCCTGATGGCCGGGCACGAGCTGGTCACCGAGGGCTTCCAGCCCGGCCAGGTGGGCTCCTCGGCCATGCCGCACAAGATGAACACCCGCTCCTGCGAGCGCGTCAACGGATTGCAGGTCGTGCTGCGCGGATACGCGTCGATGGCCGCGGAACTCGCTGGGGCGCAATGGAACGAGGGCGATGTGTTCTGCTCGGTGGTGCGCCGCGTCGCGCTGCCGGACGCCTTCTTCGCCGTCGACGGCATGATCGAGACCTTCCTGACCGTCCTCGCAGAATTCGGCGCCTACCCGGCGGTGGTCGAGCGCGAACTCAACCGCTACCTGCCGTTCCTGGCGACCACGCGCATCCTGATGGCAGCCGTCCGCGCCGGCGTCGGGCGAGAGACCGCGCACGAGGTCATCAAGGAGCACGCGGTCGCGGTCGCGCTGGCCATGCGGGAACAGGGCCGCGAGCCCGACCTGCTGGACCGCCTGGCCGCCGACGACCGCATGCCGCTCGACCGCGCCGCCCTCGACGCCGCCCTGGCCGACAGGTCGGCCTTCGTCGGCGCCGCCGAGGCCCAGGTCACCGACGTCCTCGCCCAGGTCCAGAAGCTGGCCGACGCGAATCCCGACGCGGCCGCCTACACACCGTCGCCCATTCTGTAACCGTCGGTACTCGTAGCCGACGTGTCGGCGCGTGGGACGACGTACTCTGATCGACCATGAACCCGTACACCATCTTCGCCGATATCGTCGCCGGCCGTGCTCCCGCGTCCACGGTGTACGAGGACGAGGATGTGCTGGCGTTCATGGACATTCGGCCCATGACGCCCGGGCACCTGCTGGTGATCCCGAAGATCCCGGCGCGGAGCCTGGCCGAACTGGACCCGGAGATCGGAGGCAAGCTGTTCCGGGTCGGGCAGCGGCTGGCGGCGGCACTGCGCGCGTCGGAGGTGCAGTGCGACGGCGTGAACTTCTTCCTCGCCGACGGTGTCACGGCGGGCCAGGAGGTCTTCCACGTGCACCTGCACGTCATCCCGCGCACCCCCGGCGACGGATTCGGGCTACGCGGGCGGCCGACCACCCCGCCGCGGGCCGACCTGGACTATCTGGCGTCGTCCGTGCGCGGCGCGCTGGCGCGTGCCGTGCCGCAGTAGTGGTGTGGCGCAGTCGTTTCGACATACGCGTAGCATTGGTTAGCTGATGTAATGCTGGCTATCCGATTCGTCGGGCTTTATCTAGGTCGTGCGTCACTTTTATTGGCACCTGTGGTGGGCTGATGGAGGTAGGGGAATGCGGCGAAAAGTCGTTGCCGGTGTTGTGCTCGCTATGGTTCTGGGTGCGTTCGCGCCCTGGGCCGGACCACCTCCGCGCGCGTCCGCGGCCCGGGTCGTCGGCATCGACGAGCTGAGCCCGACCAGGTCCGCGGTCTTCGTCGATTCCGCCGCGATGGGCCGGACCATCCAGGTCCAGGTACTGCATCCCGCCGGCGGCGGCGAGCGTCCCACCTACTACCTGCTCGACGGCCTGGATCCGGGCGCGTTGCAGAGCACCTGGACCAACGCCACCGACGCCGAACCCTTTTTCGCGGGCAAGAACGTCAACGTCGTGCTGCCGATGGGCGGCCAGGCCAGCTACTACACCGACTGGCAGAGCGACGATCCGCGCTTCGGCCGCTACCGGTGGGAGACCTTCCTGACCCAGGAACTCCCGCCGATCATCGACGCCACCTTCGCGGGCAACGGCGTGAACGCGATCGGCGGGCTGTCGATGGGCGGTATCGCGGCCTTCGTCCTGGCCGTCCGCAATCCGGGTATGTACCGCGCGATCGCGGGCTACAGCGCGTGCCCGGACCTCGGGCTCGCCCAGGGCGCGATGCTGTTCTCCATCGCCAACCGCGGCGGCAATCCGGGGAACATGTGGGGCGCGCCCGGCAGTCCCGCCTGGGCCGAGCACGATCCGGCGCTGCTGGCGGACCGCCTGCGCGGCGCCACGATCTACCTGTCCACCGGCACCGGAATCCCCGGCCCGCACGAGACCGAGATCAAACCGCAGCTGCCGGAGAACCTCTTCTTCGGCGGCCCGATCGAGGCCGGGGTCGACGTGTGCGTGACGGCCTTCGAGCGGCGGTTGCAGGCGCTGAACATCCCGGCCCGCATCGACCGCAGCCCCGTCGGCACGCACTCGTGGTCCTACTGGCAGGACACCCTGCACGCGTCCTGGCCGACCGTCGGCACGGCTATCGGGGCGTGACGGCCGCGCTCAGGACCCGGTGGCCCCGGGGCGGTTGAACTCGCCGTCCTTGGCTCCGGCGACGAACGCCGACCACTCGCCGGGCGTGAAGATCAACGTGGGACCGTCCGGATTCTTCGCGTCCCTCAAGCCGATGTTGCCGCTGGCCAGGAAGGCCACCTCGACACCGCCGGACGCGCTGCTGCGGTGCCACACGGCATCCGGCTCGATCTCGCGATTCTTCGCTTCCACGGGGTAGACAGTAGCCGGGCCCCGCAGTCGCCGATGCGGGAATCCTGATTCGTCAATTTTCCGGTCAGCGCGGATGTCTCCGGGAATTAGATCGGTTCTCCGCCCCCGAAAGACGCACCGCTCGGTCGGAAAAATGATTTACCGATCGACTATCTGCCACGGCGGCGGCGACTGATGCCGGAGCCGAGGCGGACGTGGCGGTTGTCACGGTCACGGCCGGTCGGGAGGCTGCCCGAGCGGCCGCCGGTGAACCGGAAACACAACGGTCATCAGCGTCGGGCAAAGGATCTTCCGGACCCGGGCACGGGCGGCATTTGTCGGCCGGTGGCGGCATTCTCGTGGTTTACCTCGGCAAGGAATCGGAAACCCAGCTCACTGTGGCAGATTTACGGCGTCGATCGGCCCCGTGAAGTCGAGTGAGCGCCGCGCCACACCCCACGCACGACAAGGATGGAGCACCGCATGGCACCCGTCTTCGACAGTTGCGCGGTGGTGCCCCGGCACCTCACCGTCGAGCAGGCACACAGCATCTTGCACACCCACCGCAGCTGCCCCACCGATCAATGCCAGCGCCGCAAGGCCGCACTGTACTTCCTGATGGACTCTCGCCGTACCGCCCGCGACAACCGGGGTGACCTGCGCCGACCGGCGCCGCGGTCACCAGGGCTGGGGTAACCCGCCGGACCGGGGGTGACGGCCGGTGACGCGCGGCGCGCACTACGGTGGAGCGCATGGCTCTCGACAGTGGCACCGGTATTACCCCGCCGTCCGCGAAGCGGGTCCCGACCGAGCGGGTGCATCACGGCGATACCTTCGTCGACGAGTACGAGTGGTTGCGCGACAAGGACAATCCGGAGGTCATCGCCCACCTCGAGGCGGAGAACGCCTACACCGACGCGCAGACCGCCGGGCTGCGGCCGCTGCGCGACAAGATCTTCGACGAGATCAAGGCGCGCACCCAGGAGACCGATCTGTCGGTCCCGGCCCGGATGGGCGAGTACTGGTACTACTCACGCAGCTTCGAGGGCAAGCAGTACGGCGTCCACTGCCGCTGTCCGATCGCCGATCCCGACGACTGGACGCCGCCGCGCCTCGAGGTCGACGCCGCCATCCCCGGCGAGCAGATCCTGCTGGACAGCAATGCCCTTGCCGAGGGGCACGACTTCTTCGCGCTGGGCGCGTTCTCGGTCAGCCACGACGGCACGCTGCTCGCCTACTCGATGGACACCGTCGGCGACGAGCGGTACGTGCTGCGGTTCAAGGACTTGCGCACCGGCGATCTGCTCGGTGACGAGGTTCCCGGCACCGCGCCCGGCGCGACCTGGTCGCTGGACGGGACGCATGTCTTCTATCAGACCGTCGACGAGTCCTGGCGGCCCGACACCGTGTGGCGGCACCGCCTCGGCACGCCGAAAGACCAGGACGTCAAGGTCTTTCACGAACCGGACGAGCGCTACTGGGTGAGTATCGGCGCCACCCGCTCGGAGAAGTTCCTGATGATCTGGGTGGGGTCGAAGATCACCAGCGAGGGCTGGATTCTCGAATCCGACGATCCCGAGGGCGAATTCCGCGTCCTGCTGCCCCGGCGCGAGGGCGTCGAGTACTCCGCCGAGCACGCGGTGGTCGCCGGGCGGGACCGGTTCCTGATCCTGCACAACGATATTGTGGACGGGGTCAAGGCGGAGAACTTCGTCCTCGCCGACGCCCCGGCGGACGATCCGGCCGATATGACGATCCTGCTCCCGCACCGCGACGATGTGCGGCTCGAGGATATCGACTGCTTCGCCGACCATCTGGTGCTGTCCTACCGGCGCGAGGCGCTGCCCCGGGTCGCGGTGTGGCCGTTGACCTCCGGCGGATTCGGCGAGCTGAGCGAAGTGGACTTCGGGCTGGAACTGTTCGCCGCGGGCGTCGGATCCAATCCGGAATGGGATCAGCCGACGCTGCGGCTCGGCCTGACCTCCTTCATCACCCCGGTCCAGGTCTTCGACTACGTGCCGGCCACCGGCGAGCTGCTGCTGCGCAAGGAGCAGACCGTTCTGGGCGGCTACGACGCGAACGACTATGAGCAGCACCGGGATTGGGCGGTCGCCGAGGACGGCACCCGGATCCCGATCTCGCTGGTGCAGCGGAAGGACGCACCCGCGGGCCCGAAGCCGTTGCTGCTCTACGGGTACGGCTCCTACGAGGCGAGTATCGATCCGGGGTTCTCCCTGTCGCGACTGTCGCTGCTGGACCGCGGCATGGTGTTCGCGGTGGCGCACGTGCGCGGCGGCGGCGAGATGGGGCGGCTCTGGTACGAGCACGGCAAGACGCTCACCAAGAAGAACACCTTCACCGACTTCGTCTCCTGCGCAAGGCATCTCGTGGATTCCGGGGTCACCGCGGCCGACCGGATGATCGCCGACGGGGGTAGTGCGGGCGGGCTGCTGGTGGGTGCGGTCGCCAACCTCGCCCCCGAGCTGTTCACCGGCATTCTCGCCAACGTGCCGTTCGTGGATCCGCTGACCTCGATCCTCGACCCGTCGCTGCCGCTGACCGTCATCGAATGGGACGAGTGGGGAAATCCGCTGGCGGACAAGGAAGTCTACGACTACATGAAGTCCTACTCGCCGTACGAGAACGTCGAGGCCAAGGACTATCCGGCGATTCTGGCGATCACCAGTCTCAACGACACCCGGGTGCTCTACGTCGAACCGGCCAAGTGGGTCGCCAAACTGCGCGCCACCAAGACCGGCGACGCGCCGCTGCTGCTCAAGACCGAGATGAGCGCCGGGCACGGCGGGGTCAGCGGTCGCTACGAGAAGTGGAAGGAAGTGGCGTTCGAGTACGCCTGGGTGCTGGACACGGTCGGCCTGGGCGACGCCTGATTCGGTAGCGCGAATTCGTCGGCGCGTCACCCGCGCAGCACGGTGCAGACATCTGCCGCACTCACAGTGGGTGTGATGGGCAGCACCGAAAGGGGGTACGCGCAATCATGCGTGCACAGTTGATGGTCTCGGTGTCGGGTATTCGTGACACCACTCGCGAGACCGCCATGGCCTTCGCCGAGGAGATGGACCGGCGGGATGTGCGGCTGTCGCTGCTGGTGGCGCCGCGGTTGAAGGGGAAGTACCGGCTCGCGGACGATCCCGCGACGCAGGAGTGGCTGCGCTCGCGCCGCGAATCCGGCGACGCGATCGTGCTGCACGGGTACGACCAGGCGGCGACCAAGAGCCGGCGCGCCGAATTCGCCGCGCTGCCCCAGCACGAGGCGCGCCTGCGGCTGATGGCCGCCGACCGCGTGCTGGAGGGCGTCGGCCTGCGGACCCGGCTATTCGCGGCGCCGCGCTGGAACGCCTCGGAGGGCGCCCTGGCGGCGCTGCCCGCCGTCGGATTCCGGTTGGCGCTCAGCCTTACCGGCATCCACGACCTGGAACGCGATGTGACGCACCGGGCTTGGGTGCACGGCATCGGCGAGGGCTTCCGCGCCGAACCGTGGTGGTGCCACGCGCTGGTGATGAGCGCCGCCCGCACCGCCCGCCGCGGCGGCATCCTCCGCCTCGCCGTTTCCGCCGCCCAGCTGAACCGCTCCGCCCCCCGCCGGGCCATGCTCGACGCCATCGATCTGGCCCTGTTCCACGAGGCCGTCCCCGAGGTCTACCACTGGGAGCCCTACGCTCCCGCCCGCGCCGCCTGAGCCCGAAACCCCCTCTCCGCCAACCCCTCCCCGTTTTCCGGCACGCTTTTGGCCGGAAACTTACCCCACCGCCAAACTCACGCCCAGGGCCAGCATGATCACGGCGATGGCGGAGTCCAAGATTCGCCACGCCGTGGGTCGCGCGAAGACTGGGGCGAGCAGGCGGCCGCCGTAACCGAGGGCGACGAACCACAGCAGGCTCGCGATCATCGCGCCCGCCGCGAAGTACCAGCGGCCGGGGCCGAAGGTGTTGGCGAAGGTGCCCATCAGGGCGACGGTGTCCAGGTAGACGTGTGGGTTGAGCCAGGTCAGGGCGACGCAGGTCAGAACCGTGGTCTTCAGCGCGAGCGACGTTCCGGAGGTCGATGATCGGGCGGGCGCGAGAGTGAGGGCGCTGCGGCCCCCATTCGCCGGGCTCGCCTCATCCGTCATATGCGCACGGCCTGTGGCGTCCCCGTCATCTGTTGCGGCCCGGCCACCCGTCGCCGCCGTGCCCTCGGCGTCCTTTATTGCCTGCGGGACGGGCCCGCCATCCTCTGCCGCGGTGAGCGCGCCGGGGGAGAGCGCGCGGCGCGCCGCCAGCACCGCGTACCCGATCAGGAACGCCGCGCCCGCATAGCGCACCACGTCCATCAGCACCGGTGTCGAGGCGAGGAACCTCCCCACACCACCGACACCCGCCGCGATCAGCACCACATCCGACACCGTGCACACCGCGACGACCGCGAGGATGTGCTCGCCGCGAATGCCCTGTCGCAGGACGAACGCGTTCTGCGCGCCGATCGCCACGATCAGCGACAGACCGAAGCCCAGGCCGGTGAGCAGGGTGGGAAGTGCCGAGGAGACGTTCACGTCATTCGACGTTAAGAATCCGTCAGTGAACAGGCAAGCTAAAGATTCTGCGGCATCATTAGAATTTCTTGATATGGACCTCCAGTTGGACCAGCTCCGTGCCCTGGACGCGGCAGTCGCCGAGGGCACCCTCGAGGCGGCCGCACACCGGCTGAGCGTGACGCCCTCGGCGGTGAGCCAGCGCATCAAGGCCCTGGAGGGCACCGTCGGCCGCATCCTGCTGAAGCGCACGAAACCGGTGCGCCCCACCGAATCCGGGCTCGCGGTCCTCCGGCTGGCCCGCCAGATCGAACTGCTCTCCGTTGATACCGCGCGCGAATTGGGCACTACCGCAAGCGAATCCGATCCGAGCGCCGGCCAGGTCCGGATCCCCGTCGCGGTCAACGCCGACTCGCTGGAGACCTGGGTGATACCCGCGCTGGTCCGTGCCCCCGCCGGCGTCTGCTTCGAGATCCACCGCGAGGACGAGGAACACACCACTCGCCTGCTCCGCGACGGCACCGTCATGGCCGCCATCACCGCCACCGCCCAGCCCGTCCAGGGCTGCAAGGTCGAACGCCTCGGCGCCATGCGCTACCGCCCCATGGCCACACCCCATTTCGCCCGCACCTGGTTCCCCGAAGGCCCCACCGTCCAGGCCCTCGCCACCGCCCCGGTCGTCCTCTTCGACCGCAAGGACGACCTCCAGGACCGCCTACTCCGCCGCCGAGCCCGACGTCCCCTCGACCCGCCCCGCCACTACATCCCCTCCTCCACCGGTTTCGCCGAAGCCGTCCGCCTGGGCCTCGGCTGGGGCATGCTCCCCGACCTCCAATCCGCGACGGCCGAAAATAGCGGTGCCCTAACGGAACTCGGCCGAAACCTGCACATAGACGTACCCCTCTACTGGCAGCAGTGGCGCCTCGACTCCCCGGCCCTGAGTGCCGTAGCCGCGCTGATATCCGAAGCCGCCACCGTCACCCTCCGCTGACGTACACGTACCGCGACACGCGGTGGGCGCTGTCGTTCGGCGATACGCTGAGAACGCGAATCCGATGGCCCGTCCAAGCGAGGAGGGTGGGCATGTCAACATATCCGGACCCGCGCGATCCGCGTGTGCAGGAGGATATTCAGGCAGCGGTGCGGCGGGCGCGTGATTCGGCGCTCGGCTCGTATATGTCCGAACAGGACATCGTCGATGCCGCGTCCGGATATCTGGGCGTGGGGCATGCGAACGCTCCCGGCATCGATACCGAGATCACCCGTGAGGTCCGTCGTCAGTCCGGCACGGACTGGACCGTCGAGGACCACCGCGGCTCGCGGTCCCATACGCCGTACGTGCAGGAACCGGCCGTCCCGGACGCCGGTGGGACAGCCCCACCCCCACCTGTCGTTGATCCCGTTCTCGGGGTGACGGCCGATCACTGGTGTACCGACGCCGAGATCGCTGCCATGCGGAATTACGCACATTTCGACGGCGCCTTGATGCGCGACCGCTACGACCCGACCTGCCCGTCGGAGTTCTACCGCGGTTACCTGACCGCCCTGGTCGGCCTCGTGCAGTCGATCGCGCCCACCGACCCACTCGATCACTACCGCTCCGTGGTCACCCGAATCGACGAGATCCTGAAGACCTGGACCGGTCAGCAGGACCAGCGCTCCGGCGGGGCATTCGCCATGACCAACGCCTGGCAGTACTCCACCTCCGGAGCGTCGATGCCCCAGATCGTCGCCTTCCTACGCGGTGAGATCGCCTGCCTGGCAGAGTGTTTCCGCACCGCGACCTGGCACGGGCTGTAACGGGGCAGTCCTCACGTCCGCAGTCCTTGTGCTGCTTCGGCGCTCGGGGCGTTGGAATCACGGGGAATCGACCTGAGGAAATCGGCGAGGAGACGGGTGGTCTCCTCGGGAGCTTCCTCCGCGAGAAAGTGGCCGCTCCGAACCGGGGCGCCGATCACCTCCGATGCCCAGCCGCGCCAGACCTCGAGAGGGTCGTACCAGCGCGCGATCGCCCCGCTGTCGCTCCAGAGAACCAATACGGGGCAGGCGAAGCCGCGCGCACGGTCCGCATCGTCGTGGGTGATGTCGTGCGTGGCGGCGGCCCGGTACTGCTCGCAGATGGCGTGCACCCGATCAGGGTCGTGGAACTGTTGTCGATACGCCGCTCTGACCTCGTCGGTGAAGACCTCCGGCCGATCGGCCCACTCGTCGAGCATATGGTCCACGACGGTGTCCGGGGCGCCGGCGATGAGGCGCTCGGGGATCGGTGCCGGCGCGGCGAGGAACGACCACACCCAGTACCCGAGAGCGAAGTCCCGGTTCGCGCGCGCGAAGGCGTCGGTGGTCGGGACGATATCCAGCACCGCCAACCTGTCGACTCGGTCCGGGTGGTCCAGCGCGGCGCGGTAGCCGCACCGTGCGCCACGGTCGTGCCCGACCACGGAAAACTGCTGATATCCGAGCCGGTCCATCACCTCGACCTGATCGCGCGCCAGATCCCGCATCGCATACTCGACATGGTCCGGACCGCCGGCGCCCACACCGGATGCGCCGTATCCCCGAAGATCCGTAGCCACGACAGTGAACTCGCGCGCCAGAATCGGTGCGACCAGTCGCCACATCAGATGAGTTTGCGGAATCCCGTGCAGGAGCAGAACCGCCGGGCCCGAACCACCCCGCCGCCCGAAAACCGTGCCACCACTGGTGGTAATCGTGAACTCGTCGAAGCCGTCGAACATAGTGCCTCCGTCGCGGTGGACGAGGCCGCACAGGAGTATGGAACGCGGCGCCCAGCACGCCCACATACGAGACTACGTCGCAGCAGTCGCCGCGCCAAGGAAGCCGACCCTCCGTCAAGTTCCTCGACATCGTGATTCAGTAGCTGCGCCCGGAGTCGGGCCTGATCCTTCTGGCATCGGTCAGAGTTCGCCACGCTGCCGCCTTGCGCGGGCACTCCTCGCGTCGGCAATCCTTGTGCTGCTGCATCACTTTGTGCGCACCGGCCACGGTGAACGGGCGAGGTGGAGCGGCGTGTGTCCACGCCACGAACTCACCGGCGCAGGGTTCTCCGTCGTCGTCGCTGCGATCGTCCAACTCGGTGCGCACCAGCATCCCGACGACGGCGCAGAAGGTAAGGACGACCGCGAAGAGAACCGCCCAGCTTCCGGCGCTCATGTCTGCGTGACTTCGCGGCTGTGGATCGTATGACGAGCGAAACTCATTCTCGGGAAGGCGGTTTCGACATCGATGATGCATATCAAGGCGTGTAGTTGAAGAATATCGAGATGGCTCACTGACGGAGTGATCACGACGTCGACGTCCGCCGTGCGCACCTGGTCGACTATCGGGATGACTGACGGCCTCGGCCAGTACAGGCGGTAGCCGAGCCGGTGCGCGAGCCTGCGCACTCTGGCGTTCTCCAGCTCCGGGCATCGACTGACAGCAGGGTCGACCCACACGAACGCAGTCGGATGTGTCCTCATGGCCTGTCGTCTCCTGTGACGGTAGGTGATGGAACTCGGGCGCACGGTCGAGCCTGATCGGCGAAAGGTGTTCTGGGCAGGGCAATTTCGCCCCGCAACTTCCCGGAACGAAGTTGCGGGGTACCAGATCGCGCTACGGTCTGGATAGATGTGGGGGGAGGGCATTCGATGAATTCGCCAGACCGGAAGAATCGTCAGATCGCGCGCCTGATCGAACAACGTCACTGGAAACGGTGGGAAGTCGTCGATCGGGTCAATGCCGCCTATGAGCAGATCACCGGCAAACCCGGCGCGTACAGCGAGGAGTCCATCCGGCGGCTGGTCAGCGGTGTCACGAGGTGGCCGACAGAGGCGTATCGGCGCGCTCTGGAACAGACCTTCGGGGCCACCACGGCGGAACTCGGGCTGTACAACCCTCGCGCGGCGCGAGTGAAGCCCTCGCAAACTGGTACAGGTGTTGATGCTGCCCTACGCTGGAATTGGGGCGGCGAGGAGGTTGACGAGATGCAGCGTCGGGAGCTGATGAGAGCAATCGCCGTCCTTACGGCCGCGGTGCCGGCGATCACGGCCGTGCTGAGTGCTGACGAAGTCGAGCGCACCATCCGCGCGATCGCTGCTCCTCGTCGGGTCGACGGCGGCGTGCTCGACAACATCGAGGCAATGCTCAACCAGGCTCGGATTCAAGACGATCTGCTCGGCCCGCAGGCGGCGATCGGGACGACGTTGACGCAGTCCAATGTCGCGGAGGCACTGCTCGCTGGTTCGACCGGCGCACTGGGGTATCGGTTGAAGTCGTTGCGTAGCAAGATCGCAACGTCTGCGGGGTGGCAACTCTTCGATCTCGGCCGTACTGACACCGCCGCTGAGCATTTCGAGAAGGCGCGCGATATCGCGGACGAAATCGGAGACGACGCCGCCGGTGCGATGGCAATGGCGGAGTGGTCCGCCATGACGGAGGAGATCGGCAAACCCTCGGTGGCTGCCGACCAAGCCGCCGCTGCCGAGATTCGGGCTACCCGATCAGGAGATCCGCTGCTTCGCGCGCATACCGCCGGCATCAGCGCGCTGGCGCAGGCCAAGGCGGGGCACGCCATGGACACGCGCGCGGCGCTGGGACGAGCCGACAGTTTCGACATCACCGAATCGCGGACCCCGGAACAGTCGCTGGCCTACTTCTGCACGCCGGGGCACATCGCCCGCATGCGTGCCAAGTCTCTACACCAGATCGGTGATCTCGGTGCGGCCATCGAGGCGGCCGAGGAATCGCTCAGGCTGCAAGCCGTCCGGGATCGCGCGGCCTCCCATATCCTGCTCGGAACGATCTACGTCGATGCGGGGAACCTCGACGCCGCCCTCGATGAGATCCTTCTCGGCGCTGAGGCGGCGAACTCGGCGCGAGTATCCGGCCAGTTGCAGAATGCCCGAACTCTTATCCACGTCCGAGCCCCGGGCTCCGAGGTCGCGCGAACTCTCGATGCGAGAATGCAAGAGCTTCAACAGATCTGATCTCGGTTCCATTCGCCATTGCAACGGCGTAGAGGAGTTCGGATAGTGCGGATCGGCATCACCGGTCATATGAACATCAACGCAGACACGGTCCCGCTCGTCTACGAGGAGATTGCCCACCACCTTGCCGAGGCGGGTGAGATCACAGATCTAGTGGGCGTGAGTTGTATTGCCCGGGGTGCTGATTCAGTCTTCGCGCAAGCGGTGCTCGACGGCGGAGGACGGCTCGAAGTCGTGTTGCCGTCGCGGAACTATCGTGAGCGCAAAGTGAAGCCGGACCATATCGATCTATTCGATGACTTTGTGAAGCGTGCCGATACTGTCCGCGTCATGGACTTCGACGACGCCGGTGCTGAGGCCTATGAGGCGGCGAACGAGGCTGTCGTCGGTTCGGTCGATCGGCTGATCGCGGTGTGGGACGGGCAGGGCGGTGAGCGCGGCGGTACGGGAAGCGTTGTCGCCCTGGCTTACTCGAAGGGGCTGCCGGTCGACATCGTGTGGCCGGACGGCGCAGCCCGCGGGTGAATTCCCACGGGACGACAGGGTCGGTCCACCCGCGCACTAGCCGTAGAGGCGGATGAAGTCCTGGGTTGGGTCGACGGCGGGCACTGTGTGGGTTGATGAGGTGCCCTCGATGGGGGTTTCCTCGACGTAGTGGGTGGGTTCGGCGGGCAGGTGGCGCCATTGGGCGCGTGGATCGTCGGCCTGTTCGCGGTGATTGTTCGATGACATGACGTCCCCCTCCGGAATCGTGTCACTTCATGGTACCTATGCCAGCCCCGCTCGCTGTCGCAGTTCTTCGGTGGGGACCGTGGGGGTGGCGCTGTGGGTGAAGCCGCCTGCTTCCTCGTGTGTGAGGGGGACCGTGGGTGGGTGTTTGTCCAATTGGCCCAGGGCTCGGTGCATGTCGGTGAGGAACAGGTCGGACATGTCGTGGCTGAAGCCGTGGCGGATGAGGACTCGCATGATGGTCTCGTCGTCGCGGTCGGCGGGGAGGGGGTAGGCGGCGACGAGCCAGCCTCGGGTGCGGAGGCGGTCGGAGAGGTCGTAGAGGTTGAAGGGCTGGTCGCCCTTGATCCGCCAGGAGACGGCGGCGATGCCGTGCAGAGGGTCGCCGCCGTGGATGATCTCGAACGGACCCAGGCGTTCGATGCCCGCGGCCAGGTGTTGCGCCGCGGTGTAGGCCGCCGACTGCACGCGCCGGTAACCCTCACGGCCGAGCCGGATGAATTCGTAGTACGAGGTGACGACCTGGCCGCCGGGACGGGAGAAGTTGAGGTTGAAGGTGGCCATATTGCCGCCGAGGTAGTCGACGTTGAAGATCAGTTCCTCGGGCAGGTCGGCCTTCTCGCGCCAGATCGCCCAGCCCGCGCCGAGCGGGGCCAGGCCGGTCTTGTGGCCGGAGGCATTGATCGACTTCACGCGCGGTAACCGGAAGTCCCACACCAGTTCCGGCGCGGTGAAGGGAGCGAGGAAACCGCCGCTCGCGGCGTCGACGTGGATCGGGATGTCGAGACCGGTCTCGGCCTGTAGGTCGTCGAGGGCGCGGCTGATTCCGGCGACGTCCTCGAACAGGCCGGTGAAGGTCTGACCGAAGGTGGGCACCACCATCATGGTGTTCTCGTCGCAGTGCGCCGCGATGTCGTCGGGATGCATGGTCAGGCGGTCGCCGCGCAGCGGGATCTGCCGGATGTCGACGTCGAAATAGCGCGCGAACTTCTCCCAGCACACCTGGACGGGCCCGCAGACGAAATTCGGGATCCCCTGCCCGCCGCGATTGCGCCAGCGGAACTTGGCCGCCAGCCCGCCGAGCATGGCGGCCTCGCTGGAACCGGTGGTCGAGGTACCCAGCGTGGTGGCGGGATCGGGCGCCTGCCACAGGTCGGCGAGCATGCGAACGCAGCGCCGCTCCAGCTCGGCCGTCTGTGGGTATTCGTCCTTGTCGACGATGTTCTTGTCGATCGACTCGTTCATCAGGCGACGGGCCTGGTCGTCGACCCAGGTGGTGCAGAACGTGGCCAGATTCATCCGGGCGACGCCGTCGAGCATCAGCTCGTCGTGGACGATCTGATAGGCGGCCTGCGGGAAGATCTCGGCCTTGGGGAATTCGGATTTGGGCGCACCCGACTCCAGCGGCGGCAGCGCGAACAGGTCGTCGGTTTCGGTGGGACCGTCGGGCATGGAATCGATGATGGCACCTTCCGTCGAGCGGGTCTCCCCCCGATGGTTGCGGATTGTTAACGAAAGATAGCTAGGAGATCGAAAATCGCCCACCACGTGCGATGTGACGTGGCACAGTGACCACAAACGGTGTCGTTTCGGCCGTTTGCTCGATGTTCTCGATCTTAGGGGTAGCGGGCAGCAGAAGGAGCGGTCATGGCGACATCGGTGCCGGCCGACCGGGCGACGAAGACCGCCGTGGTCACCAAGTACATCTCGTGGGTGACCCTGGCGCTGATGACCACCAGTTCGGTGGCGAGCCTGCGGGCCGCCCCGACCATGGCGGTGTACGGCCTGGCGTGCGTATTCCTGTATCTACTTCCGGCGCTGCTGTTCCTGCTGCCGACCGCGTTCGTCGCGGCGGAACTGGCGTCCGGCTGGAACGGCGGCGTCTACAAGTGGGTGGGGGAGGGGCTGTCGAAGCCGCTGGGCTTCCTCGCGGTGTGGTGCCAGTTCGCGATGACGATCTTCTACTACCCGAGCCTGCTGGCCTACGTCGCGAGCACCTTCGCCTACATCATCCATCCGTCGCTGGCGTCGAACGGGCCCTATGTGGCGATCGTGATCATCGTCATCTACTGGGCGGGTGTGTACGTCTCCTCGCACGGCACGAAAACCGTTGCGGGACTGTCGAGTATGGGCTTGGTGATCGGCACGCTGATCCCCGGCGTACTGCTGGTCGTGCTCGGCCTGGTATTCCTGGCCCAGGGCAACGCGTCGGCCGCGCCGATGGACTCCGCGCACCTGCTGCCCGCGTGGACCGGTCTGGCCAGCCTGGTCCTCATCGTCAACAACTTCCTCAGCTACGCCGGTATGGAGATGAACGCCGTGCACGTGTCGTCGCTGAAGGATCCCGGCCGGGAGTATCCGAAGGCGATGGTGCTGGCCGTGGCGCTGGTGCTGGCGATCTTCATCGTGCCCGCGGTGGTGATCAGCTGGGTGGTGCCGTCGCGGAACCTGAGCCTCACCGCCGGTGTGATGCAGGCGTTCGACGGATTCTTCAACCACTTCCGAATCGGTTTCCTCACACCGGTTCTCGGCGTGCTGCTGGTGGCCGCGGCGCTGGGCGGCATGCTGACGTGGCTGGCCGGGCCGTCGAAGGGGCTGCTGCTGATCGGCCGCACCGAGGGGTATCTGCCGCCCATCCTGACCCGGGTGAACAAACACGGGGTGCAGCAGAACATGCTTGTCGCACAAGGGATTTTCACCACGCTGCTGGCGCTGCTGTACGCGTTCATCCCCGACGTCTCCAGCGCGTACTGGATCCTGTCGGTGATCACCACGCAGGTGTATCTGATCATGTACGTGCTGATGTTCCTGGCCGCCGTGCGGCTGCGGCGCACGCAGCCCGACCACCCGCGCGGCTACCGGGCGCCGATGCTGGTGGCGCTGTGTGGGCTGGGGACCGTCTCGTCGGTGGCGGCGTTCCTGATCGGCTTCGTGCCGCCCTCGCAGTACGGCAGCGGGAACGCGCTGGGTTACATCCTGCTCGTGGGCGCCGGCATGGGCATTGTCGGACTGCTGATTCCGTACCTGTTCTTCCGATTCCGCAAGCCGCACTGGAAGACCGAGGTCCCGCAGGAGGCGCTGGTATGACCGTGGGCCACCATCTGGAGACGGCGGAGCAGACCCGCCACCGGCGTATCGTCAACGCGGTGGTGGCGGGTGTGCTGGTGCTGATCGCGGTGATCGGGCTGCTGGTGTTCGAGCAGACGAAGCAGGACTCGAGGACCGAGCAGCTCGCGCAGCAGTTGCACGACCGGCTCGTCGCCGCGGGCCTGCCCGCTCCGGACACCGACGTGATCGGCGATTCGCTGGGCAGCGACGGCGGCCTGATCTGCCAGGATCCGACCTCGCCACTGATCGCGGCGCGTTACCGGTCTTCGATCACCAACGGCGCCTCCGGTCCAGGGAGCCGTCCGGTGATCGCCGACCGCGACACCATCGCGGCCACCGAGCTGGCCATCGATACGTACTGCCCCGATCACCTGCGCGCCTACCTCGAGCGGATGAGCGATCTGAAGCTCGGAGATACGACGAAATGAGCTGATATGACCGATGATTCCCGCACGGCCGCCCTGCGCGCCGAGGTGCGCTCCCTGATGCCGCGGGCGAAAGCCGATCTTACCGAACTGGTTTCGTACCGATCGGTGGCCGATCCCCGGCAGTTCCCGGCCGAGGACTGCGAGCGGGCCGCGCAGTGGGTGGCCGACGCGTTCCGTGAGGTCGGGCTGACCGATGCCGGACTGCACGAAACCCCGGACGGCAGTAAGGCCGTCGTCGCTCGGTATCCGGCGCCCGCCGGTGCGCCGACGGTCATGCTGTACTGCCACTACGACGTGCAACCGCCGCTCGACGACGCCGCCTGGCACACGCCGGTCTGGCAGCTCACCGAGAAGGGCGGCCGCTGGTACGGGCGCGGCGCGGCCGACTGCAAGGGCAATATCGTCACCCACCTGACCGCGCTGCGAGCGTTGCGGGAAACGGTGGGCGGCAGTGATTTTCCCGTCGGCATCACATTGGTGGCGGAAGGGTCGGAGGAGCAGGGGACCGGCGGGCTGGAAGCCTTCGTGCCGGGCAACGCCGACCTGTTGCGCGCGGATGCCCTGGTCATCGCCGACTGCGGCAACTTCGCGGTCGGCGTGCCGACGTTCACGCAGACCCTGCGCGGCAACGTGAATGTGATCGTCACCGTCGAAACCCTCTCCGGGCCTATGCATTCCGGTATGTTCGGCGGGCCCGCTCCCGATGCGCTGGCGGCCATGATCCACCTGCTGGCCACGCTGCGAGATGCGAAGGGCAACACCACGATCGACGGTCTCACCGCCGACCAGACCTGGGACGGCGTGCAATATCCGGCCGAGCAGTTCCGCGCCGACGCCGGCGTGCTCGACGGCGTCGACCTGCTCGGTGACGGCACCGTCTCCGATATGGTCTGGGCCCGGCCCGCCCTGACCGTGCTGGGTATCGATGTGCCGCCGGTGGTCGGTTCCTCGGCGGCCATCCAGCCCCGGTCCCGCGCCCGGCTGAATCTGCGGATCCCGCCCGGCATCGATCCGGACAAGGCGCTGAAGGCGCTGACCGCACACCTCGAATCGCATACGCCCTGGCACGCGAAGGTCTCGGTGGAATCCGAGGGCACCGGCGCGCCGTTCCGCTCCGGCACCGGCGGCCCGGCCCGCGCGGCCATGGAGGCGGCCTTCCACGCCGCCTACGGCCGCGAGGCCACCACCGAGGGCCAGGGCGGCTCGATCCCCCTGTGCAACGTCTTCGCCGGCACCTACCCCGACGCCGAGATCATGCTCATCGGCGTCGAGGAACCGAAATGCCTCATCCACGCCCCCAACGAGAGCGTCGACCCCACCGAGATAGAACACATGGCCCTCACGGAGGCCCTGTTCCTCGCCACCTACGCCGGATAGTCACGCAGACGACAGCGACTCCCTCGTTTCCGGCCTGCTTTCGGCAGGAACGCACAGGTGGGCGTGCACTACAGCTCGATGTGGTCTTCGGGCTCGATGACGGTGAATTCGGTGTCGGCGGGGCGCATTTCGGAGAGGCGGCCGAAGTAGATGCCCTGGGCCTCGGGGGCGATGATGCCGTAGTGGATGGGGAGGGCGGTGCGGGGGGAGACGGCGCGAAGGTAGTCGACGGCCTCGCTGATCTTCATCCAGGGGGCGACGGCGGGGGTGGCGAGGACGCCGACGCTGACCGGGGGGACCCACAGGGAGTCGCCGGGGTGGACGAACTGGGCGGGGTCGTCGGGGCTGCCGAGCTGGAAGACGGTGTTGTCGATGACCGGGAGTTCGGGGTGGATGACCGCGTGCCGCCCGCCGCCGCCGGTGATCTGCACGTCGCCGACGGACAGCACGTTGCCGGCGTGCACCGGCTCCCACGGCTCGCCGCGCTGCTGCGCGGTCTGCGGATCGCTGAGCAGCCGGGCCTGCGGATTCGCATCCAGCAGCGCGCCGATCCGGTTGGGGTCGATGTGATCGGGATGCTGATGGGTGATCGCGATCGCGTCGAGGCCGGTGATGCCCTCGAATCCGTGCGAGAAGGTGCCGGGATCGAACAGGATCTTCGCGCCGTTGAGCTCGACCAGAACGCAGGAATGACCGAAGTGGGCTATGCGCATGTCTTCACGGTAGTGGTGTGCGCCCCGGCGAGCCCGGTGCGCACCGCCCCGATTAGGCTGTTCAGGTATTCCCCCACCAGCGTGAGGAGCAGTCGCGTGGCACGAGTCGTGGTCGAGGTGATGCCGAAGACCGAGATCCTGGATCCGCAGGGTCAGGCGATCGTCGGTGCGCTCGGGCGCCTGGGCTTTCCCGGTGTCTCGGATGTCCGGCAGGGCAAGCGGTTCGAGCTCGACGTGGACGACAGTGTCGGCGACGCGGAGCTGGAGAAGATCGCGGAAGCGCTGCTCGCCAACACCGTCATCGAGGACTGGAAAGTGGTGCGGGTGTCGTGACCGCGCGCATCGGGGTCATCACCTTTCCGGGCACCCTCGACGACGTCGACGCCGCGCGGGCCGTGCGGCTGGCCGGCGCCGAGGCGGTGAGCCTGTGGCACGCCGACGCCGATCTGAAGGGTGTGGACGCGGTCGTCGTTCCCGGCGGCTTCTCCTACGGCGACTACCTGCGCGCGGGCGCCATCGCCCGGTTCGCGCCGGTGATGGGTTCGGTGGTCGAGGCGGCCGGTAAGGGCCTGCCGGTGCTGGGCATCTGCAACGGTTTCCAGGTGCTGTGCGAGGCGGGGCTGCTGCCCGGCGCGCTGACCCGCAACGAGGGCCTGCACTTCGTCTGCCGCGACGAATGGCTGCGGGTGGAGCAGACCGGCACGGCGTGGACCTCGCGCTACGAGCCGGGCGCCCAGATCCTCGTGCCGGTCAAGAACGCCGAGGGCCGCTACCAGGCCGCGCAGCCGGTGCTCGACGAGCTCGAGGGTGAGGGCCGCGTGGTGTTCCGCTACGCCGGCGAGAATCCGAACGGCTCCCAGCGCGATATCGCCGGAATCTCCTCCGCCGACGGCCGCGTCGTCGGCCTGATGCCCCACCCCGAACACGCCACCGAGCCGTTGACCGGGCCGAGTGATGATGGGCTGGGGATCTTCCTGTCGGTGATTGATTCGCTGGTTTCGGCTTAGTCGCCCCTGTTTTCCGGCCAAAAGCATGCCGGAAAACAGGGAAGGTGGCATGCCGGGACGTGGTGGCGTTCTCAGACCCTGACCAAGGGCTCGAATTCCGCTCCGTTGGCTCGGCACACTCGGACCGGCTGCTCGAATTGGTTGCCGGACAAGGTGAATTCGCCGGTGGCGCGGTCGAGGACCAGGCCGGAGTCGACGGTGGTGTGGATGCGGTCGACCTCGATCGACTTGGCGGCCGCCGTCAGGCCCTGGAGGACGTGCAGGGACTGGTAGTTGCAGGTGGCGAAGCGGCTGAAGGACGGGGCGAAGCGGCCGTGCAGGCGGTGGTAGCGCTCGAGGCGTTCGCGGTCGGTGCGTAGTCGCGGGTCGGGGATGACGCTGGATGGCACGTAGATGTTGGCGTTCGCGAACGGGCCACCGGCGGCCAGCAGATTCTCGTCGGCGGTCGGGCCCGTGCGGAACTGGTGATCGGCTCGCCCGCTCGCGGCGAAGGCGCGATTGAAGCGGGCCGCGTCGCCGCCGACCAGCAGCACGATCACCCCGTCGGCCGTATCGAGTCGCGGATCGTCCAGTGCCGCGCCGAAATCCTCGGTGCCCAGGGGAAAGACGTACTCGGCGACGAGTTCGTGCGGGCGGTCCAGGAGTCCGCGCAGGGTCGGGACCATCAACCGCGACCAGATGTAGTCGCTGGCGACGATGGCCCAGCGGTGCGCGCCGAATTCGCGGTGCAGCCACTCCAGGGCGGCGACCGTCTGCGCGCCCGGATTCTCGCCGATCATGAAGACCCCGCGCCGGGGACCGAAATGACCCTCGTCGCCGATGCCGAACAGGCACGGCACCCGGCCGTCGGCGGCCGCCATGATCCCCGCGCGCACATCCGGCATGGGAATGCCGGTGATCGCGTGCACCATCCCGGTGGCGAGGAAGGCCGACACCTCGCGGGCGACCTCGTCGGCCGGCCCGCCGCCGTCGATGGTCGTGATCCGCGCCTCGCGGCCGAGAATCCCACTGCCGCTGTTGATTTCGAGTTCGGCCAGGCGGGCGGCCGCCTCGCAGGACGCGCCGATGATCCCGCCGGAGCCACGCAGCGGTACGACGTTGAGGATCTCGACGGTCTCGTCGTGCACCCCCGGCGTTCCCATATCGGCACTTCCCGTCAGCTGTGCTGGTGGTGGCGGATACTGCTCCATGCCCCGGCGTAGGACATCGCGAGTTTACTCACAATGTAGATAGGGGTTGACGCCTCGCGGGGGAAGGCGTGTCAGGAAATCCGGCCGAGAATGTCGAAGTCCACGCCCCGGGCCCGGGCGATCTGCGCCGACTGGACCGCCTGATTGTCGCGGAAGCTGCGCTCGCCCGACGGGGTGCTGAGCACGGCCCCGTCGCGCAGGACGGCGTGGATGCGCGGCACGTCGAGGGTGCCGGCCGCGGACGCGACCGCGCGCAGGGTGTGCATCGCCTCGTAGCTGGTGTTACCGAAGTAGGTGAGCTGCGGCGCGAAGGTGCCGTGCATGGCCCGGTACCGGTTCAGCCGCTCCCGGCCGGGAAAGAACGACGAGGAGACGTAGAGGTTGTCGTTGGCCGCCGCGCCCGCGGACAACAGCACGGTCTCGTCGACGGCCGGGCTCACCCGGACCTGGCGGGCGGCGCGGCCGGTGCGGGCGAACTGGCGGTTGAAGTGGGCCGCGTCGGTGCCGACCAGCAGCATGACGACGCCGTCCGCCTCGTCGAGACGGGCATCCGCGAGGAAATCGCCGAAGTCGCCGGTGCCCAGCGGCACGAATCGCTCGAGCACGATCGACGCCGGATCGAGTGCGGAGTGGATGGCCTCGGCCGTCGCCCGCGGCCAGATGTAGTCGTTGCCGATGATCGCCCAGCGCCGGGCGCCGAACTGGCCGCGCAGCCACCGCATGGCGGCCAGGACGTGGCCCTGCGGATCCTCGCCGATCAGCAGCACGCCCGGCATCTCGTCCGGCAGGCCCTCGTGCGTGGTCGCGTAGAGGTAGGGGACGCGACCGTCGGCGGCTCGCGCGACGGCGCGGCGCACCGCGGAGATGTGCCAGCCGGTGATCGCGTGCACCATGCCGGTGGCCAGCAGGGCCGAGACCTCCCGGGCCACCTCGCGGGGCGTGCGCCCGCCATCGATGGTGGTCACGCGCACTTCGCGCCCGAGAATTCCTGGGCCGCTGTTGATCTCATCCACGGCCAGCGAAATTGCGGCGTCGCACGACGGGGCCACAATTCCGCCGGAGCCCTGGAGGGGAACGATGTTGAGAACCTCGATCACATCGTCCGGACTCTCGCGCAACGCGAACATTCGGTACCCTTCTTCTCGTCCGAGCGAAAATGATGGGCGGGAAAATATGTCGACCATTGTAGGTGGATTTGCAACGCTTCACGGAGCGCTGCGTGCCGCCGAGCGCAGTTGGTTACGTCACCTCGATGCGGCATTGTGTGCCAGGCAACTTTCGGCCGATCAATGGGCGATGCTGTCGAAATTGTCGGATCAGGTGGGCGTCACGATGAGCGAGCTGGCCGCTCGCGCGCAGCTACCGCCCTCATCGGCCACCCGGCACGCCGATGCGCTGGCCGAACGCGGGCTGATCTTCCGGATCGCCGCGGAGGACGACCGCCGCCGCATCCTCATCGGTCTCACCAAGCGGGGCACCGAACTGGTCGACTCGGTGCGTGCCGAGGAGTCGCGGGCCGAGGAGGAATTGCGCAAGCGGATCGGCGCCCGGAGTCATGCCGAACTGCTGCGTTTGCTCGAATTGGTGGCCGAGGTCCCGGTCGCCGACTGACCGGGGAAAGAAACCGCCGAATCATCCTACGTCTCGCTCGGTACTCGAAACTGTATTTCATTGCCGGACCGTAATTCTCGGATACCGCGTGATTATTTTTCAGAGGCGATGTCTGGTCGGCACAGTCGGCGTAGCCGTCCTCAGTCCGCGCACGGCCGGAGCGAATGCGAAGGTACGCCTAAGATCGCCCGTATGCCTGTCTCGACCACCGCGACGGCGTCCGGGCTGTGTGCCTTCGTCGACGCCTCGCCGTCCCCGTTTCACGTCGTCCGCACCGTGGCCGCCGAACTGGAGGGCCACGGCTTCACCGAGTTGCCGGAGCGCGAGCCCTGGACGGACGGCGGGTCGGGGCGGTATTTCGTGGTGCGGGGCGGATCGCTGGTCGCGTGGGCCGGTGCGGCCGACGGTCCGGCTGCCCATCCCTTCCGCGTGGTCGGCGCGCACACCGACAGCCCGAATCTGCGGGTGAAACAGCATCCCGACCTGGCGTCGGCGGGCTGGCAGCTGGTCGGGCTGGAGCCCTACGGCGGCGCCCTGCTCAACTCGTGGCTGGACCGGGAACTCGGCATCTCCGGCCGGCTCTCGCTGCGCGACGGGGACGTCGTGCGGGAGCGGCTGGTCCGCATCGATGAGCCGCTGCTGCGGGTGCCGCAGCTGGCCATCCACCTGTCCGAGGACCGGCGCGGGGTGACCCTGGACCCGCAGCGGCACGTCAACGCGGTCTGGGGCGTCGGGGGCGAGCCGCGCTCGTTCCTGGAGTACGTGGCCGAGCGGTCCGGGGTCGATCCCCGCGCGGTGCTGGGGTGGGAGCTCATGACCCACGATCTGTCGCCCAGCGTGCTGGTCGGGCGCGATCGCGACCTGGTCAGCGCGCCCCGCCTGGACAATCAGGGCACCTGTTACGCGGGCCTGCGCGCCCTGCTGGCCGCCGTCGAGGATCCGGGTGCGGCGACGCCCGTGCTCGCGATGTTCGATCACGAGGAGGTCGGCAGCCAGTCCGACCGCGGCGCGCAGTCGGATCTGCTCCCGGCGGTGCTGGAGCGGATCGTGCTGGCCCGCGGCGGCGGGCGGTCGGAATACCTTGCGGCCCTGGCCGGTTCGGTCTGCGCGTCCGGGGATATGGCGCACGCGACGCACCCCAACTATCCCGAGCGGCACGAGCCCGCGCACCGCATCGAGGTCAACGGCGGTCCGGTGCTGAAGGTGAACCAGAACCTCCGCTACGCCACGGACGCCGCCGGGGCGGGCGCCTTCGCCCTGGCGTGCGCGCGGGCCGGGGTGCCGCTCCAGCGCTACGTGCACCGCGCCGACCTGCCCTGCGGCTCCACCATCGGCCCGATGACCGCCGCCCGCACCGGCATGCCCGTAGCCGACGTCGGCGCACCGCAGCTGGCCATGCACTCGGCCCGCGAACTGATGGGCGCGGACGACGTGACGTCCTACGCCGAGGCCCTCGCCGCCTTCTTGACCCCGGCCAAAAGCATCCCGGGGAACGAGGGTTAGGAGCATCCCGGGGAACGACGGTTAGGCGGGTGCTGGGGAGGGGCGGTGGAAGAAGGCTCCGATGGCCAGGACGGCGAAGGTGACCAGGACGTAGCTGCTGCCGATCAGTTGCTCCCACAGGGACCAGGACAACTCTTCGTCGTGCTGGTGGGGCAGGAGCCAGTGGGGGCCGACGAAGAACATCACGGTGACGGCGAAGAGCAGGGCCGTGAACGCGCGACCGCGCCGGCGGCGTTGGGGCGCTTCGCCGTTCGTGCCGCGGGTGGTTTCGGCGGCGGCGACGGTCAGCATCGCCGGGGCCACCCAGATCCAGTGGTGCGACCACGAGATCGGCGAGACGAGCAGGACCGCGGCGGCGTTGACCAGCAGCGCGGAGATCTCGGCGCCCGCGTCCAGGAGGCGCTTCATCCACATCGCCGCCAGCCCGACGGCGACGACCGACAGCACGAGCCAGATCAGCGTCGCGGCGGTATCGGAGGTGCCGAGACGGAAGGCGAAGCCCTTGAGCGATTGGTTCCCGGCGTAGGCGGGCGGTCCGATGCGGCCGGTATCCCACATGGTGTGGAACCAGTACTCGGCCGAATCGTGCGGGAACAGCAGGAATCCCAGCGCGATCGCGCCCGCCGCCGACAACACCAGGGTGATCGAGGTCCGCCAGTCCCGGCGGAGCAAAAAGTAAAGGAGATACGCGGCCGGGATCAGCTTGATCGACACCGCGATGCCGATGAGCATCCCCCGCGGCCAGAACGGCTTGCGCACCAGCACGTCCAGGGCGATCGCGGCCATCAGGACCAGATTGATCTGCCCGAAGTTGAAGGTCTGCCGCACCGGTTCGGTGAGCCCCAGAATCGCCACCGCGCCGATCACCAGGGCCAGCATGGTCGGGCGGTCCAGCGAGGGGCGTAATCGAGTCAGTACCAGCCACAGCGTGATCCCCAGGCTCCCCAGGGATACGGCCAGCACCACCCATTCGGCCGCGCCCAGCGACAGCAGAGCGAGCGGCGTGAACAGCAGCGCCGCCAGCGGCGGATAGGTGAACGGCAGCCCGATCCCGCCCGATTTCGGCATCGGGCCGTACAGATCACCACCGTCGAGCCACACCCGGGCGCCGTTGCGGTACACCTGGAGATCGATGTAGCCGTGCCATAGCTTGGCGAAGTGCGAGACGATCGCCGAGAGCACGAACAAGCCGATGGCTATGGCCAGCAGACGTAGCTGACGGGTTGTCAGACCCATTGCGCGCGGCCGTTCGGAGGTGGCCACAGGCACTTCGCCGGGATCCGCGACCCTGGAGCGATCTGTCACTTGATCAGGGTATCCCGCGACAGGTTGGTCGCCTGGTCGGGTGGGGTTTGCCACACACTAGACTGGGGCGGTCTCCCCGCCCGCTCGAGCCTCGCGCACCATCCGGCGCCTCTGCCGGTTGCCAGCCGTATGCCCGGCCGAAAGGACCCTGGTACTCCCGTGACTGTCCACGTCGACACCGTCAGCGCCGCCGCAGCCACCCCGGATACCCCGCAGCCGTACAAGGAATTGGGCCTGAAGGACGACGAATACGCCCGCATCAGGGAGATTCTCGGCCGCCGCCCGACCGACGCCGAGCTGGCGATGTACTCGGTGATGTGGAGCGAGCACTGCTCCTACAAGTCCTCCAAGGTGCACCTGCGCTACTTCGGCCAGACCACCACCGACGAGATGCGCGCCGCCATGCTCGCGGGCATCGGCGAGAACGCCGGCGTGGTCGACATCGGCGACGGCTGGGCGGTCACGTTCAAGGTCGAGAGCCACAACCACCCGTCCTACGTCGAGCCGTATCAGGGCGCGGCGACCGGCGTCGGCGGCATCGTGCGCGACATCATGGCGATGGGCGCGCGGCCGATCGCGGTCATGGACCAGCTGCGATTCGGCGCGGCCGACCACCCCGACACCCGGCGCGTGGTCGACGGCGTGGTCCGCGGCGTTGGTGGGTACGGCAATTCGCTGGGCTTGCCGAATGTCGGCGGCGAGACCGTCTTCGATGCCTCCTACCAGGGGAACCCGCTGGTGAACGCGCTGTGCGCGGGCGTGATGCGGGTCGAGGACCTGCACCTGGCGTTCGCGTCCGGCGAGGGCAACAAGATCATTCTCTTCGGCGCGCGCACCGGCCTGGACGGTATCGGCGGCGTATCCGTGCTGGCCTCGGACACCTTCTCCGGCGACGAGTCGGGCACGGGGCGCAAGAAGCTGCCGAGCGTGCAGGTGGGCGACCCGTTCGCGGAGAAGGTACTCATCGAGTGCTGCCTCGAGCTGTACCACGCCGGACTGGTCGTCGGCATCCAGGATCTCGGCGGCGCCGGATTGTCCTGTGCCACATCCGAGCTGGCGGCCGCCGGCGACGGCGGCATGCACGTCGAGCTGGACCGGGTGCCGCTGCGGGCGGCGAATATGACTCCCGCCGAGATCCTCTCGAGCGAGTCGCAGGAGCGCATGTGCGCGGTGGTGACGCCCGAGAACGTCGACGCCTTCATGGCCGTCTGCGCGAAGTGGGACGTGCTGGCCACCGTCATCGGCGAGGTCACCGACGGCGAGCGCCTGGTGGTCACCTGGCACGGCGAGACCGTCGTGGACGTGCCGCCGCGGACCGTCGCGCACGAGGGGCCGGTCTACGAGCGCCCGGTGCGGCGTCCCGACGAGCAGGACGCGCTGATCGCCGACGTCCCGGATACGCTGGCGCGCCCCGAGACCGGCGACGAACTGCGCAGTACCGCGCTGACCATGCTCGCCAGCCCGCAGCTGTGCAGCCGCCGCTGGATCGTGGAGCAGTACGACCGCTACGTGCGCGGCAACACCGTGCTGGCCGAGCACGCCGACGCCGGTGTGATCCGCATCGATGAGTCGTCGGGGCGCGGTATCGCGCTGGCCACCGACGCCTCCGGCCGCTACACGAAGCTCGATCCCTACACCGGCGCGCAGCTCGCGCTGGCCGAGGCGTTCCGCAATGTCGCCGCCACCGGCGCCACCCCGAAGGCCGTGACCAACTGCCTGAACTTCGGCTCGCCGGAGGATCCGGGCGTGATGTGGCAATTCCAGCAGGCGGTGCGCGGGCTCGCGGACGGCTGTGTGGCGCTGGGCATTCCGGTCACCGGCGGCAATGTCAGCTTCTACAACCAGACCGGGCAGACCGCGATTCTGCCGACCCCGGTGGTGGGCGTGCTGGGTGTCATCGATGATGTGCACCGGCGCATCCCGACCGGCCTGGGCGCCGAGCCGGGCGAGACGCTGATCCTGCTGGGCGATACCCGCGACGAATTCGGCGGTTCCATCTGGGCTCAGGTCGCGCACGACCACTTGGGCGGGGTGCCGCCGCGGGTCGACTTCGCCCGCGAGCAGCTGCTGGCCGAGGTGCTCACCGCCGGCTCACGCGACGGGGTGATCACCGCCGCACACGATCTCAGCGAGGGCGGCCTGATGCAGACGGTCGTCGAGGCCGCGCTGGCCGGCGAGACCGGTTGCCGCATCCTGCTTCCCGAGGACGCCGACCCGTTCGTGACGCTGTTCTCCGAATCGGCGGGCCGCGTGCTGGTGGCGGTGCCCCGCACGGAGGAGACCCGCTTCACCAAGATGTGCACGGCCCGCGGCCTCCCGTGGGTCCGCATCGGCGTCGTCGACCAGGGCTCGGATTCGGTGGAGGTGCAGGGCCAGTTCTCGGTGACCTTGGCCGAACTGCGCGAGACCTTCGAAGGGACCCTGCCGAAGCTGTTCGGCCATGTGAATTAACCCTGGTTCCGGCACGTTTTTGGCCGGAACCTCACCCCACCACCTTGAACGGATCGTGCTCGGCCATCAGCTTTTCCATGCGGGCCTCGTCGATGCGGTGGGTGACGCGGGACGTCTCGACCTGGTCGCGGACCACCTTGGCGAGGGTGAAACTGCTGCTGACCAGGAAGAGCGCGGACATCAGGAGGAAGCCGCGCTGCCAGATGTCCAGCGGTAGGTAGAGGATTCCCGCGCCGGTCGCGATAAAGCTGACGCCGAAGGCGATCGCGGCCTGCGCGAGAAAGGCGGGAGTGCTCTTCTGCTGCGAGTTCGGGTTGCTCATGGGTACAGCGTGCCGGTCGCGGGCACCGCGATCGTGGGTAGAACTACTCGGATCGGACGGGTATTTCCCGCGCGCTGCGTTACTGTCCTCACGCCGTGAGGTCCCCGATTTCCGACCCCGGGTCGCCATACTAGACGGGTGCTCGACACCGCGGACACTCTCACAACGCTGCGTTCACGCAGCGTTGTTGTCGTCCGGCGGGGTTCGCGGCTACTGCGCCGGCTCGAGGACGACATCATCGACCTCAACTATGTCGGCCTGGTGGTCGCGACCGTCTTCTTCGCCTGGTCGGTGACGCCGTCGCTGCTGCCGCGCGATTGGCTGTTCCAGGGCCTCATCAGCGGTCTGAACGCCGCGATCGGGTACGGCGCGGGCTGCGTGCTCGAGTGGTTGTTCCGCAAGTGGATTCGGCCCAAGATCCCGATCGGCTCGCCGCCGCTGCCGGTGCGGTACGCGATCAAGCTGACGGTGCTGGCGCTCTGTGTCCTGGTCGCGATCTGGATGCTGGTGCTGTCGGCGGACTGGCAGCGGCAGATCTCCGCGCTGATGGATATGGAGGGCACCACGCGCGCGGCCTACCTGCGCACCGGGGTGCTGAGCCTGGCGGTGGGCGTCATCGTGGTGGCGGCGTATCGCACGCTGCGGGAGATCGTGCGGTTCTTCGCCCGGCTGCTCAGCCGCTGGGTGTGGGTGCCGCCCAAATTCGCGCCGACCGTCGGGGCGATCGTGCTGGCGATCTTGGCGGTGACGCTGTTCAACGGCGTGGCGACGCGGGCGTTCTTCGCGGTGGCCAACTCGGCGTTCAGCGTCCGCAACGACAAGATGTCGGATTACGCCGTGCAGCCGGAGCAGGCCGAACGCTCCGGCAGCCCGGCCTCGCGGGCGAAGTGGGAGACGCTGGGATCGGAAGGGCGCTGGTTCGTCTCGCACGGGCCCGACGCGTTCCGCATCGGCGCGGTGACGAAAGCGCCCGCCCGCGAACCGGTCCGGGTGTACGTCGGCCTGGACTCCGCGCAGGACGGCGAGACGCAGGAGCAGCTGGCGGTCGACGAGTTGGAGCGCACGCACGCCTTCGACCGGAAGGTGCTGGTCGTCGTCACCACCACCGGGACGGGCTGGGTGAATTCGCAGACGGCCGGGGCGCTGGAGTACCTGTACCACGGCGATACGGCGATCGTCGCCTCGCAGTATTCGTATCTGCCCAGCGTGCTGTCGTTCCTGGCGGACCGCGAGAAGGTGGCGGTGGCGGGGAAGAAGATGTTCGACGCCATCCACGCGGCGTGGTCGGCGCGTCCACCGGAGTCGCGGCCGAAGCTGCTGGTGTACGGGGAGAGTCTGGGCTCGCAGGGGTCGGAGTCGGCCTTCGACGGGCTGGCCGATCTGCGCGGCGAGGTGGACGGCGCGATGTGGGTGGGGCCGCCGAATTCGAATCGGCTGTGGAAGCAGTTCATCGAGCGCCGCGACCCGGGCACCCGCGAGGTGGAGCCGATCTACGCCGACGGGCTGGTGGTCCGATTCGCCTCCGATTCACCCGATCTGAACAGGCCCTCGCCGGACTGGCGGCGGCCGCGCATCGCCTATCTGCAACACGCCTCGGATCCGATCGTGTGGTGGTCGCCGGATCTGATCTTCTCCCAGCCCGATTGGCTGTCGGAGCCGCGCGGGCCGGACGTGTCCTCGCAGATGCGCTGGTGGCCGTTCGTCACGTTCTGGCAGGTGGCCGTCGACCTGACCAATGCCCAGAGCGTGAGCGACGGGCACGGGCACAACTACGGCAGCCTGGTGCTGGACGGATGGGTCGCGGTGCTCCCGCCGCCGGACTGGACCCCGGAGGTGCACGAGAGCATCCGCACCCAGCTGGAGTTGTCCGAGGAATTCGAGCGTGCGGTGAAATGATGAAAGGTTCTGCCGCCGCCGGTATTCCGCTGCTGTGGAGCAATATTGTGTTGCCCAGGCTCGCTCTCGGTATGCGTGGTCGGACGGTCGCCAACGCTGCCTTCGCCACCGGCTACGGCATCACGTTCGGCGGGCGGCCGAACTGGGGGTCGGGGCGCGGATTGCGCTGGGGTGCAGGGGCGGCGGCCGTTGTCGTGGCGGGTTACGGTGTTGCGCTGTCGATTCCGGCGCTGCGCTCCCGGCTCGCCGGATTCGCGGACCGGGCTCCGGAGGCGCCGCTCGCGGAGTGGGCCGTGGTCCATATTCCGATCGGCACCGTCTACAGCGAGGAGCTGATCTTTCGCGGCACCCTCGATCCGCTGCTCGACGATGTCGCCGGTTCCGTCGGAAAGTGGCTCGGGCCACTGATATTCGGGCTCTGGCACATCCATCCCGCTCGGTCCGCCGGTGACAACGTCCCGGCCTCCGTCGCCGCCACCGCGGCGGGAGGTCTGGTGTTGTCCTGGCTGCGTCGCCGCTCCGGTAGCGCGACCGCCCCGGCCCTGCTGCATCTGGCCCTCAACGACGGTGGAGCACTCGCGCCCGCCGCGGCCCGTGCAATGCTGCGCCGCCCCGTTGAATAACACCAAACCTGTTGTTGCGGTGAGTATCTCGCTGGCTGTTCGCTCGAGGGGGTATGGCAACGATTCGGCACCTTCACCGGATGCGGCGGGTGCGGCAGAATTCCGTCATGCGCATGTTGATGCTGGTACTGGCGATCGTCGGGGCCCTGGTCGGGGCGGGGGCCGCGTCGTCGGTCGCGGTGATCGCCGAGCGCGGCGCACCGGCTGTCCCGTCCCCACCGGAACCCGTCGAGCGGTCGGGATACAGCTGTGACCAGCAGAGCGAGGTCGTGGCCGTGGCCATTTCCTACTCGAATTCGAATCCGTGGGAGCTGAGCACTCTGCCCGATCCGGAGGCGGTGGCCCTGCTGGGTGCGGTGGCCGGGGCGCTGGTCGGCGTGGCGGCCGGGTACTGGTTCGGCAGGACGGGCTGGACCCTGCGGTGGGAGCGCACCGGTTAGGCTCGATCGGTGGCACGACAGGCGGCAATGGATCCGGCGGAATTGCGGAAAGTGCTGGTGGCGGTGAGTGACTGGCTGCGCGACGAGACCGTCGCGGCGCCGGCGCGCACCGATCTCGCGGCGGCGGTGCGGGGGAGCGCTCGGACGCTGGCCGCGCAGGCGCCGGGGCATTCGGTGGAGGTCCGGGTGCCGCCGTTCGTGGCGGTGCAGTGCATCGAGGGGCCGCGGCATACGCGGGGCACGCCGCCGAATGTGGTGGAGACGGACCCGCGGACCTGGTTGTTGCTGGCCACGGGGTTGTTGTCCTTCGCGGACGCGGTGGAGTCGGGTGCGCTCAGCGCCTCGGGGCTGCGGGCCGAGGAGGTAGCGCGCTGGCTGCCGCTGGTGCCGCTGTGAGTCGCGGCGGTCCGCTCCCAGCGAGTGCCAGCGGATCCTCAGCGGATTGCTCGTTCCGTCCCAGGTAGAAGGCGAATTCGCCCATAGCGTTGTCTGTGTGCGGCAATCCGGTCGCATACCGAGAGCGCCCCGTGTGCGGGGAGGACGGAGTTACCGATGTTCCAGTTGTTCCAGCCCATCGTCGATTGGTTCCACCCGATGTGGGACCAGGTGCCGCAGTTCCTGGGTAACCACAGTCCTTGGCATCGGTGAGGGAATGGGGATGCTTGGGCCGGGCCCGCTCAGGCGGGCTCGGGGCGGGGGTTGGTCGGCTTGCGTTCCAGGCCCTTGCGGTCGTAGATGCGGGTGATGGTTAGGCCGAGGATTGTGCCTATGGCAAGGCCCAGGACGGTCATCCAGATGCCGCGGGTGAGGCCGGCGTCGCCGTTGCCGTTGAAGTAGAGGATCGAGCGGACGCCGAGGAAGACCTGGTGCATGGGCTCGAAGTTGGCCAGCCATTCGAAGTACTTCGGCGTCGCCTCGATCGGGACGGTGCCGCCCGAGGAGGGCAGGCCCAGGATGACGAAGACGATCAGGTTGACGATCAGGCCCGAGGTGCCGATCGCGGCCAGGACCGAGGTGCAGGTGAAGCCGACGGCGATCATCACGAACGCGCCGTAGAGGAACAGCGCCAGCGGTTTGTCGATCGGCATCCCCAGGGCCTTGCCGATGCCGAGCAGCGCCGCGGACACGACCACCGCCATCGTCACCACGACCGACCACTTGATCAGCAACGTCTGCACCCGCGAGATCGAGGCCCGCGGATAGTGCACGTACCACGGCCCCCATTCGGTGGGCAGGAACCCCAGCGCCGCATCGATCAGCTGGTGGATGATCATCGCCCCGACCATGCCGACCAGCAGGAGCAGCAGGCTGTAGAAGAAGGCCGTCAGCCCCTCACCCGAACCGCCGGGGAGCGGGCGATACTGCTCGACCACGATATTCAGCGGCTTCTCGAGGGTGATCCGGGCCGCGCCCGAGAGTTCCGGTGCGGGCGGACCGTCCGGTGCGGGCGCCAGCTGAGCCTGGACCTGCTCGGTCAGTTGTTTGCCGACCTGCGCCTGAACCTGGGTCAGCGCCTCCTCGCCGAACCGTTGCAGGATGGCCGTGGCGAACGCGCCCGTGCGCGGATTGGTCTGCAACGTGATGATCGGCCGCTCGATATCGCCCGGCACGATACTGCCGATGCCGAGAATGCCCAGCCGCTTGGAGAAGTCGCTGGGGATGTAGATGGTCCCGTACACCTGCGCGGACTGCATGGCCTGCTGCGCCTCGTTCGCGCCGACCACCCGCAGATCGATCTTGTCCGACGGCACGGCCTGCTGTAGCCCCTCGGCGACCTGCTTGCCGAAGTTCACCTGCTTCTCCTGGCCGGGCGCGCCCATGGTGTCGCCGACGTCCTGGTTGACGAGCGCGACCGGAAAGCCGTGCAGGTTCTTCTCGGGATCAACGACATAGTCGAGATACATCACACCCAGCAGCGAGGCCAGCAGGGTCATCACGATCACCGGGAAAACCCACTTCACCGGGGTCAGATGCCGGGTGGGAGGACTCACTTCCGCGCTGTCGGTAGTCGCCACGGGGGGAACGGTAACAGCAAATACCCTGCCACCCGGGTGATCCCGCGCGAGGTTTCCCCGCGATGACCCGTAGACTGATCATTGCCCCCAGCCCGCCGAACAGGGAGCAAACGGTGACCAACGCCGACATGTCGGTCGACAGCCCCAACCTGCTGCACAATCCCGCTCCGGATCAGCCCGAGAACGAGCCGCGCGAGGAGTGCGGAGTCTTCGGTGTCTGGGCTCCGGGCGAGGATGTGTCCAAGCTCACCTACTACGGTCTGTACGCATTGCAGCACCGCGGCCAGGAGGCGGCGGGCATCGCCGTCGCCGACGGCTCGCAGGTGCTGGTGTTCAAGGATCTCGGCCTGGTGAGTCAGGTGTTCGACGAGCAGACGCTGGCCGCCATGCCGGGTCACGTCGCCATCGGGCACTGCCGCTACTCGACCACCGGCTCGGTCACCTGGGAGAACGCCCAGCCGATCTTCCGCACCACCGCGGTGGGCAGCGGATTGGCCCTGGGCCACAACGGCAATCTGGTCAACACCGCCGAGCTGGCCACCCGGGCCCGGGACCTGGGCTTGAACAGCGGCCGCCTCTCGGGCGGTTCGATGTCGGCCACCTCGGACTCCGACGTCATGACCGCGCTGCTGGCCCACGCCGCCGCCGACAAGAGCATCGAGCAGGCCGCGATGGAACTGCTGCCGACGCTGCGCGGCGCGTTCTGCCTGACCTTCATGGACGAGCACACCCTCTACGCCGCGCGCGATCCGCATGGGGTGCGCCCGCTGTGCCTGGGGCGGCTGGACCGCGGCTGGGTGGTTGCCAGCGAGACGGCGGCGCTGGATATCGTAGGCGCCTCGTTCGTGCGGGAGATCGAACCGGGCGAACTGCTGGCGATCGACGCCGACGGCGTGCGCTCGCTGCGCTTCGCGAATCCGGAGCCCAAGGGCTGTGTCTTCGAGTACGTCTACCTGGCCCGTCCCGACAGCACCATCTCCGGCCGGTCGGTGCACGGCACCCGCGTGGAGATCGGCCGCCGCCTGGCCAAGGAGCATCCCGTCGACGCCGACCTGGTCATCCCGGTGCCCGAATCGGGGACCCCGGCCGCGGTCGGCTACGCCCAGGGCTCGGATATTCCCTACGGCCAGGGCCTGATGAAGAACGCCTACGTCGGCCGCACCTTCATCCAGCCCAGCCAGACCATCCGCCAGCTCGGCATCCGGCTGAAGCTCAATCCGCTGCGCGAGGTCATCCGCGGGAAGCGCCTGATCGTCGTCGACGATTCGATCGTGCGCGGCAACACCCAGCGCGCGCTGATCCGCATGCTGCGCGAGGCCGGCGCGCTGGAGATCCACGTCCGCATCGCCTCGCCGCCGGTGAAGTGGCCGTGTTTCTACGGCATCGACTTCGCCTCGCGCGCGGAGCTGATCGCCAACGGCGCGGGGCCCGACGCGGACGAATCGGCCGAGGCGATGGTCGAGAACGTGCGGCGCTCGATCGGCGCCGACAGCCTCGGTTACATCTCGATCGACGGGATGATCGCCGCCACCGAGCAGCCGAGCACGCGGCTGTGCGCGGCCTGCTTCGACGGCAAGTACCCGATTCCCCTGCCCTCCGAGGTGGCCATCGGCAAGAATGTGCTCGAGGGCATCCTCGGCGGGAAGAGCGAGTCGGAACTGCTGGGCGAGAACGCGAATGCGAGCGCGCTGAGCCGTCCCTGAAACATAGTTGCGCGTCCACGCGGCGTACTGCCGAGTAATGCCACCCTGTCCGGTCCGGGCATTGCGCAGCATGCAATAGTTCCGGCTGGAGCGTGCCTGGGCCGACACATTTCTGGCACGGAACACTCTAATTGTTGCGAAACGCAACATATTTGCAATGGCCCGGCGGTACTGTCCCCGCCATACCGAAGTTCACCGCGTCGCGCCCGGACTGAGATCCAGCCACCGGGTGCGTCGCGTTGCGGAGATGAGGGACAGCATGCGGTTATCGGCGACACAGGCGTCGGGTGCTCTAGGAAGTACGGCGAAAGGTATTGCGGCAGTAGGCATGGCGGGCCTCGCGCTACTGGCGGTAGCGGGGTGCGGTGCCGGCCGCACCGGCGAGGGGGATGCGGGCGGCGGGCTGGTCATCGGCACCACCGACAAGATCTTCTCGCTGGATCCGGCGGCGGCCTACGACCAGGGGTCCTACGTACCCGAGACACAGATCTTCCAGCACGTCATGAATTTCGCGCCCGGTAAGACCACGCCGGAGCCGGACGCCGCGGAGAAGTGCGAGTTCAGCACCCCCACCGTGTACACGTGCACGATCAAGAAGGGGCTGAAGTTCGCCAGCGGAAATCCGTTGACGGCCAAGAGCGTCAAGTTCTCCTTCGACCGGATGGTCAAGATCAACGACCCGAACGGCCCGGCCTCCCTGCTGGGGAATCTGGACCACACCGACGCGGCCGACGACTACACGGTGGCGTTCACCCTCAAGAACGCCAACGATCAGACCTTCCCGGCGATCCTGCCGACCCAAGCCGGGCCGATCGTCGACGAGACGGTCTTCCCGGCCGACAAGATTCTCGACGACGACGCGGTCGTGAAGGGGAAGGCGTACTCCGGCCCGTACACGATCACCAGCTACGACAAGAACAAGCTGGTCGAGTACAAGGCGAATCCGGACTACAACGGCCTGCTCGGCAAGCCGAAGACCGAATCGGTGTCCACGAAGTACTACGCCAGCGGCGACAATCTCAAACTCGAGATCCAGAACGGCAATATCGACGTCGCGTACCGCAGCCTGAGCCCCACCGATCTGGAGTCGTTGCGCGGCAACGATAAAGTGGCGGTGCACGAGGGCCTCGGCGGCGAGCTGCGCTACATCGTGTTCAACCTCAACACGATGCCGGGCGGTACGCCCGAGCAGAAGCTGGCCGTTCGCAAGGCCGTCGCCTCCAGTATCGACCGTGACGCGCTGTCGTCGCAGGTCTACAAGGGCACCTACACTCCGGCGTATTCGTCCGTGCCGCAGGGCTTCCCGGGCGCGACCGAGTCGTTCAAGGATATCTACGGCGCGAAGCCGAACAAGGCGCAGGCGGCCAAGTTCCTCACCGACGCCGGTGTCGCGGGCCCGGTGGAGATCAACTTGCAGTACAACCCGGACCACTACGGCGGCTCCAGTTCCGAGGAGTACGCGGCGATCAAGAGCCAGCTGGAGGCCACCGGGCTGTTCAAGGTCAATCTGCAGTCCACCGAATGGGTCACCTACCAGCGGGAGCGGGCGCGCGACGGCTACCCGGTCTATCAGATGGGCTGGTTCCCGGACTATCCGGATCCGGACGACTACCTGACCCCGTTCTTCGCGCCGAACAACTTCCTGCAGAACCACTTCGAGGATCCGGCCATCACCGCGCAGCTGACGGCGGAGGTGACTCAGCCCGACAAGGACAAGCGCCTGGCCATCATCCAGCAGGTGCAGCGCGATATGGCGGACAAGCACATCTCGATCGTGCCGCTGCTGTCCGGTAAGCAGATCGCCATCACGACCAAGGGCGTCCAGGGCACCGAGTCGACACTCGATCCGTCGACCAAGTTCCGCTACAGCGTGCTGAGCAAGTGACGACCGCGACCACCGAGCAGGAGCCGGCCGCCCCGGCTCCTGCTCCTCGGAATGCGCCGGGTCGCAGCCGATCCCGCTACGGGGTGCTGCTGCGGTACCTGAGTGTGCGGCTGCTGCTGATCGTTCCGACGGCCTGGATCCTGGTGACGGTCGTCTTCTTCCTGATGCGGGTCGTCGGCGATCCGATCAGCGCCGCGCTGGGCGGACATCTGCCGCCGGATCAGATCGAGGCCCGCAAGGAGGCGGCCGGGCTCAATCGCCCTGTGCTGAGCCAGTATTGGGACTACATCTCCGGGCTGGTGCGCGGCGACTTCGGCCGCTCCACCGACAACCGGGCCATCGGCGACATCATCGCCAGCTATGGTGCGGCCACGCTGGAGCTGGTGTTCTGGGCGCTGCTGGTGGCCTTCCTGGTCGGAGTTCCGCTGGGCCGCTACGCCGCTCGCCGCCGGGACAAGGCGGCGGATGTGGGGCTGCGGCTGTTCGGGATCCTGGTCTACGCGGCCCCGGTGTTCTTCGTCGGCCTGCTGTTGAAGCTGATCTTCGCGGTGAAGCTGGGCTGGCTGCCGGTGGCCGGGCGGGCCAGCACCAATGTCGAACTGGCGCTCCAGCACGTCTCGCCCAAGACCAATATCCTGACCATCGACGCGATCCTCTACGGCGACAGCGGGTATCTGGTCGACGTGCTGAAACACGCGGTACTGCCCGCGATCGCGCTCGGCCTGCTGACCGCGGGCATCTTCCTGAGGCTCGTGCGTATCAACCTGATCCAGACGCTGCGCAGCGA
>NZ_BAGL01000006.1 GCF_000308875.1 Nocardia transvalensis NBRC 15921
ACCGAGGGGAACTACCTGCTGCTCGACGACGGCGGGACGGCCGGGTGGTCGGCGGTGCGCGAGTATCTCGATGAGGGCTGGTATCTCGACGCCCCGGCCGAACTGTTGCGAAAGCGTTTGGTGCACAGGCATGTTCGCGGTGGGAAGAGCGAGGAGTTCGCGCGCGCCAAGGTGGCCCGCAGCGATCTGCTGAACGCGGAACTGGTGTCCGCGACCCGCAGACACGCGGATCTGACGCTGCGGGCGAGCGGCAGCCGCTACCTCGTGCTCTGATCAGCGACCGGCCGGTCCGAAGGGCGTGCGCCGCATCCATTCCCGGGTGCCGAGGTAGCCGCACGAGGCCGTGGCCACCGCGGCCGCGTCGCGCAGCGCCGACGAGAACGAGTGTCCGGCACAGTAGTAGTGGCAGAAGGCGCCGTGCAGGATATCGCCCGCGCCGAGGGTGTCCACGATCGTCGCGTCCCGGACCGCGATCTCGCCGCGACCGTCCGGGTCCGCGTAGCGCACGGGACCGCCGCCCTCGGTGATCGCCACCCGCGGCACGCCGCGTGCCCGCAGGTCGTCGACTACCTCGCCGGGCGTGCCGCCGGTATGCGGCGGGGCGAAGGCCGACGAGCAGATCGCGATATCGACCATCGGCAGGAGTTCGGCGTGGACCGGCCGCCAGCGTCCGGCGTCGAGGACCACGGTGACGCCGGATTTCCGAGCGGCCGAGGCGAATCCGAGCGCGAGTTCGGGATAGTGGCCGTCGAGCAGGACGACGGTGGCGTCGTTGAGCGGCCCGGTGTGCTCCCGGTCGAACGGCGCCGAGATCTCCGACCCGTCCAGCGACACGATGGTGCGGCTCCCCGCCTCGGTCGCCACCACGATGGAGGACACCGGCGGCCGGTGCGTGCCGCCGGGCGTCACATCCAGCGGCGCGACCCCGTACTCGTCGAGGTCGCGCCGGATCACCTGGGCCAGTTGATGATCGCCGAGCGCGGTGATCAGCGCCGGGGTGCGGCCCGACAGGTGCGCGTAGGTCACCGCCGCGTTCGCCGCCGGGCCGCCCGCACCGAGGAACTGGTCGTCGGCCTGGGTCTTGCTGTCCTCGGCCGGATACCGCCGCACCGCGTACGCGATATCGAGCGTGGCGAGCCCGACGAATACCGCAGTTGCCATGCGGGCGACCCTAGCGAAGAGCTGCCGGGTGCTGGTGTGCTCGGGCTGCCGGGTCCTGGTGTGCGCGGGCTGTCGGGTGTTGGTGCACGGGTTGCCGGGTGTTGGTGCACGGGTTGCCGGGTGTTGGTGTGCGGGCTGTCGGGTGCTGGTGCGCGGGCTGCCGCGCGCGTTACTCGGTGCCGGTGCGCACGCGCTTCTCGTAGGCCTTGCGCGCGCCCTCGTCCACCTCGTCGAGGAAGGCGTGCTGCGAGCCCAGCGCGCGGCCGATGGCATCGCCCACCGACTGCGGCAGCAGGCCGACGATCTGGGCGATCACGCCCGCCACCGCGGTGACCCGCACCTTCGACCGCGGCTGCGCCACCAGTTTCACGATGGCGTCGGCGATCTCCTCCGGCTCGGCGGGGCGCAGCAGTTTCGGCGTCGTCACGCCCGACCCGAGTTCGGTCTTCGTCAGGGTCGGCAGCACCGAGGAGATCGACACTCCGCTGCCGCGGTACTCCTCGCGCAGCGTGTCGGTGAAGCCCAGCACCGCGTGCTTACTGGCGTTGTAGGTGGCCAGGCCGGGGATGTGGGATTCACCCGCGAGCGAGGCGATATTGACGACGTGTCCGCTGCGCCGGGGCAGCATGCGGGCCAGCGCCAGTTTCGAGCCCAGGACCACGCCGTACACATTGATGTCGAGAATGCGCCGGGTGAGCGCGTCCGGCTCGTCGACCAGCTTGCCGGTCGGCATGATCCCGGCATTGTTGATCAGCACATCGATCGGGCCCAGCTGGCGTTCCACCTCGTCCAGGAAATCGGAGAACGACTGTTTGTCGGTGACGTCGAGGGGGCCGTAGTGGTCGAAATCCTGTGTGGTGCCGGACTCTTTCACCGCCGTCTCGTCGATATCGCCGATCGCGATCTTCGCGCCGAGCGTCTGGAGCGCGGTCGCCGTGGCGAGGCCGATGCCGCGGGCGCCGCCGGTGATGACGACCACCTTGCCGCGGATATTTCCGAATTCCGTCACTGGCCTTTACCTCCCACGGTGTTGATCACGTCCATGATTCCCAGGCGCCGCATACCGCGGGCGCCGGCCGCGCGCATGGCGCTCAACGCGAATCCGAGTTTCGTCGTGCTGTACGGGAACCAGAACAGTTCCTTCTGCTGGGTCGGCAGAATCGGCGTGGTGACCGCCTGGGCGCGGCAGTACTTGCGCACCCCGTCCGCGCCGCCCCAGCGGTATCCGATGCCGGACTGCCGCCAGCCGCCCATCGGCAGGGCGAAATTGAACAGATTGGAGAAGACGTCGTTGATATTCACCGCGCCCGCGTTCAATTCGCGCGCGATGCGTTCGCCGCGTGCCTTGTCGCCGGTCCACACCGACGCCGACAGGCCGTAGATCGAATCGTTGGCCAGCGCGATCGCCTCGACCTCGTCGGCCACCTTCATCACCGGCAGCGTCGGGCCGAAGGTCTCCTCGGTCATGCACGCCATGCTGTGGTCGACGTCGACCAGCACCGTCGGCTCGTAGAAGGTGCCGGTGCCGGTGGGCTTGCCGCCGGTCAGGGCCTTGGCGCCGGCGGCGAGGGCCTCGTCCACGTGGCGAGCGACGATATCGCGCTGGGCCTCGTTGGCCAGCGCGCCGATGTCGTATCGGGATTCGCGGCCGTCGGCGCCCTGGCGGAGATCGCGGACGTGCGCGGTGAGTTTGGCGACGAATTCGTCGTAGACCGGCTCCTCGACATAGACCCGCTCCACCGAGATGCAGACCTGGCCGGAATTGAACAGCCCGCCGAAGGCGATGCCGTAGGCGGCGCGGTCGATATCGGCGTCGGCCAGCACGATGGCCGGATCCTTGCCGCCGAGTTCCAGGCTGTAGGGGATGAGCCGCTCCACGCACGCCCGCGCGATCGCCCGGCCGGTCCGGGTCGAGCCCGTGAACTGCACGTAGTCGACCGAATCGACCACGGCCGCACCGGTTTCCCCGGCCCCGGTGGCCACCGCGAGCACCGGCGGCGCGCCGATCTCCGCCCAGCCGCGGGCCAGTTCCAGCGCCGAGAGCGGCGTCACCTCGGACGGTTTGAGCAGGACCGCGGCGCCCGCGGCCAGCGCGGGGATCACGTCCAGGGCCGGCATGGCCAGCGGGAAGTTCCACGGCGTGATCACCCCGACGACCGGATAGGGCCGGTAGGTCGTGGTCAGCCGCTTGACCCGGGCCAGCGGGCTGTGCGGCGACGGATGCTCGTCGGCGAGGAATTTCCCGGCCCGGCGCGCGTAGTAGCCGATCAGATCCACCGCGAAGCTGGGGTCGATGAGCGAATCCACCCGCGGCTTACCGGTTTCCGACTGGAGGACGTCGGCGAGGTGATCGGTGTTGTCGATCAGCCAGTCCTGCAACTTCAGCAGCCAGCGCTTGCGGCCCTCCGCGCCGACGGCCTCCCATTCGGTCTGGTAGAGCCGCAATTCGGCGACCTTCGAGGCGACCGTCTCGGCCGAATCCACCGGGACGCGCCCGACCACCTCGCCGGTGGCGGGATTGCGGACCTCGAGTTCGGTGGCGGGGGGATTCGCCGGAGCCTGCTCGGTCGTGGGCGCGGGTGCCTTTTCCGCCGCGGCCTTTTCGGCTGTGGCGTCGGCGGTGGGTTTCCGGGCTGTCGTTTTCGCGGGAGCCTTCTCGGCCGTCGCTTTGGCGGGAGCCTTCTTGGCCGGTGTCTTGGCGGGAGCTTTCTTGGCCGGTGTCTTGGCGGGAGCTTTCTTGGCGGGCGTCTTGGCGGCAGGGGTCTTCTTGGCCGCTGCCTTCCTGGCGGGGGTCTTCTTCGCCGCCGTCTTCTTCGCGACCGCCTTCTTCGCCGCGCCGGTTTCGGCGGGCTTGCCGTTCGCGGCGGCGGAGCCGGTCTCGCCGGATCTCTCCGCTTCGGGGACCGGGTCGGTATCTGTCACGATCTTGCTCTCCCAGCGCGCTTCGTTGCGACTTGTGAATCAACTCACTGAACTATGATCGTGACACAATCGGTGGTACGGGTTCTTGGCTTACATGGTCAATTGCCGGGGGTAACTTTGTATCCGGAGTACAAGTTCGGAGGTTCGTCGTGACCGCTGTCCCGGCCGATGTGACCGTGCGGCAGTGGATCGCCGACTTCGTCGCCGAGACGTTGCGCACCGAGACCCTGGAACAGATCGTCGACCGGCTCGATCTGGCGATCGTGCGGCGCGTTCCGGAACTGGCCGATCGCGATATGCGCCGCGATCTGGAGGCCAGCACGCGGGCACACGCCCTGGCGGTGCTGAGCAGCCTCACCCAGGACACGCTGGACTATCCCGTGCCGCCCGAGGCGCATGCCTTCGCCCGCACCATCGCGCGGCGCGGCCACGACCTGCGCCTGCTGCTGCGGGTCTACCACGTGGGCCAGGAGGCGGTGCTCGAGTACATGACCGAAGTGCTCCAGGACCGGCAGTTCCCGCCGGATACCGAGCGCGCGACCCTGCTGCGCCTGTTCGATCGCTCCACGCGCTGGATCAGCACCTCGGTGGAGGCGCTCACCGGGACCTATATGGAGGAGCGCGAGCGCGGGCTGCGCGCGGCGCTCAACCAGCGCACCGAGATCGTGCGCGCCCTGCTCGCGGGCGAGGACCTCGACGCCGACCAGGCCACCACCAGGCTCGGATATCGCCTGTCGCAGCGGCACGTCGCCTGTGTGCTGTGGACCGACGAGAACCCCGCCGGGGTGCTCGCGGTGCCGGAGGGCGATCCGGTCCCGTACGCGCCCGGCGAGAGCGAGGCGCTGGGCCTGCTGGAGCGGGTGGCCGCCCGGCTGGCGGGCGCGGTCGGGAACGGCGGCGTGCTGACCGTGCCGTCCGGTGCGGCCGCTCTGTGGGCCTGGATCGGCGTCGACGGTGACGCGAGCCTGGACCGGCTGCCCGCGAGCGTCGAGGCGCCGGTGCGGATCGCGGTCGGCGCGCCCGCCGACCGCATCGCCGGTTTCCGCCGGAGCCACCGGGAGGCCGTCGCGGCCCGGCATGTCGCCGAGCGCGCGACCCGCGCCGTCCCGCGGCTGCTGAGCTATCCGGAGGTGGAGGTGGCCTATCTGGCCGGTGCGGACGAGGCGGCCATGCGGGCGCTGATCGAGCGCGAACTCGGCGCGCTGGCGCGCCGGGACGCCAATGCCGCCCGCCTGCGGGAGACCCTGCACGCCTACCTGCGGTGCCACCGCAGTCCGGACGCGGCCGCGAAAAAGCTTGGGGTGCACAAGAATACGGTGCGCTACCGAATCCAGCGCGTCGAGGAGGCGCTCGGTCACCCGGTCGAGCAGCGCAGCCTGCGGCTCGAGATCGCCCTGGACTGCGTGGCGATCTACGGGGTCTGAGCCCGAGCGGCCCTACCGCAGCGGCGAGTTGGTTACCGGCGGCAGGCCGCGCTCCGGCAACTCCGCCAGCAATGCGCTGGTCGCCTCGGCCACGGCGGCGACCGCCTTGTCGAACGCGGGTTTGGTGGTGGACGACAGGCCGGACAGCCCACCGATCTTCCGCACGTATTCCTGTGCGGCCGCGTATATTTCCTGCTCGGTCGCAGGGGGCTCGAGCCCACGCAGGACGGTGATGTTTCCACTCATGGCCAGAGATTATCGCTCGTCCAGCGGGCGTGACAGGGCCGGAATGGCCCGATGTGAAAATTGTGTGTTGCGTTCTCTGGCTATTTCGCAGGCGCGTCGTGGCGAACACGCGACACCGGAGGCAGCGCAATCTTGCGGCGTGCGACACAATCGGAGGCATGGCTGCCCGCGACGTGCCCACGCTGACCACCTTCCCGTACGAGGAGCTGGACCGGCGCGAGGAAGACCACTGGTCCGGCGCACAGGTCTCGGACGACGAGCTGCGCGCGCTGTCGCTGGGCGCGTTCTACTCGGCGCGCTGGGACGCCTTCCACGACGCGCTGCTCCTCGGTCCCGAGCGCGAGCATCCGATGGGCGACCGCCGCGAGCTGGCCATCGACACCCTGACCGGCGCCTGGGGCATCACCGACGCCACCGAGGCGATGGCGTCGATGGAACAGTTGCTCGAGGGCATGCATTCGCCGCTTTACGCGCTGGTGCACCCGCTGGTGACGGCCGGCATCAACTCGCCCGAGCGCGACCGCTTCGGTGAGCGCGCCGACCGGCACCGGGCCTTCCTGCGCCAGGTCGGGTCGTTCCGCGGCATGGACAATCCCGAGGCGCTGGTCCGCGACTACGACATCTGGTCGCAGGCGATCAAACTCGGCCTCATCGACCACCTGGTGCAGCCGTTGCCGTCCGATATCGAGGCGTGGGACCTGGCCCGGGTGGTCGCGGTGGCGCGAATGGCGTTCACGGCCGGCTACCTCGACGCCGACGTGGCCTGGGACTACGTGATGCGCGCCCTGCCCGCGGCCCAGCGCCGCTACCGCAACTGGCGCCAGTTCGGCGACGCCTTCATCACCGGCTGGACCTACTGGCAGGCTTGCGAGGACCTGGCCGAACTCAAATCCGGCGGCGTGGACCGCCGCCTGGAACTGGTGCGCCTGTGGATGCGCCCCACCAGCCCCTGGCGGCGAATGTCCCTCCAGTCCCCGGAGGAGTAGGAGTCCCGCGGGCCCACCTATTTCCCGCGGCCCACCTATTTCCCGGCGTGCTTTTGGCCGGGATCAATCAGGAAGCGACCGTAAAATCCCGCGCCCGTACCGCTGGAACTGGGCGTCGTCGACCATGCCGAGCGAATGGCGCTCGACCAGCAGTTCCCATTCCGAATACAGTTGCGACACACCGGGGTCGGGCGGGGAGACGGCCCCGTCGGCGGACTCGCGCTGGATCGCGAAGGTGAGCGCCCCGACCACCCGGTCGGTATCGGCGCGGTCGACCCCGGTGAAGTGCAGGGTCATATTGCCGTCGGTCACGTCGACGCCGTATTCGCCGGTGCTGCCCGAATCGTCGGTGAGGCGCGCCGACAGCAGCGCCGCCACCGGCATCTCGTAGGTGTGCCGGGCGCCGGGCCCGGCGGACAGGAACATCAACCGGCCCGTGGTGACCGCCAGCAGCCCGCGGCCGCGCGGGGTCGGCGGCTCGGCGGTGACCATCGCGACCTCGAGCGCGAACTCCTCCGGCGCGACCAGCCGATGTAAGTCGGCTATGGCCGCCCGCGCGTCGCGCCGCGGCGCCATCCGCCGGACGGCGCGGTCCACGTCGGCCCGGGTGGGGCCGGTCTTGCCCCAGGCGGGGGCGGGGGGAGTGAGGTCGGGGACGGACATATCGATGCGCTGGGTCGCCACGATCTGGGAGTTGATCCGCTCCACGATCACGGTGGCGGCCGGCACGTCGTGCTCGGCGATCAGGACCGGCAGCGGCGTGCGGTCGGCCGGGATGCCGGTGAGCAGTGAGGTGGGGTACCGCAGGTAGATCTCGATGACGACGGCGTCGTCGGTGCGCCGGTTCAGCCGGACCTTGAGCAGGTCGGAGACAGGCACGTCGAGCACGCGCTCGCCGTCGGTCCCGCCGGGGCGAAGCACCTGCAGGCGCCCGCCGCCATGACGCAGAATCGCTGTGGGTGTCCGTAGCTCGACTATGTCCATACCCCCTGCGCTCTTGTTGTGTCGTGCCTCACAATAGGACGTGCATGCCATGATTGTTGCCACTTGGACCGACACCCACAGGTGTCCATCCGATAGGCCGGGAACCACCTGCGTTCTCCGACCGTTTACCAGTTGAACTGCATCAGCTGCCGAACTGCGCGATGTATCGAGTAGACCGTACGCGGTAACGTGGCTTGTCCGCATCCGTTCCGCCGGACCCGGCCGGGTTTCCGGAACGGTTACGGCACCGCTCGAAGCATCGTAGGCACGCACCGGATACACCGGAAAGGACTGGCCAGCCGGCCGACGCTCTATGAACCGCAAGACAGTGTTTCGCAACCTGGCCATAGTCGCGGGCATCCTGCTCGTGATCTATCTGGTCAGCTACTTCAGCAACGACACGCGCGGCTGGAAGAACGTCGATACCTCGGTGGCGCTCACCCAACTGCAGGACAAGTCCAACGTCAAGCAGGTCCAGATAGATGACAAGGAACAGCAGCTGCGCATCACCCTGAACAAGGGCAACGACGCGACCAGCGGCCAGACCCAGATCATCGCCAAATACCCCGGCGGCAGCGAGGTGTCCGCGCAGGTCCTCAAGGATGTGCAGGCCTCGGGCGCGCCCTACAACACGAGCGTCAAACAGGACAGCTGGTTCACCCAGATCCTGCTGTTCGTGTTGCCGATGGTGATCCTGCTGGGCTTGTTCGTCTTCGTCATGGCCCGTATGCAGGGCGGTGGCCGCGGCGGCATGATGGGCTTCGGCAAATCGAAGGCCAAACAGCTGTCCAAGGACATGCCCAAGACCACGTTCGCGGACGTGGCCGGCGCGGACGAGGCTGTCGAAGAGCTCTACGAGATCAAGGACTTCCTCCAGAACCCGGCCCGCTACCAGGCGCTGGGCGCGAAGATCCCCAAGGGCGTACTGCTGTACGGCCCGCCGGGTACCGGTAAGACGCTGCTGGCGCGGGCCGTGGCCGGTGAGGCCGGCGTTCCGTTCTTCACCATCTCCGGTTCGGACTTCGTCGAGATGTTCGTGGGTGTCGGCGCGTCGCGCGTGCGCGACCTGTTCGACCAGGCCAAGCAGAACAGCCCCTGCATCATCTTCGTCGACGAGATCGACGCGGTCGGCCGCCAGCGCGGCGCGGGCCTCGGCGGCGGTCACGACGAGCGCGAGCAGACGCTGAACCAGCTGCTGGTCGAGATGGACGGCTTCGGCGACCGCACCGGTGTGATCATCATCGCGGCCACCAACCGTCCCGACATCCTGGATCCGGCGCTGCTGCGTCCGGGCCGCTTCGACCGTCAGATCCCGGTCTCGAATCCCGATCTCGCCGGTCGCCGCGCGATCCTGCGGGTGCACTCGCAGGGCAAGCCGATCGCGCCCGACGCCGATCTGGACGGGCTGGCCAAGCGCACGGTCGGCATGTCCGGCGCCGATCTGGCCAACGTCATCAACGAGGCCGCCCTGCTCACCGCGCGCGAGCACGGCAACGTCATCACCGGGCCCGCGCTCGAGGAGTCGGTCGACCGCGTGATCGGCGGCCCGCGGCGCAAGAGCCGCATCATCAGCGAGCACGAGAAGAAGATCACCGCGTACCACGAGGGCGGCCACGCCCTGGCGGCCTGGGCCATGCCCGATATCGAGCCCGTCTACAAGGTGACGATCCTGGCCCGCGGCCGCACCGGCGGCCACGCCATGACCGTCCCCGAGGACGACAAGGGCCTGATGACCCGCTCGGAGATGATCGCCCGGCTGGTGATGGCGATGGGCGGCCGCGCGGCCGAGGAACTGGTGTTCCACGAGCCGACCACCGGCGCCTCCTCCGATATCGACCAGGCCACCAAGATCGCCCGCGCGATGGTGACCGAATACGGCATGAGCGCGCGGCTGGGCGCGGTGCGCTACGGCCAGGAGCAGGGCGACCCGTTCCTGGGCCGGACCATGGGCACCGCCTCGGACTACTCACACGAGGTCGCCCGCGAGATCGACGAGGAGGTGCGCAACCTCATCGAGGCCGCGCACACCGAGGCCTGGGCCATCCTCAACGACTACCGCGACGAGCTGGACTCGCTGGCCACCGCCCTGCTGGAACAGGAGACCCTGCACCGCAAGGATCTCGAGCAGGTGCTGAGCACCGTCGACAAGCGGCCGCGGATCACCGCGTTCAACGACTTCGGCGAGCGCGTCCCGTCGGATCGGCCGCCGGTCAAGACCCCGCGCGAGCTGGCCGCCGAGCGCGGCGAGCCGTGGCCGGACGAGCAGGAGGAGGCCGTGCGGGCCGCCGCCGCCCAGCCGGTTCCGGCCAACGGTTATCCGCCGGAGGGCGCCTACCCGGCGCAGCAACCCGGCTACGGCCGTCCCGCGCCGCAGCCGGGCGGCTACGCGCAGCCCGGTCCCGGCGGGCCGTCCTACCCGCGTCAGGGTGGCGGCACGCACGGTTCGCGGCCCGATTACGGCGCACCGGCCGGATGGTCCGCGCCGGGCTGGCCGCCGCAGGAGGACACCCAGTCCGGCAGGCCGCAGGGTCCCGGCGCGCCGGGTTACGGCGGGCAGCAGGGACCGACGGGCTGGGCGCCGGCGGGCGGCCAGCGCTACGGGCGTCCGGGCCGCAACCAGCCGGGCGATCAGGACGGTCCGGGGTACCCGAGGCCGAACGGCGAGGGCGACGGCAGCGAATGGGACGGACCGAACGGCCGGCACTGATCTTCGATGATTAGGCTCGATATCCGGGTGCCGGGGAATTGCCGGTATCCCGGTCGCGTTCGAGGCTGCAGGGCCGCGATCCGCACAGCCGGGCGCGACGAGTTCATGAGTTGTGGAGGTGTCCGCGAGTGTCGGTCAACAGCCGTGTCGTAACGGAGTCCGACGCGCCGTCCTCGGATTCCGAGGTCGCCCTGGAGACGGGCCGCCCGTTCGACCAGGACCGCGCCGAGGCGGCGGTCCGGGAACTGCTGCTCGCGGTCGGCGAGGACCCCGACCGTCCGGGCCTCGCCGAGACCCCCGCCCGCGTGGCGCGGGCCTACCGGGAGATGTTCGCGGGCCTGTACACCGAACCCGATTCGGTCCTGAACACGACCTTCGACGAGGGCCATCAGGAACTGGTGCTGGTGCGCGACATCCCGCTCTACTCCACCTGCGAACATCACCTGGTGTCGTTCCACGGGGTCGCCCACGTCGGGTACATCCCGGGCCCGCACGGCCGGGTCACCGGGCTGTCCAAGCTGGCGCGGCTGGTGGACCTGTACGCCAAGCGGCCGCAGGTCCAGGAGCGGCTCACCAGCCAGATCGCCGACGCGGTGATGCGGAAGCTGGACCCGCGCGGCGCGATCGTGGTGGTCGAGGCCGAGCACCTGTGCATGGCGATGCGCGGCATCCGCAAGCCCGGCGCCAGCACCACCACCTCCGCGGTCCGCGGTCTGCTGCAGACCAGCGCCTCCTCGCGCGCGGAGGCCCTCGATCTGATCCTGCGAAAGTGAGCGGGCGTGCGGTGGCCGAACTGACGCAGCTCGTCGCTCCGCGCGGGGGACGCTCCTGTGTGGTGATGGGTGTCGTCAACGTCACCAGCGACTCGTTCTCCGACGGCGGCCGCTACCTGGACCCGGGCCGCGCGATCGAGCACGGCATCCGGCTGTTCGAGGCGGGCGCCGACATCATCGACGTAGGCGGCGAATCGACCCGCCCGGGCGCGGTCCGCATCGATCCGCGCATCGAGGCCGACCGGGTGGCGCCCGTGATCCGCGGCCTGGTCGAGGCCGGGGTACCGACCAGCGTCGACACCATGCGCGCGAGCGTGGCCGAGGCGGCGATTGCGGCTGGCGTCGGCGTCGTGAACGACGTCTCCGGTGGTCGCGCCGATCCCGATATGGTGAAAGTCGTTGCGGCGGCCGAGATTCCATGGATCCTCATGCACTGGCGCGCGACGGCGGACTACCGCCACACCGGCCCGGCCGAGCACTACGACGACGTGGTCACCGAGGTGCTGGCCGAGCTGTCGATCCAGGTCGACCTCGCGATGGCCGCGGGCGTGCACCCCAGCCGTCTGGTCCTGGACCCCGGCCTGGGCTTCGCCAAGAACGCCGGGCACGACTGGGAATTGCTCGGCGCCCTGCCGGAACTGACCGCGCAGGGCCTGCCGGTCCTCGTCGGCGCCTCCCGCAAGCGCTTCCTCGGCGCGCTGCTCGCCGAGGACGAGACGCCGCGCCCGCCCGACGGCCGCGAGGTCGCGACGGCCACGGTGTCGGCGCTGGCGGCGCTGCACGGCGCCTGGGGCGTGCGCGTACACGACGTGCGATCGTCCCTGGACGCCATCGCCGTCACCGACGCCTGGCGCCGCGCCGCCGACGCGCGGAAACACCCCGGAACGACGGATGGGTCCGAGGAGTAAACCCGAGTGAGTACCGACCGCATCGAACTGCGCGGCCTCCGCGCCTACGGTCACCACGGCTGCTTCGACTTCGAACGCCGCGATGGCCAGGAATTCGTCGTGGATATCACCCTCTGGCTGGATTTCGCGACCGCCGCGGCCTCCGACGACCTCGCCGCCACGGTCGACTACGGCGCGCTGGCCGGGCGCGCGGTGGAGATCGTGCAGGGGGAGCCGCGCAACCTCATCGAGACGGTGGTCTCGGAGATCGCCGACGACGTGATGACCGATCCGCGCGTCGCCGCCGCCGAGGTGGTCGTGCACAAGCCGTCCGCCCCCATCCCGCACACCTTCGCGGATGTGCGGGTGGTCGCCACCCGGCAGCGCGGCGGGGTCGCGGCGGCCACGAAGGCGGACACATGAGTCGTGCCGTGCTGTCGATCGGCTCGAATATGGGCGATCGGCTCGCTCACCTGCGCGAGGTGGTCGACGCGTTCGCGCCGCACCTGGTCGCGGTCTCGCCCGTGTACTCGACCGCGCCCTGGGGGCCGGTGCCGCAGGAGGACTATTTGAACGCCGTTCTGCTGGTCGACGATCCGGAGGCGGGGCCGTGGGACTGGCTGCGGCGCGGCCGGGAACTGGAACGGGCCGCCGATCGGGTGCGCGAGGTCCGTTGGGGCGCACGCACACTCGACGTCGACGTGATCCGGTGCGAGGACGGGACCGGCGCCGTGCGCAGCGCCGACCCCGAGCTGATTCTGCCGCATCCGCAGGCCCGGAATCGCGCCTTCGTGCTGGCGCCCTGGCTCGCCGCGGATCCCGGCGCCGTGCTGGAGGTGGACGGCGTCCCGGAACCCGTGCGGGATCTGCTGGCCGCGCTGGCGCCCGCCGAGCGCGACGGCGTTCATCGCACCGATCTCCCGCTGCGGCAGGCCGCCTCATGAATGTCATGAAACCGACGAAACTGCTCGATCTGACCGCGAATGTGCTGGTCGCGGCGCTGGTTGCGTGGGTGGCCACGCGGTGGGCGTATTCCAGTTTCCCGCCGATCACCGTGATTGCCGGTGCGTCGCTGTATCCGGTGGCGGCACTGGAGGCCGTGCTGGCCTTCGTGATTCGGACGCGCGTCAACGACGAGCGGATCGGGGACGGGCCGCGGCAGCTGCATCCGATCACCGCCGCGCGGGCCGTGGCGCTGGCCAAGGCGTCGGCGCAGGTGGGTTCGCTCGCCGCCGGGGTCTGGCTGGGCTTTCTCATCTGGGTGTTCCCGCAGCGGTCGACGTTGCGGGCGGCGGCGTCGGATACGCCGGGCGCGATCGTCGGATTGGTGGCGGGTCTGCTGCTGGTGGCGGCGGCCCTGTGGCTGGAGTATTGCTGCCGCGCCCCCAGCGACCCGCCCGACGAACCGGCAACCTCTTAGCAATCATCGCGGCCGGAATCTCCGGCCGACCTGGCAGCCTGAGCCGAGCATTCGAGCTACCCTTGCGGGCATGGTTTCACCCTCCCGTAGCAGTACTTCCCGTCGGTGGCGGGCAGGTGCGGGAAAATTGGTCGTCGGTGTATTGATTCTTCTCGGTCTGGTTGCCAGCGTTTTCCTGATCTTCAGCAACAGCTTGCAGCTGACTCGCGTCGGTCTGGTGGTGGCCCTCTGGGCGGCCGTGATCGGCGGCTTCACCGCCACCCGCTACCGGCGCGAATCCGAGCTCGGCCAGGCCAAGGTCCGTGGTCTGCGGACGGTCTACGAACTGCAGCTGGAGCGGGAGGTCTCCGCCCGGCGCGAGTACGAACTCGAGGTCGAGTCCCGGGTCCGCGCGGAGGTCGGCGCCGAGGCATCGGAGATGGCGGCGTTGCGGGCCGAGCTGGCGGTGTTGCGCGAGAGTTTGCAGAGGCTGTTCGACGGCGACCTGCCGGTGGATCGGCCCGCGTTGCGGGCCGATGCGGTGCGTCTTCACGAATTGCCCGGCGCCTCGGCGAACGGTAACTCGGCGGAAGCCGACACCTGGGACGCGTGGAGCGTGCCCGCCGTCCCGCGCGGATCGGTGACCCCCGTCTTCGAACTCGACCATCCCGAACCGCCGGTCTTCGCCGGCCCCGACGACGATCCGGTCACGGCCGAGACCTCGGTGGTCACCCTGGACGATCCGGACGAGCCCGAACCGGAACCGGAGGCGCCCACGCTGTCCGAGTCCGGCCGATCGACCACGCGCGCACAGGAATTCGACGCCTCTCGCCCGGATTCGTGGTTCGGCCCGCCCGCCCGCGAATCCGAACCGGCTCCCGCCCCGGCCCGATCGGCGGAGGTGGATTCCGGCCGAGAGCATGCCGGAAAAACGATCACCCCCGAATACGACGGCCCCGACGTCCGCCCGCCGTGGGCCCCGCCGACCCCCACCCCCATCGTCGTAGGCACCGCCGGCACCCGCCGTCGCCGCCGCGCCGACCCGGGCGACGGCACCTGCACGGGCCAACTCTCGGTCGCCGAAATCCTCGCCAACCTCGCCTCGGAACAGAACCGCTCCAACTGACCCGCCGACACCGCCCATTCGTCCGCCGATTTCCGGCACGCTTGCGGCCGGAACCACCAACCGGCGAAGAGATCCCGGCCACAAGCGTGCCGGGAAATACGTGCCGGGAAATATGGGAGTGGCTGTGCCGGGGACAGGGGATTGCCCCCTCGTGGGCAACATCACCGGGCTTGGCTCTGTCGGCGGCCGCGGGCTGGGCATATCCTCGGATCGATAACGTCCGGTACCCGCTCGGCGGGACTGGAACGACTTCGAGAGGACAATGGTGACCTCTGAATCTGCGCGGCCCGATGAGGGTCGCGGTGTCTCAGGGAGTGATCCGGCGCCCGCACGGCTGACGGTGGGAATCGTCTCGGCGGGACGCGTGGGCTCGGCCGTCGGCGCGGCCTTGGAACGTGCCGGCCACGTCGTCTTCGGCGTGTCCGCGATTTCCGACGCGTCCCTGCGGCGGGCCCGCACCCGGCTGCCGGATTCCCGGATCCTGCCGCCCGAGCGGCTCGCCGCGAGCAGCGAACTGCTCGTCCTGGCTGTCCCCGACAGCGAACTGGCCGGCCTGGTGGCCGGTCTCGCGGCGGCGGGCGTGGTGCGGCCCGGCACGATCGTCGCGCACACCTCCGGCGCCAACGGCATCGCGGTGCTCGCGCCGCTGACCGAACTCGGCGCCCTGCCCCTGGCGATCCATCCGGCCATGACGTTCACCGGCCACGACGAAGACATCGCCCGCCTGGGCAATGCCTGTTTCGGCATCACGGCCGGCGACGAGGTCGGCTACGCCATCGCGCAGTCGCTGGTGATCGAGATGGGCGGGGAACCGGTACGGGTGCCCGAGGAGAACCGCACGCTGTATCACGCGGCCCTCGCGCACGGCAGCAATCACCTGGTCACGGTGATCGTCGACGCCGTAGCGGCGCTGCGGGACGCCCTGAACGGACCCGGCCTGCTCGGCCAGCAACCCGTCGACGACCAGCCGAACGGACTGGCCGAACGCATCCTCGCGCCCCTGGCCTCGGCCGCCCTCGACAACGCCCTGCGGCGCGGGCAGTCCGCGCTGACCGGCCCGGTGGCTCGCGGCGACACCGCGGCGGTGGCCGCCCATCTCGACGCGCTCGGCAAGCTCGACCCGCGCCTGGCCGCCGGCTACCGAGCCCTGTCCCTGCGCACGGCCGAACTCGCCGGTGCCGATTCCGGCCTGACGGATCTGCTGGAGGGGCGTTCCGAGGGCCCCGACCAGACGGAAAGAGGACCCCGATGACCGATCAGAGAGCGCGGCAGCAGGCCCTGCGTACCGCCTACAAACCCGGCGAACTGACCGTCGTCCACGACCCGGCGACGCTCACCTCCGTCTCGACCGCGCTGCGCTCGGTGGGCCGCACCGTCGCGCTGGTACCCACCATGGGCGCGCTGCACGAGGGGCACCTCCGGCTCGTGCGGCAGGCCAAGCGGACCAATCAGATCGTGATCGTCTCGATCTTCGTGAACCCGCTGCAGTTCGGCGCGGGCGAGGATCTGGACCGGTATCCGCGCACCCTCGACGCCGACGTGGAACTGCTCCGCGGCGAGGGCGTCGAACTGGTCTTCGCGCCCAGCCCCGCGGAGATGTACCCGGACGGCCCCCGCACCTCGGTGCACCCCGGCCCGCTGGGCGCGGAACTCGAGGGCGCGTCCCGCCCGACCCATTTCGCGGGCGTGCTGACCGTGGTCGCGAAGCTGCTCCAGATCGCACACCCGCACGAGGCGTTCTTCGGCGAAAAGGATTATCAGCAGCTGACCTTGATCCGGCAGATGGTCCGGGACCTCAACTTCGACGTGCGGATCGTCCCGGTGGCGACCGTCCGCGAGACCGACGGCCTGGCCCTGTCCTCCCGCAACCGATACCTGGATCCGGATCAGCGCGACCTCGCCACCACCCTGTCCGCGGCGCTGGTCGCGGGCCGGCACGCCGGTGGCCTGGGCCCCGACGCGGTGCTGGCGGCGGCGCGGTCCGTCCTGGACGGCGTGCCCGGCCTCGACCTCGACTACCTCGAGCTGCGCCGCGCCGACCTCGGGCCCGTCACAGAGCCCGACGCCGACTGGAGCGGCAATGCTCGTCTGCTGATCGCCGCCCGGCTCGGCAGCACGCGGCTCATCGACAACATGGCCGTCACCCTCGGCGCCCCGGGGGCGCCCGGCCCCGCCACGATCTCGAACGACCAACCCGCACAGGCGAACTCGTAGGAAAGGCCGACGACGATGTTGCGCACCATGATGAAATCCAAGATCCACCGCGCCACGGTGACCCACGCCGACCTGCACTACGTCGGCTCCGTGACCGTCGACCCCGACCTGATGGACGCCGCCGATCTGCTCGAGGGCGAACAGGTCTGCATCGTCGACATCGACAACGGCGCCCGCCTCGAGACCTACGTGATCGCGGGTCAGCGCGGCTCGGGCGTCATCGGAATCAACGGCGCCGCAGCGCATCTCGTCAATCCGGGCGATCTGGTGATCCTGATCGCCTACGGCATGATGGACGAGGCGGAACTGCGCGAGTACGCGCCGCGGGTGGTGTTCGTCGACGAGCACAACCGGCAGGTCGACCTCGGCTCGGATCCGGCCCACGCGCCCGCGGGGTCGGGCCTGACCTCGCCTCGTTCGCTCACCCCGGCGTAAAGGGAGGTCGGCGGATGCTGCTGACTATCGACGTCCGCAACACCAGTATCGAGATCGGCCTGTTCTCCGGCAGTGGGGAGCACGCGAGCCTCGTCCAGACCTGGCGCATCCACACCAATCCACTGCTCACCGCCGACGAGTTCGCCATGCAGGTGCGCGGTCTGATCGGGGACCACGCCGAGCAGGTGGTCGGGGTCTCGGCGCTGTCGACGGTGCCGCCGGTGCTGCGCGAACTGCGCGACATGCTCGGCCAGTACTGGAGCCACGTCCCGCACGTGCTGGTGGAACCCGGTGTGCGCACGGGCATTCCGCTGCTGGTGGACAACCCGAAGGAGGTGGGCGCCGACCGCATCGTGAACTGCCTGGCGGCCTACCACCGCTTCGCCGCACCGGCCATCGTGGTCGATTTCGGCACCGCCATCTGCGTGGACGTGGTGTCGGCCAAGGGCGAGTTCCTCGGCGGCGTCATCGCGCCGGGCGTCGAGATCGCCACCGAGGCGATCGTGGAACGCACCGCGCTGCGCCGGGCCGAACTCGCCCGGCCGCGCTCGGTGGTGGGCAAGAACAGCATGGAGTGCATCCAGGCCGGCGCGGTCTTCGGCTTCGCGGGCCTGGTCGACGGGCTGATCGACCGCATCCGCGACGAATTCGACACCTTCTCCGGCGACGATGTCGTGGTGGTGGCGACCGGGCGGACCGCGCCGCTGATCGTGCCCGAATCCGAGACGATCGAGCGGCACGAACCGCATCTGACCCTGGACGGGCTGCGTGTGGTGTTCGAGCGCAACCTGCAACGCCGCCGGTCCTGAAAGTGTCGGATGGACCACAGCGATATTGCGCATCGATCGACCGCTGCTAGACTTCTGCCCGTGTCCTACCGCGTGACCACCCAGGAGTGTTGTCGAGGCTGATTCGCCTCGGCTGATGTCGGGGCTCTACGTCCCCCGGCCATCCACACTTCTCCTGGAGTCTCGCTCATGCGGTCTTCTGCCATCGCAGTGTCGTCACCCGCACGTACCCATGCCGCCCGGCTGCCCGCCGAGATCACCGAGCGCCCCGTCGCCTCGGCGCTGCCCACCCGGCTGCGCCCGGCCGACCTGCTGCGCCTGACCGACGAGGGCGCCGAGGACGTGCTCGCCGGCCGCTACGACCACCTGCTCCCGGACGGCGGCGCCTGGCCCGCCGACAACCGCTGGGCCGTGCGGTTGCTCGCCGACGAGGAGGTCGACGTCTGGCTGATCAGCTGGGTGCCCGACCGCTCCACCGAACTGCACGACCACGCCGGATCGCTCGGCGCGCTCACCGTTCTCAGCGGCGCTCTCTCGGAATTCCGTTGGAACGGAAAAGAATTACGGCAGCGGACGCTGTCGGCCGGAGACCAGGCCTCGTTCCCGCTGGGCTGGGTCCACGACGTCGTCCGCGCACCCGATCAGTTCGCCGGCGCCGCCGACCCGTCGAATCCGACGCTGTCGGTCCACGCCTATTCCCCACCGCTCACCGCCATGTCCTATTACGAGGTCACCGGCCACGGCACGTTGCGCCGCTCCCGGACCGTCCTCACCGACCAGCCCGAAGGCGATGTGAAATGACCACCCCTCTCGGAATCGATGCCATGTTGGAGAACGCGCGGTCGCAGCTGCGGCGGATCTACGCGTTCGAATTGCCGGAGGCCGTCGCCCGCGGTGCGATGCTGGTCGATATCCGGCCGCAGGCGCAGCGGGTGAAGGAGGGCACGCTGCCCGGGGCGCTGGTGATCGAGCGGAACGTCCTGGAATGGCGTCTCGATCCGACCAGTTCGGCCCGCCTGGCCCTGGCCGTCGATCACGACGTGGAATGGATCGTGCTGTGCTCGGAGGGCTATACCTCCAGCCTCGCCGCGGCCTCGCTACAGCAGCTGGGATTGCGCCGGGCGACCGATCTGGTGGGCGGATATCAGGCCGTGAAGGCGGCCGGACTGCTGTCCGTCGCCGCGGGGGCGCCGCACATCGCCCGGGAGGCGGTCGCCCTGGCCTCGCTCTGATCACGGTCGAATTTCGGCGAATTGCGGCGCGGCACAGGAGATTTCGATCGAATGACCGTTTCGCCGTAATTGGCCGGGTCCGGTCGTGCCCGGAGGCGGCCGATCGCGGCGGACCTCGAATCGATGCTGTTTCGTTACTGCGGGGTACTGCTCGGGCGGCGCGTAAAAGGATTTCCGGAGCACGATAGGGTAGTTCGCTGTGAGCACCCCGAACACTTCGACCGGTAGCACCGCGGGCCCGGTTCCTGCGGGGCAAACCCGTCCTGCCGCAGCGGAAGTCGACGTTCCCGAGCAGATGCGGATTCGCCGGGAGAAGCGCGATCGGCTGCTGGCCGAGGGCGGCGAGGTCTATCCCGTTGTGGTGCCGCGCACACACACCCTGGCGGAAATTCGCGCCGCGTATCCCGACCTGGCGCCCGATACCGCCACCGGGCTGCGGGCCGGCGTCGCGGGACGCGTCATATTCATGCGAAATACCGGCAAGCTCTGTTTTGCGACGCTGCAGGAGGGCGACGGCACCAAGCTGCAGGCGATGATCAGCCTGAACGGTGTCGGCGCCGACGCACTGGCGGCCTGGAAGTCCGATGTCGACCTCGGCGACTTCGTATTCGTGCACGGCGAGGTGATCTCCTCACGCACCGGTGAATTGAGCGTCATGGCCGATTCCTGGTCGATGACGGCCAAGTCGTTGCGCCCGCTGCCGGTGGCGCACAAGGAGATGAACGAGGAGTCCCGGGTCCGGCAGCGGTATGTCGACCTGATCGTGCGCCCGGAGGCCCGGGAAATGGCCCGGACCCGGGTGCGGGTCGTGCGCGCGGTGCGAAATGCATTGGAGCGCAGGGGTTTCCTCGAGGTCGAGACCCCGATGCTGCAAACGCTGCACGGCGGCGCCGCCGCGCGCCCGTTCGTCACCCACTCCAATGCCCTCGATATGGACCTCTACCTGCGTATTGCGCCGGAGTTGTTCCTCAAGCGCTGCGTGGTCGGCGGTATCGAGAAGGTCTTCGAGGTCAACCGCAACTTCCGTAACGAGGGCGCCGACTCCACGCATTCGCCGGAGTTCGCGATGCTGGAAACGTATGAGGCTTACGGCACCTACGACGATTCCGCGCGGATGGTGCGGGAATTGGTACAGGAGGTGGCCCAGGAGGTCTTCGGTACCCAGGTCGTGACGCTGGCCGACGGCACCGAATACGACCTGAGCGGCGAGTGGAACACCGTCGAGATGTACCCGTCGCTGTCGGATGCGCTGGGCGTCGAGGTCACGCCCGAAACGACCGTCCCGGAATTGCTGGCGCTGGCCGATCGAGTGGGGCTGGAAATTCCCCAGGGTAAGGGCTACGGCCACGGCAAACTCGTCGAGGAACTGTGGGAGCATACCAACGGCGACAAGCTGTACGCACCGACTTTCGTGCGTGACTTCCCGGTCGAGACGTCCCCGCTGACCCGGCAGCATCGCAGCAAGCCGGGAGTGACCGAGAAGTGGGATCTGTATGTCCGCGGCTTCGAGTTGGCCACGGGGTATTCGGAACTGGTGGATCCCGTGATTCAGCGTGAGCGGTTCATCGATCAGGCCAGATTGGCGGCCGAGGGTGACGACGAGGCCATGCGGCTCGACGAGGACTTCCTTGCCGCGATGGAACATGGTATGCCGCCGACAACTGGCACCGGTATGGGAATCGATCGGTTGCTGATGGCCTTGACGGGTCTGGGAATCCGGGAAACGATACTGTTCCCAATTGTGCGTCCGGCCGCTCGCTGAGCCGTCGGAATCGAATGCCGAAGTCTCGTCTTGGAAATCTCGGAATTCGAGGTATTCTCAACTCGGGCATCGGCCTACTATGCGGGTCGCACGATTTCGAGAGGACGTTCATCTCATGGCAAAGAAGGTCACCGTTAGCCTGATCGACGATGTCGACGGTGAGTCCATCGCGGACGAGACCATCGAGTTCGCGATCGACGGTGTGTCGTACGAGATCGACTTGTCCGCGGCAAATGCGGCAAAGCTGCGGGACGGGCTGGAGCAGTGGGTCACCAACGCGCGCCGGGTGAGCGGTCGGCGGCGGAGCAAGCCCGCCGGTGCGGGTGCGGGCGCGCCGAAGAGCCGGGTATCGATGGATCGCGAGCAGAGCGCGGCAATTCGGGAATGGGCGCGCCGCAAGGGACACAAGGTCTCCGCGCGCGGTCGTATCTCCGCGGACATTACCGAGGCTTACAACAAGGAAGTCGGCCGGGCGAACTAGTCGCATTCGCCGCTGCCGTCCGGAGGAATCGTGCGCCGTCCGGACGGCAGCGGTATTTTCATATCGAATCCGCATAACCGATGGACGGAGTTTGTCTTCCGAGGCGAGTGTTGTGATCTTGCTCGGCTGCGGGTGGCGCGGCACCATGGAATCGTGCGAACGACGTCGCTGGCTGAGTGGAGAGTTGAGGGATCGGCGCAGTGACCGCATTTCACGGATCGTTCCTGCGGTTCATCGATGAGACCGGCCGCCAGCAGGAGTTGGCGCTTTCTCCCGACGACCAGCGCGTCACGATCGGACGCTCGCAGCAGGCCGACCTGACCCTGTCCTGGGATGCCGAGGTGTCCCGGCTGCACGCCTCGGTGGAGTACCTGGGCGCGCACTGGACGATCGTGGACGACGGACTCTCGCGCAACGGCACCTTCGTCAACGGGGAACGACTGGTCGGCCGGCGGCGGCTGGCCCCCGGCGACCGCATCCGGGTGGGCACCTCGCTGCTGTCGTTCCACGACTTCACCGGCGTCGCCGACGACGCCACCCGGACCTCCACCGGCTCGCTGCCGACGCTGCGTTCGCTGACCGATACCCAGCGGTCCGTGCTGATCGCGCTGTGCCGTCCTTACAAGAACAACGCCGGGTTCGCGACGCCCGCCCCCAACCAGCGCATCGCCGACGAGCTGTTCCTGAGCGTGGACGCCATCAAGACCCACATGCGCACGCTGTTCTCCAAGTTCGGAGTGGAGGATCTGCCCCAGAACCAGAAGCGCGTGCGGCTGGCCATGCTGGCCATGCAGAGCGGGATCATCTCCGAACGTGACCTGTAACCCCCTGGGGACGGGCGATCCGCCTGTTCGCTGTGGGCGTACGTCCTGCCGAAACGTTCTCGGCAACGGTCGCGTTATGACTGAATGAGTCGCACTGTCGCCGGTTCGCAATAGGGTGGACGGACGACGGGCGTGATCCCCGGCCACTAGAGTGGAGTCGGGGGATGCAACCCCAGGGCTTCATGGCAGGCTGGCAATCGGTCGACCGAGGCGCCGGACAGCCGTGGAAAGCGGAGCAGGAAGTGAGGGAGCGATGTTCGAGAGGTTCACCGACCGCGCGCGGCGGGTCGTTGTCCTGGCCCAGGAAGAAGCCAGGATGCTCAACCACAACTACATCGGCACCGAGCACATCCTGCTGGGCCTGATCCACGAGGGTGAGGGTGTCGCGGCGAAGTCCCTGGAGTCCCTGGGCATTTCGCTGGAGGGTGTGCGCAGCCAGGTCGAGGAGATCATCGGGCAGGGCCAGCAGGCGCCGTCCGGTCACATCCCCTTCACCCCGCGTGCCAAGAAGGTGCTGGAGCTGAGCCTGCGCGAGGCGCTGCAGCTCGGCCACAACTACATCGGCACCGAGCACATCCTGCTCGGCCTGATCCGCGAGGGCGAGGGCGTCGCCGCGCAGGTCCTGGTCAAGCTGGGTGCCGATCTCAACCGGGTGCGTCAGCAGGTCATCCAGCTGCTGTCCGGGTACCAGGGCAAGGAGCCGGTGGAATCCGGCGCCCGCGGCGAGACGGGCACCCCGTCCACCTCGCTGGTGCTCGACCAGTTCGGCCGCAACCTGACGCAGGCCGCGCTCGAGGGCAAGCTGGACCCGGTCATCGGCCGCTCGAAGGAGATCGAGCGCGTCATGCAGGTGCTGTCGCGCCGCACCAAGAACAACCCGGTGCTGATCGGCGAGCCCGGTGTCGGTAAGACCGCCGTGGTCGAGGGCCTGGCGCAGGCCATCGTCAACGGCGAGGTCCCCGAGACGCTGAAGGACAAGCAGCTCTACACCCTCGACCTGGGATCCCTGGTCGCGGGCAGCCGCTACCGCGGTGATTTCGAGGAGCGCCTGAAGAAGGTGCTCAAGGAGATCAACACCCGCGGCGACATCATCCTGTTCATCGACGAGCTGCACACGCTGGTCGGTGCGGGCGCGGCCGAGGGCGCGATCGACGCGGCCTCGATCCTGAAGCCGAAGCTGGCCCGCGGCGAGCTGCAGACCATCGGCGCCACCACCCTCGACGAGTACCGCAAGTACATCGAGAAGGACGCCGCTCTGGAGCGCCGGTTCCAGCCGGTCCAGGTGGGCGAGCCGACGGTCGAGCACACCATCAACATCCTCAAGGGCCTGCGCGACCGCTACGAGGCGCACCACCGGGTGTCGATCACCGACGGCGCTCTCGTCGCTGCCGCCACCCTGGCGGACCGCTACATCAACGACCGGTTCCTGCCGGACAAGGCGATCGACCTCATCGACGAGGCGGGCGCCCGGATGCGCATCCGCCGGATGACCGCACCGCCGGACCTGCGCGAATTCGACGACAAGATCGCCGAGGCGCGCCGGGAGAAGGAAAGCGCGATCGACGCGCAGGACTTCGAGAAGGCCGCGCGGCTGCGCGACAAGGAGAAGCAGCTCGTCGCCAAGCGGGCCGAGCGCGAGAAGCAGTGGCGCTCCGGTGATCTGGACGTCGTGGCCGAGGTCGACGACGAGCAGATCGCGGAGGTGCTGGCCAACTGGACCGGTATTCCGGTGTTCAAGCTCACCGAGGAGGAGACCACCCGTCTGCTCCGCATGGAGGACGAGCTGCACAAGCGGATCATCGGCCAGGAGGACGCGGTCAAGGCCGTGTCGAAGGCCATCCGCCGTACGCGCGCCGGTCTGAAGGATCCGAAGCGTCCCTCGGGCTCGTTCATCTTCGCCGGTCCGTCCGGTGTCGGTAAGACCGAGCTGTCCAAGGCGCTGGCGAACTTCCTGTTCGGCGACGACGACGCGCTCATCCAGATCGACATGGGCGAGTTCCACGACCGCTTCACCGCCTCGCGGCTGTTCGGCGCCCCTCCGGGCTACGTCGGCTACGAGGAGGGCGGCCAGCTCACCGAGAAGGTGCGCCGCAAGCCGTTCTCGGTCGTGCTGTTCGACGAGATCGAGAAGGCACACCAGGAGATCTACAACACCCTGTTGCAGGTCCTGGAGGACGGCCGCCTCACCGACGGTCAGGGCCGCACGGTCGACTTCAAGAACACCGTGCTGATCTTCACCTCCAACCTCGGTACCTCGGATATCTCCAAGGCCGTGGGTCTGGGCTTCACCCAGTCCAACAGCGAGGGCTCGAACTACGAGCGGATGAAGCTCAAGGTCAACGACGAGCTGAAGAAGCACTTCCGCCCCGAGTTCCTCAACCGCATCGACGACGTGATCGTCTTCCACCAGCTCACCACGGAGCAGATCGTGGAGATGGTGGACCTGATGATCGGCCGCGTCGCCACGCAGCTGCGGAACAAGGACATGGAGATCGAGCTGACCGACCAGGCCAAGAGCCTGCTCGCCAAGCGTGGCTTCGATCCGGTGCTCGGTGCGCGCCCGCTGCGTCGCACCATCCAGCGCGAGATCGAGGACCAGCTGTCGGAGAAGATCCTCTTCGGCGAGCTGGGCGCGGGTCAGATCGTCGAGGTCGACGTCGAGAACTGGGACGGCGAAGGCGCCGGCGAGGATGCCAAGTTCACCTTCGCGGGCCGCGCCAAGCCGGCCAAGCCCGCCGAGGAGGAGGAACAGCCGGTCGAGGTGCTCGCCGGCGAAGCCAAGGCCTCGGGCGAGTAATCATCCACCGGGAGTCCGCTCCCGGAAGGCGTAGCAACCGAAAGCCCCGCTCTTGCAGGTCATTTGCAGGAGCGGGGCTTTCGCGTGTCTTACCCACCCGAAATGCGCCGGTGGGTAGTTGTAGGTACGGAGTCGGTGGGCCGGTGTGGGCCGAAAATCGGTGGCGGACGGTAGGGCGCTCGAGGCATCGTCGAGCCCGGCTGCCGTCGAAAGGACCCCGTGCTTACCGAGACCCAGATCGAGACTTTCGTCGCGGACGGCGTCGTTCGGGTCGAGCAGGCATTTCCCCGGGAGGTCGCCGAGGCCGGGCGCGCTGTCCTCTGGCGCGCGACCGGGTGCGATCCGGAGGATCCGGCGACGTGGACGCAGCCGGTGATCCGGCTGGGCGAACATGCCGAGGAGCCGTTCCGGCGGGCGGTGAACGCACCCGCGCTGCACGAGGCCTTCGATCAGCTGGTCGGGAAGGGGCGGTGGCTGCCGCGAGCGGGCCTGGGCACCTTTCCCATTCGGTTCCCCAGCGCGGACCCGCCCGCCGACGACGGCTGGCACGTGGACGCGAGCTTCATGGGGGATGTCCCGGACAATCCGCTGCGGTGGCGCGTCAATCTGTGGTCGAAGGGCCGCGCGCTGCTCATGCTGTTCCTGTTCTCCGATGTCGGCCCGCAGGACGCGCCGACCCGGATCCGGGCGGGATCCCACCTGCGGCTGCCGCGGGCGCTGGAACCGCTGGGCGAAGCGGGAGCCGAGGTGATCGAACTCGTCGACGTCTTCGCCGCGACCGAGGACCTGCCGCAGGTGGCGGCCACCGGCCGAGCCGGCGACGTCTACCTGTGCCACCCGTTCCTGGTGCACGCCGCCCAGCCCAACCGCAATGGCCGCCCCAAATTCATGGCCCAGCCACCACTACTCTCCCGCGAACCCTACGTACTCAACCGACCCGACAACGCGTATTCCCCTGTGGAGCAGGCAATCCTGCGCGGCCTCCGCTGAACTTCCCGGCCCGGTGCGTTCCGTGGCCCAGGCGTCCTGCGCTGATCCGCTGGGCTCGGGTTCAGTGCTGAACCGCCCGGCGTGCGGCCTGCACTGAACCGTTGGGCCTTGTGGCCTGTGGTGGTCCGTTGGGTTTGCGGCCTGTGCTGAACCGTTGGGTTTGCGGCCTGTGGTGAAGTGCTGGGCTTGTGGCCTGCGCTGAACCGTTGGGTTTGCGGCGTGCGCTGAACTGCTGGGTTGCGGCTTGTGCTGAGCCGTTGGGTTTGCGGCCTGTGGTGAAGTGCTGGGTTTGCGGCCTGCGCTGAACCGCCGGGCTCGGTGTCCGGCGGTTCAGCGGCGAGGGGCGGTGCGGTGCTCCGGTGTGGTGACGAAGGCCAAGGCGCCGAGCACCGCACCTGTGTAGCCGAGCAGGGCCGCGTAGTGGCCGGCGGGCAGTGCCGGCCCCAGGAGAGTTCCGATCCCGGCGCCCGCCAGCGCACCGGCGAAGGCGCCGAACAGCCCGGTCAGCGCCGCACGGGCGGGCCGCGCGTGCTGCACGACCGCACCGGCGAACACTCCGACGAGCAGTCCGATGAACGTCACCGACACGATCGGCACGAGCATCTCGATCTCCTGTTCCGCGATATCCGGCTACGGCAACCAGCCTTCCGGAACAACGCCCGCCGCGGCATCGGGAATCACCCGGAACCGCACCCTGATTCCCCACTCGGTTCAGCGCAGCCTTTCCAGCATCGGCGCGAAGGCCTCGGACAGGTCGCCCGGGACTATCAGCTCGTCGATGCCGTACTTCTCGCGGCGGTGCAGCAAGAGGTCGGCGGCCTCGGCCGGGTTTTCGGGGAGGAGGCCGACCGCGCCCGCGGCGCGTAGTTCCGCGGGGGACGGGACCTGCCAGGAACCGGGCCAGCGCGGCATCCGGTCGCCGATGCCCACCAGCTGGCTGCTGAAGGCCACGGGCCGGTTGGTGTGGTCGCGCACGCGGGCGACGACCGCCGCGAGATCCTCCTCCGTGGCATGCGGGAGTAGGGCCACCAGGATCCGGTCGGCGATCTCGGCCGCGGCGGCCAGCCCGCGCGGGCCCGAGGCGGCGATCACCACGGGCGGCGCCGGATCCACCTCGGCACGTACCGCCGCCACCGTGGCGGCGAGGTGGGCGCGGCGCTCGGTAGCCGAACCCCACGGCAGGCCCAGCCGCTCGGCCTCGGCGGCCGCGTCCGGGCGACCGATGCCGATCCCCAGTTCGAAGCGGCCGTCCGACAGCTGTTGCAGCGCGGCGGTTTCCCGCACGGTCCCGGCCACCGGGCGCAGCGGCGCGGCGAGCACGTTGGGCCGCAGCCGAAGCTCACCGGTCACCGCGGCGGCCGCCGCCAGGGCGGGGAAGGGCGAGGCCGTGTTCAGGGTGTCGGGGAGGAGCAGGGTGTGGTAGCCCTGCTCCTCGGCGGCGCGGGCGGCCCGGACCCAATCGGCTCCGGACCGGGGCACCTGCATGGTGGCGAATCGGATGGTCGTCATATCGTCCTCCGCGGGCGAAAAGGGTGTCGTATCAGTGGTTGTCGGCCCGGCGCGGGCGTCGCGTGCGCCGCAGCACCTCCAGCCGGGTCAGGTACTGGTCCTCGTCGATCTCGCCGCGCGCGAAGGCCGTGCGCAGCGTTCCGATGCCGCGGTCGCGCCACCGCGCCCGCCGGGAGACGACGATGACGCCGATCACGGCCAGCCAGAACACGACCGGGAAGATCCAGAAGAACGGCCAGGGGTGCCAGTCGCCGTCGTAGTGGTCGGCCAGAAAGGTCAGGGCCTCGGGATGTGCGTAGATGTTCATGTCCTCCAGCCTGTTCCGATCGACCGGCCCTGACATCGGCGCACGGGCGACTCCCGGCGTACGTCTGCGCGCGTAGTCCCGGGGCCCGGCCGCTCAGCCGAACGACATGATCGCCCCGGAACCGCCGGCCGCCGCGAAGTCGAAGAACCGCACCAGCTGGTCGTAGTTCTGGCGCAGGTAGTCCAGCGCGTCGTCGCCCTCGTGCCAGATGGTGGGGTAGACGTTCTCCGCCGCCATCACCTCGGGGTCGAAATGGTGGGCGAGCTGGTCGAACGGCGTGCCGCGCAACAGCTCCGCGGTGCGGCGGACCAGGTCGGCGTCCCACGCGCTCAGGGTGCTGTCGGAGGGTACGGAGCGGCCGTCCAGGAATAGGTCGACATCCAGCTTCGCGGATTCGAACAGGTAGCGCAGCCCGTCCCACGCCTTGTCGAGGTCGCCGTCCGGTTCCCCCTCCCGGTCGAGCCCCCACAGGAATTCGTGCACATTCTCCGGATTCGCGCCGATACGGTCCAGCTCGGCCTGTGTCACCCGGTGAAATTCCATCACCATGCCCATCGCAGATCCCCCAATCGCTCCAGCGGACGGTGTATCGCTCACGACGGTAGCCCCGGGCACCGACAGATTCGTCGGGCGCCTACTGCCATCCCGGGCGTACCAGGCCGGATTCGTAGGCCATCACGACCAGCTGGGTGCGGTCGCGGGCGTTGAGCTTCAACAGGATCCGGCTCACGTGCGTGCGGGCCGTGGCGGGGCTCAGGAACAGCCGCCCGGCGATCTCGGCATTGGTGAGACCCTCGGCGACCAGCGTCATCACCTCGCGCTCGCGGTCGGTGAGTTCGGTCAGCTCGGCAGCAGGTGCGGGTTTGGCCCGCGTGGCGAATTCGGAGACCAGCCGCCGGGTCACGCTGGGGGACAGCAGCGCATCGCCCGCGGCCACCACTCGCACCGCCTTGACCAGGTCGGCGGGTTCGGTGTGCTTGACGAGAAATCCCGTCGCACCCGAACGCATGGCCTCGAAGACGTACTCGTCGAGTTCGAAGGTGGTCAGCACTACCACCCTCACCGCGGAAAGCCCAGCGTCCCCGGCGATCTCGCGGGTGGCGGCGAGGCCGTCCAGCACGGGCATCCGGATGTCCATGAGCACAACGTCCGGACGCAGTTCCCTGGTCATCCGCACGGCCTGCTCGCCGTTGTCGGCCTCCCCGACCACCTCGATGCCGTCCTGCGCGTCCAGCAGCGCCACGAAGCCCCCGCGCACCAGCGCCTGATCGTCGGCCACCACAACGCGAATAGGAGATGTCATGAGCCGTCCCGGGTTTCGAGGTGAGGGATGGGGAGGTCGGCGCGGACCCGGAAGCCCCCGTCGGAGCGCGGGGCGGCGGTGAGTTCGCCGCCCAGCACGTGCGCGCGTTCGATCATGCCGGGAATGCCGTTGCCGCCGATACTTTCGGTTGTCTCGGCGCCTGTGGATACGTGTGGACAATCCGGCGGAGGCGTGTTGTCGACGGTGAGCGATAGGGTTCCGGGCGAGAAGTCCACGGTGACAACAGCTTCCGCGGACGGCGCGTGCCGCAGCACATTGGTCAGCGACTCCTGGACGATGCGCGCGGCCGCGCTGTCGAGCACCGCGGGCAGCCGCTGCGGGTCCCCGCGGATCTCGCTGCGCACCGTCAGCCCGGCCGAGCGGGCGGGATCGAGCAGCGCGTCGAGGTCCGAGATGCCGACGGCCGGGCTCATCGGCGCGGCCGGTGTCTGCGCGCCCGCGCGGATGGACCGCAGCAGCGTATGCACCTCGCCGAGGGCGTCGCGGCTGGCCTGTTTGATCGCGGCCAGCGCCGTCGCCGCCTGCTCCGGCTTCCGGTCCAGCAGCTCCAGCGCCACCGACGACTGCACGTTGATCAGCGACAAACTGTGCGCGAGCACGTCGTGGAGTTCGCGGGCGATGGCCAGGCGCTCCTCGGTGGCGCGCTGCTCGCGCCGGGCCAGCTCGCGGGCGCGTTCGGCCTCCTCGTTGGCGCGGGCGGCCTCGGCGCGCTGCCGGCGCGCCACCGCTACGGCGCGCCGCTGCCGGATGCCCTCGGCCACCCCGGCCAGGACGGCCAGCCACGCCAGCAGGCCGACCACCTGCCACCCGTTGGTCGAGAATCCGCGCAGCGCGGGCACCGGCCACACCATCAGCAGATAGCCCAGCGGCAGGAACGGGTAGGTGTACCAGCGCGAGCCCCGGCTCGCGGCGGTGAGGAAGGCGATCACCAGCGACAGGAAGATCGGCCCGTAGCCGTATCCGGCGAGCAGATACGCCGCCGTCACCGCCAGCACGCCGACGAACACCCGCAGCGGATAGGCGCGCCGCAGCACCAGCAGCACCGGCCCGGCCGCCAGCAGGACCAGGCCGAGGACATCCATGTCGCGGGCCGTGTCCTGATGCAGGTTGGCCAGCCTGCCGAAGACGAGCTGCACCGCGGCGACGATCACCGCCACCAGCACATCCCGGCCGCGCGGCCGCACCCTCGACTCCACACTCGCACGGTAGCGCCGCACTGGGGCGAACGGGAGCTACGCGCGGCGAATTACGTCCGGATACGTATGCCGGGTCGCGCTGCGCGGCGGATGTGTCGACCCTGGTCGCGGGCGGATTCTCGATGACATGAACGATTCGGTACGGCACAGCGACTCCACCCCGGCGGATGCCGTGGTGACTACTGAGGCCCTCACCAAGAGCTACGGCGCGCACACCGCGGTCGACGCCGTGGACATGACCGTGCGCCGGGGCGAGATCTACGGATTCCTCGGCCCCAACGGTGCGGGGAAGACGACCACGCTGCGCATGCTGGTCGGCCTGATCCGCCCCAGCTCCGGCACCGCCGCGGTGCTCGGTAGCGCGCCCGGCGACCCGAAGGCACTGCGGCGCATCGGCGTTCTCATCGAGGGGCCAGGCTTCTTCCCGTACCTCTCGGCCCGGGACAACCTGCGCGTACTCGCCCGTTACCGCGGAACATCCGACGGCCGTGTGCCTCCGGACGGGGGCAGGCGTACCCGAAGCGCCCGCGCGTTGCACGAGGATGTGGAGCACGTGCTGCACCGGGTCGGTCTCACCGACCGCGCGGGCGACAAGTTTCGCGCCTACTCCCTGGGGATGAAGCAGCGGCTGGGCGTCGCCGCGGCGCTGCTGGGCCACCCGGACCTGCTCATCCTCGACGAACCCACCAACGGGCTCGACCCGGCCGGTATGGCCGAGATGCGCGAGCTCATCACCGGATTAGCCGCCGACGGGCACACCGTCGTGCTGTCGTCTCACCTGCTCAGCGAGGTGCAGGAGATCTGCGACCGCGTCGGCGTCATCTCGCGGGGCCGCCTGCTCACCGAGGCCACGGTGAGCGAATTGCGCGGCGCGGCAACGCTTTTCCTGCGGGCCGAACCGGTGGAGCTGGCCTATCCGGCCGTCCGGCGGGTGGTGGGCGATCGATCCGCGCTGCTGACCGCCGCCGGCATCAGAGTGGATGCCGGTACGGCAACGGCGCCGGTGGTGGCGCGCGCGGTGATCGAGTCGGGTGCGGATCTGCTGGAGCTGCGCACCGACGAGAAGTCCTTGGAAGAAGTGTTTTTCGAGATGACGAAAGTGGAGACCACGGCATGATCAGCGACCTGTATGCGTGCACCAGAGCGGAATTCGCACGGCTGCGTCGGTGGCCCGCGTTCTGGATCCTGCTCGGCACGTGGATTCTGTTGAACCTGACCTTCGCCTACCTGTTCAACTATCTGGCCTACACCTCCGGCGACAGCACCCGGATGTCCAACGGCCAGCCCCGCGACGTGCTGATGCAGCTGATGCTCCCGGCGGCCGTGCCCGAGGTGTTCACCCAGGGCATGGCGATGTTCGGCGGGGCGCTGATGCTGGTGCTCGGTGCGCTGGTCATCGGCAGCGGTTACGGCTGGGGCAGCTGGAAGACCGTCCTGACCCAGGGGCCCTCGCGGATCGCCGTGGTCGGCGGGTCGGTGGCGGCGCTGGCCGTGGTGGTGGTCGGGCTCGTGTGCGCGGCTTTCGTGATCGACCTCGGCGTGGCCGCACTGATCGGGACCCTGCAGCATCAGGCTCTGGCGTTGCCCTCTGCCGGTCGCTCTCTGGCCGGAATCCTCACGGGCACAGCCATACTCGGCATGTGGACGCTGGCGGGCGCGCTGATCGGCGCGATCGCCCGGGGTCCGGCGCTCGCGGTCGGCCTCGGGCTGGTGTGGGTGCTGGTGGTGGAGAACCTGCTCCGCGGCGTGGCGTCGATTTTCACCCCCATCGGCGTGATCACCGACCACCTGCCCGGCACCGCCGCCGGTTCCCTGGCGGGCGCGATGCGCACCGCCGGCGGCTCGGCGACCCCCGGAGTCCTCGACATCCTCTCCCGCCCGGCATCCGCCCTGGTCCTCGGCATCTACATCGCCCTCTTCGCCGCAGGCACGATAGCCCTGATCCGCCGCCGCGACATGGCCTGAACCCACCCGCCGCCCTACTCACGCTCGCCGCTCTACTCCCACCAGCGGCCCTACCCGCCGCGTACTCACACCAGCCGCCCTTTTTCCGGCACGCTTTTGGCCGGAATCCACTGTACCAAGGTGGATTCCGGCCAAAAGCATGCCGGAAAAAGGGGGAGAGGTGCGAGAGGGGAGGTGCGAGCGAGGGAGGCGCGTGAGGGAGAGTCGCGTGAGGGAGAGGTGCGGGAAGGGAGAGGTGCGGGTGGGGAGAGGTGCGGGTGGGGTTAGTCGAGCACTCCGGATGCCAGGCGCTCGAGGGCGGCGGTGATCTGTTCCGGCGTCAACCCTCGGGAGCGTTGCTGCCGGTAGACCTCCGCGGCCAGCGGGGACAGCAGGATGTCGGTGAGGGCGTCCGGTTCCGGCGCACCGGATTCGGTGGCGAGGAACCGGACGTGGGCGTACCAGAATTCGTAGGCGCCGGTCGCGAAGCGGGCCCCGCCGGTCTCGGCGCCGAGGACCAGCGCCGAATGGGTTTCCAGCAGGTCCACCATCGCGGCGTAGAAGGCGGCCAGGCGGGCGACGGGCCGCGCGCCCGGGCCCAAAGGCGGTGCGCCGCTGAGTAATTGCTCCTGAAGTGCGCGCTCGTGTTCGTCCAGCAGCGCCAGCGCTACCGCGCGGACGCTCGGATAACGGCGGTACAGCGTGCCCCGCCCGACACCCGCGGCCCTCGCGATGTCGTCCATGGTGACCGTGCGCGGGTCGCGGGCCGTGAAAAGCCCGGCCGCCGCGTCGAGGACCTTGGCCCGGTTGCGCGCGGCATCGGCTCGCTCGCCGGGCTCGGGATCCGGGCCGAGCCCGGCGGGTCGCGCTGCCATGCGGCCACTGTAGGCGACCGGAGGAATAAGCGGACAACGCGTCCAGTTGACCGTCGAATGAAGTGGGCATCGTGTCCACTTAGAGGGAGTGTCGACATGAACTGGCTGCTCTTGGCCTTCGCGGGCCTGATCGAGATCGCGTGGTCGCAGAGCATCAAGCCGACGCAGGGCTTCACCCGGCCGCTGCCGACGCTGGTGTGTTTCGCGCTGGGCGTGGCGGCCGTGTACCTGCTCTCGCGGGCCATGCAAACCTTGCCGGTCGGGACGGCCTATGCCGTGTTCACGGGTATCGGGGCCGTCGGCGCCATCGGCCTGGGGATCGTTGTGCAGAAGGATCCGCTGAGCGCGGGCCGGGCCCTCGCCCTGGCGATGATCATCGGCGGCATCGTGCTGGCCAGGATCACCAATCCGGAGTAGCCGCCGACCCGTGAAGGGGTACGGGGGAGGGTGGTGAGCCGGTAGGTTCGGTCGGGACGGCAAGCCATATCCCGAATCGAAAGGACAGTGATGCCAACACGTACCGCGCGTACCGCCTGGTCCGGAGGGCTGCAGGACGGCTCGGGCCAGGTCGAGCTGGCGAGTTCCGGCGTCGGCAAGTTCGACGTGTCGTTCCCGAAGCGGACGGCCGACACCGCCGAGGGCACCACCAGCCCGGAGGAACTGATCGCCGCCGCGCATTCGTCGTGCTACGCGATGGCGCTGTCGGGGCAGATCGGCAACGCCGGCGGAACCGTGCGGAGCCTGGACGTCAACGCCGATGTGACGCTGGGCCCGGACCCGGCGGGCGGGTTCCACATCAGCAGCATCAAGCTGACCGTTCGCGGTCGCGTCGACGGCCTGGACGCCGCCGGCTTCCAGACCGCGGCCGAGGGCGCCAAGGTCGGCTGCCCGATCAGCAAGGCCCTTGCCGGCGTCGGCACGATCGAGCTGGACGCGGCGCTGGAGTCCTGAGGACCCGGTACGACGGAGGGGTGGTGCGTGCCGCACCGCCCCTCCGTCGCGTCATCGCCCTTCCCGCGGGTGGATCTGTGACACCCTGGGAGATGTGGCGACAACGGCGCGACCTGTGACAGATCGCCGTCGCCTGCTCGTCGGTACCGTCGTCGCGGTCGTCATCGTGCTGCTGATCGTCGTCGTGGTCGTGGTGGTCCGCCATCCGGGAGCCTCGTCCGAGGCGTCTCCGTGTCCCGGCGACAGCGAATCGGCCCGGCCGGAATGGGCGCCGTCGTCGACATCATTCACCGCCGGCTACGAGGCGCATCCCTTCGTCGGCAACGGGTACCTCGGCCTCCGGATCCCGCCCGCCGGAACGGGTTACGCGGAGACCGGCGAACGCACCGGCTGGCCGCTGTACACGCCGCGCTACGACGGGGCCTTCGTGGCGGGGCTGTACGCGCGCGATCCCGCGGTCGCCGACGGGCTCGAAGTGGCTGCCGCCCTGCCGAACTGGTCGACGCTGACGGTCGGGGCCGGCGACGAGACCTTCTCGCCCGCGACGCCGCCCGCGCAGGTGTCGAACTTCCGGCAGACCCAATACCTGCGCTGCGGCATGGTGCGCACCGCGCTGACCTGGACCACCCGCGACGGCCGGGCCACCGATCTGGTGTACGACGTGGTCACCGATCGCACCGATCAGCACGCCGCCGCGGTCCACCTCGCCCTCACCCCGCACTGGGACGGGGAGTTGACGGTCACCGATCTGCTCGATTTCGCGGGCGCGCGCCGCATCGACCCGACCGCGGTATCCGCGCAGCCGTCGCTGGTCGACGCGGAATTCCACACGCGGACAACGAATGTGACCGGCGATGTCGCCTCGGTCCTCGCGGCCGGGGACACACCGCTGGAACCGCAGAACACCGGACAGCGGGCGCGGCTGGCGGTGGTGTCCGGGCGGTCGTACGAGGCCACCAAGTTCGTCGGCGTCGATACGTCGCTCACCTCGGCCGATCCGGCGCGGTCCGCCGTCGATACCGCACGCCGGGCCGCCGGTCGCGGCTGGCCGAATCTGCTTGCGGCCCAAGCCGAGGCGTGGCGGTCGCTGTGGGCCTCCGATATCGAGGTGCCCGGCCGCCCGGAGGTGCAGCGGTGGGCGCGGGGCGCGCTGTATTCGCTGTACTCGGCCACGAATTCGCAGCAGGACAACAGTCTCTCGCCCACGGGTCTGAGCAGCGACAACTACGGCGGGCTCGTCTTCTGGGACGCCGACATCTGGATGTACCCGGGCCTGCTGCAACTCCAGCCGAGTCTGGCCCGCTCGGTGATCGAGTACCGCTACAAGACCCTGCCGGCGGCCCGCGAGAACGCCCGCAGGCTCGGCTATCCGGGCGCCTTCTATCCGTGGACCAGCGGAAGTACCGGGGACCTGTGGAACGAATGCCACAGCTGGTCGCCGCCGCACTGCGTGACCCAGATCCACCTGCAGGGCGACGTCTCGCTCGCCGCCTGGCAGTACTACCTGGCCACCGGGGACACCGCCTACCTGCGCGAACGCAGCTGGCCGATCATGCGGAACCTGGCGGAGTTCTGGGCGGCCCGCGCGACGCCCAATCCCGACGGCAGCTTCTCGATCCGGAATGTGGCCGGGCCCGACGAGTACAGCAACGGCGTCGACGACGGCGTGTACACCAATGGCGTTGCCGCCGTGGCACTGCGGAACGCGGTCACGGCCGCGGGCATCGTCGGTGCCCCCGCGCCACCCGAGTGGGCGGCCGTCGCCGATCGCCTGCGCATGCCGTTCGATTCCCGCGAGAACATCTTCGTCCAGTACGACGGCTATCGCGGATCGCGGATCAAACAGGCCGATACGGTCCTGCTGCAGTATCCGCTGGAGTGGCCCATGCCGCCCGGAGCGGCCGCGAAAACCCTCGACTACTACGCCGAACGGACCGATCCGGACGGGCCCGCGATGACCGATTCGGTCCATCAGATCGACGCCGCCGCCAACGGCGAGCCGGGCTGCGCGGTCGGCACGTACCTCGACCGGTCGGCCCGCCCGTTCGCCCGCGAGCCGTTCGGGCAGTTCGCCGAGGCGCGCGGGGAGAAGGCCGGCGCCACCGATCCGCTGGCGGGCTCCCCGGCCTACGACTTCACCACGCTCTCAGGCGGTTTCGTGCAGGAGTTCACCAGCGGGCTGGCCGGGCTGCGACTGCGCGACGATCGGGTGCACCTGGACCCGATGCTGCCGCCGCAGCTCGCCGAGGGCGTGGCTGTGCGGGGAATGCAGTGGCGGGGAAGGGTTTTCGATGTCTCCATGGGACCGGAGCGCACCACAGTCACGCTGAAATCGGGCGACCGGTTGCCGGTGGAGACCGGAGGCGTTGTGCGCCAGGTGGATCCGGGCCACTCGCTGGAGCTGCCGACCCGCCGCCCCGACCTGACGCCGACCGCCGACGCGGCGCGCTGCAAGTTCGCCTCGGCATCGAGCGAACAGCCGGGCGACTACGCCGCGGCCGCGGTCGACGGCGACCCCGCCACCAGCTGGCTCCCCGCCACCGACCGCGCGGAGCTGACCGTCGACCTGGGCGCGGTGAGCGCCGTGACCAAGGTGGCACCGCAGTGGAGCGGCCCACCCCCGGCCACGACCGACATCGCGATCTCCCGAGACGACCGCACCTGGGTCCCGGCCCCCCGTGCCGCCGACGGCACCCTCCTGACCCCGGCCGACGCCCGCTACGTGCGAGTGTGGATCACAGGCGCGGACACCGCCGCCGAATCGTGTATCAGGGAGCTGGGCATTTCCACCCAGCAGGGCTGAGCCTATTGCTTGGCCGGGACGTCCAGTACGACCTCGAACTCCAGCAGCGAAGCTCCCGTCGACACCGGCTTGCGGGAGGGGTCGCCGGCGTGGGCCTCACGGGCGGGGCCGTCGCGCCACGCGGCGAAGGATTCCTCCGAATCCCACTGCGTGACAACGAAGTACCGGTTGTCCCCGGCGACCGGGCGCAGCAACTGGAAGCCCAGGAAACCGGCGGAACCCTCCACCGCGTGCGCGCGGTGGGCGAAGCGCTTCTCCAACTCGGGTCCCGAACCCTCGGGGACCTCGATCGCATTGATCTTCACAACAGCCATGGCCACAGGCTAGCTGGCGCCGGGGCCGTATGGTCGGGGCGATGTTGTACGACGAGGGTGGCACCGGCGTGCCGATTCTGCTGCTGCACGGCCTGATGGGCAGTGCCCGCACCTGGCGCGGACACCTGGACTGGCTGCGCGGGTTCGGCCACGTCTACACATTCGACGCGGCGGGGCACGGCCGCCCCGCACCACCGGAACTGACCACCGAGGCGTTCGTGTCCGACCTCGCGGAGGCGACGGCGGCCATCGCCGAGCCGATGATCGTGATCGGACATTCGATGGGCGGGCTGCACGGGTGGGTGTTCGCCGCGGCGCATCCCGACCGGGTGCGGGGGCTCGTGGTCGAGGACATCGCACCGGACTTCCGCGGCCGGACCGCGGACGGCTGGGCGGCCATGATCGAGTCGTGGCCCCAGCCGTTCCCGGACGCCGCCGCGGTGCTGGACTATTTCGGCCCCGTCGCCGGTCGCTACTTCCTCGAGTCCTTCGAGCACGGCCCGGACGGATACCGCCTGCACGGCGCGGTGACCACGTTCCGCGACATCTCCCAGGAGTGGGGCACCCGGCACTTCTGGGACCAGTGGCGCGCGGTGCGGGCGCCCGTCCTGCTGCTCGAGGGCGAGTACACGATCACCCCGCCCGGGCAGATGCGCGAGATGGCCCGGACGCATCCGGACGCCCGGTACGTGCTGATCCGGGGTGCCGGTCACCTGGTCCACGACGATCGTCCCGAGGAGTACCGCGCGGCGGTCGAGCGCTTTCTGCGCGACGTCCTCGGGTGAACAGACATTCTGAAATGTTCAGCGCTAAGGGCCTTATTTACGTGCGTAGATGGATTGAGAAGTAAGTTGCCGATCGTTTTGAGGGCAGTCGCCGTCAGTCCCGCGCGGGTGCCGTCGTATGCTCGTCGCAGCGCCCCCGAACGAAGGTGATTCACGATGATCGACTTCTCGATTCCCGCCGACCTCGCCGCCGAACGCGACCGGATTCGCCAGTTCGTCATCGACAAGATCGTTCCCTACGAGCGCGACCCCCGACTGACCGCACACGGCCCGAACGACGAGCTGCGCCAGGAACTGGTCGAGCTGGCGCGGGCCGAGAAGCTGCTGACCATCCAGGCCCCGCTCGAACTGGGCGGGCGCGGGCTGTCGCATATCGAGCAGGCCGTGCTCTACGAGGCTTCCGGCTGGTCCACGCTCGGCCCGGTCGCGATGAACTGCGCCGCACCCGACGAGGGCAATATGTTCCTGCTGTCGAAGGTCGCGAACGCCGAACAGACCGACCGCTACCTGATGCCGGTGATCACGGGCCATCAGCGTTCGGTCTTCGCCATGACCGAACCGGGCGGCGCCGGATCCGATCCCGGCCAGCTGGCCACGACCGCCACCTTCGACGGCGAGAACTTCACCGTCAACGGCCGCAAATGGCTGATCACCGGGGCCGACGGCGCCAAGACGTGGATCATCATGGCCCGGCTGGAGGCCAACCCCCACCTCCCCGAGGGCCCCACCCTGTTCCTCACCGAGGGCGATAACCCCGGCATCGTCATCGAACGCACCATGAACACCATGGACCGCAACTACGTCGGCGGGCACGGCGTGGTGCGGTTCGAGAACCTGGTGCTGCCGAAGGAGTCCCTCCTCGGCGAGACCGGCCAGGCGTTGCGCTACGCCCAGCTGCGGCTGGCCCCGGCCCGGCTCACGCACTGCATGCGCTGGCTCGGCGCGGCCGAACGCGCGCAGAGCATCGCGGTCGAGCACGCCAAGTCCCGCACCGCTTTCGGCAAGCCGATCGGCGAGCACGAGGGCGTGTCCTTCATGCTCGCCGACAACGAGATCGCGCTGCACCAGTGCCGGCTGACCATCTGGCACGCCTGCTGGCTGATGGACCAGGGCCACAAGGCCCGCCACGAGAGCTCGATGGCCAAGTCCTACGTCTCCGAGGAACTGTTCAAGGTCGCCGACCGCTGCGTCCAGGTCCTCGGCGGCATCGGCATCAGCGACGAGACCGTCGTCGAGATGATCTTCCGCGACATGCGCGCCTTCCGCCTCTACGACGGCCCCACCGAAGTCCACAAGTGGGCCATCGGCCGCAAGGTATTGCGGTAGGGGTGTTGCGTATACCCCGGTTGCGTCTTACGGGGCCTCTGTGATCTGGTTTATTGCGGTATCGGCCCGTTGCCGGCGTGCCAGTGTTGTGCTGGTCGAAGCCGGGCGTGGCGACGCGCTACACAGCTAGGATCTTCTCGCATGAGTTCGGAACTGCACGTCGATGTTTCAGCCGGAGTCGCCGTGCTCACGCTCAATCGTCCCGCCCAGCAGAACGCCTTCACCCCGACGATGGCGGCCGAACTCGGTACGGCACTACGCCGGTGCGACAGCGAGGACGCGATCCGCGCGGTGATCATCACGGGTACGCCGCCCGCCTTCTGCGCGGGCGCGGATCTGTCCAGCCGGATCGGCGACGTCACCGCCACCATCGACCCCGCACCCTGGAAGGTCCGCAAGCCCGTGATCGCGGCGGTGAACGGGCACGCGGTCGGCATGGGGCTGGCGCTCGCGCTGCAATGTGATCTGCGGTACATGGCCCGGGACGCGGTCTACGGCCTCAATCAGGTGCGCCGCGCCGTCCTCGCCGACGGGTACGTGCATTGGACGCTGCCGCGGCTGATCGGCATGGCCAACGCCGCCGACCTCATGCTGACCGGACGCACCTTCGACGGCGACGAGGCGAAGGCGATGGGCCTGGCCAACACCTGCCTGCCGGCGGGCGAGGTGCTGCCGACCGCGCTGGCCGTCGCGCACGATATCGCCAGCGGATCGGCCCCCCTGCCCGTGGCGCTGTCCAAACGGCTGCTGTGGGAGGGGCTGAACATGAGCGCCGAGGCGGTCGGCAAACTCGAGGGCGAACTCAACGGCTACGTGGCCCGCAGCGTCGACGGCGGCGAGGGTCTCGCGGCCCTGCACGACCGGCGTCAGCCGAAGTGGTCCGGCAGCGTCAGCGCCGAGTGGCCCGCCTGGGGCGTACCGATCGAACCGGGTCGCGCCGGTCTGAGCTGAGCGCGGATTCGCTTGCGGCGGTAGTGGTCAGGCGTTGCCGCCGATAAGCATCAGGAAGAACAAAATCCCGATCAGGACCATGAACACGGTGCCGACGATCCCGAGGATGTAGCCGACCAGCACCTGCGTGCGACCACCGAACGCGCCGCCCGACTGATCGATCTGTTCCAGCGCCCGCCTGCCCAGCACCCACGCCACGGGACCCAGTGCGCCGCAGCAGAATACGCTCAACGCCCCGAGCAGCAGCACGGTCGTCGCCTGCGGATGTTCCACCGCCTGGCTCGGCACCTGCTGCTCGTGCCAGTAATACGGGTCGTTCATGGCCACCGGACAAGTCTAGGTGGACAAGGGCGTCTCTGCCCTCCTGACGCGCTGGGTGGCAGCGTTCCGGCAGCGCTTCGCCCCTCTGATCGCGCACGAAGACCTCCCGCCACACACGAATTTCCCTCGCCGCGTACGAAGACCTCTCGCCGCGCACGAATTTCCCTCGCCGCGCACGAATTTCTTTTTCCGGCACGCTTTTGGCCGGAATCTCACCTGTGGATTCCGGCCAAAAGCACGCCGGAAAAAGGAGCGAGGGGCGTCGGTAGGTAGGGACGACCAACGAACTCAGGCTCGGCGTTGCCGAGCGATATCCGCCAGCACCACACCCGCGGCGACCGAGGCATTCAACGATTCCACCGGGCCCGCCATGGGAATGCTCAGGATGCTGTCGCAGGTCTCGCGGACCAGGCGGGACAGGCCCTTGCCCTCGGAGCCGACGACCACGACCGTCGGTGTGGTGCCGTCGAATTCGTCGAGGGCGGTATCGCCGCCCGCGTCGAGGCCGACCACCTGCAGTCCGGCGTTGGCGTAATCCTTCAGCGTGCGAGTCAGATTGGTGGCCCGCGCGACGGGCAGCCGGGCAGCCGCGCCGGCGCTGGTGCGCCACGCCACCGCGGTGACGCTGGCGCTGCGCCGCTGCGGGATCACCACGCCGTGCCCGCCGAACGCCGCCACCGAGCGGATCACGGCGCCCAGGTTGCGCGGGTCGGAGATGTTGTCCAGCGCCACCAGCAGCGCGGGCGTCGCGGACGCGAGCGCGGAGTCGAGCAGGTCGCCGGGGTGGGCGTAGCGGTACGGCGGCACCTGCAGCGCCAGCCCCTGATGCAGGCCGTTGCTGCTCATCCGGTCCAGATCGGTGCGCGGCACCTCCAGGATCGAGATCCCGGCGTCGGCGGCGTTCTTGACCGCTTCGGTCAGCCGCTCGTCGTTCTCGGTCCCGGCCGCCACGTACAGCGCGGTCGCGGGGACGCCCGCGCGCAGGCACTCCACCACCGGATTACGGCCGAGGACCAGCTCGGGCCCGTCGTCGCCCTTGCGGGGGCTCGGCCGCCCGGCGGTCCGGCCCTTCGCCGGGGCGGCCTTGGCCGCGGCCGCCGCGCGCTTGGCCGCGGGGTGGTACTTGCGCGCATGGGCGGGCGGCGTCGCACCCCGGCCCTCCAGCCCGCGCCGCCGCTGGCCGCCGGAGCCGACGGTCTGGCCCTTCTTGGTGCCGCCCTTGCGGATCGCGCCCTTCCGCTGCGAATTGCCTGCCATCAGTTCGCCTTCCGTGTCATGAGCGCGTCCCGCCGGTCAGCGACCACTCCGGGCCCTCGGGGGTGTCGGTGACCTCGACCCCGGCCTCCTTGAGCCGGTCGCGCACCGCGTCGGCGGTCGCCCAGTCCTTGTCGCCGCGGGCCTGCTGGCGCCGCTCGAGTTCCGCGCGCACCAGCACGTCGAGGGCGTCGAGCGCGGCCGAGGAATCGGCCGCGGTGGCCCACTGCGCATCCAGCGGATCCACCCCGAGAATGCCGAGCATGGCCCGGGCCTCACCGGCCCGCTCCCGTGCGGTGTCGAGCGCGCCGGACTCCAGGGCCTTGTTGCCCTCGTGCACGACGCGATGAATCTCGGCCAGCGCCTTGGGAATTCCGAGATTGTCGTCCAGCGCCTCCGCGAAGGCGTCGGTCCACTTGCCGACCGGCACCTCACCGGCCCGCTCCACCGTGCGCTGCACGAAGGCCTCGAGCCGCTGATAGGTCTGGGCGGCGTCGCGCAGCGCCTGATCGGAATACTCCAGCATCGAGCTGTAGTGTGCGCTGCCCAGATAGAACCGGAGTTCCACGGCCCGAACGCTTTTGAGCACATTCGGCACCGACAGCGTATTGCCCAGCGACTTCGACATCTTCTCGCCGCCGAGGGTGACCCAGCCGTTGTGCAGCCAGTACCGCGCGAACCCGTCCCCGGCGGCGCGCGACTGGGCGATCTCGTTCTCGTGGTGCGGGAACACCAGATCCATACCGCCGCAGTGGATGTCGAATTCGGCGCCGAGGTAGAACTCGGCCATCGCCGAGCATTCCAGGTGCCAGCCGGGCCGGCCCGGGCCCCACGGCGACGGCCAGACCGGCTCGCCGGGCTTGGCGGCCTTCCACAGCGTGAAGTCGCGCGGGTCGCGCTTACCCTCACCCGCGCTCTCGCCCTGGTGCACGTCGTCGAGCCGGTGCCCGGAGAGCCTGCCGTACTCGGGATAACTGCGGACGTCGAAGTAGACGTTGCCCTCGGAGGAGTAGGCGTGGCCGCGGTCGATCAGCCGCTGCATCAGGTCGACCATCTGGGTGATGTGGCCGGTGGCGCGCGGTTCCGCCGACGGCGGCAGCACGCCCAGCGATTCGTAGGCGCGGTCGAAGGCCCGCTCGTGCGTCGCGGCCCATTCCCACCAGGGACGGCCCGCCGCGGCGGCCTTGTTCAGGATCTTGTCGTCGATATCGGTGACGTTGCGGACGAATGCCACGTCGTACCCGCCGGCGGTGAGCCAGCGCCGCAGGACGTCGAAGGCGACGCCGCTGCGCACGTGTCCGATGTGGGGTTCGCCCTGAACGGTGGCGCCACACAGGTACACCGAAACTCGACCGGGGACCAGGGACGTGAAGTCCCGCAGGGTCCGCGTCTCGGTGTCGAACAGGCGCAGAGTCACGGCCAGCCATCCTAGCTATGGGCAAAGAGCGAGAGTACGGGCGGTTTATTGCAGGGTACGGGCGCACGGATCGGCCGCGCACGCGCGGGGTGACCCCGGGCTCAGTGTGAGCCCGGACAGTCCTCGGTGCGGCGCTGCAGCAGGGCGGTCGCCACCGCCGCCACGCCCTCGCCGCGGCCCGTGAGTCCCAGGCCGTCGGTGGTGGTGCCCGATACCGAGATCGGGGCGTCGAGTAGTTCGCCGAGCACCTGCTGCGCCTCGGCCCGGCGTGGCCCTATCTTGGGCCGGTTCCCGATGACCTGTACAGCGGCATTGACGATCGTGTAGCCGGACGCGTCGAGCAGCCGGCGCACTTCCTTCAGCATGGCCGCACCGGAGACGCCCTCCCATTCGGGACGTCCGGTGCCGAAGACCGCGCCGACATCGCCGAGACCGGCCGCCGACAGCAGCGCGTCGCAGAGCGCGTGGGCGGCCACATCGCCGTCGGAGTGGCCGGAGCAGCCGCTGTCGCCCTCGAACAGCAGCCCCGCCATCCAGCAGGGCCGGCCCGGTTCGATCGGGTGCACGTCGGAGCCGATGCCGACGCGGACAGCGGAGAGGTCCGTCATGACACCACCGCCTCGCGAGTCTCGCTGCCGGCCAGCAGGGTTCGGGCCAGGCGCAGGTCGAGGGGAGTGGTGATCTTGAAGGCGAGGGGGTCGCCCGGGATGACGCGCACGCTCGCGCCGAGCAGTTCGACCAGCCCGGCATCGTCGGTGACGGGTACGTCGTGGGCGTAGGCCGCGTGCAGCAGTTCGGCGTCGAAGCCCTGCGGGGTCTGGATGGCCCGCAGGCGCGCGCGGTCGGGGGTGCCGGTCACGTCGCCGTGCTCGTCGATCGATTTGATCGTGTCGGTCACCGGGACGCCGGGGACGACGGCCCGCTGACCCGCGCGTAACTCGTCTACCACCCGCGCGATCATGGGCGGGGGTGTCAGGGCGCGGGCGGCGTCGTGCACCAGGTAGTGGGTGGCCTCCGGCGCGGCCGCGAGACCGGCGCGCACGGAATCGGTGCGCTCGATGCCGCCGGTCACGACGCTCACCGGCACCGTGGAGGACCTGAGGGCGGGGCTGCCCGGGCCTGCTGCCCGGGCACGAGCGGCGAGCAGGGTCTGCGCCTCGCCGACGAGTTCGGCGGGCACCATGATCACGATGCGGTCGACGACCCCGGACGCGATCAGGCCGTCGACAGCGTGCGCGAGCATGGGACTGCCGCCGATCGGGACGAAAGCCTTGGGCATCGACTCACCCAGGCGCACGCCCAAACCGGCGGCAGGCACCAACGCCACGACACGAGTGGCGTCGTGCGGACTTCTCACGGTCAGGAAGCCGCGGCGAGAACCTCGTCGAGCAGGGTCTCGGCCTTGACATCATCGGTGCCCTCGGCAAGCGCGAGTTCACCGACCAGGATCTGACGGGCCTTGGCCAGCATCCGCTTCTCGCCGGCGGACAGGCCGCGGTCCTGCTCCCGGCGCCACAGGTCACGGACGACCTCGGCCACCTTGTTCACATCGCCCGAGGCGAGCTTCTCGAGGTTGGCCTTGTAGCGGCGGGACCAGTTCGTCGGCTCCTCGGTGTGCGGCGCGCGCAGCACCTGGAAGACTCGATCGAGACCCTCCTGGCCGACGACGTCGCGTACACCGACGTACTCCGCGTTCTCCGCGGGAACCCGAACGGTCAGGTCGCCCTGTGCGACCTTCAGGACCAGATACTCTTTCTGCACACCCTTGATGGTGCGGGTCTCGATAGCTTCGATCAGCGCCGCTCCGTGGTGGGGGTAAACGACGGTGTCTCCGACCTTAAAAATCATGTGTCCCGTGCCCCTTTCGATGTTCACAGTTTAACATGCGACTCGATAACGGCGCGATCAACGACGCAGGTCAGGGCCACAACAGGCGAGCGGTGGGGGTTGACAGATCCAAGTCCGTGTGCATCCCCTTGTGCCAGAACAGTTTCCGTGTGGCGGCCGGCTCGCGCCCGCCGTCGGCTTCTCGTCGCGAGCATCGAGTGTCGAATGATAGAGGCGAGACACAGACCACCTGCACGCGACTACTACGCTCCCTACTACTACTCTCCATCGTGGAGTGAGCCGGTCGACATGGAGGACAACCCGTGACTGCCCTGAATGCCACCACAGCGTCGAAGGCGCCTCGGCGTGCCCTGATCATCGCCGCCGTCGCCGCGGGTGCGGCCCTGGCGCTGTCGGGCTGCGGCGCGGGCCAGATCTCGCAGACCGCCTCCCAGGTCGCGGCCGTGAACGGCAACAGCGCCAATGTCGGCAAGGTGGCGCTGCGCGACGTGCGCATCCTGCTCCCGCAGTCGGAGGAGTACACCAACGCCAAGGGCGGTAAGGCCCTCCTCGCGTTCAGCGCGGTCAACGACGGCGAGACCAAGATCGACGAACTCACCAGCATCACCACCGATCTGGGCACGGTGAAGATCACACCGTCGAATCCGGAGCTGAAGTTCCAGCAGACCCTGGTCGCGGCCGGTAAGTCCGCCCAGGCCGCCGAGCACGGCGAGCAGCACGCCACGCCGTCCGCGTCCGCCACGCCGTCCGGTTCGGCCGCGCCGACCACCTCGGCGTCGAGCACCACCACCGGCGCCGCGGGCGCGCATCAGCCCGAGGGCCTCGGCGCCGCGGAGCACCCGGCCGAGCCCGCCCAGCCGATCCTGGTCGAGATCACCAACCTGACCAGGGATATCACCCCCGGTCTGACCTACCAGGTGACGTTCAACTTCAAGGAGAACGGCACCGTCCAGGTCCACGTCCCGGTCGACGCCGGTCCGGACACCGCGCGCAAGGAAGGCGCTCCTGCCGCCGCCGAGGGCGCGGCCGAACACAAGGGCGGGCACTGAGCCTCCCTGTCGTACCGCATCCCTAGGCTGCGCACGTGGCCAAGGTGAAGTCGCAGTATCGCTGCTCCGCGTGCGGGTACGAGGTTGCCAAGTGGGTGGGTCGCTGCCCCGGCTGCAGCGAATGGGGTTCGGTCGACGAGGTGGCGGCCGCGTCCCCGTCCGCTCCGGCCGCTCGTAAGGCGCTGCTGCCGTCTACCGCGGCCGCGCCGATCTCCACCATCGATTCGCAGGTCACCCGGGCCAGATCCACCGGCGTCAGCGAGCTGGACCGGGTACTCGGCGGCGGCGTGGTCCCGGGGTCGGTGGTGTTGCTGTCGGGCGAGCCGGGTGTGGGCAAGTCCACCCTGTTGCTCGAGGTCGCGCACCGGTGGGCGCGCCAGCGCGACGAGCGGTCGCTGTACGTGACGGCCGAGGAGTCGGCCGGTCAGGTGAAACTGCGGGCCGACCGGACCGACGCGGTGCACGAACGGGTGTACCTGGCGGCCGAGTCCGATCTGTCGACCATCCTCGGCCACGTCGAGCAGGTGCGCCCGACCCTGCTGGTGGTCGACTCGGTGCAGACCATGCTGGCCGCCGACGTCGACGGGGTGATCGGCGGCGTCACCCAGGTGCGGGCGGTGACCTCGGCGCTCACCTCGCTGGCCAAGGTGAGCGGGATCGCGGTGCTGCTGGTCGGCCATGTCACCAAGGACGGCAACGTGGCGGGGCCGCGCACGCTGGAACACCTGGTGGACGTGGTGCTGCAATTCGAGGGCGACCGGCATTCGACGCTGCGCATGGTGCGCGGGATCAAGAACCGCTTCGGCAGCGCCGACGAGGTCGGCTGCTTCGAACTGCACGACGACGGAATCGCCTGTGTCACCGACCCTTCCGGCCTGTTCCTGCACCATCGCGAGGATACGGTGCCCGGCACGGCGATCACGGTCGCGATGGACGGTAAGCGCCCGCTGCTCGGCGAGGTGCAGGGCCTGACCGTGGAGACCCAGATCCCGCAGCCCCGGCGGGCGGTGAGCGGCCTGGACTACAACCGCGTCTCGATGGTCCTGGCCGTCCTGCAGAGCCGGTGCGGAATCTCGCTCGGCAAGGCCGACGTGTACGCGGCGACGGTCGGCGGCATGCGGCTGACCGAACCGGCCGCCGATCTGGCCATCGCGCTGGCGCTCACCAGCGCCGCCCGCGACCAGTCGCTGCCGCCGGGGATGGTGATCCTCGGCGAGGTGGGGCTGGCCGGTGAGGTGCGGCGTGTCACGGGACTGGACCGTCGACTCGCCGAGGCGGAACGGCTAGGTTTCACAGAGGCGCTGGTGCCGCCAGGGGTTGACAGCTCCGGTATCACCATGAAGGTGCACGAGGTGGCGAACGTCCGCGAGGCGGTCGCCCGGGGTGGATTGTCGAATCGAAGTCGCAAGCGTGCGGAGGCTGCCGGATGAACGCGGGTCACTGGGTCACCAACCTGCTCGGCAGGACTTCTCCGGGTGTCGGAGCGCCGGAAACCGTTGTGCCGCAGGGTGATGCGGAGGACCCGCTCCCACCCGTCCTGCGGCCCGGCGCAGTCACGCGACTGGTTCCCGGTACCCGCCTGCGGGACGGTATCGACCGCATCCTGCTGGCCCGCACCGGCGCGCTGGTGGTGCTCGGCTACGACGAGTCGGTGGAGCGGCTCTGCGACGGCGGCTTCGAGCTGGACGTCGAATTCTCCCCGACGCGCCTGCGCGAGCTGTCGAAAATGGATGGCGCCGTGGTGCTCTCGACCGACGGCGCCCGCATCCGGCGGGCCAATGTGCACCTGGTTCCCGATCCCACGCTGCCGACCGGCGAGTCGGGCACCCGGCACAAGGCCGCCGAGCGCACCGCCGCGCAGACCGGTCACCCGGTGGTGTCGGTGAGCCGGTCGACCGGGCTCGTGACGGTGTACGGCCACGACGGCCGCCATCTGATCCAGCCGTCGGAGACCATCCTGTCGCGCGCCAACCAGGCGATGGCGACGCTGGAGCGCTACCGGTCCCGGCTGGACGAGCTGACCCGCCAGCTGTCGCTGGTGGAGCTGGAGGACTACGCCACCCTGCGCGATGTGCTCACCGTCGTGCACTGCCTGGAACTCATCCGCCGCGTGGCCCGCGAGATCGATTCCGACGTGGGCGAACTCGGCGTCGACGGTCGCCAGCTGGCGCTGCAGCTGGCCGAGGTGGTGGGCAATACCGAGACCGTGCGGCGGCTGGTGGTGCGTGACTACCTGCGGGCGGACCCCGGCGACGAGGCGCTGGACCGCGCGCTGACGCGATTGGCGGGGCTGCTCGAGGTGGAACTGCTGGACCTGCCGAATCTGGCCTCGCCGCTGGGTTTCCCGGCCGCCGGCGACACCCTCGACATGGGCGTCAGCCCGCGCGGCTACCGGCTGCTCGCCGAGATCCCGCGGGTGTCGCCGCGCTCGGTGGAACCACTGGTGTCGGCGTTCGCGTCGCTGCCGAAGCTGCTCGCCGCGACCACCGACGACCTGGCCGCCGTCGAGGGCGTCGACGCCGCCCTGGCCCGCCAGATCCGGGAAGGCTTGTCCCGGTTGGCGGAGACGGGCAGCGTGTGATCCGCGCGGGCCTTTCCCGGTCGGCCGGGGGCAGCGTGTGACTCCGCATCCTGCTAGGAGATGTTGAAGGTCTCCGGGGTGCTGCGGACCGAACCCAGCTGCGCGACAACGGCGTAGGCGCCCGCGGGCACCTGGACCCGCTCGCCCGCGCAGCCCGGCTGCGAACTCGTCCCGGACCAGGTGAGCGTGAACGCCGCCTGCTCGCCGCCCTTGAGCGCGCGCACGTCGCCGGGTCCGCCCTGATCGCAGTCGGTGCTCGACCACATCCGCCGCTGCCCGTCCAGCGACTGCACCGTGACCTGCTGCAGCCCCGAGCCCATATCGCGCTGGCAGGCCGCGGTGGAGATATTGGTGACGACGATCCCGAAGACCGGCTGCTCACCGGGCTTGTAGGCGGGCTGCCCGACGGTCACCTTCACCGCCAGCGACTGATCCGGACAGGCGACCGGGGAACCGCTGGCGGTCGCGTTGGCGGATGCCGGAGCCGACGACGGGCTGGACTCGGGCGCGCTGGAGGAGTTCGCCGCCGTCGTGCTCGTGGCCGAGGTGGCGGCCGCGGCGGCGGGGGTGTCCTGCTTGTCGTCGCCGCCACGCAGCAGCATGACGGCCAGCCAGATCACCAGGACGAGGGCGACGATCAGCGCCCCGATGGCGAGCAGGCGACGGCGCCAGTAGATCTCCGGCGGCAGCGGTCCATTCGGTTCCAGCACGCCACAACGGTAAGCGCACGGCCGGGCACGCCGGCCTCAGCGGCGCGGCGTGTCGGTGTGGAAAGGGGGGTGGCGCCGGGTACATTTCCCGGCGCTTCGTCAGGCTGTTTCCCCGATGTTGCCCACGGTGCGGCGCAGGACGGCCTTACCGTCCTCGAGCTTGTAGGTGACGCAGGCGATCGCGCACTCGCCGGCGGCCACCCGCTGCGCGATGATCTGCGAGCGCTGCATCAGCAAACGGCTGGTTTCCTCGACGTGGCGGGCCTCGAGTTCGTCCACCCCGGCCAGGCCCTCGCGCCGGCCGATCAGAATGGACGGCGTGACCTTCTCCACGACGCTGCGGATGAATCCGCCGGGGACGTCGCCGCCGTCGAGGGCGTCGATGGTCGCCCGCACCGCGCCGCAGCTGTCGTGGCCGAGCACCACGATCAGCGGGACGTTGAGCACCTCGACGCCGTACTCGATCGAGCCGAGCACCGAGGAGTCGATCACGTGACCGGCGGTGCGCACCACGAACATATCGCCGAGGCCCTGGTCGAAGATGATTTCCGCGGCCACTCGGGAATCCCCGCACCCGAACAGGATCGCCGCGGGCTGCTGCCCGCCGACGAGCTTGGTCCGGTCGGCCGCGCCCTGACTAGGATGCTGCAGCGTGCCGTTGACGAACCTGTCGTTGCCCTCGCGGAGAGCCTTCCAGGCGCTGATCGGGTTGGTATGAGGCATGTGTCCCATTTTCCACAGTCGGCTCGCTACCCGCGAGTCCGTGCGGTTACGGTCCGGCAAATGTGCGCTGACGTGCCACGAGATCTCGTGGTGAGCCTCATGATCCCACCGTCGCCGATACGGGGTGTGAAGTCGACGACAGTGCCGCCGGGGGCGGCCGGGTGGTATGGGAGCGGATGTGGATCGGCCCGCCGGGTGCGGCGGGCAGCGGGATCGGAAGGAACGGGCGCGCGTGAGCATTGATTCGGACACCCTGATCGACTGGTACGGCGAGACCGCCCGGGATCTGCCCTGGCGGCGGCCGGGGGTGACCGCCTGGCAGATCCTGATGAGCGAGATCATGCTCCAGCAGACGCCGGTCGTACGGGTGGAGCCGATCTGGCGGGAGTGGGTGGCGCGCTGGCCCGTGCCGTCGGCGATGGCCGCCGCGCCGCAGGGCGAGGTGTTGCGCGCGTGGGGCAAGCTCGGCTATCCGCGGCGCGCGCTGCGCCTGCACGAATGCGCGCAGGTGCTGGCCGCCGACTACGGGGACGAGGTGCCCGACGACGTCGAGGTGCTGCTCGGCCTGCCCGGCATCGGGGCCTACACCGCGCGGGCGGTGGCCTGTTTCGCCTACGGGCAGCGAGTTCCGGTGGTGGACACCAATGTTCGCCGGGTCGTCGCCCGCGCCGTGCACGGCCGGGCCGAGGCGGGCAATCCGGCCGCCCGCGACCTCGCCGAGACCGAGGCCCTGCTGCCGGGGCCGATCGATCGGGCCGCACGATTCTCCGCGGCCCTGATGGAACTCGGCGCGACGGTCTGCACCGCCCGCAATCCCGACTGCGCCCGCTGCCCCCTCCCCACCTGTGCCTGGGTGACCGCCGGCCGACCCGCCTCCGACGTCGTCCGCCGCACCCAGAAGTACGACGGCACCGACCGCCAGGCCCGCGGCCGCCTCCTCGACGTCCTCCGCGGCGCCACCGGTCCCGTCGAACGCGTAGCCCTCGACCTCGCCTGGACCCGCGACCCCGGCCAGCGCGACCGCGCCCTCGACTCCCTCCTCGTCGACGGCCTCATCGAACAAACCTCCGACGGCCTCTTCGCCCTAGCCGGCGAGGGCTGACGCGGGCTCGGGTGCGGGGGTGGGGCGGCGGGTACGCATGCCCACGACGCGGCAGACGAGGTAGATCGCGAAGGAGATCGCGGTGACGAAGGTGGAGACGGGGACGCCGGGAGCCAGGGAGAGAAGAATGCCGCCGACGGCCGAGATCTCGGCGAACAGAATGGCGAGGAGGGTGGCTCGGGCGGGGCTGGCGGTGAGGCGGGCGGCCGCCGCGGCGGGGGTGATCAGGAGCGACAGCACCAGCAGGGCGCCGACGATCTGAACGCCGAAGGCCGCGGTGATGCCGAGCAGCACCGCGAAGACCACGGACAGGGCCCGGACGGGGACGCCGCGCGCCACGGCCACTTCGGGATCGGTGCTGGCGAACAGCAGCGGGCGGTAGACGAAGGCCAGCACCGCGAGGACCGCCACCGAGCACACGGCGAGCATGGTCAGCCCGCCGTTCCCCACGCTGACCACCTGGCCCGTCAGCAGCGAGAACTTCGATCCGGCGCGGCTGGGACCCAGCCACAGGAACAGCACCGACAGTCCGAGGCCGAACGACAGCACCACGGCGATCACCGAATCACGTTCTCGCGCACGCGATCCCAGCAGTCCGAACATGACCGCCGCCACCACCGAACCGGCGATCGCGCCCGCGCCCACGCCGATTCCGGCCAGCAGCGCCGCCGCCGCGCCGGTCAGCGACAGTTCGCTGGTGCCGTGCACGGCGAACGACATCTGGCGGCTGACGATCAGCGGGCCGATGGCTCCGGCGAGCAGGCCCAGCAGCGCCGCCGCCAGCACCGCCTGCACAACGAAGTCGTAGGACAGTAGATTCGCGGTGGTCTGGAAGTCGAACATCTTGGCGAAGACGTCGGAGAGTTTGTCGATCACGCGCGCACCTTCCGCGCCGCGTCGGTCTCGGCGTGGCAGTGGCCGCCCGAGACGCCCAGCGCGTCCATGGTGTCGCCCGTGCCGACGACCACCAGGCGGCCGCGCACCCGCAGCACGTCCACCTCGGTGCGGTACAGCTCCGACAGCACCTCGGAGGTCATCACCTCGTCCGGCGTGCCGATCCGGAACTTCCCGTCGACCAGGTACAGCACCCGATCCACCAGCGGCAGAATCGGATTGATCTCGTGGGTCACGAACAGCACCGCGGTGTCGTGGTCGCGGCGGCGCTTATCGATCAGCTCGGACACCAGGCGCTGATTGGCCAGGTCGAGGCTCAGCAGCGGTTCGTCGCACAGCAGCACGCGCGGGTCGCCGACCAGCGCCTGCGCCACCCGCAGCCGCTGCTGCTCGCCGCCCGACATCGACTCCAGCGGGCCGTGCGCGTAGTGCTCGGCCCCCACCTGCGCCACGGCCTCGGCCACCCTGCGTCGCCGTTCCTTACGCCCGCGCAGGCCCAGCCCCCAGCGATGGCCGTCGACTCCGAGCCCGACCAGATCGGTTCCCCGCAGTTGCACCCCGGCATCGATCGTCTTCTGCTGCGGCACGTACCCGATGTGCGGATTGCCCACGCGCGCGGGCGAACCCGCCACCTCGGCGGTCCCCGCGCTGGGCGTCACCTGCCCGAGCAGCATCCGCAGCAGCGAGGTCTTCCCCGACCCGTTCGGCCCCAGTACCGCGATGAACTCGCCGGGGGCCACATCCAAGTCCAGCCCTTGCCACAGCGTCCGCTCCCCGAACGACAGTCGAGCACCCCGCAGCCGCACGGCCGCAGGAATCACCCGAGTGCTGCCGCTTACCGCCGGCTGGGAGTCCGCGCCGGCAACGCCCGGTTCGGAGTTCGTGCTCTCGCCGACTCCGGGCTTCGAGCTTGTGTCGCCGTCGACACCAGGCGTCGAATTCGTACTACCGTCGACGGTCGGCCCGGAACCGGTGCCGACTGTCGGAGCCGAGCCGGTGCTGCCAGCGGCCGGTTCCGGGTCGCCGCCGTCGTCGGAGGGGGTGTCGCAGGCCGGGCAGCCGGGGACCGGGTCGGTGGCCAGGCCGTCGGAGGCATCGCGGTCGTCGAGTAGCACGGGGGCGGAGGGCCTTTCCTGATCGGGCGTTTCGGGCGCGGACGAATCCCGCGCCCCCGCCGATTCGCTGGGTGCAACCTCGTCGCTCGTGCGGACCTTCCCCGGCATCGGTACTCCCGTCGTCAGCCCAGCGCCTTGGCCAGCGCCTGGGCGTTGCCCGTCTGCCACTGCACGTAATCGGTGCCCTCGGGCAGGGTCTCGGTCACCTGGACGACCGGGACACCGGCGGACTTCGCCGTGGCGGCGATGTCCTGGGTGGTCTTGTCCTCGGTCTGCACGTTGTAGACCAGCGCGCGAACCTGCTTGGCGGTCAGCAGATCACGGACGGCGGCCACATCGGCGGGCGCGGGATCGGTGCCCTGCTCCACCGCCTCCTCGAAGGCGTGCGGCGTGCGGTCGTCCGCGCCGGCGGCCAGCAGCAGGTAGTGCGCGATCGGCTCGGTCTGCAGCACCGGCGATTTCGGATGGTCGGCGGCGATCTTCGCGGTGACCGCGCTGATCTCCTTCAACTTGCCCTGGAAGGCGGCTGCTCGCTCGGTGTAGGCCTGCGCGTGCTCGCCGTCGATCCGGCCCAGCTCGGCGGCGATCCGTCCGGCGACCGCGTCGACGGTGTTCACGTCGTACCAGACGTGCTCGTTCTCGTCGTCCTTGTCGGACTTCAGGTCGAAGGCGTCGATCGTGGGTTTGCTGCGGCCCTCGGCGGCCTTCTCGGCGAATTCGTCGTAGTGCCCGCCGTTGACGACGACCAGCGCGGCATCGCGGATCTCGGCGGCATCCGTCGGACTGGTCTGGTACTCGTGCGGATCGGTCGTGCCGGTGATGATGGATGTCACCTCGATGTCCGGTCCGGCGATCGCGGCCGCGATGCTGCCCCAGACGTCGGTGGAGGCCACGATCTTCGGCTTGCCCGAATCGTTGCCGGAACAGGCGGTGAGCGCCGCCGCGGCCGCGACCCCCATCGCGACGGCGGCTATCCGGACGGCGAAACTTCTGGTCACGCGGGGGTACTCCTACACAACGCACTTAACGGAAACGATTTCCATTAAATGTAGCGCACGTGTCCAGGACCGCCGCCATCGATCTGTCCGATTCCCGCTGTGAGACCCGACACGGACGGCCCTGGCAGCCCACCCCCTCGTTTTCCGGCACGCTTTTGGCCGGAATCCGTAGGTGAGATTCCGGCCAAAAGCGTGCCGGAAAACGAGGGAGGGGTGGGGAATGGCGTCGGAAGTGCGAGAACGGCCCACCCCACACGGGATGGGCCGTTCCGCTGCTCGATTGATGAACTACCGCTGCCTCACTGCGCCAGCGCGGCCACCGGCTGGCTCAGCAACTGCGCGCAGCGCAGCAAACCGAGGTGGCTGTAGGCCTGGGGATGGTTGCCCAGCGACCGCTCCGCGACGGGGTCGTACTCCTCGCTCAGCAGCCCGGTCGGCCCGGCCACGTCCACCAGCTGCGCGAACAGCGCCTCGGCGTCGGCGCGCTTGCCGATCAGCAGGTACGCCTCCACCAGCCAGGCGGCGCAGAGGTGGAAGCCGCCCTCGCCGCCGGGCAGCCCGTCGTCGTGGTGGTAGCGGTACACCGTGGACCCGCTGCGCAGCTCGGCCTCCGTGGCCACGACGGTCGCGGCGAACCGCGGATCCGACGGCTCGATCAGCCCGCTCAGGCCGATGTACAGCGTCGCCGCGTCCAGGTCGGTGCCGTCGTAGGCCGCGGTGTAGGACTGCACCTCGTCGTTCCAGCCCTTGGTTTTGACCTCGTCGGCGATGGTCTCGCGCAACTCCAGCCAGGCCGGATCGACGCCGCGGTGGAACCTCTCCGCCAGCCGCAGCGCGCGGTCGACGGTCAGCCAGCCCATCACCTTCGAGTACACGTGATGACGCGGATTGCCGCGGATCTCCCAGATGCCGTGGTCGGGCTCGCGCCAGCGCCGCTGCACCGCGGACACCATGGCCGTCACCAGATCCCAGTCGCGATCCGGCAGCGCCTTGCTGGGATCGGTGATGCCCTTGAGCTCGCGGGCCTCGGCGAGCCCCGCGATGAGATCCACGATCGGCCCGAAGACGTCCAGCTGAACCTGCATATTGGCGGCGTTGCCGACGCGCACGGGCCGCGACCCCGCGTAGCCGGGAAGCGCGTCGAGGACGGCCTCCGGCGGCAGGGTCTCCCCGTACAGGGTGTACAGCGGATGCAGGCGCTCCGGTCCGGCCAGGGTCCCCAGCACCCGGTGCACCCATTCGAGGAAGTCCTCGGCCTCGGTGACCGAGCCCAGCGTGACCAGCGCGTGCGCGGTCATCGAGGCATCGCGCAGCCAGCAGTAGCGGTAATCCCAGTTGCGGACGCCGCCGATGTCCTCGGGCAGCGAGGTGGTGGCGGCGGCCATGATGGACCCCGACGGCGCGTGCACCAGCCCGCGCAGCGTGAGCGCCGACCGCTTCATCAGGTCGGGCTTCAGCGGCGGCAGCGCCAGCTCCGACGCCCAGTCCCGCCAGTAGTGCTCGGCCTCGCGGCGGCGCTCCGGCTCGCTGACCATGGCGGGGGCGAGATCGGATGTGCCGCAGCGCATCTCGAGGATCACCGGCCCGTTCGAGGGATCGACGACCGCGCGAGCGGTCTGGTGAATGCCCTCCTCGACGATCTCCCACTCCACGCCCGGCGAGCGCAGCACGATCGGATCGTTGGTGCCGTGCACCCGCAGTCCGGCGGTATCGCGTTCGAGGTTGACCGGCACCTGGCCGAATTCCGGCCGCGGCGCGAAGGTGACCACCGCGCGCGCGTCACCGGTGATGACCCGGGTCAGATCGGTGCGCTCCGGCGGGACGTCGTGCGGCAGGTAGTCGACGACCTGCAAACTGGCCCAGCGGGTTTCGACGGTCATGGTGCCGTCGACGTAGCGCTGCGACAGCGGCAGCCCGGGGCGTTCCGGTGTGATGGTGAAGTGCCCGGCCTGCGGCCCGCCGAGCAGGTGGGCGAAGACGGCCGCCGAATCCGGTTCCGGATGGCAGAGCCAGGTGACGGTGCCGTCCGGGGTGACGAGTGCCTTGGAGCGGGGGCCGGCCAGCATGGTCAGCCGCTCGATTCGGGGGGCCGAGGCACCGGCCAGCCAGGTGCGCCGCTCTTCGAGCAGGAACGCCAGGGCCTTGGCCACCTCCTCGGTGCTGGCCACGCGATATCCGGCGAGGCTGGTGCCCTCGCCGACCTTGATGCCGACGTCCGGGCCGGACAGCCGCGCGAACGCCTTCTCGTCGGTGACGTCGTCACCGAAGAAGACCGCCGCCGAGGCGCCCTCCTGATGGCGGATGATGTCGAGGGCCTTGCCCTTGTCGGTCTGGATGACGGCCAGCTCGACGACGGCCTTGCCCTCGGTCACCTGCACGCCGACCCAGCTCGCCGGGCCCTGCCGGGCCTGCTGCAACGCGCGGCGGCCTACCTCGGGGGCGGCGTTGCGGACGTGCAGGGCCACGCTGGCCGGTTTGATCTCCACGGCCGCGCCCGGATGGTCGGTGGCGATGCGCTCCAGCGCGTGCTGGACCTCGGTCAGTAATTGCTTGGCGTCGTTGTCGATGGCATGGACGAAGCCGACGTCGAATTCCGAGCCATGGCTTCCGATCAGCTGTACCTCGACCGGGAGCCGGGACAGCGCCGCGAGATCTCGCAGCGCCCGCCCGGAGATGACGGCCGCCGTGGTGGCCGTCAAGCCGGCGAGGGCGCGCAGCGCGCTCACCGACTCCCGATGGGGATACGCCTTCGTCGGGTCGGAGACGATGGGTGCGATGGTCCCGTCGTAGTCCGAAGCGACGAGCAGCCGCGGCATGCGGGCTACTGCCGACAACGCACGGCGAAGTTCCTGTGGCAGATCCTGTGCGCTCACGCATCCAACCTATAGATCGGAGGAGAAATTTCAGGGCGCGGGAAACTCTACTGGGTAGGGTTTGCCCGCCGGTTCGCGCAGTGATACAGGACGTTTACGTTCACCTCGCCGCGCGCATCCCTGATTGTGCGTTCTCCTGTCTTAGGTTTGCTGGTTTGCCACGCGGAACACCCGGCAAACCTACGCCGACTCGGCGCCCAACAGCAGGTCGACGGTCAGTTCGAGGCGTTCTGTGACGTCCGTCGCGGAGGCACGGCGGGTGAGCCAGGCGACGAGGTTCGACAGCCAGACATCGCTTATCACCCGCGCGATGGCCAGATCGCGATCCGTCGCCTCGCCGTCGTTCATGGCCCGGGCGAAGAACTTGTCCATCACGCGACCGACCCGATCGACCTCGGCGGCCGCGGAGGCGTCGGCGAACATGAACGCGCGCGTCATGGCCTCGGTGAGCAGCGGATCGCGCTGCATGGCCCGGGTGACCTGGGTGAGCAGCAGATGCATGCGCTCGCGAGGGCTCTGCCCGGCCAGCGGTTTGCGCTTGCTGTCGAACTGCTCGAATTCCCGCGCCAGGGCCGAGACCAGCAGGTGGACCTTGGACGGGAAGTACCGGTACAGCGTGCCCACCGCGACATCGGCCCGTTCGGCGACCGCACGCATCTGCACCGCGTCGTAGCCGCCCTTGGAGGCCAGCGCGAGGGTGGCGTCGAGGATCCGTTTGCGGCGTTCGCGCTGGGCGGCCGAGCTGAGCTCGTCCTCGCTGAGCGTGCTCACCGGGGTGGCACGCGGGCGACTTCCGTTGCGCGCCCCCGAGTCGGTCGACTCCTCTCGGGAGGGACTGGCCATTGGTGAATGTCCTTTCCTGCGAACGTCGTTGTGCTGCGCCTGTGCCGTGGGCTGCGGTGACGGACGGTGCCTTGACTTCCGCCCGACGTGGATATTAGAACATGTTCTAGGTGTGGGAGTCACGCCGGAAAGGCGGTATGGAGTGTGACCATCGCCACCACTGACGAGCATAAAGCCGTTCAGGAGTCGATGCGCGGATGGGCTTCGACGGTCCGTCCGATTGCAACAATGCGCAGCGGGGCACCTGGTTATTGGCGCGATTTCTGGCCGAGCCTGGTGGGTCTGGGCATCTTCCGCGTCGCGGTCGACGAGGCCGCCGGGGGTGCCGGTGGGTCCGTCGGCGACCTGGCCGTACTGATCGAACAGGCGGCGCACGACCTGGTGGGCGGCCCGGTCCTGACGACCGTGCTCGCCGGCCTCGTTACCGGCGGGGCTCTGGACGAGGATACGCCGTGCGGCGTCGCACTGGGCGACGCGCTTGCGGTGCCGGACAACGGCTCCGGCGAGATCGAACTGACGGGTGTCTGGGAAACCGTTCTGGGTGCCGCGGAGGGAACTGCCGTGCTGGTGCCGGTGGGTTCCGGCCAAAAGCACGCCGGAACCAAGGACGGCGACCCCTCGTCGGCCGAAACTTCGGCAACCTCCACGTCGCCTACCGAAGCCTCGGCGACCGCCCCCTCGTTTTCCCGGCACGCTTTTGGCCGGGAACACAAGTGGGCCCTCGTAGACCCGAACACCCAGGGCCTGCGAATCGAGGAACTACCTCCCCTCGACGCCAGCACCCCCCTGGCCCGCGTCGTCTGCGAAGGCGTCCGCGTCCCTGCCGACCACATCTTCGAATCCCCGTACGCGGTAGGGGATCTGACCGCCGCCCTGGTGGCCGCGGAGCTGGCCGGAATCGCCGGCTGGTGCCTGGAGACGGCCACCGACTACGCCAAGGTGCGTGAGCAGTTCGGCCGCCGGATCGGCGAATTCCAGGCGGTCAAGCACCTGTGCGCGTGGATGCTGTGCCGCACGGAGCTGATCCGCGCGGTCGCCGCCGACGCCGCGACGGCCGTCGACAACCGCAGTGACGAATTACCGCTGGCGGCAGCCATCGCCATGTCGATCGCCCTGGACGCGGCGGTGGAGACCGCCAAGGACTGCATCCAGGTGCTCGGCGGGATCGGCTTCACCTGGGAGCACGACGCCCACCTGTACCTGCGCCGGGCGGTGGCGCTGCGCCAGCTGCTGGGCGGCGGCGCGGCGTGGCGATCCCGCGTGACCGAGCTGGTCCGGGCGGGCGCCCGGCGCACCGTGGGCCTGGATCTCGGCTTCGGCGACGACGCCGCGACCGACAGCGAGGCCTGGGACGCACTGGGACTGGACGCGGCGGAGGCCGCCGAACTCGGCGCGGAGCTGGCCCGCATCGGCGCGCTCCCGGTCGAGGAGCAGCGCGGGGCCCTGGTGGACACCGGCCTGTTCGCGCCGCACTGGCCCCGGCCGTACGGGCGCGGCGCGGGCCCGATCCTGCGCTCGCTGATCGACGAGCAGGTGCGGGCCGCGGGAATCACGGTGCCGGACATCCAGATCGGCAACTGGGCCGTCCCGACGCTGCTGCAGCACGGCACACCCGAGCAGATCGAGCGTTTCGTGCACCCCACGCTGCGCGGCGACGTCATCTGGTGCCAGCTGTTCAGCGAGCCGGAGGCCGGCTCGGATCTGGCGGCGCTGCGCACCACCGCGACCCGGGCCGAGGGCGGCTGGACCCTGAACGGGCAGAAGGTCTGGACGTCCAAGGCGAACGACGCGAACTGGGCGATCTGCCTGGCCCGCACCGACGGGAGCGTGTCGAAGCATCGCGGGATCAGTTACTTCCTGGTCGATATGAGCAGCCCCGGTATCGATATCCGGCCGCTGGTCCAGATCACCGGGGAAGCCGAATTCTCCGAGGTATTCCTCGACGAGGTTTTCGTCCCCGACGACTGCCTGGTCGGTGAGTTGGGCGCGGGCTGGAAGATCGCCCGTTCCACACTCTCCTCGGAGCGGGTCGCCATGGGCGGCAGCGGAATCGGCAAGGAATTGGAGGCGCTCATCGAGACGGCTCCGCGCACCGGACCGGGCGCCGAATTGATCGCCGATCGCCTCGGCGATCTCGTTTCCCAATCGGTCGCTGGTCTATTGCTGGAAACCCGGGCGGCGCAGCGAATACTCGCGGGCGTCGATCCCGGACCGCAGAGCAGCGTCCGCAAACTGGTCGGTGTCCGGCATCGTCAGGCGGTCGCCGAATTCGCCGTCGAACTTTCCGGTGTCGCGGGCGCTCAGGAATCGGAAGTGGTGAAACAATTCCTGTTGACGCGCTGTTTATCGATCGCGGGGGGCACCGAGCAGATTCTGTTGACCGTGGCCGGCGAACGGATTCTCGGGCTCCCGCGCGAATCGCACGGCTGACTCCACACCTGATACGGGAGCATTGAATTGGACTTCAACAGGGACGAGAGCCAGGACGCTGTCGCCGAGGTTGTCGTAAGTTTGCTGGAACGCGACAGCGCACGCGATATCGCATTGTGGCCGAGGCTCGTCGACAGTGGCCTGCTACTGGTCGCGCTGCCCGAGCGCTACGGCGGGGACGGCATGGGACTGCTGGAGGTCTCGGCCATGCTGACCGAACTGGCCACCGACGCCGTCCAGGTGCCGGCCCTGGCCACGCTCGGGCTCGGGGTGCTGCCGCTGATCGACCGGGCCCCGGAGGCGCTGGCGGAGAAGATCTTTCCGGCCGTCGCCGAGGGCGCGGTGCTGACCGCGGCCCTGCACGAGCCGGGCGCGCCGTTCGTGACCAAGCCGCACACGGTCGCCGTGACCGACGGCGGCGTGGTGCGGATCAGCGGGACCAAGGCGGCGGTGCCGTACGCCGATACGGCCCGGTGGATGCTGGTGCCGACCGACTCAGGTATCGCCGTGGTCGAATCCGGTACCGCCGGTGTCACGTTCCGGGAGAGCCCGGCGTCCACCGGCGCACCGGAATTCTCGGTGCAGTTCGACGAGGCCGAGATCCCCGCCGAGCAGCTCCTGCCCGGCGACCTCGGCGACCTGCACCGGCTGGCGCTGGCCACCATCGGCGCGGTCGCGGACGGACTGCTGAAAGGCGTGCTGACGCTGACCGCCGAACACGTGCGGACCCGGCACCAGTTCGGGCGCCCGCTGGCCGAATTCCAGGCGGTCGCCCAGCAGATCGGCGACGTCTACGTGGTGTCGCGCACCCTGCACGCAGCTGCGGCGTCGGCGAACTGGGCGCTGGCACAAGAGGATTCGAGCCCCGAGCACCGCGAACGGACAGACGACGACCTCGATGTCTTGGCCTACTGCGTCGCCTCGGATCTGCCCGCGGCCATGCAGAAGTGCCATCACCTGCACGGCGGCATCGGGGTGGATATGACCCATCCGCTGCATCGCTACTACTCACAGGCCAAGGACATCGCCCGCTGGCTCGGCGGCGCGTCGTTCCGGCTGGATCGTTTGGGAGCCAGATGTTCATCGACCTAACGGCCGAGCAGCGCCGGCTGCGCGACGAATTGCGTTCGTACTTCGCCGATCTCGTGACTCCCGAAGAGGAGGCCGAGATGCTGGCGAACCGGCACGGCGACGCCTACCGCGCGGTGGTGCGGCGCATGGGCCGCGACGGCCGCCTCGGGGTGGGCTGGCCGAAGGAGTACGGCGGCCAGGGCTTCGGCCCGGTGGAACAGCAGATCTTCTACAACGAGGCGGCGCGTGCCGACGTCCCGCTGCCGCTGGTCACGCTGATGACCGTCGGCCCGACCCTGCAGCAGTTCGGCACCGAGGAACAGAAGAAGAAGTTCCTGCCCGCCATCCTCGCCGGTGACGTGCACTTCTCCATCGGCTACTCCGAACCGGAGGCCGGCACGGACCTGGCCGCCCTGCGGACCAGCGCGGTGCGCGACGAGAACGGCGATTGGATCGTCAACGGCCAGAAGATCTTCACCACCGGCGCGCACGAGGCCGACTACGTGTGGCTGGCCTGCCGCACCGGCTCGGTCGAATCGCGCCACCGGGGGATCACGATCCTCATCGTGGACACCAAGGATCCGGGCTACTCCTGGACGCCCATCATCACCTGCGACGGCGCGCACCACACCAACGCCACGTACTTCGACAACGTGCGGGTGCCGGCGGAGATGCTCGTCGGCGAGGTGGACCGCGGCTGGAAGCTGATCACCACCCAGCTCAACCACGAGCGGATCAGCCTGGGCCCGTCCGGCAAGATCGAGCAGCTCTACGACCGGGCGCGGGACTGGTCGCAGCGCCAGGGCGTGCTCGGGGAACCGGATGTGCGGCGGTCGCTCGGCCGCATGCACGCCATGGTCCGGCTCAACGAGTTGTTGAACTGGCAGGTGGCCGCGAATGCCGATCATGCCGCGGACGATCCGGCCGGAGTGATCGCCGACGCCTCTGCGACCAAGATCTTCTCGACCGAGGCGTTGCAGGAGGCCGGCCGGCTGGCCGAGGAGATCGTCGGACGCTTCGGCGATCCGGGTGATCCCGCGACCGCCGACCTGCTGACCTGGCTGGACCGTCGCACCAAGCAGAACTTGGTGGTGACCTTCGGCGGCGGCGTCAACGAGATCATGCGTGAACTCGTCGCCACCGCCGGGCTGAAGCTGCCGCGCGTACCGAGATAGGAGTTTCCAGTGCCGGAAACCACGACAGCGGAACAGATCACCGCCGCTGGGGAGCGGATCATGCAGGCGGGGGAGTGCGCGCCCCGCGTGGCCCGCGACCCGGTCAACCAGCCCATGATCAACAACTGGATCGAGGCGATCGGCGACGACAACCCGATCTACGTCGACGAGCAGGCCGCCCGCGACGCCGGTCACCCCGGCATCGTGGCCCCGCCCGCCATGGCGCAGGTGTGGACGATGCCCGGCCTGCGCGGGTCGCGCCCGGCCGACGATCCGATGAACGCCGTAAACGATCTGCTCGACGCCGCGGGCTACACCTCCGTCGTCGCGACCAACTGCGAGCAGACCTACCACCGGTACCTTCAGGTCGGTGAGCGCCCGCAGGCCCGCACGCGGCTGCGGGATCTGGTGGGGCCCAAGCGGACCGCGCTCGGGGAGGGCTGGTTCGCGACCTACATCCTCACCTGGTACGTTGGCGACGAGGCCGTCACCGAGATGGCCTTCCGGATGCTGAAATTCGCGCCCGGGACCGCGAAACCGGCTCAGCCGCAGGATGATCCGAGCAAGCGGGCGCGGCCGACGGTGTCGAACGATACCGAATTCTTCTGGGAGGGCACGAAACTCGGCGAGCTTCGGATCCAGCGGCGGCCCGACGGCACGTTGCAGCACCCGCCGGTGCCCGCGCTGTGGGCGGACAAGGACGCGCCCGCCGACTACGTCGTCTCCGCCGGGAAGGGCACGGTGTTCAGCTACGTCGTGCACCACGCGCCGAAGGTGCCCGGCCGTGCGCTGCCCTACGTCGTGGCGCTGGTCGAACTCGAGGAGGGCGTGCGGATGCTCGGCGAGCTGCGCGGGGTCGCGCCCGACGCGGTCGAGGTCGGGCAGCCGGTCGAGGTGGCCTTCGAACAGCTCGACGAGGACAACACCGTGCCGTATTGGAAGGTGAGCGCATGACCGCCACTCTGGAACCCGGTGCCGTGCAGGTGGGTACGACGTTGCCCGAGTTGACCATCCACGCCGATCCCACCTTCGTGGTCAGCACCGCGCTGGCCACCCGGGACTTCCAGGATGTGCACCACGACCGGGACAAGGCCGTGGAGCGCGGCTCCAAGGACATCTTCGTCAACATCCTCACCGACACCGGTCTGGTGCAGCGGTTCGTGACCGACTGGGCCGGACCGCGCGCCCGCGTGAAATCCCTGGCGCTGCGGCTGGGCGTGCCGCTGTACGCCGGGGACACGCTCACCCTGACCGGGACCGTGTCGGCGGTCGAGGGCGACGAGATCCACATCGACGTGGTCGGGCGGGACAGCCTGGGCGACCACATCACGGCGAAAGCCGTTATCGCACTTCAGGAGTCTGTGTGAGTAGTTCGGAACTGAGCGGTAAGGCCGCGATCGTCGGCATCGGTGCCACCGACTTCTCCAAGGACTCCGGCCGCAGCGAGCTGCGCCTGGCGGCCGAGGCCGTCACCGCGGCGCTGCACGACGCCGGGCTGAAGCCTGCGGACGTCGACGGCCTGACGACCTTCACGATGGATACCAACACCCAGGCCGCGGTGGCTCGGGCGGCGGGTATCCCGAGCCTGAAGTTCTTCAGCAACATCCCGTTCGGCGGCGGCGCGGCCTGCGCAACCGTGCAGCAGGCGGCGATGGCCGTCGCGACCGGCGTCGCCGATGTGGTGGTCGCCTACCGCGCGTTCAACGAGCGTTCGGGACACCGGTTCGGGCAGTTCGCGACCCACTTGGCCACGGCGGCAACGTCTTCGGGCGTCGACGCGGCGTGGGCGTATCCGCAGGGCCTGGGCACGCCGGCCGCGCAGGTGGCCATGGTCGCCCGCCGGTACATGCACGTCTACGGCGCGACCAGCGCCGATTTCGGCCGGATCGCGGTCGCCGACCGCAAGCACGCGGCGGTGAATCCGGCGGCGCACTTCTACGGCAAGCCGATCACGCTGGAGGAGCACCAGAACTCGCGCTGGATCGCCGAACCCCTGCACCTGCTGGACTGCTGCCAGGAGACCGACGGCGGCGTCGCGATCGTCGTCACCAGCGCCGAGCGGGCCCGCGACCTGCCGCAGCCCTCGGCCGTAATCGCCGCCGCCGCACAGGGTTCCGGCGCCGACCAGTACGTCATGACCAGCTACTACCGCGACGCCATGACGGGCCTCCCCGAAATGGGCCTGGTAGGCGACCAGCTGTGGTCCCAGAGCGGCCTGCGCCCACAGGACATGCAGGCAGCCATCCTCTACGACCACTTCACCCCCTTCGTCCTGATGCAACTGGAAGAGCTGGGCTTCTGCGCCCGAGGCGAGGCCAAGGACTTCATCGCCGACGGCGCCATAGAACTCGGCGGCCGCCTCCCCCTCAACACCCACGGCGGCCAACTCGGCGAGGCCTACATCCACGGCATGAACGGCATAGCCGAGGGCGTCCGCCAAATCCGAGGCACCTCGGTAAACCAAGTGGAGGGCCTCCAAAACATCGCCGTCACCGCAGGCACCGGCGTCCCCACCTCCGGCCTGGTACTCACCGCCGCCTGACACGGCAAGCCTTCTCGCACCCCTTGCGTGTTCCCGCACCCTCTTCAACCCCCTGCAGAGGGTGCGGGAATCGGGACGGGGTGCACGAGTAACGGTCGGCTCGCCCTCTGGCTTGCTCGGTAGCCGCAAACCTTGCTCGAGCTTGCGGAACAGGCGTTATGTGTAGGACGATCGGGCATCGTTCTGAATGCTGAGCAGCCATTCGAATAGGGCGAAGTCCGGTGTAGGGGGAATTCCGTGCTGGGGAACGATACTCGAGTCGAGTCGCCACTACTTGCGTGGCCTGGCGAGTGGGGTCCGGAACGCCCTGCGGTAAAGCTTGTTTCCGGCGCGATAGTTTTCGGCATCGCTGCGACCGTCGTGATCCCGTACTCCATCGCATCGGCCTCGGCTGGTAATACACTCGGAGGTATATACGGGATCGCCGGTGGACTGGCAGCATTGAGTTTAGTGGCTGGCTTTGCACCTCATCTTCGTGTTCGACGCAGAAAACTTCCTAGAGCTGTCGTGTTGGACGGTAGCGGTCTTCGTATCTATTTCCTGTCCACATGGAAGCCGCTCGTCGTGACGTGGCTCGGTGCTTCAGTAGTATTCTTTTTGGTACACGGTCTTCTCTTTCTTCGGGATATGTCTGGGCGCAGCGATTCGATACGCATCGCCATCGGTGCCGGAGGGGTGGCTATCGTGATCGTGTCGGTCGCGATGGCCACGTTCATGTTCCGATATGTTTTGTCCGGTAAGAACCGGCGAGGAGTGGTCGTGCTGGCGGTGGAGGGTGTTTCACTGTCATTGGGAACTGCGACCAGATTTATTCCGTGGGACGGCATCGGCAACATTCTCCCGCGCGTGATCAGCAATTCGCATGCGATCCGAATAGCCCCGAAACCCGGCGTGCGTATCCAAGTGGAGGTCGGAAGACACCTGCTCGATCGAATGCAGCGTGGATACTACGAGCAGAACATGGACATTCATTCCTGGGTTCTGGGTGTCGATCCAGCATTGATGCTGCACCTCGTTAGATTCTATTGGGATCGACCGCAAGCCCGGTACGAACTGACCTCCGGCGCTGTCATCGAGCGTATACAGCGCGGCGATCTGCAGGACTGATCAAAGCTGTGATCGCAGGCCTCTCGTAAGATTCGCCGTGCCCGGCTGGTCGGCCGCAAACTGGCGGAAGTCGCGAGAGGTCATGTGTTGAGCCAGTGGCGGATCTGGTCGAGGTGGAGGGCGGAGAAGAGGGGGTCGCCGTTTTCGGCGTCGAGCAATTTCCAGTTGTATGGGGGTGTCGAGTTGCGGACCAGGTGATATCCGGCGCGGGTGGCTTGCTGGGTGAGTTCGCGGACGCTTGTGGTTTCGGGGTTTGCGGGATTCGCGTGTGGTTGTTCTTCTGTCTGGTCCATGGGTTCTCTCCAAAATGGTTGTCGGCGTGTGGAATCGGGATGGATGCGGCCGGTTTCGACCAACAGGTGAAACGCGGCGTGTTTGCGGGCGCAGTCGTGCTCTCGGTGTAACTGCATGGCGCGCTGGGCTTCTGCGATCGTCAACGGTTGTGTGGGTGTTTCGCATGTCCAGGCTGCGGGCCATCGGATCGGGCGTAAGTCGCAGTGGCCGCGGGTGGGACGTCGGGCCGGCGTTCGGTGTCGCGGCTGGTTGGTCGGCCAAATGCACGCCAGGCCGGTGACCGCGAAGGCTCCGCCGCCGACGACGGAGAGGATGCAGTGGGCAATGTGCCACGCGCCCAACGTCACTCACCCCCCGCAGTCGTCATCCGCGTGGGTCGATGGGGGAATGAGCCTGTCGAGCCCATCGAGCACCTGTTGGAAGGTCATCGGTGTCGGTGGTGCGTCGGTGGGCAGGTCGGTGTCCGGTGCGGGCAGGTAAATGGTCGGTGGTACGAGGATCGGGTCTGTCACGGTTCCCCCTGGTTCGTCGATGTGTTGGTTTGCTGGGCGTGCGAGTCAACGCCTGCGGTGATCAGAAGGTCTGTCGGGGTGGCTCCAGAGCGGGGTGTTGCGTCGCTATGTTCGGAGCTGAAGTTGTTGTAGTTCCGGCAGTTTGGGTTAACCCGGGACTCGGAGCCGCGCTGTCGTTCGAACTCTGTGACTCAGCTCACCACGAGAGCTACGATGTTGCCATCCGCATCGAGTGATTCGATCCGAGGTCATGTGAATCCCCAGGATGCGGTTCGCAGATGGTTCAGGGCTTGATTCGATTTCCGACGCCTATCCACTCACTTCCGCAAAGGATGAACACGGCTATGACCAGCGACGATGAACTCGAACCCACTACCCTTCCCCGGCGGCAGCTGGGTCGGTTCCTGCGCGAGTGCCGAGAGGCGACGGGCCTGAGTATTGCCAGGGCTGCTGCCTTGGTGGAGTTGAGTCAGGCTGCCTTGCAACGTATCGAGGCGGCGAAGACGAAGAAGGTTCGCATAGTCGACGTGAAGGCGCTGTGTGAGCTGTACGAGGTCTCGGCCGAGGACACCGCCCGCGCGGTGGAATTGGCCAAGCAAGCGCAGGACTCATCGTGGTACACCGCGTTCTCCGGTCTCTACAGCGACCCGACGTTCAACATCTACGTCGAGTTGGTAGCGCAGGCGCGGCAACTGGTTTCGTATCAGGAGATCGTCCTCGGCCTGCTGCAGATACCTGACTATGCGCGGGCGCTGATCAGTGATTTCTACCGGGACGACAGCCCGGAGGACATCGAACGCCGGGTGGCGCTGCGTATGAGGCGGCAAACGATTGTGACCCGCAAGGCCGATCCGGTGAAACTCGAGTTGCTGCTCCACGAGTCGGCGCTGCATCGCGTCGTCGGCGGGCCCCGGGTGATGGCGAAGCAACTGCGGCACCTTGCGGAGGTCAGCAAGCGGCCGAACGTCAGTCTTCGGATTCACCCATTCAGCGCCGGTTGCGCGCGGGGACTCCTCCATGGTCCGTTCGTGATCCTGGATTTCGGAATGGATGCCAAGGGACGGACCGTGGAGCCGCCGCTGGTCTACTTCGAAGGCGTCGGGAAGCCGGATCTATATCTGGAGGCTGCCGAAGATGTCCAGCGCTACCATGAACTCGCTTCGGTCGTACGGGGTACGGCGCTCGATGAAGTGAAATCGCGAGACCTGCTCAGGCGGGCTGCAAGGGAGTATGAAGCGTGAAGATCGACCTAGCCGGGGTGTCTTGGTTCAAGAGCAGTCACAGCAGCGGTCAGACCGATTGCGTGGAGGTGGGCTGGGTCGCCGACGGTTGTGTCGGCGTCCGGGATTCGAAGAATCCCACCGGCCCGGCTTTGGTCTTCGCACCCGGCGAGTGGGACGCCTTCGTGGCGGATGCGAAGGCCGGTAAGTTGGCTCGGCCCTGACGCCCGTCGCCATGGCCTTATCCCGTGGCCAGCGGCAATTCCCTTCGCGCACCGGCGAACCGATCGAACACCAGGCCCCCGATGACTTCGGAGTGGATGCCACGGGCCGGGCTGTTGAGCCGCCGCAGGTCTACTTCAAAGGTGTCGGGAGTCGGACCTGTATCTCGAGGCTGCCGACGATGTCCGGCGCTACCATGAACTCGCTTCGACCATACGGAGCGCAGCGCTCGATGAGGTGAAGTCGCGAGATCTGCTCAGGCGGGTCGCAAGGGAGTTTGAGACGTGAAGATCGACCTATCCGGGGTGTCCTGGTTCAAGAGCAGTCACAGCGGCGGCGAGAACGAGTGTGTCGAGGTGGCGTGGCTCGAGGGGAGCGGCGTCGGTGTCCGCGACTCGAAGAATCCCAGCGGTCCGGCGTTGATTTTCGCCCCAGGTGAATGGGATGCCTTCGTAGCAGATGCGAAGGTCGGTAAGTTCACTCGGCGCTGACGGCCCCCAGCGACCTAATCTCGACTCGCCGTTGGTGTGAGCCTCCGCGGCCTGGGCCGGAGCCCGGCCAGGTGTATTCGCAGCGGAACCTCCAGCCGGGCCACGCTTTCGGGCGTGCCCGGCTCCAACTCCCTTCGCGCACCAGCGAATCGGTCGAAGACCAAGCCCTCGATCAGGGCGATGAAATCCGCGGCGGCAGCCGGTGGATCGGCCGCACCCAGGCTCAGGAACAGAGCGGTGGCGTGGTCGTGGGAGAACAGGCATGCCACGAGTCGGTCGTGGAGTGCGGCGTCGCCGCGTAGATCCATGATGAGGGTGTGGCGGGCCACGAGGTGGTTGTGGCGGCGGTCCAGTAGTTCATCCAGCCACACGGCGATGCCGTGGGCGACCTTCTCCGTTTCCGTAAACGTGCTTCCCGCGAGCTTGGCGGCCTCGAAGTCGTCCCGTGAGCGAGTGGTGATGCGGTCGACGACAGCTTCTATGAGCGCGCGCTTGGTGCGGAAGTAGTACGACACCGAACCGGGCGGCAGTTCCAGCGCGGTGTCCAGGGCGCGATGGGTCAAAGCACGTAGGCCCTGGTCGGCTATCAGATCGATGGCGGCGTCGGCGATCCGCGCGCGGCGGTCGGGTGTGGACATCGTCACCTTCCCTCGCGGTAGCTCCCGCGATCCTCTACAAGTGTAGATGAGGCTCTACAGAAGTAGAGGGGCGGAGGGTGTGATGGATCCGGTGCTGGATGACGCACAGCGCGAAGCGGCGGAACGGCTGGCCGCGCTGGGCGGTCGGCTGGGGCGGCGGTGGCATCGCCCGCGCGGGATCTACCTGCACGGTCGGCCGGGGCGCGGCAAGACGATGCTGATGGACCGGTTCTTCGCGGAGGCGCGCTCGGATCGCAAGCGCCGCTACCACTTCCACGAATTCTTCGCCCGATTACACGCCGCCGTAGCCGAATCCGGATCGATCGACCGGGCCGTGGACGCCGTCCTCGGGACCGCCGAGCTGGTGTGCTTCGACGAATTCCACGTGCACGACATCGGCGACGCCATGCTGATCGCCCGGCTGCTGGACGCGATCTTCGCCCGGCGCGTCGTGCTGGTGGTGACCTCGAACTACCCACCGGTGGACCTGCTGCCGAATCCGCTGTTCCACGACCGTTTCCTGCCCGCCATCGAGCGCCTCCGCGAGCACCTCGACGTGGTGGCCGTCGACGGCCCGCGCGACTACCGCGTCGGCGGCGACCGCCGGTCGGGCTTGGCGTCGGGGTGCTACATCGTCGGCGACCTGGCGGTCGAGCCGAACGCACGGATTCCCGTAGCCCACACGAACCTTCGGGTACAAGAAATCGAAAACAGGGGTATGGCAGTCGATTTCGCGGAACTGTGCGGCGCTCCGCTGTCGGCCGCCGACTTTCTGGAACTCGCCGGACGCTACCGCCACTGGACGATCTGCGGTGTCCCCGCACTGCGCACGGTCCCCATGGACTGGGCCACCCGTTTCGTCAACCTGGTCGACGTCCTCTACGACGCCGACCTCCCACTCACCGTCCACGCCTCGACGGCGCTGCCCGACCTCACCCGCGGCGTCCCGCACGTCCCGGACCTCGCCCGCGCCGCAAGCCGGCTGAGCGAACTTCCGGCGGGCGATCCCACCGCCGCGTGAAACGCATTTTCACTTTCGCCCGACGTACTCCTTTGTGTCGCAAGGAAGTTGCCGCGCAACAGAATTGTGGATTCTCACAGTTTCCGGGATTTTTCACTCCCAGCACCGGGGATGATACGAATTCTCGTTCAGCCGGTGTCTCGATTTCCCTCCTCACGAACCATTCGGCATGTAACGATGTGCCTGTTTGTGCAGTACCGAGGTTCTGGGAGATGTCCGTGGGCGTGGTAGGAACGGCGATACCGCGCGCGATCGGACTGGTCGCGTTGGTGGCGCTGGCGGTCGTCGCGCTGCGCGGAATCGTCCCGGGTACCGGTGGCCCGCATGCCGTCTCGCCGCCGTCGGCCGTCACCATCGCGCTGATGCCGGTGCTGTCGCTGGTGTCGATCGTCATCCTGCTGGCCGGCGTGATCACCAGCCAGCATCGGCTGCCGCTGGCCATGCCCGACGGCGAGCGCGAGACCGACCGGCAGCCGTGGCAGCTGCGTCGCCTGGGCCTGCTGATCCTGGCCGGCCTGGCCATGCTCGCCGTCCTCGCGGCCCTGGCCTGGACGATCTATCTGATCGCGGGCGGACCCGGCACCGAGACGCGGGAAGAACCGCCCGCCCGCCCGTCCACCACCGCGCCCGTCGAGACGACACCGCCCACGCCCCAGCCGTTCTCCGGAACTCCCGAACTCAGCGGCCGCGCCCTCGTCCTCGCCGGAGTCGGTGCGGCGGCCCTGGTGGGCACCGCGATCGTCGGCCTGGTGGTGGTCGCCGTCGGCACCCGCAGCAGGCCGGCGCCGCAGCCCGTCCCGTCCGAGGCCACCCCCGCCGAACCCGGGGTGTCGCTGGCCCAGGTGGCGGAGATGGGCCTGGCCGCGATGGTCGCCCCGGGCCAGGACGCCCGCACCGCGATCATCGCCTGCTACAGCGCCATGGAACGCGGCCTCGCCCAGGCCCGCGAGGTGGCGCCCCTGATCTCCGATACCCCGTCGGAGGTGCTGGCCCGTGCCTTCGAGCGCGGCGCCCTGCACGACGCGTCCGCCCGCGAACTGGTGGCGCTGTTCGAGGAGGCCCGCTTCAGCCCGCACGCGATGCTGGAGTGGCAGCGCATGCGGGCCGAACAGCTGCTGCGGATCGTGCTGAACGACCTGCAGGGAGAACGGTTATGAACGAACCTGCACCGGTGACATTGCCTCGATGGGTGATCGCGGGTGGCGGGATCGCGGTGGTCGTGGTGGTCGAACTGGTCGGTCTCGGCAACGAGCGCGACTCCCTGCCGCTGCTGGCCGGGGTCCCGGTGCTGGCCGCGCTCGGACTGCTGATCTGGTCGCTGGTCGAGCGGTCGCGGGCCCAGGCCCCCGACGATCCGGCCGACGACGAGATCGGCAACGGTCCCGCCGAGATGCTGAACCGCTGGCATGCCCGCGCCCAGATGCTCACCGACCGTGCCGACGGCTCCCGGGCCGACTGGGACCGGTACCTGAGACCCTTGCTGGCCAAGGAGTTCGAGCTGTCCAGCGGGCATCGGATAGCCAAGAACCGGCGTGCCACCGAGGCCGCCGGCCAACTGTTGTTCGGACCCGAACTGTGGCGCTGGGTGGATCCGGCGAATTCGGCGACGCGCGACACCAACACCCGCGCCCCCGGCCGCGCGGCGCTGGACGAGATCCTGCGCCGCCTGCAGTCCATGTGAAAAAGGTAGAGATGAGTGCGAGTGCGAACATGACGACACCGATGGACGTGACCATCAAGCGCACCGAGGCGGTGCTGCGAGAGATCGCGCGCGTCGTCGTCGGCAAACGCGAAGAGCTGCAACTGATCATGATCGCCGTGCTGTCCGGCGGCCACATCCTGATCGAGGACCTTCCCGGTCTCGGGAAGACATTGATCGCCAGAGCCTTCGCGTCGTCCTTGGGTCTGCAATTCACCCGGGTGCAATTCACGCCGGATCTACTACCCGCGGACCTGATCGGTTCCACGATCTACGATATGAATTCGGGGCGTTTCAATTTCCGCCGCGGTCCCGTATTCACGAATATGCTGCTGGCCGACGAGATCAACCGCACACCGCCCAAGACCCAGGCGGCGCTGCTGGAGGCCATGGCCGAGGGCCAGGTCAGCATCGACGGCGAAACATTCCCGCTGCCACAGCCTTTCATCGTGCTGGCCACCGACAATCCGATCGAGTACGAGGGCACCTACCCGCTGCCCGAGGCGCAGCTCGACCGCTTCGCTATCCAGCTTCGCCTGGGCTACCTGTCCGAACAGGACGAGACCCAGATGATCCGCCGCCGGCTCGAGCGCGGGTCCGCGCCGCCGCAGGTCGGCCAGGTCGTCGATACGCAGGGGCTGCTGGAGATGCGGCAGGCGGTCGAATTCGTCACCGTGCACCCGGATGTCGTCACCTACGTGGTGGCGCTGGCGGCCGCGACCCGCAATCACCCGCAGGTGGAGGTCGGCGCGAGCCCCCGCGCCGAACTGGACCTGGTGCAGATGGCCCGCGCCCGCGCCCTGCTCATGAACCGCGACTACGTGGTCCCCGAGGATGTGAAGGCGCTGGCCGTTCCGGCCATGGCGCACCGCATCACGCTGCGTCCGGAGATGTGGGTGCGGCGCATCCGTGGCGAGGACGTGATCTCGGAGTTGCTGCGCCGCCTGCCGGTCCCGCGCGCGACGGTCACATGAGACATCGAGATACCAGCTCGACCGCGGACGCCGAACTACGCTGGCGGCCCGCGCCGCTGGTGTTCATGCTGGCGGGGGCCGCGGCCCCCGCGCTGGTCCTGGCGGTCGTCCTCGGCCGCTGGCAGCTCGTCGTCTTCGCCGCGCCCATGCTCGGCGTGCTCGCGACCGCGCCGTGGCAGGTGGCGCGCACCAAGATCCAGGTCGACGGCTCGGGCGTGTTGCGCTGCTTCGAATCCGAGGAGGTGGTGATGAGTGTCGCCGCCTTCGTCGAGGACGGGCACGCGCTGCTGCGCTGCAAACCCGAACAGGCTGCCGGGCTAGAGCTGCGGGTCGAGCAGGCCGTCGATTCCGGTCCCGCGCCTGCGGGTCTGCGATTGGCGCTGTCGACCGCGCGCTGGGGCCGCTATCCGGTCACCGTGCGCGTCACGGCGCTCAGCCCGGCCGGTATGGCGATGGCGTCGGTCTCGTTGCCGGCGGGCGATGTGTACGTGTACCCGATCGCCGATCCGCAGCGAATGAAGTTGCCGCGCACCGACTATCCCGAGCGGATCGGCACCCACCTGACCCGGCGGCACGGGCCCGGCGTCGAATACGCCGACATCCGCGCCTACGCGCCGGGCGATCAGCTGCGCACGGTGAACTGGCCGGTGAGCGCGCGCCGCGGCCGCCTCTACGTGACCGAGCGGCTCACCAACCGGGCCGCGGATGTCGTTGTGCTGGTGGACACCTCGCAGCAGGCGCCCGGCCCGGCGGCGGATTCGCTGGAGCTGTCGGTGCGCGGTGCGGCGCAGGTCGCGCAGTCGGCGCTACAGGCGGGCGACCGGACCGCGGTGGTGTGCCTGGGGCAGGCCCCGCGCTGGCTGCGGCCCGATATCGGCCGTCGGCAGTTCTATCGCATCGTCGACACCGTGCTGGACGTCGGCGACGAGCACATCCCGACCTCCGGCACGCTGGCCCCGCACAGTGCGGTGCCCCTCGGCGCGATCGTGGTGGCGTTCTCCACGCTGCTGGACACCCAGTTCGCGCTGGCCCTGATCGACCTGCGCAAGCGCGGTCACGTGGTCGTGGTGGTGGACGTGCTGCGCGGGACGCCCTTCCGCGAGGAGCTCGACGGCACGATGGCCCGGATGTGGCAGCTGGAACGGACGTCGATGTATCGCGATATGAGCACGGTCGGCGTCGACATCGTCGCCTGGCCCGAGGACGCCCGCCTCGATCAGGTCATGCGGCTGGCACCCGAGCAACGCCGGCTCGTGCGGGTGAAGAGGTAGGCCATGACGAGATTCCTCGCCGTACTGTCCGGCCTGCTGCTGACCGCGGCCGCGGCGATCGTGCTGCCGTGGGCGGCGATCCCGGTGGGAGTGCTGGTGGTGATCGGCTGGCGGCTGCGCGTTGCTGCCGTGGCCGCCGTTTTGGTCGCGCTGGGGGCCGTCGCCTGGGACGACACCGGCGCGCTGGCCGCGGCCGGGACGGGACTGGTGGCGACGACCTACCTGCTCAACACCGCGACGGTGCACGCGCCCAGCGGTGTCGTCCCCACCACCCTGCCCTCGGTGACCGGTGCGCTCGTCTTCGCGGCCGCCGCCGTCGGCGCGGCCCTGGTCCCCGGTCAACTCCAGTGGGTGCCCCTGGCCGCCCCGGTCCTCGTGATCGCCCTCTACGCCCTGATCATCCAGGGCCTGACCATCCGTAACCCGAAACAATCCCCGCCCGCCTGACCGCCCCGCCCGCTGTGTCACTGGCCACAGCGGGCCTCTCCGTGACCCACGCTAAGTACTACAGCTTGTAGTGTCGAAGCCATGTGGGTTATTCCGATCATCGCCGTCGTCTGCTCCGTCGCCATCGCCATCCTCTTCGCGACGGGCTTCCCGGCCGACGACTGAGGGGTGGTTTCCGGCCAAGAGCATGCCGGAAAAATGACGCGAGATGGCGTGCCCGAGATTTCCTCGCCCGGCACGCCACCGTGTCCCATCGACCGTACGCATCACCAGTCTCATCGACTGTGCGCGTCACGTGGTCCTCTACTTCGGCGCACCGCCGTATTCCATTGCCCCGCAATGCCGTTCATTGCCCGGCACTGCCGTATCCACTGCCCGCGCTGCTGTATCCCATTGCCCCGGCACGCTTTTGGCCGGGGCCAACGGAACCTCAAGAGCTGAACGTCAGCTTCACATCCCCCAGCACCGGCGCGTTCTCCCGCTCGACCACGGTCGCGGCGATGGTCAGCTCGTTGCCTTCCAGCCAGATCCGTGAGCGGATCGTCTCGCCGGGATAGAGCACGCCCGCGAATCGTCCCCGGAAGCCGGTGACCCGGCCCGCCTCCGAATTCAGGACGGTGTCGGTGGCCGTCTTGCACACCAGTCCGTAGGTGCACAGGCCGTGCAGGATGGGGTTGGGGAAACCCGCGGCGCGGGCGAACGCCGGATCGGAATGCAGCGGATTGCGGTCGCCGCACAGCCGGTAGAGCAGCGCCTGCTGCGGCAGTGTGGGCGTGAGGACGTCGAAATCCGGTGCCCGGTCCGGCAATTCGGATTTGTTGCTGGGCCCGCGCTCGCCGCCGAAACCGCCTTCGCCCTTGGCGAAGATCGATGAGCGCGCCGTCCACAGCGGATCGCCGTCGGAGCCGCTGACCGTGGTCTCCTGCACGATCACCGCGGCCGAGCCCTTGTCCCAGATCTCGCTGATCCGGCCCGTGCTGGTGGCCTTGCCGGCGGCCGGGATCGGCCGGTGCACCACGATCTCCTGGCTGCCGTGCACCACCTTCGCCAGGTCGATCTCCACGCCCGGGAAACTCACCTTGGGCGGTTCGGTCTCCCGCAGCGTGGCCGCGACGGTCGCGAACGTCGGCAGCACCTGTGGCGCGCGGTCGTCGAGATAGCGCAGCTCACCCGGGTCCGTCCAGCGCGCGCCCGCGCCCAGGCCCAGGTGGTAGAGCTGCACGTCGGACGCGGTCCAGGCGAACTCCTGCGCCGGAAGCGCCGCTCCCAGTGCGACTTTCGGATCGATCGGCATCTGTACTCCTACCCCTGCCCGCCCGTGGCGCCGCTGGCCGCGGGTTGCTTCTTCGCACGGTCGACGATATCCAGCACCGCCAGATATCCGTAGGTGATCGCCGGGCCGATGGTCGCGCCCGGACCCGCGTAGGTGTGGCCCATGACCGGCGTCGAGCAGTTGCCCGAGGCGTACAGGCCCTCGATGACCGTGCCGTCCTCGCGCAGCACCCGGCCGGCGGTGTCGGCGACCAGGCCGCCCTTGGTGCCGAGGTCGCCGGGCACGATCTTGGCCGCGTAGAACGGGCCCTGTACCAGCGCCGCCAGGCACGGGTTGGGCTTCACGGTCGGATCGCCGTAGTACCGGTCGTAGTGGCTGTTGCCGCGGCCGAAGTCCTCGTCCTTGCCCTTCTCGGCGAAGGAGTTGAACCGCGTGACGGTGGCGGCGAGATTGTCCGCGGGGATGCCGATCTTCTTCGCCAGCTCCTCCAGGCTGTCGGCCTTGACGATGTTGTCGTTCTCCATCCAGCGGGACGGAATGCGCTGGCCCGGCTGTAGCGAGGCGAAGATGTACCGGTTGCGGTAGCGCTGGTCGAAGACCAGCCAGGTCGGGATGTTCGCGCCCGGACCGTCGCCCTGCCCGTAGGTGCCGCCGTACATGGTGTGCACGGCCTCGACGTAAGGAGCGGACTCGTTCCCGAAGCGCTTCCCCTCGGAATTGACCATGATCGCGCCCGGCAGATTCCGCTCGGCCAGCGCGAACCACGGCTTGCCGCCCTTGAAGATGGTCGGACCCCACCAGGCGTCCTCCATGAATCCGACCGCGCCGCCGGCGTCCATGCCCGCGACGATCCCGTCGCCGGTGTTGGCGGCCGCGCCCGTGGTCCACTCGGTGGTGATGGGCTGGCGCTGGTACTTGGTGCGCATCTCGGCGTTGTGCTCGAAACCGCCGCTGCCCAGGACGACGCCGTAGCGGGCGGTGAAGGTGACCGGCTTGCCGTCCTGTTCCGCCTCGACGCCGGTGACAACCCCGTTCTCCACGATCAGCTTGGTCATCGGGGTATTCAGCAGGACAGGAACATTCGCGTCCATGAGCCCCTTGCGCATGGCTGCGATAATGGCCTGACCCATACCGAGAATGTGCTTGCCGGTCCACTTGGCCAGGTAGGTGCGCGCGCCGACCCGCATGGCCCGCATGATGCCCTTCGGGTGACGCCTGATCAGGTTGAGGCGGACGAAATCGGCTTGCATGACGACCACGTTGAGCGGGGCCTTCGCGTACGGGGGCTCCAGGTTGAACCGCTCCTCGCCGAGGACCTTGGCGTTGAACGGCGCGGGCTCGCACGAGCGGCCCTCGCCCCGGCCGCCCGGGGCCTCGGGGTAGTAGTCCGAGTAGCCCGGCACCCACTTCATCTTCAGCGGGCTGTGATCGAGGACGAAGTCGAAGGCCTCGGCGCCGCGGTCGATGTAGGTGTCGATCCGCTCGGCCGGCACCACGTCGCCGATGATGCTGTGCAGGTAGCGACGGGCCTCCTCGCGGTCGTCGGGCCGTCCGGATGCTCGCAGCGCCTTGTTTCCCGGGATCCACACGCCGCCGCCGGAGCGGGCCGTATTTCCGCCGTAGTGCGCGGCCTTCTCGATGATCACCGCACGCAACCCGTGGTGGGCGGCGGTGAGCGCGGCGGTCATGCCGGCGGCGCCGCTGCCGACCACCACCACGTCGTATTCCCGATCAGTCATGTAGAACACGTTATAGAATCAGTCCTGGTTCGGTCTATATTGATGTGGCAGACGGCGCTACTGACCCTGGTTTTCGCAGGAAAACTCGTTTCAGTTTCCCTCTCGGTAACCGGCCGGGCCCTCGACGGAAGGAAATAAGCGTGCTGTCCGACGCGGTACGGAGCGAACTGGCCGCCGAGCTCGCGGCCGCCGAACGCGACCGGGTGCCGGTCGATCCGCTGGTCGCGCGGTATCCGGACATCGATGTGGTCGATGCCTACGAGGTCCAGCTCATCAACATCCGGCAGCGGCTGGCCGGCGGCGCGCGTGTCGTCGGTCACAAGGTCGGGCTGTCGTCGAAGGCGATGCAGCAGATGATGGGCGTGGACGAACCGGACTACGGGCACCTGCTGGCGGAGATGGAGGTGTTCGAGGATGTCGTGGTCGACACCTCGAAGTACCTGTATCCGCGGGTGGAGGTCGAGGTCGGCTTCGTCCTCGGCAAGGATCTGCCGGGCGCGGAGTGCACCGAGGCCGACGTCCTCGACGCGACCGTCGCCTACGCGCCCGCCATCGAACTCATCGACACCCGCATCAAGGAATGGAAGATCGCCCTGTGCGACACCATCGCCGACAACGCCTCGTCGGCGGGCTGGGTGCTCGGCCCGGAGCGCGTCGCGCCGGAGCTGCTGGACATCAAGACCATCGATGCCCGGCTGACCCGCAGCGGTGAGGTCGTGGCCGAGGGGCGCAGCGATGCGGTGCTCGGCGATCCGACCATCGCCGTGGCGTGGCTGGCCCGCAAGGTCGCCTCCTTCGGAGTGCGGCTGAAGGCCGGTGACATCGTGCTGCCCGGATCGTGCACCCGCGCCATCGATGCCCGTCCGGGCGATACCTTCCACGCCGAGTTCGCCGGACTCGGTTCCGTCCGACTGGATTTCAGCTAGGAGGCCCCGCATGGCCGCGAATGGAAGCAACGGAGCAGCGAGCAGCGGTAGGAAGATCGCTGCCGCGATCGTGGGCTCCGGCAACATCAGCACCGATCTGCTCTACAAGCTGCTGCGCTCGGAGAAGATCGAACCGCGCTGGATGATCGGGATCGACCCGGACAGCGAGGGTTTGAAGCGGGCCCGCGATCTGGGCCTGGAGACCTCGCACGAGGGCGCCGACTGGCTGCTGGCGCTGCCGGAGAAGCCGGAGCTGCTGTTCGAAGCCACCTCCGCTTACGTGCACCGCGAGTACGCCCCGAAGTACCAGGAGGCGGGGATCCGCGCGATCGACCTGACTCCCGCGGCGGTCGGCCCGGCCGTGGTGCCGCCGGTCAACCTGGGCGACAACCTCGATACGCCGAACGTCAACATGATCACCTGCGGCGGGCAGGCGACGATTCCGATCGTCGCGGCCGTCTCGCGGGTGGTCCCGGTGCCCTACGCCGAGATCGTGGCGTCGGTGTCGTCGGTCTCCGCCGGGCCCGGCACCCGCGCGAATATCGACGAGTTCACCAAGACCACCAGCAAGGGCGTGGAGACGATCGGCGGCGCGCAGCGCGGTAAGGCCATCATCATCCTCAACCCGGCCGAACCGCCGATGATCATGCGCGACACCATCTTCTGCGCGATCCCGGAGGACGCCGACACCGCCGCCATCGCGGAGTCGATCCATCGCATGGTCGCCGACATCCAGCAGTACGTGCCCGGCTACCGGCTGCTCAACGAGCCGCAGTTCGACGAGCCCTCGGTGGTTTCCGGTGGGATGGCGAAGGTTTCGGTCTTCGTGGAGGTCGAGGGCGCGGGCGACTTCCTGCCGCCCTACGCGGGCAATCTCGACATCATGACGGCCGCGGCCACCCGGGTGGGCGAGGTCGTCGCCGACCAGATCGTCTCGGCACGCGTCTAAAGGGGAAGTACCACAATGCCTTTCAGCAACGAACTCGACATTCGCGTCACCGATACCTCGCTGCGCGACGGCTCGCATCACAAGCGGCATCAGTTCACCGCCACCGAGGTGCGCGATATCGTCGCCGCCCTCGACGGCGCGGGCGTGCCGGTGATCGAGGTGACCCACGGCGACGGCCTGGGCGGCTCCTCGTTCAACTACGGCTTCTCGAAAACGCCTGAGCAGGAACTGGTCACGATCGCGGCGCAGACGGCCAAGCAGGCCAAGATCGCGGTACTGATGCTGCCCGGCGTCGGTGTCAAGGAGGACATCAAGGTCTCCCAAGACAACGGGGCCTCGATCGTCCGCATCGCCACCCACTGCACCGAGGCGGACGTCTCCATCCAGCACTTCGGCCTGGCCCGCGAACTCGGCCTGGAGACCGTCGGCTTCCTGATGATGTCGCACACCCAGCCGCCGGAGGTGCTGGCCCAGCAGGCGCGCATCATGGCCGACGCGGGTTGTCAGTGCGTGTACGTGGTGGATTCCGCGGGCGCGCTGGTGCTCGACGAGGTCTCCGACCGCATCTCGGCGGTGGTCGCCGAACTCGGTGACGACGCTCAGGTCGGTTTCCACGGCCACGAGAACCTCGACCTCGCGGTCGCGAATTCGGTGTACGCGGTCCGCGCGGGCGCCAAGCAGATCGACGGCAGCGCACGGCGTTTCGGTGCGGGTGCGGGCAACACTCCCGTCGAGGCCTTCGTCGGCGTCTGCGACAAGATCGGGATCAAGACCGGCATCGACTTCTTCGCCATCGCCGACGCCGCCGAGGACGTGGTCCGCCCCGCCATGCCCCAGGAATGCCTCCTCGACCGCCAGTCCCTCATGATGGGCTACGCGGGCGTCTACTCCAGCTTCCTCAAACACGCCGAACGCCAGGCCGAGCGCTACCACGTCTCCGCCGCCGAAATGCTCGTCCGCGCAGGCAAACGCAACCTGGTAGGCGGCCAGGAAGACCAGCTGATCGACATCGCCCTGGAACTCCAGCGCGAGCAGTCCACCCCCGCCTGACGTGGCTTGCAGGGGCTGGGGCGTGTCTGGCCCCAGCCCTTCGAGTATCGGACCGGAATGATCCTGCAGCCCAGCCAGGTGTATATCTGACGTGATATCATTGATTCGAGTCAGAATATCAAGGAGTGGCGATGGCGCGGACTGTGATCGATCTGGATGATCAGCTGGTAGCCGACGTGTCCAAGGCGCTCGGTACCGGCACCAAGAAGGAAACTGTCAACGCGGCGCTTCGTGAGGTTTTGGAGACCCGTCGGCGAGCGCTGGCTCTGACCCGGCTGCAGGATGCCGTCGCGGATGGTGCTTTCGATCTGGACCAACTCGATGACAAGGAGAACTACCGCCGGTGAGCGCGGCCGAGTTCCTGATCGACACAAGTGCATTGGTGCCTCTCATGAGGCGGGACCCTGGCGCCGCTGCGTGGCACGCTGCGGCAGCTGCTGGACTTATCGCTGTCTGCCCGATCATCGAACTCGAGTTCTTTTACACGGCCCGCTCGTTCGCCGACCGTACGCGGGCAATCGATGACATGAGAGAAGTCTTCGGATGGGAGCCCGTCGATGATCGCGCATACTCTCGTGCCTGGGAAGTCCAGGGAGAGTTGACGAAACGAGGCCAACATCGGAGTGCCGGGCCGATAGACCTCGTCGTCGCGGCCACCGCCGAACTTCGAGGGCTGACGCTCCTGCATCGCGATCACGACTTCGAGTGCATCGCAGCGATAACCGGACAACCGCATCAATGGTTCGGTTCGTCGTAGCCGACACGATCCTGGTCGCCGAAGAACTCTTCAGCCTCGGCTCGGAGGGTCTTTCCATCCACGCGCGGTAGCTTGCGGTGCCGTTCGACCAGTTGCTCCGCGGTCAATGGTCGTTTGCGACGCCCTGGTTCACTGTGGCCGACTGTTGGGTCGGCGGCGATGCGTTCCAGCCGTGGCATGAATCGACTTTGAATCCATCGACGGCTGGGGACGCTGAACCTGGCGCGTCTTCGATCGTCACAACCAGGTGTCGAGGGTTGTGGTGGTGAGGAAGTGGTCCAGGTCGGCTCGCCAGGGGGCGGGGACGGTCTTCTCGGGTTCTATGGCGGTGTATTGGCCTCGGTAGAACAGCAGCGGCCTGCCGGAGTCCGTGGACTCCGACAGGGCCTGTACCCGGCCGATCACGATGTGGTGATCGCCGCCGTCCACGACGCTCGCCACCGTGCACTGGATCGTGGCGAGGGCGTCGTCCAGGAGCGGGAGCTCCAGGTCGGAAGGGTGCCAGTCGATTCCGGCGAACTTGTCGGGTTCGCGGGAGCCGAAGCGGGCGCAGACCGGCTGTTGTTCCTCGGCGAGGACGTTCACGCAGAAGCGGCCGGCCCGCTCGATCGCCGCCCAGGTGCGCGAGCCCTTGGTGGGGCAGAACAGCACCATCGGCGGATCGAGCGACAGCGCGGCGAAGGACTGGCAGGCGAAGCCCACGGGCCCGCCCTCCTCGTCCAGCGTCGTGATCACGGTGATGCCAGTGCAGAACTGCCCCAGCACATTCCGGAACTGCCGCGCATCGATCTCGGGAAGATCGGTGCCCGCCACGCCGTCCGCCGTCATGTGAACTCCTGACTCGCTTACTTGAATCCGATGCTGAAGTCGTGGCCCCACAGGCTGACCGCCGTCGATTCCCGGGCGATCCAGTCCTCGTCCTCGACTTCCAGCCCCTCGCAGCCGAATTCGACGTCGAAGCCGCCGGGCGTCTTCATGTAGAACGACAGCATCTTGTCGTTGATGTGCCGGCCGAGGGTGGCCGACATCTTCACCTTGCGCCGCAGCGCGCGGTCCAGGCACAGCCCGACATCGTCGGAGTTCTCCACCTCGACCATCAGATGCACGATGCCGGTCGGATTCGGCAGCGGCAGGAACGCCAGCGCGTGGTGGCGCGGATTGCAGCCGTAGAACCGCAGCCAGGCCGGGTCGCCGTCGGCCGGACGACCGACCATCTGCGGGGGCAGGCGCATGGAGTCACGCAGCCGGAAGCCGAGGACGCCCTGGTAGAACGCCTGCGCCGCGGCATCGTCGGTACACGTCAGCACCACGTGGCCCAGACCCTGCTCGGCGGTGACGAACTTGTGGCCGTACGGGCTGACGAAGCGCCGGGCCAGGTACTGCATCCCGTAGAACGCCTCGAGCGTATTGCCGGACGGATCCTCGAACCGGATCAACCCCTCGACGCGGCGATCGGCCAGCTCCTCCTTGGTGGCCTCCTTGAAGGCCACCCCCGAGGCCGACAACTGCTCCCGAAGTTCTTGCAGCTCGGGAGCATTGGCGACCTCCCAGCCCGACACCAGCAGCCGGTCGTGCTCGCCCGGCACGATCACCAGGCGCGCCGCGAACTCGTCCATGCGCAGGTAGAGCGCGTCCTTGTCGGGACCCTCGCCCTCCATCATGCCGAGCACCTTGAGCCCGTATTCGCGCCACGCCGCCATGTCGGTAGCTTCGATGCGCATATATCCGAGCGCTCGAATACCCATGGGTCACTTCTCCTTGGGACTGAGGAAATCCACTGTCAGCCGGTTGAATTCGTCGAACTTCTCCCGCTGTGCCCAGTGCCCGCACTGGCCGAACACGTGCAGCTGGGCGCGCGGGATCGACTTCAGCGCCACGAGGGCGCCGTCGAGCGGGTTCACCCTATCCTCGCGGCCCCAGATCAGCAGGACGGGCTGACGCAGCTTGTAGGCGTCGCGCCAGAGCATGCCCTTCTCGAAGTCGGCCGAGGCGAACGACTTGCCCATGGCCCGCATGGCGGCCAGCGATTCCGGTGTCCGCGCCAGCTCGAAGCGCTCGTCGACCAGCTCCGGCGTCACCATCGACTGGTCGAAAACCATGATCTTCAGGAAGGTTTCGATGTTCTCGCGGGTCGGCTCGTAGGTGAACCGCGACAGCGCCTTTACGCCCTCGGTCGGATCGGGCGCGAACAGGTTGGTGCTCAGCCCGCCCGGACCCATCAGCACGAGCTTGCCCGCGCGGTCGGGATAGTCGAGCGCGAACCGCACCGCCGCCCCGCCGCCGAGCGAATTACCCAGCAGGGCAACCCGATCGGTGATCTCCAGGGTGTCGAGCAGATCCTTCAGCGCCGACGAGCTGTGCACGAAGTACTGCGGATGCTCGGTCGGCTTGTCCGACAGCCCGTATCCCGGCTGATCCACCGCCAGCACGTGGAAGTGCTCGGCCAGCACGGCGATGTTGTGCGCGAAGTTGGACCACGACGAGGCGCCGGGACCGCCGCCGTGCAGCAGCACGACCGTCGGGCCGTTACCCACGCCCGCCTCGTGGTAGTGCAGCTTCAGATCCGGCCGGACCTGCGCGAAGCGGGAGGTCGATTCGAATGTCAGCTCTGCGGTGGCGGTCATCTACACCATCCCGTCCGTGACGGGGAGGCCGAACGCGTGGGTGCCGTACATGGTGTAGGCGCGCTCGGGATCGTTGGCGGCGTGCACGCGGCCCGCGTGGGCGTCGCGCCAGAACCGTTGCAGCGGAGTGCCGTTCGCCAGCGCGGTGGCGCCGGAACTTTCGAACAGCTTGTCGATCGAGGTGATGGCCCGGCCGGTCGCGCGAACCTGGTCGCGGCGCGCCCGCGCGCGCACGTCGAACGGGATCTCCTCGCCGGCCACCAGCAGCGCGTACTCGTCGGCGACATTGCCCGACAGCTGCCGCCAGGCGGCGTCGATATCGCTGGCCGCCTCGGCGATGCGGACCTTGGCGAACGGGTCGTCCTTGGCCTTCTCGCCGGCGTAGGCGGCGCGGATGCGCTTGCCCTGATGCTCGACGTGCGCGTCGAGCGCGCCGTAGGCCATGCCGACGATAGGCGCGGAGATGGTGGTGGGATGGATGGTGCCCCAAGGCATCTTGTACACCGGATCCGTATTCTGCTCCAGGCCCGGCGCTTTCAGCTCGCTCATGGCGCGGAAGGACAGGAAGCGGTGCCGCGGCACGAAGACGTTGTCCACGACGACGGTGTTGGAGCCGGTGCCCTTGAGCCCCACCACATTCCACACGTCGTCGATGCGGTAGTCGCTGCGCGGGATCAGGAAGCTGCCGAAGTCGACCGGCTTGCCGTCCTTGATCACCGGACCGCCGACGAACACCCAGTCGGCGTGCTCGCAGCCCGACGACCAGGCCCACGAGCCGTTGACGGTGTAGCCGCCCTCGGTGACGGTGCCGGCGCCCATGGGTGCGTAGGAGGAGGAGATCCGGACCTCGGTGTCCTCACCCCACACGTCCTGCTGCGCCTGCTGGTCGAACAGCGCCAGATGCCAGTTGTGGATGCCGATGATGCCGGCCACCCAGCCGGTGGAGCCGCACGCGCTGGCGATCTTGCGGACGGTGTCGTAGAAGATCACCGGATCCGCGGCGTAGCCGCCCCACTGCTTGGGCTGCACCAGCCGAAAGAAACCGGTCGCCTGCAGCGCCTTGATGGTTTCGTCGGGGATGCGGCGTAGATCTTCTGCCTCCTGCGCGCGCTCGCGCAGCGTCGGCAACAGCGCTTCGACCCGCTCTATCACTTCTTGCGTCATCTCGGGGGCTGCTCCTGCCTGCTCGAATGGAACGGGTTCATCGGCCACCCGCGTGGTGTGGTGAGACCGATACTAGTCTTGAGACTAGAACACGTTCTTATTCCTGTCGAGAACGGGTGTCCGCACCATCATAAGGGTGGCCTTTGCCTGGTCGTCAGGTGAATAGCTAGCGCTGCAGCGGACAATTTTGTAACGTGTTCTAGTACTCAGAGGAGGGATCACGATGGCAGATAGCGCACCAGCGCGCGGCGGCAAGGTCCGTGAGATCGATGTCGGGGCCGCGCCCACGCGTTATGCGCGGGGCTGGCATTGCCTGGGCCTGGCCGCACCGTTCCGCGACGGCAAGCCGCACGCCGTGCAGGCGTTCGGCACCAAGCTCGTGGTGTGGGCCGACAGCGACGGCGAGATCAAGGTGCTGGATTCCTACTGCCGGCACCTGGGTGGCGACCTCAGCATGGGTGAGATCAAGGGCGATTCGATCGCCTGCCCGTTCCACGACTGGCGCTGGGGCGGCAACGGCCGCTGCACCTCCATCCCGTACGCGCGGCGCGTGCCGCCGCTGGCCCGCACCCGGGCGTGGATCACCATGGAGCGCAACGGGCAGCTGTTCGTCTGGCACGACTTCGAGGGCAACAAGCCGCCGGACGACATCACGATTCCCCGCATCAAGGGCCCGTACACCGATGCCGAGGGCAACGAGACCGACGAGCTCAACAGCGGGTGGACCGACTGGACCTGGGAGTCGATGCTGATCGAGGGCGCCAACTGCCGCGAGATCATCGACAACGTGGTGGACATGGCCCACTTCTTCTACATCCACTACGCGTTCCCGACGTTCTTCAAGAACGTCTTCGAGGGGCATATCGCGACGCAGTACCTGGAGACCAAGGGCCGTCCCGATATCGGCATGGCCTCCAAGTACGGCGGGGACACCCTGCTGAAGTCGGAGGCGTCCTACTTCGGGCCGTCGTACATGATCAACCCGCTCACCAACATCTACAGCGGGTTCGAGGTCAACAGCGTTCTGATCAACTGCCACTACCCGGTGTCGCAGGACGCGTTCGTGCTGCAGTGGGGCATCACCCTGGAGAAGCCCAAGGGCGTCGAGGGCGAGATGGCCGACAAGCTGGCGAAGAAGATGACCGAGGGCATCAGCGTCGGCTTCCTCCAGGACGTGGAGATCTGGAAGCACAAGTCCAAGATCGACAATCCGCTGCTCTGCGAGGAGGACGGCCCCGTCTACCAGCTGCGGCGCTGGTACGACCAGTTCTACGTGGACGTCGCCGACATCGATCCGAAGATGACGCAGCGCTTCGAGTTCGAGGTCGACACGACCAAGGCGAACGAGGTCTGGGAGGCCGAGGTCGCCGAGAACCTGCGCCGCAAGCGCGAGGCCGACGACGCGCAGGAGCAGGCCGCCCAGGAGGCGAACGCCTGATGGCCGGCTGGGCGAAGGCACCGGATTTCGCGGATCGTCCGGAGCGGCGGGAGCAGGTGCGCGCCCAGACGGTCGTCGACAAGAAGCGCTACCTCGAGGACGGGCTGACGCCGGTCGGGTGCCGCAGCTGCGGCACGGAGGTCCTGGTCCGCAAGGCCAGCTCGCATCAGAAGTCGGTGCAGTGGACGGTGAATCCGGCCGACCACTGCCCGGTCTTCAAGGAGCTGGCCCGCGGGCCGGGGCGCCCGGATTCCTGCCCCGCCCTGGAGGAGGCGATCGATCGGGCCGTCGACGAGGGCGTGCTGCGCGTCGACGAATAGACGGGCCGGCCCGGCGCTTGGAGCGAGCCGCCGGGCCGGACCGGCCCTCAGTCGAGGCGGAAGTCCGCGAAATCGAATCCCGGGGATACGAAGCAGCTGACCAGCACGTAGGCGTTCTCCGCGGGCCGCGCCGACTGGCTCACGCCGCCGGGCACCACCGCCTGCAACAACTGGCCGTGCTCCACATCCGGCCCGAGCACGACCTCCTCGCCGCCGATATCCAGCAGCAGCGGCCCGCCGCGATGCCACAGCCAGACCTCGTCCGAGCGCACCGTATGCGGCGCGGACTTCTCCCCGGGCAGCAACAGAAAGTGGATCGCCGTAGCCGCCGACCGCGGCCCGTCGTACCCCTTCGGCTCGAATTCCACTCCGCTGCGCCAGGTCTCACGAAACCACCCACCCTCGGGGTGCGGTTCCAGATCCAGTGCTGCCGCCAGCGCGGGGCGTTCGGTCATATTCGGTCTCCGTCTTTTTCGCTGTAGGCCAGCGCGACCTGGGTGAACAAATCGACCCGTCGCGCGCGGGCGGTGTCGCTGCCGGGGTCTATCAGGCATTGGGTGGCGGTGCCGTCGTGTACCGCGACGAGGGCGTGGCCCAGGGCCGCGGGGTCGGGGACGGTGCGGCCCGCGCGGCTCAGGAGTTCGGCGACCACCGGGAGGAGGGCCGCGATGATCGCCTCCTCGCGGGCGGCCATGATGCGGCGCAGGGACGGATTGCGCAGCGCGTGGGCGGTGAATTCGAAGGTGATGCGAATCCACTTCTCGTCCAGGGGAACCGCGCGCAGCACCCGCTCGACGCCCTGCCGGAGATCGGTCACCGGGGCGGGCGGATCCTCGCGCAGCACGGCGGTCACCTCGTGCAGCAACTGCTGCGACCGCTGCTCCCACATGGCGAGGAACAGCTCCTCGAGGGACGTGAAATTGGAGTAGAACGCGCCGCGCGTGAACCCGGCCCGCTCGCAGATCTGCTCGACGGTGCAGCGCCCGAAACCTTCCTCCGCGAAGGCTTCGAACGCCGCGTCGAGTAATCGCTGCCGGGTGCGGGCCCGGCGCTTGGTCAGCCGCCGTGCGGGGGCGGGCGAAGGCTCGGCCTCGGTGGACGTCGACACGACCAGCTCCTCCCCACGGTGCTCGAATACACGAGCGTATCAAAAATCGCCGGCCGGGCCGCCGCGCTCGCCCGGCCCTAACCTGGAGGGCATGACAGGGTGGCGACAGCGGACCGGCCCGATCGGCGTGCTCACCGGCGCGGGTATCTCGACCGACTCCGGTATCCCGGATTTCCGCGGGCCGCGCGGCGTGTGGACGAAGGATCCGATCGCTGAACTGCTGTCGACCTATCAGAACTACGTGGCCGATCCCGGGCTGCGGCAGCGGGCCTGGCTCGCGCGCCGCGACAATCCGGCCTGGCAGGCGCGGCCCAACGACGCGCACCGGGCGCTGGCCCGGCTCGCGGATGAGCGTGACGTCCGCATCATCACCCAGAACATCGACCGGCTGCACCAGCGTGCCGGGTCGCCGCCGGAATCGGTGGTGGAGATCCACGGCAATATGTTCGAGGTCGTGTGCGTCGGCTGCGATTACACCGCCTCGATGGCCGAGACGCTCGAGCGCGTCGCGGCCGGCGAACCCGATCCGCCGTGCCCGGCCTGCGGCGGCATTCTCAAGGCCGCGACCATCATGTTCGGCCAGCAGATGGATCCCGTCAGCGTCGACGCGGCGCAGGAGATCGCGATGGCGAGCGATATCTTCCTGGCCGTCGGCAGCTCGTTGCAGGTGGAGCCGGCCGCCTCGATGTGCGCCGTCGCCGTCGAGAGCGGGGCCGACCTGATCGTCGTCAACGCCGAGCCCACGCCGTACGACCGCTGGGCGGCCGAGGTGATCCGCGATCCGATCGGTGAGGCCGTACCGAAGCTGGTGGCGGAGATCCTGGCGGGCTGACACTCAGCCGAACGGCGTCTTCGGGCGCTCCTGCAGTTCGCCGTCGAGGAAGACGTCCACCTTCTCGTCGTAGAAGCAGGCCAGGCCCGCGACCTTCTGACTCTCCGGCAGCGGCGTCCGGTACAGCCACACCAGATCCGGATACTCGGCATCGCCGATGCGGACGTTGAAATATTCGGCGGTGCCCTTGTACGGGCAGCTGGTCCGCGTCGCCGACGGCGTCAGCAGTTCGGTCCGGACGTCGGTCAACGGCACGTAATACCGTGGCGGCAAACCGGTTTCGAACAGGATGTGCGGCGCGTGCGAATCGGCGACGGTCTGCCCGCCGATGGCCACCCGCACGTGCCGGGAGCTGACCAGGATGTCCACGCGGGTATAGGGATTGCGGGGATGGACGTAGACGGGCTCGTCCTCCTCGAACCACTCGTCCATCAGGCCCCACTCCAGCCGCACCAGATCCTGTAGTTCGGGAATCGGTGAATCCGGATAGCGCAGGGCCGCAGCGGATCTCGTGACATCGTCGAGTACCACGTCGTACTCCACGCCCTCGCCGCGGCTCGGGGAGTGGCGGGTCGACCCGGTCGGCTCCAGCTTCGCGCGCAGATCGGTGACCGGTAGATAGTAGGTCGGGTAGTAGGGGCTCTCCCAGACCAGCGTCGGCGTGACCGTATCGATCACCAGCCGTCCGTCGGCGTAGGCCCGGACTCGTTTGGGGCTGCGCTCCGTCCGGACCCGCCCCCGAGGTGTTTCGGTCATACCAGCCGACGGTACTCCGGGACGGTGAACGCGAGTGGTGGAGCGGGAGCGGGACAACTCCCGGCTCCAGCGGCGCTACCTGCGTGTTCTGCGTGCCTGCCCGGCTCGATAGGGTGGCACGGCAACATCTGGGCGAACAGAAGGTAAAGCAATTGAACGAGACGAGCGGGGCCGGGCGCGCGGGTCTGCGCACCGGTCTGCGTCGCCGGCACATGACCATGCTCGCGATCGGCGGCGCGGTGGGCGCCGGGCTGTTCGTGGGCAGCGGTTCGGTGATCAGGACGGCCGGCCCGGCGGCGGTGCTGTCCTACACGGTGGCGGGCGTGCTGGTGCTGTGCGTGCTGCGCGCGCTCGGCGAGATGGTGGTGGCCCGGCCGGTGGCGGGATCGCTGGCCGAGTACGCGCGAATCGCGTTGGGCCCCTTTGCCGGATTCACCGTGGGCTGGCTCTACTGGTACATGTACGTGATCCTGGTCGGCGCCGAGGCGACCGCGGGCGCGGCGATCCTCGCGGACTGGATCGACCTGCCGCAGTGGGTGCTGGCGGCCGCGTTGCTGGTGGTGATGACCGCGGTCAACCTGATCTCGGTGCGTTCGTTCGGCGAGTTCGAGTTCTGGTTCGCCTCGATCAAGGTCGCCGCGATCGTCGTATTCCTGATCCTGGGCGTGCTGTACGTGCTCGGGCTGTGGCCGAACGGGCATGGGGGACTGGACAATCTGACCGCGCACGGCGGATTCGTCCCGCACGGCTGGGACGGGGTGCTGTCGGCGATCGTGGTGGTGATCTTCGCCTTCGGCGGCACCGAGATCGTGACGCTGGCCGCCGCCGAGAGCGCCGAGCCCGGTAAGGCCGTGGCCCGGGCCACCAGCAATGTGCTGTGGCGGGTGGCGCTGTTCTACGTGGCCTCGATCCTGCTGGTGGTGACGATCCTGCCGTGGGACGACGCCAAGGTGCTGACCAGCCCGTTCGTCAGCGCCCTCGACACCATGCACGTGCCCGCGGCGGGGACCGTGATGCAGGTGGTCATCCTGACCGCGGTGCTGTCGGTGCTGAATTCGGCGATCTACGTGTCCTCGCGCATGCTGCACGTCCTCACCCGCGACGGCGACGCGCCCGCCGGTCTCGTCCGGGTGAACCGCCGCGGCGTCCCCGCCCGAGCGGTGCTGCTGGGCACGGTCGCCGCCTGGTGCGCGGTAGTCGCCTCCTACGTCTCTCCGGACCGGGTCTTCACCTTCCTGGTGAACTCCATCGGCGTCATGCTGGCCTTCCTCTACCTGGCGGTCATGTTCTCCCAGCTCCGCCTCCGAGCCCGCCTGCAACGCGAGGACCCCTCCGCCCTCACCTACCGCCTCTGGCTCTACCCCTACCTCAGCTGGGCTGTCATCGCCGTCCTCGGCGCGGTCCTGATCTCCGCCGCCGCCATGACCTCGATGCGCACCCAACTCCTCTCCTCCACCGTCACAGTCCTGGTAGTCGCAGCGCTCTACCCCCTGCGCGCCAAGTTCGGCAAGAAGGCCCCGGTGCGCGAGGTAGAGGTACTCACCCACTGAGCCGACTACGTCGGCTTGACCCGTTTCCTGCCAAAAACGCGCAGGAAAAAGGGTGGTGGCGTGCCGGAAACATGCCCTTTGCCCCGGCGTGCTTTTGGCCGGGGCAAAGGGGGAACGTAGATCAGTCGTCGCCGACAGTGATTGCCTCGGCCTCGGTTTCGCTGTGTTCGGCGGGGTCGTGGTCATCCACGTGGGAGAGGGCGCGGCGGCCGGAGAGTAGGACGATGACGCCGACGGCGGTGCAGGCGGCGCCGACCCAGAACGGGAGGGCCATCTGGTGTTCGCCGAGTTTGCCGGCCAGGAAGGGGGCGGCGGCGCCGCCGACGAAGCGGACGAAGCTGTAGGCCGCGGAGGCGGTCGAGCGTTCCACCGGCGCGGAGATCATCACGGCCTCGGTGATCAGTGTGTTGTTCACGCCGAGGAACAGGCCGGCCAGGATGGTGCCGACGATCAGCACCGGCTTGTGGTCGGTCCAGATCGCCATCGCCGCCAGATCGGCCGCGAACAGGCCCAGCGAGACCGCGATCATCGGCACGGTGCCGAAGGCGCGCTGCAACTTCGGCGCGAACACCACCGATGCCAGCGCCAGCAGCAGGCCCCAGCCGAAGAAGATGAAGCCGATCGCGTAGGTGCCCATATCCAGCGGGAACGGGGTGTACGCCAGCAGCGTGAAGAAGCCGTAGTTGTACAGCAGCGCGGTGATGCTCACCAGTAGCAGGCCGGGGAAGCGCAGCGCCTTGAACGGCGCGACGATCGAGGTGCGCTGGGTGGGCTTGGGTGACTGCGGCAGCAGCACCACGATCGCGACGAACGCGATGGCCATCAGCACCGAGACGCCGAAGAACGGTGCGCGCCAGCTGAATCCGCCGAGGAATCCGCCGACCAGCGGCCCGGCCGCGATCCCGATGCCCAGCGCCGCCTCGTAGAGAATGATCGCGCGGGCTACGCCGCCGGTGGCCGCGCCCACGATGGTGGCCAGGGCGGTCGCGATGAACAGCGCGTTGCCCAGACCCCAGCCGGCGCGGAATCCGACGATCTGCCCGACGGTGCCGGAACTGCCCGCGAGCGCCGCGAACACCACGATGATCGCCAGTCCGGCGAGCAGTGTCTTCTTGGCGCCGAAGCGGCTGGAGATCACGCCGGTGATCAGCATGGCGACGCCCGTGACCAGCATGTAGCTGGTGAACAGCAGCGTCACCTGCGAAGGCGAGGCGTGCAGTTGCTCGCCGATGGGTTTGAGGATGGGATCGACCAGGCCGATTCCCATGAAGGCGATCACCGACGCGAAGGCCACGGCCCAGACGGATTTGGGCTGTGCGGCTATTCCGGTGGCAGGCGCGTCGGTGGCGGCGCGCGGCGAGAGAGTGGTGCTCATCAACGCTCCTGAATCGAATCTTCTCGATGCGCAGCCGATTTCAGGGCCTCGAGCAGTTCGCCGAGCTCGTCGCTCAGAGGGGCGAGCCGGTCGGTGTCGAAGCCGGGCAATCGCTGTGACAAGGCGGTGCCGATCGCACGGCGGGACGCGACCAAACGCGCGCGTCCCGCCGGCGTCGGCTCGACGACCACGGCTCTGGAGTCGCCGGGATCGGTGGTGCGGTCGGCCAGTCCCGCCGCGATCAGCCTGCCGATCAGCGCCGTTGCCGATGGCTGGGAACACCCGTCGAGACGGGCGAACTCGCTGACCCGCAGCGGTCCGTGCTCGTCGAGGAGGGACAGCGCGCGCACCATGGCCCGCGGCAGCACATCCCCGCTGAACGACCCCGCCAGCCGCGTGAGCCTGCTCGCGGCGACCACGATGTCGACCAGCGACTCCTCGCGACTGACTACCGGGGTGACCTGACTGAACCGCACGAAAATTTAGTTTACATTTACTAACTATCTATGTACATAGGCTAACTATGTATCCACCTGTGACCCTCCCCACGCCCCCCGGGTTCAGGCGGGGCGGGCTAGGGGGTGGGTGGGGGCGCCGAAGAGTTGGGTGTCGGCGTGGGCCCGTTTGAAGTAGAGGTGGGCCTCGTGTTCCCAGGTGATGGCTATGCCGCCGTGCATCTGGACCATCTCGCCGACGACCTTGCTGTAGGCGTCGGAGCAGTGGATGCGGGCGGCGGCGAGGTCCAGCGCCGAATCGGGGCGCGGGAGGGGCGCCACGACGGCGCCCGAGGTCCGGCCCGCCGAGGTCGTCTCGGAGAGGTCGGCGATCGCGGCGTAGGCGGCCGAGCGGGCCGACTCCACCAGCACGTACATATCGGCCATACGGTGCTTGAGCGCCTGGAAGCTGCCGATCGCGCGGCCGAATTGGACCCGGGACTTGGTGTATTCGACCGTCTCCTGGAGGCATTGGTCCGCGGCGCCGACCTGCTCGGCGGCCAGTGCGGCCCAGGCGATCTCGCGCAGCCGGGCGGTGGCCGCCGCCGGTTCGCCGCCGAGGGCGCGCGCCGGGGCGGCGGTGAAGGTGATCTCGGCCAGCCGGCGGGTGGGGTCCATGGTCGGCGCGACCGTGCGCGCGACTTCCGGTGCGGCGGCGTCGATTTCGTACAGACCGTCGGACGTCGGCACGATCAGCGTATCGGCGATCGCGCCGTCGAGGACGTAATGCGCTGTGCCGGTGAGATTTCCGCTCTCGACCTGGATGCCGTAGCCGTCCCAGCCGCGCTCGGTCGCCCAGCACAGGGCCAGCGTGCGCCCGCCCTCGGCCACCTCGGGTAGCAGGCGCGCGCAGGCCTCGGTGTTGCCCGACAGGAGGACCGCCTGCACGCCCAGCACCGCCGAACCGAGCATCGGCGGGGCGTGCAGGGTGCGGCCGAGTTCCTCGACGACGACCAGCGCGGCCGCGAGACCGGCCCCGACGCCGCCGTACTCCTCCGGAATCGCCAGCGCCGCGACGCCGACCTGCTCGCACAGCAGCGTCCACAGCCGCTCGTCGTAGCCGAGGTCGCCGTCGATCGCCCGCCGCAGCGCGTCCCGGTCGCCGTGCTTGGCCAGGACGGCCCGCACCGTCGCGGCGAGTTCCTGAAGTTCCGCGGTGCTGCTCATGCCCGGCCTTTCCTGTCTGTGTCCGCGCGCAGCGCATCTCCGATACGTGCCCGGTGGAAATCCGCTGTGCCCCAGGCGGACCGGAGCGCGGTGACCTTGGTCAGCCACAGCGAGAGGTCGTACTCCGCGGTGTAACCGATCGCGCCGTGCACCTGGAGCGCGGTGCGCGCCGTGCGGTAGGCGGCCTCGGAACAGGCGAGCTTGGCCGCCGACACGTCCCGGGCGCGATCGGCCGAATCAGCGCTCAGCGCCGCGCGATACAGCAGCGGCTCGGCCATCTCCAGGCCGATCATGGCATTCGACAGGTGATGTTTGATCGCCTGATACTGCCCGATCGGCTTGCCGAACTGATGGCGCTGCTTCACGTAGTCGACGCTGGTCTCGAGCAGCGCCCGACCCGCGCCGAGCGCCTGTGCGGCGGCGGCCAGGGCCCCGGCGTCGAAGGCGGCGTCGATCGCGGCGCGCACCCCGTCACCCTCGGCCACGACGTCGTCCGCCACCACCGTGAACAGCCGCCGGGCCGAATCCACCGACCGGATCAGGTCGGTCCGGTGACCGATCGACACCCGGTCCCCGTCGGCGACCAGGACGACCTCGGCGGTGTCGGCATCGACGGCGGGCGCGTCCGGGGTCAGCGCGAGCGTGCCCAGCGCGTGGCCGTCGGCGAGGGCCGCCAGCCAGCGCCGCGCGGCCGCCTTGTCCGGAAGTGCCTGCAGCAGAGCGGGAATCGCCGCCGCGGTCTCCACCAGCGGACCGGGGACGGCGGCGCGGCCGATCTCCCGCAGCGCCACGACCAGGTCGATCGCCTCGGCGCCCATGCCGCCGTACTCCTCGTCGACGGCCAGGCCCAGCGCGCCCGCGCCCGCGAGCTGCCGGATCAGGCCGCGGCCGCTGCGGTGGTCGCCGCCGGCCCAGGCGCGAATGATGCCGGGCGTACCGGCCGCATCGCACATCTTGCGGAGGCTGCCGGCGAAATCCCGTTGTTCGGAGGACAGGGCAAACTTCATCGAGCGGTCCAATCGGAGATGGAGGTGTGAGCCGGTGTGCGCATACGTCTCTCCCGTCGTTACCGCGGCAGGCCGAGCAGGCGCTCGGCGATGATGTTGCGCTGAATCTCGTTGGTACCGGCGTAGATCGGGCCGGCCAGGGAGAACAGGTAGCCGTCGGTCCAGGCGCCGCTCTGTTCGGCGGCGGGGCCGAGCAGGTCCAGGGCGGTCTCGTGCATGGCGATGTCGAGATCGGACCAGAACACCTTGTTGACCGACGATTCCGCGCCGAGCTTGCCGCCCTCGGACAGCCGGGTGACCGTGGCCAGGGTGTTCAGCCGGTACGCCTCGGCGCCGACCCAGGCGTCCACCACGCGGTCGCGCGCCGCGGTATCGGACGGGTCGGAGGTGGTGCGCCACAGGTCGATCAGCCGACGCGCGGTCGCGCTGAACCGGCCGGGGCTGCGCAGCGACAGGCCGCGCTCGTTGCTGGAGGTGCTCATCGCCACCCGCCAGCCCTCGTTCGGCGTGCCGATCACGTCGCGATCCGGGACGAACACGTTGTCCAGGAAGATCTCCGCGAAGCCGGGTTCCCCGTCGAGCTGCGGGATCGGCCGGACGGTGACGCCGTCGGCCGACAGCGGAAACATCACATAGGTGAGGCCCCGGTGCCGCTCGGCCTCCGGATCGCTGCGGAACAGCCCGAAGGCCCAATCCGCGTACGAGGCACGCGAACTCCAGGTCTTCTGGCCGTCGAGGACCCAGCCGCCGTTGGCACGCCGCGCCGTCGACCGGATGCCTGCGAGATCGCTGCCCGCCTCCGGCTCCGACCACGCCTGCGCCCAGATGTCGTCGCCGCGCGCCATCCGCGGCAGGATGCGCTCCAGCTGCTCCGGCGAGCCGTGTTCGAACAGCGTCGGGGCCAGCAGGAAGATGCCGTTCTGGCTGACCCGGCCGGGCGCGCTCGCGGCGTAGTACTCCTCTTCGAACAGCACCCACTCCAGCAGCGACGCGTCGCGCCCACCGCAGTCCCGCGGCCAGGACACGACCGACAGCCGCGCGTCGGCGAGCGTGTGCTCCCACGCCCGGTGCGCCTCGAACCCGGCCTTGGTATCCATCGACGGCAGGGGTGTGGCGGGCACGTTGGCGCGCAGGAACTCCCGGACCTCGAGCCGGAATTCCTCGATGGCGGTGTCGTATTCGAGATCCATCTATTTCGTTCCGTTCCTGTCCGCGCCGGCCTTCATGGATTCGATGTTCATGCCACCCAGCGAGTCGGCGCCGACCTCGGCATTGTGGGCGTGTGCGAAATGGTGCAGACCGAAGACGGCGTCCATGCCCGCGCGCATGCCCATGAGGTCCTCGCACTGGTTGACGGCCTTCTTGGCCAGCGCGAGCCCGAATTGCGGCATGGCCGAGATCTTTTCGGCCAGGGCCAGCGCGTGGGTCTCCAGTTCGTCGCGGGGCACGACCCGGTTGACCATGCCCCATTCGTAAGCCTGTGCGGCCGTGAAGCGATCGCCGGTGAACAGGATCTCCTTCGCGCGGCGCGGGCCCAGCATCCACGGGTGGGCGAAGTACTCCACACCCGGAATGCCCATGCGCACCACCGGATCCGAGAAGAACGCGTCGTCGGAGGCGACGATCAGATCACACGACCACGCGAGCATCATCGCCCCGGCGATACACGCGCCCTGCACCACCGCGACGGTGGGCTTGGGGATCTCCCGCCAGCGGCGGCACATGCCCAGGTAGACCTCGGATTCGCGGGCGAACCGCTGTTCGCCGCCCGGTCGGTCGACGTGGTCCCACCACAGCACGGCCTTGTTGTCGTAGTGCACGTGGTGGTCGCGCCCCGGCGTGCCGATGTCGTGCCCGGCCGAGAAGTGTTCTCCGTTGCCCGCCAGCAGGATCGCCTTGACCTCGGCATCCTCGACCGCGCGGGTGAACGCGTCGTCGAGCGCGTAGGTCATCACCGAGTTCTGCGCGTTGCGGTACTGCGGCCGGTTCATCGTGACGATCGCGACGGGTCCGCGGCGCTCGTAGGTGACGACCTCGCCCTCGTCGGGAATGTCTGTCACGAGATCTCCTCACGTAATTGCCGCTTGAGCACCTTTCCGGCGGCGCTGTAGGGCAGCTGGTCGCGGAATTCGACGTAGCGCGGCACCTTGAAGTTCGCCAGCGTCTTCTTCGCGAAGGCGATCACGTCGTCCTCGGTGAGCGCGGCGCCCGCCCGGCGCACGATGTACGCCTTGCCGACCTCGCCCATGCGCTCGTCCGGCACGCCGATCACCGCGGATTCGGCGACGCCGTCGAGTCGGGCCAGCGCCTGCTCGATCTCGGCCGGATAGACGTTGAATCCGCCGGCGATGTACATGTCCTTGAGGCGGTCGGTGATCTTCAGATAGCCGCGCTCGTCGAGTACGCCGACGTCGCCGGTGTGCAGCCAGCCGTCGGCGTCGATCGTCTTGGCGGTGTTCACCGGATCGTCGAGGTAGCCGAGCATCACGTTCGGGCCGCGCAGCAGCACCTCGCCGTTGTCGTCGATGCGCACCTCGAATCCGGCGATCGGGCCGCCGGAGGTGTTGGCGACGGTTTCGGCGTCGTCGTCGGGCAGGCACATCGTGCCGAATCCGGCCGACTCCGACAGCCCGTACGCGGTCACGACCACATCGAATTTCAGGTCGGTGCGCATTCTCTCGACCAGGACCACCGGCACGGTGGCCGCGCCGGTGACCGCGACACGCAGGCTGCTCAGATCGGAGTCGGCGCGGGCGGGGTGGTCGAGAATGGTCTGGTAGATCGTCGGCGGGCCGGTCAGTACCGTGATGCGCTGCTCGTGCACCAGGCGCATCGTCTCCGGCACGTCGAACGTCGCCTGCGGCACGATGGTGGCGCCGGTGACCAGGCAGGCGAGCATGGCCGCCTTGTAACCGAAGTTGTGGAAGAACGGCGGGATCACCAGATACCGGTCGTCGCTGTTCAGAGTGGAGCATTCGCACCAGGCCCGCACCACATCCAGAGCCTGCCGGTGCGCGACCAGCGTGCCCTTGCTACGACCGGTGGTCCCGGAGGTGAACAAGATATCCGAAATGTCTTCCGGGCCTACGGATTCCCCACGGGCGATCACCTGCTCCGCGGGAATCTGCGCGGAGAGGTCGTCCAGATCCGCCCACGCGACAACTGCCCCCTTGCCTTCCGGGCGTCCGTCTTCCTTGTCTTCCGGGCGTCCGTCTTCCTCGTCTTCCCAGCGTCCGTCTTCCTCGTTTTCCCGGCGTCCGTCTTCCTCGTTTTCCCGGCGTGCTTTTGGCCGGGATCCCTCGCTGGATTCCGGCCAAAAGCGTGCCGGAAAAACGGGGGAGTCGGGGGAGTCTTCGTCGCCGGGGATGACGATGACCGTCTCGATGCCCAACTCCGGAGCCGTCGAACGCAATTCGCCCAGCCGGTCACGACCGAGGAAGGGACTTGCCACGAACAGGGCCTTGGCGTCCACCCGCTCCAGCACGTCCGCCGCCTCGTCCGCGACGTACCGGGTGTTCAGCGGTACCAGTGCCGCGCCGGCGTAATGCGTGGCCAGTGCGGCGACCACCCAGTGGAAGGTGTTGGGCGCCCAGATGGCGATCCGATCGCCGGGTTCGACGCCGCGGGCGATCAGCGCCCCGGCCGTCCGCCGGACCTCGTCGAGTAGGCGCGCCCAGCTCAGGCGCACATCGCCGTCGCTCACGGCGGTCGCGTCGCCATACCGGCGCGCCGTTTCGTGCAGGGCGAGAGGGGTGGTCTGCGCAGGGGTTGTCACGGTCGTCCTCGATCGGTCTACAAAGCAAGTGCTTGGTAGGTTACTCTACCGGAGTGAGTGTGATCCAGACCCACGATTCGGATGCCGCGGCGGAATCTCCCCAGGATGCCGAATTCCGTGCCGACGTGCGCGAATGGCTTGCCGAGAACCTGAACGGGCAGTTCCGTGAACTGCGCGGCCTGGGCGGTCCCGGACGCGAGCACGAGGCGTTCGACGAGCGGCTGGAATGGGACCGCCACCTCGCCGCGGCGGGGTGGACCTGCCTCGGCTGGCCCGAAGAGCACGGCGGCCGCGACGCGACACTGCGGCAGCAGGTGATCTTCCACGAGGAGTACGCCAAGGCCGACGCGCCGAGCCGGGTCTCCCACCTCGGCGAGGAACTGCTGGGCCCGACTCTGCTGGCCTTCGGCACCGAGGAGCAGAAGCGGCGGTTCCTGCCCGGCATCAAGACCGTCACCGAGCTGTGGTGCCAGGGCTATTCGGAGCCCGGCGCCGGTTCGGATCTCGCGGCCGTCACCACCTCGGCGCGTCGCGACGGCGACGAGTGGGCGATCAACGGCCAGAAGATCTGGACGTCCCTGGCGCACGTGGCCGACTGGTGCTTCGCCATCTGCCGCACCGAGCCCGGCTCGTCCCGTCACCACGGGCTGTCCTATCTGCTGGTCCCGATGAAGCAGCCCGGTATCGAGGTGCGGCCCATCATCCAGCTCACCGGCACCGCCGAATTCAACGAGGTGTTCTTCGACAACGCCCGCACCGAGGCCGATCTGGTCGTCGGCGAACCGGGCGACGGCTGGCGCGTCGCGATGGGCACGCTGACCTTCGAGCGCGGCATCTCCACCGTCGGCCAGCAGATCCGCTTCGCGCGCGAACTCGCCGATTTGGAAGTGGTCGCGAAAGACAATGGCGCGCTGGATGATCCGGTGATCGCCGCCCGCATCGACCAGGCGTGGGTGAGCCTGCGGGTGCTGCGCGCGCACGCCTTGCGCACCCTGGAATCCGGGCACGGCGCCGTCGATGCCCGTACCGCCGCGGGCCAGGCGTCAGTGTCGAAGCTGTTGTGGGCCAACTGGCATCGTGGTCTGGGCGAACTCGCCATGGACGTGCTGGGCGCCCCGGGTCTGAAAGCCCTCCCCGACGATCTCGACGAATGGCAGCGCCTGTTCCTGTTCAGCCGGGCCGACACCATCTACGGCGGCTCGAACGAGGTGCAGCGCAACATCATCTCCGAACGCGTGCTCGGCCTGCCGCGTGAAGCCCGCTAGAAAGGACATCCCGTGACAGACCTTTCCGTTGCGCCACAGCCGGTTTCCGGCCACGGCCTGCTCGCCGGCCGCACCGCGGTGGTCACTGCCGCCGCCGGCACCGGCATCGGCTCGGCGACCGCGCGCCGCCTGCTCGACGAGGGCGCCGACGTCGTCGTCTCCGATTGGCACGAGCGCCGGCTGAAGCAGACCGAGGAGGAGCTGGCCGCCGCCTACCCGGACCGCCGGGTGGCCTCGGCGGTCTGCGACGTGACCAGCACCGAACAGGTCGACGGCCTGATCGCCGCGGCCGCGGACCGCCTGGGCCGCATCGACATTCTGGTGAACAACGCCGGGCTGGGCGGGGAGACGCCGGTCGTCGACATGACCGACGAGCAGTGGGACAAGGTCCTCGACATCACCCTCAACGGCACCTTCCGCTGCACCCGGGCGGCGCTGAACTACTTCCGCGCCGCGGGGCACGGCGGCGTCATCGTCAACAACGCCAGCGTGCTCGGCTGGCGCGCCCAGCACGGCCAGGCCCACTACGCCGCCGCCAAGGCCGGCGTCATGGCCCTGACCCGCTGCAGCGCCGTCGAGGCCGCCGAACTCGGCGTGCGCATCAACGCGGTCGCGCCGAGCATCGCCCGCCACCCCTTCCTCGACAAGGTCACCTCGTCCGACCTCCTGGACCGCCTGGCCGAGGGCGAGGCCTTCGGCCGCGCCGCCGAACCCTGGGAGGTCGCCGCCACCATCGCCATGCTCGCCAGCGACTACACCTCCTACCTCACGGGCGAGGTGGTATCGGTGAGCAGCCAGCGCGCGTAAACCCACCTCCCTGACGACGGAAATTGGGTGGCGCCGACCACCCCCAACTGTGCAATCCTGATGGAGGCCGGTTCCTCTTTTTCGAAGGGACCACCATCCATGGGACTGGACCGCCGTCAGGAAGACAACGAAGAGCTGGAACTCGAGCTGGTGCGTGAAGTGGTGCTGGCTCGTCGGCGGCTGGACAGCGCCGTCATGGCCGCCCTCACCTTCGGCGCCGAACTGCTGAACCACACCTCCGAATACGCGACCGCCACGCGCGCCGCGGAGATCCTCGAGGCCCACGCGGTCGACGAGGACGATGTCGCGCGCGACCCGCGCGGCGCGCTGCGCTCCGATATGGCCCGCGACCGCGTCCGTGCCGAACGCATCGGCCTGGTGCCCGAGCCCGGCGACTCCGAATCGGCGCTCCGCCGCCGCAAACAGAACGCCCTGCTGCGTGAGGTGCGGGCCGATCTGCTCGAGGTGGTGCGGCGCTGCCGCAAGTTCACCTTCGACAATGTCGCCTTCGCCGACGGCATCGCCGAGGGATTGTGCGCCGCCACCGACAAATTGGTGGTCGGCGCCGATATGGAGACCTATCGCGCCTGGCAGCGCGGCATGGTGCTGAAACTCAGCGAGGAGCCCAATCCCGGCGGCCTGCCCCGGGTGATGGCGACCGTCGACGCCGGACCTGGCCGCGGCCCGCTGACCGTCGAGTGGGACAGCTGCGAACGCCGGTTGGCCCTGGTCGCGCGGATGGCGCGGGCGGGCGTCTCACCCGTCGTGATCTGCGATCGCCTCCTGGCGGACCTGTCGGTGTCCTCACCGCTGCGGTACTCGTTCCGCTGAGCGCGGGGCATGGACCCAAGCAAATGCTTGGTTGTACTATGGGCGGGTGACCGCACCCGATGCCTCCAAATCCGCACGTCGCAACGAACTGCTCGCACTCGCGGCCGGTCTGTTCGCCGAGCGCGGGCTGCGTGCGACCACGGTCCGGGACATCGCCGACGCGGCCGGAATTCTATCCGGCAGCCTTTACCACCATTTCGACTCGAAGGAATCGATGGTGGACGAGATCCTGCGCGGCTTCCTGGACGACCTGTTCGGCCGCTACCGCGAGATCGTCGCCTCCGGTCTGGCGGCGCGGGATACGTTGGAGGCGTTGGTCATCGCCTCCTACGAATCGTTCGACCGCCATCACGCCGCGGTGGCCATCTACCAGGCCGAGGCCAAAAGACTGAGCGACACACCACGTTTCGCGTATATCGAGAAGTACAATCAGGAGTTCCGCGAACTCTGGCACAACGTGCTCACCCGCGGCGTCGCCGACGGGAGCTTCCGTCCCGAACTCGATATCGAACTCGCCTTCCGCTTCCTGCGCGACACCGTGTGGGTGGCGGTGCGGTGGTACCAGCCCGGCGGCCGGATCACCGTCGACAGCCTCGCCAAGCAGTACCTCACCATCGTGCTGGACGGGCTCATCAATCCCGACGCGCACCGGAAGTAGGAGTTTCCAGAATGTCTGCACCGTCTGATCGCCGCCAGTACGCGCCCCTGCGGGAGGCGTACGTCGTCGATGCCGTGCGCACGCCCATCGGCAAGCGCGGCGGGTCGCTCGCCGGCACGCATCCGGCGGACCTGGGCGCGGCCGCGCTGCAGGGCCTGCTCGGACGCACCACGCTCGATCCGATCAAGGTCGACGACGTGATCTTCGGCTGTGTCGACGCGATCGGCCCGCAGGCCGGCAATATCGCCCGCACGGCCTGGCTGGCGGCGGGCTACCCGGAGTCGGTGCCGGGCGTGACCGTCGACCGGCAGTGCGGATCCTCCCAGCAGGCAATCAATTTCGGCGCGCAGGCCATCATGAGCGGTACGGCCGAGGTGATCGTCGCGGGCGGCGTGCAGAACATGAGCGCCATCCCGATCTCGGCGGCCATGCTGGCGGGTAAGGAGTACGGCTTCGAATCGCCGTTCGTCGGCTCGCAGGGCTGGGACCATCGCTACGGCACCGGCGAGGTGTCGCAGTTCAACGGCGCGCAGCTGATCGCCGAGAAGTGGGGCATCAGCCGCGAGGATATGGAGCGCTGGGCGCTGCGCAGCCACGACCGCGCCCGCAAGGCCATCGCCGAGGGCCGGTTCGACCGCGAGATCGTGCCGGTCGGCGACTTCTGGATCGACGAGGGTCCGCGCGAGACCAGCCTCGAGAAGATGGCGGGCCTCAAGCCGCTCAGCGAGGGCAGCCCGCTGACGGCCGCGGTGGCCAGCCAGATCTCCGACGGCGCGAGCGCGACCCTGCTGGCCTCGGACTGGGCGGTCGCCGAGTACGGGCTGAAGCCCCGGGCGCGCATTCACCACGTGAGCGCGCGCGGCGCGGATCCGATCTACATGCTGACCGCGCCGATCCCGGCGACCAAGTGGGCGCTGGAGAAGACCGGCCTCACCATCGAGGATATGGACGTCATCGAGATCAACGAGGCGTTCGCCTCGGTGGTCCTGGCCTGGCTGAAGGAGACCGGCGCCGATCCGGACAAGGTCAACGTCAATGGCGGCGCGATCGCCCTCGGCCATCCGCTCGGCGCGACCGGCGCCAAGCTGTTCGCCACGCTGCTCAACGAACTCGAGCGCGTCAATGGGCGCTACGGCCTGCTCACCATCTGCGAGGGTGGCGGCACCGCCAACGCCACCATCATCGAACGCCTGAGCTGAGTCTTCGGCGCTGCCGGATCGGAATGGGTGGGGCACTGACGGCCACCACCTACCATCGGCAGCATGAAGGTTCTGGGTGCGTGCCCGCTCGACTGCCCGGACGCGTGCTCCTGGGTGGTGACGGTGGAGGACGGCGTCGCGGTCGGGTTGCGGGGCAACAAGGAGCATCCGGTCACCCGGGGCGCGCTGTGCGTGAAGGTGAACCGGTACCTCGAGCAGGTGCACTCGCCGGATCGGATCACGTATCCGATGCGGCGGGTCGGCCGTAAAGGGGAGGGGCGGTTCGAGCGGATCGGCTGGGACGAGGCGCTGGACGAGATCGCCGCGCGGCTGACCGGGATCGTCGACGAGTACGGCGGCGAGGCGATCTGGCCGTTCCACGGCACCGGCAGCCTCGGCTACATCCAAGGGCTGGAAGGGTTCTCGGGGCGGCGGTTCTTCAATGTGCTGGGGTCGTCACTGCACGATCCGACGATCTGCTCCATCTCGGGGACGCTGGGGATGAAGTACACGCTCGGCACGTCGGGCGGTATGGATCCGGAGGATTTCGCGAAGTCAGAGCTGATCCTGCTGTGGGGGACCAACCCGCTCACCTCCGGGCATCACGTGTGGAAGTTCATCCAGGACAGCGGCGCACACACCGTGGCGATCGATCCCGTGCGCAGCCGCACCGCCGAACGCTGCGACGAACATCTCGCGCCGCTGCCCGGGACCGATGCGGCGCTGGCGTTCGGGCTCATGCACGTGATCGTCTCGATGGGGGCCGAGGACACCGAGTTCCTCGCCGAGCACACCGTCGGATGGGACGAATTCCGGAGTCGTATAGCGGAATTCACGCCCGATCGGGTCGCGGAGATCACCGGGCTGCCGCAGGAGCGGATCGTGGAACTCGGCGAGCGGATCGCCCGCACCCGGCCGACCGCCATCCGTGCCTCGCAGGGGATTCAGCGGCATGCCGGAGGCGGGATGGCGCTGCGGGCCCTGGCCTGCCTGCCGGGCGTCACCGGCGACTGGGCGATTCCCGGTGGGGGACTACACTATTCGACCACCGGGCATTTCAAGCTGAACGTGCCGGAGCTGGTGCGGTTCGATCTGCTGCCGAATCCGGTGCGCACGCTGTCGCAGACGCGCATCGGCGAGGGTCTCCTGGAGACCGCCGATCCGCCGGTCAAGGCGCTGTTCGTGATCGCCGCCAACCCGGTCGGCTCCAACCCGGACCAGAACCGGGTGATCGAGGGGCTCTCGCGCGAGGATCTGTTCACCGTTGTGCTGGAACACTTTCCGACCGACACCGTGGACTACGCCGATATCGTGCTACCCGCCACCATGCAGCCCGAACACCTGGACGTGCTCGCCGCCTACGGGAACATGTATCTGGTGTGGAACGAGCCGGCGGTCGATCCGCCCGGCGAATGCCTGTCCACCACGGAGACGTTCCGGCGTCTGGCCCGCCGCATGAACCTGACCGAATCCTCGCTCTACGACTCCGACGAGGATCTGGCCCGGCAGCTGCTGAAGGGCTTCGACGTCGAGCGGCTGCGCTCCGACGGCTTCCTGAAGGTCGAGCCCGGCCCCGTCCCGGCCGACAAGCTCCAGTTCGTCTCCGCCCGCGCCGAAATGGCGGGCCACGACCCCCTCCCGTCCTACATCCCGCCGGCCGACCAGGGCGACGGGCTGGTCCTCATCTCCGCCGCCTCCCACTACTTCCTCAACACCACCTTCGCCAACAACCCCGAATTGCGCCGCCGCGCAGGCGAACCCCGCGTCACCCTGCATCCCGACGACGCCGCGGCCCGCGACATCGCCGACGGCACACCGGTACTCGTCTCGAACGACCGTGGCTCGTTCGAGGCCGTCGCCGAGGTCTCCGACCGGGTCCGTCCCGGCGTGGCCGCCACCTCGAAGGGCCGCTGGCGCAAACTGACCGGCGGCCCCACTCCCAACGCCACCGTCGAGGAACGCGACTCCGACTTCGGCGGTGGCGCGGTGTTCCACGACAATCGGGTCCGGATCACCCGTCAGGGTTCGAGGTCGACCGCTCCTCGGCCCGTCGCGATATCGAGCGGCACCGATACCTGATCGTGCGCGATCAGCCAGGCGCCGTTGATCTTTCGCATGCCGTAGGTGACTCGGACCCACATCCCGTTCGTCGCGGATCCGTTCTTCAGCGTGCCGCTGAGACGAGCGAAGGCGTGCCCGAACGCCACCTCGTCACCGATGGTGAACGTCAGGTCGCGGACCTCGTAGGTCACATTCTCGAAGAACAGGAACACTTTCGCCCAGTTCTCGAGCTTCGCCGCTATCCCGACGTGCTGGAGGGGCGATTCGACGTCGAAGGATATGACGTCGGGGGTGTACACCTGCTTCAGGGCGTCGAGATCCTTGGCGCGCAGTCCGTCGACGACCTTGTCGATCTGCCGGCGGATCTCGGCGTCGTCCGCCTCGACGCGGGACTGAAAGTCGTTGGAAATGGTCATGATCGGCTCCTGACGAGAGTGGCGTCGGCTCGCTGGCCCGCGAGCGCCGTGGTCCAGGCGAGGACCTGGTCCAGCGTCTTGTGCAGTGCGACGACGTGGTGGTCGCGCGGGGTGAAAGTGGTGTGGTTCTCGAAATCGGTGAGCAGCGAGATCGCGACCTGATACCCGACATCGGCCATGCCCAGCGAGCCGCACACCGTCCGCAGCTGCACCACCGCGCGGGCGCCGCCGCCCGCACCGTAGGAAACGAATCCGACCGCCTTGTCGGTCCACTCCGCGAACAGATGGTCGATGGCGTTCTTCAACACCCCGGGCATGCCGCCGTTGTATTCGGGAGTCACCATCACGAACCCGTCGAACGGCGCGATCCGCTCCGCCCAGGCCCGGGTATGCGCATGCACCGACGGCCCGAACATGGGCGCCACCGGCTCATCCAGATGCGGAAGCGGATGATCCCGCAGATCGATCAGCTCGAACTCGGCGTCCCCTCGCCGCGCCGCCGCCTCCAGAACCCACCGAGCGACCTGCTCGCCGTTCCGGTTGGGCCGGGTGCTCCCCAGAATGATGCCGATCCTGTTCATTTCCGACTCTCCTGCCTCGCTGAAAGTGTCACAACCTCCCGACGACGCAGCCCCCCGGAATGTCAGGCCCGCGGTTCGGTATAGGGGTAACGAGCCGGGACGGGCGCTGGGGGATCTACCCTGGATATGTGTCGGACCTGTTCTCCGACACTGGTTTTCGCGGAGTTTGATTCATGATCACATGAATGGAATGGGGTGCGCGAACAATGACCGATCCTGTCGTCACTGTCACCGACGAGACTCTTCACGATATCGAGGTCAACGGCATCTGGGCAGGCGGGCTGACCTTCAGCCCGGCCGTGCTCAGCGTGTCGCGGGCGCTGCTGGCCACGCTTCAGGGCGCCGCGGACGGAGTGCTGCCCGCGGAGCTGCAACAGGTGGTGAGCGGCGTAAAAGCCACCGCCACAATCGATTTCCCACGCTTCACCGCGCACGACGGGGTAAGCCTGTCCGGATTCACCATCGAGCTGAACACGCCGACCCCGAGTCCGCTGGTCGTGATGCCCGCCGGGTGGAGCCCCTACGGCTGGTTGCCGTTCCTCTGGACCTATCTCACCTTGGCCGCGGACGGCTACCACGTCGTGGCCTACACGCCGCGCGGTCTCGGCGATCCCGATCTGCCGTCCACGTCGGGAGGCTACATCGATGTCGGCGGCCCGGACGACTGGGCCGACGGTTCGACCGTGCTGGACTACGCGGAGGAGTTCGGGCCCAGCGCGATCGGCCTGCTCGGAGAGTCCTACGGGTCCGGGATCGGTCAGCTGGTCGCCGCGCACGATCCGGCGGACCGGGTGGCCGCGGTCGTGGCGCTGAGCACCTGGGGAAACCTGGCCACCAGCCTGTACGCCAACGGCACCCGGCATCTGGCCGCCATGCGGGGGCTCGTCGGCTTCACCGGCGGTACCCGGGAGGAGAAGTTCGACGCCGAAACGCGCCGGATCCTCGACGATTTCGAGCAGAACAGGAATATGGACGACGTCGTCGCCTGGGGTACGAAACGCTCCCCGGAGACGTACGTCGACATCACCAATGCGCGCGGTATCCCGACATTCATGTCGAACACCTGGCACGAAACCCTGTTCCCGGTCAACGAAGTGCTCGAGACGTTCAACCGGCTGACGGTGCCGAAACGCCTGAACATGTGGATCGGCGACCACGGCGCTCCCGAGGGCGCCGGCCTCGTCGGCGTGCCGACCGGTACAGCCTTCCCCGGCCTGCTGACGCCGATGCGGGAGGCGCGGGACTGGTTGAAGGTCCACCTGCGGGGCGGGCAGGCGGCCTATCCGGACGAGGTGAGCAATCAGATCATGTTCACCTATCGGACCCAACCCGTTTCCGGTGACAAGGACCGGATCACGGTGCCGGCTCGCCGGGAGCCCCGCAAGTCCTGGGCTGATGTGACCCTCAGAACCGAACGCCGATATCTCGGCGGCGGAACGGGGGACGGGGAACTCGGCTCGACACACAGCGCCGGGTGGACGCGCGACTTCCTGGCCGGCGGCCTCACCGCGGCCACGGCCGCGGACCCTGTGCTCCTGTCGACCGGGCAACAGGAGTGGTACGGCAACCCCAAGGCCTACCACCTCGACGAGTTCGAGCGGGACCGCCTGCTGATCTGGCTGACCGAACCGCTCGCCGACGGTCGCGGGCTGCGCGGCGTATCCAGGCTGCGACTGACCGTGCGCAGCACCGTGAACGAGGTCACCCTGGTGGCCTACCTGTTCGACGTGGGACCGGACAACGGCGCGCGCATCATCACCCACGAGCCGTACACCATCGCCGATCTCGCCCCCGGTGAGGATCGCACCATCGAATGGGCACTCCAGGCCGCGTGCTATGACGTCTCGGACGGGCACCGGCTCGCGCTGGTCGTCAACAGCCGTGACGCCCTCTACTCGTTCGTCCAGACCGACAGTCTCAGTACCACCACCATCAGCTCGCCCGCGGGCGCCGAGTCCTATCTCGACGTCGCCCTCGGCTGACTATCCGGGGTCACTCGGGTTCGGGTGGGTGGTCGACTGCCTTCCGAACCCGAGCCGCTCGCGGGCTCTGGCTCTCAGGTATCGGAAGCGGGTGGGCCGGTTGGCTCTCCGGGGTGAGGCGTGCGGGGGCCGGGGCTGCCTAGCATGAGGTCCGCCAAGCTGTTGGAGGACGAAATGCCTGGATATGCCCGCCTTTTCGGTGCTCTGTGCGCGGCGGCGGTGACGCTGAGCGCGTGTGCGACAGAAACCCGGGTCGATACCGCCGCACCACCCGGCTACAGCGATGCGCGCGACATCCTGCGGCGGCTGACCACCGCCGACGGAGCGCCGGGAGCGTTGCTCGGAATCGACGGGAGGCGCGGTCGCACGGTGCTGACCAGCGGCGTCGCGGATATCCGGACGCGCGCGCCGATGGCGGGTGACAGCCGGTTCCGCATCGGCAGTATGACCAAGACGTTCGTCGCCACCGTGGTGTTGCAACTCGTGGGTGAGGACAAGATCGTCCTCGATGCGCCGATCGAGACCTACCTGCCCGGCCTGATCAGGGGAAACGGCAACGACGGGCACGACATCACGGTGCGTCAGCTGCTCCAGCAGACCAGCGGCCTGCCCGACTACCTGGATTCCCTCGACCTCCGACAGGTACTGAAAACCCCTCTCACACACTACGATCCGACACAACTCGTACAACTCGCCCTCGCCCACCCGCGGCTGTACCCGCCCGGAACCGGCTGGAATTATTCCAACACCAACTACGTGCTGGCCGGGCTGCTCATCGAGAAGGTCACCGGCCACCCGTTCGGCGACGAGATCACCCGCCGCGTCATCCAACCGCTAGATCTACGCGACACCTCCGTCCCAGGCGACCGGACCACTATCCCCGGCCCCCACCCTCAGGGCTACAGCAAGCCGGACGACTCCCTGGTCGACCTCACCGACTTCAACCCGTCCATCGCGTACGCCTCCGGTGAAATAATCTCCAGCGCAACGGATATGAACCAGTTCCTCGCTGCCCTCCTCAACGGACGACTCCTCCACCCCACCGAACTACAGGCAATGACGACAACCCGCCCAACCGGCGACCCCTCCGGAAACGCCTACGGCCTAGGCCTGATAAGCACCCCATTGCCCTGCGGCGGCCTTTACTGGGGCCACGACGGAGACATCCCCGGATTCTCGACCGTCAGCGGCACCACCCCAGCCGGCCACACCGCCACGATAATGACCACCCTCGCCCCCGGCGGACCCGATGCCCAATCCAAGGACATGCGCACCGCCCTCGCCGCAGCCCTGTGCACCGCCCCAGCCGAACCCGCCCCCTGACAGCGCCGCCGCGTCGGAAGACCAAGTGTCGATCCTCTAGCCGCGCTCGCGGGCAGATCACCTTTCGGTGCGGTGACGCGGTCGTCGACGACCCAGCTTGCGGAAGACGCCTCGCCGAGAACGCTTCTGCGACGTGGCTTCTTCACGCGCCTGAGTGCGTGCGTCCGCGGATCGCGCCGCTTTGCGGTCGGCCCACGCTGCCACGGTGGCTTCAATGTCACGGGGCATGGTGATCAGCGGGGGCCCTGAGGGCAGTTGGTGGCGAGCGTGCAGCACCCGTTCGTTGAACTGGGCGATCTCGTGCCGAACGGCCTTCTCGTCCGATAGCTGATCGAGTTGATCGTCCAGGGCGGCGTCATCCTTACGCAACTGGATGGAGGGTGGCAGGAAGGCGAGCCCCTCACGTTTCATGAAGCTCTTGAAGGGGTCCAGTGCCGAAGGAGGTTGATCACCACGAGCGAAGAACTCGGTCTGAGTGATGGGCAAGGACGGGAAATTACGACCGTCTAGATGGTTCGGTACAGCGGCGGTTTGTAGCGATCGGATCGATGGCGCGCGAGCAAGCCGCGCAATGCCGATCCAGTCGTGAAATCAACTGCCTGTGCCAGTTCGGCTACTCGGCGAAAGGTCAGGTAGTCGATGCCGCGCCCGCGATCGGAACCTGGGCGATAGTCGACGGGCGCTGTCCCATGCGGACGGTTGTGGTAGAGCGCGGCTACGGCACCGGCGATATTGTCCCGCGGCCTGATAAATGAGCGGGTCATCATGGGTGGGGATATCGTATCGTTGGCTCGCTATTTCGAAATTTCGTGAAAGGTATGTATGCGCAGGGTTGTTCGTCTGGGAGTTATCGGTTTCGGCATTGTGGCTGGCGTTGCTATGGGGGCTTCGTCCGCTTGGGCGGGGCCGGATATGGTTGGGCCCCATCCCGGTTGCGATGACAACGGCTTCTGTGAGCCGGGGGCTCCGCGTCCCCACTTCCGGCAGGACGACGATCCGTTGGGGCCGACAATCAAGCTTTTTCAGGAATGTGTTCTGACAGGTTCGCAGAGTCCCGACCCGGGCGTATGGTGCCCGCCTTTCGGGCCGATGCCGCGTGGCGGTATTTGACCCGTCCGGAAATTGTGGGCCTCTCCGTGTGAGGCATTCAGGTGGTGAGAAGCGAAGGCCGCCCGCACGAGAGGGGTGTGTGCGGGCGGCCTCCGGTGTGGCCGAGAGGGTGTGGCCACGCTCAGGGGGTGGCGTCCGCTCCCCGGCGCAGGGCGGAGATCGCGTCGATGCGTGCGACCGCGTCGTCGACGATGCGATCGATGAGTTCCTCGACCGTGGGCAGATCCTCGATGATGCCGGTGACCTGCCCGGCCGCGAGCACACCCGCGTGCGTATTGCCCTCGACCAGTCCGGCCTTCAGCAGCATCGGGGTGTTGGCGGCCATGATGACCTGAGACCAGGTGAGGTCCTTGGTCTTTCGCATGGCCAGCCCGTCGCGCACGATGGTCGACCACTTCATGCCCGTCATGCCCTTGAACTTCAGCGCGTTGGAGACCGCCGCCGCCAGGCCACGCCACCGGCCCGAATGTTCCAGCCGCTCAACCAGATCCGTGTTAAGCACCCGGTGCGGCATACCGTCGACCCGCAGCGACACCACCGTGTCCTGCAGGCCGCGGTTCAGGTACTCCTGCTTCACCGCGTCCGGCACGGTGCTCTCGCGAGTGAGCAGGAACCGGGTGCCCATCGCGACACCCGCCGCACCGTAGGACAGGGCCGCCGCCAGACCGCGACCGTCGAAGAAACCACCCGCCGCCACCACGGGAATGTCGACGGCATCCAGCACCGACGGCAGCAGCAGCGTGGTCGCGACCGGCCCGGTGTGCCCGCCGCCCTCGCCGCCCTGCACGATCACGGCGTCGGCGCCCCAGGAGGCGACCTTCACCGCGTGCTTGGCCGCGCCGATCGACGGAATCACCACGACCCCGGCATCTTTCAGCCGCGCGATGAGTTCCTTCTTGGGCGCCAGCGCGAACGAGGCGACCCGCACACCCTCCCGGATCAGCAGTTCGATCCGCTCCGGCGCATCGGTCGCGTCGGCCCGGATGTTCACGCCGAACGGTTTGCCGGTGTGCTCCTTGGTCTTCGCGACCGCCGCCTCGAGCTCCTCGAACGTCATCGTCGCCGAGGCGAGAATGCCCAGCCCCCCGGCATTGGCGGTGGCGGCGACCAGGCGCGGCCCGGCGACCCACCCCATGCCGGTCTGCACGACCGGATGCTCGATGCCGACCAGCTCGGTGAGCGGGGTGGACAGGCGGCTCATCGCACTTCCTTGTCGCGAACGCCCTTGGGGTCCAGGACGGTACGGATGATCCGCAGCTCCTCCTCGGTGGGCCACCGCGTGACCTCCGCCGACTCCAGCCCGGCCACCTCGAAGGAGGTGTTCTCCGCGACCTCGTCCGCGCTCACCCCGGGATGCAGCGACAGCGCACGCAGCGTGTGCCCGGGCCCGCCGAAATCGAAGACGCCCAGATTGCTCACGACCCGATGCAGGTGGTGGAACCGGAAGGCCGGATTCTCCGGATCGATCTTGTCGTACCCGACGCCGCACACGATATCGACCTGATCGCAGAACACCCGCGTGCTGTGCCGCGGCACGAAGTAGCTGGTGGCGTGGTTGATCGTATTGCCGGGCGCGCCGCGCACACCGAACATCTGGCGCTTCGGCTGCTGCAAGGGTCCGAACGCCGACAGGTTCTGATTGCCGAACCGGTCGAGCTGATTGGCGCCCATGACGACGTGCCGCCGCCCGGAGGCCACCACGTCGAAGACCTTGCCGAACGGAATCCAGCCCTCCGCAGGGGCTTTCGCGCCGAGCGGCGGTGTCTCGGCGAGCAGGATCGCCTCGCCGTCGGAGATCAGCAGATCGGGTTCGAACGTCAGCCGGGCCAGCCGCGCCCCGATGATGGGGGTCGGTGACATCGGGCTGGCCATGATTTCCCCCGCACCACGGAAGATCTCGGCGCAGGCGACGGCGCACACCTCGGCGCGTGTGATGGTTTCGGTGTCTGTCATGGGTGGTCCTCGGCGCGGGTCGCGGTGGTGGTGTCGGTCATGGGCGTTCCTCGGCGAATTCGCGGACCGCCGCCTGATAGTTGTCCTCGGAGACGTCCAGGTACCGGGCCTTGAACGCCGCCCAGGTCTCGGGATCCCCGGCGGCCTCGACGTAATGCCGTTGGAAGCTTTCGTCCCGGCCGTAGCTGCCGGAGAAGGTGAAGTGCGCGCCGCCCGGGGCCTCGACGACACCGTCGACCATCATGCGGTTGAGGATGATCGCCTGCTGCGGAACGGCTTTCACCAGTTCCTCGGTCTCGACCACGCGGTCGACCGACAGGAAGCGGCGTTCGGCGGCCAGGCAGTACAGGTCGTCCATATAGGGGTCGACGCCCGTGTAGGCGGCGTTGCCGTGCTTGTCGGCCAGGTCGAGGTGGACGAACGCGGCGTCCAGCGTCAGCGCGGGCATGGCCACCAGGGTCTCGGTGCGCCCGTCGGCATCCTCGTACGGCGACCGCACCGTTCGCAGCTCGCCCTCCCAGAAGTTCAGCACGTCCGAGCCCAGACCGGCGCGGATCGGCAGGAACGGCAGCCGCGCGGCCGCGGCCTGCAACCCGCACTTCACCATGCCCTCGTCCATCTCGCGGACGGTCAGCTCGCCGCCGGTACGGGCCTTGGCGAACCACGGATCGTAGAACGGCGCCGAATCCAGCGAGACGAAGCCGTAGTACGCCTTGCGCACCTTGCCCGCCGAGCACAACAGGCCCAGATCCGGGCCGCCGTAGGAGACCACGGTCAGATCGGTGACATCCGATCGCAGCAGCGCCCGCACGAAGGCCAGCGGCTTGCGCCGCGACCCCCAGCCACCGAGGCCGATCGTCATACCGCTACGCAGCTGACCGACGGCCTCGTCGAGCGTCATCCGCTTGTCGCGCATCACTTCTCACCCCGCTGTGTCATGCGGGACACCCGCACCCGGTCGGCCCGACGCGCGGAGCTTCGCCAGTGTCGCATCATCGTGCCTCCTTGCGGGCAGCCAGATCCTCGTCGAACCGAGCCCTGATCTCGTCGGACACCCCGGCCAGGTTCAGCTCGAAGGTGAAGCCCTGCTCGTACCGGTAGCTGCGGTGCACATCCTGCACATCGATGCCGTTGAGGGCGCGCTTGGCGGCCCGGATGACCCGGCCGTCCTTGGTGGCGATGTTCTTGGCGACCTCCAGCGCCGCCGAATCCAGTTCCGCGCGCGGCACCACCTTGTGCACCGAGCCGAAGTGGTGCAGCTGTTGCGCGGTGACGGTGCTCGCGGTGTAGAACAGCGTGCGCATCATGTGCTGCGGCACCAGCCGCGCGAGATGCGTTGCCGCGCCGAGCGCCCCGCGCTCCACCTCGGGCAGCCCGAAGGTCGCGTCGTCGGAGGCGACGATGACGTCGGCATTGCCGACCAGCCCGATCCCGCCGCCCAGGCAGAATCCGTTCACCGCCGCGATCACCGGCACCTGGCACTCGTACACGGCCGAAAACGCTTCGTAGCAACCGTGATTGGCGTCGATCAGGGCCTGGTGCCCGGTATCGCGCTGGATCTCCTTGATATCCACGCCCGCGTTGAATCCGCGGCCCTCCGCCCGCAGCACGACCACCTTGGTCTCGGGATCGCGCCCGGCCGCGCGGACCGCGTCGGCCACGGCGAACCAGCCGGCCGTGGGCAGGGCGTTGACCGGCGGGTAGTCGATCGTGACGACCTCGACGCCCGAGGTCTCGGTGTGACGGTTGATCCCCATCGCATGTCCATTCGTTGGCAAAACAAGCAAGTGCTTGGTAGGTTATCACGGTGGCAATCGAAGTGGACCTCTCCGGAGCGGTCGTTCTGGTGACCGGCGGCGTGCGGGGCGTGGGGGCGGGCATCAGCCGGGTATTCCTCGACGCCGGGGCGACCGTCGTGACCTGCGCGCGACGCCCCGCGGACGCGCCGATCGAGAGCTCCGGCCGCCGCGCCGAGTTCCTGCCGTGCGATGTGCGCGACGGCGATGCCGTGCGCGAGCTGGTCGAGACCGTCGCCGAACGCCACGGCCGGCTGGATCATGTGGTCAACAACGCCGGCGGCGCACCCTTCGCACTGGCCGCCACGGCCAGCCCCAACTATCACTCGAAGATCGTGCAGCTGAATCTGCTTGCGCCCCTGTTGGTTTCGCAGGCCGCCAATGCGGTGATGCAGGAACAGCCGGGCGGCGGATCGGTGGTGATGGTCTCCAGCGTGAGCGGCCACCGGCCCTCGCCGGGCACCGCCGCCTACGGCGCGGCCAAGGCCGGGGTGGACAGCCTGGTCTCCTCGCTCGCGATCGAATGGGCGCCCAAGGTCCGGGTCAACTCGGTGATCGTCGGCATGGTGCGCACGGAATCCAGCCACCTGCACTACGGGGACGAAGCCGGTATCGCTGCGGTCGAGGAGACGATTCCGCTGCGGCGCATGGCGACGCCCGAGGACATCGGCCGGGTGGCGGCCTTCCTCGCCTCCCCGCTCGCCGCGTACGTCAGCGGTACCGCGCTGCTGGCGCACGGCGGTGGCGAGCGCCCCGCGTTCCTGGCGGCCGCGACCGCCAACGAGGCCGCGAAGCAGGCGCGGTAACGACCACGAAACGCAGTACAGCACAAGGGAAACGAGAGCGGAGAACATGGCGGACAACGAGCGGATCTGCGCCGGGCGCACTGTCATCGTGACCGGGGCGGGCGGCGGCATCGGCCGGGCACACGCGCTGGCCTTCGCCGCCGCGGGCGCCAACGTGGTGGTCAACGATCTGGGCGCCGAACTCGACGGCAGCCGGCGGGCCGATTCCCCGGCCGCGCGGGTGGCCGAGGAGATCATGGACCTCGGCGGCAAGGCGGTCGTGAACGGTGACGACGTCGCCGACTGGGCGGGCGCCAAGCGGCTGATCGACCAGGCGGTGGAGACCTTCGGCGGCCTCGACGTGCTGGTCAACAATGCCGGCATCGTCCGCGACCGGATGCTGGTCAACCTGTCGGAGGACGAGTGGGACGCGGTCGTCCGCGTACACCTCAAGGGTCACTTCGCCACCATGCGTCACGCCGCCGCCTACTGGCGCGGGGAGTCCAAGGCCGGTAAGCAGGTCGACGCCCGCATCATCAACACCAGTTCCGGCGCGGGCCTGCAGGGCAGCGTCGGCCAGGGCAACTACGGCGCCGCCAAGGCCGGTATCGCCGGTCTGACCATCACCGCGGCCGCCGAGTTCGGGCGCTACGGCGTCACCGTGAACGCCATCGCGCCCAGCGCCCGCACCCGCATGACCGAGACGGTCTTCGCGGACATGATGGCCAAACCGGACGACGGCTTCGACGCGATGGCCCCCGAGAACATCTCCCCGCTGGTGGTCTGGCTGGGCAGCCCCGATTCGGCGGGCGTGACCGGGCGGATGTTCGAGGTCGAGGGCGGTAAGGTGGCGCTGGCCGACGGCTGGCGGCACGGCACGCCGGTGGATCGCGGCGCCCGCTGGACGCCCGCGGAGCTGGGCCCCGCGGTGCGCGAGCTGATTGCCAAGGCGACGCCTCCGGAGCCGGTGTACGGCGCCTGATCGTCCACCCGATTCGACACGACACGGCCGAACAGCGCGACGCGCCGCAGCCTTCCCGCGGTATCGATCCGGCGTTCGGTCCGTGTCGAATCACATTGTGCGCGTAGCGAGGTTCCGGCTACCCGATCGGCACGGCGGGCGCGGCGCCCGCCGCCACCGGATCGTCGCCCACGCGTCCGTCGTCAGCGCTGTCGGCAATGCGAGTGCCCCTGAGCTGGTGGGACAGGTCACACCATCCCGCTGCGCGAGCAAACACTCGGCAGTTATGATGATCGGCATCCGTTGTATTCCCGGATGTGGACGCGACCGGGGTTGAAGATCTGCGCTGAACGATGAGGGGAAGGCAAGCGCATGACCGTAGGTCGCATAGCGCGTGTAGTGGCAGTGGCCGGGGTAGTCGCCGGCTGCGGTCTTCTCGGCCCTCTAGCCGCCCAGGCCCAGCCTCAGCAGCCCACCTCACCGTCCGGCTCCGGTAGTCCGGACGGCTCCGACGGCACCCCCCTCCGCATCCCCGGTCGATCCTCGAATCCGGTCCCGCAGCAGACTCAGCAGCAAGGCCAAGTCACGCAGGGCCAGGCCCCGCAGGGCGAGGCCGCGCAGGGGCAAGTGACACAGGGCCAGCTCACATGGCCGGGCCTCACCCAGCAGAATCAGGCCACGCAGGGCCAGGGCTCGTCCGGAACGGACGCTTCCGCGCCGGTCCAGGACACCGCGGCCACCCCTGTCGGACTGCTCGACCTGGCCTCCATCCTCGGCACGGGTTCGGCCAGCGTCCTCGGCGTCGGATCCGCCGCCGCGGCGACCGGGTCCGCGGCGCTCGGAGCCACCGGCTCGGCCGCGGTCGGCTCCGCGGGCGCCGGGGCGGGCTCCGCGGTTCTCGGCACCGGCTCCGCCGCGGGCACCACCGGCTCGGCCGCCGCAGGTTCCGCCGCGGCCGGCACGGGTTCGGCGCTGGCCGGCACCGGCTCCGTCGTCGGCCCGACCGTCGCGGGGACGGGATCGGCCGCCGGTGCGGCAGTGCTCGGTACGGGTTCCGCCGCCGGGGCCGCCTTGCTGGGCACCGGCTCCGCCACCGGTTCGGCGCTCGCCGCGCTCTTCGGAACC
>NZ_BAGL01000005.1 GCF_000308875.1 Nocardia transvalensis NBRC 15921
CCGGCGACATCGAAGGTGTCCGGCTCCCCCTTGCGGGCCAGCGCGCCCGCCACCCGCAGCTCGGCATTGGTCAGGTGGAAGCCGTCCATCGGCGCGACCTCGGCGACCGGCGCCCCGGCCGCGGCGTTCACCGTGTCGCGCAGCGCCGTGGCGAGGGTGGACTTTCCCGCACCGGGCGGCCCGGCTATTCCGAGCACGTATCGCCCGACTCGCGCACCGGCCCGATCCCGGACCCGTGCCGCGAGGTCCTCGACCGAGATCTCGCCATCGCCGACCACCCGCCCGACCCTACCCGCGCGCACCCGACGCGCCGAGCACGATCAGTCCGGGATCAGCGCGTACACGCCCGCGGGCGATCCGGACCCGCCGCGATGGATCGCACCGCCCGCCAGCACCCAGGCTCCCGTCTCCGGCAGGGCGGCGAGATTCCCGAGACATTCGAGGCTGATCCGGTGCTCGCGATACAGCAGCTTGGACACCGTGTACGACTCGTCGGCGCCGAGATCGGGCCCGAAGGTATCGATCCCCAGCGCGCCCCGGCGGCCCAGCCGCCCGGTCTCGAGCAGCCAGCGCACGGCCTCCGGCGCGAATCCCGGCTGGCGGCCCTCGAACTCACCCACCCCGAGAAATTCCGGCGTCCCCCACAGCGCGTCCCACCCGGTCCACGCCACCACAGCGGCACCGCCTGGAATCCGCCCGCACCGCTGTTCCCATTCCCGCAGATCCTCGACCGAGATCGCGTAATCCCTGTTCCCCGCACACTTCTCACGCACATCGATCCGCACAGCGGGCAGCAACAGATCCTCCGACTCCAGCTCATCGGCCGCGAGCCCCTCGGGATCGAAGTGAATCGGCGCGCCCCAATGCGTCCCGGTGTGCTCGCCCTGCCGGATATATCGCAGGAAGTACCCGTCCTCCTCGATCGTCGCCACGGTCTCGGCGGCGAACTCCGGATCACCCGGATACAGCGGCGTCACCCCCGGATCGTGCACATGCGAGAGGTTCACGATCCGCGCGAACGGCGCCGTCACCGCGCGCTCCGCGGGATCACCCGGGTCAGCGCGCGCAGATCCCGCTCCAGCAGCCGGAACAGCCCATAGGTCAGCACGAACGCCAGGATTCCACCCACACTGAGAATCCGCACCGGCGGTATCACCAGCCACAGCTGGTCGGCGGGAACCAGGGTGGCTCCGGCGGCGCCGAGCAGCGGCACCGCCGCCGCGGCGGCCAGGTAGAAGTTGGCGCGCCGGGCCAGGCGCCACAGCTGCCGGCCGTCCTCCGGGCCCATTCCACCGGCGACCAGCAGCTGCGGATACAGCGATCGGACGCCGTACACCGTGACCAGGAAGAACGGGTAGGCCAGCGCGATCGAGGCACAGACCACCTGAGCGGTGTAGAACTGCACCAGATTTCGCGCGGGCAGCTCGACGCCGGTGGCCATCACGGCCAGGGGCCACACGATTCCGGCCAGCAGCCACGTCCCGAACGGCACCCACACCAGCCGGTCCCCGGCCGACAGCAACTGCCTGCGGGCGACCGCCAGCTCCTCGAAATCCGGTGCGGCATCGGCGGATACCGGACGGCGGCGCACCCGGCGGGACACCACCGCCGCGCGCCGGGTCAGCAGCATCATCAGCACCGCCGCGAGCGGGAAGGCGATCAGGTTGTTGATCAGGACCACCGTGGCGAACTTGTGCTGGTCCGTCTCCGACAGCCGCTGGATGATCAGGATGTCGTTGAGCCGGATGTTGTAGAGGCTGGCGAACAGGTTGGGCAGGCCCACGCAGGCGATCACGATGAGCGCCGACCAGCCGCGGACCCGGTAGCGCAGGCTGGTCGGCGGCGGATCCACGAGGTCGCGGGCGCGGGCGTCCAGGCACAGCTCGAGCTGCCCGGCCAGCTCCGCGCCGGAGGGCCAGCGCCGCCGCGGATCCGGATCCAGGCAGCGCAACAGTGTCCGGCGCAGGGTGGCGGGCGTATCCGGCGGCAATGTTGTGACATCGACGGCGTCGGCCCGCTGCCGGATCGCGAGCGCTGCCCCGGGATCCGACTCCGTCTCGTCACCGAAAGGACTTGCCCCGGTGAGCATTTCCCACAGCAGCACACCCAAGGCGTAGACGTCGGCGCGGGCGTCCGGCGTCGCACCGGGCCGGGCCGCCAGCGCGGCCAGTTCCTCGGGAGCCCGATACCGTATCGACTCCGCCTGCGCCGCAGGATCTTCCGAGAGCGGTTCCGCGCCGAAATCGGCCAGCTTCGGCACGCCCTCCGCGGTGAACAGCACATTGGCGGGTTTGATGTCGCGATGGGCCACACCCCGAAAGGCGGCATAGTCCAGCGCCGCGGCCAGCCGGCGCCCGACCCACGCCACCGTCTCCGGCCACGACAGCGCCGCGATCTCGGCGCGCGCGCTGGAATCGGTCGGGCGGATCTCGCCGCGCGCCTCCATCACCGCGTCCACCGAACGCAGCAGCAACCCGCCGTCGGGCGCGGCGGTGGTCCGGCGCAGCCGCAGCAGATCGGCCGCGCTGCCGCCGGGCAGGTACTGCATGTACTGCAACCGCAGCGGCCCGCCCGAGACGTCGTCGACCACCCGCTGATCGAATACGCGCACGATATACGGGTGGTCGAGCTGCGCCACGGTCCGCGGATCGTGCGTACCCGCCGTCTCGATCCGCACCGCCACCAGCCGCTGCATCGAATACTGCCGGGCCAGGAACACCTTCGCGTGCTCGGTGCCGCCCAGCGGCGTGATGAGGTCGAAGTCGTCCAACCGGCGGCCCGGGACCACGTCGACGGGCCCGGGCGGTCCCGCTTCCCCGCCCTCCTCCTGGTCCGCGTCGCGGGTATCGATCCTCAGCGTGAGTTCCGCTGCCAGCTCGGGGTACTCGTCGACGAAGTCCGCGACGCTGGTCCGCCGGTACCGCTGCCGGAGGGTGAACTCCTCGTACACCAGATCCAGGAACTGCGGGCTCGCGGCCAGTTCGGGAAACTCCTTGCCGTACTCCGACATTCGCTTGCCGTGCTCGGTGCGGCGCCAGCGCTGGCGCAGGTCCACGCGCACCAGATCGGCGAGTACCGCCAGCCGCATGACGCTGCCCTCGGGGACGTAGCGCGCCAGGGCCGGCGGATCGGAGCGCACCTCGCCCAGCGCGGCCTGCCAGTCGGCGGCGAACCGGGCAACGGCCGTATCCGCCGCCTCGGTCACGTCCGTGCCTCTACATCGGGAATGCGCTGCGCGGCAGCGGGATCCACCACCCGCTCCAGCGCGCGCAGATCGGCCTCCAGCGCACGGAACAGCACATACGACACCACGAAGGCGATGATCGCACCCACACACAGCACCCGGACCGCCACCACGACGCGCGGGATGTCCTCCGGCGGCAGGAAGGTCACCCCGGCCACCGCCAGCAGCGGCACCGACGCCGCCACCGCGAGATACCGCGTGGCCCGTCGGCCGAGCAGGCGTAGTCGGCGGGCGTCGCCGGCGCTGACGTCGCCGTGCCGCAGGAACATCGGATAAAGGCACCGCACCATGTAGAAGTTCACGAGGAAGAACGGATACGCCACCGCGATGGCCCCGCACACCAGCAGCGAGGACAGGAAATGCACCACCGCGCGCATACCGACGTCGCCCGTGGCCAGCTGTAGCGCGATCGGGAACGTGATCGCCGCGAGCGTCCACAGCGAGAAGGCGACCACGACGGCACGATCGCCCAGTAACAGCGCGTCCGCGCGAGTGCGCGCGAGTTCGCGCGGGTCGTACTCGCAACCCTTGGCCAACCCCCGAGGCACGCTGATCAGGCGGCGCGACATGTACACCAGCACCGCGCTTCCCGCCGGGAAGAACACCGCGTTCACGATCGCCGTCACGAGCGTGAAGGTGTGCTGCGACGACTCGTTGAGCCGGTCGACGATCAGCGACTGGTTGTGCGCGATGTTGTACAGCGCCGCGGCCGCGTTCGGGATCCCGATGGCCAGCACCGCCACCGGCGCCCGCCACGACCGCAGCCGCAACCGCCAGCTGCCGGGCGGCGGATCGACCAGATCGCGGGCCCGCTCGTCCAGGCACAGCTGCAACTGCTGCGCCAGCTCCTCCCCGCCCTGCCAGCGCGTGTCCCGCTCGGGCGACAGGCAGGTCAGCAGGATCCGGCGCAGGGCCGCGGGGCAGTCGGGCGGCAGCTGGTCCAGCGCTGCGGGGTCGACCCCGGAGCGCCGCCGCTGCAACATCTCGGCGAGGGTGGTGGCGTCACCGTTCTCACCCGCCGTGATGTCGTCGAAAGGCTTTGCGCCGGTGAGCAGTTCCCACAGCACGACGCCGAGCGAGTAGATGTCGGAGCGGGTGTCGAGATCGACGGCCGACCGGTGATAGCCGGGATGGCACGCCTCGAGCTGTTCCGGCGACATGTACGACAGCGAGCCGCCGAAATAGGCGACGGGACTGGCCCCGGCCAGGGTGCGGCTGAAGCTGATGTTGAAATCGGCGAGTTTGGGCGCCGCCTCCGCGGTGAGCAGCACATTGGCCGGTTTCACATCGCGGTGCAGGACGCCGTGGGCATCGGCGTAGGCCAGCGCCTCGGCCAGGCGCCGGCCCAGCCAGGCCACCGTCTCCGGCCACGACAGCGCCGCGAGTTCGGCGCGCACGCTGGAGTCGGTGGGCCGGATCTCGCCCTTCTCCTCCATCGCCGCGTCGACCGCGTCCAGCAGCAACTGCCCGCTGCGCTGCCGCGGCGGGGTCGCCCGGACCCAGCGCAGCACCCCGAGCAGGGTGCCGCCGGGCAGGAACTGCATGTACAGCAGCCGCAGCCGGCGCGCCCGGGGGTCGTCGCCCGCACCCGGATCGAATTCCTCCAGTAGCCGCTGATCGAAGACCCGCACGATGTAGTCGTGGTCCAGCTGGGCCAGGGTCTGCGGCTCGGTGCCGCGGTCCGCCGACACCTTGACGGCGACCAGCCGCTGCAGGCTGCGCTGACGGGCCAGGAACACCCGCGCGAAGGCCCCGCTGCCCAGCGCGGTCAGCAGCTCGAAATCATCGACGTGCTGCCCGATCTCGATGCCGGCGAGGATATCGACCCGGTCCGCGGACCCGCCGGAGCGGTCCGAGAAGCCGGCCGTGGTGCGGGTCGCCTCGCCCGTCCAGGTGCCCGAGGGATCGGGCGATTGCACGGTCGCGCCGAGGTCGGCGGGCGACCGCCGGGTGCTGTGATCGTCGTCGTCGGCATTGAGCAGCTCGCGCAGCTGCACCGCCTGCTCCGGATATTCGCGCAGGCAGTCGCGCGGGTCCACGCGCTCCCCGCTGTGGCGGCGGATGACGAACTCCTCGTAGACCAGGCTCGCCGGGATCGCGTCCGGGGCCAGTTCCGGGAATTCGGAGCAGTACTCGCGCAGGCGCTTGCCCGCCGTCGACACACCGTCCACCGAACCGGGCGAACGGGACAACCACCGGTACCGCATATCGACGCGGATCAACTCGATCAGCGCGTCCAGCCGCAGCGTCCGCGCGTCGGGGAGGTAGTCGGCGATCTCCGGCGGCCGGGTGCCGGACTCCCACGCTCCGGCGAAGGCGGTCACCGCGCCGAATTCGATTCCGGCCGTTGGACGCCCGACGCCACTGGAATCGGAACCAGAACTCATATCCGCACCCATCCGAACCGGGCCGGCCGAGTCAGCCGCGGGCCGGAGTCCGCACTGGTCGGTCGGCGGTGGGACGGATAGAATCCGCCACACCCGAGAACCATCATCCCCCGAGCCGTTGCCCGAAATGATAATTTGCGGATCACCACGCAACCACCCCATTTCGACCACGACGCGACGGGGGCAAGCAGCATGCACAACGAGGGCACCGCGCTAGCGGACGGCATCTCACCAGCGGATACCTCCCAGCAGACACCGACGGCAGGCGCCGGAGCCACGCAGGAGGCACCGGTGGGCGCAAGCATTGCGGCGGAGACGACGGCCACCGCCATCGCGGCGGCGGTCCGTGACGGTACCGCACGGCCCGAACAAATTCTCGAGATCGCGCTCGATCGCATCCACGCCGGAAATCCGAAAGTCAATGCTTTCAGTCTTGTTCGGGACGAGCGGGCCCGGGCCGAGGCCGCGGCGCTGGCCGAACGCGCGGATCTCGAGATGCTGCCGCTGGCCGGTGTCCCGATCGCGGTCAAGAACAACATCGATGTCACCGGCGAGGTGACCCGGGCCGGTTCGCACGCCGGCGGCGAGGAGCCCGCGACCTCCGACCATCCCGTGGTGCGGCGGCTGCGCGCGGCAGGCGCGGTGGTCGTCGGGCTGACCGAGATGCCCGAATTCGGTCTCTGGGGCGTGACGGATACCCCGGAGCGAATCACCCGTTCTCCCTGGAACATTCGCTACAGCGCGGGCGGGTCCTCCGGCGGTTCGGGCGCCGCGGTGGGTGCGGGCCTGGTACCGGTCGCGCACGGCAACGACGGCCTGGGCTCGGTCCGCATCCCGGCCGCCTGCTGCGGGGTGGTCGGCATCAAACCCGGTCGCGGCGTGGTGCCCGCCGAGATCGGTCTCGACTCGTGGGGCGGGATGACCGAGAACGGCGTGCTGGCGACGACCGTCGCCGACGCCGCGCTGGTGCTGTCGGTGCTGGCGGACCGGCCCGCGCTGGCCGACCTGGACCCGCCGGCGCAGCTGCGCGTCGGCCTGGCGGTCGGCTCGCTGTCGCCGCTGCGGGTGGACCGCCAGTGGACGGCCGCGGCCCGCGCGGCGGCGGAGACGGCCGCGGGAGCGGGTCATACGGTGACCCCGGCGACCCTGCCCTACGGCGGGGTCCGCACGGCCCTGGCGCTGCGCTGGGTGAGCAATCCCGTGCGCGAGGCCGCCGCCCTCGCCCATCCGGACCGGTTGCAGCCGCGCACCCGGCGGCAGCTCGCCCTGGGCCGTGCGGTGTTGCGCTGCGGTCTGGTGCGCCCGGGGCAGATCGACCGCATCGAGTCCCGGCTGCTGGACTTCTTCGACGATCACGATGTCGTGATCACCCCGACGCTCGCCGGTCCCCCGCCGCGCGCGGCGAACTGGCACCGCCGCGGCTGGCTCGCGAACGTCTGGGCCAGTGCGCGTTTCGCACCCTTCACGCCGCTGTGGAATCTGGTGGGCTGGCCCGCCCTGAGCGTGCCGATGGGCATCCATCCCCGCACCGGCACCCCGCTGGCCGCCCAGTTGGCCGGGCCGCCCGGCAGCGAGTCGACGCTGCTGCGGCTGGCCGCGCAGCTCGAGGCGGCGCGCCCGTGGCGCCGGGTCGCCGAGGGACCGCGGAGCGTGGACGCGGCTCAGACCTGAGCCTGCTCCGGAGTCGCGAATCCGCCGGCGATGACGCGATTGGCGAAGTCCAGGATCGTCGGTCGATCGTCGTCGGCGCGCCAGGCCACGGCCAGCTCGCACGGCGGCAGGCCGGTCACCGGTCGCGCGGACAGTCCGGGCCACCGGTACATCGGCACATTGTTCTCGGCCAGCAGGCAGACGCCCAGGCCCAGGCTGACGGCCTCGAGCCGCTCCTCGGCCGTGGCGGCCTCGCCGCCGATCTTCGGCTGGCGCCCGCCGCGGGCATCGTTGCCGAGCCAGAAGTCGCGGGCGGCGCCGGCCTCGGGCGGCATCGCGATGAACGGCTCGTCGGCCAGATCGGTGAATTCGATGGCCTCTCGCTCGGCCAGTGGATGGTTCTCGGGTAGCAGGACCCAGCGCGGTTCGGTGCGTAGCACCGCCCAGCGATAGCGCCCGGCATCCGGGACCGGCAGCCACATCAGCGCCAGATCGGCCTGCCGCCCGGACAGCCCGCTGGACGGGTCGGTCCAGGACGCCGAGTGCAGTGCGAGCCGGTGCCCGCTGGCACTCTCCAGATCGGCGATCAGCCCGCGGCCGATCGAACTCTGAATTCCCACGCGCAGCACCTCGCCCGCCTCCTGCAGGGCGACGTTGGTGACCTCCCACAGTTCGAGGATCTTGCGCGCACCCTCGAGCAATTCCTTACCCGCCACGGTCAGGGCGACGCTGCGCTGGTTCCGGTCGAACAGGACCACATCGAGCTGACGCTCGAGCTGGCGGATCTGCCGCGAGAGGGTGGGTTGAGCGATGTGGAGCCGCTGAGCGGCGTTCGTGAAGTGCAGTTCCTCAGCGACGGCAACGAAGTACCGCAAGTCGCGCAAATGCGGGTCCATAGCCCCTTGCTATCAGAATCGGTCTTGGAAATCCAGCCGGTTCAGACCCCAAAGTTTGAAATGGGGCGTAGAAACAGCCACGAGGTTTGTTACTGACAGCATATTGGTTGGGCAAAACGCGTGCACAACCGCCTCCGCGAACGACCAGATAATCCAATATTCAACCTATTTTCGCGGCAATAAAGACACCCGACCAGCAGTAACGGTCACCACGATTCGCCCATGTCACAAGAGCGACACCGCGTCGTCAACAAGCCACGCGGGCCAGCAACAACCTTCCGCCCGGGATGAACTGGGAACATCTCCAAACAGTGACATTGGTCACAATTTCAGCTGTCTGCACCCGATCACTCGCTGTAGACCTTCGGGGCGAGGGTGCCGATATACGGCAGATCGCGATAGCGCTCGGCGTAATCCAGGCCGTAGCCGACGACGAACTCGTTGGGGATGTCGAAGCCGACGTGCGCGACATCGACGTGGGTGCGCAGCGCGTCGGGCTTGCGCAGCAGCGTCACCACCTCGAGCGAGGCGGGGTTGCGGCTGGACAGGTTGCGCTTGAGCCAGGACAGCGTGAGCCCGGAGTCGATGATGTCCTCCACGATCAGCACATTGCGGCCCGCGATGTCCTTGTCGAGGTCCTTGAGGATGCGCACCACGCCCGAGGACGAGGTGGACGACCCGTAGGACGAGACCGCCATGAACTCCATCTGCGTGGGAATCTGCAACGCCTGGGCCAGGTCGGTCATGAAGAAGATCGCACCCTTGAGCACGCCCACCAGCAGCAGGTCGCCCTCGGGCGCGTCGGGGGGATAACGCTTGGCGATCAACTCGGCCAATTCCTCGACCTTGGCCTCGATCTGTTCCTCGGTGATCAGCACCGACGCGATGTCGTCCCCATACACGTGCGCTGGTTTCCCTTCACTGAAAGTCCGATCGCCGGCGCCGGCGTCACCGGGATCAGTATCGTGCAAACGCCAGGCACAGCTTCCCACGTTCGCGCGTGGCAACCAACCGGGTCCCCGGCTTTCCGCCGCCGAGCGCCACGCCGCCCTGGCCGCGCCAATCCGTAACCAGCGCGTCGACTGCTCGTAAATGCTTGTCCGTCAAGGCTTTTGCGCCATGTGCCAGCAACCAGGAACGGATCGCGCGGCGGCGGACGGCCCCCGGTGCGGTGGCGAGGGTCTCGGCCGACAGCGACCCGCCCTCGTCCGCCGCTTCCAGCAACTGGTCGGCAAGCGTGTCGAGGACGACGCCGTCCTCGCGCAGCTGCTCGGCGGTGCGGGCGAGCGCGGCGGCCACCCCGCCGCCGAGTACGTCCTCCAGCAACGGCAGCGCCTCGGTGCGCAGCCGCACGCGGGTGAAGTCGGGCGATCGGTTGTGCGGATCCTCGTGCGGCCGGAGGCCGAGATCGGCGCACAGCCGCCGGGTCGTGGCCCGCCGCACGCCCAGCAGCGGGCGGCCCCACGGCGCGGCGTAGTCGGCCATGCCTTGGATCGAGCGCGCGCCGGAGCCGCGGGCCAGACCCAGCAGAACCGTCTCGGCCTGATCGTCCAGGGTGTGGCCGAGCAGCACCGGCGATCGCCCGCGCGCGCCCTCCAGCGCGGCGTAGCGGGCCTGCCGCGCCGCCGCCTCGGGGCCGCCGTCTGTACCGACCGCCACGGGCAGGACACGGACCGCACGGCACCCCAGCGTCGTCGCCACGGCGGCGGCCTCGTCGGCCACCCGCGCGGACCCCTCCTGGAGCCCGTGGTCCACGATCAGGGCATCGACCACCTCGGCCTCGGCGACGGCCGCCGCGGTCAGCGCCAGCGAATCCGCGCCCCCGGACAGGGCCACCGCGACCACGCCGGTCGGCGCGTAGCGCCGGAGCCAGTCCCGCACCGCGTGCCGGACGTCCAGCGCCGCCGGGGTTTCGGGGAGGAAGGCGCGCCGCCGTCCCGCCGCGTCGGGTCCCGGCGAGTTCATCTCAGCCGAGCACCCGGGTGATCCAGCGCTGGGGGTCGCCGATCTCGTCGGTGCGGGGCAGGGTGTCGCCGTCGGTCCACACGGTGTTGAAGCGTTCCATGCCGACCGTGCCGACCACCTCGTCGACGAAGGCCTTGCCGCGCACGTACTGCGCCACCTTGGCGTCGACGCCGAGCAGGGCGCGCAGCAGCCGCTGCAACGGGTTCGCGGGGCGGCGGCGACGCTGGTCGAAGGCGTGCCGGATCTGGACCACCGACGGGATCACGGCCGGGCCGACGGCGTCCATGACGTGATCGGCGTGGCCCTCGAGCAGGGTGCCGAGCATCAGCAGCCGG
>NZ_BAGL01000004.1 GCF_000308875.1 Nocardia transvalensis NBRC 15921
CCGACGTGATCCGCGCGGTGGAGGGCCCGCTCGCCTCGGTGCGCGGGCAGCGGCCGGAGGACGTGAGTTACGGCGGCGCGGCGCATTCGCTGCAACCGGTGTGGATCGCGTTGCGGGTCAACATCCGCGCGGTCCTCGAGCGGGTGTCGATCGCGCAGATCGCGGCGGACGAACTGCCGTCCTTCGTCGGCGAGCTGACCAGCGATCCCGGGGCCTGGGCGCGGCGTCCCGGACCGGCCGCGAGCTGACCGGCCGACGGGCGAATTCCGGGCCTTCGTGTCGCGGGAAAACGCCGGGGCACCTGTCGGTTCGACGCGGTAGCCTGCACCCATCATGTTGATCAGACTGTTACGCGGCTTCATGAGCCCCTACCGCACCCAGCTGGCAGGGGTCGTCGCGCTGCAACTCGTCTCGGTCATCGCCATGCTCTACCTGCCCAGCCTGAACGCCGACATCATCGACAACGGCGTCACCAAGGGCGATATCGGCTACATCTGGAATACCGGCCTGTGGATGCTGCTCGTCACCGGCGTGCAGATCGTGGCCTCGGCGTGTTCGGTGTACCTCGGCGCGCAGGCGGCCATGGGCGCGGGCCGGGATATGCGCGCGGCCCTGCTGCACCGGGTCGGCACCTTCTCCGCGCGCGAGGTGGGCATGTTCGGCGCGCCGTCGCTGATCACCCGCAACACCAACGATGTCCAGCAGGTCCAGCTGCTCGTGGTGATGAGCGCGACCATCCTGGTCATGGCGCCGATCATGTGCGTCGGCGGCATCATCATGGCGTTGAAGCAGGACCTCGGCCTGTCCTGGCTGCTGCTGATCGCGGTGCCGGCGCTGGCGCTGACCATGGCGGTCATCATCTCCCGCATGGTGCCCGGCTTCCGGCGCATGCAGGTCCGCATCGACGCGGTCAATCGCGTGCTGCGCGAACAGATCACCGGCATCCGGGTGGTGCGGGCCTTCGTGCGCGAGCGGCAGGAGACCTGGCGTTTCGGCGTCGCCAACAACGAGCTGACCGAGGCGTCGCTGTACGTCGGCCGGCTGACGGCGCTGATGTTCCCCGCGGTCATGCTGATCAGCAACCTCACCACGGTGGCGGTGATCTGGTTCGGCGGCCACGCCATCGACGCGGGTGAGATGCAGATCGGTTCGCTGACCGCGATGCTGGCCTACATCATGCAGATCCTGATGGCGGTCATGATGGCGTCGTTCCTGGCCATGATGGCGCCGCGCGCGGCGGTCTCGGCAGAGCGCATCGCCGAGGTGCTGGAGACCGAGTCGTCGGTGCGCCCGCCCCCGCTGCCGCAGCCGTTCGCCTCCGATCCGGGATCGGTGGACCTGCGGTTCGCCGAATTCAAGTTCCCGGGCGCGGAGGAGCCGGTGCTGCGCGCCATTCATTTCCAGGTGGAGCCGGGGAAGACCACCGCGATCGTCGGGTCCACCGGCGCCGGAAAGACCACGCTGCTCAACCTGATTCCGCGGCTGATCGATGTCACCGACGGCGCGGTCTACGTGGGCGGCACCGATGTGCGGCACATCGATCTCGACCTGCTGCGCTCCCAGATCGGCCTGGTGCCGCAGAAGGCGTATCTGTTCTCCGGCACCGTCGCCTCCAATCTGCGCTACGGCGATCCGGAGGCCACCGACGAGCAGCTCTGGCACGCCCTCGAGGTCGCGCAGGCCGCCGACTTCGTCCGCGATATGCCGCAGGGCCTGGAAACGCCTGTCGCCCAGGGCGGTACGACCGTCTCCGGCGGCCAGCGGCAACGGCTGGCGATCGCCCGTGCGGTCTTGAAGAAACCGAAGATCTACCTGTTCGACGACTGCTTCTCCGCACTCGACGTCGCCACCGACGCCCGCGTGCGCGAGGCGCTGCGGCCCGAGACCGCCGAATCCGCGGTCATCACCGTGGCCCAACGAATCTCGACCGTGCGCGACGCCGACCAGATCGTGGTGCTGGAGGACGGCGCGATGGCCGGCATCGGCACCCACGAGCAATTGCTGCGCGACTGCGCGGAATACCGCGAGATCGTGGAGTCGCAGCTGAGTGCGGAGGAGGCGCGGTGAGACACACTTGCGAAGCCGCTTGCCGCGCCGACCGGGTGCGGGTGTCCCGCATGACACGGCTGGAGGCGCGGTGAGGCCCGGCATGCCCAATCCGGGCGCACCCGATACTCGGGCCAAATCGTTCGGCCCGTCGCTGAAGCGCCTGCTGCGCAGGCTCGCTCCCGAGCGGATCTACCTGATCGCGATCCTCGTGCTCGCGGTCACCGCGGTGGTGCTCAACACCCTCGGCCCGCAGCTACTGGGCAAGGCCACCAACCTGATCTTCGACGGCGTCATCGGCAAACAGCTTCCGGCGGGAGTGACCAAGGACCAGGCGATCGAGGGCCTGCGCGCCCAGGGCCAGGACCGGCTCGCCGACATGCTCGTCGGCATGCACGTAACCCCCGGCGCCGGAGTCGATTTCGGCGCGGTGGGCCGGGTGGTGCTGGTGGTGCTGGCGCTCTATCTGGCGGCCGCCGTCTTCACCTGGCTGCAAGCATTCCTGCTGAACCTGGTCATCAACCGCACGGTCAAGCGGCTGCGCAGCGAGATCGAGGACAAGATCCACCGGCTGCCGCTGAGCTACTTCGACTCCACCCCGCGCGGCGACCTGCTCTCCCGGGTCACCAACGATGTCGACAACATCGCGCAGAGCCTGAACCAGACCATGAGCCAGCTGCTCATCTCGGTGCTGTCGGTATTCGGCATCCTGATCATGATGTTCTGGATCTCGCCGCTCTTGGCGCTGATCGCACTGCTCACGGTGCCCGCGGCGGTGATCGTCACCGCGCAGATCGCCAAGCGCTCCAAACCGCACTTCGTCGACCAGTGGAAGTACACCGGCCTGGTGAACGCGCAGGTCGAAGAGGCCTACACCGGCCACGAGGTGGTCACCGCCTTCGGCCGCGTGCGCGAGGTCGGCCGCGAGTTCGACGAGCGCAACGACAAGCTCTACGAGTCCAGCTTCCGGGCGCAGTTCATCTCGGGCCTGATCATGCCGGTCATCATGTTCATCGGAAACCTGAACTACGTGCTGATCGCCGTGGTCGGCGGGCTGCGGGTGGCGTCGGGCAGCCTGTCGCTGGGCGAGGTGCAGGCGTTCATCCAGTACTCGCGGCAGTTCAGCCAGCCGCTGACGCAGATCGGCTCGATGATCAACCTGCTGCAGTCGGGCGTGGCGTCGGCCGAGCGGATCTTCCAGATCCTGGACGCCGAGGAGCAGGTGCCGGATCCCGAGGAGGAGGATTCGCGCACGATCGACCGCGGCCGGGTGGAGTTCGACACGGTGTCGTTCCGCTACGAGCCCGACAAGCCGGTGATCGAGGAGCTGTCGCTGGTCGCCGAGCCGGGCCACGTCGTGGCCATCGTCGGCCCTACCGGCGCGGGCAAGACCACGCTGGTGAATCTGCTGGAGCGGTTCTACGAGCTGGACTCCGGCGCGATCACCATCGACGGCGTCGACATCACCCGCATCTCCCGCGACCGGCTGCGCTCCCGCATCGGCATGGTTTTGCAGGACACCTGGCTGTTCGGCGGCACCATCCGCGAGAACATCGCCTACGGCAATACGACCGCGAGCGAGGAGGACATCGTCGCGGCCGCGCGGGACGCCTACGTCGACCGGTTCGTGCACTCCCTGCCCGACGGCTACGACACGGTGATCGACGAGGAGGGCTCGGGAGTCAGCGCCGGCGAGAAACAGCTCATCACGATCGCCCGCGCCTTCCTGGCCAAGCCGACCATCCTGATCCTCGACGAGGCCACCAGTTCCGTCGACACCCGCACGGAACTGCTGGTCCAGCAGGCCATGACGGCCCTCCGCCGCGACCGCACCAGCTTCGTCATCGCCCACCGCCTCTCGACCATCCGAGACGCCGACACGATCGTGGTCATGGAGGCCGGCCACATAGTCGAACACGGCACCCACGACGAGTTGCTCGCCCGGCGCGGGGCGTACTTCAAGCTCTACAACGCCCAATTCGCCGGTGCGGCTGTAGATCAGGACCTGGTGGACGAAGAACCGGTCGACGCGGTGTAGGAGATCCCGGCCAAAAGCATGCCGGGAAATGAGGGTTGGCGTTGCGCCGGGTTGGCTTTCCCTGCTTGCGCTCCCTCCCTTCCCGGCGTGCCGCTCTCCCTTCCCGGCGTGCCTCCCTCCCTTCCCGGCGTGCCGCTCTCCCTTCCCGGCGTGCCTCCCTCCATTTCCCGGCGTGCTTTTGGCCGGGAACACGCGACTGGCAGTATTGCCCCGTGCCTGATCCCGCGTCCTTCTCCTTCACCGTCGGTACCCGCCTCGAGGGACGGCACGGCCGATCGGGCGTGATCACCACCCCGCACGGCGCCATCGCGACTCCCGCGTTCATCCCGGTGGGCACGAAGGCCACGGTCAAGGCCGTGCTGCCGGAGACCATGGCCGAACTGGGGGCGCAGGCGCTGCTGGCGAATGCCTACCACCTGTACCTCCAGCCCGGATCGGACATCGTGGACGAGGCTGGCGGCCTGGGCGCGTTCATGAACTGGCCGGGGCCGACGTTCACCGATTCGGGCGGGTTCCAGGTGATGTCGCTGGGCGTCGGATTCAAGAAGGTGCTGGCCATGGAGTCGGTCGGCGTGCAGAACGACGACGTCATCGCCAAGGGGAAGGAGCGGCTGGCGGTCGTGGACGACGACGGCGTCACCTTCCGTTCCCATCTGGACGGCTCCAAGCACCGGTTCACCCCCGAGGTGTCGATGGGCATCCAGCACCGGCTCGGCGCCGACATCATGTTCGCCTTCGATGAGCTGACCACATTGATGAATACCCGTGGCTATCAAGAGAAGTCGCTACAGCGCACGCACGAGTGGGCGCAGCGCTGCATCGATGAGCACGAGCGGCTCACCGCCGCCCGCGCCCACCGTCCCTACCAGGCGCTGTTCGCGGTGATCCAGGGCGCGCAGTACGAGGACCTGCGCCGCAAGGCGTGTAGCGATCTGGACGCGATGCGCGGCGCGGGCGGCACCGGCTTCGACGGCTACGGCATCGGCGGCGCGCTGGAGAAGCACAACCTGGGCACCATCGTCGGCTGGTGTTCCGACGAGCTGTCCGAGGACAAGCCGCGCCACCTGCTGGGGATCAGCGAGCCCGAGGACCTGTTCGTGGCTGTGGAGAACGGCGCGGACACCTTCGACTGCGTCAACCCGTCGCGCGTCGCCCGCAATGCCGCCGTCTACCTGGACGCCGGCCGGTTCAACATCAACACCAGCCGCTTCCGCCGCGACTTCACCCCCATCGACGAGACGTGCGACTGCTACACCTGCGCGCACTACACCCGCGCCTACCTCCACCACCTGTTCAAGGCGAAGGAGATGCTGGCGGCCACCCTGTGCACGATCCACAACGAACGCTTCACCGTCCGCCTGGTGGACCGCATCCGCGCCAGCATCGACGGCGGCTACTTCGACGACTTCAAAACAGAGGCCCTGGGCCGCTGGCAGGGCCGCGTCAGCAATCCGTAGCCCCCGCCAGCGCGCCGCCACCTCCATTTTCCGGCACGCTTTCGGCCGGAATCCACCATCAACTCCGAATCGCAGGCCGATCCAAGGGCTTATAGGTGGGCTCGTTCTTCTTCAGGAAGGCGATGCAGCGGTAGCTGATCGGCAGGATGAACACCTCGACCATCGTCTTCCACACGAAGCCGACGATCACGTAGTTGATGAACGCGCCCCAGGAGTCGATCCCGATGGCGGTCGCGGCGATCGAGCAGAACACCAGCGTGTCGCCGAACTCACCCGCGACGGTGGAGCCGAGCAGCCGGGCCCACAGATGCTTCTCCTTGGTGCGCTCCTTGATCAGCATCAGTGTCATGGAGTTGAGGAACTGACCCACGACGTACCCGGCGAGTCCGGCCGCGACCAGTTGCGGGGTCGTGCCGACCACCGTGCGGAAGGCGTCCTGATTCTCGTAGAAGCCGGCCGCGGGCAGCCCGATGGCGATCCAGAAGCACAGGACCATCAGGATCAGCATGGCGAATCCGTAGTAGATGGTGCGGCGCGCGGCGCGGAAGCCGTACACCTCGCTCAGGATGTCGCCGATGACGTAGGCGAGGGGGAACAGGAAGAAGGCCGCGTCGGTGGTGATCGGCAGGATCTCGATCGGCCCGAGAGACACGTGCTTGTCCGCGAAGAACTGCACGCCCTTGGTGGCACAGATGTTGGAAATCATCAGGGTTGCCGTGAACAGCGTCACGATCAACGTGAACGGACCCCCCGCGGCCTGCGCGAATGCTGCGTGCTCGGCCGCGGGGCGTCCAGACCCGTCGATTTCCGGTTTTTGACTGGTATCGCTCACGAAGAGACGACGATACCGGCCGAAGGTTGCTGTGGAATAGGCTGTGGCAATGACGAATCCCGGCGATTCCGACGAGTGGTGGAAGCAATACGGTGGCGAGGGTGTGTCGTCAGAGTCGGGGGGCCACGCTTCGGTGCCGCCGCCTCCGTCCGCGCAGCCGCCGGTGACTCCGCCCCCGCAGCAGCAGACGCCTCCGCAGCAGCAGTCGTATCCGAGCTATCCGCAGCAGCCGGCGCAGCCCTACGCGCAGCCGGGCCAGCAGCCCTACGGCCAGCCCGGCGCCCAGCCGTACGGTCAGCCGCAGCCGTACGGCCAGCCGGGATACGGCTATCCGGCGGGCGGCGCCTACCAGCCCTACGGCTACCCGCAGCAGGCCCAGGGCACCAACGGCCTGGCGATCGGCTCCCTGATCGCGTCGGTCCTCGGGCTGTGCACCTGCATCGGCGCGATCGTCGGGATCGTGCTGGGCATCATCTCGCTGAACCAGATCAAGGAGCGCGGCGGTGACGGCCGCGGCCTGGCGCTGGCCGGCATCTGGGTCGGCGTCGCGGCCATCGTGTTGCAGATCATCTACGTGGTGGTCAGCATCGTCGCGTCGAGCTGACCTCGCGGGCACACACAAGGGGCGCACCCGGAAACCGGGTGCGCCCCTTCGTTCGTGCGCGTGTCAGCCCTTGAGGACCTGCGTACCGCCCGCGAACTTGTCGTGCCAGCCCTGCTTGTTCGGGTCCTGGGAGATCGTCACAGCGATGTAGATGATCAGGCCGAGCTCGATCAGCGACCCCAGGCACGGGATGATCCCGGCGAGGTACCACGCGTTGCGCTTGAAGGAGGCGGCCGCGTCCACGTTGCCGCCGCCGGGCGCGACCACCCGCAGGCCGAGGATCTTCTTGCCGAGCGTGGCGCCCTGCGAGGACTCCAGCGCGACGTAGTAGCCGACGTACACCAGCGCGGCGACGATGCCCTCGAGGATCTGCACGCCGAGGCTGTTGCCGATGAAGAAGAAGATGATCGCGATCGGAATGCCGATGATCAGACCGTCGATCACACGGGCGCCCAGCCGGATGCCCAGGTCACCGGGAACCGCGCCCGGCGGAACGCCCGGAGCGCCGTACGGCTGCTGGCCGTAGGGCTGCCCGTACGGCTGGCCCGGGGGCTGCTGCCCGTACGGCTGCTGGCCGTAGGGCTGCTGCGGCTGCTGCGGGTACGGCTCCTGCTGTCCGTACGGCTGCTGACCGCCCTGCGGGTACTGCTGCCCGTACGGCTGCTGCGGGGGCTGCTGCCCGTACTGCGGCTGTCCGCCCTGCGGGTACTGCTGGCCGCCTTGGGGATACTGCTGTCCACCGCCCTGGGGATACGGCTGGCCATACGGCTGTCCGCCCTGCGGAAACTGGTTGGGGTCGTACCCACCGCTTGTCATCAAATGTCCTCGTGAATGGTTGTGGCTTCGGGCTTCTGCGTAGGTTACGGATTCCGGCTGGATTTCACCATGTTCTGTGGATCGAGTCGCCAGGCCTCGCGCGGCAGCGTATCCGGTCGAAAGTCTTTCAGCAGTTCGGTCGGGGTGGATCCGGTGTAGCCGAGCGAATCCGCGAGCAGCGCGAACACGTGCCGCGGCGTCTCGCCCAGCGCCGCGCGATCGGCCAGGGTGACCGCGCCGTCACGTTTGGCCAGCCGCTTACCGTCGCGGTTGAGTACCAGCGGAACGTGAGCATACTGCGGAACCGTGTATCCGAGCAGCGCGGCGAGGTAGGCCTGTCGCGGCGTGGAGGCGAGCAGGTCGTCGCCGCGCACCACCTGATCGATGCCCTGTTCGGCGTCGTCGACCACGACGGCGAGGTTGTAGGCGGGGGTGCCGTCGCCGCGCCGCAGGACGAAATCGTCCACCACTCCCCGGTAAGTCCCGTGGATTTCGTCGACGATCTCGAATTCGGTTGTCCGCGAAAGCAACCGCAGTGCCGCGGGCCGGCCCTCGGCGCGGCGTTCGGCGCGTTCGGCGTCGGTGAGGTCGCGGCAGGTGCCCGGATAGGCGCCCATCGGCCCGTGCGGCGCCGTCGCGGCCTGCTGGATTTCCCTACGCGTGCAGAAACATTCGTAGGTCGCTCCGGCCGCGACCAGGGTCTCGATCGCGGCGCGGTGGCGGTCCTGCCGCTCCGACTGCCGCACGATCGGCGGATCCCAGTCCAGGCCGAGGGCGGCCAGATCCGCGATCTGGCGTTCCTCCGCGCCGGGACGCACCCGGTCGAGATCCTCGACGCGGAGATAGTAGGCACGCCCGGTCGACCGCGCGAACAGCCACGCCAGCAGCGCGGTGCGCAGATTGCCCACGTGCAGGTCGCCCGACGGGCTGGGCGCGAACCGCCCGGCGCCGGGCCGCGTGGGCGCCTGCTCACCGATGGACATGCCGGTCCATCGTAGGGAGTGCGCGCATGCCGTGTTCAGGCGCGTAGACGGGGACGCAGGCGGTCCTCGCCGATCGCGCGCCCGGCGGCCAGATCCGCCAGCAGGTCCTCGGCATGGGCGATCAGTCCCGGGCCGTCGATGCGGTAGGGAGCCGGCCCGTAGGCGTCGAGGCGGCCCGCCGCGCGCTCGAGAAGGGTGCGGGCGCCCTTGGGATTGCCGCGCTGGATGTGGGTGAGGCCGACGGCGAGCTGGGCCAGACCCTGCCACAGCATCCTCTCCGCGAACGGCCCGTTCTTCCAGGCGGCCTCCAGGACCTCGTGGGCGTTGAAGGCCAATCCGTCGTCGAGCAGGCGCTGCGCGAAGTCGAGGGTCTCCTCGGGCCCGAGGTCCAGATCGTCCGGTATGCGCTCGACGCCGACGCTACCGGGCGGCAACGGGCGCCCGAACCGGTCCCGGGGACGGGCATTTCGGGCATGTCCGGCATCGTCTCGATCGCGTTCGACCACGACTCCATGATCCACGGTTTTGCGGCCGCGACGATTTCCGGGGTCCGGCGCGGTTGTACGAGCGTACGAGAATTCTTGTACGGAGCACATTTGTGAATCTTCATTCTGGTACATCCAGCAATTATTCCGCTATCAAATACCCGGACATTCTTCATCGGAATACGCACGATTGAAAACGAAAAGAAACCAGCGCCACATTGTGTGGTGCTGCTACCGTGCACCTCGGGGGCATAACCCCTGCATCGTGCCGGTCTCCCGTACGCGCGATGAACGCAATACACGCAATGTTGCGCGCTGTCACCAGGCGCATCGCGGGATTCCTGGATAGGGCGGGAATCTCGGTCTCGAAGAGAAATGCCAGGTTTATCTCGTTCTCGACGCAGCAGAGGAGCAGTGCCGTGAAGGTTGATTCGACCGGTGCCGTGTGGCGCAAAAGCACATACAGCGGCCCCGACGGAAACTGCGTGGAGGTCGCTTTTCTAGTGGACGGCAATGTCGCAGTTCGCGATACCAAGGACGGTGGCCGCGGACCGGAGCTGGCATTCGCGCCGGGCGCGTGGGACGCCTTCGTCGTGCGGGTCGGCGAGGGTGGATTCGAGCGGTCGCGCTAGGCGTCGAACCGGCTGACCAGGCCCCGGGCAGCGGCTCGGGGCCTTCGCAGGTCAGTCCTCGCCGTCCTGATAGCGGCGCAGGATCGCCAGCTGCTCGCGTTCCTGGTCGTGCTCGTCGGCGCGCAGCCGGTCGTTCTCGGCCGGCGGGTCGGCGCGGAAGAAACTACCGGTGCCCGGTTTGCCGGACAGGCCGAGACGGTTCATCTTCTTGGGGACCGGCGCGCCCTGATAGGGCAGCGGAATCGGATGCCCGTGGTCGTCGACCGGGCCCAGCGGCTGATGCAGTTCGATGTACTCGCCGTGCGGCAGGCGCCGGACGACGCCGGTCTCGATGCCGTGTTCCAGCACCGCGCGGTCGCTGCGCTGCAGGGCCAGGCACAGCCGGTAGGCGGCGAAGTAGGCCAGCGGCGGCGCGAGCAGCAGCGCGATCCGGAAGAACCACGTCGTCGCGTTGAGCGAGATGTCGAACCTGAAGGCGATGATGTCGTTGACGCAGGCCAGGGTCAGCGTGACGTAGAAGGTCAGCGACATGGCGCCGATCGCCGTGCGGACCGGCACGTCGCGGGGCCGCTGCAACAGGTTGTGGTGCGCGTAGTCCTTGGTGAGACGCTTCTCGATCCACGGGTAACCGATCAGGGCGACGAAGATCAGCGGCATCACGATCGCCACCGAGAAGGCGCCCGGCACGGTGTGCCCGAAGATGTACAGCTCCCAGGCCGGGAACAGGCGCAGGAAGCCGTCGGTCCACATCAGGTAGAAGTCCGGCTGCGTGCCCGCCGAGACCTGAGAAGGGTTGTAGGGACCCAGATTCCAGATCGGGTTGATCTGCAGGACGCCGCCCATGATCGCGACCACGCCCAGGGTGAACATGAAGAACGCGCCCTGGTCCAGCGAGAACACCGGCACGATCCGGGTGCCGATCACGTTCTTCTCCGTGCGCGCCGGGCCGGGGTACTGGGTGTGCTTCTGATACCAGACCAGCGCGATGTGGGCGGCGATGAGCGCCAGCATGATGCCGGGGAACAGCAGCACGTGCGCGATGTACAGGCGCGGGATGATGATGTCGCCGGGGAAGTCGCCGCCGAAAACCAGCCAGTGCAACCAGGTTCCGATCACCGGGGTGCTCGTGATGATGCCCGAGAACGCGGCGCGCAGGCCGGTGCCCGACAGCAGATCGTCGGGCAGCGAGTAGCCGAAGAAACCCTCGAACATGGCGATGATCAGCAGAATCGATCCGAGCACCCAGTTGGCCTCGCGCGGTTTGCGGAACGCGCCGGTGAAGAAGATGCGGCACAGGTGCACGATCATCGACGCGGCGAAAAGCAGTGCGGCCCAATGGTGTACCTGCCGGACGAACAGGCCGCCGCGGACGTCGAAGGTGATCTGCAGCGCCGATTCGTAGGCGCGCGACATGGTCACCCCGCGCAGCGGCTGATATGTGCCGTTGTAGACGACCTCCGTCATCGACGGATCGAAGAACAGGGTGAGGTACACGCCGGACAACAGCAGGATGATGAAGCTGTACAGCGCGATCTCGCCCAGCAGGAACGACCAGTGCGTCGGAAAGACCTTGTTGATGGATCGCTTGACGAACGCGGCCGCTCGGTATCGCTCGTCGAAGGAATCGGCCTGTGCGGCGATCCGCCGCTCGAGGGCGCCTTCTCGTACTGCCATGGCAGTCACCCCACCCAGGGAGAGAACGGTTCGATCTTCTACTACAGAGCGTAGCACTGGCGGCCGGCCGGATCGATGGGTTCGGCGGATATCGTCGGCGGGATGGACGCGCTGACACCCCAGGACGCCACCAGGTACTGGCTGTCGCACCGGACCCGCAACGATCTCTTCCTGCTCTATTGCTTCACCGATGCGGGCCGTTCCCTCGCCGACCTGCGCGCGGTCGTCGCGGAGCGGAGTGCGCGGATTCCGGATCTGACCGTGCGGGTGCGGGAACGGCGGTTCGCCTACCCGGTGTGGGTGTGGGGGTCCGCCGGTGATCGGGTTGTCGACCATACGGTTTCAGGGAGCACGTGGGAGGAGGTGGTGGCGGCGCTGGGCGGTCTTCTCGGGGGAGGCGTCCGTGCGGACGAATGTCCGTGGCGGGTGCATCTGTTTCGTGGCGTCACCGGCGCGCCCGGGGGTGAGGATCCTGCGCTGGTGGTGGTGCTTCAGGTGTCGCACGCGCTGGCCGACGGGCAGCGGGCGGCGGGTATTGCGCGGGCGTTGTTCAGCGAGAGTGACTCCTCGTGGCCTGTGGACAACGGGCGGGGCGCGGGTGCGCCGCGTCGGCTGGCGGGCCTCTACAGCGGGTCGGCGGACCGTGGCGAGAGTTGTGGAGGCTGGGTGTTTCCCGGGGCCGAACGAGTAGCGGGTCTGGTAGTTCAAGCGAGAGTTGTTGGGGAAGAGCTATTTTCGATCATGTCATTCCCGGTTAGGTTGGTGCGTACCGTGGTTCGCGGGCTTGCGGCCGCACGGGCTCGGCGGGCACTCGCGGAGCTGACCGAGCGGAGTGCGGTGCCGCCGCCCGCCGCGAGCCTCCCGGCCACGATGCTGAACCGGTCGCCGGAGCCCACCTCGCATATTGTGCGCATGCTGGTCCGGGATGACTTGCGCGTTCCGGGCTACACCGTGACCGTGGTGGCGCTGACCGCGATCGGCGCCGCACTGGATCGGTACCTCGCTCAGCGTGGCGAACCGGCAGAACTGTCCGCGCAGGTGTCCATGGCTGTTCCGGCGCGAAACAAACACTCTCGCAACAACTATCGCGATCTCGCCGTCGAACTGCACGGCGCGGAGCGGGATCCGCGGCGACGGGCCGAACGCATAGCCGCGGATCTGGAGTCGCGGCGTGTCCGGTCCGGACATCCGCTGACGGCGGTGGGGGGCCGCGTCACCGATGTGCTCCCCGCTCCGGTGCTGCGCCGCGATATCGCCACCTATCCGATCGACCAGGTCCCCGACACCCTCACCGGCCACACCGTGGTCTCGAGCGTGAACCGCGGCCCGGCGGACCTGACCTTCGGCAGCGCCCCCGTCCGCTTCACCGCCGGATTCCCCGCCCTCGGCACCGTCATGCACCTGACACACGGCATACACGGCCTCGGCAGCACGATCACCGTCTCGATCCACGCGGACCCCGAGGTGATCCCCGACATCGACGTATACGCCGCCCTCCTGAACACCACCCTGACCGAAACGGTCGACGCGCTGAGCCGCGTCCCCGCAGACGAGTGAGGTCCCGCGGACGTGGGATGAGCGACCACCGATGAGTTCCGATACTGCGCGGTGTCGTATAGGGAGGGGCGCGCCGTGCCCTGCCGAGCGACCCGGAGGAGAGCACCGTGATCGACCTGAAACCGGCCTGCCACACCATGATCGATCTGCTGGCCTCCGTCTCCGCCGAGCAGCTCGGCCGCCCGACGCCGTGCGCCGACTACACCGTCGCAGGCCTCATCGATCACATCGCCGAGGTCTCCCTGGGCTTCGCCGAACTCGCGCGCGGGCAGGCCACCGGGCCGCGTCCCGCCCGGCCCTCGGACGACCTCGCCGCGGTCGCGGATGCCGTCGGAACGCTGGGCGAGGCCTGGGCCGATCCGGTGGCGTGGCAGGGCGTCAGCGCTCCCGGCGGTCTGCCGCTGCCGAACGAGACCTGGGGGAAGATCGCCTTCACCGAGATGGTCGTGCACGGCTGGGATCTCGCCGCGGCGACCGGCCACCCGGTCGACCTGCCCGAGGAAACCCTGCGCGCCTGCCTCGACCACGTCGCCGTCTTCGTCCCCGCCGCCCCCGTCCCCGAACTCTGGGGCGCCGCCGTCGAGGTGCCCGGCGACGCCCCGCTACTCGACCGCATCGTCGCCGTCACCGGCCGCGACCCTCACTGGACCGCCGCCTGACCATGGCGATCACCGCCGGTCCAGCGCCGGAACGGCGGCCGTTTTTACACCGGCGAGCCCTGCCCGGTATGCTCCTCGACGGAGGATTCGCCTAGTGGCCTATGGCGCTCGCCTGGAACGCGGGTTGGGTTAACAGCCCTCGCGGGTTCGAATCCCGCATCCTCCGCGCACACACCGGCCGGGAGCACATCGCGTGCTCCCGGCCGGTGGTCTATTTCGGTCACTTGTGCAGGGCGGTGAGCGCCTTCTTCAGCTGTTCCTTGCAGACCGTGCCCACCTCGTCCTTGTTGGTGGCGGCGGGGGAGTCGATGGACAGCTTCACCTTGGCCGACAGGTTGGAGTCCAGGACCGCGCAGGTGTAGTCGAGTGTGACGAAGCTGGAGTACTTCTGCTCGTACATCGCGTAGTAGGCGTCCTGGCCGAGGCCGGCGATGGTGCCGGAGGTGCGGCCGCTGCCGGTGGTCTTGGTGTCGTAGTCCTTCCAGTTGTTGAAGTCCGGTGAGCCGTACTGGGATTGGAAGTCGGCCTCGAAGTCCAGGGTGGAGTCGTCGCTGCCGTACTTTCCGGCGCCGGTGTACTTGGCCCGGCATTCCAGGGAGCCGCCGGCGTAGCTGCTGTCGGGCTGGCGCTCGGTGTGCTCGTTCGCGCCGTCGGGCGTGGGCGCCCACTTCTTCAGCACGGTCGGGTCGACCAGCGTGCACGCGTCGGTGACGGTGGACATGGCGTAGTTGCCGTCGGTCTTCTTGTCCGTACCCGGCAGGCCGCCGCCGCCACCGCTGTCCTTCCCGGCCAGCGCCACGATGCCGATCACGACGCCCACGATCACCACGAGACCGACGGCGCCGCCGATGATCCAGGGCGTGGCGCTACCGCTCTTGGGCGGCTGCCGGTACGGCTGAGCCGGATACGACGGCTGGCCGTAGGGCGCACCGCCGTACGGCGGCGGTGGCTGCTGGGGCGGATAGCCGGGCTGCGGCTGGCCCTGCTGCGGGTACTGCGGCTGGGGCGTGCCCAGATAGTTGTCGAATCCGGCCCCCAGCACCGTCGGGTCGGTACCGGTCACCGGGCCCTGGTGCCCGCCGCCGCCCATGACGGTCGGTTCCGTACCCGTGACCGGAGTGCCAGGATTCGACGGCGGCGTCGACCACCACTGGGTTTCGTTCGTCTGCCCGCCGGGCTGATCCCGGTCGTGCGGTGGGTTGGTGCCTGTCACTGAATCAAATCCTCCGGTAGTGGCGCGGAAGCCCCCTCGAAATGTCGCACAGATCGTAGCCATTCAGGGGCCCGACGTCGTGGGCCCAGTTGTGGGGGCACCTGGGCGATATGCGTTCGCCGAGGTGAGACGGGGTATGAGGGTCCGGTTCGGTGGTTTCGGCCCGAGTCGCTACACTGGCCGATGGATCCCGCGCGGCGTGCATCCTGTGAACTCCCCCAGGGCCGGAAGGCAGCAAGGGTCAACGGGCTCTGCCGGGTGCGCGGGGTCCCCTATTTCATGGGGGATCTCTTTCATCGGCGCCTCGTCTGCGGGCGGATGCCCGGAATGTCGGAGAGATCCCGAAGTCGCATGCATCACACCTCGCCCGCCGGGTAACGTGGTCGGCTGGACCGGCGTGGGGGGCGCTCGTCCGCGAACCTGTACCTCGCTGCTTGAAAGGCCCTCAGGATGCCCCGGCAAACGCAGATCGGTTTGATGAGCCATGCGGAACTCGTGTCCGAACACGAGACGCAGAACGCGAACTACGCGAAGCTCAAGACCGAGAAGCTCACGCTGGACATCACGCGGGGTAAGCCGTCACCGGAGCAGCTCGACCTGTCGGCCGGTTTGCTCACGCTCCCCGGCGACCAGGACTTCCGCGACGGCGCCGGCACCGACTGCCGCAATTACGGTGGGCTGCAAGGACTCCCGGAGCTGCGCGCAATCTTCGGCGAACTGCTCGGCATCCCCGTCGAGAACCTGCTCGCCGGCAACAACGCCAGCCTCGAGCTGATGCACGACGTCATCATGTACGCGATGCTGCACGGCACGGTCGACTCGCCCAGCCGCTGGGTGGACGGGCCGATCAAGTTCCTGTGCCCGGCGCCCGGGTACGACCGGCACTTCGCGATCACCGAATCGCTCGGCATCGAGATGATCCCGATCGCGATCGGCCACGACGGTCCGGACGTGCGCGCGATCGCCGCCCTGGTCGCCGATGACCCGCAGATCAAGGGTCTATGGGCGGTGCCGAACTACTCCAACCCCACGGGCGTCACCTTCTCCGAGGAGGTCGCCCGCGAACTGGTCTCGATGCCCACCGCGGCGCCCGACTTCCGGCTGTTCTGGGACAACGCCTACGCCGTGCACCCGCTGACCGACACCGCGGAGCCGGTGATCGACATCCTCGGGCTGGCCGCGGCCGCCGGAAACCCCAACCGCCCCTTCGTCTTCGCCTCCACCTCGAAGATCACCTTCGCCGGGTCGGGCGTCAGTTTCATCGGCGGATCCGCCGCCAACCTGGACTGGTACCTGAAGCACGTCGCGAAGAAGAGCATCGGCCCGGACAAGATCAACCAGCTGCGGCACGTGCGCTTCTTCGGCGACGCCGAGGGTGTGCGGGCGCATATGCAGAAGCACCGTGCCATCCTCGAGCCCAAGTTCAAGCTCGTGCTGCGGATCCTGGAGGAGCGGCTGGGAGCGTCGAAGGTCGCGTCCTGGACCGAGCCCAAGGGCGGCTACTTCATCAGCCTCGACGTGCTGGAGGGCACCGCCGCCCGCGTGGTGCGGCTGGCCAAGGACGCCGGCATCGCGCTGACCCCCGCAGGTTCGGCGTTCCCCTACCGGAAAGACCCGGAGGACAAGAACATTCGCATCGCGCCGAGCTTCCCGTCGCTCGCGGATCTGGAGGCGGCGATGAACGGGCTGGCAACCTGCGTCCTGCTCGCGGCCACCGAGAAGTACCTGGACAACTGATCACTCGGGTTTGTGGGCGAGCACCGCGAAGATCGTCACCGACAGGTGGATATCGCCGGTGCGGGCCCCGGCCTCGAGATCGGCGAGCAGTTGCGCGCGCTGCTCCTCGGTGATCGCGCCACGGGCCACCGCCATCGCCGAGACCCGGCCCACCAGCGCACCCGCGCCGACGGCCGCGTCCTGGACCAGCGCGTGCGAACCCACATCGTCGATCACCAGCCCCGACCGGGTGAGCAGCCCGGGTAGTCGGCGACCCGCGAACGGCGCGGTGGTGTTGGCGATCAGCGTCTCGATCACCTCGTGCACCACATTCCGGTCGCCGGGATGCACGACCGCCGAACCCCAGTCGGTATCCATCACCACGACCCGGCCGCCCGGCCGCAGCACCCGCGCGATCTCACCGGCGGCGCGGGCGGGCGCGGTCAGGTGCTGGAACACCCGCTCGCACAGGACGACATCGCAACTGTCGTTGCCCAGCGGCAGGTTGTAGGCGTCGCCGGGAACGAACCGGGCGAGCGACCCGGCGTCCCCCGCCCGCCGCTCGGCCGCCGCGAGCAGCTCCGGATCGGGCTCGACACCGACGGCCGCGCCGTTCTCCCCGACCGCCGCCGCGAGCGCGAGAACCTCCGGACCGGTACCGGATCCGATATCGACCGCGTACTCGCCGGGTTGTGGATCGAGGGCCTCGTGGGCCCAGCGCCGCAGCCGGCGAATCCCCGGCAGAGTCGCCTGCAGATCGCGGACATCGATGAGCTGATCCCGGCCGTCCCGATCGAAACGGTCCGGAATCAAGCCGGAAAACGAGGAGCTGGATGTGGGCGCCATATCCCTTGCCGTTCTCTCTGTCGGCACCGTTGCCACCGTGGATGTAGCCATAGTGTCAGGCATGCGGTCACCCTACGCGCGATCGAAACCTACCCGCCGGTACGAGAAGGGGGTGTTCACTGAATCATGATGATAAGATGCACTGATGCGCACTACGATCGATCTCCCCGAGGATCTGCACCGTCAGGTGATGTCGATCGCTCACGACGCTCATCGAACGCTGAGCCAGACCGTCACCTGCCTCATCCGGCGCGGGCTGGATCAGGCCAGCGCACCTGCGGGTGACCTGGACAGAAGCGCCAAGACCGGCCTCCCCACGATCGGCCTCGGCAAGGTGGTCACCTCCGAGGACGTCCGGTCGCTGGAGGACGAGTGACGGTCCTGCTCGACGCCAATGTCCTCATTGCGCTGGTGGTCGCCGATCACGTGCATCATGATGCGGCCGAAGAGTGGTTCGGGGGATCGGCCGAGAGCTTCTCGACCTGCCCGATAACGCAGGGCAGCCTGCTGCGCCTGTTGCTCCGCGAGGGCCAGTCCGCACGGACCGCGATGGATGTTCTGGCGGGAGTAACCGGACACGAACGCCACGAGTTCTGGCCGGACGCCCTGCCTTACTCCGAGGTCCGGATGAATCCCGTTGCCGGACATCGCCAGGTGACCGACGCCTACCTCGCGCAGCTCGCACGCTCACGACAGGCCCGCCTCGCCACGTTCGACCAGGGGCTGGCGGCGGTGCACGCCGATGTCGTCGACCTCCTGAAGTCCGGATAGCGAAGGTGGGATGATCGACGGCATGGTGAGTCGCAAACTGTGCCTGGCGCAGGATCCGGAGGCGGACAAGCTGCTGTCGAGCGACAATTTCGCGTTGCTGACCGGGATGCTGCTGGACCAGCAGTTCCCGATGGAGCACGCGTTCCGCGGACCGCAGAAGCTCGCCGACCGGATGGACGGCTTCGACATCCGCCGCATCGCCGAGACCGACCCCGAGGAATTCGAGGAGATCGGCGCCACCCCGCCCGCCATCCACCGCTACGGCCGCTCCATGGCCCGCCGCGTCCAGGACCTGGCCCGCTACGTCCTCGAGAACTACGACGGCAAGATCGACAACCTCTGGACCGACGGCGACCCCGACGGCAAGGAAGTCCTCAAACGCCTCAAGGCCCTCCCCGGCTTCGGCGACCAGAAAGCCCGAATCTTCCTCTCCCTCTTGGGCAAACAACTAGGCGTCCACCCCGACGGCTGGCGCGAGGCCGCCGGCCCCTACGGCGAAGAAGGCTCCCGCCGCTCGGTAGCCGACGTCACCGATGCCGAATCCCTCACCCAGGTAAGGGAATTCAAGAAGAAGGCCAAGGCGGCGGCGAAGAAGTAGGTAACCACGGTCGGCTCCCGGGGAGTCGTGCAGACACACCGTCGCCGATTTCGGATGCCTGGCAGGTGACGCCACTATCGAGCGATGTCGCCTGACAAGCGAGTTCGTGGGAGTGGCCGTACCCCCAAGCGGCGAAGTCGCGTCTTAGCGCAGGCCAGGCCGTCGTCGGACGACCATCACGACGTTGTGTACTTTCGTCGCGCCGATGGCGAAGTCCCAGGGCGGGACTACATCCAAGCGTTGCCGGCGCAAGTCAGGGCGGAGGTCCGGGCTGTACTGATCGCCGTAGCCAAGGCTCCGCCCAAGCGATTCGCCGGCGGCGGTTATTGGGAAGCGATGCACGGCGACATGACCGGATGGTTCGAAGTTCGCTGCGACGCCAACCGCACCCACCACCGTGTCTTCTGTCGCCTCGACTATGACGCCGAAGGGCGGGGCACCCCGCTCTTGGTTGTTATCACAGGCCTCAGCAAGCCCCTCCGGACCGTGCTCTCCACAGCGGACTATGACCGGGTTCGTGGGCTGGGCGACGAGTACTTTGCGACGAACCCGCGATCCCTTGCCTAGTGGGCGGCGTGGTCGAACTGTTCGACAGCGCTCTCCAGGCCGGCCAGGTCGTCGACCTTACCGGCGACCAAAGCATCGACCAGGGCTTCTCGACCCGGTTCGGGGAGCGGTTCCAAGGTCAGCCGGAGCCCCACGGCGGCGGCTAGCTCGGACACCGTACGCAGTGTGGGATTGCCCTTCGCGCTGAGCAGGCGCCGTACCGTGGCCGGCTCGATCGCCACGGCTCTCGCCAGTTGAGCCTTGGAGAGCTGTGACTCGGCCCGTGCGTCATCCAGCGCGTTGATGATCGAGTCGACGGTCTTGATGCGAATCGACTCCAGAACGAACTCGCGCACGAATTCGGGGTCCTTCAGGTCCTCCGACAGATCGTCCCAGAAGACGCTCCGATCAGTCATTGACGCTCGCCTCCTCTCACGGCACGTGCAGTGCGTACCATATATGTTACGCAAGCTGGAGTGGTGGCGCCAGCCGGGGGTCGATGTAGATCACTCCGCCATTGCCGACCCCCGGCGCGCGGAGTCAGCGTGTCAGGTGGAACGCTCGAACCTTTCCGATCAGGTCTTTGGCCTTGGCGTCGTATACGGCCTGATTCTCGAGTATCTCGAATGTCTTCTCGTGCAGGGCGATGTCCGCGGGCTGGTCGCTGACGATCTCGCCTCCTACCGTCTCTGTCGAGACCACCCGGGAGTCCTGGATCACGAAGCCGTTGGCCGGTGCTCGGTATTCGGCTGCCAACGGGACGATTCCGAGGCTCACTCGTGGATTGGCCGTCGCATCGTGGAGCCGCTCGAGTTGTTCGGCCATGACCGCAGGAGTCCCCACAGTTCTCCACAGTGCCGCTTCGCCGATGAGGAATCGGAAGGAGCGGCCGTCTTCGTCCAGTAGCCGCTGCCGTTCCATCCGGGCGCTGACCGTCTCCTCGAGATCGTTGGGCAGATCCAGGACAGCGATGCAGGCAGACAAGATTGCTCGCGCGTACGCTTCGGTTTGGAGCAGGCCGATAATGATGTCGGGTTGCCATGTTCGGTTCAGTCGGTCGCGCGCTTCTTCGGTGATCAAAGACCTTTGGAGTGGGGCGAGCCCTGTTGCGCACATCTCTTGCCACTGGGTGTAAGTCATCTCATTCACCTTGGGAGTGTCTGTGGAGTTCGGGGGAGTGAACGGCCTGGTCGAGCCGGATGCTGATCGCCGTACGGATCAGATTTCTGGCGGCTTCGCCGGTAATTGCTTGCGACGCGAGGACATTGAATGCCCGACCGTAGGTGGATCTCTCTGGGCTGTGTGATCGTAAGTTCGGCCGCGGTGCCTTCGACCATGACGAGTCGTGTGTCGTACATCGAGAAGCTCGTGGACACAACGATGGCCTCGGCTGTGGCGGAACTATCCCCAGCGTGATGCGAGGCATCCCGATAATCGCCGCCAGTCTGTCGAGCTGCCCTCGCATGATGGCGTCATTGCCGACGGTTGTGTACAACGCCTGCTCGCACAGGACGAAATGAAAACGATGATCCCGCTGGTAGAGAGGGACACCCGCCGTCGTCCGACCCTCCTCGGCCCAAGAACTCGAGATGCATAGCCGTAACCCCCTGTCTTGACACTATGCACGGATTTTCCGTGACACGGATATATTCGCTCGGCTTAGTGATGGGTGTGTACAGATCGGAAGTTGTTCATCAAACTCGAGCAAAGTTCTCGCTCGTCGACTTGCTGCTTCGTAGCGTCGGACCCGGCACCCGGTTCCGGCGGAGTTGTCCCGGTCCCGGGTGGCCTTCCATCCACTTCTATCCACAGGCCTAGGGGTCGAGATGAATTGGCGTACGAGGATCTTCGAGTTTCCGGGTGGGGTGTTGGAGCTTCGTGGGTGCGGGGATGCGGAGGATGTGAATCCCGGTGTGTACCTAGAGCTTTACACGCCGGACGTCCAACCGGAGGAGGAGTGCGAGGGTGATGCGGAGGCGGAGGCTTCGTGAACCAGGTCGACTGGCACTTGGGGCTGCTGGTAGTCGTCGGGATTCCGCTGGTCGTCTGGGCCGGGGCCGTGTTCTGACCGCAGCGGGTGCCGAAAGGGCAGTCTCCCAAGGAGATTCGGGAGCGAATCGAGCGCGAGGAGGGTGGATGAACAGCGAAAGGCCCCGGTGTTCTACCGGGGCCTTTCGCTATCGGGTCGGCGGGGTGGCCGCCGACGGGTCAGCTGCTGCTGGCTCGGGCGGTGGCGAAGGGGACGGAGACTTGGGTTTCGCGGTGGGAGGTGGGTTTCCACAGGCCGCGGCGGCGGAGGATGGGGAGGACGCCCTCGCCGAACCAGTACGCCTCTTCCACATGGGGATAACCCGAAAGGATGAAGTGGTTGATGCCGAGGCGGGAGTATTCGATGAGGCGTTCGGCGACCTCCTCGTGGGAGCCGACCAGGGCGGTGCCGGCGCCGCCGCGGACCAGGCCGACGCCCGCCCACAGGTTCGGCGCGATCTCGAGGCGTTCGGTGGAGCCGCCGTGCAGGTCGAGCATGCGGCGCTGGCCCTCGGATTCGCTGCGCGCCAGGCTGGTCTGCACGCGCTCGATCTCGGCGGGGTCGACGGCCTCCAGCAGGCGGTCGGCCTCGGCCCAGGCCTGTTCGGAGGTGTCGCGGGTGATGACGTGGATGCGCAGGCCGTAGTCGAGCTTGCGGCCGTGGTCCACGGCGAGCCGCCGGATCCACTCCAGCTTCTTGCTGACCGCGAAGAGCGGTTCGCCCCAGGTGAGATAGGTGTCGGCGTACTGGGCGGCCACCGGCCCGGCCGCCTCCGACGAGCCGCCGAAGAAGATCGGGGGCAGCGGGTCGGGGTGGTTGTTGAGTAGCGCGTCCTGGACGTGAATGTGCTTGCCCTCGAACGAGAACGGCTCGCGCGAACGCCACAGCTCGCGCACCACGTGCAGGAACTCGCCGCTGCGCTCGTAGCGCTGCTCCTTGTCCAGGAAATCACCGAAGGCGCGCTGCTCGTGCGGTTCGCCGCCGGTCACGACATTGAGCAGCAGCCGTCCGCGCGAATGCCGCTGGAAGGTCCCCGCCATCTGCGCGGCCAGCGTGGGGCTCACCAGACCGGGCCGGAACGCGACGAGGAACTTCAGCGTCTCGGTGGTCTCGGTCAGCATCGCCGTGGTCAGCCAGGCGTCCTCGCACCACAGGCCGGTCGGGGTGAGGACGGCCTCGAAGCCGTTCTCCTCGGCGGCGCCGGCGATCTGGTTGAGGTAGCGCAGCGAGGCCGGCCGGTCGCCGGACATCTTGGTGCCGTGCCCGCCCGCGATCAGATCGCGCGAGTCACCGTAGGTCGGCAGAAACCAGTGGAACGACAGGGACATTCGAAACTGCTCCCTTCAGGAGGCCGTGGGGAAGAGGTCGTTGAATCGGGTGTCGACGAAGTCGGGGATCGTCACCTTGTGCGGTATGAGTCCCGCCTCCGAGAAGGCGTCGGCGACCTGTTGTTCGCCGTCGATCGTCGCGGCGTCGAGGGGATGGTCCCGATACTTGTTGCGGGTCACCGACAGCAGCGCCACGTCGGGCGGCAGGCCGGTCTGCTGTGCGAAGACCTGGGCCCACTGTTCGGGATGATCGTTGACCCACGCGTGCGCCCGCTGGATGCGCCCGATCAGATCGCGCAGCGCCGCCGACCGCGACTTGCTGTCCAGCGCACCGTTTCCGGCGACGTAGAAGGAATCGCCGTTGATCAGGCCCTCCCCGTCCGCCAGAATGCGCGCGTTCGCCTGCTGCTGGGCCTGGGCGGTATAGGGATCCCAGATCGCCCAGGCGTCGACGCGGCCGGTGCTCAATGCCGCCAGGGCGTCGGCGGGCTGGAGGTACTGCGGCTCGATATCCTTGAACGACAAGCCGTTTCGTGTCAGCAGTGTGAGCAGGTGATGGTGTGCGGAACTCCCCTTGGTGACCGCGATCTTCTTCCCGCGCAGATCGCCGGGAGCGCGCAGCGGCGAATCCTTCGGCACGACAACGGCTTGCCCCGCCACACCCGCGTAGTACCCCGTCACGATCTTGATCGAGGATTTCGCGGCCGCCGCGAAGACCGGCGGCGAATTCCCGACGCCGCCGACATCGACCGCACCGGAGTTGATCGCCTCGAGCATCGGCACGCCCGCGGTGTACTGCGACCATTCGATCTTGTAGGGCACCGATTTCAGCTCACCGGAGGATTCCAGCAGGGCCTGTAGCGCGGTGCCCTTCTGGTCGCCGACCCGCAGCGTCACCTGTGCGAGGTCGACGGTGCCGTCGGGTTGCACCGCCGCGTCCTTGTCGTCGGTCCCGCAGGCGGTCGCGACCAGCGCGGTGAGGGCGAGGGCGGCGAAGAGGCGGCGGTTGATCATGCGGTTCCTTCGAGTTCGGCCGTGCTGACGCCGAGTTCGGTCAGCAGTTCCTGCCGCAGCGCGGCGAAGCGGGGATGGTCGCGGTGGCGCGGACGGGGCAGGTCGACGCGGACCTCGTGCGCGATGCGCCCGCCGGCGAGGACCAGGGCGCGGTCGGCGAGCAACAGGGCCTCGTCCACGTCGTGGGTGACCAGCAGCACACCGGGCCGGTGCCGCTTCCACAGCTCGAGCACGAGGCTGTGAATGGTGATGCGGGTCAACGCGTCCAGGGCGCTGAAAGGCTCGTCGAGCAGCAGGAGTTCGGGATCGCGCACCAGCGCCCGCGCCAGCGACGCGCGCTGCGCCTCGCCGCCGGACAGCGTCAGCGGCCAGGCGTCGGCGCGCTCACTCAGCCCGACCTCGGCCAGCGCGTCCCGCGCCGCGGCCTTCGGATCGGCGTGCCGCAGGCCCAGGGTCACATTGGCGCGCACCCGTTTCCACGGCACCAGCCGCGGCTCCTGGAACGCGACGGCGACATCGCCGGACACCGTCAGCTCGCCGTCGTGATCGCGGTCCAGTCCGGCCAGGGCGCGCAGCAGCGTCGATTTGCCGCTGCCGCTGCGGCCCAGCAGGGCGACGAATTCGCCGCGCGCGATATCGAGATCGATGCCGTCCAGCACCGTCCGGTCACCGAAGGCCTTGGTCAGCTTGTGAATTCGAGCGACGGGACGCTCACCGGAATCCTCCTCCGGGACGGTCGGCCTCAGTTCCCCAAGAATCCGCGTCGCCATACCAGCGCCTTCCTTTCGACCAGCCGGACAACGGCATCGGTGATCAGGCCGAGCACGCTGTAGACCAGCAGCCCGACGACGATGACATCCGTGCGCAGGAATTCGCGGGCGTCGTTGATCAGGAAACCCAGGCCCGCGTCGGCGTTCACCTGCTCGGCGACGATCAGCGCGAGCCACGCCACCCCCAGTGACTGCCGCAGGCCGACCAGCGTCTGCGGCAATGCGCCGGGCAGCACGATGTGACCCACCGTGCCGAGCTTGGACAGTCCCTGCACCCGCGCGACCTCGGCGAGTTTGCCGTCCACGCCGCGGATCCCGGCGAAGGTGTTGAGATAGAGCGGGACCGCGACGCCGAAGGCGACCAGCACGATCTTGGGCAGCTCACCGATGCCGAACCACAGGATCAGCAGCGGGATCAGCCCGTAGAACGGCAGCGTGCGCAGCATCTGCAGGGGCGGGTCGATGATGTATTCGCCGAGCAGGCTGAGCCCCGCGAGTACCGCCAGGCCGACGCCGAGCGCGGCGCCGATGGCGAAGCCGATGGCCGCGCGGCCCAGCGATACCGAGATCGCGTGCTGGAGGGTGCCGTCGCGGAGCAGGTCGATGGCCGTGTCCACGATCGTGATCGGCGCGGCCAGCAGCCGTTCGGGCAGGACGCCGGTCGCGCTGGCGAGTTGCCAGGCGACGAGGATCACCACCGGACTGATCAGGCGCGCCCAGCGGGCCACATGTATTCGCGGTAGTCGAACGGGTGCGGACCGCAGGGCAAGTGAAGACAACGCAAAACCTCGTGCACTGGTAGCGGACTGTGTCGGCGGTGCCGAGCGGTCGGCAGCCCAGGCTCCGATAATGCCCGCGGCGAGGCGTGCCGTCACCGGTTGAAATCTGCCTGGTTCTTACAACTGACAAATCGCTGTGAACTCCCTGAGACTTGGCCCTCGTCGCCGCAGGTTTGCCCGAGCCGTCGCGGCGATTCCGGCGAATCCGCCGCCTGATGATGAGGAACAAGCTGGTGAAGATGAGGAAATTCGCCGCGGTCGCCGCCCTGGTGACCACGGCCATAGGTATCTCCGCAGGTACGGCCCATGCCGAGCCGTCCGATGAGGGGGTCGTCAATTACCAGGCGACGACCACCGAGAAATCCACGATCATTTCGACGGATGCCGGGTCACTCGACGCGGAAAACGGCGTATTCAAGATCAAAGCCGCGGACGGGACAACCGTCGCCGGCACCGAATTGTCTTTCCGGGTGGACGATTTCGTCTTTCCGATCGCCGCGGAAATCCGAGATCGGACCGCGACGCTGACCCCGCAGCTCGATCTCGCGCATGCCACCTACAAGCCGGTGGCGCTGCCGTTCGAGGACCAAGCTCCGTTCAAGACGCCCTACGACCGCGAAGTGGCCGCCTGGACTCGTCTGACCAGCACCATCACCGCCGGGGCCACCATCGGCACCCTGGTCGGCGGCATTACCGGCGGTGCGATCGGCTGCGTCCTGGGCGGTATCGCCGGCGCGACCGTCGCGGCCGCGGCCATCGTCGGCCTGTTCGGCGCGTTCATTCCGGCCGCCGCCGTCGGCTGCCTCGGTGGCATCATCGCCGTCGGCGCGCTGGGCACCCTCGCGGGCCAGCTGCTGGTTACCGCCCCCGTGGCGGTCCTGGCCGCGGCGCAGTACTTCACCACCATCAACCAGCCGTTCGTTCCGGCCGCGCCGGCGGCGCCGGCGAAGTAGGTGGGAAGACCCGGTGGAACACCGGGGGACGCCGACCCCGCCCGGAGGCCGTGCCGGGCGGGGTTCGGTCGTATCTCGTTGCGGCTCCGGCGATGCGATCGCCGCGATCGAAACCCTGGCATCGCGCACGGCGATGATGATGTAGTGGGCTGGCGCCCGAAGTACCCCGAGATCGAGCTGGTGAGTCATGGCTGAACTGCACGAGATCCCCGCCGACGGCGTAGGTTTACGCCGCGCCTTCGCGGCCTTCCCCAGCGGGGTGGTCGCGGTCTGTGCCGAGATCGCGGGGACGCCGTACGGGCTGGCGGTCAGCACGTTCGTGCCGGTGTCGCTGGATCCTCCCCTCGTGTCGTTCTGCGTGCAGAACAGCTCGAACACCTGGCCCCGGCTGTCCGCGGCGAGCTATCTCGGGCTGAGCCTGCTCGGCACCGATCAGCACGCGGCCGCGCGCTCGCTCAGCTCGAAGGACGGCGACCGGTTCCGCGACCTGGAGTTGCATCGCGGCGCGGGGCACGCGGTCTTCGTCGACGGCGCCTCGGCGTGGCTCGAGGGCGTGATCGAGACGCAGGTTCCCGCGGGCGACCACCACGTGGTCATCGTGCGGGTGCGGCGGCTGGCGACGCCCGCGGAGGTCGACCCGCTGGTCTTCCACGGCAGTCGCTTCCGGCGGTTGCATCCGGAGGAGGCCCGTAATGGAGTCGGATGATCCGGGGGAGTTCACCTTCACCCTGCCGAGAGTGCCGCGCGGGCTGCGAGAGCTGTTCGACACCACGTCCGTGCCGGCGGACGAGGCGTCGCGGCGGGCGTGGGACTGGGTGAACCTCAGCTGGATCGGCGCGGTGGTGGGGGTCGCGCCGCTCTAGCGCGAAGGCCCGCGATGCCTGGAAAGTAATGAGGGGCAAGGCATCACGGGGGAAATCGCTACGTCAGAGCGGCTGCGACGGACGGAAACACAACCTGCGACGCGGTTCGTTCAGCGGCTCGGTGTGCGCGACCACCGCCGCGGCCAGGCCCTGCGCCGGCAGGTCGTGCCGCTGCATGTCCTGACTGAAGGCGTCGAGGTGAATGAGCGTGTGCCGCAACAGCGCCGGGCCGATCTCCGGCGGGTCGGTGCAGGCCCGCTGATAGGACTCGACCGCTCGCGGATCCTCGGTCAGCGCGGCCAGCGCGCCGAGCCGCACCCGCTGCGTGAGGCTGCGCCACAGGCTGGCCTCCTCGGCGGTGTTGATGGTGCGCCAGCCGCCGCGATAGTCCAGGTCGCGGATGATATTGCCCGCCGATTTGCCCAGCCGGGTCTCGCAGACCACCGCCCACAGCGCGCACAGCCAGCTCAGCGCCAGCAGCATCGCGTCGGTGTCCACGGAGGCGATCTCCGAATCGGCCTGCGCGTGCGTGCCGAGACCGGCCCACCGGAACACCAGGTCCTCGGCGTCGGTGAGCAGCGAACCGGGTAACTCCGCCTCGTCCGGGCGCACGATGTGCACCACCCGTCCCGATACCAGATCCCGCAGTTCGACCATGTCCGCTTCTCCGGTCGGCGACCAGTGGTGCGAATGCCGAGTGATCACCGGTGGTCCCCCGCTCGCTCCGACTGCCACGTCCATTCGGATTGAGCCACGAATATCGCAGCCGCGCAAGCAAAACCCTGGTGTCCGGTCGGTTCGGCGGCGCGTCACGCCCCCGCGGATGTCCGGTCCGGCTCGGGAAGCAGCTTGCTGAACTGCCGGTTCGCGAGCCGCATGGCGATCTCGTAGGGCAGCGCGAATTTGCGGGCGAACCAGTAGCCCAGCCGGATGTCGAACGAGGTGTACACCAGGAAGCGGTTGCGCCGGATGCCCGCGAGGATCCGGTCGGCGACCTTCTCCGGCGTGGCCGCGTGGCCCTCGAACACCCCGGTCAGCTTCCGCACCCGGGGATCGTCGCGGTCGACGCCCACGATCTGCACGGTGCCCACCAGCGGCGTGCGCACCGCGCCCGGCACCACCAGGCTCACGCCGATGCCGTGCCGTTCCAGGTCGAAGCGCAGCACCTCCGACACCCCGCGCAGCCCGAACTTGCTGGCGCTGTAGGCGGCGTGCCACGGCAGGGCCAGCAGTCCGGCGGCGGAGGAGACGTTGACCAGGTGCCCGCCGCGCCCGGCCCGCACCATCGGCGGCAGGAAGTTCTCGATGATGTGGATCGGCCCCATCAGATTCACGTCGATGATCGACCGCCAGTGCCGGTGCTCGAGATTCTCCACGGTGCCCCAGGTGGAGATGCCGGCGATATTCATGACCACGTCGAGGCTGCCGTGGTCGGCGTGCACGCGCTCCGCCCAGGCGGTGACCGCGTCGTAGTCGGAGACGTCGAGCGCCTGGGCCGCCAGCACCCGGCCACCGCCGGTCTCGACCAGGCGCACGGTCTCGTGCAATCCCGCCTCGGCGATATCGGTCAGGACCAGGTGCGCCCCCGCGCGCGCCGCGGTCTGTGCCGTGGCCCGGCCGATGCCGCTGGCCGCGCCGGTGATCAGGCATTTCCGGCCGGTCAGGTCTTTCATGTGCGATCTCCTCGCCGATATAAGAACAACGGTGTTCACAATAGAGTATTGCGAACAATGCCGTACACAGGGTTGCTCTCGTTGCGGCGATTCCCCGCCGCCGCTCGGGAAAACCGCTTGCCAACAGTTGGATTCACGCTGATCGGGAGTGCAGACACCCGGTAGAGACTCCTTTACCGTCGGAAACACCCATCCAGAGCGGTTGAGAGACCTGGCTCGACGAGACCGCAGCAACCCCCCGCTCGCCGGGTGCGGGTGCTACCGCCAGGACCGATGGAGGATCGCGATTTCCATGAGCACACTGGCTGCCGCCGACCGCGCCCGCGCGGTTCCGGCGGACGACGAGGATGCGTTACCCGTCGCGCGGACCTGGCATCCGTGGCGCTGGCTGACCGGCGCGGTGGCGCTGGTGGTGGTCGCGCAGTTCGCGCACGGCCTGGTCACCAATCCGGGCTGGGACTGGCCGACGTTCGCGCGGTACTTCACCGCCCGCTCGGTCCTCGAGGCCGTCAAGGTGACCGTGGAGCTGACCTTCTGGGGCACGCTGTTCGGATTCCTGCTCGGCATCTGGCTGGCCGTGGCGCGGCTGTCGAAAATACCTGTGCTGCAAGTGATCGCATGGACCTACGTGTGGGCGTTCCGGTCCATCCCGCTGATCGTGCAGCTGCTGTTCTGGTTCAACATCGCCTATCTGTACAAGCGGATGTCCATCGGAATCCCGTTCGGCCCGGCCTTTCTCACCTTCGACGTGAACGGCGTGATCAGCGGCTTCACCGCGGCGGTCATCGGGCTGGCGCTGCACCAGGCGGCGTATTCGGCCGAGATCATCCGGGCCGGCATCATCTCCGTGGATCCAGGACAGCTGGAGGCGGCGAAATCGCTGGGCCTGCCGTGGCGGCGGCAGTTCTTCACCATCGTCGCGCCGCAGGCGATGCGGGGCATCCTGCCCAACGCGGCCAACGAGGTGATCAGCCTGTTCAAGGGCACCTCGATCGTGTCGGTGATGGCGATCGCCGAGCTGTTCTACCAGGTGCAGGTCATCTTCGGCCGCAACGGCCGGGTGGTGCCGCTGCTGATGGTGGCCACGGTCTGGTACATCGTGCTCACCACGGTGCTGACCGTCGTCCAGTACTACATCGAGCGGCACTTCGCGAAGGGCAGCCAGCGCGCACTGCCGCCGACGCCCTGGCAGCGCGTGCGCGGCAAGATCGCCGAGATCACCGGGGAGCGCCGATGAGCGAGCGGGAGTACGCCGTCGAAATCCGCGGGGTGCGAAAGCGTTTCGGGGCCGACGAGGTGTTGCGCGGTATCGATCTGGCCGTGCGGCCGGGCGAGGTGACCGTCATCGTGGGGCCCTCCGGATCGGGGAAGTCGACGCTGCTGCGGGTGATCAACCATCTGGAGAAGGTCGACGCGGGAACCGTCCGGGTCGGCGGCGACCTGGTCGGCTACCGGCGCAAGGGCGCCACACTGCACGAGCTGAGCGAACGCGAGATCCTGCGGCAGCGGTCGCGGATCGGGTTCGTCTTCCAGAACTTCAACCTGTTCCCGCACCTGACCGTGCTCGACAACGTCGCGCTGGCGCCGATTTCCGCGCAGGGCCGCCCCCGGGACGAGGTGCGGGCCGAGGCGCGGGAACTGCTGGAGCGGGTCGGGCTGGCCGACAAGGCCGAGGAGTATCCGCGCCGGCTCTCGGGCGGGCAGCAGCAGCGGGTGGCGATCGCGCGGGCGCTGGCGCTGCGCCCGGCGGTGGTGCTGTTCGACGAGCCCACCTCGGCGCTGGATCCGGAGCTGGTCGGCGAGGTTCTGGAAGTGATCCGCGGGCTGGCCCGCGACGGCGCGACCCTGGTCATCGTCACCCACGAGATCGGGTTCGCCCGCGAGATCGCCGACACCGTGGTGCTGCTGGATTCCGGGCAGATCGTCGAGCAGGGCCCGCCCGGGCAAGTGTTCGACAATCCGGCGCACCCGCGCACCAGAGCCTTTCTCTCGCATGTGCTCTGAGCGCGGCGGGAACCGATTCGAGGAGGCGGTCGCCGCATGAAATTCCTGCTCCTGACGCTGATCACCCACCAGCCGGATCCCGTGACCGGCGCGGTCGAGACGCCCGCGCGGCGGCTGCGGCGCGTGGTCGACAGCGCCCGGCTGGCCGAGGAACTCGGCTACGACGGATTCGCCGTCGGGGAGCGCCACGAGGACCCGTTCATCTCCTCCGCGCCGCCGGTGGTGCTGAGCCACATCGCCGCGGTGACCTCGCGGATCGCGCTGTTCACCGGCGTCACGACGCTGAGCCTGCTGGATCCGGTGCGGGCGTTCGAGGACTACTCGACGCTGGACAACCTGTCCGGCGGGCGGCTGGAATTGATCATCGGCAAGGGCAACGGCGCCGCGCAGGCCCAGCTGTTCCACGTCACCGCCGACGATCAGTGGGACCGCAATCGCGAAGGCTACGAACTGTTCCGGCAGTTGTGGGACAGCGCGGAGGTCACCTGGAGCGGCCGCTTCCGGCCGTCGCTGACCGCGGCCAAGGCGCTGCCGCGGCCACTCCAGGAGCGCCTGCGCATCTGGCACGGCAGCGCCACCAGCCGGGATTCGGTGGATCTGGCCGCGCGCTACGGCGATCCGCTGTTCTCGGCGAATGTCACCTATCCGATCGAGCCGTATGCCGAACTGGTGGAACACTATCGGGAGCGGTGGGCGGCCTACGGGCACGATCCGGCCGAGGCGCTGGTCGGGGCCGGGACCGCCGGGTTCTACGTGACCCGTGATTCGCAGGACGCGCTGCGAGCGTACCGGCCGATCTTCGAGGCGCGCCGGGCCTTCGCGCGACGGCACGGCCTGCCCGTCGTCTTCGACACCGCAGAGGATTTCGTCGCGCGCAGTTCGGCGCTGATCGGCAGCCCGCAGCAGGTGCTGGACAAGGTGTCGCGCTATCACGAACGGTTCGGGCACGAGGTGATCCACGCGTCCGCCGACGGGGACGGGTTCACCGACAAGCAGCATCGCGAGAGTCTCGAGCTGTTTCAGGCCGAGGTGGCTCCCGCACTGCGTGAGAGGATTCCGAGCCGGGCCCTGGGCGCCGGGCGGTACGAGGGGGCCGTCCTGCGATGACCCGGTATGTGAGTTCGCGTGTGCTGCAAGCGATCGGGGTGTTGTGGGCGGCGTTCACGGCCTCGTTCGCGGTGCTGTACCTGCTGCCGGGTGATCCGGTCGAGCTGGCGGCCGGCGCCACGCCGGGAACGCCGGTCGATCCCGCCGCGATCGCCGAGATGCGTGCGCGGTACGGGCTGGATCAGCCCGTGTGGCAGCAGTATTGGACCGCCCTGACCCATGCGGTGCAGGGAGATCTCGGCCGATCGCTGAGTACGGGGCAGACGGTGACCGGGGCGCTGGGTGACGCTCTGCCCGCGACGCTGGCTCTGGCCGGGCTGGCGCTGGCGCTGGCCGTGGTGTTCGGGACGGCGCTCGCGCTGGCGGCGACCTATACCGAACGGCGTTGGCTGCGTGGACTGCTCACGGCGTTGCCGCCCATCGGTGCGTCGGCTCCTACCTTCTGGGTGGGACTGCTTCTGCTGCAACTGTTCTCGTTCCGGCTGCGGCTGGTGCCCGCCTTCGGCGGTACCGGGCTCCAGGGCACGGTGCTGCCCGCGGTGACCCTCGCGATCCCGGTCGGCGCGGTGATCGCGCAGGTGCTCTACACCAGCCTCGCCCAGACCTGGCGGCAGCCGTTCGTCGAGGTGGCCTTCGCCAAGGGCGCCTCGCGCTGGTGGGTACAGCTGCGCCACGTCCTCCGTCCCGCCGTCGCCCCCGCCCTCACCGTCGCCGGGATATGGGTCGGCACGGTCCTCGCCGGCTCCGTCATCGTCGAAACCGTCTTCTCCCGAGCCGGCCTGGGCCGCCTGACCCAGACCGCCGTTCTGAACCAGGACATCCCCGTCGTCCAGGGCATCGTCATGCTCACCGCCTTGGCCTTCGTCCTGGTCAACCTCGCCGTCGACCTGGTGTACCCGGTGTTGGATCCCCGAGTCGCACAGGCCTTCCGGACCAAGGAGAGCGCTCATGCCTGAGTCCGCGACAACGCTTCCTCCCTCGACAGAGCCTCCGCCGTCCCGGCCCACCAAATCCCCCTTTCCGTTTTTCCGGCGTGCTTTTGGCCGGAATCCACTGCGCCTGCTGGGGGGATCCCGGCCAAAAGCACGCCGGGAAAATGGTGGGCGAGCGGGTACTCGCGGGGAGAACGGTGGGTCAGGAGCGCTCTGGGAAAGTGCCGCACGAGTTGTGCGGGTGTTGCGGCGCAATGTCTTTGCCGTGCTGGCGGGGCTGGTGCTGGTCGTGGTGCTCGGGTGGGCGGTGGTGCCGTCGGTGTTCACCGGGAGGGACCCGCTGGTCGGTGTGCCCGCGGAGAAGTTGCGGGGGCCCAGTGGCAGTCACTGGTTCGGGACCGACAATCTGGGGCGCGATATCTACACCCGGGTGGTGCACGCGGCCGGGTTGTCCCTGACGGCGACCGTGTGCGCGGTGCTGATCGGTCTCGTGTTCGGCACGCTGATCGGGCTGGTCGCGGGGGCTGTCGGCGGGGTCGTCGATGCGGCGATCATGCGGCTCGTCGATGTGCTGCTGTCGATTCCGGAGCTGCTGACCTCGCTGGCGCTGGTGACGGTGCTCGGGTTCGGTACCCGCAATGTGGCGATCGCGGTGGGTGTGGCGCTGGTCGCGCGGTTCGCGCGGGTCATGCGGACCGAGGTGCTGCGGGTGCGCCGCGCACAGTATGTGGAGGCTGCGTTCGCCGGTGGTGTGCGATGGCCCGCAGTGCTGGTCAGGCATATCCTGCGCAATGCGTACGCGCCCGTGGCCGCGCTGGCCGCCGTGGAATTCGGCGTCGCGGTGCTAGCGGTCTCCTCGCTGAGCTTCCTCGGCTACGGGGCGACGCCACCGACGCCGGAATGGGGGTCGCTGATCTCCGAGGGGCGCAACTACCTGGCCACGTCGTGGTGGATGACGACCCTGCCCGGCCTGGTCATCGTGGCCGTCGTCCTGTCGGCGCAGCATCTCGGCCGCACCGTCGCCCGGGACGGCGCGCGATGAGCGCCGAGGCGCGGGAACCGTTGCTGCGCATCGACGACCTGCGGGTGGAGTACCGCGGCGACGACGCGGTCACCACCGCGGTCGCGGGAGCGTCGCTGACGGTGTCGCCGGGGGAGACCGTGGCCCTGGTAGGCGAGTCCGGCTCCGGGAAATCGACCCTGGCCCACGCGGTGATCGGCCTGCTGACCGGCGGCACGGTGACCGGCGGGCGGATCCACTTCGCGGGCGAACGCATCGATGACGCACCGCGCCGCCGGTTGCGCCAATTGCGCGGCGCGCGTATCGGTCTGGTGCCGCAGGACCCGGGCACCTCGCTGAATCCGGTGCTGCGCATCGGCGATCAGGTGGCCGAGGCGCTGCGTGTCCACGGTCGCGCCACCCGGCGGACGGGCTGGGCACAGGCGCAACAGATCCTCACCGACGCCGGACTGGACCGGCCCGAACTGCGGGCCCGGCAGTATCCCCAGGACCTGTCCGGCGGGCAGCGCCAGCGCGTGCTGATCGGCATGGCGCTGGCCTGCGCCCCGGACCTGGTGATCGCCGACGAACCGACCAGCGCCCTGGATGTCACCGTCCAGCGCCGCATCCTCGACCACCTCGCCGCCCGCACGGCCGAATCGGGCACCGCGGTCCTGCTGATCACCCACGACCTGGGCGTGGCGGCGGACCGCGCCGATCGCATCGCGGTGATGCGGGGCGGCGAGATCGTCGAAACCGGCGCTACCGCCGAGGTTCTCGCGAACCCGCGGCACGAGTACACCCGCCGGCTGCTGTCGGCGGTGCCTAGTATGGACACCGCCACCCGGCCGGAACGCCCCGCGGCGGCCTCCCCGCTGCTGTCGGCCGCGTCGGTCCGCAAGACCTTCCGGATCGGCCCCGGCGCCACTCTCACCGCGGTGAACGACGCCTCCCTGCACATCGACCGCGGCGAAACCCTCGCGCTGGTCGGCGAATCCGGCTCCGGGAAGACCACGACCGCGCGGATCGTGGCCCGGCTCGAACCCTCGGATGCCGGGACCCTGTCCTTCGACGGGCAGGACATCGGTGGTCTGCGGGGCGGGCGGCTGCGGGAACTGCGCCGACGCATCCAGGTCGTCTACCAGAATCCCTATGCCTCCCTCGATCCCAAGCTGACCATCGCGCAGACCGTCGCGGAACCGTTGCGCGCCTTCGGTATCGGCGACCGGCGAGAACGCCGCGCACGGGTGGCCGAACTGCTCGACCAGGTCGCGCTGCCCGCCGAGTACGCGGACCGGCGGCCCGGCGCGCTGTCCGGCGGTCAGCGGCAGCGGGTCGCCATCGCCCGCGCCCTGGCCCTGCATCCGGATCTGGTGGTGCTCGACGAGCCGGTGTCGGCGCTGGACGTGTCGGTGCAGGCGCAGATCCTCGAACTGCTCGAACGCCTGCAACGCGATCTCGACCTGAGCTACCTGTTCATCACCCACGACCTGGCCGTGGTGCGCCGCATCGCCGACCGGGTAGCGGTCATGCGGTCCGGCGAGATCGTCGAAACCGCGCGCACCGCCGAACTTTTCGCCGCGCCGCGGCACGAATACACCCGCGAGCTGCTGTCGGCCGTGCCGGGCGCGGGCGCGACTCCGATCGAAAGGACGGCCTGATGACCTTGCCGAATCCGCTGCTGCTCGGCGTCGAATTCCCGGGCACCGGAACGCATCCCGCGTCCTGGCGGCGCGCGGACTCGCGCGCGGAGGAGCTGTTCACCGCCGGGTACTGGCTCGAGGCCGTGCGGGTCGCCGACGCCGCCGGTATCGACTTCGCCTTCCTGCCCGACTCCTTCGCGCTGCAAGCCGAGGGCGCGACCGGGCGGCTGGAAGCCGTGGGCATCGCCGCCCGGGTGGCCGCCGACACCCGCCGGATCGGGCTGATCCCGCAGGCGCCCGTGACCCACACCGAGCCGTTCCATGTCTCGAAGGCCGTGGCCAGCCTGGATTTCGCGAGCCACGGCCGGGCGGGCTGGGAGGTCGCGGTGTCGCGCGGGCAGTCGACGCTGTTCGGGCGCAAGGCTGAACAGGAGGAAAGCTCGCTGTGGCGCGAGGCCGACGACGCCGTCGAGGTGGTCACCCGGCTGTGGGACAGCTGGGAGGACGACGCCGAGATCCGCGATGTCGCGACCGGGCGTTTCATCGATCGCGGCAAGTTGCACTACATCGACTTCGCCGGGGAGCACTTCTCGGTGAAGGGGCCGTCGATCACACCGCGCTCGCCGCAGGCCCAGCCGCTGATCGCCGTCCGCGTCGCCGACCCGCACAGCACCCGGGTCGCCGTACACCGCGCCGACCTGATCCGGATCGCGGCGCCCGATCTGCCGGCGGCCGCACAGGCCCGTAGCGAACTGCGCGGCGCGATCGCGGCGGCCGGGCGTGACCCGAATCTGGTTCGGGTGCTGATCGATATCGATGTGCACCTCGCCGCGACCGAGGAGAACGCCGAACTGGATGTCGCCCAGCTCGAGGCGTGGACGCCGACCAGGCCACGAGAGTCGCTGCGCCACATCGGAACTCCGGGATCGCTGCGCACGCTGATCGAGGAGGTGCGCGGCGAGTGCGCGGGTGACGGCGTCGTGCTGCGCCCGCTGGCGCTGGCCGCGTTCACCGCTCAGCTCCCGCGGCTGGCCCCGACCCTGCGCGACCGGCTCGGCCTGCCGCGCCCCGCCAACCGCTACGCCACCGCCTGAGGACGATATGCCGAAGAACCAGGTACGCAAGCAGATTCACTTGGCCGCTCATTTCCCGGGCGTCAACAACACCACGGTCTGGAGCGATCCGGAATCGCACAGCCAGATCGAATTCGACTCGTTCGTCCACCTCGCCCGCACCGCCGAGCGCGGACTGTTCGACTTCTTCTTCCTCGCCGAGGGGCTGCGGCTGCGCGAACACCGGGGCCGCATCTTCGATCTGGACGTCGTCGGGCGGCCGGACACCTTCACCGTGCTCAACGCCCTGGCCGCGGTCACCACCCGGCTCGGGCTGGCGGGGACCATCAACACCACCTTCAACGAACCGTTCGAGCTGGCGAAGCAGTTCGCGACGCTGGACCACCTGTCCGGCGGCCGCGCCGCGTGGAACGCCGTCACCTCCTCCGACGCCTTCACCGGCGAGAACTTCCGGCGCGGCGGCTATCTCGACCACGGCGACCGCTACGTCCGGGCGGCCGAGGTGGTCGATTCCACCCGCGCGCTGTGGGACAGCTGGCCGGCGGACGCGCTGCTGGTCGACCGGGAACGCGGCATCTTCGCGCAACCCGCTCCGGCGGTATCGGTGCACAGCAGCCAGTTCGATATCGAGGGCCAGTTCGTGCTGCCGCGCAGCCCGCAGGGCTACCCGGTGCAGATCCAGGCGGGGGATTCCGACGAGGGCCGCGAATTCGCCGCCGCCAAGGCCGATGCCGTCTTCAGCCGCCACGGCGAACTCGGGGACGGGCGGCGGTTCTACACCGACGTCAAGAACCGGCTCGCGAAATACGGGCGCACCCGCGACGAGCTGAAAATCCTGCCCGCCGCGGCATTCGTCCTCGGCGACAGCCGCGCCGACGCCGAGGAGCGGGCGCGGCACATCCGGCGGCAGCAGGTCGGTCCGCGGACGGCGATCGCCTTCCTCGAACAGGTCTGGGGCCGTGACCTTTCCGGCTACGACCCGGACGGACCGCTGCCCGACGTGGACCCCGCCGACAATGTGAACATCACGCGCGGCCGGGTGCGGCACGCGAAAGATCCACGCGCGGTCGCCGAACAGTGGCGGGCCCGCGCGGAGGCGGACGGCCTCAGCATCCGCGAACTCATCATCGAGGTCACCGCGCGGCAGCAGTTCGTCGGCTCGCCGAGTGAGGTGGCCGCGGAGATCGACCGCTACGTGCAGAGCGACGCCGCCGACGGATTCATCCTGGTCCCGCATCTCACTCCCGGCGGGCTGGACGAATTCGTCGACAAGGTCGTCCCGGAACTGCAGGAACGCGGCAGTTTCCGGACCGAGTACACCGGCACGACCCTGCGCGAGCACCTGGGTCTGCGCCATCCCCACGAGAGCAGCGAAGGAGTACGGGCGTCATGACCGCAACCGTCACCGATTTCGAAACACAGTGGCACGCTTGGCATGCCGAGCGCGAGGCCTGGGCCCGCGAACCGCTCGGCTGGCTGAGCCTGACCGGGCTGCACTGGCTCGGCGGCCAGGACGAGACGGTCGAGGGGCTGCCGGGGACGTGGCGGGTCGACGGTGACGAGGTGGTCGTCACGGCCGATGCCGCGGACGGGCTCACTCTCGACGGAGAGGTGATCTCCGGCCGGGCCGAACTCACTCCGGGTGAGGGCGCGCCGGGGCTGACGATCCGTGCCGGGGAACGAAGTATCGAAGTGATCCGGCGCACCGGGCAATTCGCGTTGCGCGTCCACGATCCCGCTGCGCCGACGCTGGCCGGGTTCACGGGAATCCCCGCCTACCAACCGGATTCGAAATGGGTCGTGCGGGGGACATTCTCCCCGTACGACACCGCTCGCACCGTCACCACCGGCGCGGTGGTGGAAGGTCTGGAACACCACCATTCGGCCGCGGGGACCGTCACCTTCTCGTTCGACGGACAGGACCATCGCGTGATCGCGTTCGGGGAGGCGACGACCGGTCTGCGCCTGCTGTTCACGGACGGCACCAGCGGCGTCACGACCTATCCGGGCGCGCGCATCCTGCAACTCGGCGTGCCCGACGGCGACGGCGGTGTCGTGCTGGACTTCAACCGGGCGCAGAACCTGCCGTGCGCCTTCACCGACTACGCGACCTGCCCCGTCGCGCCCGGCGAGAACCGGCTCGCCGTCGCGATCGAGGCGGGCGAGAAGACCCCGGAGGTCGCGAGATGAGCATTCCGCTATCGGTCCTGGACCTGTCGCCGGTCAGCGAGGGATCGACGCCGCAACAGGCCCTGCGCAACAGCATCGACCTCGCCCAGCGCGCCGAATCCTGGGGATATCGGCGGTACTGGGTCGCCGAGCACCATTTCGTGCAGGTCGCCAGCTCCGCGACCGCGACCCTGATCGCGCTGATCGCCGCGGCCACCGAGACGATTCGCGTCGGCTCGGCCGCGGTGCAGCTGGGACATCACACCCCGGCCTCGGTGGTGGAGTCGTTCGGAACGATCGACGCCCTGTATCCCGGTCGCCTGGATCTCGGTCTCGGCCGGTCGGCGCACCGCGTGGCGCAGCTGCGCTCGGCCGGGGTCAAGCCGGTCTCCGCGCCGGAGGGGCCGACGCAGGTGCGCGACGGGGTGGTGATCCCGCCGCCGTTCACACCGGGACAGCAGCTCGACACCTCCCGGCTGGCGGCCTCGTTCGAGGCGCTGCTGCTGCCCGGCGCGGAGGCTGTGGACTACTCGGAGCAGGTGGAACAGATCCGCGCGCTGCTGGAAGGCCGCTACGAGACCGCGGACGGTATCGCGCTGCACGCCGTTCCGGGCGAGGGCGCCGAGGTGGACCTGTGGCTGTTCGGTTCCAGCGGCGGTGAGAGCGCGCGGCTGGCGGGGCGGCTCGGCCTGCCCTTCGCGGCCAACTATCACGTCTCGCCCGGCACCATCCTGGAAACCGTTGCGGCCTACAAGGAGTCGTTCCGCCCGTCGGCGCGGTACCCGAAGCCGTATCTCGTGGTCTCCGCCGATGTGGTTGTCGCCGAGGACGAATCGAGGGCAAAGCATCTGGCGTCCACCTACGGCCACTGGGTGTACAGCATCCGCAGCGGGTCCGGGGCCGTGCGGTATCCGGACCCGGACACCACCGCCCCGCTGACCGATCAGCAACAGCGCCTGGTGCGCGACCGCGTGACAACCCAGTTCGTCGGCACTCCGGCGAGCGTCGCCCGCCGCCTCACAGCATTGCAGCAGCTGACCGGCGCGGACGAACTGGTCGTGACGTCGGTGACGCACCGGCACGAGGACCGTCTGACCTCGCATCAATTGCTGGCTCGGAAATGGGGGTTGTCGCACATCCGCGCAGCCTGAGCACGGGCCGGCCTTTCTTCCCGACGAATCGACTTGCTGACCGGCTAGCAACCCGGCGAGGCTAGACTTCCGCTTGCCGGTCGTCAAGCAATCGAAGGGACTCGATGGACAGGCGTCGCAGCGACACCCGGGAACGTATTCGCGTCACGGCCATGGAGTTGTTCGCCGAGCGCGGGTACGAGAAGACCTCGCTGCGCGAGATCGCCGAACGGCTCGGGGTCACCAAAGCCGCTCTCTACTACCACTTCCGGACCAAGGAAGACATCGTGGCGAGCCTGTCGGAGGATCTGCGCCGGGGCGTCGACGAGATCGTGGAGTGGGGTGAGTCCGCGCCGCCCGGCCGGGAACGGGCCGAGGAGATCGTGCTGCGCTACGGCGCCCTACTGCACGACCTGGGTAAGGACATGATCCGCTTCTGGGCCGAAAACCAGTCCGCCTTCCGCGATCTCGGCATAGGCACCAGCCTCCGCTACCAATTCCGAGTCCTCGCCGACCTCATGACCGCCCACAACCCCACCCCACTGGCAATCTTCCACGCCCGCCAGGCCCTACTCGCCATCAGCTGGAGCCTCTCCATGATGGGCGACCTGAACCTCGACGACGAGCAAAGCCACACCGCCGCAACCCGAATAGCCTTGGATATCGTCGCGCGGATTTAGGCGACTGGGGAAGGTTGTGGACTATTCGCAATTGCATCCTGGATGCTAGCGCCCGCTCGAAATTCGATGTGCGATAGAGGTGCGGAGGAGTTCCATCAGCTCGTCTGTGCTCATCGACGTGGTTGCGCGTCCCCGCATTTGGCTGGTTAAAAGCTTTCCCCGCCGTGGTGTTCCCTCCCTGGGGGGTTGCGTACGTTCGGGCATGGTTTGCCCGCGAGGTGACACTTTTCTTCGAAGTTCGGGGGGAGCCAGGTGCCGGAGAGCAGTGTCGGGTGGTTCGGGAAGTTGGTGTAGGCCGCGATTACGAATATCAGTGGGGCCCAAGGGCAGTGCACCTGAGCGGTGACTGGCCTGCTGCTGTCGGCGGAGGAGTATTTGAAGCCGAGGCGGTCGGGGGCGAGGAGATCTACTTGGTCCAAGCCCGACCAGTAGACGGACCAGGACTGTTTGGAGTCGGCGAGAAATATCCGGCGGTCGGAGATGACGGCCATAGCGGGCGGAGACGCGATCCATCGCGGTTGCCTGGCCTGCTCGGCTCGGTGGCGTCGGCTGCGGTTCAGAGCGGCGTTGCCGAGATGTGCGGCGGCGACGAAACCGAGTGAGCCGAAGGCGGAGACCTGGTTGCGGTTCCAGCTGCCGTCGCCGGCGGGGCGCCACTCGGACCACACCGCAGGGCCCTCGGCGAGCGGCAGTTCACCGTGCTCCAACCTGACCCGGGTCGGCCGGGGCGGCAACTCGCTCAATCGCCCGTCTCGCAAGAACTCCACAACCCCGCACGTGTACAGCAGATGATCGTCGAACGGCGACCAGCCCACCTGCTGGGCGAGAATCCGGTTGATTTCGTCGTCGGCCTCATACATGCGTCTGGTTCCCCCGGGACTGCTTCTCCGTCACGGCGATTCGAGTTGATCTGCTGTATCAGTAACTCAGGTCGCGGTGAAAGTTTACGCCGGTGGGCACTTCGCGGTTCGAGGTAACGGCGCTGCTCGCGGCGATGACGTCCGACAGCGGCGGTAGTGATTCGTCGCGCCGGGGTGCCCGGGCCCACCAGCGGCCCGAGGGCCTCGCCGTCTTCTGTGGGGCCTCGGAACTCTGGCAGCCCCGCACTCCGGAACGCGGCTGCGCATTGCTGAGTACACTGCGGAGTGGTCGCTGATCCCGAGAACAGCCGTCCCGCAACGAGGCTCGGCCTCAGCCTGCCGCTGTCATCGCCCTCCACGCCTTTCTGGAACGTGAGCGGGCGCGTGGAGCGGCGTATTCGATTCGGCGGCGCGCCTCGGAGGCGGTGATCCGCAGTAGATCGGTCAAGAGGTCCGTGGTGTCGCGGTAGCCGGTGCCGGCGGCGAGTCCGCGGCGCTCGGCCTCGGCGACGGCCGCGACCATGGCCGCGGCCAGTCGGCGGCGGTGGCGTTCGGTTTCGACGAGGGTGCGCAGCAGGTCGACATCGGCCAGTTCCGACCATCTCCGTGCCGGAGCATCCGATGCCAGTGCAGTCGAATGTGTGTTCACCCGCGGCAGTCTACCTCAATCATCGAACATGCGTTCGATGATTGGGTTGTCTGTCTTTGATGCGATCTACGGGACCTTTACAATACACATGACATAATACATGTGACCTAAAAAAGTTCCGGGCCGTGGAGTTCTGATGAAGCATGAGCACGAACTGCCTCTCACGTTCTGCAACCCCTCCGCTTTCGCGTTCGACTCCGAGACGGCGATCGCGCTGCTCGCGGACAGGCAGATCCGGAAGGCGATCGAACGGGGCGATTTCGACGACCTTCCCGGCAGCGGTGAGCCACTCGATCTGTCCGATGCCGATGACCCGGATTGGTGGCTGAAGAGCTTCATGAAACGTGAGGGGCTCGCCTTCCTGCCACCCTCCATCCAGTTGCGTAAGGATGACGCCGCCCTGGACGATCAACTCGATCAGCTATCGGACGAGAAGGCCGTTCGGCACGAGATCGCCCAGTTCAACGAACGGGTGCTGCACGCTCGCCACCAACTGCCCTCGGGGCCGCCGCTGATCACCATGCTCCGTGACATTGAAGCCACCGTGGCAGCGTGGGCCGACCGTAAAGCGGCGCGATCTGGCGAAGCACGCACTCAGGCGCGTGAAGAAGCCAAGTCGCAGAAGCGTTCTCGGCGAGGCGTCTTCCGCAAGCTGGGTCGTCGACGACCGCGTCACCGCACCGAAATGTGACCGTCCCCGAGGACGACCCAGACACCAGCGTCAGGGCGTCGGAACCATTGCCGGTTCTATTCGTCCTCGTCGTCGGCGACCATTTCCAGCACGCGGAGGCGGTTGGCGGGGTCCAGGAGGAGGGCGGCGGACCATAGGTAGCCGGCCATGCCGAGCGGGGGTTTGGTGAAGTCGGCTGCGGGGGTGAAGAGGTCGGAGATTCCTCGTTCGGGGAGGTAGCGGTAGGTGAGGGCGACCCATTCGTTGCCGCGGGCGTCGTAGATGACGGCGTTGACCATTTCCTCGGCGGTGGGACGGTCGGGGAGGCGGCCCTCGAGGATGATGCGGCGCATCTCGCCGGAGGCGGTCTCCTCGGGGGTGAACTCCTCGCAGTAGCCCTCGAAGACGAGACCGAAACCCCACAGCGGGCTCCCGGTGTGCTTCATCCGCGCCGCGCGGAAATGCACGGGGTTCATCTCCGAGGTGGCGGTGTCCTTGTTCTCCAAAGGGCCGCCGGTGATGGACATCTCGCCGCTGGGGTCGGCGGCGAAGCCGAAGAACAGTGGCTCCGAATCCCATTCGTGATGCTGATCGAGCATCCAGTGGGTGAGATCGCGGATGGAAACGTCTTTCGGGTAGTGGATGGGGGCCGGGCGGGTGGCCACGTCGGGAATGTCCCTTCCTCGGTGCATATGGAAACGGCCCTGTCCACGATCGGTGGAACAGGGCCGCCAACGTCCGCTGTCGATTGTGTTCGGCCGGTCGAACTCGCCGCCCATGCTACCGGTGTGCCGTCGGTCGTCGCGGGCGACGTCGATCCGTGTGAACGCCCGGGACGAACCCCTATTGGAGCGCCCGCCGCGCGTAGGCCCGGACGTCGGCGTCGGAGTCGTCGAGGGCGGGGCGCAACGCTTCTCGGGCCGCCGGGTGCTCCGGCCAGCGGCCGAGCGTCAGGACGGTGGCCTTGCGGACGTCCGGGTGTGGATCCGCCGAGGCGGATCGCAGCGCCTCCGCCGCCTCTCCGGGGCTCAGCCCTGCCCAGCCGCGCGCCGCGCCCTCGCGCACCTGCCAAGCCGAATCCTGTAGTCCCGCAGTCAGAGTCGCGGTGTCGTCGGCGTCCCCGAGTGCTGCGAGGGCGGCCAGGGCGGCGGCCCGCACCAGCGGATCGCGATCCCCGGTGAGGGTGCGCACGGTATCGGCGCCGCCCCGGCCGACGGTAGCCAGGCCGTGCGCGGCGGCGATGCGGACCTCGCGGCTCTCGTCGTGGGCGGCGGTACTCAGCGCGGGCCAGTCGTCCAGGGACACCAGCGCCCGCACACCTTCGATCCGCACGCGATGATCGGGGTCGACCACCGCCTTCCCGAACAGGTCGGGATCACCGGCGTGCGCGGCGCGCAGCAGATCGATCACCGCCGCCCGCACCGAAGGGTCGGGGGAGTCCGCGAATTCGGCCAGACCGGTAGCGGAGGGCAGGATCTCGACCAGCTCGCGCAGCCCGGAGACCGCCGCGGACCGCACGCCCGCATCCGGATCGCCGAGGGCGCCGATCAGCGGCTCGGCGAAGCCGTCGGGCGTCTCCTCGGTCAGCACCGACAACGCCGTCGCGCGCACCCGAGGCTCCGGATCGGCCAGGTAGGCAGCGAGTTCCGCGGCCGAGGGAGCGTCCAGGGCGAGTAGTTCCGCGATCCGGGGCGCGTCCAGGGTGGCCGTCGCCGTCGTTTCCGCGACGCGGCCGATGGTGGTCGGCGCGGGCGAGTTCACCTGCGGCGGCCCGGTGGAGATCTCGGGTTGCGCCACCGACTCGACCGCACCGGTCGACGGCACCGACGCGAATTCCGGGACCGGCACGAAATACGGTGCGACGGGCCGCTTCAGGAACTCCATGCCGTCCGCGCCCTTGCGCAGGTTGAGGTGATAGCGCCACTCCGCGTCGTCGCGCTCGGGCAGATCGGCGCGGTCGTGGTAGAGGCCCCAGCGTGATTCGGTGCGGGTCAGCGACGAGCGCGCGGCCATCTCGGCGCAGTCCCGGATGAATGTGACCTCCGCGCAGCGCATCAGCTCGTGCGGGGTGGCCGCGCCCATACCGGCGATCTCGCCGCGCATGCGCTCGAAGGTCTCGACCGCCAGCGAGAGCTTGGTCGCGGTCTTCGGCGGCGCCACATAGTCGTTCACGAAACGGCGCAGCTTGTATTCCACCTGGGGCTGCGGCGGGCCGTCGGGCTGCCGGAGCGGGCGGTAGACGAGTTCGTGTGCGGCCGCCAGCTGATCGGCCGGAAGGTCCTGCGGGGCGGGCAGTTCAGCGAGGGTCGAGGCCGCGTGCTCGCCGGCCAGGTCTCCGTACACGAACGCGCCGATCATGTAGTTGTGCGGCACGCACGCCAGATCGCCGGCCGCGTACAGCCCCGGAACGGTGGTGCGGGCGTGCTCGTCCACCCACACGCCCGAGGCGGAATGCCCACTGCACAAGCCGATCTCGGAGATGTGCATCTCGATGTCGTGGGTGCGGTAGTCGTGCCCGCGGTTGGCGTGGAAGGTGCCGCGGGTGGGTCGCTCGGTGGTGTGCAGGATGCCTTCCAGGGCTGTCAGCGTCTCGCCCGGCAGGTGTGTCACCTTCAGATAGATAGGGCCCCGGGCGGATTCGATCTCGCGCTTGACCTCCGACATCATCTGCCCGGACCAGTAGTCGGAGTCCACGAAGCGCTCGCCCTGCGCGTTCACCTGATAGCCGCCGAACGGATTGGCCACGTAGGCGCAGGCCGGGCCGTTGTAATCCTTGATCAGCGGGTTGATCTGGAAACACTCGATACCCGACAGCTCCGCGCCCGCGTGATAGGCCATCGCGTAGCCGTCGCCGGCGTTCGTCGGATTCTCGTAGGTGCCGTACAGATATCCGGAGGCGGGCAGGCCCAGCCGCCCGCACGCCCCCGTCGCGAGAATGACGGCCTTCGCGCCGACCGCGACGAATTCGCCGGTGCGCGTGTGCAATGCGGCCACGCCGACCGCGCGGCCGCCGTCGGTCAGCACCCGCACCGGCATCAGCCGGTTCTCGATGCGGATCCGCTCGCGCATCTTGCGTTGCCGCAGTACGCGATACAGCGCCTTCTTGACGTCCTTGCCCTCGGGCATCGGCAGCACGTAGGACCCCGAGCGGTGGACCCGGCGCACCGCGTACTCGCCGTAGGCGTCCTTCTCGAACTTCACCCCGTAGCGTTCCAGCCGCTGCACCATCGCGAAGCCGCGGGTCGCGGTCTGATAGACGGTGCGCTGGTTGACGATTCCGTCGTTGGCGCGGGTGATCTCGGCGACGTAGTCCTCCGGCTCGGCCTTACCCGGAATGACGGCGTTGTTGACCCCGTCCATGCCCATGGCCAGCGCGCCGGAGTGCCGCACGTGGGCCTTCTCCAGCAGCAGGACGTTCGCGCCGTTCTCGGCGGCGGTCAGCGCGGCCATGGTGCCCGCGGTGCCACCGCCGACGACGATGACATCGCAGTCCAGGCGGGTGGTTTCGGACAGGTCGGGAATGTTCATCGGCACGACTCCGGTGGTATCAGTGTGCGAGGGCGGCGAGGATGTCGGTGCGGAGCCCGGACCGGTCGACGGCCGTCTCGCGCGGCCGGGGCACGTCGACCAGCGCGCGCAGCGGTTGCGCGGCGCGGCCCAGGACAGCGATCCGGTCGCCGAGCAGCAGGGCCTCGTCCACGTCGTGGGTCACGAAGACGACCGTCGCGGGATGGGCCCGCCAGGTGTCGATCAGCAACCGCTGCATGGTGGTTCGGGTCGGGGCGTCGAGCGCGCCGAACGGTTCGTCCATCAGGACCGCGCGTGGGGCTCCGGCCAGGCCGCGGGCCAGCTGCACGCGCTGGCGCATACCGCCGGAGAGGCTCTTGGGCAGGTGGTCGCCGAAGCCGTCGAGGCCGACCTCGTCGATCCAGCGGTCGGCTCGCGCGCGGCGGGTCGAACGAGGTTCGCCGCGCAGTTTCAGGGCCAGTTCGATATTGGAACGCACTGTGCGCCAAGGCAACAGCGCATTGTCCTGGAAGACCATGGCGCGGTCGCGGGACGGTCCGGTGATCTCGGCATCGTCCGCGAGGATCCGGCCGGAGCGCGGTGGCAGCAGTCCGGCGAGGGCGCGCAGCACCGTCGACTTCCCGCAGCCGGACGGGCCCGTGAGGACCAGTATCTCGCCGGGGCGGATGTCCAGTGTCAGATCCCGGACCGCGACGGTGCCCGGATAGCTCAGCTCGGCTCGGTCGAGCCGCAAGCCCATGGCGATGTCGATGTCGATGTCTTCAACCGTGCTCATTTGGTCGCCTCCTCAGCCCGCGGCAGCCACCGGGTGAAGCGGCGGCCCAGCAGTTCCACCGCCGCCGAGGTCGCGAAACCCAGCACGCCGATGGTGATGATGCCGACGAATACCGAGGGATAGTCCACGATCGTGTACGCCTGCCAGGTCCGGTAGCCGACACCCAGTCGGCCCGAGATCATCTCGGCCGAGACGACGCAGATCCACGCCACCCCGATGCCGACCGACAGCCCGCCGAACACGCCGGGGAGGCTGCCCGGCAGCACGACCCGGACCAGCACGTCCCACCGGTTGCCGCCCTGGGTGCGGACCGAGTCCTCCCAGATGGTCGGCAGCGCCCGCACGGCGTGGCGGGTGCTGACCATGATCGGGAAGTAGGCGGCCAGGAAGGTGATGAAGACGATTCCGGCCTCGTCGGTGGGGAACAGCAGGATCGCGACCGGGACGATGGCGATCGCCGGAATCGGGCGGGCGAGTTCGGTCAGCGGGCCGAAGACGTCCGCGAACAGGCGCGAGCGGCCCAGCGCCACACCGGTGGCCACGCCGAGCGCGCCGGCCAGCGCGAATCCGCTGAGAATGCGGATCAGCGACTGCCCCAGGTCCAGCCAGTATGTGTCGGTACCCAGCTGCCGTTGCAAGGCGTGCAGGATCTGCGTCACCGTCGGAAGCGTGTCGAACCGCACCCACAGGCGAATGTGGTTGGCGGTCAACAGTTGCCAGGCGGTCAGGGCCGCGGCGACCGAGAGCACGCGCAACAGACGGGAACGCCAGACGGTGCGGCCGCCGGTGCTCCGGACCGGCGCGTCGGTCCGCTCCGCCGCCGCGGGGGCTGCGTCGAGGGGAAATGTCGTCGTGCTCATGAGCGCACCTCGCCGACGGCCTGGTCGTAGGACACGAGCGCGCCGCCCGGGTGCGCGGCCAGATAGCGTTGCGCGCCGGCGGGCGTCGTGAACGGCAGGTAGGCGTCGCCGTCGCGAACCCACTGCGCCTTGTCGGCGAACCAGCGGGTGCCCAGCTCCGCATCGGGGACGTAGGCTTCCCGGACCTTCTTGCCCTGTGCGCGAGCGGTTTTCACGGTGCGCAGCAGGCCGGTCGGATCGGCGACCGGCTGGGTGGCGGACGCGCCGTCGAACCATACCTCGCTCGCGAGCGCGGGATCGCTCACCGGACGCGCGGCGAGCGGGTCGGTGCCGGTGATGGGCGCGGGATTGGTGAAATTCGCGACGGCGGCGTCGTAGTTCAGGCCCCGATCGGCGAACGCCTTGCGCAGCGGCGCGTCGTTGACGAAACCGTCGATATCCAGGTCCGCGAAATCGCCGATCGACTTCAGGTACGGCACATCGCCTTTGAACGCTTGGATCAGCTGCGGCTTCAGCGGCGTATCGAAGGAGGTGCCGCCGGGGCCGTTGTAGAGGTACACGACCTCCTGCGGCAGGCCCGAGCCCTCGGCCACCAGCTTCGACGCCTCCAGCGGCTGCTGATGCAGGAAGTCGGTCGCGTCGAGCTGTGCCTGCAGGAAGGCGTCGAGCACCTCCGGATGCTGTGCCGAGTAGTCCCGGCGGGCGACCACGCCGTGGAAGGTGGGCGTATTCAACTCCGCGCCGTCGAACAGCAGCTTCGCCTTGTCCTGGTAGACCAGCAGGCCGGGCCACGCCACGAATTGCGAGAGTGCCTGCACCTGACCGGATTCCAGCGCCGACGCGCCGATCTGCGGCTGCTGGTTCAGCACCTCCACGCCGGACTTAGGATCGATTCCGTTGCGGCTCAATGCCTGTCGCAACAGGCCGTCGCTGGCGGAGCCGACGCTCGACGACACCTTCTTACCGCCGAGGTCGGTCAGCGACCCCACCGGCGAATCCCGGTTCACCACGATCATGTTCAGCGAACCGCGCGGCTGATAGCCCGTCACCGAGACGAACTCGGTGCGGGACCGCTCGTTCGCCTGCGTGCGGGAGCCGTTGATGAGCAGGGGATAGTCGCCCATCGAGCCGATATCGATCTTCTCCGCCACCATCTGCGCGGTGATCGGGGCGCCGGTGTCGTAGTCCTGCCACTCCACCTGGTACTTCTTGCCGCCGCCCGCGGTGAGCCTCGCGAGGCGCTGCTCCAGAAAGCCCTTGGCGCGCAACAGGGTTCCCGCGGTGACGGTGTTGATGGTCTTGGATTGATAACCGACGACGACCTTGACGGTGTCGCCGGAGGCGGCCTGCTCCAGGGAGCAGCCGGCGGCGGTGAGCGCCACAACGGCGGCCACCGCGACGAATCGGGCACGGCGGTACTTCATGGTGTTCCTCGAGCGATGGTGGCGCGGTTCAGCGCAGGAGATAGGGCATGTTGACGGTCACGGCGCCGGTGGGACAGCGGGCCGCGCACGGGCCGCAGTACCAGCACTCGTCGACGTGCATGTACGCCTTGCCGTTGTCCGGGTTGATCGCCAGCGAATCGAGCGGGCAGATCTCCACGCACAGTGTGCATCCCTGAATACACAGCGATTCGTCGATCGTCACGGGAACATCGGCACGCTGATTGACCAGGGCCATTCAGATCAACCTCCAATCGGGGCTGTCGATCGAGCGAACAAGACTGCCGCGCATGGTGATTCGGTCGCCGCGCAGCCGGATGTACTCGAGGTCGACAGGCCGGCCGTCCTCGAGTTTCGTGAGCCGTTCGAGCAGCAGCAGCGCGCCGCCCTCGGGCATCTGCAGCGTCGCGGCCGAATGGGAGTCGGCCGTGATCGCCTCCAGCGCCAGCTCCGCCGAGCCCAGCGGACCGCCGCCGAACTCCTCGATGAGCGCGAAGATGTCGTTGGTCTCCAGATCGTGCGCGATCACCGCGTCGCCGATATCGGGCGCGAGGTAGGTCAGGTCCAGGCTGAGCGGCAGATCGCCGAGGTAGCGCAGGCGCTCTATATACACAGCCTGCTCACCGGGCTCCAGCCGCAGCCGCCGCGCCACCGCGGGCGGCGGGGTGATCCGCCGGGCGGCGCGCACCTCGTTGCGGACCTCGCCGTGTTCGCGCAGCGTCTCCTGCAGGCCGCGCAGCGCGTCCAGGCCGTGATCGTATTTGCGCTGCGCGACGTGGGTGCCGACCTTCGGGGCGCGTTCGATCAGGCCCTCGTCCTTGAGCAGCGCCAGGGCGTCGCGCACGGTGTTGCGCGAGACGGCGAACTCGGCGGCCAGCTCGGATTCGGCGGGCAGCGCGCGGTCGAAGGTTCCGGAGTGGATCTGCTGGCGTAGCACGTCGGCCACCTGGCGGGCGCGGTCGGCGCGGCGGATGCCGCGGTCGGTTCCGGCCTCGGTGTCGATGGGTGTCACCTCGCCCTCCTTCCGCCGTTGACCTGCGATTTCAGACTGTAACGGCGGTGGGTGGCGAGGCCGGGCGATTGCTTCCGGGTGGTAGCGGTGTCGGGGGCTATACGCCGCCCGCGGGATCCCGGGTCCTGCTCGAATCAGAGTGATTCGAGTCATTACGCCACCCCGGCGGCCTGCGGTAGGTATTCGAATCAGGGTGAGCCAAATGCATGCATACCGCCCGGTCTGGCGTCATTGATACATGGGATGTTAGCTTTGATGGCATGTCCTCCAGCCGACCGTATGCCGCACGGGTCACGTACATGACCGTCGCGCTCGGTGTGCGGCTGCCGCGGCAGCGGGAGCTGTGTTGCTCCCTGCCGCGCAGCTGAGAATCGCTCCTCGTATCCGAGTCCGGGCCTTTTTCTCGCTGCCTTGTTGCTGCTCCAGTTCGACCTGTCCCGGCAACCCCGGGTCCACAACAAGGATTCCGCACAATGACGAGCCCTATCCTCGAGCGAACGTCCTCGCAGACCCTCACTACTCGGGCCGCTGCCCCGCGTCCGGCGGTGCCACCCGAACTGCGCGTGGCCGACAATCCGGCCGCCGCCGTCCTCCGCGCCGCCACCCGCGGTCCCATCTTCCGTGATACCGCCGCGCAGACAACGGGTCTGAGCATCGCGACGGTGAACAGGCAAGTGTCCGCGCTGCTTTCGGCCGGGCTCCTGCGAGAGCGGGCCGACCTCACCGCGTCCGGCGCCGTCGGGCGTCCCCGGGTGCCCTTCGAGGTCGACACCGACACCTTCGCCACCCTCGGCGTGCACATCGGCGCCACGGTGACGCGGATCGTCGCGGCCGACCTGTCCGGGCGCATTCTCGGCGGGCTGGAGATCGCCACGCCGCAGGCCGGCCAGGAGGCCGCGCTCACCATCATCGCGCGCAGCGCCAAGGCGTTCCTCGATCGCCTGCCGCGGCGGCGGCCGCTGTGGACCGGCGTGGCGCTGGCCGGGCGGGTCGATCCCGCCGCCGGTGTGGTGGACCATCCACGGCTGGGCTGGCGCGCCGCGCCGGTGGCCGCGACCTTCGGCGCCGTCCTCGACCTACCGGTCTCGGTCTCCGCGCACGTGGAGGCCATGGCCGCCGCCGAGCTGCTGCTCGGTCCGGGCGAGGATCAGCGGCCCGGTTCCAGCCTGTACATCTACGCCCGGGAGACGGCGGGCATCGCGGTGACCCTGCACGATCGCGTGCACACTCCGACCAACGGTCCGGGGTCGATCGCGCACCTGCCGACCGGCTCCGATGTGGAATGCCAGTGCGGCCGTCGCGGCTGCCTGGAGGCCGCCGTCGGCGAGGCCGCGCTGCTCGGCCGCGCCGTGCGGGCGGGGATCGTGCCCAAGCGGGAGGCGCCGCGCCGTCCGGTGATCGCGGACCTGTACCGGGCCGCGGAGTCCGGCTCGGAGCCCGCGCGCGAACTGCTGGTGGAGCGGGCGGAGATCCTGGGCCACGCCGCGGCGCTGGTGCGGGACATGTTCAACCCGGACCGGGTCGTTCTGGGTGGCCAGGCCTTCACCGGCTACCGCCCCGGAATCGACCATGTCGTCAAGGCTTTCACCCAGGGCAGTACCCTCCCGGCGGCCGACCTCCGCATCAGCCGCTTCGGCGGCCGAGTCCAGGAGCACGCCGCCGCGGTCACCGCCCTGAGCGTCTTCTACGCCGACCCCCTCTCCGCCATGCGCCGCAGCATCCGCGTAGCCCGCTGATACCGGCCCGCCACACCCGAACTACGACAACCACATTCGGTCTGACGCGGGCATGCCACCCGACCTCGTTCCCGGCACGCCCCCATCTTTTCCCGGCATGCTTTTGGCCGGGATCCACCGTTCGCTGAGTGGATTCCGGCCAAGAGCGTGCCGGAAAAAGGTGTGGGCGAGTCCGGAAAAGGGTGTGGGCGAGTCTGGAAAGGGTGTGGGGCGAGTTTGAAAAAGGTGTGGGGCGAGTTGGGGGGGGCTTGTTCAGCTGGGGATGAAGCGGGCGAGGGTGTTTCGGATCGCGATGGTGGGGCGGTTGGTCGGGACCAGGAGGGTTGCGGCGGCTGTGTAGCCCCGCTGCTTAGGGGTGGTCAGGGCGCGGTGGCGTTGTTCGTAGCGGTGTAGGGCTGTGGCGAGGTCGGCTGGGGTGGCGGCGAGTTCGGTGGCCAGGGTGTGGGCGCCTGCTATGGCGAGGGTGGAGCCGTCGCCGAACAGAGAGAGGCTGGAGGCGGCGTCGCCCACCAGGGTGACGGGGCCGGTGGACCAGTGCGGCAGGGTGACTCGGCTGACCGAGTCGAAGAAGAGGTCGTCGGCGTCGCGGACCTGGTCGAGGTAGCGCTCGAACGTGCCCAGCCGGCCGGTGTATGCCTCGATTACCAGGCGCTTCTGGACATCGGGGTCGCGGTGGTCGGCGGCGGGCTCGGCGGTGTGGCGGAACATGAAGGCCGCCAGCGGCTTTCCGCCCGCGGGATGGACGCTGAACGCGCGGCCCGGAGTGTTCACCATGACCACCTCGCGTTCGTCGCCGATCGGACGGTCGACCCGGAGCGTGGCCACGGACATGCCCAGGGGCCGGACGAATTCCGGTTCGGGGCCGAAGGCCAGGCGGCGGACCGTGGAGTGCAGGCCGTCCGCGCCGATCACCAGATCGAAGCGCGCCTGATCGCCGCGGTCGAAGGTGACGTCCACGCCGCCCGCATCCGGCGAGAGCGTGGTAATCGTGTCGCCCCAGCGGATCTCGGCGTGATCGCGGGCCGCGGAGAGCAGCGTGGCCGCGAGGTCGGCCCGCGCGACCTCCACCTCGCTGTCGCCCGCGGAACTCTGGAACGCGCCCATGCCCACGCTCGCGCGCCGCCGCCCGGTGGTGTCGGCGAAGGTGAGCCGGTTCGCGGCCGTCGCGACCGCGCGCAGCCGCGGCATGACGCCCATATCCTCGACGATCCGCACGGCCGGACCGCGCACGTCGACCGGATTGCCGCTGGACCGTTCGCCCGCGGCGCGTTCCACCACGGTGACGCGGAAACCGTTCCGCGCCAGCCAATATGCCGCCGTGGATCCGGCGACTCCGGCGCCGGAGATCAGCACGCTCTTGTTCATTGCCTCGGCCTCTCGCTTCGAACACATCCAACCGGACGAATTTCGTCCACTTTCAGCACGCTACACTAAGTGGAAGAATTTCGTCCAGTTCCAACCGGGAGGTGGTCCGATGGCCGATCAACTGCGAGCCGACGCACGCAGCAACCGCGACCAGATCCTGGCGGCGGCGCAGACCGTCTTCCGGGAACAGGGCGTCGACGTGCCGATGAAGGAGATCGCCGACCGGGCCGGGGTCGGCGTGGGGACCCTGTACCGGCGGTTCCCGGACCGGGGCGCGCTCATCAGCGCGGCGGCGCAGGCGTATCTGCAGTCGCTGGCCGATCTGGCCGCGACCGCCCGCGCCGAGGAGGACCGGGCGTGGCCCGCGTTGCGCCGCTTCCTGCGCGAATGCGCCGAGCTACGCCTGGGCGCCACAGCCTCGGCGATCGAACCGGCCCTGCACGCCGATATCCGGGCCGATCCGGGCCTGACCGATATCCGCGCGAACGTCTCCGAGCAGGTGGCCCGGCTGACCGCACAGGCGCAGGTCGACGGCGATCTGCGCACCGATGTGGACGCCCAGGACGTGTCCCGGCTGATGACTTTGCAGATCTACGTCCGCCCGGACGAGTCCTACGATCGCGCCGTCCAGCGCACCATGGACATCGTGCTGGACGGCCTGCGCGCCCGGTAGTGTTTTGCGGTGATCGACGAACCGAAGTCCGGGCGAACCCGCCTCGGCCGCAGAACCTTCCTGGCGGGCGCGCTGGCGCTGCCGGCGGCGGCGTGCGCGGGGACCGATGCGGGCACCAGCACGCCGACGAAGACGGATCCGGTCTCCGACACCCGGGTGGACCCGAAGACCGCGGAAGACTACTTCGCGTCGCTGGAACGGAAATACGATGCGCGCCTAGGCGTCTACGCGGTGGCGACCGCGACCGCCGTCGCCCTGACGCACCGCGCGGACGACCGCTTCGCCTTCTGCTCGACGTTCAAGACGCTGGCCGCGGCGGCAGTGCTGCACCAGCGCCCGCTGTCCTACCTCGACACGGTCGTGAGATACACACGGGAGGACGTCAATTCGATCTCGCCCATCACCCAGGACCACATCGATACCGGCATGTCGATGCGGGACCTGTGCGATGCCGCGATCCGATACAGCGACGGGACCGCGGGCAATCTGCTGATGCGCGATATCGGCGGACCGCCGCAGCTCACCGCCTACCTGCGCGGCCTCGGCGATACGGTCGGCAGGATGGATCAGTACGAGCCCGAACTGAACAGCGACCCACCGGGCGATCCCCGCGACACCACCTCGCCGCGCGCCCTCGCGGCGGTCTACCAGCAGATCCTGCTGCGCGGCGCGTTACCCCCGGACCGGCAAGCGCTGCTGGAGGATTGGCTGCGGCGCAGTACGACCGGCGCGAACACCATCCGGGCCGGGGTGCCCGCCGACTGGACCGTGGCGAGCAAGACCGGGCACGGCGACTACGGGCGGGCCAACGACGTCGCCGTGGTCCGGCCGGCGGGCGGCGCGCCGCTCGTGATCGCCGTCATGACCGACCGCGCCGCCTTCGACGCCGAGCCGCCGTACGCGATGATCGCGGACGTCGCGCGCTACGTCGCTACCGAGCTGCACCGGAACCGGTGAACAGCCCCTCCAGCGCGGTGATGAAATACGGGAAGTGCCCGGCGAACCGGTGCAGGTTGCGGTCGCGGTCGAAGCCGCCGAACCAGTACAGACCCGGCCGCTGATCGGCCGACGGGTCGAGGTCGCGGAACGTGCGAATCCAGTTGTCGGCGCGCCCGCCGACCACGGTGAACGGCAGCGCGCGGGAGAACACGACCTCCCGGTCGTTGGGCGGAACCCGGTCGGGCGCAAGGGCATCCAGGCCGCGCTGCAACGCGCGGACCTGCCCGGCCAGCTCGCGCCCGGCGACCGTGCGCACCGGCAGATAGCGCGGTAGCAGCAGCGAGGCCACCCCGCCGAGCGCGATCGCGATACCGACCAGCGCGTGCCCACCGGTGATCGCCAGCGCGATCGTCGTCCCGATACCGGCCACCACCAGCACCGCGCCCAGCCAGAACGCCGGGCCGCGGCGCGTCCGGTCGATCAGCGTGCCCCGCGTGAGCGCGTCCTCGCGCAGCTTCTCCCGCACCGGGTCGCCGCCGACCCGGCCGCGTAGCTCCGACAGCAGCACCGATTCGACGCCGTCGGGCAGCAGGGCCCCGTATACCGCCTTCTCATAGTCGCGCAGCTGATCGTCGGCGGGATTGACGCGGCTGAGGCGCCAGTCCGACTCACTGACGGACGTGATCCACAGGTAGCGGCGCACCGCGAGATCGACCACGGTGGCGGCCAGGTCGCTCGCATCGGCCGACCCGTCCAGCAGCAGGCCCGCCTCACCCGGCAACACCCCGCCCGGCGAGACGAACTGTGCCTGATTCCCGTTGTGCTGCACCGGATCCAGGGTCTCCTGCCCGGCCGTCGCCGCCGCGTCCTGGCGTCGGGTCCACGCCACGTAGCCGGCGGCCGCGGCGAGCGCCGCCAGCAGCACCCCGAACGCGACGAGCACCGGCGTCGTGATCGCGAACGCGCTCGGCTCGTCGCCGGTGATATCGGCGTTGGCGGGCACCGTCCCCGGCGGCAGTTGCAGCGTGAGGTCGATCAGATCGCCCTTGTGCAGCCCCTCCTTGTACAGCGACAGCACGCCGTCCGGTTCGATCCGCACATCCGCGCACGGCGACGGGCTGCCCGCCGGGCCGATCTTGCAGTCGACGATGCCCATCTGATAGCTGGGGCTGATCACCGAGGCGGTGATCGAGGCGACGTCGGTGTTGAGAACGCCGCTCCAGCGGAAGATCTGGGTGCCCGGTGCGTCGTTGACCGCGTTGTGCACGGTGTACTTGTACGACGATTCGCCCGGCTGCGCGTCGATACTGAACCGGTCGCCGTCGACCTTGGCCGTACCCGGCCCGGTGGCGGAGATATCGGTGACGGAGAAGCGGCGCTCGCCCTTGTCCTTCAACGCGACCCGCAGCGGGACGACCATGTGGAACTGGCCGCCCGGAGGCACCTGCACCGTCTCGGCCACCTCGAGCAGACCGTCTTCGCTCAGTTTGATGTCGGTGTTGATCGTCACCCCGTCGGCCGGCTGCTGCGCCTGCACCGCGGGCGTGGCGGCGAAAAGTCCCGCCAGTACCAGCAACAGAGCGCCCAGAGCGCCCCCCCGAAAGATCAGCATGGGGCCATAGCTTAGACAGCTTGCTATCCTGCGTCAGCGGCTGTCGAGTACGGAATGAAGCAGGGGGCACGGGGGAGTGAGTCAACCACCCTACGGATACGGCCCGATTCCACCCGGTCGCAGGCCGCCGCCGCCACCGTACGGACCGCCGCCCGGCTATCCGCCGCCGCGCTACGCACCGCCCCCGCCGCCGGGGTACGGCCCGCCCGGATACGGTCCGCCGCAAGGCTATCCGCCGGGCAACCCGCCCCAGGGCTATCCGCCGCCGGGGCACGCCGCGCCGCAGCCGGGCTATCGCCCGCCGATGCCGCCGCCCGCGCCGTACGGCCCGCCGGGCCGCCCGCCGCAGCGCAAACGCGGTGGCGGCGGCTGGATCGGCATCCTGATCGTGCTCATTCTCATAGTGACGAGCGGCCTGGTGCGCACCGCCATCCGCACCGGCGTGCACGCGGCCGCCCACTCCGGCGACCAGCCGAGCTACACCTACTCGCCGACGACCAAGAACAGTTCGGGAAACGATTCGGGCGCTACGGGAATCGCGGCGACGGATTCGAATCCGCTGCTGTCCGATCCGGGTTCGCCGTTGAGCCCGGCCCGATGCAGCTATTCGCCCTGGAGCACCCAGGTCGACGCGGCACGCAAATTCTTCGAGAGCGCCGCCACCTGCCTCGAACAGGCCTGGCGGCCGGCGCTGTCGTCGGCGAAGCTGTCGTTCACGCCGCCGAAGCTGAACGTCACCGCCACCACCGCGGGGATCAGCACGCCGTGCACGGGCACCAGCAACAGTTTCGCGGCGTTCTACTGCGGCGCGAACCAGACCATCTATATGCCGATCAGTCAGCTGCAGACCGATATGTTCAAGGACCACTGGGAGATCTACCTGTCGGTCTTCGCCCACGAGTACGGCCATCACGTGCAGGCGCAGTCCGGAATCCTGATGGAGGCCAACAAGCAACGCCGCCAGGCGGGGACGAGCAGCGCGAAGGGTCTCGAGCTGTCGCGCCGGGTCGAGTTGCAGGCCAACTGTTTCGACGGCATGTTCCTCTCGGCCACCGCGGGCGGCGGCTCGCTGAACTCGACGCAGACCGGCAATACCCGCGAGGACGCCTACGGCCGCGGCGACGCTCCCGGCGATATGCGCGACCACGGCTCGGCACAGCACATGGGCGACTGGTGGGTCACGGGCTTCGAGAAGAACAAGACCGCGGAGTGCAATACGTTCGAAGCCCCAGCGAGCCAGGTGAGTTGATGCCGTCGTGAACCAGCCGCCCGGCTACCCGCCGCCACCGGGGTCCCCGCCGCCCGGCCGTCCGCCCTACGGCCCGCCGCCGGGTTACGGACCTCCACCCGGGGCTCCTCCGCCAGGGTATGGCCCGCCGCCCGGATACGGACCCCCGCCGGGTTACGGTCCGCCGCCCGGCTACGGTCCGCCCGGACCGCGGCCTCCGTACGGTCCGCCGCTGCCGCCCCCGGGCGGGCCGCGCCCGCCCTACGGTCCGCCGCTGCCGCCGCCCGGCTACTACGGTCCGCCTCCGCGCTCCGGCGGTGGCGGGGTGCTCGGCGCGGTCTTCGCCGTGCTGCTGGTATTCGGCGTGGTCGGCGCCCTGGTCGTCTTCGCCACGGTCGGCTCGACCTCCGATCACGCGTCGCGGAGCACCTACGACACGCCCAGCTACACCTACACCCCGCCGACCTACGCCACCACGACGACGAGCGCGGCGACCACCACCTCGTCGGCCGCCACGACGTCCCGGTCCGCCACGACCACCCGAGCCGTGACGACCGCCTCGAAACCCGCGGGGCCGCAACCGGTCAAGGCAACCGGTGACAATCCGCTGTTCCGCGATCCCGACGCCGGACTGATCAACATCGAGTGCGGCTATCCGCGCTGGGGTTCCAGCGTCGCGGCCGCGCGGGCCTTCTTCGAGGCGGCCCGGACGTGCCTGGACAACATGTGGAAGCCGGCGCTGCAGGCCGCGAATCTGCCCTTCTCCAGCCCCAATATCTCGGTTCCGGCGCGCGCGACCGACGAGACGTCGCCGTGCAGCAGCTCCGGCGGCAGCTACGCGGCGGTCTACTGCTCGGCCAACCACACCATCTACATGCCGCTCGATCACATCCAGATCGAGGAGTACGGCGACGATTCGGTGATCTACCTCGCGGTGTTCGCGCACGAGTACGGCCACCACGTGCAGGCCGTGAGCGGCGTGATGGAGAAGTCGCACCGCGATCGCTACGACGCGGGGCTGAGTTCGTCCAAGGGACTGGAGCTTTCGCGGCGGCTCGAGCTCGAGGCCCAGTGCTTCGGCGGCATGTTCATCGGGTCGTCCAACTTCATCGGGACGGTGAGCGACGACCAGGCGCAGCGCACGGTCCGCGACAACTACTCCCGCGGTGACGACCGCAGCGACATCCGGGACCACGGCACCAACCAGCACTACGGCTCCTGGTACGAGCACGGCTACACCAACAACCGCACCCAGAAGTGCAATACCTGGCTGTCCTCGTCCGGCGACGTCTCCTGAGCGGCGCTCAGCGGCGCTCGCGCAGCTCCGCCAGCCACCGCGCGGCCTCGTCGGGTCCGGGGAAGGTGCCGTCGCCCATGATGTCCAGCACTGCGTGCCCGACACACGCCGCGCCCAATACGCGGTCGGCGACGGCCTCCGCGTCGCCCCACGGCAGATAGGGCTTGGCGATCAGCAGCGAGGCGATGCCGTGCGCGGCGGCCCACAGTTCCAGGACCACCGGCAGCGGATCGCCCGGGGCGATCGCGCCGTCGTCCATCGCCTCCTGGACGGTCTCCGAGAAGCGCCGGAACGCACCGCTTCCCATGACCTGGTCGACCGCGCGCGGCCCGTCGCCCGAGGTGCCCGCGGTGGCGACGCGGTACTGGCCCGGATGTTCCAGCGCGAAACGCACATAGGCCATGCCCTGCTCGCGCATCCGGGTGATCGGTGACTGCGCGGGATCGGTGGCGGCCGCGACGGCGGCGTCGAGATTCTCGAACACCTGCGCCACGGCCGCGTCGATGAGCGTGTCCTTGTCGGCGAAGTGCCGGTAGATCGACGGCGCGCTCACCCCGACCACCCTGCTGACGTCGCGGATCGAGACCGCGTCGGCATTTCCGGTGTGGGACAGCAGGTCCCGGGTGGCGTCGAGGATCTCCGCGCGCAGCCGGTCCCCGGTGCCGCGGGCCGAGCGGGGCCGCCGCGGGCACATCACGATCGGCCCGCCGGTTCCGGTAGTCGGGCCGGGCTCTCGTCCGCCGCCTCCTCCGACAGCCCGAACCGCTCGTGCAGCCGGGCCAGCGGCTTGGGCGCCCACCAGTTGGCGCGGCCCATGAGCTTCATCAGGGCGGGGACGAGCAGCCCGCGGATGACGGTGGCGTCCGCGAGCACGGTCAGGGTGAGGCCCAGACCGAACATCTGCATGAAGGACACCTTCGAGGTAATCATCGCGCCCAATACGATAGCCATCAGCGCCGCCGCCGCGGTGATGATGCGTCCGGTGCGTGCCACGCCGATCGCCACCGAGCGCGTGTTGTCGGCCGCCGTGCGCCCGGAGGCCAGCCACGCCTCCCGGATTCGCGAGAGCAGGAAGACCTCGTAGTCCATCGACATCCCGAAGGCCAGGCAGAACATCAGGATCGGCATGGTCGCCACCAGGTATCCGGTCGCGGTGAATCCCAGCGGTCCCGACAGGTGCCCCTCCTGGAAGATCCAGACCATCATGCCGAACATCGCGCTGAGCGAAAGCGTGTTGAGCACCAGGGCTTTCAGCGGCAGCACCACGCTGCCGGTGAACAGGAACAGCACGATGAAGGTGGACAGCACGATCAGCGCCGCGGCCAGCGGAAGCCGCGCCCCCAGCGCGTGCAGGGTGTCGGCGTTGATCGCCGCCGCCCCGCCGAACAGGGCCGGCGCCGGAGCGGGCACGTCGCGCAGTTGCCGCAGCTGGTTCTGCCCGTCCTCGGTGTACGGGTCGAATTTGGAGCTGACACTGAGGTATTGGCCATTCTCGTTGGCCATACCGGGCGGCGTGGGCGCGACCCGAGCCCCGGAGACGTAGACCCCGGAGTCGGACAGCACCGCCGAGACGCCGTTCACCCGGGACAGCGCCGTGGCGTAGCCGCCGACCCCGTCGCCGCGATAGCCGTCGAGCACGATGGTGGTCCCGGAACCCGAATTGACGGACGGATATTCGGCGCGCAGGACGTCGCCGACGGCCCGGGCCTCCGCGCCGGCCGGGAGCACCCGGTCGTCCGGATAGCCGAATTTCACGCCCAGGAACGGTGATCCGATCGCCAGCAGCACCGCGACGATCGCCACCGCCACCGGAACCGCCCGCCGCATGACCCACACGACCACGCGATACCACCCGGACCGCTCGAGCGGGCGCGGCTCGGGCCGCGGGCGGCGCAGCAACCGCCGCAACGGAATTCGCAGATCCCAGGCGTTCACCCGATCGCCGAGCAGGACGAGTACGGCGGGCAGGATCACGATCGACGCCGCGGCGGCGGCCGCCACGACGGCCACGCCCGCGATGGCGACCGAGCGCAGGAAGTAGAGGTCGAAGACCGCGAGCGCCGCCAGCGCCAGCACCACCGTGAGGGTCGAGTACAGCACCGTGCGCCCGGCGGTCTGCACCGCGCGGACGGCGGCGTCGCGATGCGCGAGGCCGCGCGCGAGTTCCTCGCGGTAGCGGCTGACGATGAACAGGCTGTAGTCGATGGCGAGCGCCAGCCCCAGCGCCGTCGTCATATTCAGCGCGTAGATGGAGACATCGGAGACCAGCGTGAGCGCCCGCAGGATCGCCAGCGTCCCCAGGATCGCGAAGCCGCCGATCACCAGCGGCAGCGACGCCGCGACCACGCTGCCGAACACCAGCATCAGCACGATCGCCGTCAGTGGCACCGCGATGCCCTCCGCCAGCGCGAGATCCTTCGTGACCTGGGTGTTCACCTCGTGGTAGAGGGCCGACAGCCCGCCCGCCCGCACCGTGACGCCCGGTGTCGAGCCGTCGAGTCCGGCGATGATCTCCGCGGCCGCCTTCTGGGCCTGGTCCTCGCCACCGGTGAGATAGGCGAGGACCAGCCCGCTGCGGCCGTCCGCACTGCGCAGCGCGGAGGCCTGTTGCGGCGGGCTCGTCCAGTAGGAGCGGACGCCGACCGCGTCGCCGCGGCTCTGGATCCGCGCGGTGATATCGGCGGCCGCCGCCCGCGCGGCGCCCGAGTCGACACCCTGATCGGCATCGACCAGCAGCACCAGATTGGGGTCGGCGCCGCCGAAGTTGTCCGCGAGCAACTGGGCGACCTGCGCCGATTCCGCGCCGTCGGAGGTGAATCCGCCCGCCTTCAGCCGGTCGGTCACGGTCGCGCCGAACCCGCCGCACACCAGGGCCAGCGCCAATGCCGCCAGCAGGATCCACTTCGGGTACCGGGTGGTGATCCGAGCGATTCGGGTCAGCATGGGGGCTCCTCGGTGCGGCCGTAAGGTAACAGCGTTAGCGTAACGCCGTTACCTGTACGGTCCGCAAGAGCGGGCGCCCCAGGGATCCGGTGATCCCGGTCACCGTGCGGCTACGTCTGGTCCCGTTCGGCCTTGCCGTGCTGATGGCCGAAAAGGCCGCGCGGCGCGTGCCCGTGCACGCCCTCGGCGTAGGCGGTCTCGGCGTGCAGCGCGAAGTCGATACCGGCGACCTCGTCCTCCTTGGTGATCCGGAAGCCCATGGTGCGGTCGATCAGCGTGCCCAGCGCGAAGGAGACGCCGAAGGCCCACAGCGCGACGACCAGCACGCCCACCGCCTGCTTGCCGAGCTGGGACAGTCCGCCGCCGTAGAGCAGCCCGCGCACGCCGCCGGTCATCACCTGGTTGGCGAGCAGGCCGATGAGCAGGGTGCCGACGATGCCGCCCATGAAGTGCACGCCCACCACGTCCAGCGAATCGTCGTAGCCCGCCTTGAACTTCCAGCCCACCGCGTACGAACACACCACGCCCGCAACGAGTCCCACGATCACGGCGCCGAGGGTGTTCACCGAACCGCAGGACGGCGTGATCGCCACCAGGCCCGCCACCACGCCGGAGGCCGCGCCGAAGGTCGTCGGCCGCCCGTCCCGGAGCCGTTCCACCACAAGCCATCCCAGCATGCCGAGGCAGCCGGCCACCAGGGTGTTGAGGAAGACCGCGGCGGCGATCCCGTTGGCCTCCAGCGCCGATCCCGCGTTGAACCCGAACCAGCCGAACCACAGCAGGCCCGCGCCGAGCAGGACGAACGGCAGGTTGTGCGGCCGCATCGCGTCGACCTTGAACCCGACGCGCGGGCCGAGCACCAGGGCCAGGGCGAGCGCGGAGGCGCCCGAGGTGATCTCGACGACGAGCCCGCCCGCGAAGTCCAGGGCGCCGAACGAGGACAGCCAGCCGTCCGGTCCCCACACCCAGTGCGCGATGGGGGCGTAGATCAGCAGCGTCCACAGCGGGACGTACACCATCCACGCCGAGAATCTGGCCCGGTCCGCGATGGCGCCGCTGACCAGCGCCGCGGTCAGGATGGCGAAGGTCAGCTGGAAGGTGGCGTACAGCAACTCCGGCACCGAACCGTGCACGGTCGACGGGTCGATACCCGCCATTCCGGCGTGGGCGAGGCCGCCGATCAGGCCGCCGCCCGCGTCGTCGCCGAAGGCCAGCGCATAGCCGAGCAGTAGCCAGACCACGGTCACCAGCGGGATGGCGATGAAGCTCATCATCAGCATGTTCAGCACGCCGGTGGAGCGGACCATCCCGCCGTAGAAGATGGCCAGGCCTGGCGTCATGAGCAGCACCAGGGCGGTGCTGGCCAGCAGCCAGGCCGTGGCGGCGGGGTCGATCGTCGGGGGCACGGTAACTCCTTCCGGCGCGTTCTGCGTAGGGAGAAATTACCGGACGAGCGTTACGTGAGATCCCGGCGCGAGTGCTCGCCGCGCCGGTGCCGGGCGCGGCGGGTCAGCGCCCGGCGACCGCGCGGGCCGGGTACCGGCAGGTCGTCGCGGAGTTCCAGCCATTCGGCGGTGATCAGCCACTGCTGCTGGGCGCGGGCGTCGGCGGTGTCGTTGAACACCCGGCGCCCGCGGTCGTCGCGCACCTCGTGTGCGAGCACCGACCAGCGCGGCGGGCGCTCGTTGTCGCGCTCGTACTCGGCGAGAAATCCGGCGACCAGGGTCCCGATCGTATTGACCGGGCGCAGCGAGACCCGGTTGCCGAATTTGGCGGAATGGAAACGCCGTGCGGCGCACAGCGATCGTGGGGTCGCGTTGAATGCGATCCAGCCGGCGCGCTGGGCGCGTTCGATCAGCCACAGATGTTTGATCGCGGTCGGCGGGATGTCGCCGACGTGTTCGCGGATCAGCGTCAGCACGGGGTCGGTCTGCAGAATGTCGCGCCGGGTGGGACCGATTCCGTGGGCGGCGCGGTAATCGTTCGTCGCGGTGGCGAGTACGCGGCCGATTTCATCGATACCGCGCTGGGCCCGCTTACCCAGGCGTTCGATGCGTTCGGCCTCGGCGCGCATCTCGTTCTGCGTGATGAGGGTGCGGATGGCCGCCATTGTCGGCACCTGCCCGCGTTCGAGGAGTTCGAGGATCGCGCCCGAGGTGACGGGGTCGGCCGTGGCGGCCACCGGTAGCGAGTCGCGGTTGAGCGCGAATTCGTGCGGGCCGATCGCTCGGCTCAGCAGATCCGCGGCCGCCCGATCGCCGGCGAATTCGGTATGCGAAAGCAGGGTGGTGGCGATGTCGTCACACGACTGCACGGTCGACATTTCCTCCGGGACGTGCGGGAGGGTCCGGCGGCGCCGTAGGGAGAACTCCCGCTGGGCTCTGTGCGTGGGGGTGATTAGGTTGTGCCCCGGTCGGGATGAGGGACCGACCGGGGCCACCAACCTGATGAAGGTTTGGCTACCGAAGTTGCCGAAACCAACGTTAGCCATTCGATTGCAAGAATGGCCAACCCAGTTGCTGGATCGTTATGTCCAGAATCTGTGAGGCAAACGGGGACGGAGTCCGATGATTTCGCCGAACTGCGGTTTCGCTTTCCGGACGAGGTCCAACTTGAACGTTTGACGAAATTGTTTGCCACCCCCGACCGGACCCATCAGTCTGTTGCACTCCGCGGAATCGGGCCGGAGGAATCGTCCCCGCGCATCTGTTCACGGGGGTAGCCGCCGCCATCAACACTGTCGGTCTGCGCCGGTACCCTCAGGCGCGTGGCTCTGTACCGGAAGTATCGACCGGCAACGTTCGCAGAGGTAGTGGGGCAGGAGCACGTCACCGATCCGCTGAGTACGGCGCTGGACACGGGGCGGATCAGTCATGCCTATCTGTTCTCCGGCCCGCGCGGGTGTGGCAAGACCTCCTCGGCGCGCATCCTGGCGCGCTCGCTGAACTGTGTGGAGGGCCCTACGTCCCGCCCGTGCGGGGTGTGCCCGTCGTGTGTGTCGCTGGGTCCCGGCGGTCCGGGCAATCTGGATGTCATCGAACTCGACGCCGCGAGTCACGGCGGTGTGGACGACACCCGTGAGCTGCGCGATCGCGCCTTCTACGCGCCGGCCGAATCGCGGTATCGCGTCTTCATCGTCGACGAGGCGCACATGGTCACGACCGCGGGCTTCAACGCGCTGCTCAAGATCGTCGAGGAGCCGCCCGCCCACCTGATCTTCATCTTCGCCACCACCGAACCGGACAAGGTGCTGCCGACCATCCGCTCGCGCACCCACCACTATCCGTTCCGGCTGCTGCCGCCCGCGACCATGCGCGGCCTGCTCGGCAAGATCTGCGAGCAGGAGGGCGTACAGGTCGAGGAGGCGGTGTACCCGCTGGTGATCCGCGCCGGCGGCGGCTCGCCCCGCGACAGCCTGAGCGTGCTGGACCAGCTCCTCGCCGGCGCCGGGCCCGACGGCGTGGCCTACCAGCGGGCGCTGGCGCTGCTGGGCGTCACCGATATCGCGCTGATCGACGAGGCCGTCGAGGCCCTGATCGCCGCCGACGGCTCGGCCCTGTTCGGCACCGTGGACCGGGTGGTCGAGGCCGGGCACGACCCGCGCCGCTTCGCCACCGACCTGCTGGAGCGCATGCGCGATCTGATCCTGCTGCGTGCGGTCCCCGACGCCGCCGACCGCAACCTGGTCACCGGTCCCGGCGATGTCCTGGAGCGCATGCGCGACCAGGCCGAGCGCATCGGCCCGGCCACGCTGACCCGCTACGCCGAACTCCTGCACGAGGGCCTGGGCGAGATGCGCGGCGCGACCGCCCCGCGCCTGCTGCTCGAGGTCGTCTGCGCCCGCATGCTGCTGCCCTCGGTCTCCGATGCCGAATCCGCCGCCCTGCAACGCCTGGAGCGGCTGGAACGCGGAATGGCGGGAGGCGCTGTACCTCAGGCCCCGAATCCGGGCCAGGGCGCCGGTTCCGCGCCCGCTCCGGCGAGTGCGCCGTCGCAGCCTGTCGCCCAGCCCGCCGGGGGGTCGCGGCGTCGTGGTGCCGAGGCCCTTGCCGCCATCCGTGCGGAGAAGGACGGGCCTTCGCCGTCCGGAGCCACCTCTGCCCCAGCGGCACCTTCTGCTCCTCCGAGTGCCGATGCGGGACAACCGGGCGATGCCTCCCGGTCCCCGCAGCCCGCCGAACCGGAGGAGTCTGCCGCCGGTCCGGACACCGCGGCCGGACGGGTGCAGGAGCAGCGGCCGCACCCCGCCCAGCGGGCACAGACGCCCGGCGGTCCGGAAAATTCCGATGCGCGGCCACAACCCGGCGCGGATCCGGCCTCGGTAGGTGCTGCCGACGCAGGCTCGGCCTCGGTAGACCCATCGAGTAGCCGGTCCGAATCCGGTGCGCCGCATGGTCATTCGACCGCGGAAACTGTCACCGCCCCGGCCGATGCGTCGGCCCCGGTGGGTGCAACGCCGGATGTCGGCGTGGTGGACGACGGCGGTGACAACCGCGTCGACGCCACGGAACTGGGGAACGCCGTCGAGCCCCCTATACACCCTCAGAGTGGCGCTGCCGATTTGCCGAGCGCACCGTCACCCACCCGGGCAGGTGAGTCCGAAGGCGTGGCGGTTTCCGCGCAGACCGGTGCCCCCGCTGCCGCGGCGGTTTCCGAGCAGACCGGCGGCCCGGATGGCGTGGCGGCTTCCGCGCAGGACGTCGCCGAGGAGCCTGCCGCGCGGCCCGAGTCCGGTGCTGTGGCATCGAATGCGTCCGAGGGCGCGGCTGCTGTCGGCGGAGCGGCCGAGGTGGAGGCTCCGGCAGACGAATACGCAGCGCCGCAAGGTGATTCCACGCCCGTGCGGGCTGTGGATGAATCTCGGCAGGCCGCAACGGGGGATGCCGCGCGGGAGATCGAGGCCAAGTGGGGCGAGATCCGGGCCAAGGTGCGGGAGTTCGGGGCGGCGGTGCACGCGCTGCTGTCCGGGGCCTCCGTGGCGCGGGTGGAGGGCGACACGATCGTCTTCGCGCATCAGCACGCGCCGCTGGCGCAGCGGCTGTCGAATCCGAAGTACGTCGAGGCCGTGCAGGGTGCGGTGCACGCCGTGGTGGGCCGCGAGTACGGGGTGCGCTGGGAGGTCGGCTCCGGCGCGGCCCCCGCCGCCGGTGGTGCGACCGGTGGGGCACAAGCCGCGGGCAGTGGCGGACGAGCGGGGAGCGGCGGGGGGCGAGGCGCCGGTAGCGGGGGCCACGCACCGGCGCCGGCGAGTAATGCGGGCGGCGCGGCGCATACGGAGCCGCCCAAGTACACCCGCCCGAGCCAGTCGCGGGCGACGAGCCCGGAGAACTCCGCGTCCGCTCCGGCCGCGCGCGGCCGCGAATCGAGTTCTTCCGCCGCCGATTCCGGCACCCGTTCCGCGCCGCCCGACGACGATATTCCGCTGCCCGACGGGCCGGATGTCCCGGACGACCCCGGCCCGGCAGACTACTCGCCGGTAGGTTATGACGGTGTCCCACCTGCGTCGACGCCCGAGGAAGAGCAGGAGATGCTCGCCGAGTCGGTCCGCCCGGTACCGGCGGAAGAGCGCCGCGACCCCGATGAGGTGGCCTTGGAGTTGCTGGTGAGTGAGCTGGGCGCCACACGCCTGGAGGGTTGACAGACACCTGCCGGACGGCCTTAAGTTAACCGGAGTTCGCATCCGGCTGTACTATGAACGGGTGGTCGTCAGCAGCGGTGCTACGAGGTTCTATGGTTTGTCCGGACAGTCCGGGCGACCGGAGGCTGCGTGGGCCGAGGCATGCCGACGTTTGTACAGCGTCCAGTCGCAGGTCACCTGCGGCGATACCGAGCACTGCGGTGTCGGCGCAGCCTAAGGAAGGAAACACTCCGATATGACCACTGAGGCCTACATTTTCGAGGCCATCCGCACACCGCGTGGCCGTAACAAGAAGGGCTCGCTGCACTCGGTCAAGCCGATCGATCTGACGACCGGTCTGGTCAAGGAGCTGCGTAACCGCTTCCCGAACCTGGACGAGGACCGCATCTCGGACGTCGTCCTGGGCGTCGTCTCGCCCGTGGGTGACCAGGGCGCCGATATCGCCCGCACCACCGTCCTGACCTCCGGCCTGCCCGACACCGTCGGCGGCACCCAGATCAACCGCTTCTGCGCGTCCGGCCTGGAGGCCGTCAACCTGGCCGCCCAGAAGGTCCGCTCCGGCTTCGAGGACCTGGTCATCGCCGGCGGCGTCGAGGCCATGTCGCGCGTGCCGATGGGCTCCGACGGCGGCGCCATGTTCATGGACCCCTGGACCAGCTACGAGAGCTACATCGTCCCGCAGGGCATCTCGGCCGACCTGATCGCGACCATCGAGGGCTTCTCCCGCGAGGACGTCGACGCCTACGCCGTGCGGTCGCAGGAGCGCGCCGCGGCGGCCTGGACCGGCGGCTACTTCGCCAAGTCGGTCGTGCCGGTCCGCGACATCAACGGGCTGGTCGTGCTGGACCGCGACGAGCACATGCGTCCCGGCACCACCCTGGAGGATCTGGCCAAGCTCAACCCGTCGTTCGCGACGATCGGCGAGATGGGCGGCTTCGACGCGGTGGCCACGCAGAAGTACCACTTCGTGGAGAAGATCAACCACGTCCACCACGGCGGCAACAGCTCCGGCATCGTCGACGGCGCCGCGATCCTGCTGGTCGGCAACGAGGAGGCCGGCAAGGCCTCCGGCCTGACCCCGCGCGCCCGCATCGTCGCCACCGGCATCAGCGGCGCCGACGCCACCATCATGCTGACCGGGCCCACCCCGGCCGCGCAGAAGGCGCTGGCCAAGGCCGGCCTGAGCGTCGACGACATCGACCTGTTCGAGCTGAACGAGGCCTTCGCCTCGGTGGTCCTGAAGTTCCAGAAGGACCTGAACATCCCGGACGAGAAGCTGAACGTCAACGGCGGCGCCATCGCCATGGGCCACCCGCTCGGCGCCACCGGCGCGATGATCACCGGCACCATGGTCGACGAGCTGGAGCGCCGCAACGCCCGCTACGCCCTGGTGACCCTGTGCATCGGCGGCGGCATGGGTGTGGCCACCATCATCGAGCGCGTCTGACGCCCCTACCTCACAGGAGAGACGAAAACACATGACCGACAACATGATCGCCTGGGAGAAGGACGCCGACGGCATCGTCGTGTTGACCATGGACGACCCCAACCAGGGCGCCAACACGATGAACGAGCTCTACAAGACCTCGATGCAGGCCACGGTCGATCGCCTGGAGGCCGAGAAGGACGACATCACCGGTGTCGTCATCACCTCCGCGAAGAAGACCTTCTTCGCCGGCGGTGACCTCAAGAACATGATGAAGACCGGGCCGGAGGACGCCGCGGGCATCATGGAGGAGCTGACCGTCATCAAGGGCGCGCTGCGCCGCCTGGAGCAGCTCGGCAAGCCGGTCGTCTCCGCGATCAACGGCGCCGCCCTCGGCGGTGGCCTGGAGATCACGCTGGCCACCCACCACCGCATCGCCGCCGACGTGAAGGGCCTGAAGATCGGCCTGCCCGAGGTGAAGCTGGGCCTGCTGCCCGCCGGCGGCGGCGTCACCCGCACCGTGCGCATGTTCGGCATCCAGACCGCGCTGCTGCAGATCCTGCTGCAGGGCAACGAGTTCGACGCCAACAAGGCCAAGGGCATCGGCCTGGTCGACGAGGTCGTCGGCACGGTCGAGGAGCTGGTCCCGGCCGCCAAGGCGTGGATCAAGGCCAACCCCGACAAGGGCGTGCAGCCCTGGGACGTCAAGGGCTACAAGATCCCCGGCGGCACCCCGTCGAGCCCGGCGCTGGCCGCCAACCTCCCGGCCTTCCCGGCGAACCTGCGCAAGCAGCTCAAGGGCGCCAACATGCCGGCCCCGAAGAACATCATGTCCGCCGCCATCGAGGGCGCGCAGGTCGACTTCGACAACGCGTCGCTCATCGAGTCGCGGTACTTCGTGAACCTGCTCACCGGCCCGGTCGCGAAGAACATGATCCAGGCGTTCTTCTTCGACCTGCAGACCATCAACAACGGTGGTTCGCGGCCGAAGGACGTGCCGAAGCGCGAGATCAAGAAGGTCGGCGTGCTGGGCGCGGGCATGATGGGCGCGGGCATCGCCTACGTCTCCGCCAAGGCCGGCTACGAGGTCGTGCTGAAGGACGTCTCGCAGGAGGCGGCCGACCGCGGCAAGAACTACTCGGAGAAGATCGAGGCCAAGGCCCTCTCGCGGGGCAAGACCACCGAGGAGAAGTCCAAGGCGCTCCTGGATCGCATCCACCCGACCGCCGAGGCCAAGGATCTCCAGGGCGTCGACTTCGTCATCGAGGCCGTCTTCGAGAACACCGAGCTCAAGCACAAGGTCTTCCAGGAGATCGAGGACATCGTCGACGCCGACGCGCTGCTCGGCTCGAACACCTCCACCCTGCCGATCACCGGCCTGGCCGCCGGCGTGAAGCGGGAGAGCGACTTCATCGGCATCCACTTCTTCTCGCCGGTCGACAAGATGCCGCTGGTGGAGATCATCAAGGGTGAGAAGACCTCCGACGAGGCGCTGGCCCGGGTGTTCGACTACACCCTCGCGATCCGCAAGACCCCGATCGTGGTCAACGACAGCCGCGGCTTCTTCACCTCGCGCGTGATCGGCACCTTCGTCAACGAGGCGATCGCCATGCTGAAGGAGGGCATCGACCCGCAGACCATCGAGCAGTCCGGTCTGCAGGCGGGCTACCCGGCGGCGCCGCTGCAGCTGTCCGACGAGCTGAACATGAAGCTCATGCAGAAGATCGCCACGGAGACCCTGGAGGCCGCCAAGGCCGGCGACACCAAGCTGGGCACCGAGCGGCACCCGGCGCAGGACGTCATCGACTACATGGTCGGCGAGGGTCGTCCGGGTCGTCTCGAGAAGGCCGGCTTCTACGAGTACGACGAGAACGGCAAGCGCCAGGGCCTGTGGGCCGGACTGCGTGAGCACTTCAAGACCAGCACCGAGGACAAGGTTCCCTTCCAGGACCTGATCGACCGGCAGCTGTTCATCGAGGCCATCGAGACCCAGAAGTGCTTCGACGAGGGCGTGCTGACCGCCACGGCGGATGCCAACATCGGCTCGATCTTCGGCATCGGCTACCCGGCCTGGACCGGTGGCGTGCACCAGTTCATCGTCGGCTACCCGGGTGGGCAGGAGGGCTTCGTGGCCCGCGCCGACGAACTCGCCGCCAAGTACGGCAAGCGGTTCGAGGTGCCCGCCTCGCTGCGCAAGTAGGGGCCCACATATAACTATGTGGATTCCGGCCACATGCGCGCCGGAAACAACGGACGGCCCGGATCACGGATTCTCGTGATCCGGGCCGTGCTGTCTGCGAAGGACTTTCGCCGCGCCGTCCGGGACACGCGCACGTGGGGGCGGAATTGCCACCGCATGTCTGGTCTCCGCGCTACGTTGGAATCAGTGCGGAACGTTCGAGGTGGTCCCATGAACCCACACGCGGGCAGGATCCGCAGCGCCGATCCCGCCGAGTCGAACACCCAGCGGCACCCGTCGGTCGGTATCGCCGACGAACTCGCGGCGATGGGTCTGTTCGACGCCGAGGAGATAGGCCGCGGCGGCTTCGGGGTCGTCTATCGCTGCGCCCAGCGGGCCCTGGATCGTGTCGTCGCCGTGAAGGTGCTGTCCTCGGAGATAGATCAGGAGAGCCGCGAGCGGTTCCTGCGCGAGGAGCACGCGATGGGCCGGCTGTCCGGCCATCCCAACATCGTCGACGTGCTGCAGGTGGACGTGACGCCCAGCGGCCTGCCCCTGATCGTGATGCCCTACGCCACGCACGGGTCCCTGGAACAGCTGATCCGCGACCACGGCCCGCTGGGCTGGCAGGATTCGCTGCGGGTCGGGGTGAAACTGGCCGGGGCGATCGAGAGCGCGCACCGGGTGGACGTGCTGCATCGCGACGTGAAACCGGCGAATGTGCTGCTGAGTCGCTACGGCGAACCGCAGCTGACCGATTTCGGCATCGCGCGGATCCCGGGCGGCTTCCGCACCTCCACCAGCATGATCACCGGATCGCCCGCCTTCACCGCGCCCGAGGTGCTCAAGGGCACAGAGCCGACCGTCCGGTCCGATCTCTACGGCCTCGGATCCACCCTGTTCGCCCTGCTGACCGGGCACGCGGCCTTCGAGCGCCAGTCCGGGGAGCGGGTCGTCGCGCAATTCCTGCGGATCACCACCCAGCCCATTCCGGACCTGCGTGACCAGGACATCCCCGCCGGGGTCGCGGCGGTGATCGAGCGGGCCATGGCGGCCGATCCGGCCGAGCGGCCGGAGTCGGCGCTGGAACTGGGCGAACTGCTGCGATCGGTCCAGGCCGAACTCGGGGAGGTACCCGACGAGATGGCCCTGCTGATCCCCGGCCCGGAGACGAGCGAGAGCGGGGACGGCAGCCCGGTGGACCAGTCCGAGCGACGGTTCCGGTCGGTGCTGACCGGCCAGCGCGGTTCGACGACGCTGCGGCCGCCCACACTGGGCCCGCGCGACGCCACGCATCCGGGTGCGCCGACCCGATCCGTCCCGGTGACGCTGCCGCCCACGGCCGCGACGAAATTCCGCCCGCCGACGCCGACCCGGGAACCGGTCTCCCGCCCCCGGCTGCTGGACATCCTGCGGGCGGGCGACCGTCGCCGGCTGGCCGTGATCCACGGCCCCGCCGGATTCGGCAAGAGCACCGTCGCGGCCCAGTGGCGGGCCGAGCTGACCGCGGGCGGTTCGGCGGTGGCATGGATCGGCATCGACCGCGACGACGACAACGAGGTGTGGTTTCTCGCCCATCTCGTCCAGGCGATCCGGCGGGTGTGCCCGGATATCGGCGCCGGCCTCGAACAGGTGCTCGAGGAACGCTCCGGAGAGGCCGTGCCGTACGCGATCTCGACGCTGATCGACGAGATCCACGCCGCCGGGCGGCCGGTCGTGGTGGTGGTCGAGGACTGGCACCGGGTCACCGATGCCGGGGCGCACCGGGCCATGGATACGTTGCTGGACAACGCGTGTCACCACCTGCGCTTCGTGGTGACCACCCGCGAACAGGCCGGACTGCCGCTGAGCCGGCTGCGGGTGCGCGACGAACTGGTCGAACTCGGCTGCGAGGAGCTGCGCCTGACGACGGCCGAGACCCGGCAGATCCTGGTGGAGCGCAACGGTTTCGAGCTGACCGACGAGCAAATCGAGCAGATCCACACCGCGACCGACGGGTGGCCGGCGGCCATCCAGCTGGTCAGCCTGTCGCTGCGCGGCGCGCACGACGTGGATCCGGCACAACTCATCGCGCATCTGTCCGGCGGTAATCAGGCGATCCGGGACTATCTGTCGGAGAACGTGCTGGACACCCTCGACACCCGCATGCTCGAGTTCCTGATGTCGATCTCGGTGACCGAGAAGGTCAGCGGCGCTCTGGCGGCGGCCCTGAGCGGGGAGCCCGACGCCGAGCAGCTGCTGGAGCAGGCGCAGCAGCGGGAGCTGTTCGTCAGCCGCATCGAATACGACCCGGAATGGTTCCGGATCCAGCCGCTGTTCGCCGAGCAGCTGCGCAACCGGCTGGAGCGCACCCATCCGGGCAAGCTGAAGTCGTTGCACCGCAAGGCCTCCCGCTGGTACGCCGAACACCAGCTGGTGCGCAAGTCGGTCGACCACGCGCTGGCGGCGACCGATCTCAAGCTGGCGCTGGACCTGCTGGAGAACGGCGGCATGGACCTCATCGACACCTCGAAGCTGGCCACGCTGCTCGGCTCGGTGTCGAAACTGCCGGTGCAGCAGGTGGCCTCGCGGTCGAAACTGCTGATGGCCCTGGCCCGCGCCAATATCACCCTGCAACAGTCCGGGGCGGCCCGCACCGCGCTGGGGCGGCTGTCGAGCATGCTCGCGCGCGGCGGCTCGTCCACCGAGACCGCGCGGCAGCGCTGTGAGGCCGCGGTGTTGGCCGCCGCCGATCAGGTGGCCCGCGACCGCTCCGACGGTGTGCTGGACAAGATCTCGGACTGCCTGCGGCTGGCCGACGAACTGCCGCCCTGGACGGTGTCCACGGCGGCCAACCTGGTGTCGTTCGTGCGGCTGTGCGAATTCGACTTCGACGGCGCGCGGGGCGTGCAGGACTGGGCCGCCCCCTATCACGCGCGGTCCAAGGATGCGCTGGGCGTGGTGTTCGGCCTGCTGGGCAAGGGCGACGCGGCCTACGAGCAACTCGACATCGATACGGCCACACAGTGTTTCGAACAGGCGTGGCAGACCGCCCGCGACCGCTCCGGCCCGCGGTCGCACGCGGTGCGGGTGGCCGCGGCGATGCTCGGCGAGGTCACCTACCGGCGTGGCGATCTCGACGCGGCCGAACGGCTGCTGGACCAGAGCCACCAGCTCGTGGCTCGGGTGGGGCCGGTCGATTTCATGATCACGACATTCGTGGTGGGCGCGCGGGTGAAAGCGGTTCTCGGAGACCGGGATACCGCGGTCGCGCGGCTCGACGAGGGCGCGCGGATCGCGGCCGACCGCAAGCTGCCGCGGCTGGCGGCGCACATCCGCGCCGAACGGCTGCGCCTCGCGCTGCCGGGCGAGCAGAACGCCGGAACCGCTGCGGCGGAAGGGCTCCGGCCGCTGCGCCACAGCACGGGGACCGCGGCCCTGACGGCCGAGGCCGAGGAGCTGGCGGGTATCCGCGCGCTGCTGGCCCGGCACTACGACGGCGCGCCCGATCCGGCCGGCGACGACGAGCCGGCCCCGCTGGGCACCACCGACTCCGCGGTGAAGCGGGCCCGCGCCCTCTACGGCCGGATGGTCGAACAGCGCCGTCCCCGTGCGGAATTGGAGGCGGCGCTGCTGCTGGCCGAATGCCTGTCGGCCGCGGGCTGGACCGGCGAGGCGATCGCCACGCTCACCCCGGCGGTCGCGCGCTGCGCCGAACTGGGCTGGACCCGGCCACTGGTGGACGCCGGGCCGGGTGTGCTGTCACTGCTGCACACGCTGCGCGACGACATGCTGCTCGGGGCCGAGCACGGCGACGTCCCCGACATCCCCAGGAAATTCCTCGATTCGCTGTTGTGATCAGGCCTTCCACCAGGGGCGCAGCGGAACCGTCCACTCCTCGTTCTTCCCCAGCTTCATGCCGAGCACCTGGTGTAGCTGCACCACATTGCGCTCGAAGCCCAGGGCGCTGCCGGCCATGTACAGGCCCCACACCTTCGCGGTGCCCTCGTCGACCTCGCCCAGGCAGGCGTCCCAGTTGTCGACCAGGTTCTTACACCATTCGTGCAGCGTGAGCGCGTAGTGCGGGCGCAGGTTCTCCTCGTGCACGACCTCGAGGCCGATGTTCTGGATCTCGGAGATGATGCGCCCGGAGCCGATCAGCTCGCCGTCCGGGAAGACGTAGCGGTCGATGAAATCACCGGCCCGCGTGGTGCGGGTGTTGTCGGGCCGGGTGATGCAGTGGTTCAGGAACAGGCCGCCGTCGCGCAGCTTGCCCTGGATGAAACCGAAGTAGCCGGGGTAGTTGTGTACGCCGATGTGTTCGGTGAGGCCGATGGACGACACCGCGTCGAACTCCGATTCGGGCACGTCGCGGTAGTCGGAGTGACGCACCTCGGCCAGGTCCTGCAGGCCCTCCTCGGCGATCTTCTTCTGCGCCCACTCGGCCTGCTCCTTGGACAGGGTCGCGCCGATCACCTTGACCCCGCGCTTGGCCGCGTAGCGCACCATGCCGCCCCAGCCGCAGCCGATATCGAGCAGCCGGTCGCCGGGCTTCAGGTTGAGCTTGTCGAAGACCAGGCGGTACTTGTTCTCCTGGGCCTGTTCCAGGGTCCAGTTCTCGTCCTCGTAGACCGCGCAGGTGTAGGTCATCGACGGGCCGAGCACGTACTCGTAGAACTCGTTGGAGACGTCGTAGTGGTGGTGGATCGCCTCGGCGTCGCGGCCCTTGGAATGCCGGAAGCCCTCCAGCGCGATGCGCCGCCAGCGCGGCAGGGTCTCCTGCGGCGGCGGGGCGATCGGCTTGAGCGCGTCCCAGCCCAGCGAGCGCGCGATGGTGACCAGCGCCAGCGCCGACGGCCGCCGGAACTTCAGGTCGCTCATGGCGCGCAGGATGTCGTACGGGTTGCCCGGGTGCACGCCCTCGACGGACATGTCGCCGGAGATGTAGGCGCGGGCCATACCGAGATCGCCCGGGGCCGTGGCGATGTAGTTGATACCGCGCGGCGTGCGGATGTCCAGGCGGAACGTGGAATCCTCCGGCCCGCAGCTGGATCCGTCGTAGGCCGTGAACCGGATCGGCGCCGGGCCTTCGAGGAGGGTCTCGAAGATCTCGGCGATGCTGAGTTTGGTTCCCAGTTCCGCGAAGACGTCGGAACGGTCTTTGAACGTGGTCACTTGCGTTGCACCGCCTTCGAGTACAGATCCAGCAAACGATGGTCTGGGTCGTAGTGTTTCTTCAGCTCGGGGTAGACGTCGCCGCCGTACAACTCGGCGAATTCATCTTTGTCGTAGAAGGCGTCCGAGTACAGAGATTTGTGACCGTCCAGTTCGGAAACCTTGTGTTCGATCGCCCGGTTCGCGGCGCCCTCCGGCTGTCCGGGAACGATCGGGACCGCCGACCAGAAGCCGGCGTTCACATAGGTGCGGCCCGGCTCCAGGGGGTACAGGGGCCAGGGGCGCGAGCCGGGCGCCGCATTCGCCTTGTCGCGCAGGCGAAGCGGGCACAGCCAGATCGGCTCGATGGGGATCTCGGCGAGGAACCACTCCATGAAGTCGGCGGTGCGCTCGATGGGCACCTCGATGTCCTGCACCACCCGCTCCTGCGGCGGGTTGCCCTTGCGGGCCTGGAGCTTGTCGCCGATGTCGTACTTGTGGTCCAGCGCGATCAGCTTCCAGTAGAAGCTGGAGCGCCGGTACTGCCGGGGCCAGAAGCGGCGGATGTTCGGGTTCTGCGTGCCGAACGCGCGCGAGCACCAGAACCAGTCGGTATCCCAGCGCCACAGGTAGTCGTGGATGGTGAGCCGGTCGCGCTTGGGCTGCGGCGAGTCGTGCTGGAGGGACCGGTAGTAGATGTCCATCCCGGTGTAGTCGCTGACCGGGCCGGGCTCGTCGGTCTGGCGGCCGAGGACGAGGTAGCTCTCGTCGGAGGTGAACACCACGCCGTCGATGTAGTCGACCCGCTCGCCGTCGTAGGAGCGGTCGGTGACGATCTGCGCCATGACCGTTTCCAGTTCGCGCAGGTCGTGGAAGCGCACATGCCGCAGCGCCACGTAGGGCTGCACGGTTTCCAGCTCGATCTTCAGGCGCGTCGAATAGCCGAGGGTCCCATAGGAGTTCGGGAAGCCCCGGAAAAGATCAGCATTGTCGCCATTCGGCGTCGCGGTGACGATCTCTCCCGCGCCGGTGAGCACGTCGATCTCCAGCACCGATTCGTGCGGCAGGCCGTTGCGGAAGGAACTGGACTCGATGCCCATTCCGGTGACCGCGCCGCCGAGCGTGATGGTCTTCAGCTGCGGCACCACCATCGGCGCGAGGCCGTAGGGCAGCGTCGCGGCGACGAGGTCCTCGTAGGTGGTCATCCCGGCGACGTCGGCCGTCTTGGCCTCGGGATCCACCGCGATCACCTTGGTCAGGCCGGACACGTCGAGACCCGGCGCGGTGCTCTTGGCCCGCGCGCGGAAGAGATTCGAGGTCTTCTTGGCCAGCCGGACGTTCGCGCCGAGGGGGATCGCGCGGTAACTGGCGAGGAGGCGGTCGACCCCCGCCCGATGCGCGGCGAAACCTGATTCGTATGCGGCCGGTGCGCGGCCGGCCTTCCCCAACAGACTCACTGCCACACCATGACGCTATCTCTCCCCGCAGTGGTAGGCCACCGTGAGGGTACCTAACGCCCGGAATTTTCACGCATATGTTGCGTGGCGTTGGGGTATTGGCTCGGTGGGTCAGTAGGGGGACGAGCGCCTGGTCACAGCGGTAATTAGCGGCGCTAATGGAGTTGGTTCGCGTCCTTGGGGGTCATCGATCGCGGTCGGTCAAATGCTTGGCGAACCAGTGTTCGGCGTACCGGTGGTCGTTGTACGGCGCGGTCTCCGCGTAGCCGAGCCGGGCGTACAGGGCACGGGCCTCGACGAGATCGGAGCGAGTGTCCAGGACCAGGCGCGCGGCGCCCAGCTCCCGGGCCGCGTCCTCGGCCGCGGCCACCAGCAGAGCGGCCCCGCCGCGCCCGCGCACATCCGGCGCGAGATAGACCCGTTGCATCTCGGCCACGCCCGGTTCGATCAGGTGCACCCCGGCCGTGCCCGCCGGGCGTCCGTCGTACCGGGCGATGAGCAGGGCGCCCGACGGCGGGTCGAGGTGCGTGCCGCGCTCGGCGGCGATCCCGCGCGCCAGATCGTCCGGCGGGGTGGACCGTCCCTCGTGCAGTCGATGCCAGCGGTCACCGACCTCGGTGTAGTAGTCCCGCCACAGCGCGCGGGCGACCGGCGAGCCGACGGGCTCGGGGGTGAAGGTCCAGCGTGGGGCGCTCATGACGGGACACGGACCGGCCCGTCTCAGTACTGCCGCGGGCCCGGCTGTGGATAACCCTGGGGCGGAGGCGAATAGCCCTGCTGCGGGGCGGGAGTGTGCTGCGGCGCGGGGTACCCGGGCTGCGCGGCGTACTGCGGCGCGGGGTAACCGGGGTGCTGGGGTGCGGGGTATCCGGGGTGCGGGCCGTTCGGGTACCCGGGCTGGGGACCGTTGGGGTAGCCGGGCTGCTGTGGATGCTGAGGTGCGAACTGGCCGGGCTGCGGGCCGTTCTGAGGTGCCGGGTATCCGGGTTGTGGGGCGTTCTGCGGCGCGGGATAGCCGGGCTGCGGGGCGTATTGGGGCGCGGGGTGCCCGAACTGCTGACCGGGCGGGAAGCCGGGCTGCGCCGGATTCGGCTGGGGTGCGGCGAAGTTCGCCTGCGCGCCGCCGCCCTTGGGGCGCCGCGCATTACGCACCTCGCGGCTCAGCATGAAGGCGCCCGCGCCGAAGAAGAGCGGGCCGAAGATGATCATGCCCCAGGCGGCCTTGGTATTCGACGACTTCTGCTCTTCGAGGTCGCGAGTGGTCGAACCGCGCTTGCTCGTGGTGACGCACTTCTCCCCGGCCGACATCTTGTGCCCGCCGCAATCGACTTCGCCGTCGTTGTTCAGCATGACGATTCCGGCTATCACAGCGCCGATTCCGATGATCACGCAGAAGACATAGGCGATGATCTCTTTGATCCGACGCATGCGCAGCACGACGTTCGACACGAACCCCCCTTGGTGATTCCGTAACTCTCCCGGTCCGGACGGTCCGGAACGCGGCGTAGCATAGCCCGGCGGCAGTCATCGTGCAGAACGCCGACTCATACAAGGAGTACATAGTGGGACAGGTCAGCGCCTCCAGTTCGATCGTCGTTCCGGCAGATCCGCAGCGCACGCTCGAGGCGATCGCGGACTACGAGACGGTACGGCCCCGCATCCTCTCCTCGCACTATCGCGACTACAAGGTTCTCGAGGGTGGGAAGGGCGCCGGCACGGTCGCGGAGTGGACCCTGCAGGCCACCGAGAAGCGCTCGCGCAACGTGCACGCGGTGGTGTCGGTCTCGGATTCGATGGTGACCGAACGGGATTCGAACTCCACGCTGGTGACCACCTGGACGGTGACGCCGTCCGGCTCCGGCTCCCTGGTCACCATCCGGACCAGCTGGAAGGGCGCCGGCGGCGTCCCCGGCTTCTTCGAGGGCATCTTCGCCCCCCTGGGCCTGAAGAAGATCCAGGCCGAGGTGCTGGAGAAGCTGAAGGGGGAATTGAGCTAGCGTCCACATTCCCGACGCTCAACCTCGTTGCCCCGGCACCCTCAGCTTCGTCGCCCGGCACACCCAGGCCCATTGCCCCGGCACGCTTTTGGCCGGGGTCACCCCTGCGCGATATCGAAAAGGTTCCCCTCCGGATCGGCCAGCGTCGACCAGCTGATCCCGTACTCGTCGTAATCGGCGATGTGCTTGGCGCCCAACGTGATCGCGCGCTCGATCTGGTCGCGCCGATCGGTCGCGACCAGATCGAGATGGACGACGTTCTTACCCGGATTCTTGTCCGGAACCCGCAGGAACATCAGGGTCGGCGTCATGGTCTCGCGGCCGATCGACGCGAAGTTCTCGTTCGCCCCCGGATCGGCGGGCTGCTCCAGCAGTTCGGCGTAGAACCCGGCCAGTGCGGCCGCGTCGACGCAGTCGACGGAGATGTTGGCGAGCCTGAGCGGCATCGGTATTCCTTTCTTCACAGCCGGCCGACGGGCCAGCAGACCTCGGTGCGGAAGGTGGCGGGATCGTCCACGTCGCCGGGACCGACGACGTAGCTCTCCCGGATCGGTTCGTGCAGGGCGGACCCGTGTTCCGCGACGTAGCTGCCCAATGCGCCATAGGTGCGGTCGAAATCGGTGAACGGCCCGGCGTGCACGGCGATCGCGAAGCGTCGGCCCGGAAGTTCCTGCACCGCAGTGCCTTTCGCGGCGGCGAGGCGGCCGCGATCGGCGTCGGCGATCGGCACGTACGCGACGACCTCACCGCTCTCGTTCTCGAAGAATTCGGGGGAGTACGTCGCCCCGCCCGGCCCGGCCGGCGCCACGCCCGCCGCCGCGAGGGCCCCGTACAGCAGGTCGAAGGTCCTACCGCACCAGTCGCCGATCCCGTCCCGCGTGACCGCGTCCGCGACGGTGAGCGCGGGAAACCCGGGGACGGACCGGTATTCGACCTCGATCGGCGCGCCGGGCGACAGCAGCGCCCGCAGCGAGGCGACCACATCGCGGGTGCGGGCCAGCTCGGCCTCCATGCGCTCGAGATGGGCCCGCAGCGCGGAATCCCGCGCCGCGGCGTCCGAGGCGGCCAGCACCGTGCGGATCTCGGGCACCGGCATATTCAGCTCACGCAGGCGGCGGATGAGATGCGCCTGCTCGACCTGCCCGGTCGAATAGCGCCGGTACCCGGACGCCGGATCGATCGCGGCGGGTTCCAGCAGCTCGATCTCGTGGTAGTACCGCAGGGTCTTGACGCTGAGGTACGTCAGCCTGGCGAACTCCCCGATGGAGACTGTCGCTGTCATACCGGTCAGCGAACACCCTCCAGTGGGTGGAGAGTCAATATGTCAGCACGAAGGTCAGCAGCGGCGTCGTCTGGAAGGCGCCGCGCCACCACGAGTAGCCGAACCACACGTTGGGCGTGACCTCGCGGATCTCGTCCCAGATCTGCGGGGTGATGGAGGGCGCGTAGTCCAGCGCCCAGACCGGCTGACCGTCGAGGAACGACGGCGCGGTGTAGACGTTGGCGGGGAATCCCTCGATGCCGGCGCCGGTGATGCGGTTCATCAGCCGCCCGCCGTCCGGGCCGGTGTAGAAGTTCTTGCCGATCCAGAACGGCGGCGCGACGGCCTCCATGACCGGCGGCCGCGCCACCCAGCCGTTGGTGATGCCGTTGGGAACGGCGCCCTGCGGCGCATCCAGGAAGATCTGGTCCTGCTGCTCCGCGGTGCAGATATCGCGCAGCGCGATGATGGTCGCCTGGGGATCGTCCGGATACAGCACGCACCCGCCGCCGTAGTCGGTATCGGCGTGTGCGGCGGGCGCGGCGACGGCCGGAGCCACGATGAGCGCGGCGACCAGGCAGGCAGGCGCGAGCGCGCGCACCACGGACGAACGTAGTAGGTCACTGTCTATACGCATATACGCCTCCACACCCACTGACCCGACCCTTCAGTGATGGTAGTTCGCTATCGCCGGGGGAATGGGGGTGGAGACCCAACCGTGACTACGCTTAGGGGCAACCCCTTACCGCAGAGGAGACAGCCAGTGGAGCCCGGTGGACAGGTCGACATGCAGGCGTTGCTTGCGCAGGCCCAGCAGATGCAGCAGGCCGTGATGGAAGCCCAGGCGGAGATCGCGGCGGCGGAGGTCGAGGGCGAGGCCGGGGGCGGCCTGGTGAAGGTGACGGTCAAGGCGACCGGCGAGATCCAGTCGCTGTACATCGACCCGAAGGTCGTCGATCCCGAGGACGTCGAAACCCTGCAGGACCTCGTGGTGGGCGCGGTCAACGCCGCGATGAACAACGCGCAGGAGCTGGCCGCCGAGAAACTGGGCCCGCTCGCCGGCGGCATGGGCGGCGGCGGTTCGCTGCCCGGCCTGCCCTTCTGATCGCGGGGGACGTCGGCGTTGTACGAGGGTCCGGTTCAGGATCTGATCGATGAGCTGGGCAAACTGCCCGGGGTCGGTCCGAAGAGCGCGCAGCGCATCGCCTTTCACCTCCTGTCGGTGGAGCCGCCGGAGATCGACCGGTTGCAGGCCGCCCTGCAGAAGGTGCGCGACGGCGTGCGGTTCTGCGCGGTCTGCGGCACCGTCTCCGACGGCGAGCTGTGCCGCATCTGCGCCGATCCGCGCCGCGACCGCACCCTGATCTGTGTGGTCGAGGAGCCCAAGGACGTGCAGGCCGTCGAGCGCACCCGCGAATTCCGCGGGCGCTACCACGTGCTCGGCGGCGCGCTGGATCCGCTGTCCGGGGTGGGCCCCGACCAGCTGCGCATCCGGGAACTATTGGGCCGCATCGGAAATCAGGACGACGGCGTCGACGTCACCGAGGTCATCATCGCGACCGACCCCAACACCGAGGGCGAGGCGACGGCCACCTACCTGGTCCGAATGCTCCGCGACTTCCCGGGCCTCTCGGTCACCCGCCTGGCCTCCGGCCTCCCCATGGGCGGCGACCTGGAATTCGCCGACGAACTGACTTTGGGTCGCGCCCTGTCCGGCCGCCGCGCCCTCTAGTCGGCCACCACCCACCACTTTTTTCCGGCACGCTTTTGGCCGGAATCTCCCGATGGATTCCGGCCAAAAGCGCGCCGGAAAAAAGTGTGTAGGGGTGTGGCCGGACCGGCTACTGTCGCGGGGATGAGTCCCGAGTTCTTGCTTACCACCCTGGTCATCGTTGCTACCCCCGGAACCGGGGCGTTGTACACCCTCGCAGCCGGGCTGAGCCGGGGGACCAAGGCCAGTGTGGTGGCCGCGTTCGGGTGCACGCTGGGGATCGTGCCGCATATGGTCGCGGCGATCACCGGGCTGGCGGCGCTGATGAATACCAGCGCGATCGCGTTCCAGACACTGAAGTATCTGGGCGTGGCCTATCTGCTGTACATGGCCTGGAATACGTTCCGGGACAAGGGCGCGCTGGCGGTCGAGGAGGAACGGTCTACCGGCCCGGCGCCCTCGGCGCTGCGGGTGATCGTGTCGGCGGTGCTGCTGAACCTGCTCAATCCCAAGCTGACCATCTTCTTCCTGGCGTTCCTGCCGCAGTTCGTGAGCCCGGGCGAGGCCGAGGCGCTGCCCCGCATGCTGGAACTCAGCGCGGTGTTCATGCTCGCCACGTTCGTGGTGTTCGCGGCCTACGGGGCCGGCGCCGCCGCCGTTCGCACGCACATCATCGATCGGCCCGCCGTCACGACCTGGCTGCGCCGCGTATTCGGCGCCTCGTTCCTCGCACTCGCGGGGCGTCTCGCCGTCGAGAACCAGTAGGTCAGAGGTCGACGCGCTCCCAGTCCAGGGCGTCGAGGTCGGCGCGGTCGCCGGTGGTCCAGCCCCAGACGAGGGCGGCCACCTGCGCGGCGTCGGTGAGTTGGGTACCGAAGTGCTTGTCGGGGGAGCCGTCCCGATATTCGAGGGTGTAGACGCCGCTGCCGTCGCGGAAGGTCTGGATGTAGACCTGCGGTGCGCGTTCGACGATCAGATAGGGATTGGGATCGGCCAGCTCCGGAATCCAGGCGTGCGCCAAAGTCTCGGTGAGATAGGGGAATTCGCCCGCACCGCCGTGGGTGACGGCGACCGCGACGTGCTCGTCCGGGTCGATCAGCCACGTCAGCTGCGGGTCGTAGACTGCGTATCCGCGCGGTGTGGCCAGCTCGAACAGCAGGCCGCGCAGATGGCCGACGGCATCCAGCGGGCTCGAAACATACAGCGCCGCACCGTTTTCCATGCCTCCCACGGGTGCGGACGAGAGGAAGCCGTCCTCGCCCAGGGCGGCGTCGCGCTCGTTCAGTACGGCCGAGATCTCCGCTACCGCAGCCGATTCCGGCAGCCCGCGCTGGGCGGTCAGGTACGCGTCGACCTCGTCGGGGGTCGCGGCGACGCCGGAGGGCAGCAGGACGTGGTCGTAGCTCACCCGGCCAGGCTACGTGGCCCGGTACAGGTCTCCGTCAGCGCGCACCCGCACCCGCCCGCGACGTCGAAGCAGTCGACGATGAACGTGTGCCGGGAGTGGTCGGTGTCGTGGCAGCCGGCGTCCGTGCATTCCACCGACCGGTCGGTGTGCACGATGAGGGTGCCGTGACAGTGGTCGAGTGCCGAATCGCACGAGGTGCAGGCTCGTATGTGCATGAAGACCTCCTGTGAGACCGTCCGCTTCTCGACTAGTACCACTCTTGCGCCGCCACCCCGAATCCCCCGGAAGCGTGTCGTCCGATCCGTCCGAAACACCCCTGGACATCCGGACGGTGGATTGGCAACCCCTCCGCAACCATTGCTGGAGGTTGTGGAAATATCGAGTTACCTCATCGAGCTCGAAGGCGAGGAGCGCGCATGACAGCCACCGTCCCCTCTACCGGCGCCGAGCCGGACACGGTCGACATCAACCGGTACGACCCGGACCATCGGCGCTGGCTGGCCGATGCGATCGCCAAGGTGCGCGCGGATATGCGGCGCTCGTCGGATACCCATTTGCTGCGGGTGCCGGTGCCGTCCGTACCGGGCGTCGATCTGTACCTGAAGGACGAGTCGACGCATCCGACCGGCTCGCTCAAGCACCGGCTCGCGCGGTCGCTGTTCCTGCACGCGCTGTGCAGCGGGTGGATCCGGCCCGACCGCCCGGTGATCGAGGCGTCCAGCGGCTCGACCGCGGTGTCCGAGGCCTATTTCGCGCGGCTCGTCGGCGTGCCCTTCATCGCGGTGATGGCGCGCGGCACCAGCCGGGAGAAGGTGCGGCTGATCGAATTCCACGGCGGCCGATGTCATTTCGTGGACAACGCCGACCAGGTCTACGAGGTGGCGGCCCGGCTGGCCCGCGAGACCGGCGGCCACTACATGGACCAGTTCACCTTCGCCGAGCGCGCCACCGACTGGCGCGGGAACAACAACATCGCCGAATCGATCTTCGACCAGCTCGCCGAGGAGCCGCATCCGGATCCGGCCTGGATCGTCGCGACCGCGGGCACCGGCGGCACCTCGGCGACGATCGCCCGCTACATCCGCTACACCGGCCGCGCGACCGGGCTCTGCGTGGCCGATCCGGACAATTCCGCGTTCTTCCCCGGCTGGCGCGACGACGACCCCGACCTGACCACCGAGGTGTGCTCGCGCATCGAGGGCATCGGCCGCCAGCGGGTGGAACCCAGCTTCGTCGGCACCGCGATCGATCGGATGATCCACGTCCCCGACGCCGCCGCCATCGCCGCGATCCAGGTGCTCGAGCAGCTGATCGGCCGCAAGGCGGGCGCGTCCACCGGCACCGGCCTGTGGGCGGCGTTCCACATCATGTCCGAGATGGCGGCCGCGGGCCGCGAGGGCAGCGTCGTCGGCCTGCTCTGCGATCCGGGCGACCGCTACATAGACAAGTACTACTCCGCCGAATGGCTCGATGAGCAGGGGATAGACATCACCCCGTTCCGGGCCCGCCTGGATACGTTCCTCGAGTCCGGGTCACTGTAGGCCCCTTGTTTCCGGCCAAAAGCGTGCCGGAAAAAGGATGTGCGCGTCGGAAAGGATGTGCGCGCCGGAAACAAGGATGTGCTGGTGGGGCGTGGGGTGGGGGCGTCAGGTCGTCAGCAGGCGGACGATCGCCACGATGCCGACCACGACGATCACGCCGCGCAGGACCGTGGGTGGCATGCGGCGGCCGACGGTGGCGCCCAGTTGGCCGCCGATGATGGAGCCCACCGCGATCAGGGCGACGACCTGCCAGGCGACGTCGGCGATGAAGACGAAGATGAGCGCGGACAGGAAGTTCACCAGGAGCGCGAGGAAGTTCTTCACGGCGTTCAGGCGCTGTAGTTCGTCGTGCACGAAGACCCCGAGCAGGCCGATCAGCAGCACGCCCTGGGCCGCGCCGAAGTACCCGCCATAGACGCCGCTGGCCAGCACCGCCACCCACAGCAGCAGGCCGCCGTGCTCGGGCGCCGCACCGTCGGCCTCGCGTCGCTTCTTGACCCAGCGCGCCAGCCGCGGCTGCACCACCACCAGCACCAGCGCGATGACGATGAGCACCGGCACGATCGCCTTGAACGCCTCGGCCGGCAGTTTCAGCAGCAGGATCGCGCCGATCGCGCCGCCGATCAGGGAGGCCGCGCCCAGGCGCAGCAGCCGATCGCGCTGACCCGCGAGTTCGCGCCGATATCCCACCACGCCGCTGAGTCCGCCGGGCACCAGGCCGACCGTATTCGACACGTTCGCCGTCACGGGCGGATAGCCCAGGGCCAGCAACACGGGGAAGGTGATCAGCGTGCCGGAGCCCACGATGGTGTTGATACATCCGGCCGCGATGCCCGCTCCGAAGACGGCCAGCTGATCCAGCAAGGTCATGCGCGTGGTTCCTATCGACGTCTCGGCGGACCAGACGCTATAGGTAGGACGAATCGGGCAACGGCGCGGGGCGGATCGCGAGGGGGCTGTCACTGTCTGTAAACTGCGGACATCATGCAGCGGGCTCTCCTCCTCGGCCGCCGCGACGGGGTCTGATACGGACCGGCTCCCGTCGCGGGGTTCAGCTGTGCCGGTCGACCCAATAACTTGGGATACACCACACCCACATCCTCGGAGAATCGCATGTCACCCGCTGACGCCTTCGTTTCCGGATCGCGCACCATCACCGCGCCGTCCAAGCCCGCGCCCGCCGACCAGCCTGCGTGGAACACCCAGAAGAACTCGTCCATGCCGGCCTTCCGGTACCGCCCGTTCGCCGAAGAGGTCGAGCCGGTCGCGGTGCCCGATCGCACCTGGCCGGACAAGATCATCGACCGCGCCCCGGCGTGGTGCGCCGTCGACCTGCGCGATGGCAACCAGGCCCTGATCGACCCGATGAGCCCGGCCCGCAAGCGCCGCATGTTCGACCTGCTGGTGCGGATGGGCTACAAGGAGATCGAGGTCGGCTTCCCGTCGGCCAGCCAGACCGATTTCGACTTCGTCCGCGAGATCATCGAGGACGGCGCGGTACCGGACGACGTCACCATCCAGGTGCTGACCCAGTGCCGCCCGGAGCTGATCGAGCGCACCTTCCTGGCCTGTCAGGGCGCGCCGAACGTGATCGTCCACTTCTACAACTCGACGTCGATCCTGCAGCGCAAGGTCGTCTTCCGCGCCGATCGCGACGCCGTGAAGAAGATCGCGACCGACGCCGCGACGCTGTGCCTGGAGATCGAGCAGCGCTACCCGGACACCAACTGGCGCTACGAGTACAGCCCGGAGTCCTACACCGGCACCGAACTGGACTACGCCCGCGAGGTGTGCGACGCGGTGTCGGCGATCATCGCCCCGACCCCGGACAAGCCGATGATCATCAACCTGCCCGCGACCGTCGAGATGGCGACGCCGAACGTCTACGCCGACTCGATCGAGTGGATGAGCCGCAACCTGGCCCGCCGCGAGTCGATCGTGCTGTCGCTGCATCCGCACAACGACCGCGGCACCGCGGTGGCCGCGGCCGAGCTGGGCTACCAGGCCGGCGCCGACCGCATCGAGGGCTGCCTGTTCGGCAACGGTGAGCGCACCGGCAACGTGTGCCTGGTCACCCTGGGGATGAACCTGTTCTCCCAAGGCGTGGATCCGCAGATCGACTTCTCCAACATCGACGAGATCCGCCGCACGGTCGAGTACTGCAACCAGCTGCCGGTGCACGAGCGGCACCCCTACGGCGGCGATCTGGTCTACACGGCGTTCTCCGGCAGCCACCAGGACGCCATCAACAAGGGCCTGGACGCGATGAAGGTCGCCGCCGACGCCGCGAACGCGGATGTGGACGACATCACCTGGGAGGTCCCGTACCTGCCCATCGATCCCAAGGACGTCGGCCGCACCTACGAGGCCGTGATCCGGGTCAACTCGCAGTCCGGCAAGGGCGGCGTCGCCTACATCATGAAGACCGACCACGGCCTGGCGCTGCCGCGCCGGCTGCAGATCGAGTTCTCGCAGGCCATCCAGAAGATCACCGACGGCGAGGGCGGCGAGGTCTCCCCGAAGGCGATGTGGGACGTCTTCGCCGAGGAGTATCTGACGCCGATCCTGCCGCTGGAGCGCATGCGCCAGAAGGTGACCGCGGCCGAGACCGACGGCGGCACCGACCACATCGATGCGGTGGTCAAGGTGGACGGCGTCGAGCAGGAGATCTCCGGCGAGGGCAACGGCCCGCTCGCGGCGTTCGTGGACGCGCTGGCGACCATCGGCTACGACGTGCGGGTGCTGGACTACTCCGAGCACGCCATGTCGGCCGGCGACGACGCGCAGGCCGCGGCGTATGTCGAATGCGCCGTGGGCGACAAGGTGTCGTGGGGCGTCGGCATCGCCACCTCCATCACGACCGCGTCGTTGCGCGCGGTGGTATCGGCCGTCAATCGGGCACATCGCGCCGCCTGATCGAGGGGCGCGGCGGAAGTTGTTCACCTGTGGATAACTTTGCCGCGCCCACGGTGCGGACCTGGTCGGCCACGGCACGGGCATCCGGCCAGCGTGCTAGCTTTGGAGTGCATTCAGCGCCGAGCTCTCTGCTCGAAAACCCGAGCAGATGGGGGAAACGTGACACCTAACGACAATTCGACTTCACCACCCTGGTTGCAGCAGAACCACGGCGTGGACGTGGCCGCCGAGCAGGACGACCCGATCTCGAAGCCGGCGCGCGACGATGAGGCGGACGACGCCGGAGTGGCTCAGGCCGAACCGGATTCGCCCGCGCCGACCGACACCGAGCCCTCCGACGACGATGCGGCGGACGAATCCGAGCAGGCGGCGGGCATTTTCCCGCCCGTGCCCGATTCGATCGAGCACACCACGTTCCAGCCGCAGTTCGGCCAGGAACAGCAGGGTCCCTACGCGCCGCCGCCCCCCGGCTTCGGCCCCGAGGGCCAGTTCGCGCCGCCCGGACCGTATCCGCCGAACCCCGGCTTCCCGACCGGTTCGTATCCGACACCGGAGCAGGGCCAATTCGCCCCGCCCCCAGGTGGTCCCAACGAATACGGCCAGTTCGCGCCTCCGGGGGAGCAGGGGCAGTTCCCGCCGCCCGGCCAGTTCCCGCCGCCGCCCGGCGGTCCGAACGAATACGGGCATTTCGCACCTCCCGGCGAACAGGGGCAGTTCCCGCCACCGGGAAATCCGAACGAGTACGGGCAGTTTCCGCCGCAGGGCGGTCCGAACGAATTCGCGCCGCCACCGGGACAGTTCTCGACGCCGCCCGGCGATGTCACCGAGCACTTCTCGTCCGCGCCCGGCGGGCCGGGCGAGCAGGGCGCGTTCCCGCCGGCCTACGGCGAGGTGCGCCAGGAGATCGGCGCCGACGGCATGGTCCGGCGGGTGCACGACGAGGACCAGCCGCCCGCGCCGCCGAGCCCCGAGCATTCGGGTGGTGGCGAACAGTTCAGCTGGGCTCCGCCGCCGCTACCCCCGCAGCCCCAGCACTCGCCTCCGCCGCAGCAGTCGTATCAGCAGCAGCAGCCGCCGCAGCAGCACGGTCAGGACAACTGGCAGGGCGGTCCGCCGCAGCACGTCGGCCAGGACAACTGGCACGGCGGTGCGCCGCAGCAGCAGTCGCAGCCGCCGGCGGGTTTCCAGCAGCAGCATCCCGGCCTGCCGGGCCAGTCGATGAACGACCTGAATCTGCTCAAGCGGTCGCGGCGCTCACCGCGCAGCGGCTGGCGCAAGGCGGTGCACAAGGTCACCGGCGGCACCATCAATCCCGGTGAGGCGCCCGCCGATATCGTGCGGCGCGAACTCGTCGACCGGGTGAACCAGCCGGTCCGCGGGGACTACCGGATCGCGATCCTGTCGCTGAAGGGCGGCGTCGGCAAGACCACGACCACGGTCGGCCTGGGCTCGACGTTCGCGTCGTCGCGCGGCGACCGCGTGATCGCCATCGACGCCAACCCGGACCTCGGCACCCTGGCCCATCGGGTGCCGCGGCAGACCCGCTCCACGGTCCGAAACCTGTTGGAGGACCAGCACATCAGCCGCTACTCGGACGTGCGGGCGCATACCTCGCAGGCGCCGAGCCGACTGGAAGTGCTTGCCAGCGAACAGGATCCGGCGGTCTCGGAGGCGTTCAGCGAGGCCGACTACCGGCGCGCGATCAACATCCTGCAGCAGTTCTACAACATCATCCTCACCGACTGCGGCACCGGCCTGATGCATTCGGCCATGAAGGGCGTGCTCGACCTGGCCAGCTCGCTGATCCTGGTGACCTCGCCGGCGATCGACGGCGCCCGCAGTGCCTCGGCCACGCTGGACTGGCTGGAGCACCACGGCTACGGCAAGCTGGTGGAGCGAACGGTGGTGGTGGTCAACGCCTCTCGCCGCGGCGCCTCCACGGTCGACCTGGACCAGCTGCGCAAGCTGTTCCTGGACCGCACCCGCGCCGTCCAGGTGGTGCCGTTCGACGATCACCTCGCCGAGGGCGCGGAGATCGACCTGGAGCTGGTCGGCAAGCCGACCCGCACGGCCCTGCTGGAGCTGGCCGCCATGGTCGCCGACGATTTCGGCTACCACGTCCCGCAGCCTCCTTTCCCGGGCCCGCACACCCAGTACTCCGGGCCGCAGAACCAGTACCCCGGTGGGCAGGGCGGTCAGTACCCGGGCGGGCCGGGCCAGTACCCGGGTCAGGATCCCTACCCGAGTTTCGACCGCTACCGCGGCCAATAACACCGTCCCGCAACGATTTTCGAGGCGGCCCCCGGCACTGTCCGGGGGCCGCCTCGTCGTTAGGCGGGTGCCGCCTCGCCGCCCGTGCACATCGGCCAAGTGCGGGTGCCGCCCGTGCAGGTAGTCGGCGCGATGCGGTGTCGTGTGGCCGCCCGTGCGGGTAGTCGGCGCGATGCGGTGCCGTGTGGCCCGTTGGCGCGGATGGTCAGCGCGTGGTGCGGCGGTCGGCGGGGGCGGTGACCGTGGTGGCGGCGGTGTGGAAGGCGTCGAGGACCGTGGCGATGGCGGGGCGGTTCTCGGCGTGCGGGCGGGTGACCAGCTCGTAGAGGCGGGCGGCGCGGACGCCGGCCAGGCGTAGCACCGCCAGTTCGGGGTGGCGGACCGAGAAGCGCGGCATGAGCGCCACCCCGTACCCCGAGGCGACCAGTTCCTCGATGACGAGAAAGTCGTTGAGCCGCTGCGCGATTCGCGGCTGAACGCCGGTGACGGTGGCGATCGAGCGCAGCACGTCGTCGACGGGGAAGCCGCCGCGCACGCTCAGCCAGGTCTCGTCGGCCAGTTCGGCGGGTACCACCGCGCCCTGTCCGGCCAGCCGATGACCCGGCGGGACGACGACATCGATCGGCTCCCGCATCAGCACCCGCGTATCGACCCGCGGTCCCGCGACGGACGGCGCGCGCTCGTCCCGGTGGGTGAGGACCACGTCGTAGTCGGCGAGCAGCCGCGGCACCCCGGTCGGCGGCACGTCCTCGTCGCGGGCGAACACCTCGACGCCGCTGTCGGCCAAGGCGGCCAGGACCCGCGGCAGCAGTAGCGCGGCGCCGGACGGGAACAGCGCGACCCGCACCTGTCCGCGCGGCGAGCGCCGGTACAGCGCCATCTCGGCGACCGCGCGCTCCATGGCGGCCAGCACATCGTCCGCGCGGACCACCAGCGCCCGGCCCGCGTCGGTCAGGCGCACCCGCCGCCCGTCGGGTTCCAGCAGCGGCACTCCCGCCTCCCGGGCCAGCACTTTCAACTGCTGCGACACCGCCGAGGGCGTCATCGACAGCGCCCGCGACACCTCCGCGACCGTCCCGCGATCCGCCAGCTCGCGCAGGATGCGCAGCCGCTCGATGCCCAGGGACGCGCCGCCGTCCGCCGTACCGCTGTCCATTATTCAGTTCTACTACATCGATGGTCCATATATATTCGATTGTTCTTATCAGTTGCCGACTTCATGATTGTCGGCGTGAGTAACCGTGACCGCCTGCTCGGACTGGCCGTGGTCGTGTTGTGGGGGCTGAATTTCCTGGCCCTGCACGTCGGCCTCGAGCATTTCCCGCCGTTCTTCTTCGCCGCGCTGCGGTTCGCCGTGCTGGCGGTGCCGGTGGTCCTGCTGGTCCCGCGGCCGCGGGTGCCCTGGCGCTGGCTGCTGCTGTACGGCGCCGGATTCGGGATCGCCCAGTTCGCGTTCCTGTTCACCGCGATGCGCGCGGGGATGCCGACCGGCCTCGCCTCGCTGGTCCTGCAGTCCTCGGCGCCGTTCACCGTGGTGCTGGGCGCGCTGTTCCTGCGGGAGCGGCTGCGCGGGACGCAGATCCTGGGCCTGGCGGTCGCGGTGGCGGGCATGGTGGTGATCGGCTGGGACCGCGCCCAGCACGCGGCGCTGCTCCCGGTGCTGCTGACCCTGGCCGCCGGGCTGGGCTGGGCATTCGGCAATATCGGCTCGCGCCTGGCGGCGGGCGGCGGCGAGCGGGTGGATCCGCTGCACCTGGCCCTGTGGATGGCGGTCGTGCCGCCCGTCCCGATGTTCGTGCTGTCGGCCTTAGCCGAGGGTCCGGCGGCCGGCCCCCGCGCGGTGCTGGAGTCGTTCTCCGCGAGCGGCTGGCCCGCCCTGGTCGCCCTCGCGTACACGGCGATCCTCGCGACCGTGGTGGGCTCGGGCCTGTGGACCTACCTGATGGGCCGTTATCCCGCCGGCGCGGTCGCCCCGCTGACCCTCCTCGTACCCGTGGTGGGAATCGGCGCCGCCTGGGCCTTCCTCGGCGAACAGCCGTCCGCACTCTCCCTGATAGGAGCCGTCGTGGTCATCACAGGCGCCTCCGCCGCAACCTCCGCCCGCCGCCCCGGCCCCCTCACAGAACGCGCGGCCGCACCCGCCACCCCGGAACCGGCGCTCAGCAGATAGCTCGCGACAGGTACCGCCATGAGGACGAGCCGAACGGGTGGAGCTAGCAAATAGCCCACGGCGGCACTGGCCGTGGTGCCATGAACTAGTCCACGACGGGCACCGGTACAGGTGGCGAGCCGGGCGGGTGCAGCCACAAACCGCCACGGCGGGCACTGGTGGCGCGGCGGTAGAGCTGGGTGGGTGGGCACAGAAAGCCTGGGCGGGCCGGGATTTCGTACCTGCCGGACCCAGGGTCGGGGCCGAGCGCCTACAGTGAGCGCGGCGTGGAAGGTCCGGTAGATGGCAGAACGGCAGGGGGCCCTCTCGCGGAGAACGATGCTTCGCGGGACGGCAGGCGTGGTAACGGCGGGGATGGCGGTCGGCGCGACGGCGCTGCGCCCGGGACGGGCGAGGGCGGACGCGGGCAGGCGGGTCGCGGTGTTCGGCGGCGGCGTGGCGGGCCTGACCGCCGCGCACGAACTGGCCGAGCGCGGCTTCGAGGTGACCGTGTACGAGCGGCGGGCGCTGGGCGGTAAGGCCCGCAGCATCCCGGTCCCGGACAGCGGCCGCGACGGCCGCCCCGACCTGCCCGGCGAGCACGGATTCCGCTTCTTTCCCGGCTTCTACCACCACATTCCGGATACGATGCGGCGAATTCCGTTCCCCGGCAACCCGAATGGCGTGCGGGACAATCTGGTCCCGGTGGCCGAGGTGCGGTTCTCGCGGCAGGGCAGCGACGACACCGTTGTGCCGATGCGCTCCGGCGGTGGTCGCGGCTGGTCCACTCCGGACGACTTCCGGCAGACCGTGGGCTCGGTGATCGCCACCTCGACGCGCATGCCGATGACCGACGCCGCCTACTTCGCGAACCGGCTGCTCGTGTTCAACACCAGTTGCGACGCCCGCCGCTTCGGCCAGTGGGAGAACCTGTCATGGCGCGATTTCGTCGGCGCCCACGACCGTTCCGCGGAATTCCGGGCTCTGCTGTCGCGCACGCTGACCACGCTGCTGGTCGCGGCGAAGGACGAGCTGGCGAGCACCCGCACCATCGGCGCCATGGGCGAGCAGTTCCTGGGGAACCCGCTCGAGATCGCCAACGACGGCCCGCTGGACCGGGTGCTGAACGGCCCGACCAACGAGGCGTGGATCGATCCGTGGGTACGGCTGCTGCGCGAGCTGGGCGTGCGATTCGTGACCGGCGAGGTGCGCGGGCTGACGGCGCGCGGCGGGCGCGTCACGGGCGCTCGGGTCACCGACGGATCCGGGGCCGAAAGTACCGTGGCCGCAGACTATTTCGTGCTGGCGGTGCCGGTCGAGGTGGCGCGCACCCTGTGGAGTCCCGAAATCCTCGACGCGCAACCGGAATTGGCCGCGCTGGACGATCTGGTCGTGGACTGGATGGCCGGTATCCAGCTGTACCTGCGGCGTCCGGCCCAGATCGCGCGCGGACACACGGCCTACGTCGATTCGCCGTGGTCGCTGACCTCGATCGCGCAGAATCAGTTCTGGTCCCGCACAACGCTTTCCGGCTACGGCGACGGCGCGGTGCGGGACTGCCTGTCGGTCGACGTCTCCGACTGGAACACCCCCGGCCCGCTGTTCGGCAAGCCGGCCAAGGAATGCACCCGCGACGAGATCGCCCGCGAGGTGTGGGCGCAGCTGCGGGGCCACCTGAAGGGCGCCGCCGAACTGCGCGACGAGGACCTGCACTCGTGGTTCCTCGATCCGGGCATCTCCTGGGACGCCGGGAACCGCCGCAACAGCAATGCCGATCCGCTGCTCATCAACACCACGGGCTCCTGGTCGTCCCGCCCGCAGGCGCACGGCGCACTGGAGAACCTGTTCCTGGCGGGCGATTACGTGCGCACCGATATGGACCTGGCCACCATGGAGGGTGCGAGCGAGGCCGCCCGCACCGCGGTGAACGCGCTGCTCGACGTGGCCGGATCCGGCGCCGAGCGCTGCCGGCTGTTCACGCTGTACCGCGCCGCGGAGCTGGAGCCGCTGCGCCGACAGGACGCCGGTCGGTACGCGGCCGGACAGCCCAACCTCTTCGACGGTCCGATCTGATTGCTCACAAACCCCTGGCTTCGCACGGTGATCCGCAGTTCAATCGGAGGATGAGCGAGATCACGAACGCCGCCGAGCTGCGTGAGCTGCTCGGCGAGCCACACCCCCGCGCGGCCGACAAGGAACGCGTCGCCCTGCATCCGCGCGACCGGCAGTGGATCGCCACCGCACCGTTCGTGGTGCTGGCGACCAGCGACGCCGACGGCAACTGCGACGCCTCCCCGAAGGGCGACCCGGCCGGCTTCGTCCAGGTCATCGACGACACGACCATCGCCATCCCCGAGCGCCCCGGCAACCGGCGCGCCGACGGCTATCTCAACATCCTGTCGAATCCCCATGTGGGCGTGATCTTCCTCATCCCGGGCCGCAACGAGACGCTGCGCGTCAACGGCCGCGCCCGCCTGGTCCGCGACGCGCCCTACTTCGACGACATGATCGTCAAGGGCCACCGCCCGATCCTGGCCGTCGAGGTGGCCATCGAGCAGATCTTCTTCCACTGCGCCAAGGCGTTCATGCGCAGCAGCCTGTGGAAGCCGGAGGGCTGGCCGCAGGACGATCTGCCGGGCGCGGCGCGCCTCGCCAAGGAGGTGCAGACGAACCTCACCGAGACCCTGGAACAACTGGAAGAGCGTTACGCCCCGGCGAACTACGAGAAACTGCTCTACAGCACCGGTGGGTAGCGTCACGCGACACCGCGCGCGCATTCCCGGCGCACCACCAATAAACTCGCGGCGTGGCAGACATCTCGGTGCGCGGACGGCTCGCGCTGCGTGCGGCGGCGACCGCGTCGTGGGCCTCGCAGAAGGCCGGTCGCGGTAAGGGGTCCATGATCGGCGGCCTGATCGCGCTGCTGATCGACCCCGAGCTGATGACGCAGCTGGGTCGCGGGCGGCGCACGGTGCTGGTGACCGGCACCAACGGCAAATCCACCACCACCCGGATGACCGCGGCCGCGCTCGGCACCGTGGGCCGGGTCGTGACGCAGGCCGACGGCGCCAATATGGACGCCGGTATCGTGGCCGCGCTGAGCACCGACCGCGCCGCGCCGCTGGCGGCGATCGAGGTGGACGAGCTGCACCTGCCGCACGTCGCCGACGCGCTGAACCCGGCCGCGGTGGTGCTGCTGAACCTGTCCCGCGACCAGCTCGACCGGGTCGGCGAGATCAATATGATCGAGCGCAAGCTGCGCGCGGGCATGGCCCGGCATCCGGATACCGTCCTGATCGCCAACTGCGACGACGTGCTGATCACCTCCATCGCCTACGACCATCCCAATGTGGTGTGGGTGGCCGCGGGCAGCGGCTGGGCCGTCGACGCCACCAGTTGCCCGCGCAGCGGCGAGCCCATCGTCTGGGAGGGCACGCACTGGCGCAGCACCGGCGCCGACTTCCACCGGCCGGAGCCGGACTGGTGGGTGGACGAGGAACACCTGCACGGCCCCGACGGCGTGAAACTTCCGCTGCGCCTTGCCCTTCCGGGCCGCGCCAATCGCGGTAACGCCGCCCAGGCCGTGGCGGCCGCGGTCGCGCTGGGCGTGCGCCCGGACGCGGCGGCGGAGGCGACCGGCACCGTGCGCGAGATCGCCGGCCGGTACCGCAGTGTCGAGGTCGGCGACCACAGCGCGCGGCTGCTGCTGGCCAAGAATCCGGCCGGCTGGCAGGAGGCGCTGTCCATGATCGACCCGGCCGCAACGGGTCTGGTGATCGCGGTCAACGGCCAGGTGCCCGACGGCGAGGACCTGTCGTGGCTGTGGGACGTGCGATTCGAACACTTCGAGGGCACCCAGGTAGTGGCCGCGGGGGAGCGTGCCACCGATCTGGCGGTGCGCCTGACCTACGCCGGCGTCGAGCACACCACGGTCCCGAACCCGTTGCGCGCCATCGCCTCCTGCCCGCCCGGGCAGGTGGAGGTGCTCGCCAACTACACCGCGTTCCGCGACCTCAATCGGGATCTGGAGGCCCGGGCATGAGCGACGCGACCGGAGGCGGCAGCCTGCGTAACCACGGAGGGAGCCGGGAATGCCCGAGAGGACACAGCGCATGAGCGAATCCACCGTCCGTATCGGCTTGGTCTTGCCCGATGTGATGGGCACCTACGGCGACGGCGGCAACGCGGTCGTGCTGCGGCAGCGGCTGCGGCTGCGCGGCCGGGACGCCGAGATCGTCGAGATCACCCTGAACGACCCGGTGCCCGAATCGCTGGACGTCTACCTGCTCGGCGGCGCCGAGGATTCGGCGCAGCGGCTGGCGACCCGCCACCTGCAGCGCTACCCGGGCATGCAGCGTGCCGCCGCGAAAGGCGTTCCGGTGCTGGCGATCTGCGCCGCGATCCAGGTTCTCGGGCACTGGTACGAGACCTCGGGCGGCGAACGGGTCGACGGCGTCGGCCTCTTCGACGTCACCACCGCCCCCCAGCGCGAACGCTCCATCGGCGAGGTGGCCACCACCCCGCTCGTCCCCGGCCTCTCCCAGCCCCTCACCGGCTTCGAAAACCACCGCGGCGGAACCACACTCGGCCCCGAGGCCACCGGCCTGGCCCGCGTCACCCGCGGCGTGGGCAACGGCGTCGGCGACGGCCTCGAGGGCGTCGTCCAGGGCTCGGTCATGGGCACCTACATGCACGGCCCCGCCCTGGCCCGCAACCCCGAACTAGCCGACTACCTCCTCCTCCGCGCCCTGGGCGTCGACGAGTTGGAACCCCTCGACCTCCCCGAGGTAGACCAACTCCGCCGCGAACGCCTACGCGCCTGAGCCTCAGGCGTCGAGTATCGCGACCTCGTACTTCCGGCAGTACGGATCCCCGGTCACCAGCGTGAGATTCTCGCATCGGGCCTGCGCGACCAGAATGCGGTCGAACGGGTCGCGATGGTGCAACGGCAACCGCCCCGCCGCCATCGCGTGGTGATGCTCGATGGCCAGCGGGAAGAATCCGCTGTCGCGAATACGCTCCGGCAGGTCGGCAGGGCCGTCGAGCTTGCCGATGGCCTGTTTGATCGCCACTTCCCAGACGGTCGCGGAGCTGATGTACACGTCGGGCTCGTGGTCGAGCGTGTCCTTCAGGTCGTCGGAGAGTGCCGGATCGTCCGCGAGCCACCACAGCACCACATGCGTATCCAGCAGCAGGCTCACGGCAGCATCCCGAAGTCGCGGGCGATTCCGGAATTCGTCTCCTCGGAATCCCAGTCGCCCTGGAGCGTGAGTTGCCCGCGCAGGGAGCCGCGGCCGGTGCGGTCGACACGGCGCACCAGCGGCACGACCTTCGCCACCGGGTGTCCCGCCCGGCTGATGACGATCTCCTCGCCGTGTTCCACCCGCTCGATGATGCGTGACAGGTGCGTCTTGGCTTCGTGGATGTTGAATTGTTCGGCCGCATTACCCGACATGACGCCTCCTTAGCTAAGAGGTTAGTCCATCGGTGGTGTGACGGCACCCTTCGTTGTCCCCGACGGCGCACCTCGTTGTTCCCGACGGCATACCTGTATGTTCCTGGCGGCATCCTTCTTTGTTCCCGGCGGCTGCCCCCTCCTGCTCCCGGCGGCTGCCCCCTCCTGCTCCCGGCGGCTGCCCCCTCCTGCTCCCGGCGGCTGCCCCCTCCTGCTCCCGGCGGCTACCCCTCTCTTGTTCCCGGCATGCTTTTGGCCGGGAACTCACCTGTGGATTCCGGCCGAAAGCCCGCCGGAAAACGCGGGTCGAGCTGATCATTGCTTATAGCAAGGGGCTATTTGTTTGCGTGGTGAGTACTCCCGATTCTGTTGAGCGCGTTGGTATCTCCCGGTAGTCTCGCGCGCGTTCATGCTGATGAAGGAGTCCGGGTGCGCAGACGTGCCTTTATGAAGGCCGCCGGGACGGCGGCGTTGCTGGGCGCGGCGGGTGCTGCGTACGGGGCCGGGGCGGCCGCGGCCGATCCGGTCTGGGACGAGCTGTTCCGGGGGTGGGTGCCGGAGATCTTCGCACCGCTGCCGGATCCGCCCGAGCATTCGCCCGCCATCGTCGTGGGCTCCGGGTTCGGCGCCGCGGTGGCCGCGCTGCGGCTGGCCGAGGCGGGCATCGCGAATACCGTGCTGGAGCGCGGATCCCGCTGGCCCAACGATCCGCAGCGGGAGATCTTCACCGGTGACGACCTGCCGGACGGGCGGGGCTTCTGGCATCGCACCAGCTTCACCGGAGTCACCAAGGTGCCCATGCACTTCGGCTCCTTCGGCGGCGTCCTCGACGTCACCGAGTTCTCCGGTATCGACGTGTGGCGGGCCGCGGCGGTGGGCGGCGGATCGGTCGTCTTCACCGGCGCCATGATCGCCCCCGAGCGGCGCTGGTTCGACCAGATCTTCGGTGGCACAGTCGCTTACGACGAGATGGACCGGGTGTACTACCCGCGGGTGCGGCAGCAGCTGCGGCTCGACCCGCTGCCGCCGGATCTGTACGCCGCGGCCCCGTTCAGCCACTCGCGGCGCTGGGACGAGCAGGCCCGCAAGGCCGGATACCAGCCGCAGGCCAACGACTCCATCTTCAACTGGGATATCCTGCGCGCCGAATTGTCCGGCGCCAGTAGGCCTTCCGCGACCGCCGCGCGCAGCAATCTGGGCAACTCCAACGGCGCGAAGTTCGATCTCAACCAGAACTACCTGAAATACGCCCAGGACACCGGCAAGTCGGGGGTCTACCCCGGCCACCGCGTCGACACCATCGCCCAGGACCCCTCGGGCCGCTACGTGGTGACCGTGACCAAGCTGGCCCCCACCGGCGCCGTGCTGGCCACCCGCACCCTGACCTGCGATCGGCTGTTCCTCGGCGCCGGCTCCGTCGGCACCACCGAACTGCTGGTGCGCGCGCAGGCCACCGGCGCGCTGCCGCATCTGAACGAGCACATCGGGGACGGCTGGGGCACCAACGGCGACGTCGTCCTCGCCCGGGTCGACAATTCGCTGTCGGGCACCGGCCAGGGCGTGCCGAGCGCCAGCCGCGTCTTCGACGACTCCGGAATGCCGCTGACGCTGGAGAGCTGGTTCATCCCCGGTATCCCACTGGAGACCGGCGCGCTGGCCTCGCTCGGCATGGTCCTCGACCCCACCCGCGCCCGCATAGGCTTCGACGCCGCCCGCAACGCCGCCGCGCTGAGCTGGCCGCGCGCCGCGCAGGATCAGGTGGTGGAGGCCTGCCGCGCCGTCGACCACCGGATCGCCGAGCGCTCCGGCGCCGTCTTCGACTACGTCACCCCGCTCGGATACGACGCCAACGCCGTCTTCACCGCCCACCCGCTGGGCGGGGCCGTCCTCGGCCGCGCCACCGACAACTACGGGCGTGTCGAGGGACATCCGGGGCTGTACGTCGTCGACGGCGCCGCGGTTCCGGGCAGTACCGGCACGGTGAATCCGTCGCTCACGATTACCGCACTCGCCGAACGTAATATGGAAGCGATCGTGCGCGCCGGTAAGTGAATTCGTATTTCGCCGAACCGATTGTGCGGTGTGCCGTGTGCGGGAGGCGCAATTGTGACATCTGGCGTGTAGGAGACATCATCGGTGGCGAAGCGTGATCCGCTCGCGCTTCGAGATCTGCCCGCCGGTTGCCAGAACCCATTAGTCTCGGCGGGACCGTTCGATGTGGAAGGGATCGCTGTGTCGCAGTACCGCACCGCGGCGGGCGCACCGCCGGAGGAATTTCCGCGCAAGCCGCCGGCGCTGTGGACCGATTTCCTCATGCTGGCGCTCGCGGTGGTATCGGTGGTGCTGGTCGGCTGGGTGACATTCTTCCCGCCCCCGCCGGACGCCTATCACGTGTTCGTGATCATCGACTACTCCATCTGCGCGGTCTTCGCCGTCGAATTCCTCTGGCGCTGGCGCCGCGCGGGCTGGCCGTGGACCTTCCCGTTCGTGTACTGGTACGAGGTCCTGGGCATGATCCCGGTGACCAGCCCGTTCTTCCGCGGCTTCCGGCTGCTGCGGATCGTGGTGATCCTGGTCCGGCTCGCCCGGGTGGCCGACCGCGCCTTCGGCGACCGGGTGACCGCGGCGGTGGTCAACCGCTCGGTCGGCACCATCGTCGAGGCCATCAAGCGCCCGGTGACGATGGCGGTGCTGGAGGAGGTCGCGACGGTGCTGCGCGCGGGCCAGTACACCCGCAATATCGCCGCGGCGCTGGAGGAGAACCGCGGCGAGCTCGACGCCATGATCGTGGAGCTGATCCGCAACGATCCGCAGATCGGCCGCGTGCGCTACCTGCCGTTCCACGAGGAGATCATCCGGACCATCGCCGATATCAGCTTCCGCATCGTGTTCCAGGCCCTGTCCGATCCCCGCACCGACGAGCTGATCGGAGATGTGCTGCGGGAGAACGTGAATCAGATGCGGGACGCGGTGCGCGAGGGGGTGGAGGTCCCGGAGACCGTGGACCACAAGGGAACCGGACGGTTCTAGTGCTCGGCCGCCGGGTGCCGGATCTCCTCGCGCGGCTCCGCGTACCGCACCAGCTCCCAGCAGGTCAGACCCACCAGCACCGCGCACAGCAGCGCCAGCGCGGCCATCGCCGGCAGGTGCGAGCCGGCCGGGATCAGCGCGATCAGCAGGACCGCGGTGACCACCCGCGCCCACGACACCTGCCCGGTGGCGTACTGCTTGAATCCGACCAGCGCGACCAGATACAGCGCCACGCCGCCGAACAGCGCGAACAACGGAATCCCGTGCAGCACATCGTGCAACGTGTGCCCCTGCGCGCCGCCGAGATAGTTGAGCACCTTCTTCAGCCCCAGCGAGAGCGCGATGATGCCCGCGATCATCGGAAAGTGCCAGTAGGTGTAGCAGTTTCGCGCGATCTGGATGCGCCGCGCGCCGCGGGCATGGGTCATCGCGTGCTCCACCACGGTCGCCGCGACGTCGAAATACGCCCACCACAGCAGCCCCGAAACCGCCAGTGCCAGTATCGATCCCACCGCGATCGGCCAGGAGATCGGCAGTCCGGCCATGCCGACGCCGATGGAGACGATCGACTCGCCGAGCGCGACGATGATGATCAGCCCGTGCCGCTCGGCGAAGTGGCTCGCCGAATTCACCCGCCATTCGTTGCCCGCGAAGAACGTCCACAGCATGTCGCCGACGATGGCCGCGATCCACAGCAGGATCTGCGCCGTGCCCTCGTTCATCGCCGCGATGATCAGCAGCGTGGTGCCCAGCGTGATCGAGCCGGTGGCCCAGCGCGTCACCTGCCCGCGCAGCTGCGCGTCCTCGTCGCTGGCCATCCAGAACATGATCAGGTGCACCAGCCGGATCACCAGGTACGCGATCGCGAACACCAGCGGACCGGACCAGCCGCCGGGCATGTCGTGGAAGGCCTCGGGGATCACCTCCGCCGCGATCAGGCCGCCGCCCATCGCCACGAACATCGCGACCCGCGCGAATCCCTCGTCGGCCTTGACCACGTTGCCCAGCCAGGCGTACGCGATCCACACCCACCACATGACCGCGAGCACCAGCACCGCGCGCAGCACGTTCACCGCGGTCGTCTCGTGCGCGGCCAGGTCGGTCACCTGGGTGAACGCGAACACCAGGACGAGGTCGAAGAACAGCTCCAGCTGGGTCACCGAGGCGTCCTCGGAGACGACCTGGAGACGCCGTTTCACACCGGTCATGGGGATATCGTGCCAGCTCCCCGCGGTGCGGTCGCGTCGGTCGGTGCTCAGCCGACGTCGTAGTTCTCGAACCTGAACTTCTCGACGAACTCGATCAGGTTCTGCACCGCCTCCTCGTTGACGCGGGCGATGCTGCGTTTCATCAGGATGCCCGGCACGGGGATGGGTAGGTAGATCTCCGCGTGGTACCAGACCTCGGTGCCCTCGTCGGTCACGTCCAGTTCGAACCAGCCGCGGCCGCCCCCGCCCGCGCCGCTCTCGACGACCTCCCAGGCGATGCGATCGTCGGTGCAGTCGTAGGCGAGGACCTGGCGGTCGGAGTTGCCCAGCGGGGTGACCGTGGCGTAGACCCGCTGGGGGCGGCCGTAGTCGTCGTATGTCGCCACGCGCACATCCTTGTGCGACGGTGACCATTCCGGGATCCGATCGACCGCGAGCAACGCTTCCATGACTTGTTCGGGATCGATATCGATGACGAATCGGTGGTCGGTCTTCGTGCGCATGCTGTGCCCTCCACTCCCCGTAATGCTTCAGGCCGATTGTCTCCGGGGTCACACGGCACGTCAACCGGATGGTTTGGCCGGCGGTTCGCTGGAATATCGCCGCGACACCGCCCGGGGGCGGGCGAGAAATTTCCGTCAGGAATGAGAACGGATCTCGCACTCGGGTCCGGGATACATGAGACTTTCGTGCCCGTCGTCGAATCGGACCACGAACGGCGGGTTCCCGTCGTCGCCGCGCACCTCGACGATTTCTCCGGTGCGCACGGGCATGCCCACCACGCGGCTGTGCACCAGAAGCCGGTCACCGACATTCGCTCGCATGTCCGCATTATCTGCCCGTAGTGATGAGCATCACAAGGCTTCCCACTGCCGAATAGCCCCGAACCCCGATGCGCGCGGCCTCGCTACCCGCCGATCGCTCGCTCCACGGCGGCCCGTACCAGGTCGCGCCGCTGCTGTTCGCCGAAGATGTCGGGCAGCGTGAGGCTTTCGAGAATCAGCCAGTTCAGGGCCAGGTACAGCAGGACGACCGTGGTCTCGTCGCCGGGCATCGCGGAGTCGAGGTGGTTGCGCACGTTGAAATCCAGGTCGGCGCGCACCCGCTCGGTGAGGATCGCCCGCAGTTCGGGGCGGCGCACGGCCTCGAGCCGCAGCTCCAGCTGTGCCAGGTAGCCCGTGCGGAAACCCGCGACGCGCTCGACGACCTCGGTCATCAGTTCGGTGATCGTGTCCGTGGTCTTGGGAGCGTCGGTGAGCATGGACATGGTGTCCGCGCTGGGTTGCAGCCGCTCGTAGTACCGGCCGCAGACCTGCGTCAGCAGGTCGTCGCGGTTGGCGAAGTAGTTCGACGCCGTACCCGCCGGAACCGCGGCCTCCTTGTCCACCGCGCGGAAGGTGAGCCCCCGCGCGCCGTCCCGGGCCAGCACCTCGATCGCCCCGTCCAGCAGAGCCTGCCGGCGTTCCGGATTAGTCCGCATGTTGACACCACTCCATCCGTAGTACTACAGTTCAAATCACTTCAAGCAGAGTACTACACGCAAGGCGGTAACCACATGCGAAAGCTCGTCTACTACGTCGGTGTGTCCCTGGACGGCTACATCGCCGGGCCTGATGCGGAAGTCGAGTTCTACCCGCTGGCCGACGACATGACGGCCTGGGCCAACGAGCGGTTCCCGGAGACGCTTCCCACGCATCTCCGCCCGCACTTCGGGATGGCCGTGGACGAACCGAACCGGGCGTGGGACACGGTGATCATGGGCCGGGGCACCTACGAGCCCGCGCTCGAGCTCGGCGTGGCCAGCCCCTACGACCACATGAAGCAGTACGTCGTGTCCAGCACGCTGGCCCCGGTCGACCATCCGAACGTCGAGGTCGTCAAGGGCGATCCGGTGGAGCTGGTGCGCCGGCTCAAGCAGGAGGACGGCAAGGACATCTGGCTGTGCGGCGGCGGCATGCTCGCCGGCGCGCTGATCGACGAGATCGACGAACTCGTCCTCAAGAGCTATCCCGTGATCGCGGGCAGCGGCGTATCGGCGCTCTCCGGCAACTTCCGCCCCGCGCTGTTCCGGCCGACCCACCGCGAGCAGTTCAGCAACGGGGCTCAGATCACCCTGTTCACCCGGGCATAGTCCCCTTCCGACGCGACGCGCCCACCTCGTTTCCTTCGCGACGCGCCCACCTCGTTTTCTTCGCGACGCGCCCACCTCAGTTGTTCCGGCGTGCTTTTGGCCGGAACCTCGCGAGATCCCGGCCAAAAGCACGCCGGGACAACGAGGAGGCGGGTACGCCGAGAACAGCGAGACTCACCAAATCAAGGCGGTACCCCATGCGAAAGCCAGTCCGTAACAACGCTATTCAGCATCGTTTCATCAGTCGCCCGGTGCATCCGGTCCGTTCTGTGCCCCCTCCGGCGCAATCCTTCCCCGTCAGTCGGGGGAAGCAAGGAAGGAGAGGCGTACCCGGCGGTTCGGGTTGTCGACGTTGAGGTCGACGAATGCCACCGATTGCCAGGTGCCCAGGGCCATCTCGCCGCGGAGTACCGGAACGGTGGCGTAGGGCGCGATCAGCGCGGGCATGACGTGCGAGCGGCCGTGCCCGCGCGATCCGTGCGCATGCCGCCACCGATCGTCGGCCGGCAGCAGATCGCGCAGCGCGGCCAGCAGATCGTCGTCGCTCCCCGCGCCCAATTCGATGAGCGCCACACCCGCCGTGGCATGCGGGACGAAGATGTGCAGCAGACCGTCGCCCCCACCGGCGGCCTCCCATACGAACCCCGCGCACTGCGGGGTGAGGTCGTGGACGACTTCCCGACTGCCCGTGGTCACTTCGATCTCGGTGCTCTTCATGAGTTCTACCGTCCTCTCGCTCCTCGGCGTGCCCGCCTCCTCGTTTCCCGGCACGCTTTCGGCCGGGATCTCCCGCTGGATTCCGGCCGAAAGCACGCCGGAAACGAATCAGGCCCGCAGCATCGTGGTGACGCGCAGCGACGTCTCGTGCAGCCGGTCGAACAGGTCCAACAGCAGTTCCAGTTGCTCGGGGGTGTAGTCGCTCATGATCTTCTCGAATTCCCTGGCGAGCGATTCGTAGTGCGGGGCGATCTCCGCGATCCGGCCGTCGTCGGCGGTGACGATGACCCGGCGGCGGTCCCGGGCGTCGTGTTCGCGGGTGACGTAGCCGCCCTTCAGTAGCCGGTCGATCATCCGGGTGACCGCGCCGGTGGTCAGGCCGGTGCGGGCGGCCAGCTCGCCCGGGGTGGCGGGACCGCCGAGACGCAGCAGATTCAGGCAGCGCAGATCCGTGACGTGCAGGCCGAGCCGGTCCGCCACGGCCTGGTGCATCATCACCGCGTCCGTCGCGTTGCGCTGTGCCGCCAGGGTCAGCCGCTCACCCAGATCGTTCGTACCCGCCATCCGCCGGCGCTCCTCTCCTTCGAACTCAGTCTTGACAGTATCGGCGCGTCCAATCATTATCTTACTCAATCAACTATTGATTCGATCAGTAGATGATCTAAGAAGATGAAGGAGATTTCGATGACCGACCGTCACGCCGACGAACTCGCCGTCCGCACCGTCCTCGACCGGGTCCACGCGGCCTGGGCGGCGGGTGATGCCGCCGCCTTCGCCGCCGAGTTCACGCCCGACGCCGACTACGTGACCTTCCTGGGCACCCATCACCTGGGCCGGGCCGATATCGAGGCCTGCCACGTCCCGCTGTTCGAGAAGTTCCAGAAGGGCTCGCGCCTCGACGGCGACATCACCCAGGTCCGCTTCCTCGGTCCCGACGTCGCCCTCGTGCACGGCGTGGGCGCGGTCGTGAAGGGCAAGCAGCGCCGCAACTCCCGCAATACGAAGGTTCAGACCTGGGTCCTCGTCCGGCGCGACGGCGAATGGGAAATCTCGGCTTTCCACAACACGAAATATCACTGGGTCATGGCCGCGCTGACCGCGAAGTTCGACGCTCGGATGGCCTCCTCGGCCGTGCCGCCCGTGGAGGTGCATCGATAACCGGTGGACCGCTGTCGGTACTCTTGGTTCCTGGTAATGCCGCTAGTCGATCTTGGAGGACCCCGCCGTGGCTCTCGTCGTTCAGAAGTACGGAGGATCCTCGCTCGAATCAGCCGAGCGGATCCGGCGCGTCGCTGAGCGGATCGTGGAGACGAAGAAGGCGGGCCACGACGTCGTGGTCGTCTGCTCCGCGATGGGTGACACCACCGATGAGCTGCTGGACCTGGCTCAGCAGGTTTCTCCCGCACCCCCCGCCCGCGAGCTGGACATGCTCCTGACCTCGGGCGAGCGGATCTCCAACGCCCTGGTGGCCATGGCCATCCATTCGCTGGGCGCGGAGGCGCAGTCGTTCACCGGTTCGCAGGCCGGCGTGATCACCACCGGCGCGCACGGCAACGCCCGCATCATCGACGTGACCCCGTCGCGGGTGCGCGCCGCCCTCGACGAGGGCACGATCGTGCTGGTCGCCGGGTTCCAGGGCGTCTCGCAGGACAGCAAGAACATCACCACCCTCGGTCGCGGGGGTTCCGACACCACGGCGGTGGCGCTGGCCGCCGCCCTGGAGGCGGACGTCTGCGAGATCTACACCGACGTGGACGGCATCTTCACCGCCGACCCGCGGATCGTCCCGGACGCGCAGAAGCTGGATCAGGTCTCCTTCGAGGAGATGCTCGAGATGGCGGCCTGCGGTTCCAAGGTGCTCATGCTGCGCTGCGTCGAATACGCGCGAAGCTTCAATGTGCCCGTCCACGTGCGCTCGTCGTACACGGACCGGAAGGGCACCTACGTTTACGGATGGATGGAGGACATCCCCTTGGAACAAGCAATCCTCACCGGCGTCGCCCACGATCGCAGCGAGGCCAAGGTGACCGTGGTAGGCCTGCCCGACGAGCCGGGTTACGCCGCCAAGGTGTTCCGTGCCATCGCCGATGCCGAGATCAACATCGACATGGTGCTGCAGAACATCTCCAAGGTGGAGACCGGCAAGACCGACATCACCTTCACCCTGCCCAAGACCGATGCCCCCAAGGCCGTCGAGTTCCTGACCAAGCGCCAGGGCGAGATCGGCTTCTCCCAGGTCCTCTACGACGACCACATCGGCAAGGTGTCGCTGGTCGGCGCGGGTATGAAGAGCCATCCCGGCGTCACCGCCACCTTCTGTGAGGCGCTGGCCGTCAACGGCATCAACATCGACCTGATCTCCACCTCGGAGATCCGGATCTCGGTGCTGGTCAAGGACACCGAGCTGGATCAGGCCGTGCAGGTGCTGCACAAGGCCTTCGATCTGGGCGGCGACGAGGTGGCGGTCGTGCACGCCGGATCGGGGCGATAACCGTGGGTGTACGCGTAGGAGTGGTCGGCGCGACCGGACAGGTCGGCGCCGTCATGCGAAAACTGCTGGAGGAGCGCGATTTTCCCGCCGACGAGGTGCGGTTCTTCGCCTCGTCGCGGTCGGCCGGCAAGACGTTGCCGTGGCGCGGCGGCGAGATCGTGGTCGAGGACGCCGAGACCGCCGACCCGAGCGGCCTGGACATCGCGCTGTTCTCCGCCGGGGCCACCATGTCGCGGGTGCAGGCGCCGCGGTTCGCGGCCGCCGGTGTCACCGTGATCGACAACTCGTCGGCGTTCCGCAAGGATCCCGACGTCCCGCTGGTCGTCAGCGAGGTCAATCCGGAGCAGACCCGCAACCTGGTCAAGGGCATCATCGCCAACCCGAACTGCACCACGATGGCCGCGATGCCGGTGCTCAAGCCGCTGCACGACGCGGCCGGGCTGGCGCGCCTCATCGTCTCCAGCTATCAGGCGGTGTCCGGTAGCGGCCTCGCCGGTGTGGAGGAGCTGGCCGGGCAGGTCCGCGCCGTCGCCCCGGAGATGGAGAAGCTGACCCACGACGGGTCGGCCGTCCAGTTCCCGGCGCCGAACAAGTACGTCGCCCCGATCGCGTTCGACGTGCTGCCGCTGGCCGGTTCGCTGGTCGACGACGGCTCCGGCGAGACCGACGAGGATCAGAAGCTGCGCAACGAGAGTCGCAAGATCCTCGGCCTCCCGGACCTGCCGGTGAGCGGCACCTGCGTGCGCGTCCCGGTCTTCACCGGGCACTCGCTGTCGGTGAACGCCGAATTCGCGCAACCGCTTTCGGTCGAGCGGGCGAAGGAGATCCTCGCCGCCGCGCCGGGCGTGAAGCTGGTCGACGTGCCGACCCCGCTGCAGGCGGCCGGTATCGACGAATCCCTGGTCGGGCGCATCCGCCAGGATCAGGGCGTTCCGGACGGCCGCGGCCTGGCCCTGTTCGTCTCGGGCGACAACCTGCGAAAGGGCGCGGCCCTCAACACGATTCAGATCGCCGAGGTGCTGCTGAGTCAGCGCTGACCGTTGGTGACAGTGAGGTAAATTCGTCGGCGAACTCGTGTTATTTTCCCCGACACGAGCAATGACGTTGGCGCGCAGGGCCGTTCACTCGCGATGATCGATCGATGGACGACGAACTGCGTGCGCGGCTGGACTGGATCCGGGGCCGCCTCGCCTGGCTGCGTGGGCGGGTCGCGTTGTCGGCGAGGTCTTTCGACAGCGGCGATCCCCCGTGGGTGCGACTGCACTCCTTCCACACCTGGCCGGTGCGGCCGGAGCTGCTGGCCGACTTGGAGGCGGCCATGCGCGGGACGCTGCCCCGGGACTTCCGGGCCTTCCTCGCGGATATCGGCGTCGGCGCCGGGCCCTACTGCGGCGTGAGCTGGGTGCGCATGGTCCGCTCCGCCCATACCGCCTGTGCCCGGCCGTTTCCGCCGGGTGAGCAGGGGCCGCTCGGGCCTGGATCCGGCGGTGGCTACCTGGTGATCAGTGATGTGGGCTACGGCGACTTCATCGGCCTGATCGTGGCCGGGCCGGCGCGGGGGAGGGTGGTCTACCTCGGCCATCGGCGCGGCGAATGGTCGCTGGGCCCGGACTTCCTGGACTACTACCAGAGCTGGCTCAACCACGCGGCCGCCCGCCTCGACGCCGAGGCGAGGTCCCGCCCCGACGACCCCGGTCAGTGGATGCCGGGCGTCCGCGGATCCGGGCCGAGGCAGGTCACCAGCAGGCAGCCCGGCGGCAGGTCCGCGAACGGCGGCGCGAGCGGGGTGCTCGAACAGGACACCACGGTGCAGCCGGGATAGGAATCCGGGCCGACGCCGAAGACGGCGAGGGTGATGTTCGGGTCGAAGTAGTTGCGCGGGTCCAGTTCCACGGGCGGCTCCACGTACGGCCCGGGGTCCGGCGCCGGCGGTTCGTGGAACGCGGCGAACAGGCGGCGGAAGAACTCGTGGGTGAGTTCGGTCGTATTCTGCAACACCCCGGAAGGCCCTCCGCTGCTGCGGTTTCCGAACGCGCCGGTCCACACCACGGTCAGGCCGAGGCTCGGAATGACGAACACGTTCTGCAAACCGAGCCCGGCCATCTCGTAGGTGTCGCGCGGCAGGAACGACGGCATCTCGACGCAGCCCGCGCCCAGCCAGAACAGATATCCGTAGCACGGTTCGGTGGCCGACGGGGAGAGGGCTCGGTGCAGGTAGTCGGCGGAGACGACATCGGTGCCGTTCCACTGCCCGTCGTTGCTCACCAGCAGTCCGAGCTTGGCCAGGTCGTCGGGCGGGATCATCAGATGCGCGTACCCGTAGGTGTGGCCGGCGCGGTCGCGGGCCCAGTAGTAGTCGCCGCGGGCGATACCCAGCGGGTCGAACAACTCCCGCTGCGCGAACTGCTGCAGCGGCTCGCCGACGGCCAGTTCGATGATGTAGCTGAGCAGGTCGACATTGCGCTGGCTGTAGGTGAATTCGGTGCCGGGCTGATGATCGAGGTGCACCCCGAGCGCCAGCACGGCGCTGTTGGGATCGATCGGCACGACGCCGGTGAGACCCTCGTTCACCGTGCCGATGTGCAGGCCCGAGGTCTCGGTGAGCAGATTCTCGACGGTGATCGCGCGATGCGCGGCGTCGCCCTGCCCGGGCGGCAGATAGCGGCCGATCGGGGCGGAGAGGTCGAGTTTGCCCTGGTCCCAGGCGATTCCGGCGACGAGGGAGACGATGCTCTTGGTGACGCTCCAGATATTCCACGGGACGCCGCCGGTCCGATCGTTGCGCGGTCCGGAACCGATCAGGCAGTTGTGCCGGAACACCTTGACGTTCAGCCGGTTCCGGTCGGCGGCGAAGGCTAGCGCGGCCTCCAGGCGTCCGGCGTCGAGCCCGACCTGTTCGGGGTCCGCGCGCTCGAACGCGCGGCCGGAACTCACCGCGCACCGCGCGTCGTCACCCGCCGATGCCTGTGCGCGCCCGGCGGAGATGCCGCCCGCCACCAGCGCGAGAACCGTTACGCCCACCATCCAGCCGAGGATGCGCCCCATGGCGGTCAGGCTAACCCGCCGTCCCCGCTCGACGGGCAAGAAACGCCGCCGGCCGAAGGCGACCCGCCGTCCCCGTTCAGCGGACGAGAGCGCCGCCCGTGAGGCTGGCCCGCGGTACCCGCAGCGGACGAGAGCGCCGCCCGTGGGGCTGGCCCGCGGTACCCGCAGCGGTCGAGAGCGCCGCCCGTGGGGCTGGCCCGCGGTACCCGCAGCGGACGAGAGCGCCGCCCGTGAGGCCGGCCCGCCGTACCTGACGCGGACGAGAAACGCCGCCAGGTCGGGGGGATGACCTGGCGGCGTCCGTCGGGTGCCGACGCCCAACATGCGCCTCTCGGCGAGTGGTCGCTCGTAGCGACGAAGTGGTGAGGCCCGGGGCTGTCCCGACGCCGGCAAGGGGTATCAACGGGGCCACCCCGGGATCTATTCCGGACCCGGCGGTGTGATCTGGGCGACGCGCCGGTCAGGCGGCCATTTGTACAGACTGTTGAGTCTTTTCTTGACTAACTCCAGAAAACGTGGAAACTGGAGACATGCACACCGATGGTTTCGATCCGCGCGAACGGTTGCGCGCGGTCGGCCTGCGGGTTACCGCCCCGCGGGTCGCGGTGCTGGACGCGGTTGTGGCCCAACCGCATTCGGATGCCGATCGGGTGGCAGCCTCGGTTCGGCAGCAGCTCGGCTCGGTGTCCACGCAGGCCGTCTACGACGTATTGCGCGCCTGCGTGAACACAGGTCTGCTGCGGCGTATCGAACCGGCCGGTTCCGCGGCGCTGTACGAGGCCCGCACCGGCGACAACCATCACCACCTGGTGTGCAGGAGTTGCGGCACGGTCGTGGATGTGGACTGTGCCGTGGGTAGCGCCCCCTGCCTGGACCCGTCCGACGCGCACGGTTTCGCGATCGACGAGGCCGAGGTCGTGTATTGGGGGCTGTGCCCGGACTGCCGTCCGGCCGACTCCGTGCGTGCCCGATAAGCACCGCTCCATCCAGATGACCCGGGCAGCCCGTATCCGGGGCGATGCTCACAGCCAAGGAGGCGTCGAATGACCAAGCCGACCACCACCAACACCGGCACCCCGGTACCCAGCGACAACGAGTCGCTGACCGCCGGCGCGCAGGGACCCATCCTGCTGCACGACCACTACCTCATCGAGAAGCTCGCCCAGTTCAACCGGGAGCGGGTGCCGGAGCGGATCGTGCACGCCAAGGGCGCGGGCGCGTACGGCGAACTGGTCGTCACCAACGATGTCAGCCGCTTCACCAAGGCCAAGCTGTTCCAGCCCGGCGCGCGCACCGAGTCGCTGGTGCGCTTCTCCACGGTCGCGGGTGAGCAGGGCAGCCCCGACACCTGGCGCGACCCGCGCGGTTTCGCGGTGAAGTTCTACACCGAGGACGGCAACTACGACCTCGTCGGCAACAACACGCCGGTCTTCTTCATCAAGGACCCGATCAAGTTCCCCGACTTCATCCGCTCGCAGAAGCGGCTGCCGGGCAACGGACTTCGTGACCACAACATGCAGTGGGACTTCTGGACCCTGCGCCCGGAGAGCGCTCACCAGGTCACCTGGCTGATGGGTGACCGCGGCGTCCCGAAGACCTACCGGCACATGAACGGCTACGGCTCGCACACCTACCAGTGGATCAACGCGCAGGGCGAGCGGTTCTGGGTGAAGTACCACTTCCGCACCGATCAGGGCCAGGACTTCCTCACCCAGGAGGAGGCCGACCGCCTCGCGGGTACCGATCCGGACTACCACCGCCAGGACCTGTGGGACGCCATCGAGCGCGGCGACTATCCGAGCTGGACGGTCTACGTGCAGGTCATGCCGGTCGACGAGGCGGAGGGCTACCGCTTCAACCCGTTCGATCTGACCAAGGTGTGGTCGAAGAAGGACTACCCGCTGATCGAGGTGGGCCGCTGGACGCTGAACCGCAACCCGCGCAACTACTTCGTCGAGATCGAGCAGGCCGCGTTCGAGCCGTCGGCGATCGTGCCGGGCATCGGCTACTCGCCCGACAAGATGCTGCTGGGCCGCGTGTTCTCCTACGCCGACGCGCACCGCTACCGCATCGGCACGAACTACGCGCAGCTGCCGCCGAACCGGGCGCGGGCCGCGGAGGTGAACTCCTACTCCAAGGAGGGCGCGATGCGGTTCGACTTCAACGAGCCCGAGGTGCCGGTGTACGCGCCGAACTCCTACGGCGGCCCGCACGCCGACGAGTCCCTCGCGCCGGAGGAGGCCACCTGGGCCTTCGAGCCGAAGCAGGTCCGCGCCGGCTACATCCAGCACGCCGAGGACGGCGACTTCACCCAGCCCGGCACCCTCGTCCGCGAGGTCCTCGACGACGAGCAGCGAGACCGCCTGGTGAACAACGTCGTCGGCCACGTCCTCGGCGGCGTCCAGGAGCCCGTCCTGAGCCGCGTCTTCGAGTACTGGAAGAACGTCGACACCGAACTCGGCAAGCGCATCGAGGACGGCGTCCGCGCCGGCCTCGAAGGCTGAGCCCGACAACTACGAAGGCCCGCATCGGAAACCCGATGCGGGCCTTCGTAGTTCCGGCAGACTTATGTTTCCGGCACGCTTTTGGCCGGAATCCCCTCACTGAGCCGGTAGCAGGGAATTCGTAACCTGCTCGGCCGCAGCATGATCCAGCGGTGCGTGACCCAGCAGGAAGCGGTACCAGAACAGGCCGTAGAACTGGTCCACGATCAGGTCCGGGTCGGTGCCGTCGGGGAGTTCGCCGCGTTCGATGCCGCGAATGAGGATGTCTCGGACGGCTTTCCGGCGGGCGGCGGTGAAATCCTGCATCAGCTCGGCCAGGTGGGGGTCGTGGGCCGCCTCGCGGACCAGGGTGCGGAGGGTGGAGGCGGTCGAAAGGTCTTGTGCCCCGGCGAAAGTGGCCTCGACGATCGCCAGCAGGTCGCCGCGGGCCGAGCCGGTGTCCGGCTGCGGCACCGTCCGGTCGGCCGTGAGGAGCAGCGCGTCCAGCAGCACCGCGCCCTTCGACGGCCACCAGCGGTAGATGGTCTGCTTGCCGACACCCGCCGCGCGGGCGATGGCGTCGATGGTGATCGGCGCGCCCCGCGAGTCGGCCAGCAGGCCCAGCGCGGCATCCAGGATCGCGCGATGAACCGCCTCGTTGCGCCGTCGGCCCGTATGGGGCCGGGCCGTCTCCGCCTGTCCGCGATCCGAGTCCACGCCTCCGCCTCCGTTCGTTCCACGCTGCGCGGGAATACCGTACGCGCTACCCTCGTTGTCGAGACTGACAGTCTCGTCAAAAATGCGAGACCTCATGAGAAAGAAGCGCACAATGACCGCTCCGAACACCTCCACCACCGCGCGCGTCGTCGTCATGGGCGGCAGCTCCGGCATCGGCGAGGCCACCGCCGCGCTGTTCGCCGCGGGCGGCGCGGAGGTCGTCGTCACCGGGCGCAGCCAGGACAAACTCGATGCCGCCGTGGCCCGGATCGGCGGTAAGACCACCGCGCACCGGGTGGACGCCGGCAGTCAGGCCGAGGTCGACGCGTTCTTCGCCCAGGCGGGGACGATCGATCACCTGGTGATCTCGGTGAGCGGCTCGGCCGGCAGCGGCCCGTTCGCCGAGCTGACCCTCGACCACCTGGCCGAGGGCTTCGACGGAAAGTTCTGGCCGCACGTCCGCATCCTCAAAGCCGCACTGCCGCACCTGGATCCGGCCGGTTCGGTCACCCTGGTGACCGCGGGCTCCTCGCGCGCGGCCTTCCCCGGCACGGCCGGTCTGGCCGCGATCAACGGCGCCCTCGACGCCATGGTGCCGCCCCTGGCGGTGGAGCTGGCACCGCTGCGGATCAATGCCGTCTCGCCGGGCGTGATCGATACCCCGTGGTGGGACGCGGTCCCCGAACAGCAGCGGCGGGTGCTGTTCGACGGGATCGCCGCCGCCACCCCGGTGGGCCGCGTCGGCCGTCCCGAGGACATCGCGCGGGCGATCCACGCGCTGGCCACCAACGAATTCATCAGCGGCGTGGTGCTGGACGCCACCGGCGGCGCCAACCTGGCCACCGGCCGCTGAGGCCCGGCGGCGCGGGGGCCGGTCTCAGCGCCCGCGCCGCAGCTCCAGTCCGTCCATGATCAACCCGAGTTCGGCGACGAAGCCGTCCTCGCGGGTGCGAGCCGCGTCGGTGTCGCGCTGGGCGAGGGTGCGCTTGTAGATCCGCGGATACGGCCGGGCCACCTGCTCGGCGACGGCCTGTATCCGGTCGATCCACTCCTGCTCGCTCAGGCCGCTGCGCGCGACCGTCGTCATCATGGCCGCCTCGCCGGACGTCGAGCCGATGAGATAGGCGAAGATCGCCTGCATGGCGCGGTCGGCCGCCTCCTCGTCGAATCCGGCCTCCTCGATGACCGTCAGCATCGACTCCGACAGGCCCATCAGGTTGGGTCCGAGGTAGGCCAGCCCCGCGCTGCTCATCACCACGCCGATCCACGGATGCCGCAGCATCGTGTCGCGGATGCCGCGGGACAGCGTGAGCAGGGTGTCGCGCCACTCGTCCGAGGCTGCGGCATCCGGCGCGCGGACCTCCCCGAATGCCTGGTCGACGACCAGTTCCAGCAGTTCGTCCTTGTTCGACACATGGGTGTAGAGCGAGGTCGCGCCCGCGCCCAGCCGCGCCCCGAGCTTGCGCATGCTCAGCGCCTCGTAGCCCTCCGCGTCCAGGAGGGCGATCGCCTCGTCGACGATCTGGTCCCGGCTCAGAGCGGGCATCTCCCGCCGTGAGCGCTGCGGCCGGGTCCATACCGACGGGATCTCCTGAGGCGTCGCGCCCTTCGTGGTCTCGGTGGCCATCACCGCTCCTTTCCTCGTCGCCCACCAGCATAACCGCTGATTCGTACGGTGTTCGCATCTACGAACACCGTACCTATTGCGTACAGTGTTCGTTCTACGTACAGTGTTCGACAGAACGCACGACGTGCGGAAGATCTCGAAGGGGTTCACGATGGATACGCTCGATACGGCCGCCCGGAAGGCGGTGGCCCGCAACCCGCGCCGCTGGCTGATCCTGGTGGTGCTGTGCCTCAGCTCGCTGGTGCTGGTGGTCGACAACATGGTGCTGACCGTGGCGATTCCGGATATCGCGACCGATCTGCACGCCAGCTCGCAGCAGATCCAATGGATCATCGACGCCTACCTGCTGGTGTTCGCGGGCCTGCTGCTCACCTCGGGCAGCCTGTCCGACCGGTTCGGCCGGCGGCTGGTGATGATCATCGGCCTGGTGCTGTTCGGCGGGGCCTCACTGCTCGCGGCCTACGCGAGCACGCCGGAGCTGCTGATCGCCGGGCGCGTGGTGATGGGTCTCGGCGGGGTGCTGATCATGCCCAGCACGCTGTCGATCCTGATCACCGTCTTCGACGACGAGGAGCGTCCGAAGGCGATCGCGGCCTGGAGTGCCGTGGCGACGGTCGGCATGGTCGCCGGTCCGGTGCTCGGCGGCGCGCTGCTCGACCACTTCTGGTGGGGTGCGGTGTTCGTGATGAACGTGCCGATCGCGATCGTGGCCGTCGTGGCGGCCGTGGCGCTGATGCCGGAGTCGAAGGGCCCGTGGCGCAAGCCCGATGTGCCGGGCATGGTGCTGTCGGTCGTCGGAATGGTGGCGCTGGTGTGGGGGATCATCGAGGTGCCGCAGCACGGCTGGTCGGATCGCGGCACCCTGATCGCCTTCGGAATCGCCGCGATCGCGTTGATCGCCTTCGTGATTCGCGAGCTGACCGCCGCGTCGCCGATGGTGCCGCTGAAGCTGTTCCGCGACCGGAGCTTCACCGGATCGAGCTTCTCGCTGGTCCTGGTGACCTTCGCCAACGGTGGCCTGGTCCTGGTGCTGACCCAGTTCCTGCAGTTCGTCCTCGGCTACTCGCCGATGCGGACGGCGCTGGCGTTCACTCCGATGGCGGTCGCGATCCTGGCGTTCAACGGCCTGGGTGCGGGGCTGGTGAGCAAGTTCGGCGCCAAGGTGGTCACGGTGGTGGGCCTGGTCGTCGTCGCCGGCGGGTTCGGCGCGCTGGCCATGCTGGATGTGGACAGCGGCTTCTGGCCGGTGGCCCTGGCCACCGCGCTGCTGGGCGCCGGCGCCGGTCTGGCGATGCCCGCCGCGATCGGCGCGCTGATGAGCGCGGTCCCGGCCGAGGACGCCGGTGTCGGTTCCGCGCTGAACGACACCATCCAGCAGGTCGGCGCCTCGATGGGCGTGGCGGTGCTGGGCGCGGTCCTGGCCGGCACGTACTCCGACGAGATGCCGGAATGGGCGTCGGCCGCGGCGCGCGAATCCATCGCGAACGTGCTCGGCGGCGGGGACGCGGGCCTGATCGGCCTGGCCCGGCACGCCTTCAGCTCCGCGATGTCGGTCACCTTCACGGCCGGCGCGCTGAGCGCCCTGGCGGCCTCGATGGTGGCGATCGTCCTCATGCGCAATGTGAAAAACGTTGCGGGCGAGAGTGATACGGGTGAGGGGACGCCAGCGAGAACGATGAACTCGTCGGCACGCGCTGAGGGTCCGAAGGGAAGTCCGGCTCCGTAGACCCGAGCGGTGCCGCGAAAGCTCGAACATTGCTCCGCCCCGGCCCCTCGAGGCCGGGGCGGAGCGTCGTCGTGTGCGCGTCTACAGCATCCCCCACCAATAAAGCAGGCAAGCCAGTACGAAGACGACTGCGGTTTCCATCGTCGCTCCCAACCGTTTCGCGTGTACTTCCATCATTCCTCGAGTTCGCGAGACGCGCCGCCGCCAAGATCACAACGCCACAACAGCGGCACCCGAACCCGGCCTGTCACCCCTCGTGGACAGGCCGGGCCGTCGGTTTCCGCCGAGCGATCCTGCCGCCCCCTTTCGCGGCAGGAGCACCTGTGAGCCGGAGATGACCCGCCACCCCTCGTAGACGGGCCACCTCCAACGCCCACCCCCCGGCGGTGGGTTTCACCGGAGCGATCCGGTGTCGAGGAAGACGATGCCGCCCCGGACTTGCCGGGGCCTTAAGGAGCGCTAGTGGCCGACCCGGCGGCGATTCGCCCGGTTCACAGCAATTTCGCAGCATCGACCCACCGATATCGATAACTCGGCGGCCAGCATCGTCGTAACGGTTCGGGACGGTCCCGAGGGCGGCGGGCGGATACGGGCTCGCCGCCGGCATCCATTGCTACGGAGGGCAGGACAGATGAGTACACATCGGGCACGTCACACAGGCGGTGAGGTTCACGAACACGATCGCGGACTCGCGCACGATCTTCGGGTGATGGTGTCCCGCAGACGCGCGCTGACGCTCTTCGGCATCGCGGGGACGGCCGGTGCCGCGGCCCTCGCCGGCTGCGCGTCGGACGCGGAGTCCTCGTCGGCGAGCACAACCTCGGCAACGGCCTCGTCGAGCGGCGCCGTCGCGGCCGCGCCACAGGAAACGGCCGGTCCCTACCCGGGCGACGGCACCAACGGGCCCAATGTGCTCATCCAGTCCGGGGTGGTTCGCCAGGACATCACATCCAGTTTCGGCGACTACACCGGGAAGGCCGAGGGCGTTCCGACGACCATCGCGCTCACCTTCCGGGATCTGGCCCGCGATGCGGCGGGGTCGGGGATGGCCATCTATCTCTGGCACTGCGACCGGGACGGCGAATACTCGCTCTACGGGCGCGACATCACCGAGCAGAACTATCTGCGGGGGATCCAGGTCGCCGATGCCGCCGGCAAGGTCACGTTCACCTCGATCTTTCCCGCCTGCTATTCCGGCCGGTGGCCGCATATCCACTTCGAGGTGTACGACTCGCTCGATGTGGCGGTCGCCGGCGGCAACGCTCGGCTGACCTCACAGATCGCCCTGCCGCAGGACGCGTGTAACCAGGTCTTCGCCTACGACTCCGGCTACGCGCAGAGCGTGCGGAATCTGTCCGGGGTCTCCCTCGCGAACGACAACGTCTTCGGCGACGGCTGGGACGCGGAGCTGGCCTCGGTCTCCGGGACACCGGCGACCGGCATGACCGTCTCGCTCACCGTCGGCGTCGCCGAGAAGTCCCAGAACGCCCAGAGCAATTCGGCCCCGGGCGGACCTGGCGGTAGCGGGTCTCCGGGTGGTTCCGGTGGGAACCGGACCCCGGGTGGGCCGGGCGGCAACTCTGCCCCGGGTGGGCCGGGCGGCAACTCTGCCCCGGCTGGGTCCGGCGGCAACTCTGCCCCGGGCGGGCAAGGCGACCCGGGGCGTGGCCCCGGGGGTATGCCGCCGCGCTGACCTATTCGACGATGAGAGCCACCAGGCGCCGGGGGCCGTGTACATCGCGCGTCTCGATGTCGACGGTCGCGGACGGGCCGCTGAAGAAGGTGATCGGATGGCGCGGGTCCAGCCGGTCGAGCACCTCGTGCAGGGAGGAGACGATCTGGTCGGCGCGCACCACGCAGATGTGGCAGTCCGGCACGAGGGTCGTACCCCGATGCCCCTGGCCCGGCCCGCCGTCGAGGACGACCGTGCCGGAGTCGGCGACCGCACCGGTACAGGTCGTGACCACCGCGGTGACCCCGTCGAGGTCGTGCGGTGAGAGATGGGGACGGTCGGGGACGACCTGGTTCCCGTCGGTCTCGGCCCAGTGCTCGAGCCATTCCCGCGACAGGCCCTCGGGGGATACCACCGTGGTGGTGCCCTGGGCGCGCAGGGCATCGTTCAGGGCATGGGCGATGTCCGGCGCGGAGATCCGCACGACCTGGGCCCCGTAGTACCGCAGCCGTTCGATGAACAGTCCCACGGTCGCGGCATGATCCTCGGGCGGAACCTCCGGCGTATCCCGGTGGCGCTTGGTCGGCGCCGGAACGGTGCGCTGGTCGTCGGGCAGTGCCATCAGCCCGTCGCGCACGCGGCGCAGGATCTCCTCCCGCGCCGTCACCCGGGTCTCCCAGTCGAAGACGGTCCGGCCTCGTTCGTCGGTTGCAAGGGAAACCTCCAGATCGTGCCGGGTCGGCACGACCTGCTCTGTGCCTCCCACCGAAAGACAGGCTACCGCCGAGTAGTGAACCGACTGGATCACATACCGCGTCAGGTCGCGGAGGCCCGGATCCCGGCGAGGAATTCCGCGTTCGTGTCGGTCTGGCCCAGGCCGGTCAGCAGGAGTTCGATCGCTTGCTGCGGTTCGCGGCCGGCGAGGGTGCTCCGCAGCGACCGGATCGCGGCCGACTCCTCGGCGGTGAGCAGCAGCTCGTCCTTGCGGGTGCTGGACTGGGCGATGTCGACGGCGGGGTGGATGCGGCGCTCGGAGATGCGGCGGTCCAGCTTGAGTTCGGCGTTGCCGGTGCCCTTGTACTCCTCGAAGATGACGGTGTCGGCCACCGATCCGGTCTCCACGAGCGCCGTGGCGACGATGGTGAGCGAGCCGCCGTTCTCGATATTGCGGGCCGCGCCGAGGAAGCGCTTCGGCGGCGCCAGCGCGGCGGCGTCGACACCGCCGGACAGGATCCGGCCGGAGGCCGACGAGGCCAGGTTGTAGGCACGGGCCAGGCGGGTCAGCGAGTCGAGGAGAACCACCACGTCCCGGCCCATCTCGACCAGGCGCTTGGCGTGTTCGATGGCCAGCTCCGCGACCGCGACGTGCTCGCGCGGCGGCTGGTCGAAGGTGGCCGCGGCGATATCGGCGGGGACCGCGCGGGCGAGGTCGGTGACCTCCTCCGGGCGCTCGCCGACCAGCACCAGCATCAGCTGGCATTCGGGGTGGTTCTTGGCGATGCCGTGCGCGATCGATTGCAGCACAGAGGTTTTGCCCGCCTTGGGCGGTGCGACCACCAGGGCGCGCTGGCCTTTGCCGATGGGCATGGCGAGATCGGTGACGCGCGTGGTCATTTCGTGCGGTTCGGTTTCCAGCCGCAGCCGGTCCTGGGGATAGATGGGGACGAGATCGGCGAAGTGCGGCCGGGATCGGGCCTGGGCCGGCGACAGTCCGTTGACGGTGTCGACGCGGATCAGCGGGGCGTGTTTGCCGCCGTCGCGCTTCGTCCCGACGGCTCCGGTGACGGAATCGCCACGGCGCAAACCGTATTCGCGGATCATGCGCGGGGTGACGTGCGCATCGTCCGGTCCGGCCAGATAGCCGTCGACGCGCAGGCTCGCGCGGTTGTCGGCGATATCCAGGATGCCGGTCACGGGCGTCTCCCGGGGTTCGGCGGCCTCGCCGCCTCTCGAGTGAATTGTGTTGTCTTCCATGGTGTTTCTCCTGAACGGATGAAGGAATCGTGGTCGCGGCGAAAGCCGTGAGCGCGGCGGGTAGCCGCGATGGGGACCCCGGTCGATTTCGCTAGCTGGCGCGGTGCGCCGAAGGGCGAACCAAACGATCCGGGAGTGAAGAAATCCTGTGGGCGGGACTACTGCGTCGACCTACATCCACAAGATGACGACAATGCCTACGGTAGCGGCACCTTTGACAACGCGCAATGCCCCCGACCTATTCCGGCACGCTGCCTCCACGTCTTCCGGCACGCTGCCCCCACGTTTTCCGGCATGCTTTTGGCCGGAATCTCGCGAGGTCCCGGCCAAAAGCACGCCGGGAAACGATGGTGGTTGGGGCCGGTCAGCGGGCCCGCCGCATGAGGCTCACGACCAGGGCGGCGGCAGTTGCTACCCAAGCCGCGAGGGCCACCCAGGCCTCGGCGTGGCCGAAGGTGACCATCCAGTGTTCGCCCAGGACGCGGCCGAGTTCGGCGGTGCCGACGCCGTACATGCCGACGGGGAACACGATGCTCCACAGGCCGGGCTCATAGGCGAGGGCGAAGTGCTGGACCAGGTGGCGCCAGACGCCGGCGGCCAGCAGCAGGGGGATGAGCCAGCTGCCGAATGCCCACAGCACCACCGCGACTCCGGCGAGCACCGGTCGCAGCTCCGCGACCAGACGCACCGAACCGTGTTCGAGCACCTGCGCCCCGGCGAGCACGCTGATGGCCGTCGCGCCCATGAAGATCCAGTACGCCGGAACGAGTTTCGCCGCGGTGAGTTCGCCGCCGAACAGGGTGCCGAGCACCAGCGCCGCCACCGCGAGGTACAGCACCACGCCGACCGACCAGCACAGCACGGCCGGTACCGCGAAGCGCCGCCCCCAGGGTTCCGGCAGGGCCGTCGCGGCGACCGCCAGCGACTGGGTGCCGACCACCCAGAGGAACCAGGTGCCGTCCGCGCCGGTCGCCGTGTTCTGCGGCGGATGATGCACCATCAGCTCCGCCGGGACGAGGTAACACAGCAGCAGCCACGCCGCGGCCGCCACGGCGAGCAGGACCAGCGCCGCACCCGCCCGGTCGTGTGTGGCCAGGCCCGCCGCGATCACCGACGTCCCCGCGACGAAGGTCAGATAGGTGAATCCGGTCGCCGGATCGCGCGCATCGGCAATCGCGTTGTCCCGGAAGAAGATCAGCCGCGCCACCGTGGCCACGGTGAGCACCGCGAGCGCCGCCGCCCCGACGATCAGCAGCGCATCACCACCCCACGCCCACCCGGCCCCGGTCACCGCCCGCGACACGATCCCGGTCGCCATCACCGCGGCGAACCACCCGGGCTTGAGGCCCCGCACGACCTCCGCCCACCCGCCCGGCTCCGCCCGCACGCCCCGCGCCACCGACGACCCGCTCCCAGGCTCGCTCACACCGCCAGTCTCGCACCGCCCCCACCCCAACCCCCGCACCCGAGCCCACCCGTGTGTTCCCCCACGCCTACAACTCACGCACCCTCTACACACTCCCGCACCCCGTCCGAACTGCTGGAGGGGGTGCGGGAGTGCGCAGGGGGTGCGGGAAGTGGGGCCCGCGGGTCAGGGGGTCAGGCGCCGGAGGTGATGATCTCCGCGCACTTCTCGCCGATCATGTAGGACGGGGCGTTGGTGTTGCCGCCGGTGATGCTCGGCATGATCGAGGCGTCGGCTACGCGCAGGCCCTCGATGCCGCGCACGCGCAGCTGCGGGTCGACCACGGCCCGCTCGTCGACGCCCATGCGGCAGGTGCCGACCGGGTGGTAGACGGAGTGCACGCGGTTGGGCAGTTCGCGTCGCAGCGCGGTCTCGTCCTTGAAGTCCGGCCCGGGGGAGTGCTCCTCGGTGACCGAGCCCGCGATCGACTTGGACGCCATGATCTCGCGGATCATGCCGATGGCCTCGATCAGGAATTCGGTATCGGCCGGATCGGACAGGTAGCCCGGGTCGATGAGCGGCTGCTGCAGCGGATCGGTCGAACCCAGCCGCAGTTCGCCGCGGCTCTTCGGGTAGATCAGCGTCGGGAAGACGGTCAGCGCCTCCCGGCGGTCGACCATGTGCAGCTTGTCCTCGTCCTGGTTGGGCACCGGATAGCTCCACGGCAGGGTGTGGATCTGCATATCCGGGATGTCCTTGGCGAACGAGGTCCGCACGAATCCGGCGCATTCGAAGACGGTCCGCCCGAACCACGAACTGCCCGGGCTCACCATCTCGCGCAGCATGCCCGCCGCGAAATGCGAGGGGATGCCGCGGTGCAGGGCCTTCTTGGAGATGAAGGTCATCGGCACGAAGAGGTGGTCGTGCAGGTTCTGGCCGACCGGCAGATCCGCGTGCACATCGATGCCCAGCTCGCGCAGGTGCCCGGCCGGGCCGACGCCCGACAGCAGCAGCGTGTGCGCCGAACCCATCACGCCGCCGGAGACCACGACCTCCTTGGCGGCGCGGATGATCCGCCGCCCGCGCTTCTCGATCACCTCGACGCCGGTGGCGCGGCCCTTCTCGATCACGACCCGGGCGACGTGCGCGCCGGTCACGACCTTCAGGTTCGGATTCGGGCGTTCGGTGATGAAGCCGCGCGACGAGCTGTAGCGGATGCCGTTGCGCACGCTCTGCTGGAAGATGCTGATGCCCTCCTGCGATTCGCCGTTGTAATCGGCGATCTGCGGCACCCCCAGCGTCTCCTTGGTGGCCGTGATGAACTCCTCCGCGATCGGGGTGAGTTCCTTCTGCCGGGTCACCTGGATCGGGCCGCCGGTGCCGCGCAGTTCGCTGGCGCCGTCCTCCCAGTTCTCCAGCCGCTTGTAGGCGGGCAGGATGTCCTGGTAGCCCCAGCCCTCGCAGCCCTCGGCCGCCCAGGAATCGAAGTTGGCCTTGTTGCCGCGCACGAACAGCATGCCGTTGACGGAGCTGGAACCGCCCAGCACCTTGCCGCGGGTCATGGGGACCCGGCGCTCGTTGGCGTGCTTCTGCGGCACCGAGTACTGGCTCCAGGTCACGCGGTGTTTCAGCTGCGGCACCGTGTGCACGGTGGTGATCATGCCCGGCACCCGCACCAGCCGGGTGTTGTCCTTGCGTCCGGCCTCCAGCAGGATCACGCTGGCACCGTGCTCGGCCAGCCGGCCCGCGACGATGGCACCCGCGCTCCCTGCGCCCACGACGATGTAATCGGCTTCGCTGGTATCCGCGGTGCGCGGAGAATCGGTCATAATGCTTACCTCATCCTCGAAGTAGTCGGCTGTCGCGGCCGCGCTCGGTGCCGGAGAGCGTGCCCGAGATCACTGTAGAACAAGTTCTAAAAATGGTGAAGATCCGGACCCGGATGCGGTGACCCGAAGCGACGTCGAGGGGGGTAGAACCAGTTTCACTTTCTTGACTGCGACCTATCATCGGCCTTGTGACTATTCGCGACATTCCCGTACGCACCCTCACCGATGAAGCCACCACGCTGGGCGAACTAGCCGGCGACAAGGCCGTGCTGGTGGTGAACGTGGCCTCCAAGTGCGGCCTCACCCCGCAGTACACCGGCCTGGTGGAACTCCAGCAGACCTACGGCCCGCGCGGATTCAGTGTGGTCGGCGTGCCCTGCAACCAGTTCATGGGCCAGGAGCCCGGGACCGCCGAGGAGATCGCGCAGTTCTGCTCGACCACCTACGGCGTGGATTTCCCGCTGCTCGAGAAGTCCGACGTCAACGGCGACGAGCGGCACCCGCTCTACCAGGAACTGGTCCAGACCGCCGACGCCGAGGGCGAAGCCGGCGACATCCAGTGGAACTTCGAGAAGTTCCTCGTCGACCGCGACGGCAAGGTGGTGGGCCGCTTCCGCCCGCGCACCGAGCCCAAGGACCCTGCGGTCGTCTCGGCTATCGAAGCGGTGCTGTAGGACTAGTTCCCGGCCAAAAGCGTGCCGGGAACAAGGGGCGTACCGGCTCTCTTCGCTTTCCCGGCACGCTTTTGGCCGGGATTACCGCTGCCGACGCCGATACTTCACCGAGCACGGCTGCTGCAACTGGACCACCATCTTCGAGTGGTCGTTGCGGTAGCTGTCCGACGGCTGGGTCATCTCGAATTCCCAGTCCCGCAACAGGATCGAGAAGATCGCCTTGAGTTGCATGAGCGCGAAGGCGGCGCCGACGCACCGGTGCCGCCCGGCGCCGAAGGGGATCCAGGTCCAGCGGTTGACCAAATCCTCCTGATTCGGGTCGAGGTAGCGGCCCGGGTCGAACCGGTCGGGCTCGGGGAAGTCCTCCGGGAGCCGGTTGGAGACCGCGGGCGTGGCAGCCACGAGATCGCCCGGCTCGATGCGGTTTCCGCACACCTCGAACTCCCCGCGGGCGACCCGCATGAGGATGATCAGCGGCGGATGTAGCCGCAGGGTCTCCTTGAGGATGGCCTCCAGCTGCGGAATCTGGCGCAGCGCATGGAAACTCACGTCCTTGCCGTCGGCGTACAGCTCGTCCAGCTCGCTGACGACGCTCGCGAGCACCTCCGGATGGCGCAGCAGTTCGATGATCGTCCACGCCGCGGTGCCCGAGGTGGTGTGGTGCCCCGCGAACATCATCGAGATGAAGATGCCGGTGATCTCGCTGGCGGAGAAGCGTGGATTGCCCTCCTCGTCGCGGATCGACACCAGCACGTCGAGCATGTCGCGATCGTCCTTGCCCTGCGGCGGGTTCGCGATGCGGCCGTTCATGATTCCCTGCACCAGCTCGACCAGTTCGGCGCGCGCCTCGTCGCGGCGGCGGAAGCTGTCGATGTCGGCGTAGGGGTCGACGTAGCACAGCGCGTCGGTGCCCTGCTCCAGCTCGTGGTAGAGGTGGGCGAAGCGCTCGTCGAGCTCGTTGCGGAACTTCACGCCGATCAGGCACGCCGAGGAGGTGTAGATGGTCAGCTCGGCGAAGAACTCCAGCAGGTCGATCTCGCCCTCGTCGCCCCACCGCGACAGGATCCGATCCACCTCGCGCGCAATGGTTTCCGCGTGCCCGCGCATGTGCTCACCGCGCAGCGCCTGATTGTGCAGCATCTCCTTGCGGCGCTCCGGGCTGGCGTCGAACACCACGCCCTCACCGAAGATCGGCTTCATGAAGGGATAGGCGGCGCCCTGGTCCAGGTCCTCGTCGGCGGACCGGAAGAAGAACTCGTTGGCCTCCGACCCGGACAGCAGGATGACGTCCTTGTCGGCCAGCCGGAACGAGCCGACATCCCCGCATTCCTCGCGCACCCGCCGCATCAGCGCGATCGGATCGGTGCGGAACTCCTCCAGGTGACCGTGTTCGTGATTGTCCCCGGAGACCTGCCGCGGCTTGACCAACGTCATCGGAAAATCCTCCCGCCGTACTCCATCCACGTGAGGTGGACACGTGTCTGGACGGTACTACGGAATGCAGTTCGCGGCAAGAACTCACCCCGGCGACCCGCATCTACCGGTCGTCAGACAACAAATTCCCGCACCCTCTGCGTACTCCCGCACCCGTTTCAGACGCTTGGAAAGGGTGCGGGAGTACGCAGAGGGTGCGGGAAGGGGGCTCTGCCGACCGGTAGGCGCCATCGGCGGCAACGGAAGTGGCCGGGGTCAGTGGGGGGCGTGCAGGACGCGGCGGGCGGAGTGCTCGAGACGGTCCGCGATTTCGGTGTAGGAGGCGTAGCCCATGCCCGCGCGGACCAGAGCGCCCGCGTAGAGCAGTTCCAGCGATTCCACGGTGTCCGGATCGGCGTTCTTGCCGAGCGCGTTGACCAGGCGGTTGCGGATCTCGGTGCCGATGCGGATGCGCAGGTGCGCGACATCCGGGTCGGTGCCGAGCAGGGCGCTGGTCACCGCGCCCGCCAGGGCCGGCTCGTCGGCCACCAGCATCGCTATCTGGCGTAGTACCGCCACGGCCCGGGCGGTAGGGTCGGAACCCTCGTCGTCGGGTGGCGGTGTCGCGGCGAGGCGACGCCAGAAGACCTCCGCGACAAGATGTTCCTTGGAGGAGAAGTACGTGTAGGCGGTGGCCGTACCGACTCCAGCGGAGGCGGCGACCATACGGACCGTCAGTCCCGCGAAACCCTCGCGGGACAACACCTCGAGTGCGGCTCGGGTGAGCCGGTCGACGGTGTCGGCCTGCTTCTCGGTGAGGCGCCGCCGGGTCGCCTCCAGGCTCACGGGCAGGGGGTCGGACACGTGTCTGGATGCTACTATGGACACTCTGTGCGGGCAACTCGCACGGCCCGCGTGTCCGGTCGTGTCCCGCGCGCCGAGAGAAAGGTTCGCCCTATGACCCGTGCCGACGCGCCGATCTCCGCCTCGACCGGAGAGCTGTTCGACCTGGCCGAGCGGACCACCGGCTTCATGCCCCCGGAGGAGGGGCGGGCGGTGTACGAGGCGGCCCTGCGCTACGGCGGCGACGGCACGATCGTGGAGATCGGCACCTACTGCGGCAAGTCGTCGATCTATCTCGGCGCGGCCGCCCGCGAGACCGGCGCGACGGTGTACACCATCGACCACCACGGCGGATCCGAGGAGCACCAGCCCGGCTGGGAGTATCACGACAGCTCGCTGGTGGACCCGGAGACGGGCAAATTCGACACGGTCACGGAGTTCCGGAGGTCGATCGTGCGGGCGGGGCTCACCGACACCGTCGTCGGTGTGATCGGTTCCTCCGCCACCGTCGCCCGCATGTGGGCCACGCCCATCCGCCTCCTGTTCATCGACGGCGGCCACACCGAGGAGGCGGCCCAGCGCGACTACGCCAACTGGGCGCACTGGGTCGCGCCCGGCGGCGCCCTCCTCATCCACGACGTCTTCCCCGACCCCCGCGACGGCGGCCAGGCCCCGTACAACATCTACCGAAAAGCCTTGGACAGCGGGAAGTTCCGCGAGGTATCGGTGACCGGGTCGCTGCGCGTGCTGGAGCGCGCCACGGGCTGCGGCGGGCAGGCGTAGGACCGCACCGGCACGCCCCTCTTTTCCGGCACACCCCCTCTTTTCCGGCACGCTTTTGGCCGGAATCCACAGCCGCGGACATGGTTTCCGGCCAAAAGCGCGCCGGAAAAAGAGGGAGGGTGCGGGAGGGCGGATGTGCCAGGGGTTTATGGGCGTGACGCTACGCAGTCACAGGTGAAGCCGGTGGCGAGGTCGACCGGGCGCGCGAGATCTCGGAAGATGCCGTTGGCCGGGGTGGTGCGGGTCAAGGCATCCGCCGCGAGGATCATGGCGGCACCCGTCCAGGTGGTGCGTTCCTCGGGCCAGCGTTTGCCGTCGGCGAAAACCAGGCCGGTCCAATAGGATCCGTCGTCGTCGCGGAGATGCTGCATGGCTGCGAGGAGGCGTTCGGCGCGGTGATGGTCGCCCAGGGTGTCCAGAGCCAAGGCCAGTTCGCAGGTTTCCGCGCCGGTGACCCACGGGCGGTCCGCCACGCAGCGGATGCCGATCTCGCCGACGACGAAATCGTCCCAGCGGGAGGCGATCCGGTCGGCGGCGTCGGCGCCGCGGTACGCGCCGCACAGCACGGGGTAGTACCAGTCCATGGAGTAGCGGTCCTTCTCGGCGAAGGACTCGGGATGGTGCCGCAGGGCGTGGCCGAGGCGCAGCGCCGCGACCTCCCAGTCCGGTTGCGGATCGCCGAGCAGTTCGGCCAGCGCCAGCGCGCACCGCAGGCTGTGGAACATGCTCGCGCACCCGGTCAGCAGGGCCTCGGCCGCAACCCCGGAAGCGCTTCGCAGCCAATAGATCTCGCCGTTGCGGCCCTGCTGCATGGTGGCGACGTAATCGATCGCCGCCCGCACGGTCGGCCACATCGCGGCGGCGAACCCGCGGTCCCCGGTGCCGAGGTAGTAGTGCCAGACGCCGGTGGCGATATAGGCGCAGAAATTGGTGTCGGCATCGGGATTCTCGATCGCCCCGGCGCGGAACTGCGCGGGCCAGGAGCCGTCCGCCCGCTGCGTGGCGGCCGACCACTCGTAGGCGGCGCGCGCACGATCCGGCAGGCCCGCGACGGTGAGCGCCATCGCGCTCTCGATGTGGTCCCACGGGTCGGTGTGGCCGCCGGAGAACCACGGGATGGCGCCGTCGGACTCCTGTTCGGCGGCAATCGATTCCGCGGTCCGGCGGCACTGCGCGGCGGTCAGGACGCCCGGTACCGACGGTAGGTCAGGCACTGCGCACCGCCGGTTTGGTGAAGTACACCGCGACGCTCTTGCCGATGACCGGATCCAGCGCGGTCTCCGCGGCCCGGGTCAGCCACGGCCGCTTCATCATGTCCCACACCAACATCCGGTGGTAGGCGCCGACCACCTTGCTGTCGGTCTTGTTCACTCCCACCGCGCACTTCAGCCACCAGTACGGGGCGTGCAGGGCATGCGCGTGCGCGCTGTGGATGAATCGCAGACCCGTGCGCGCGATCTTGCCGCGCAGTTCGTCGGCGCGGTAGATGCGCACGTGGCCGCCCTCGTTGGCGTGGTACTCGTCCGACAGCAGCCAGCAGATGCGTTCGGGCAGCCAGCGCGGCACCGTGACCACCAGCGCGCCACCGGGTTTGAGGATCCGCACCAGCTCGGCGATCGCGCGGTCGTCCTCGGGGATGTGCTCGAGGATCTCCGAGGCGACGACGATGTCGAACTCCTCGTTGTCGTAGGGCAGGGCCAGCGCGTCGCCCTGAACGGCCTCAGCCTTCGCGTACGCGGGCGCCTCGCCGGCCTCGGCCATCGCGCCGAACATGACCTTCACATCGGCCAGATCGTCGGCGTTCTGATCGAAGGCGACGACATCCCCGCCGCGCCGGTACGCCTCGAACGAGTGCCGCCCCTGCCCGCAGCCCACATCGATGACGCGGGTGCCGGGTCCGATGCCCAGGCGGTCGAAGTCGACGGTCAGCATGCGGTGGCCTCCTCGGTGGGCGACTGCCCGGGATCGTTCCCCGGGCGGTGATCGGTGCTGGATTCGATACGGCGCACATCGTCCGGCCGCCGTCCGGAATGCCGGGCGATGGCCTGCTCGTACACCGAGACCGTCTGTGCGGCAACGGCTTCCCAGCTGTACACGGACAGGGCCCGCTGCCGGCCGGCGCGGCGCAGTTCGGCCCGCCGCCGCGGCGAGTCCAGGAGCCGTTCCAGGGTCGCGGTCAGCTCGTCGGCGTCGCCGGGCTCGACCAGTTCGGCGCAGTCGCCCACCACCTCGGGCAGCGCGCCGGCGCGGCTGGCGACCAGGGCGGCTCCGCTCGCCATGGCCTCCACGGCGGGCAGCGAGAAACCCTCGTACAGCGAGGGGATGCACGCGATCTCCGCCGAACTCAGCAGGAAGGCGAGATCGGTATCGGACAGCCCGTTGCTGACCGTGACGACATCGGAGATGCCGAGTTCGGCGATCAGCTTCTCGGTGGGCCCGTTGGGTTCCAGTTTGGCGACGAGCTGGAGATCGATCCGGTGCGACGTCCGCAGCCGCGCCACGGCCCGCAGCAGATGCGCGATGCCCTTGAGCGGTTTGTCGGCGCTGGCCACGGCCACGATGCGGCCGGGCACCCGCAGCCGCTCGCGCGGGCGGAACAGCGCGGTGTCGACGCCGAGCGGGACGACGCGCAACTGCTCCGCCGCCACGCCGAAATCGTCGGCGATATCGGCGGCCGAATTCGAGGACACCGTGATGAGATCCGGAATCCGCCGCGCCACCCGCTGCTGCATGTCGAGGAATCCGTACCAGCGCCGCACGAACGGCTTACGCCGCCAGATCGCCGCGGCCAGATCGAGTTCCCGGTCGCGGGTGATCGGATGGTGCACGGTCGCCACCAGCGGAAGGCGCCGGGCGATGTCGAGCAGTCCGGTGCCGAGGCACTGATTGTCGTGCACCACATCGAAATCGGCGGCACGTGAGCGCAGCAGCCGGGCCGCCCGCATGCTGAATGTGCGCGGCTCCGGGAAGCCGGCGGTCCACATGGTGGCCAGCTCCAGCAGATCGATCCGGTCGCGGATCTCGCTCGGCCGCGGCGTCCGGAACGGATCGGGTTCCCGGTACAGGTCCAGGCTGGGCACCTCGGTGAGGGCCACCCGGGGGTCGAGGTGCTCGGGATAGGGCTGCCCGGAGAACACCTCCACCCGGTGCCCGAGTTCGGCGAGGCCGTGGCTCAGGTACCGGACGTACACCCCCTGTCCCCCACAGTGGGTCTTGCTGCGGTAGGACAGCAGGGCGATACGCACGTTTGTCGCTCACTCTCCGGTGGTCGAAACAACAACGGGGAAAAGGGTTCTCAGGCGCTCAGGCCGAGCGGCGCCAGCTTCGCGGACAGCCGGTCGAGGTAGGCGAGCACATCGGCCTCCGGCTTGTCCGGCAGCCCGTACAGCACGTCGGTGACCCCGGCCCGCTCCCATTCGGCCAGGCGCTCGGCATCGGGCTTGAAGTCGAGGGCGACGACCCGCGGCCGGCCCTCGCGCCCGGCGTCCTGCCATACCTTCGACAGCAGCTGGAGGCGCTCCAGCAGCAGGTCGTTCTCGTAGGGCGTGGTGATCCAGCCGTCGGCGGACTTCGCGATCCACTGGAAGCCCTGTTCGGTGCCCGCGGTCCCGATGAGCACGGGGACCTGCTGCTGCACCGGCTTCGGCCACGCCCAGCTCGGGCCGAACTTCACGAACTCGCCGTCGTAGGCGGCCTCCTCCTGCGTCCACAGGGCCCGCATGGCCTCGAGGTATTCGCGCAGGACCGTGCGCCGCTTCTTCGGCGGCACCCCGTGATCGGTGAGTTCGTCGGTGTTCCAGCCGAATCCGGCGCCGAGGCTGACCCGCCCGCCGGACAGGTGGTCCAGCGTGGCGATGGTCTTCGCGAGGGTGATCACGTCGTGCTCGACGGGCAGCGCGACCGCGGTGGACAGCTCGATGCGCTCTGTGACCGCGGCCGCGGTGCCCAGCGCCACCCACGGGTCGAGGGTGCGGGTGTAGCGGTCGTCGGGCAGGCTGGCATCGCCGGTCACCGGGTGTGCCGCTTCGCGCTTCACCGGGATATGGGTGTGCTCGGGCACGAAGAAGGAGTGGAAGCCGCGCTCCTCCGCGGCCTTGGCGGCGGGCGCGGGCGCGATGCCGCGATCGCTGGTGAACAAGACGATGCCGAAACGCATGTGCTCGTGGTCCTTTCAGTTCGCCGCAGCGGAGGCGTGCGGTGTGTCGCCGGTGGCCGCGGCCCGGCCGGCGCGTCGTCCGTAGAAGCTGCCGTCGCCGAGCGAGGCGCCGCTGGCGTAGCCACCGGCGCAGATGCCGGAGGTGCAGCGGCCGGCCGCGTACAGTCCGGCGATCGGTTCGCCGGAGACGTGCAGTACGCGCGAGTCGAGGTCGGTGCGCAGGCCGCCGAGGGTGAATCCCGCGGTCATGCCGCGCAGGTCGTAGCCGGCCAGCGGGGCGCCGATCGGCCTCACCCACTCCGGCTTCTTGCCCAGCAGCGGGTCGACGCCGTCCTTGGCGTGGCGGTTGTAGACCTCGACCGTGGTCTGCAACGAGCCCGCGGGCAGGCCCATCTCGCCCTCGAGTTCCTCGACGGATTCCGCGACCCAGGTCGGGGGCTGCCGGAAGAACGGGGTGGACGTCTCGGTGGCGTCGGCCGCCTCGAGCGACTCCTCGTCGAGGATCAGATACGCCTGGTTGTCCTGTTGCAGCAGGGTCGCCTGCCCGATGCGGCCGGGGTAGGTGTCCTCGGCGATATAGCGCTGCCCGCGGCCGTTGACGAGGATGCCCCGGACCATGCGCTGCGGATCGCCGAAGAAGGCGACCTCGGTGGCGTCCATATGCGCCAGATCCGCGCCCAGGGCCTGGGAGATGCGGATGCCGATGCCGTCGTGCTCCTCGATGGCCGCGCCCGGTCGGCCGATCAGCCGCGGCGCGTAGCTCTCGATCATCTGCTGCTGGTAGGCGAAGCTGCCGGTGGCCAGCACGACCCCGCGGCGGGCCCGCACGGTCAGCTCCTTGCCGTAGCGCTTCGCGACGATGCCCACGACCCGATCTTCCTCGTCGACGACGAGGCGCTGGATGCGGAGGTCGTATTCGGCCCGTACGCCGAGCGATTCGGCGGTGTCGGTGAGCGGCTTCATCAGCATGAAGCCGCCGCCCTTCGCGCCGGTGCGCTTGTTCTCCATGCGCGGCACGTGACCGCGCGGCGCGGGCGGGACGAGGTCGAGGAAGGGCGCGGCGTTCTCGCCGCCGGAGTACATCAGGCCCTCGTCGTGCGGCGGCTCCCAGCCGGGCTCGCCCCAGAACTCCTCCTTGAACGGAACGCCCTGCGCCACCAGCCAATCGAAGTGCTCGAGGCTGCCCTGGCAGTAGTCGTGGATCTTGGCCTTGTCGACGCCCGGCCCGAGCGCGGCCACCATGAACTTCTCCATATTCTCCGGAGTGTCCTCGAAGCCGAGCGCCTTCTGTAGCGGGGTGCCGCCGCCGAGATAGATGAATCCGCCCGCCTGCGAGGCCGCGCCGCCCCAGCCGCCGGCGCGTTCCAGCACGAGCACGTCGGCGCCCGCGCGGGCGGCCTCGATGGCGGCGGACGCGCCCGCGACGCCGTATCCGGCGATCACGACATCGGCCTCCAGATCCCATGCGGTGATCGTCGCGGCGTGCGCCGGGCGCACGGTGGGGGTCTCGGTCATCGTCTGCTGTTCCTCACTTGCCGGTCTGTTTCCATGGCCACCTCATCGTTGCCCTGCGCGCCTGCGGCACGCAGCTACTCGTCCGCTGGCCGGGACTTCTTTCGTTCGGCCTTCTCCTGTTGCCCGATCACCTTGCCCGCCACGCTGTCGAGCGTGGTGCCCGCGGGCCAGCCGACGTAATGGCACAGGAACAGCGCGATCTCGCGCAGCTGGTCGGCGGTCAGCTCCTCGTTGCGCAGGGCCGAACCGAGCTGGATCTCCGCGACGTCGAACAGGCCCTGGGCGGTGAGCGCGCCGATCAGCAGCAGCCGCCGGTCGCGCACCGACAGTCCGGGGCGGGACCAGATATCGGCGAACAGGTGATCGGCGGTCACGGCGAAGTGCTCGCCGGGACCGTCGGAGAATTCCCAGCCGTACACCTCGGACATCTTCTCCAGGCCGCGCTTGCGGCGCTCCTGGGCCGATTCGTCAGTCGGGTCGGTGCTCATCCGTGCTCCTTCGCGATATCACCGGCGCCGACCCCGAGTCCGGGGCCGAGTCCGTGGAGGGCCAGTCCGGCCAGCGGCAGGTCGACGCCGAGCCGGGAACCCAGATCGAGTGCCAGGGCGAGATCCTTCTCGCCGAGTCCGCGCACATGGCCGAGGATCGAGTGCCAGAAGTCGTCCGTGGCCACCGGCGCCGTGGTGTCCCGGAGCATGATCGCGCCGGCGCCGCCGGTGACGGCATCGGAATGGCGCACGACCTTGCCGAGTGCGATGATGTCGAGCCCCGCGGCCTCGGCCAGCCGCTGCGCCTCCGAGGCCGCGGTGAACGCGACGAAGTGCAACAGGTTGCGGGCCAGCTTCATCTGTGTGCCCGCGCCCACGGGACCGGCGTGCACCACGAGATCGGAAAAGCAGCCGAAGGGTTCGCGCACCCGCTGGTAGGCGGCCTCGCTGCCGCCGACCATGACCGCCAGCCTGCCCTGCTGGGCCCCGGCCGCTCCGCCGCTGATCGGTGCGTCCACGAATTCCACGTCGTGGCGGGCGCATTCGGCGGCCAGCTCGGTCGCGGTCCGGTCGCTGATGGTGGAGTGCACGGCGACGACGGCGCCGGGCCTGGCCTTGGTGAGGATGCCGTCGGGCCCGGTCACCACGGCCCGCACCTGCTCGTCGTTCACGACCACCACGGAGACCACGTCCGCCTGGGCCGCCGTCTCCGCCGCGGTCGAGGCGGCGACGGCGCCCTGCTCGGTGTACTTCTCGGTGGCTTCGGGCCGCACGTCGCAGACCACCAGCCCGCCGGGCCAGGCCAGCAGGCGTTCGGCCATCGGCGCGCCCATATTGCCGAGGCCGACGAAGCCGACGCGGAAGTCGTTGTCGCTTCCAGACATGGTGAAAACTCCTCTGTGGCAGCGTTGTCCGGTTGTCGGGCGGTCGTGATGAGCTATCGGCGGAGTCGGCCCAGTTTGCCGTCGATCGACAGCGGTGAGCTGTCGGCGGTGACGAGCTTGCCCATCAGGTTGCTCCCATGCTGTCTGGACACGTGTACGGGACTATATGGTGATCGGCGGGCACGTCGCAAGAACCTGTTTCAGTTTAGGGCGTCCCCACCGTTGTTTTCCGGCACGCTTTTGGCCGGAATCTCCCGGTGGTTCCCGGCCGAAAGCATGCCGGGAAAGTGGTGGGAGGTGTGCCGGGGAAGTGGTGGAGCGTGTGCCGGGAAAGTGGTGGGGGCATTGTCGCCGTGCGTCTCCGATGGTAGCGTCCAGACACATGTCCAGCTATGTGTCTTCCGTGGCGGCCGGGTCTCGCCGCGAGCGGCTGAACTCGTTCTCGAATATGGGATGGTGGCGATGACCGCGGCGTACTTGGAACCGCTCACGTTCGATCCGTACGACTACGGCTTCCACGACGATCCGTATCCGGTCTATCGACGCCTGCGCGCCGAGGCGCCGCTGTATCACAACGCGGAACTCGGGTTCTGGGCGTTGTCGCGGCACGTCGACGTGGTGGCGGGTTTCCGCGACAACGTGCGGCTGTCGAGCGCCAACGGGGTCTCGCTGGATCCGGCGGCCTGGGGTCCGCACGCGCACAAGACCATGTCGTTCCTGGCGATGGACGATCCGCGGCACGTGCGGATGCGGCAACTGGTGTTCAAGGGTTTCACGCCGCGCCGGGTCACCCAGATGGGCGACCGCATCCACGAGCTGACGCTGCAGCACCTGGAGCCCGCGCTGGAGCAGGGGCGCTTCGACTGGATCGACGACTTCGCCGGCAAGCTGCCGATGGACGTCATCTCCGAGCTGATGGGCGTTCCGGACCCGGACCGCGCCGAGATCCGGCGGCTCGCCGATCTGGTGATGCACCGCGAGGACGGGGTGCTCGACGTCCCGGTCCCGGCGATGGAGGCCTCGCTGGAACTGGTCGGGTACTACGCCGACATGCTCGCCCAGCGGCGCAAGGCTCGCACCGACGATCTGACCTCCGCACTGCTGGACGCCGAGATCGACGGCGACAAGCTCAGCGACGAGGAGATCATCGGCTTCATGTTCCTCATGGTGGTGGCCGGCAACGAGACCACCACCAAGTTACTGGGCAACGCATTGTATTGGGCCGGAAGGGATCCCGCGCAGTTCGCCAAGGTCGTGGGCAACGACGACCTGGTCGCCGACTGGGTGGAGGAGACGCTGCGCTACGACACCTCGAGCCAGATCCTGGCCCGGACCGCGCTGGCGGATCTCGACATCCAGGGCGGCACCATCCCCGCGGGCGACAAGGTGCTGCTGCTGGTCGGCTCGGCGAACCGCGACGAGGACGTCTTCGACGACCCCGACGTCTACGACATCGAGCGCGCCGACAAGAGCGGGCTGGTCAGCTTCGGGCGCGGCGTGCACTTCTGCCTCGGTGCGCATCTGGCCCGCCTCGAGGCGGCGATCGCCCTGCGCGAGTTCGCATCCCGCGTGCGTGCCTACGGCATCGACGAGCCGGGCATCGTGCGCGTGCACTCCACCAATGTCCGCGGTTTCGCGAAACTCCCGGTGACCGTGGAGGTTCGATGACCGCGCAGTCCCATAAATCGGTGTCCCGAAAGGCCGAGAGCTGATGCCACGATTCGAACCTCACCCCGAACGCCGCCCCGTGCTGATCGCCGGCGCCTCGTCGGGCATCGGCGCCGCGTCCGCGGCGGCCCTGGCCGAACTGGGCCATCCGATCGCCCTCGGGGCGCGGCGTGTGGACGTCTGTGAAACGTTGGCGGAGAAGATCCGCGCCGACGGCGGCGAGGCCGTCGCGCTGCGGCTCGACGTCGCCGACGCCGCCTCGGTCGATGCGTTCGTCACCGATGCGGAGAAGGCGCTCGGCCCGGCCGAGATCGTCGTCTCCGGCGCGGGTGACCTGGAATTCGGGCACGCCTGGGAGATGGATCCCGAGACCTTCCTGCACCAGGTGCAGGTGCATCTGGTCGGCGCGCAGCGGCTGGCGCACCGGGTGATTCCGGGCATGATCGAGCGTCGGCGCGGCGATTTCATCTTCATCGGCTCCGACTGCGCCGACAGCCCGCGCCCGGCCGTCGGGGCGTACAACGCGGCCAAGACAGGACTCGAGGCCATGGCCCGGCAGCTGCGCATGGAGCTGGAGGGCACGGGGGTGCGCTCGTCCATCGTGCGGCCCGGCGCGACCCAGACCGGCATGGGGATGACCGCGGCGCCCGAGGTGGTCGGCCCGATGCTCGAGGAGTGGGTGCACTGGGGCATCGCCCGCCACCCGTACTTCCTGCGCGCCTCCGATATCGCCGCCGCGGTGGTCGCGGTCGCCGGCACCCCGCGCGGCGCGCACCTGGTGCTGGTGGAGGTGCAGCCCGAAGCGCCACTGCGGAAACAGGATTCCGGTACCGGCGAAGGGAGCTGACCGATGCGCATCCAGGTGGATCTGGACCTGTGCCAGGGGCACGCCGTCTGCCAGGACGAGGCGCCCGACATCTTCGACGTGCCCAAGCACGGCAAGGTCGAACTTCAGCGCACCGATCCGGGCGCCGATGCCGAGGCCGTGCGCAACGCCGTCCGCTACTGCCCGACCCAAGCCCTGTCGATCGTCGACGACGATCAATGACCTTGACACCGAAGGAAATTCGACATGCCCGGTTTTTCCCGTGACGAGCTCGACGAAATGGTCCGCCGCTGGGTGGACGAGAACAAACGCTGCGAGGAACTCGGCGATTGGCGCCCCCTGGCGGAGATGTACACCACCGACGCCACCTATGGCTGGAACTACGGCCCGACCCAGGAGTTCATGGCCGTCGGCCGCGACGAGATCCGCGATCTGGCGCTCGGCCAGGAGATGGACGGGCTGGAGGGCTGGACCTACCCCTACCAGGACTTCGTCGTGGACGAGCGCAGCGGCAACGTCATCGGCCTGTGGAAGCAGATCAACGAGAAGACCCGCGCCGACGGCCGTCACTACAGCCCGGAGGGCATCGGCGGCAGCTGGTTCCGCTACGGCGGTGATTTCCAGTGGTCGTGGCAGCGCGACTTCTTCGACTTCGGCAATGTCTCCGCGCTGTTCGTCGACATGATGAAGGACAACGCGCTGTCGTCCGGGATGCAGAAGCGCATCGAGAGGTCGATTTCGGGGCCGCTGCCGGGGTGGTACACCATCGGCGAGTCCCCGGTTCCCCTGTGGTGACCGGGATGTCGTCCCGCTTCGCCGAGCTGTCGCGCGAACAACTCGCCGTCCTGGTGCCGGAACTGCTGCTGTGCGGGCATCTCATCGATCGCTCGGGAATGGCGCATTCGATCGCGGCGTTCGGGCGCGACGGGATGGCCGAGGTGGCCATCGAGGAATGGCAGCTGGCCAGCCCGATCTACACCCGGCGGATGCGCGCCGCATTGCGGATCCCGGGTGACGGCGTCGAGGCCATCTTCAAGGGCCTGCAACTCGATATCGGTGCGCCGCCGCAATTCATGGACTTCCGGTTCCGGGTCGACGACTACAACAACGGGGAGTTCTGGCTCGACCACTGCGGGGCGCTCGCGGATGTGGAGCCGATGGGGGAGGACTTCGTGGTGGCCATGTGCCACACCATCGAGGACCCCACCTTCGACGCCACCGCCCTGGCCACCAATCCGCTCGCCCAGGTGCGGCCGATCCACCGCCCGCCGCGGCGGCCCGCCGATCGAGTTCCGGTGTGCGCGTGGACGGTCAAGATCGACCCCGCGCACGAGCCGCCCCCCGTTCCGGCGAATTTCCCACTCGTCGAGCGGTCGGCGGCCGCACAGCTGGAACTGGCGCCGATCGATCCGTCCGGTCCCGGATGGTCGGACTACGCGGGGCCGCTGCTGAGCGATGTGCCCTTCGCCGAATTCTCGAAATCGGCGCTGGTCCGGATGGCGGACGAGGTCTGCCTGCAACAGCATCTGCTGACCCTCGGATTCCTCGTCGCGGTGCGGGACCGCGCCGACGAGGATACGGCGCTGGGTATCGCCCGCAAGCAGTTCACGGGCATCGCGGGGCTCACCTCCGAGCGCCTCCGCACGGCGCTGGGCCTCGGCGGCGATTTCGAGGCGCTCGCGCAGGTGCTGCGGTTGCATCCGGCCTGGAATCCGTTGCCCTACAGCGCCGCCGACATCACCGCCTACCACGACAGCGTCGTACTGCGGCTGACCCGCGACTGCCCCGCGGTGGCCGACGGCGCCTGGCCCGCGCTGCTGGACGCCGAGCATCCGCAACCGCTGGAGGCGATGGTGCGCGGCGTCGACCCGCACTTCACCACCCGGGTGCACGAGGACGGCGGCGACCTGGTCGTCGAGATCGGTTCGGCCGTAACGCCGTTCAAGGAGATCCCCGAGGTCGCCATCACCCGCTTCAGCACCGGTGCCGGCTTCACCTTCGGCGAACGTCGCGCGCTGCCGCTCACCGTCGTGTAATCCCCAGCCAGAGAGCAGAATTCATGTCGAACAATTTCGCCGACCTGTTCGAGCACGCGGTCGACGCCATGCCCGACCGCCTGGCGCTGATCGAGGGCGACCGGCGCCGGACCTTCCGGGACCTGGAGTCGCGCGCCAACCAGCTGGCCCACCACCTGGCGTCGGCCGGTATCGGCGTGGGCACCCACGTCGGATTCCAGATGCACAACAGCGTCGAGACGATGGAGACGCTCATCGCGTGCTTCAAGCTGCGCGCGGTGCCGATCAATATCAACTACCGCTACGGCGCGGAGGAACTGCGCTACGTCTACGACAACGCGGACCTCGCCGCGCTGGTGCACCATCGCTGCTACGCGCCGGTGGTGGACCAGGTGCGCAAGCAGACGCCGCTGCTCGAGTACACCCTCGTCGTCGACGACGATCAGGGCGGCGAGGGGCTGCCGAGCGAATCGGTGCCGTACGAGACGGCGTTCGAGAACTCGTCCGCCGACAGGGATTTCGAGCCGCGCAGCGCCGACGACCTGTTCATGATGTACACCGGCGGCACCACCGGGCTGCCCAAGGGCGTCATGTGGCGGCAGGAGGACATGTGGCGGGTGCTCGGCGGCGGCATCGACTTCTACAGCGGTGAGCCGGTCGCCGACGAGTTCCAGCAGTCGCGCACCGGCGCGCAGGGCGATCCGAGCCGGTGGCTGGTGCTGCCGCCGCTGATCCACGCCGCCGCGATGATGCCGACGTTCAACGCGCTCTGGTCGGGTAACGCCGTGATCTTCGAGCCGCGCTTCGATCCGGCCCGGATCTGGCAGGTCCTGTCGGAGCAGCAGGCGCATGTCGTGGTCATCACCGGCGACGCCATGGCCCGGCCGCTGGTCGACGCCTACCGCGCGGCGCCGGTCGACACCTCGTCGATGCTGGCGATCGGGTCGGGCGCCGCGCTGCTGTCGCAGCCGGTGAAGAACGATCTGATCGAGCTGTTCCCGCAGACCGTCATCACCGACTCCATCGGCTCGTCCGAAACCGGTTTCGGCGGAATCGGTTTCGCGCAGAAGGACGACGATCCGGCTCGTGGCCCGCGGGTGCAGGTCGGGCGCGGGGCGCTGGTGGTGGACGACGAGGGCCGCGCGCTCGGCCCCGGCGAGGAGGGCTGGGTCGCCAAGGCGGGCAACGTGCCCATCGGGTACTACAAGGACGAGGCCAAGTCCGCCAAGCTGTTCCGCAGTGTCGACGGCGTGCGCACCGTCGTCACCGACGACCGGGCCCGGGTCGAGGCCGACGGCTCGATCACCCTGCTCGGCCGCGGCAACATGGTGATCAACACCGGCGGCGAGAAGGTCTTCACCGAGGAGGTGGAGGCGGTGGTCAAATCCCACCCCGCGGTCTACGACGCGGTGGTCATCGGGGTGCCGCACGAGCGCTGGGGCAACCAGGTCGCGGCCGTCGTCTCCGCGCACGGCGGCGGCACGGTCGATTTCGACGCCCTCGAGTCCCACGTCCGCGCTCATCTCGCGGGCTACAAACTGCCCCGCAAGATCTGGGTCGTCGACGTCGTCGGCCGCACCCCGAGCGGTAAGCCCGACTACCGCTGGGCCAAGGACCACGCGGCGGGCCGGGAGCCGGACCATCAATCGGGCTGACGGATCCCGCTCACCGGGATCGTTCGGTCGAATCCCCTGACGGGAACACACCTTTCCGCCACACTAGAACAAGTTCTAATACCGCAGCGGCACCCTTCCAGGGCACCATCGTTTTCCGGCACGCTTTTGGCCGGAATCCACAGACGAGACGCCGTTGCGGACCAACCGAAAGGTGTGGCGGTGTACTCCATCCTCGGCGAGCAGATCGAGGTCCCGGTGATGGTCCGGCAGGCCGAAGCCTGCTCGAGCCTGTTCCCTGTCGACGCGGCCGCGGCGCGCGACCTGCTGACCGGCACCGGGCTGGAACCGGTGCGGGTCGCGGGTCGCGCGCTGTGCGCGCTGGCCTTCATGCGGCACATCGATACCGACCTCGGCCCGTATCACGAATTCGCCTTCGGCCTGATCGCGCGACTGCCGGGCCGCCGGGACAGCACCGGCGTGTACATCCGCTGGCTGCCGGTGAATCAGACCTTCACCTGCGCCGTCGGGCGTGAACTCTGGGGATTCCCCAAGGAGATCGCCGATATCCGGATCACCCGGCACGGCCGGGGCAAGCGGTGCGAGGTCTGGCTCGACGACCGGCTGGTGGTGGCGCTGGACGCCCACGCGGGGATACCCGCGCCCGCGAAACTGGGCGGCGCCTCGATGCAGACCTACACCCACCGCGACGGCGTACTGCGTGGCACGCCGTGGGTGATGAATCCGGGACGGGTGCGCATGCGGCCGGGCGGCGCCCGGATCCGCCTCGGCGACCATCCGGTCGCGGACGAACTGCGCGCCCTCGGACTGCCCGGGCCCGCGCTGTTCACCAGCCATATCGGCACGCTGGGCATGGCTTTCGAGGAAGCCACCGAGATCCGTTGAGCCCCGCCGGATCTCCGGCGGCACAGGAGGCACGATGAACAAGACAGCTCTGGTGACCGGCGCCGCCAGCGGGATGGGCCGCATGGTCGCCCAACGCCTCGCCGCGGCCGGGCACCGGGTCGCCGCGGTCGACATCGATGAGACCGGGCTGGCCGACACCGCCCGCCGCTCACCGAATACGACCACCTACGCCTGCGACGTCTCCGATCCGGAGGCGGTGGCGAAGACGATCGACCAGGTGCGCGCCGACCTCGGCCCGATCGATCAGCTGGTGCACGCCGCCGCGCTGTGCCGCGTGGGTTCGACACTGGGCCAGGATGTTTCGGAGATGCGCCGGGTGATGGACATCAACTATCTCGGCACCGTGCACCTCTGCCAGGCCGTGATCCCCGCCATGCGCGAGGCGGGCGCCGGGACTGTCGTGCTGTTCGCGTCGGTGGCGGGCTGGCTGCCGTCGCCGGGCCTCGCGGCGTACTCGGCCTCGAAGTTCGCGGTGGTCTGCTACGCCGAGGCGCTGTCGCTGGAACTCGCGGGAACGGGGGTGCGGCTGATCGCGATCTGCCCGCCGCACGTGGAAACCCCGTTCCTGGACGGGATCCGGGCGGTCGACCCGGCGATCCTGGCGGGCAGCCGGGGCATCGCGCCCGAGAAGGTCGTGGACGCCATGGAGAAGGCCGTGGCCGACCCCAAGGCGCCGCTGTTCGTCTTCCCGGGACCCGCGCGCCCGCTCTGGCTGGCCCGCCGCTTCGCGCCGAATCTGCTGCGCAAGCAGATCGCCCGGATGGTGAAACCGGCCGTTTAGCCCGTGGCGGGGTCAGCGGCCCTTGAACTCGGGCTTGCGCTTCTGCGCGAAGGCCCGCGGCCCCTCCTTGGCGTCCTCGCTGCGGAAGACCGCCAGCCCGAGTTTGGCGTCGATCTTGAACGCCTCCTCCTCGTGCAGGCCCTCGGTGTCGCGGATGGTCTTGAGGATGGCCTGCACGGCCACCGGCCCGTTGGCGTTGATCAGCTCGGCGAGTTCCAGGGCCTTGCCCAGCGCGGTGCCGTCGGGGACGACGTGGCCGATCAGGCCGATGTCCTTGGCCTCCGACGCAGTGATGTGCCGGCCGGTCAGCAGGATCTCGGCAGCGATGGTGTACGGGATCTGCCGGGGCAGCCGGACCGCCGAACCACCCATCGGGAACAGGCTCCAGCGCGCCTCGGAGACGCCGAACTTGGCGCTCTCGCCCGCCACGCGGATATCCGTGCCCTGCAGGATCTCGGTGCCGCCCGCGATGGCGGCGCCCTCGACCGCGGCGATCAGCGGTTTGGTCAGGCGGCGGCCCTTGAGCAGGCCGGGCAGGTAACTGGGATCGAAGGCGCCGCCCTCGCCCATGGCCTGGCCCGGATTCTGCTTGGACATCGCCTTGAGATCGGCGCCGGCGCAGAACGCCCCGCCCGCGCCGGTGAGGACGCAGCTGCGGATCTCCGGATCGTTGTCGACGGTGTCCCACGCCTGCACCATCAGGTCCAGCATCTCGCCCGACAGCGCGTTGCGGACCGCCGGGCGGTTCATGGTGACGAGAAGCGTGTGGCCCCGGCGCTCGATCAGTGCGTGTGGTTCAGTATTGCTACCGGTTTCAGTGGCTGCCGTCGTCATCGCCGACCCTCATTCCTGCTGGCATCAGTTGCTCGTTGGGGACGAAGTTACCCCGCAACGTTGTCCGGAACAATAACGTGTTCTAGTTTGGAGCCTGGTGACCGCCGTCACGGGGCGGCAAGTTAGGGAGATCCTGATGGAGACAACCACGCACAGCGGGGCGACCACGTTGCCGCCGCGGATCACGAAAGCGCTCGTGGACCGGCTGACCGCGGGGGTGACCGCCGGCACCGCCGGGGAGAAGCGCGCGCCCCACGAGATGATCGAGGTCTATACGGGCGCCGTCGTGGGCGAGCTGCCGCAGTCCTCGCCGGAGGATGTGGCCGCCGCGGCCGCCACCGCCCGGGCCGCCCAGCGGGAGTGGGCGAGCTGGCCGGTGGACAAGCGGCTCGCGGTGTTCGAGCGGGCGCACGAGCTGATCCTGACCGAGATCGAGACCATCGCCGACCTGATCCAGATCGGCTGCGGCAAGACCCGCCGCATGGCGATCGAGGAGTCGTGCGATCCGCCCATGGTGATCAGCCACTACCTCAAGACCGCCGAGCGGGTGCTGAAGCCGACCAAGCGCGGCGGGTACATGCCGGTCATCACCACCTCGACCGAGCAGCACCGGCCCAAGGGTGTCGTGGCGGTCATCGCGCCGTGGAACTTCCCGTTCGCCATCTCGATGTCGGATTCGATTCCGGCGCTGATCGCGGGCAACGGCGTGGTGCTCAAGCCGGACAACAAGACCGCGCTGTGCACGCTGTTCGGCGTCGAACTGCTGCGCAAGGCCGGGCTGCCCGCCGGGCTGGTGCAGGTCGTGTGCGGCACCGGGCCGGATGTGGGTCCCACGCTCATCGAGAACTCCGACTACGTCATGTTCACGGGCTCGACCGCCACCGGCCGCACCATCGGCGAACTGGCCGGGCGCAACCTGATCAGCTGCAGCCTGGAGCTGGGCGGTAAGAATCCGATGATCGTCCTCGACGACGCCGATCTCGACGAGGTGATCCCCAGCACCGTCTTCTCCGTGTACGGCAACTCCGGCCAGGCGTGTATGCACATCGAGCGCATCTACGTGCACGACCGTCTCTACGACGAATTCGTCCGCCGCTTCGTCGCCGCCGCCGAGGAGTTGGGCGCGACCGCGGGCGCCAGCTACGACTACACGCCGGAATTCGGTTCGCTGGTCTCGGTCGATCACATGGAGCGCGTCGCCGCGCACGTGGAGGATGCCAGGGCCAAGGGCGCGACGGTGCTCACCGGCGGTAAGGCGCGCCCCGATCTGGGCCCGGCCTTCTACGAGCCCACCGTGCTCACCGGCGTCACCTCGGAGATGACGCACGCGACCGCGGAGACCTTCGGCCCCGTCGTCACGGTGTACAAGTTCAGCGACGAGCAGCAGGCGATCAGCCAGGCCAACGCCACCACCTACGGTCTCAACGCGAGCGTGTGGAGCCGGAACCTGGACCGCGCCAAGCGGATCGCCGATCGGCTCGAGGCCGGCAATATCAATATCAACGACGGGTTCGTCGCCACCTACTCGGCGAAGGCCACTCCCTCCGGCGGCGTCAAGCAGTCCGGCGTCGGCACCCGGCACGGCGACAACGGCCTGCTCAAGTACACCGACACCATCAATGTCGGCGTGCAGAAGAAGCAGGTGCTCGCCGCCCGCGCGAATATGCCGTACGCGAAGCAGTTGCAGAGCACCCTGCTCACGCTGCGCCTGATGCGTCGCCTGCGCATTCGCTGAGCGACCACGGCCCCGTCCCGTACAGCGGTTCACCGACGACAAGGGCTCCCGGCTCGACGGCCGGGAGCCGTTGTCTGCGGGGAAGAAATATCGGCTACCTACGTATGCCAGGGCGAGGGTTACCGATGTTCCGCGCACGTGATCGCGTCAGTCTGGTTCGGTCAGCGTCAGCGAACACCGGAAGTCGGCATCGGAACATGGGCATCGGTCATCAGCAGGAGAGCGGCGGTAGTACGCACGAGGCCGCGAGCATGTGCCATATCCGAGTGCGTTTCCTCACGCCGCCCGTCGAACTGGACTACCGGGACGACCGCACGATCGCCCGCCGGTTCGCCGCCGCCGTCGCGAGTTTCGGGGCGGTGGTCACGATCGATTCCGACAACCGCGCGGACCTGCCCCCACTGCCCTGTCACAGCCTGTGGACATGAGGGTCCGGGGCGCATGACGCACGGCGGGAATGAGTACCGCGGGAATGAGTACTGCGGGAATGAGTAAGGCCCCTGACTATTGCTAGTCAGGGGCCCTGTCGTGTCTCCACACACGAGTCGGGGTGACAGGATTTGAACCTGCGACCTCCTCGTCCCGAACGAGGCGCGCTACCAAGCTGCGCCACACCCCGTGGCGGACCTGTCATAGGTTACAGCAGGGTGGGGTCGGTCGTTAAATCGGCTGGTCACCGGTCCGGAAGGGGGCGGATGGAGGAGAGGATCCGCTTCGCCGTGTCCTTGTCGACGGACTTGTCCACACCGGTGTCGGCGGCGATCGTCATCACGAAACTGCCGTTCTCGCTGGGGAAGGCGAAGGTGAAGACCGAGAACGTGGACGCGCAGCCGGGCGCGGGCGGCGGGGCGCTGCCGGTGGTCTCCACGAACGCGCCGTGCAGCTGGCCGTCCATCGACTGCAGGGATTCGACCGAGCCGGGAGTGGTGGCGGCGGTGGGCGACCAGCCCACCTTCGCCGTGCGCGTGCCGACGTCGGCGGCGGCGACGGCCGGATCGGGCTGCGCGGACATCGTCAGGAACGCGTTGGTGCGGGTGTAGCGCGGGCAGTAGTCCTTGCCCTCCTGGGTGAGTCCCGCGATCTCGACGGTGTCGGGCGGGGTGCCCCAGACGGCCGTGCCGGCCGGGTCGATCTTCCACTCCTGAGGGACGTCGTAGGCCGCTCCGCGCTCCGGGACCGGCACCACCTGGTAACCGGGGATCAGCGGCGGGATGGCGACCGCGCTGGGCGGCGGCTTGGCCGCGGAGGAGCGGCCGGTCGGCGGTGCGGCCTTGCCGCTGGTGAGCGCGCTGACCATGGACGGCGAACCGGCCGGTCCCCCCGAGTCGGTCGAATTCCGCCCGGACACGATGACCGCGACCGTGACGGCGAGAGCCACCACGACTACGCCGCCGACCCCGGCCAGCACCCACGCCGTGCGGTTGCGCCCGGAGTTCGGCGGCCGTCCGGGATTCGGGGGCACCGGTTCGAAGCTCCCGGTCGGTGGGTGTTGCGGTCCGGTCGGCGGATGTTGCGGTCCGGTCGGGGGATGTTGTGGCCCGGTCGGTGGGTGCTGCGACCCGTTCGGTTGCCAGGTGGGCTGGGGTTGCCGCACGACCGCCTCGGGCACGGTGGCCCCCAGATGCCAGGGCTGCTCCTGCTGCGGTGTGGGCCGGGCGGGATCGGTCGGCTGTGATTGCTGCCCACCGATATTCGCCGACGACTGCCAGGGCGTACTGGGCCGTACGAAGTCCCCGAAGTTCAGCTGCTGGGTCGCCCCCGCCGCACCGGGCGGCGGTGTGCGCCGGATCGCCTCCGTCTGTGCGGACGCACCGGGATCGCCGGCCCCGGACGGAGGTAACTCCGCTCCCGGCTGCGTCCGGCCGTCCGGCGCCTGCATACCGGGACGTTCCGCCTGCGGAAACGCTTCTGTCCGTGTCGTATCCGCCGGGCTGGCAGAACGCCCGGAAAACCCTTCGGCCCGCGTTCCCTCCGCCGGGCCGCCGGGTTGCGCCGAAAACGCTTCCGTCTGTGCGGTATCGGCGGGGCCGGCGGGCCGTCCCGGGAACGCTTCGGTCCGCGATGCCTCCGCCGGGCCGCCCTGTTGCGCGGAAAACGCTTCGGTCTGTGTGGTGTCGGCCGGGCTGACCGGTTGTGCGCGAAACGCTTCCGTTTGCGTGGTGTCCGCCGGGCTGACGGGACGCGGGATCGGATGGCCGGGACCGGATCCTCTCGCTGCGCTCGGATCGTTCGGCCGTTGTCCGTCGTTCAACCCTCGGTCCCCTGCCTGACGTTGTGCTTCGCGCAACCCTAGCGCGCGATCGCCTCCGATTCCGAGATGCCGTGGCCGCTGTCGGCGATCGGGCGCTCGGGCGGGGCGGCGACCAGGGTGAGGAGCGTGGCCTCGGGGCGGCAGCAGAAGCGGTAGGGGGCCCACGGCGAGGTGCCCAGGCCGGCGGAGACGTGCAGGCGGGTGTGCGCGCCCCAGCGGGACGCGCCCTTCACCCGGGACCGGTCGATGCCGCAGTTGGTGACCAGCGCGCCGAAGCCCGGCAGGCACAGCTGGCCGCCGTGGGTGTGACCGGCCAGCACCAGGTCGTAGCCGTCGGTCGCGAACCGGTCGAGCACCCGCGGCTCGGGGGAGTGGGTGAGCCCGATGGTCAACTCCGCCAACGGGTTCGGGCTGCCGGAGACGGTGTCGTAGCGGTCGCGCTTCAGGTGCGGGTCGTCGACGCCCGCGGTGGCGATCTTGATCCCGGCCACCTCGAGGTCGCGGCGCACGTGGGTCAGGTCCAGCCAGCCGCGCTCGGTGAACGCGGCGCGCAGATCCTGCCAGGGCAGCGGCGCGCCGTGGACGCGCTTGTGGTTCTTGTCGAAGTACTTCAGCGGGTTCTTCGGGACCGGCGCGAAGTAGTCGTTGCTGCCGAAGACGAAGATGCCCGGCCGCGACAGCAGTCCGGTCAGCGACTGCACCACCGCGGGCACGGCGCGCGGGTGGGCCAGATTGTCGCCGGTATTGACCACCAGATCCGGTTCCAGCCGGTCCAGCTCCCGCACCCAGGCCTGTTTCAGCTTCTGGCCGGGAGTCATGTGCAGGTCGCTCAGGTGGAGGACCCGTAGGCTCGACGATCCCGGCTGTAGCACCGGTAAGGTCGCCTCACGCAGCACGAAGGCATTGCGTTCGATCAGCGAGGCGTAGCCGATTCCGGCGGCACCTGCTGCGGCGGCGCCCACCGCGGCTCGTCGGAGTACGGGAGACGAGAAGACGGGCATTCGCTCAGGATAGGCGACGGGTGTGATGAACACCGAGTGTGATTCCGCACAGGGACACGGCCGGGCGTGGCGAAATGGGGTGGGCGGCCCCGCCCGGGCGGGCTACCGTGAGCGCATGCCGGAACTCAAATCGCAGCTGCGAGCCGATCTCACCACCGCCATGAAGGCCAGGGACGCGCTGCGCACCAACACCCTGCGCATGTTGCTGGCCGCGATCCAGAACGCCGAGGTCTCCGGATCCGAGGCGCGCGAACTGAGCGACACCGACGTCCTCGCCGTCCTCGGCAAGGAAGCCAAGAAGCGCAACGAGGCCGCGGTCGTTTTCGAACAGGCCGGTCGCGGCGAACTCGCCGCCAACGAGCGGGCCGAGGAAGAGATCATCGACGAGTACCTGCCCACCCCGCTGACCGAAGCCGAGGTCGCGGACATCGCCGACACCGCCATCGCCGACGTCGCCCAGCAACTGGGGGAACGCCCGGGCATGCGCCAGATGGGCCAGGTCATGAAGATCGCCACCGCCCTGGCCGCGGGCCGCGCCGACGGCTCCCGCATCTCCGCCGCGGTGAAGGCACGGCTGTAGCCGGCTCCGCCCGGCACACACGAGGGCCCGCTACCCGAACAGGTAGCGGGCCCTCGTCATCCGCTTCGCCGCCTCATGATCCCGGCAGGCTGCCCCTCATGGTCCCGGCAGGCTGCCCCTCATGGTCCCGGCAGGCTGCCCCTCATGGTCCCGGCAGGCTGCCCCTCATGGTCCCGGCACGCTGCCCCTCATGGTCCCGGCACGCTGCCCCTCATGGTCCCGGCACGCTTTTGGCCGGGATCACCGCGGAATCGGAATAGGAATCGGTATAGGGGGCAGTCGCGGTGGTGGCGGCAGCCCCGGCAGATTCGGTAGGGGCGCCGGGCCCGGCGCCGGGGCCTCGCGCACCGTCCCGTCGCTGATGTTGACGGTGATCACCGAACCCGGGATGGCCGAACCGTTCGGCGTGGTGCCGATGACCGTGCCCTTGGCCGGGGCGGCGGGCACCGTCACGACGCTCACCTGGAATCCCGCGCCGATCAGCGTCGAGCGCGCCTCGGCCTCCGTCATCCCGACCACGTCGGGAATCTGGGAGTTGTTGGCGCCCCGGACGTACTTGTCGTCCTCCGGGGGCAAGGCCGGCGGCGGGTACTTGTCCAACACCGGTTTGATGCCCTCGAACCAGCTGCGGGCCGGTTCGTTACCGCCGTAGAGATTGCCGTCGCCGCAGCTGCGCAGCGGGAACGAGCAGATCTCGCCCGGCGTGGGCGAATCGCCGTAGATGTAGGCGGCGCCCGCCATCGAGTTGGTGAAGCCGAGGAACGCCGAGGACCGGTGGCTCTCGGTCGTCCCCGTCTTGGCCGAGACCGGCGCGTTCCACCCGGCCGCGCGGGCGGAGCCGGCCGCGGTGCCGCTGGTGGCGTCCTGGCCCATCGCGTTGGCCAGGGTGTTCGCGAGACCCGGCTCGACCACCTGCTCGCACGACGGCTGGGTCAGCGGAATCTGCTTACCGCTGCGGTCGACGACCTCCTTGATCGGCGAGGGCGGGCACCATTTCCCGCCCGAGCCCAGGGTCGCGGCCACATTGGACAGCTCCAGCGGGTTTATCGCGAACGGGCCCAGCGTGAACGATCCGAGGTTCTGCTGTTTGACCATGTCGGCCAGGCTCTGGTTGCCGTGACCCGAGGTCCCCGCCGTCGCGTAGGACCGCATGCCCAGCCGGACCGCCATATCGACCGCGGGCGTCACCCCGACGTCCTGGATGAGCTTGACGAAGGCGGTGTTCGGCGACTGGGCCAGCGCCTCGGTCACCGACATCGGCGACCGGTAGTTGCCGACGTTCTTCACGCAGTAGGTCTCGGGCGGACATCCCGGCGTCCCGCTGTTACCCATGCCCTTGGCGGAGAAGAACGACGGGACGTCCAGCTGCGCGCTGATGCCGAGTCCCTTCTCCATGGCCGCGGCCGTCGTGAAGAGTTTGAAAATCGAGCCCGCGCCGTCACCGACCATCGAATACGGCTGTGGCTGAACGGTTTCGTGTCCGTCGGCACTCAGGCCGTAGGTTCTGCTGGAGGCCATCGCCAGCACCGGATGCGCGTCCTGCCCGGTGCCGATGATGCTGGTCACCTCGGCGACGTCGTCCAGGTCGGGTTTGGTCACCCCCGACACCGCGTTCTTCACCGACGTCTGCACCGCCGGGTCCAGGGTGGTGTGGATCGTGTAGCCGCCCTTGTCGATCTGCTCCTTGCTGATCCCGGAATTGGCCAGGTACTGCAGCGCGTAGTCGCAGAAGAAGCCGCGATCGCCGGCCGCGATGCACCCGTGCGGCAGGCCCTTCGGATCCGGCAGCACGCCGAGCGGTTCGGCCTTCGCGGCGCGGAACTCCTCGGCGCGGCTGGGGATGTTCTGCATCATCGTGTCGAGCACGGTGTTGCGGCGATCCAGCACGCCCTGGGGATTGGTGTACGGGTTGAGCTTCGAGGAGCTCTGCACCATGCCGGCCAGCATCGCCGCCTGCTGCACCTTCAGGTCCTTGGCGTCGACGCCGAAGTAGGTCTGGGCGGCGTCCTGGATGCCGTAGGAGCCGTTGCCGAACGGGACCAGATTCAGGTAGCGGGTGAGGATCTCGTCCTTGGTCAGCTGCTTCTCGAGCGTCAGCGCCATGCGGATCTCGCGCAGCTTGCGGGCGGGGGTCGTCTCGATCGCGGCGCGGCGCTCGGCATCGGTCTTGGCGACCACGAGCAGCTGGAAGTTCTTCACGTACTGCTGGTCGATGGTCGAGGCGCCCTGCTGGACCTCGCCGCTCGAGGAGTTGGTGATGAACGCGCGCAGCGTGCCCTGCCAGTCGACGCCGCCGTGCTCCGCGAAGCGGCGGTCCTCGATGGACACGATCGCCAGCTTCATATCGTTGGCGATCCGGTCGCTGGGCACCTCGAAGCGGCGTTGCTCGTACAGCCAGGCGATGGGGTTCCCGGCGGCGTCGACCATCGTCGACACCGCGGGCGCGTTGCCCTCGACCAGTTCCGCGGAGACGTTGTCGACGGCGTCGGCGGCTCGGTTGGACACATACCCGAAGCCACCGGCGAGCGGGAACAACAACCCGGCGATGAGCACGGCCGCCAGGACGCACGCACCGGCGAGCCTCGCGAGCGTTTGTGAGATCGGCACGCCCCAAGCCTAAATGAGGGGCTGTGGGACTGTGTCTGATGGCCGCGGCTCCGCCACGGCGCGTTTGCGGCGCCCGTATGGCTCGGACTTCCGGGACCGCTGCTTGCTCCTTCGTCGCTTGCGCAGCGGCCCCGGAAGTCCGAGCCGCGCCGCAAACGGAGGTGATCTTGGTCCCGTCAGGGGGATTGACTCCGATGGCATTCGGCGCGTCGGGAGGGCGGAAACCGGGCGTGTCGCTCTGATTGCGCCGACTGCCCGGTTCTTTGTCGCATTTGCAGGGACGGGCGTACCAAAAAATATCGGGACGGTCTTGCGCAGTCCCCATACCTTTACCTAGATTGAGAACCCAGTGTGATAGAGCTAACACTCAAAGTGGAATGTGGTGCAGGACGCAGCGGGGTTGGGTTGCTGCGCACTGCACGCGATTCTGGAGCGCCGTTGACCCGGTGTTCGGACTGCAAAGGGGCACACCAAATGCACATGACTACCCCCATCGCTCGATTGGACGTAGAGCAGGCCGAAGCGAGAATCGCCTGGGTTTCCCAGGCCCGATGCAAGGAAGTGGATCCCGACCAACTGTTCGTTCGCGGCGCTGCTCAGCGCAAGGCGGCGACGATCTGCCGGCACTGCCCCGTGCTGATGGAGTGCGGAGCCGATGCCCTGGACAATCGAGTCGAGTTCGGTGTGTGGGGTGGGATGACCGAGCGGCAGCGACGTGCGCTGCTGAAGCAGCACCCGGAGGTGACGTCCTGGGCCGAGTTCTTCCGGGCCCAGCGGCAACAGAAAGTGGCAATGTAGTCCCCACGATCCGATCGGTCCGAGCCCGCTTCTTGCGGGCTCGGGCCGTTTTCGCGCCAGGTTACCCCGGCCCGGCGCTCAGCTCTCGGCGTCGGCGCCGGTCAGCTCGTCCCCGACCGCGCGCAGCGCCTTCAGATCCGACACCTCGAACGGCAGCGCGGTGACCGCGACGATCGGCACCCGCGGGTGGGCGCCGGTGAACCGGTGCAGCAGGCGTTGCTCGCGCTTCGCGGTGGTCGCGCGATGGGCGTGGACGCGCAGCACGTCCGCGGTCAGCGCGGCCGGGTCGCGGTCGGCCGGATCGGAATCCGAATCGGCGGCCGGGTGCAGGCGGTCGGCGGCGGCCAGGGCGGTCGCGGCCGGTAGCGAGCAGTGCACCGGATGCGTGCGGTTGAGGACCAGTCCGGCCAGCGGCATCCGATCCGTGGACAGCCGGTCGACGAAGAACGAGGCCTCCCGCAGCGCATCCGGTTCGGCGGCGGCCACCACCACGAAATGGGTGCCCGGCCGCGACAGCATCTCGAACGTCCGGTTGGCCCGGTCCTGGAAGCCGCCGAACATCGACTCCAGCGACTGCAGGAACAGCGACGCGTCCTTGAGCATCTGACCGCCCACCACGGTCGACACGCCCCGCACGGCCAGGCTCATCGCCCCGGTCACGAACCGGCCGACGCCGCGGCCGGGCGCCATGATCACGCGGATCATCCTGCCGTTGAGGAAGTTTCCGAGGCGCTTGGGCGCGTCGAGGAAGTCCAGGGCGTTGCGCGAGGGCGGGGTGTCCACGACGATCAGGTCCCACTGCCGTTTCCCGGCGAGCTGGCCCAGCTTCTCCATCGCCATGTACTCCTGCGTACCGCCGAAGGAGGAGGCGACCGTCTGATAGAAGGGGTTGGCGAAGATCTGCTCGGCCTTCTCGGGGCTGGTGTGCTCGAGCACCATCTCGTCGAAGGTGCGGCGCATGTTCAGCATCATGGCGTGTAGTTCGCCGGTCGCCTCGGGGCCGAGTTCGACCTTCTGCGGGACGTTGCCGAGATCGCTCACCCCCAATGACTGTGCGAGCCGCCTGGCCGGATCGATGGTCAGCACCACCACCTTGCGGCCGCGCTCGGCCGCGCGCAGTGCGATCGCCGCCGCCGTGGTGGTCTTGCCGACGCCGCCGGAGCCGCAGCACACGACCACGCGCGCCTCGGGGTCCTCGATGATGCGGGAGATGTCGAGGGGTGCGATGGTGCTCGGCACATTCATCACCGGACTCCCTGCTCGCTCAGATGGGCGGCCAGCTCGTACAGGCCGCCCAGGTCCATCCCGTCGGGCAGGGCGGGCAGATAGAGCCGGCTGAAGTCGACCTTCGCCAGCTCCGACGAGCTGTCGTCCTGGGCCTGCAGGGTGGCCGAATGCTCGACGGTCTCCCGGAGCAGGCCCTGGAAGTCGGCGTCGGACAGCGAGATTCCCGCCTCGGCCAGTCCGGCGCGCACGGCGTCGGCGTCGATGTCTCCGGCGGCCGCTCGGGCGCGCAGGTCCGGCGGCAGGAAGCCCTCGGAGGCGCGGTTGACGATCACGGTGCCGACGCGGAACTCCGAATCGGTCAGCTCGGCGATCGCGTCGGCGGTCTCCTGGACGGGCAGCGCCTCGAGCAGGGTGACCAGGTGGACGACGGTCTGATCGGAGTGCAGCAGCTTGGAGACGCCCTCGGCCTGCGAGGCGATCGGGCCGCCCTTGGCGACCTCGGCCATCGCCTTGGTGACGTCCAGGAAGCTCGCGATGCGGCCCGTCGGCGGCGCGTCGATGACGACCTCGTCGTAGGCGGGCCGGCCCGTCGACCGGTCCACGCGCACGGCGCATTCCTTGATCTTGCCGGTCAGTATCACGTCGCGCAGGCCCGGTGCGATCGTGGTGACGAATTCGATGGCCCCCATCCGGCGCATGGCCCGGCCGGCGAAGCCGAGGTTGTAGAACATCTCGAGGTATTCGAGGAAGGCGTGCTCGATGTCGAGGGCCAGCGCCATCACCTCGCCGCCGCCGTCGGCGGTCGCGATCTTCGTCTCGGTGGGCGGCAGCGGCGGCAGGTCGAACAGCTGCGCGATCGACTGCCTGCCCTCCACCTCCACCAGCAGCACCCGCCTGCCACCGGCCGCGAGCGCGAGTGCCAGCGCCGCCGAGACCGTGGACTTCCCTGTTCCGCCCTTGCCGGAGACGTAGTGCAGACGCGCCCGATCCGCACGCTCCGGCCACCCTAATGTCAGCCCCGGCTCCGCCGAAACGGGCACTGCTGTCGGTACTCCCACGTTCGCGAGCCTATAACCCGTTACGAAATCGTGGCCATAGGAATCGCCTACTGTCTGGTACACCACTTTCGCCTTGCGGTTCCCCGGCAACTGTGCCGAGCCGCACCCCGGCACGGCGGACGGCCGGTCGGGGCGTCCCTATACGCTCAGCGGCATGAGTGATGTCACCGTGTGGGAATACGCGACCGTACCGCTGCTGACGCATGCGACCAAGCAGATCCTGGACCAGTGGGGCGCCGACGGCTGGGAGCTGGTCACGGTGCTGCCCGGCCCGACCGGCGAGCAGCACGTCGCCTACCTCAAGCGGGTGAAGGGCTGATGGCGGCGGTCTGGCAGCAGAATCTCGAGCGGCTCGGCCTGGAACTGCCCGGGGTGGCCGCTCCGGCCGGCGCCTACATTCCGGCCCTGCGCACCGGCTCGTACGTCTACACCTCCGGCCAGCTGCCGTTCATCGGCGGTGAGCTGTCGGTGGCCGGCAAGGTCGGCGCCGAGGTGAGCCTCGAGCAGGCCAAGGAGGCCGCGAAGTGGTGCGCGCTGAACGCGCTCGCGGCCGTGCACGATCTGGTCGGCCTCGACGCGGTGGTGCGCATCGTCAAGGTGGTGGGCTTCGTCGCCTCCGCGCCCGGCTTCAACGATCAGCCGCAGGTGATCAACGGCGCCTCGGAGCTGCTGGGCGAGCTGTTCGGTGAGAACGGCGTGCACGCCCGCTCCGCCGTCGGCGTCTTCGAACTGCCCAAGAACACCCCCGTCGAGGTGGAGCTCATCGCCGAGGTGCGCTAGGTCGTAAGGTGCGGTAAGCATTTTTGTGCGGAAGTCGGCTGTGCCACACGACGTTAGGAACGAGTATGACTCTGACTCATCCCGCGTATGGGCAGCTGCGGCCCGTCACCTCCACGGCCGCGGTGCTGCTGGCCGACAACCCGAACCAGATGACCCTGCAGGGCACCAACACGTGGATCCTGCGCGCCCCGGGGCGATCCGACTGCGTCGTGATCGATCCGGGGCCCAAGGATCGCGACCACGTCGCGGCGATCGCCCGCGAGACCGGCGGGAATATCGCCCTCACCCTGATCACTCACCATCATCACGACCACACCGGCGGTATCGACGGTCTGGTGAAGGCGACCGGAACGCCGGTGCGGGCGGTGGATCCGCGCTTCCTGCGCGATGCGGAGACGACCCTGTCCGACGGCGAGGTGATCGAGGCCGCCGGGTTGCGGATCACGGTGCTCGCCACTCCCGGGCACACCACCGATTCGGTGTCGTTCCTGCTGGACGACGCGGTCCTGACCGGCGATACCGTCCTGGGTAGCGGCACCACGGTGCTGGAATCGCGCGACGGCGCCCTGGGCGACTACCTGACCTCGCTGGACCGGCTGGCCGAGGTGTCACCCGGCCGGACGCTGCTCCCCGCGCACGGCCCGGACCACCCGGAGGCCGAGCCGGTGATCCGGTACTACATCCGCCACCGCCAGGAACGCCTGGACCAGGTGCGCGAGGCACTGGCCGAACTCGGCCCGAATGCCAAACCCCTACAGATCGTCGCGCGCGTCTACGCCGACGTCGACAAGCGCCTGTGGCCGGCCGCCCGCAGCTCGGTCCAGGCACAGTTGGCCTACCTCCGCGGCCAAGGCTGACCGCCCACCCTCACCGGGCGCGGCGGGCCAGCCGTTCCGAGTCGGAGATCAGGACGCTCTTGCCCTCGAGCCGTAGCCAGCCGCGGTGCGCGAAGTCGGCGAGCGCCTTGTTCACGGTTTCGCGGGAGGCGCCGACCAGCTGGGCGATCTCCTCCTGGGTGAGGTCGTGGGTCACCCGCAGGGCGCCGGCCTCCTGCGTGCCGAAACGCTGTGCCAGCTGCAGCAGCGCCTTGGCCACGCGGCCGGGCACGTCGGTGAAGATGAGGTCGGCCAGGTTGTTGTTGGTGCGGCGCAGGCGACGCGCCAGCACCCGCAGCAACTGCTCGGCGATCTCGGGGCGCTGATCGATCCACGACTTGAGCGCGTCGCGGTCCATCGTGACGGCGCGGACCTCGGTCACCGTGGTCGCCGTCGAGGTGCGCGGGCCCGGATCGAAGATCGACAGCTCACCGAACATGTCCGACGGGCCCATGATGGTCAGCAGGTTCTCCCGGCCGTCGGGGGAGCGCCGCCCGATCTTCACCTTGCCCGACGTGATGATGTACAGCCGATCGCCGGGCTCACCCTCGTTGAAGATGACATGGCCGCGCGGGAAATCCACGGGTTGAAGCTGTTTGGCGAGAGCCGCCACCGCGGTGGGCTCGACGCCTTGGAAGATGCCTGCTCTGGCGAGGGCCTCGTCCACGAATGTGCTCCTTATGGGAATTGACGGTGCTGTCCTGCGACGACAGCCGACAGTGCAGTCTACTGTGCTGCTGAGCCACGTAGTGACAGACACCACGTAACGCGCGGTCTGTGAAACGTCCGGGATGCCGGTTTGGTTCCCGAGTCCACCGCGAGAATTCGGTGTGGCGGCGCTCAGCTGGCCTGAGCGACATCCAGTTCGTCGCCACGGGCGCGTCGGCGGCCGGTATGGGCGGCCGCGGCGGGCACACCGAGCTTGGCCAGCTCGTTGACCTCGGCATTACTGGCCCGGTCCAGATACTGCTGGACCTCTTCCTCCGGTTCGAGCAGTTTGCGAAGCCGATTCTCGACGCGTTCCATGAACAGCGCGAACAGCATCAGCAGTACCGGGAAGAGCACCACAGCGAGTCCTTGCATAACCGTGAGTAAACACGGAATAGGTCTCAGATGGAACACGGCGGGTCTTCCAGGGCCCGTTCTCGTCGGTGGGGTTCCGTATGGTGGACGCGTGCGTGAACCCCGATCCACTGCGCCCGCGCCCGCCCGCAAGTTCGCCAAGGAAACCCAGCTCGGACTGGTGCGCCGCGCCCGCCGGATGAACCGAACCCTGGCGGAGGCGTTCCCCGACGCGCACTGCGAACTGGACTTCACCACCCCGCTGGAATTGGCTGTGGCGACGATTCTCTCGGCGCAGTGCACCGACGTCCGGGTGAATCTCACCACCCCGAAGTTGTTCGCGCGCTACCCCGACGCCCGCGCCTACGCCGAGGCCGACCGCGTCGAGCTGGAGGAGTACATCCGCCCGACCGGCTTCTACCGCAACAAGACCACCTCGCTCATCGGTCTGGGCCAGGCGCTCACCGAGCGGTACGACGGCGTCCTGCCGAATACGCTCGAGGAACTGGTGCGCCTGCCGGGCATCGGCCGCAAGACGGCGAATGTCATCCTGGGCAACGCGTTCGGCGTGCCGGGAATCACCGTGGACACCCATTTCAGCCGCCTGGTGCAGCGCTGGAAGTGGACCACCCTGGAGGACCCGGTCAAGATCGAGCACGCCGTGGGCGAGCTGATCGAACGCAAGGACTGGACCATGCTCTCGCACCGGGTGATCTTCCACGGCCGCCGCGTCTGCCATGCCCGCAAGCCGGCCTGCGGCGCCTGCGTCCTGGCCAAGGACTGCCCGTCCTTCGGCGTCGGCCCCACCGATCCGGCGACGGCCGCCGCCCTGATCAAGGGCCCCGAGGCGGAACACCTGCTGGAGCTGGTGAACCGGTGAGATCGATACCGGCGGCGTGGCGCTGGACGCTGGCGGCACTGATCGCCGTCGTCGCGCTGGCCGTCGCGATCTGGCCGCGGGACAGCGGGCACGACAACCTGCCGACCTATTACGGGACCGCGGTGCGCGGCGGCCCCGGCCCCTCCGACGGGCAGCGTGCCGCCGCGGCCCTGTCCGCCTGCCCGGCGCGGTCGCCGGACGAGCCGCCCGTTCCCGCCTCCGGCCCGCTCGCCGGGATCAAGGTCGGATGCCTCGCCGACGGACTGCCGGTGGATCTGGGCGAGGCTCTCGCCGGCCGCCCGGCGCTGGTCAATCTCTGGGCCTACTGGTGTGAGCCGTGCGCCACCGAACTTCCGGCGTTGCAGCAGTACGCCGCGCGCGCGGCGGGCGCGGTCACCGTCGTGACCGTGCACAGCGATCCGGACGAGGCCAAGGCGGTGGCCCGCCTGCGCGATCTGGATGTGCACCTGCCCGGCGTCCAGGACGGCGGTGGCGGCGTGCGCACCGCGGTCGGCGCGCCGCCGGTGCTGCCGGTCTCGGTCCTGGTCCGCCCCGACGGCTCGATCGCGAAAGTGATCGTCCGCCCGTTCGACAGCGTCGACGACATCGCCGCCACCGTCTCCGCCGAACTGGGAGTCGCGGCGTGAGCCAGCCCCGCGCGGAAATGCCCGCGGCGGAGGCGCTCCCGGCCCGCTCGAGCGAACGCCCGGCTCGCGCCGGGGCGGGCGGCCATGATCGAATCGGGGAAACCCGCTCTACAGGCCCCGGCCGGACGGGGGAGTGCCGCGCCGCCCGCATCGGGTGTGGGCAGCGCGCGGAACATCACGACGAGAGCGTGCGGATCGGGGCGGGAGGAGGCAGCGTGGACAACCGTGACCGCCAGGAGGAACCCGGTGCGAGACCGGAACTGGTGACCGACGGCGTTCCCGCCTGGCTGCGCGGCGTCGTCGAGCGCAAGCCCGCCGATCCCACGGGGGTCAACCAGGTGCTGAACCGCACGGCGCAGCGCGTGGTCTCGGCGGCCGTGCGGCCCCGGCCCGCGGCGGTGCTGGTGCTGTTCGGCGGCTCGTCCGAACCGGACACCGAGGCGCCCGGCGGGCTGCCCGCGGACGCGGACATCCTGCTCACCCAGCGCGCGACGACGATGCGGCAGCACCGCGGCCAGGTGGCCTTCCCGGGCGGCGGCGTCGAACCCGGCGACGACGGCCCGATCTCCACCGCCCTCCGTGAGGCCCGCGAGGAGACCGGCCTGGATCCGGCCGGGGTGGAACCGATCGCGGTGCTACCCAAGATCTTCGTGCCGGTGTCGCGATTCGACGTGACCCCGGTCGTCGCGTACTGGCGCACGCCCCGCGAGGTCGGGGTGGTGAGCGAGGCGGAGGCCACGCGCGTCACCCGGGTGCCGCTCGCCGATCTGCTGGACCCGGCGAACCGGTTCGTCGTGCGGCATCCGATGGGCTACACGGGCCCCGCGTTCGCCGTCGACGGCATGCTCGTCTGGGGCTTCACCGCCGGCGTCCTGGCCGGCCTGCTCGCGGTATCGGGATGGGAGCGGGACTGGGATTACCACGACGTGCGTGATCTCCAAACCTCGCTCGCGGCAGTGGGGATGACGTTATGAGTTCATCGGCCTGGCTCGATATCGCGGTGGTGATCATCGCGCTGCTCGCTGCCTCCTCGGGCTGGCGGCAGGGCGCGGTGGCGTCCGCGCTGGCGTTCCTGGGCGTGGTGCTGGGCGCGGTGGCCGGCATCCTGATCGCGCCGCACATCTTGATCCACATCAGCGAGGGGCGGAAACGCGTCCTGGTCGGCGTGGTGCTGATCGTGGCGCTGGTGATCATCGGCGAGGTGGCCGGCATGGTGCTCGGCCGCGCGGCGCGCAGCGGCATGACGCATCCGTTCACCCGCAGCGTCGACAGCGTGGTGGGCGCGGCCCTGCAGACGGTGGCCGTCCTGGTGACGGCGTGGCTGCTGGCCCTGCCGCTGGCCTCGTCGTCGCAGCCGGCGATAGCGGCCGCGGTGAACGGCTCCCGCGTGCTCTCCGACGTCAACGAGGTCGCCCCGAACTGGTTGCGGCGCCTGCCCAACGAGTTCTCCAAACTGCTCAACACCTCCGGCCTCCCGGACGTCATCGGCCCGTTCGGCCGCGCGCCCATCGCGGCCGTGGAACCGCCGGATCCGTCCGTCCTCGACAGCCCGGTGGCGCTGGATCTCCAGCACAGCGTGCTGCGCATCCGCGGCGTCGCGCCGAGTTGCCAGCGCGCGCTGGAGGGCTCGGGCTTCGTCGTGGCCCCCGAGCGGGTCATGACGAACGCGCACGTGGTCGCCGGCACCAACACCGTGCAGGTCGACACCGCGCGCGGCCCGCTGGACGCCAGCGTGGTGGAGTTCGACCCGTCCAAGGACGTGGCCGTGCTGGCCGTGCCCGGACTGAACGCGCCGGTGATTCCGCTGGCCCCGTCCCCGGCCAAATCGGGCCAGAGTTCCATCGTGCTCGGCTATCCCGGCGGCGGCCCGTACACCGCCAGCGCCGCCCGCGTACGCGAGACCCTGGAGCTGACCGGCCCGGACATCTACAAGACCGGCACGGTCGAGCGCGAGGTCTACACCGTCCGCGGCCGCGTCCGCGCGGGCAATTCCGGTGGCCCCCTGGTGGATACGGAGGGTCAGGTGCTGGGCCTGGTATTCGGCGCGGCCGTCGTCGACGAGGACACCGGCTACGCCCTCACCCTCGACGAGGTCCGCAAGAACCTCGAGGCCGCGGAGTCGGCCACCACGCCGGTCCCGACGGGCGACTGTGTGCTGAGTTAGAACGGGCAAGGCCCCGCGTCATCCTGGCGCGGGGCTCCACCCTTGGCGTGAAATTGTGAGCCTGGCGTGCCATTCCTTGTTTCCGGCACGCTTTTGGCCGGAAACTACTGCTGATCGACCGGCAGTAGGCCCCGCTCCTCGAAGACCTTCTTGGCGACGAAGGTTGCGTTGAGGGCTCGGGGGAAGCCGCAGTAGCCGGCGGCGTGCAGGAAGGCCTCGGTGATCTGCTCGGGGGTCAGGCCGACGTTCAGGGCCGCGTTGACGTGGACCTCGAGCTGCGCCTCGGCGCCGCCGAGCGCGGTGAGCATGCCGAGGGTGACCAGCTGGCGGTCGCGCGGCGGCAGCGCCGGGCGCTGGTAGATCTCGCCGAACCCCCAGGCCACGATCTGGTGGCCGAGTTCGGGGGAGATATCGGAGAGCGAGTCGATCACGCGCTGCCCGGCCTCGCCGTCGATGCGGGTGAGCACCTCCAGCCCGCGGTCGAAGCGCTCCTGACGGGTTTCGGCGGTGTCGTCGGCCATGATCGGTCCTCTCGTGCCGCCTCGTGGGCGGCGGTGTCGGTGTCGTGCGTAACGAGGTAGACCGTAGAACCTGGAGCCAGCTCCAGGTCAAGCTCAGCCGAGCAGTGTCGCCACTTCACTCGTCACCAGGTCCGGGCTCTCCTGATGCGCGAAATGCCCGGCGCCGGGAATCGTGACCACCCGGCGGTCGGGCGCGAGCCGGAATTCGCGCCGGATGGTGGAGTCGAGGATGTACCGGTCGTCCTCGCCGTGCAGCGCCAGCACCGGCACCCGGACCGGCTCGCGCATGACCGACATGAACCGGGCCCCGTCCGGCCGCCACTGGCTACGGAACGCCCAGCGCTGATATTCCAGCGCGCAGTGCGCGACGCCGGGCACGCGGATCGCCGCGCGCATCCGCCGTGCGGTGTCGACGAATTCGGCGGTGGCCGACCACGGCGCACCGGCCCGCTGGCGCAGCAGCCGCTCCACCTCGTAGCCGTCGTTGACGGTCAGCAGGCGCTCGCCGTAGCGCGGCGGCTGATATCGCAGGAAATTGGGCAGCCAGGCCGCGCGCTGCCGGCGGTCCCGCAGCACCGCCTGCTTGAGCGCGGCCGGATGCGGCGAACTCACCAGTGCGATGGACCGCACCAGCCGCGGATGCAGTATCGCGGTCGCCCAGCAGACCAGCCCGCCCTCGGCGTGGCCGACCAGCGTCGCCTCGCTGTGGCCGAGCGCGCGGATCAGCCCGGCCACGTCGCCGGCGAGCGTCCAGCCGTCGTAGCCGCGCGGCGGTTTATCGGAATCGCCGTAGCCGCGCAGATCGACGGAGACGACGCGATACCCCCGCTCGGCCAGTCCGGTCAGCTGATGCCGCCACGACCACCAGAAGTCGCCGAACCCGTGCAGCAGCACCACCAGCGGCGGATCCGCCACGGTGGCGCGCCGCGCCGGTTCGGCCTCGACGACGTGGAAACGAATGCCGTTGGCATGCACGTCCTTATGGGTCCACGGTCCGTCGTAGCGAACGCTGGACGGATCCGGACTCGGATTCGACGACACGCCGATAGAGCGTAGTCGGCGCGTCTACCTACCCGGCTGATCGGCCGAGGTAGCCACGCTGTCGAGCGCGGCGTGGTCGCCGTGCGAGCCGCGACCCTGCGGCAGCACGGAGCGAGTTTCCTTCAGCGATTCGATGGTCTTCTCCGGCGCGCGCAGTCGTCGCACCTTCAGATAGCCGAGGAATCCGAACAGCGCGACCGCGACGATCATCAGCGCGAACACGATCAGGAACGCCGCCCAGCGGTACAGCCACACGTCGAGCAGTTCGGCGAGGAAGAAGAAAAAGAAGAAGGAGGAGAACAGCAGGATGGTCAGCGCGACGATGAAGAAGACGCTGCCCTGCAAACCCTTTCGGATCTCACCGGTCACCTCCGCCTTGGCCAGCGCCACCTCGGCGCGGACCAGTGTCGACATCTGCTCGGCGGCATCGCGCACCAGATCACCGATGCTGGCGTTTCCCGTGGTGTCGACCTCGGACAGCGGAATAGCGGTGATTGTCCGGTTGCGACCCCCGTCGTGCCCGTTACCGCCGTTTGTGACGCTCAATGCTCGACCCTTCTCATGTCCCGGTGCTGTCCGGCCTACTCGCGTGTCGCGGCCGCCTCGGCGTGCCGTCGCGCCTGATGTGCGCGGCCCCGTCGCAACAGTAGCGCCGAACCGATCAGGGACGCCGCCATTGACGTCAGCAACACGGCTGCTTTCGCCAGTTCGGCGGCGGCGACATCGTCCGCCAACGCGAGTTCTGCCACCAAGAGGCTAACGGTGAAGCCGATCGCGCCGAGTACCGACAGGGCGAACATGTCCCGGTTGACGAGTCCGGCGGGCCGTTCGGCGATGCCGAGCCGGATCGCCAGCCAGCTCGTGCCGAACACGCCGAGGGTCTTCCCGGCCAGCAGCCCGACGATGACGGCCAGCGCGAGCCTGCTGGTGAACAGCTCCCCGAACACCGCCGCCGACAGCGGGACGCCGGCGGCGAACAGCGCGAACAGCGGCACGCAGACGCCCGCCGAGATCGGCTGGAACAGATGCTCCAGCCGCGTCGCCGGCGCCTCGTCCTCGCCGGGATCGGGCCCCACGCGGGTGAGCAGTCCGCACGCGACGCCGGCGAGGGTGGGATGAATACCGGCCTCGTGCAACGCGTACCAGGACACCAGGGCCAGCGGAACGTAGATCAGCGGCGAACGCAGCCGCAGTCGCTGCGCCAGCCACCAGCCGAGGAAGCAGGCCGCGGCGGCGAGCAGCCACCCGATCGCGATGCCGGCGGTGAACAGCACCGCGATCAGCACGATCGCGATGAGGTCGTCGACCACGGCGAGGCTGAGCAGGAACACCCGCGCCGACGCCGGGATCCGGGATCCGGTCAAGGCGAGGACGGCCAGCGCGAACGCGATATCGGTCGCGACCGGGATGGCCCAGCCCCGGTCCATGCCGTCGATCCCGTACCCGATCGTGAAGGCGATCACGGCGGGCAGGACCACCCCGCCGACCGCGGCGATGATCGGCAGGACGGCGCGCTTACGATCGGCCAGCTCACCCACCACGAGTTCGCGCTTCAGCTCGAGCCCCGCGACGAAGAAGAAGATCGCCAGCAGCCCGTCCTTGGTCCACTCGGCCACGCTCAGCTCGAGATGCAGCGGCGGAATCGGCAGACGAGCGTCCGCCACCGCGAAATACCCTCCACTCCACGGGGAATTGGCCCACAGCAGCGCGATCGCCGCGGCCACGAGCAGCAGCGCCCCGCCGACGGTCTCGGTACGGAGATAACGGGCGAGTTCGGAGCGGAGCGCACCAATCATGAAGGCCTTTCGGTCGACGTCGAACCACACGCCGACCAGACTTCCCGGCACTCCTTACGCAATTCTAACGGGTTCGTCCGGTGTGTCCCCGTCCGCATCCGGGTACTGCAGTCCGCCTCGCTCCCTGTTTCCGGCGCGCTTTTGGCCGGAAACCGTTCTTGGCCCCGGCCAAAAGCACGCCGGGGCCAAGAAGGTGTGGGCACTTGCCGGGGCGCGGGCGTGTGCCTGTGCTGGGGCGCGGGCGTGTGCCTGCCGGAGGGAAGTACCTACGGAGGGAGGTCCGTTCCCCTACCAGTTCGACTTCTGGGCGCGGATGGCCTCGAAGACGTTGGGGTCGACCAGGGTGGAGGTGTCGCCGAGTTCGCGACCCTCGGCGACGTCGCGGAGGAGGCGGCGCATGATCTTGCCGGAGCGGGTCTTGGGCAGTTCGGGGACGATGTGGATCTCGCGGGGGCGGGCGATGGGCGAGATCTCCCGCGACACTTCGGCTTTCAGCTCGCCGACCAGATCCTGCCCGGTGTTCTTCGCCTCGCCGGTGAGGATGACGAACGCGACGATGCCCTGCCCGGTGGTGTCGTCGCTGGCGCCGACGACCGCGGCCTCCGCCACGCCGTAGTGCCCGACGAGCGCCGACTCCACCTCGGCGGTGGAGATGCGGTGACCCGAGACGTTCATCACGTCGTCGACGCGGCCGAGCACCCACAGGTCCCCGTCCTTGTCGAGCTTCGCGCCGTCGCCCGCGAAGTACCAGCCCTTCGCCGCGTAGCGCGCCCAGTAGGTCTCGCGGTAGCGGTCCGGGTCGCCCCAGATGCCGCGCAGCATCGACGGCCACGGCTGATCGAGCACCAGGTAGCCGTTGGCTTCGCTCTCGCCGAGCCGGACGGCGTTGCCCTCCTCGTCCACGACCTGTGCGGAGATTCCGGGCAGCGGGCGCATGGCGGCGCCGGGCTTGGCGGCGGTGACCCCGGGCAGCGGCGAGATCATGATGGCGCCGGTCTCGGTCTGCCACCAGGTGTCCACGATGGGCGCGGAGTTGCCGCCGATGACATCGCGGTACCAGCGCCACGCCTCGGGATTGATCGGCTCACCCACCGAACCGAGCACCCGGATGCTCGACAGGTCGTGCGCGGCGGGGATCTCGCGGCCCCACTTCATGAAGGTGCGCACCAGCGTCGGCGCGGTGTAATAGATTGTGACGCCGTACTTCTCGACGATCTGCCAGTGCCGGTGCTCGTCGGGAAAGTTGGGAGTGCCCTCGTAGACGACCTGCGTGGCACGGTTCGACAGCGGCCCGTACACGATGTACGAGTGCCCCGTCACCCAGCCGATATCGGCGGTGCACCAGTACACGTCGTCGCCGGCCTTGTGGTCGAACACGGTGTGGTGGGTGTAGGACGCCTGGGTCAGATAGCCGCCCGAGGTGTGCAGGATGCCCTTCGGCTTCCCGGTCGTGCCGGAGGTGTAGAGGATGTACAGCGGGTGCTCGGCCTCGAAGGCACTGCACGCGTGGTCCGATGACGCGTTCGCGACGGTCTCGTGCCACCACAGGTCGCGGCCCTCGGTCCACGGCACCTCGATCTCGGTGCGGCGCACCACGAGTACGTGCTCGACACTCGAGGGAGTGCCCCCGTGCGCGTACAGCGCCTCGTCCACGGCCTCCTTCAGCGGGGCCGCCTTACCGCGCCGCCACTGCCCGTCGGTGGTGATCACCAGGCGGGCCTCGGCGTCGTCGACGCGCTGGCGCAGGGCCGAGGGCGAGAATCCGGCGAACACCACCGAATGCGTCAGTCCGAGGCGGGCGCACGCCAGCATCGATACGATCGCCTCGGGCACCATCGGCATGTAGATGGCGACCCGGTCGCCCGCCTCGAGCCCGAGTTCGGTGAAGTAGTTCGCCGCCCGCGAAACCTCGGCCAGCAGATCGGAATACGTGATGTCGCGGGAGTCGCCCGGCTCGCCCTCCCAGTGGATGGCGACCTGATCGCCGTGCCCGTCCAGGACGTGGCGGTCCACGCAGTTGTAGGCGACGTTCAGCTTGCCGTCGGCGAACCAGCGCGCGACCGGCGCGCCGCTCCAGTCCAGCACCTGGGTGAACGGCTCGTGCCAGTGCAGCCGGCGGGCCTGCTCGGCCCAGAAGGCGTCGCGATCCGCGGCGGCCCGGTCGTAGAGAGATGCGTCGGCATTGGCGGCGGCGGCGAACTCCGCCGTGGGCGGATACACGTCCCGGTGTTCAGCGGTGGTATCGGTCATCTCGTCTCTTCCTTCACATGCGCTTCGGCCGGGGTGACCGCGGCCACGTTCCCGACCCTAGTGGACCGTGCCGGAGGTGGTGTTCGAGTCCCGATCGGCGGTTGCCGAATGTTGCGGCGGTGACCGTCCGGTCCGGCCAACTGCTCAGTGTCGCCGCCCATCGATGATCGAATCGCAAACCTGTGACCGTTATCGTTGTGCAATGTGTCACGCCCGCATGCCATCATGAGTCGGCCATGTTGCCGGATTGCTAACAAGGCGAACAAACCCCGTGCGATCCGCTGACAAGGACCGACCGGGTGGCTACTGTCCGACTCACCAGGCGGATCGGGCGACGCGCGTGGGAGACCCCTGTGCGTGCTGCCGGTCGGCCGAGCCCTTCCTGGAATCGGGAGTTTGCGTTGAGACTGAAGACGATCACCGCGCTGGCCGCGGCGGCACTGGTGGCCACGAGCCTGGCACTGACGGGCTGCTCCTCCGGCGGCGACACCGACCTCGTCACCGTCAACGGCGGCGAACCGCAGAACCCGCTGGTACCCACCAATACCAACGAGAATATGGGCGGCCGGGTGACCGATCGGCTGTTCGCCGGGCTGAAATATTACGACGCGGAGGGCAAGGCCCACAACGAGATGGCGCAATCGATCGAGAGCGCCGATCGTCAGCACTACACGATGACGATCAAGCCCGACTGGAAGTTCGGCGACGGCACCCCGGTCACCGCGAAATCCTTCGTCGACGCCTGGAACTACGGCGCGCTGGCCACCAACGGCCAGGTGCAGAACTGGGCCTTCGCGCAGATCGCCGGGTATGACGAGGTCTCGGCGAATCCGCCCACGGCACAGACGATGTCGGGCCTGAAGGTGCTCGACGACCACACCTTCACCGTGGATCTGAAGCAGCCGTCGATCGATTTCGAACTGCAGATGGGCTTCGCGCCGTTCTATCCGCTGCCCGAGGTCGCCTACAAGGATATGAAGGCATTCGGGGAGAAGCCGATCGGCAACGGCCCGTACAAGCTCGACACCTGGGAACACAACGTCAAGATCGATATGACGCCCAACCCCGACTATCACGGTGCGCGCCCGGCCAAGAACAAGGGCCTGCGGTTCGTGATGTACCAGTCCTACGAGACCGCGTACGCCGATCTGCAATCCGGCAATCTCGATGCGCTGGACGTCATTCCGGATACCGCGCTCGCCACCTACAAGCAGGACCTCGGCGACCGCGCGATCAGTAAGCCGATCGCCTACAGCCAGCACATCGGCGTCCAGCAGAACGTGCCGCATTTCGCCGGCCCCGAGGGCGTGCTGCGCCGCAAGGCGCTCTCGATGGCGATCAACCGGCCGCAGATCTCGGAGAACATCTTCCACGGCACCCGCGTCCCCGCACGCGATTTCACCGCCTTCACCCTCGACGGCTTCCGCGACAATCTGCCCGGATCCGAAGTGCTGAAATACGATCCGGACGAGGCCAAGAAACTGTGGGCGCAGGCCGACGCGATCTCGCCGTGGTCGGGCACCTACCAGATCGCCTACAACTCCGACGGCGGTCACCAGGCGTGGATCGAAGCGGTCGCCAACAGCGTGAAGAACGTCCTGGGCATCGACGCGGTCGGCGTGCCGTATCCGACGTTCAAGAACATCCGCGACGAGATCAACGCCAAGACCGTGGGCAAGGCGTTCCGCTACGGCTGGCAGGGCGACTATCCGTCCATGTTCGAATTCCTGACCGCGCTGTACCTGACGGGTTCGGGAACCAACAACACCGACTACAGCAGCCCGGATTTCGACCGCCTGCTGTTCGCCGCGCAGTCCGCGCCCACCCCCGACCAGGCCTACGATCTGCTCGCCCAAGCCCAGCAGGTGCTGTTCAAGGATATGGCCGACATCCCGATCTTCGACTACAACGTCGCGGCCGGACGCTCGGACCGCGTGACGAAGGCCGAGGTCACCTGGAGCGGCCTGTTCGACTTCGAGAACATCGAGAAATAGCGCCCACGGGGGAGTGACACATGGCTTGGTACGTCGTGCGGCGGCTACTCCAGATGATTCCGGTTTTCCTCGGAGCGACGCTGCTCATCTACGCGATGGTTTTCCTGATCCCCGGCGACCCGATCCGGGCGCTGGCGGGCGATCGGCCGATGACGCCCGCGGTCGAGGCCACCCTGCGGGCCCGGTATCACCTGGATCAGCCGTTCTTCATCCAGTATCTGGAATATCTGAAAGGCATTCTCACCTTCGATTTCGGCACCTCGTTCTCGGGCCGCCCGGTGCGTGACGAGCTGGCGCGGGCCTTCCCGATCACGCTGAAGCTGGCGCTCATGGCGGTCTTCATCGAGGGCGTCTTCGGCGTGCTGTTCGGCCTCATCGCCGGGCTGCGCAAGGGCAAACTCTTCGATTCCACGATGCTGGTGCTCAGCCTGGTCGTCATCGCCGTGCCCATTTTCGTGATCGGCTTCCTCGCGCAGTTCCTGCTCGGCGTGAAATGGGGTATCGCGCCCGTCACCGTCACGGGCAAGGCGAGTTTCACCGATCTGCTGGTTCCGGCGTTCGTGCTGGGGTCGCTGTCGTTCGCCTATGTGCTGCGGCTGACCCGGAATTCGGTGGCGGAGAACATGACCGCGGACTACGTGCGCACCGCCACCGCCAAGGGCCTGAGCCGGCGACGGGTGATCGGGGTGCACATCCTGCGGAATTCGCTGATTCCCGTGATCACCTTCCTCGGCACCGATCTCGGCGCGCTGATGGGCGGCGCGGTCGTCACCGAGGGCATCTTCAACATCCCTGGCGTGGGCGGGACGCTGTTCCAGGCGATCACCCGCGGCGAGCCGCCCACGGTCGTGGCCTTCGTGACGGTGCTGATCGTGATCTTCCTGATCTCGAACCTGGTCGTCGACCTGCTGTACGCCGCACTCGACCCGAGGATCCGCTATGCCTGAGGAGACGACCGAGACCCGCGAGATCCGGCCCGGGCAGGAGCATTTCGTGGCGCCGGCGGACGAGGTCGAGGTGCTGGCCACCGACCGGCTGGACGAGACCACCACCCCGACCAGCGTCTGGCGCGACGCCTGGCGGCAGCTGCGGCGCAATCCGATCTTCGTCATCGCCGCGCTGCTGATCGTGTTCGTGCTGCTGGTGGTGATCTGGCCGGGGCTGTTCACCGATCAGGACCCGCGGTACTGCAGCGGCGATTTCAGCATGCATCCGCCCGGGGGCGGCCATCCGTTCGGCTTCGACAAACAGGGCTGCGACATCTTCGCCCGCACCGTCTACGGCGCGCGGGCGTCGGTGGTCACGGGCATCGGCGCGACGGCGATGTTCGTCCTCGTCGGCGGCGTATTGGGCGCTCTCGCGGGCTATTACGGCGGCCTGTTCGATTCGATCGTGTCGCGCATCGCGGAGATCTTCTTCGCGCTGCCGCTCATGCTGGCCGCGATCGTGATCATGCAGCTGCTGGAGTCGCGCACCGTATTCACCGTGATGCTGATCCTGGCCTCGTTCACCTGGCCGCAGGCCGCGCGCATCGCCCGGGGCGCGGTGATCCAATCCAAGAACAGCGAATATGTCACGGCGGCAAAGGCATTGGGGGTGTCGCGGTTCCGCATCCTGCTGCGGCACGTGCTGCCGAACGCGGCGGGTCCGCTGATCGTCATCACCACGATCTGGCTCGGTGTCTTCATCGTGACCGAGGCGACCCTGTCGTACCTCGGCGTCGGCCTGTCCCGCACCATCGTGTCCTGGGGTTCGGATATCGCCGCCGACCAGAAGGAGATTCGCACCTCGGCGATCCTGTTCTATCCCGCGACGGCGTTGGCGCTCACCGTGCTCAGCTTCATCATGCTGGGCGACGCGGTGCGCGACGCGCTGGATCCCAAGGCCCGCAAGAGGTGATGGCGATGGACCCCCTGCTCGAAGTCCGCGATCTCAACGTCAGCTTCACCGCCGACGGTAAGACGCTGCCCGCGGTCACCGGCGTGAATCTGTCGGTGTATCCGGGACAAACCGTGGCGATCGTCGGCGAGTCCGGCTCCGGGAAGTCGACGACCGCGCACGCCATCATCGGCCTGCTGCCCGGCACCGGCAAGGTCACCTCCGGGTCGGTCGTCTTCGACGGCAAGGACCTGACGGCGGCCTCGGACCGGGACATCGTGGCCGTGCGCGGCCGCGGCATCGGGTTCGTCCCGCAGGATCCGATGTCGAATCTGAATCCGGTGTGGAAGGTCGGCTTCCAGATCCAGGAAACGCTGGAGGCCAACGGGATCGCCAAGGGCAAGGCGGCGCGGGAGCGGTCGATCGAACTGCTGGCCGAGGCCGGGATGTCGGATGCCGAGCGGCGGGTCAACCAGTACCCGCACGAATTCTCCGGCGGTATGCGGCAGCGCGCCCTCATCGCCATCGGGCTGTCCTGCCGGCCGAAACTGCTGATCGCCGACGAGCCGACCTCCGCGCTCGATGTCACTGTGCAACGGCAGATCCTCGACCACATGGACCAGCTCACCGGCGAACTCGGCACCGCGGTGCTGTTGATCACGCACGATCTGGGCCTGGCCGCCGGGCGCGCCGAGCACCTGGTGGTGATGTATCGCGGCCGGGTCGTGGAATCCGGTCCGGCGCTGGGGATCCTGCGCGATCCGCAGCACGCCTACACCAAGAAGCTGGTCAACTCCGCGCCCTCGCTGGCCTCGCAGCGGCTGTCCTCGGTGCGCAAGCGGGCCGAGGTGCGGGAGCAGTCCGTGCAGGCGGCCGGGCAGCTGATCGAGTCGGACGCCGAATTCGCCGCCGCCGACGATGTCGTGGTGGTGGAGAATCTCACCAAGGTGTTCAAGATTCGTGGCAGCACGCCCTGGAAGTCGTCGGATCTGACCGCCGTCGACGACGTGTCGTTCCGGCTGCGCCGGGGCACCACGACCGCCATCGTCGGCGAGTCCGGCTCCGGGAAATCGACTGTCGCGCAGATGGTTCTGGGCCTGCTCGCGCCGACCTCGGGGCGCGTCACCTTCGACGGGCGCGAGGTGGCGACGCTGAACAGCAAGGCCGCCTTGGCATTCCGGCGTCGCGTGCAGCCGGTGTTCCAGGACCCCTACGGCTCGCTGGACCCCATGTACTCGATCTACAGCACCATCGAGGAGCCGCTGCGGACGCATCGCATCGGCACCTCGAAGGAGCGCGAGGCGACGGTGCGGGACCTGCTGGACAAGGTGTCGCTGCCCGCCTCCGTGATGCGCCGCTACCCCAACGAGCTGTCCGGCGGCCAGCGGCAGCGGGTGGCGATCGCCCGCGCGCTGGCGCTCTCGCCGGAGGTGGTGGTGTGCGACGAGGCGGTCTCCGCGCTCGACGTGCTGGTCCAGGCTCAGATCCTGAACCTGCTCAACGAGCTGCAGGCCGACCTCGGCCTGTCCTACCTGTTCATCACCCACGACCTCGCCGTCGTCCGCCAGATCGCCGACGACGTGGTCGTCATGCAACAGGGCCGCATCGTGGAAGCCGCCGAAACCACGGAGGTCTTCGACAACCCCACCTCCGACTACACCCGCCGCCTCCTCGACGCCATCCCGGGAAGGGACCTGCTCCGCACCGCCTAGCCACCACCTACCGGCAACCCCTCCACGACATCCCCCTTGTTTCCGGGCATCCCCCTTGTTTCCGGCACGCTCTTGGCCGGAAACCACCCCCGCACCGCCCTCGAGTAGCGTGGTCACCCGTGACCGACGTGCTCCAGCCCCTCGCCGACCTGCCCGGCGTCCGCGATGCCGCCGACCGGGCCCGCGACGCGCTCGCCGAGGTGCACCGGCACAAGGCGAACCGGCGCGGCTGGCCCACGACGGCGGCCGAGGCCGCGGTGCGCGCGGCGCGGTCCTCGGCGGCGATCGACGGCGGCAGCACCGAGCTGCCCGCGGACGGTCAGGTCGCCGATCCGATCCTGGCCGGATCGCTGCGGGTGGGCCAGGCCCTGGACGGCGACGCGCTGCGGAATCTGGTCGCGGTGTGGCAGCGCGCGCCGCTGCAGGCGCTGGCCCGGCTGCACCTGCTGGCGGCCGCCGACCTGGTGACCGATCCGGAGCAACTCGGCCGTCCGCGATCGGACTCCGGCATCGCCGACCGGCTCGACCTGCTCGCGCAGACCGTCCTCACCTCGAATGCCCCGGCCCCCGTCGTCGCGGCCGTGGCCCACGGCGAACTGCTGGCGCTGCGGCCCTTCGGCACGGCGGACGGCATCGTCGCCCGGGCGGCGTCCCGGCTGGTCTGCGTGGCCAGTGGGCTGGACCCGCACAGTCTCGGCGTACCGGAGGTGTTCTGGCTGCGGCGGCGGCAGGCGTACCTGGACGCGGCCGACGGCTTCGGCGGCGGTACGGCCGACGGGGTGGGCGGATGGGTGATCCTGTGCTGCGGGGCGCTGGAAGACGGTGCGCGCGAAGCCCGTTCGATCGCCGACTCCATGGCCTGAGAGACCCCCTACACGTCGAAGCGGGCGGTGTAGTCGTTGCCGACCTCACCGCCCGCTTGCACGGACGACCCGGTTACCATGCGTGCTTCTCGGGGTTGTGTTCTGCGGCCTCGGCGATTGCCGTACCCCGGCGGTTCATCCCCGCAACCTGTGCGAGGCCCTCGCCGCCGAAAGCCCGGATTTCGCAAGCCCACAACGCTACTGCCCTTGCGCGGCGTGCTCCGCGTGGGTGCCTGGTGCCCGTGCAAGGAAGGGTGGGATGGGAGATCGAATCTTCTCTTCCGATCCGGTCTTGGCCTTCCGTCCTTCCGTGGCTCCATTGTTACTCTGTGTGCCCGGTCACAGCAAGGGTTGGGGAAACATTCGAATAATCGGCGTGTCGGCCGGTGTTTCGTGTTTCCTTTGATAGTTGGTGTCAATAACGGGCCGGTGGATCCGGAGTCGGAACTCAGCGGCGCCGGCGGAGCAGCCGGTAGCTGATCGCGCCCGCCAGCACCGCGCTGACGCCGACGGCCGCGGTCGCGGCGACGGTGGTCGACGAGGGCGCCGGCAGGCGAGCCCACAGCGACACCGGATTCGAGAAGGTCAGCACCGGCCATCCGCGAGATACCGCTTCCCGCCGCAGATTTCGGTCCGGATTGACCGCGGTCGGATGGCCGACGGCGTCGAGCATCGGTAGATCGGTGATCGAATCGGAGTACGCGTAGCACCGCGACAGGTCGTAGCCCTCGGTGCCGGCCAGCCGCCGGATCGCCTCGACCTTGCCCTCGCCGTAGCAGTAGAAGTCCACCGCGCCCGTGTATTTGCCGTCCTCGACGACCATCCGGGTGGCGGCGGTGAAGGTGGCGCCCAGCGCGTCGGCGATCGGCCCCACGATCTCCTCGCCGGAGGCCGACACGATCACCACATCGTGGCCGCGGATCTTGTGGTCGGCGATCAGGTCGGCGGCCTCGGCGTAGATGAGCGGGTCCACCAGCTCGTGCAGGGTCTCCGCGACGATGGCCTTGACCTGGCCGACATCCCAGCCGGCGCACATCTTCGTCAGATGTTCGCGCATGCGCTCCATCTGGTCGTGGTCGGCGCCGGACAGCAGGAACAGGAAGTGCGCGTAGCTGCTCTCCAGGACGGTCCGCCGATTGAGCAGGCCCTGATCGAAGAACGGCTTGCTGAACACGAACGCGCTGGACTTCGCGATCACCGTCTTGTCGAGGTCGAAGAAGGCGGCGACGCGGGTGCCGTGCCCCGTGCTCGTCCGTTCCTCCGCAGCTGTCAGGTCGCTCTCGGCCGTCACGCGGTCCAGGATAGGGAGAATTTCGGCCACCGTCGTGGCCGGGTGCCGGTGGCGGCGGGCGGGCGCTCGCCGCGGGCCGGTTTGCCGCCGTGACGCCGGGTATCGGGGGTGAAACTTCCTCGGCCGGTGGACTTGCGTTTCCGCCGGGGCCTGGGTGTAGTATTGCTGGCACCTGGACATAGTCCAGGCGCGTTCAGCCCGACCCCCCGGGGCTGAACCCGACGGCCCCAGCCTCCTCCCCCCCCGGCTGGGGCCGTCCTCTATTTTCAGGACCTTTGTGTGTGGTACTCGGGGTACACCGCTCGCTCACAGCCCCGGAGTTATCCACAATCGCCGGTCGAGGGCTGGTCCCGCCGCTCCCCGCGGATCAGGCTTTCCCCATGAATTCCCTTGCTGCGAACCAGGATTCCGGTGGCGATCCGACGCTGGTTCTCGTCGCCGATCAGCGACTGCGCGCGGAGGTCGGCCGGGTGGCGGCCGCCGCCGACCGGCGGGTGGCCGAGGCTCGGATGCCGGTCGGGCGGCATGCCTGGTCCGGGGCGGTCATGGTGATTCTCGACACGGCGGCGGCCCGCGACTGTACCGCCGCCGGCTACCCCCGCCGCGCCGCCGTCCTGCTGGTGACCGAGGGCGAACCGGGTTTGCTCGACTGGCAGGCCGCGGCCGCCGTCGGCGCCGAACGGGTCCTCGCGCTCCCCGATTCCGCCGACGTCCTGATCGAATCCTTCGCCGATCACACCGGCCGCGGTCCGGGCGACGGCGCGGTGGTCGCGGTCGTCGGCGGAGTCGGGGGCGCGGGAGCCTCCACGCTGGCCGCGGCCGTCGCCCTGACCGGCGCCGCGTCCCGGTTCCGGCCCGACACGATCCTGATCGACGGCGACCCGCTGGGCGGCGGTATCGACCTGCTGCTCGGCCTCGAATCCGAGCCGGGCCTGCGCTGGCCCGACCTGGTCGTGGAGGAGGGCCGGGTGGCCGCCGCGGCCCTGCACGACGCGCTGCCCTCGCCCTCGCCCGGTCTCGCGGTCCTCGCCTGCGTGCGCGCGGTACCCGGCGCCGATCCACCCGCCATCGGCTCGAGCGCGGCCCGCGCCGTGGTCGAGGCCGGGCGCTCCGCCGGTGATCTGGTGGTCTGCGATATCTCCGCCGAGCGCGGCCCGCACGCCGATCACATGCTGGATGCCGCCGATCTGGTGGTGCTCGTCGTCCCCGCCCGCCTTCGCGCGGTGGCCGCGGCCCGTGCCGTCTCCGCTCGAGTCCATCGGCGAAATCCCCATCAGGCCTTGATAGTTCGAGGTCCCGCGCCCGGCGGCCTGCGCGCCGCGGAGATCGCCGAGGCCCTCGCGCTGCCCGTCCTCGCGGCCATCCGTCCCCAACCCGCCCTCGCCGCCCGCCTGGAACGCACCGGTCTCGGCTCGCCTCGCGGCCCGCTGCGCACCGCCGCCTCCGCGGTCCTCGCGGCCCTCATGGAAGACCTCGATGACCATGCACAACCCTTGGCGCAGTTGCGCACTGGCGGTGTGCGATGAGTGAGCTGGTGACGACCGACCTGCTGGATCGGGTGCGCGAGCGGCTGGCGGCCGAGTCGGCGGACCTCGATCCCGCGCGGATGGCGGCGGCGATCCGGGCCGAAGCCGGTGGGGTACTGGGGGATACCGATCTGCTGCGGGCACTGCGGCTGCTGCAGACGGAGATGACCGGCGCGGGCGTGCTGGAACCACTACTGCACGACCCGGACGTCTCCGACGTGCTCGTCACCGGGCCCGATGCGGTCTGGGTCGACCGCGGGCGCGGCCTGCGGCGGGCCGCGGTGTCGTTCCCGGACGAGGCCGCGGTGCGCCGGCTGGCGCAGCGGCTGTCCCTGGCGGCGGGCCGCCGCCTCGACGACGCGCAGCCGTGGGTGGACGGGCGGCTGCCGGGATTCGAAGGCACGCTCGGCAATTCGTTCGGCGTGCGCCTGCACGCCGTGCTGGCGCCGATCGCGCACGGCGGCACCTGCCTGTCCCTGCGGGTGCTGCGGCCCGCCAGTCAAGGGTTGGAGGAATTGGCCGCCTCGGGTTCGGTGTCCGCCGGGGCGAAAACCCTGCTGGAGCGCATTATTCGCGCGCGTCTGGCCTTTCTCGTGGTCGGCGGAACCGGCGCGGGCAAGACCACCCTCCTGTCGAGCCTCCTTGCGAAAGTCGCCGCGGCCGAACGCATCGTCTGCGTGGAGGACGCCGCCGAACTCGCCCCACCGCATCCGCACGTGGTCCGGTTGGTGGCCCGCACCGCGAACGTCGAGGGCGCGGGCGAGGTCACCGTCCGCGACCTGGTCCGCCAGGCCCTGCGGATGCGCCCGGACCGCATCGTCATCGGGGAGGTCCGCGGTGCGGAGGTGATAGACCTCTTGACAGCGCTCAACACCGGTCACGACGGCGGGGCGGGCACGGTCCACGCCAACTCGCCCCGGGAGGTGCCCGCGCGCCTGGAAGCCCTTGCGGCACTGGGCGGTATGAGCCGCGCCGCCCTGCACAGCCAGCTGGCCGCCGCCGTCCAGGTCGTCCTGCACGTTCATCGGCGCGCCGACGGCGCCCGGCTGCTCCGCGAGATCGGCCTGGTGATCCGTGACTCCGATGGCGAGGTCCACATCGAACCCGCGTGGCGCGCGGACGGTTCCCACTCTCCGGCCGCTTCCGGCCTGGAGCGCCTGCTCGCGGATCGGCTCGCGGCATGACCGCCGTCGGCGTCGGATTGCTGGCGCAGGCGTATCCGAGTGCCCATGGAATTGTCGGAGCCCGGCAGATGAGCGCGGTCCTGGGCTGCCTGGCGGTGGCGTTGGCGGTGTTGCCGGACGCTGCTGCGCGTCGGCGGTTCGCGCGGGTGCTCGGTCGGGTGCGTTCCGCGTGGAAAGTGCCGTCGCGTCTGGTCTTTCGCGTCGGCGTCGGGCTCGGCGTGGCCGGGGCAGCCGTTATGGGGATCGGTCCGCTGCTCGCGATCGTCGTCGTGGTGGCCACCGTATTCGTCCGTCGTCGGCAGGCCGGTTCCGATCGGAGACAGGCCGCCGAATGCGCCGCGCTGGTCGAGGGCCTGGAGACGGTGGTCGGTGAGCTGCGGGTCGGTGCTCATCCGAGTGCGGCGGCCGCGACCGCCGCGAGCGAGGTCGGCGGATCGGCGGGCCGGGCATTCGCGGTGTGCTCGGCCCGCGGGCGGCTCGGCGGGTCGGCCGCGGCCGGTCTCCGCGATCCGGAGTCGGTCATCGCGACCGAACTGGCCCGCGTCGCCGACGCGTGGCAGGTCGCCGAGCGCCACGGCCTGGCGCTGGCGGACCTACTCGCCGCCATGCGCGCCGACCTGGTGAGCCGCAGCCGTTTCCGAGCACGCACGGTAGCCGCGCTCGCCGGGGCAAGAGCGACCGCCGCCGTCCTCGCCGCACTCCCACTCCTCGGGATAGCACTCGGCCAGCTGATCGGCGCCGCCCCCCTACAAGTCCTACTGACCTCCGGTCCCGGAACCGTCCTGCTCCCCCTGGGAACCAGCCTGGCCTGCGCAGGAGTCCTGTGGACAGAAGTCATCACGCGAAAGGTCCTCACATGACCGGGCGACATCCGAGAGAGGCGCTGTCGTGAGCGGTGCATCGATTCCGTTGGTGATGTTGGCTGTTGCGGTTGTGCTGGTGCCGGGACGGGCGAGTCCGTTGGTGCGGTTGCGGGTGAGTTCGGTTCGGCGGCAGGGGGTTCGGGGGCGGCGGGCGTCGCCGAAGGTGGATCCGCTCGCGATGTCGTCGGCTCTGGATCTGCTCGTCGCGTGCTTGCACACGGGGTTGCCGGTGGGTGCGGCCGCGGCGGCCGTGGCTCCCGGAGCGCCGGAACCGTTCGGCACAGCATTGCGGCGGGCCGCCGATCTGATGGCGCTCGGCGCGGACCCGATCGCCGCCTGGGATCGTGCCGCCGCCGAGGCGGGCGCCGCGGAGGTCGAGGCCCTGGCCCGGCTGGTCCGGCGGTCGGCGCGCTCCGGGGCCGCCCTGGCGGGCGCGGTCTCGGAACTGGCCGGGCAGTGCCGCGGCGCCGTCGAAGATGCGACCGCGGCCCGGGCCGAGCGGGCCGGGGTGTTGATCAGTGGCCCTCTCGGGCTGTGCTTCCTGCCCGCCTTCGTCTGCCTGGGCATCGTGCCGGTGGTCGCCGGCCTGGCCGGGCGCGTGCTGGAAGGCGGGCTGCTGTGATCACGCGAGAACTCCGGTGCGGACCGGCCGCACCGGCGGAGGGGAAAGGGGACGACGGTGCGCTCGACAGTGCGAACGGCGGTGCTGGAGTTGCGCTCCCGCCTGATCCAGGCGGCGGTGGCCGACGACGGCATGAGTACGGCGGAATACGCGATCGGGACGATCGCCGCGGCGGCCTTCGGGGCGGTGCTCTACACGGTCGTCACCGGGGACTCGATAGTGAATGCCCTGACCAGAATCATCGATCGCGCGCTCGCGACGGAGGTCTGACCGAGGAGCGGCGCCGCACCGGTGACGCCGGTGCGGTGACCGTGGAGGCGGCGATCGCCCTCGCCGCCCTCCTCGTCGCTGTCGTGCTCTGCCTGGGCGGCCTGCTGGCGGCGCCGACCCAGATCCGCTGTATCGACGCCGCCCGCGAGGCGGCCCGGCTGGCCGCCCGCGGCGCCGGCGCCGATGCCCTGCCCGCCGCCCGCCGGATCGCCCCGCCGGGCGCCCGCATCACCCTCCGCACCGACGGCGACCACATCACGGCCCGCGTCACCGCCGGAACCCCGCTCCTCCCGCTCGACCTGCACGCCGAGGCGATCGCGGTCCGCGAGCCGGGAGAACCCGAATGATCAGGTCGTGGCGGAGCGATGTGGGAAGCGCCACGGTGGCCGCCTGTCTCGTAGTAACGGCCCTGGTGTCGGTGACCGCCTTGATCGCCCATGTCGGGACCGTGGTCGCGGCCCGGCACCGCGCCCAGACGGTGGCCGATCTGGGGGCATTGGCGGCGGCCGGGGAATTGCGGTCGGGAGCCGAGGCCGGATGTGCGCGAGCCAGGGAACTGGGGGAGCGCATGCGGGCGCGGGTCCAGTCGTGCACGGTGGCGGAATGGGACGTCACCGTCACCGTGATTGCGACGGTGTCTTTGGGCCCGCTCGGTTCCCGGTCGGTGCGTGCGACCGCACGTGCGGGCCCGGCGGACGAACGGGTATCGGCGTCCGCCAATTTAAAGACCGTACGGTTGGTGTTCGAATTGCGTGACCCGAGCCACAATTCCCCGCGAGTACCCGGGGAATCGACCAATTATGTGGCCGGGAATTCTGGTATCGCTAATTTTCAATTTGTCCGCAGAGCGCTATACGAGCCCGCGGACCCCGCTGCAAATCACCGGAGCAATGCTTCAGTTAATATGAACACAATCCTATTTATTCATACCGGGCCACGGCCACCGTGACGCGCAACGCTGGGCCGCCCGCGCGCTCGGTCCGGCGGGCGGCATCGCGACACGATCTCCTCGCGATGACCGATTCGTCACGTTCAGGGATCCACGTCGTGATCCGGCGGATCGTCCGGAAGCTCTGCGAGTATCGCCGTCAGCAGCGCAGCCGCGGCGGGCTTGTCCAGCGGCTGGTTGCCGTTGCCGCACTTGGGCGACTGTACGCAGGAGGGGCAGCCGCCGCGACAGCCGCACGAGTCGATGGCCCCGAGCGTCGCCGCCAGCCACGTCCGCAGCCGCGCGAACCCGCGCTCGGCGAAGCCGGCGCCGCCGGGATGGCCGTCGTAGACGAACACGGTGGGCAGTCCGGTATCGGGATGCTCGGCCGTGGAGACGCCGCCGATATCCCACCGGTCGCAGCTTGCGACCAGCGGCAGCATTCCGATCGCCGCGTGTTCGGCGGCGTGCAGGGCGCCCGGTACCCGCTTCGGATCGATCCCGGCCCTGGCCAGCAGCATCGGCGTGACCGTGTACAACACCGCCCGGGTCGTCAGCCGCTGTTCCGGCAGTTCGAGTTCCACCAGGTCCAGGACCTCGCCGGTCGGCAACGTGCGCAGATATCCGACCACCTGGCGGGTCACGCATACCCGGGCCAGCGCGGCCACGACCGGGCCGTGGACCTGCTCGGTGGTCGTCTCGTCGATGGTGATCGACGTCAGCGCCCGCGCGCTGGTCGTCCAGCCCGGCTGGTCGGCGTGCACGAACGCCACCCCGCCGTCGAGGTCCAGCTCGTCGACGACATAGGTCTCCCCTTGATGCAGGTGTACCGCGCCCGGATGCAGCGTGGCCGGGGCCCGCCCGGCGTCGGCGGTGCCGAGCAGCCTTCCGCTCTCCTCGTCGACAATGGCCACCGGCGCCCCGATCCCGCCGCGCACGTCGACGGCGTCGTGCGGCTGATCGGCGGCAGTGGCGAACCAGCGCGCCGGGCCCTTCCCGCCGGTCCGGCGGCGCAGCATGCCCTGCTCCGCGAACTCGTCGGCCAGCCCGGTAGCGCCCAGCTCGATGATCTCGGCGTCGGTCAGCGGCTGTTCCAGGGCCGCGCACAACAGATGCGGTCCTAATACATAGGGGTTGCGCGGGTCGGTGATCGTCGCCTCGACCGGGCGTCCGAGCAGCGCCTCCGGATGATGCACCAGGTACATGTCGAGCGGATCGTCCCTGGCCACCAGCATGACCAGCGATCCCTGCGCCCGCCGCCCCGCACGCCCGGCCTGCTGCCGGAAGGAGGCGACCGTGCCGGGGAATCCCGCGATCACCACCGCGTCCAGTCCCGCGATATCGACCCCGAGCTCCAGCGCCGTGGTCGTCGCGGCGCCCAGCAGCGAGCCGTCCGACAGGCCCGCCTCCAGGTCACGGCGGTCCTCGGCGAGGTATCCGGCCCGGTAGGCGGCCACCCGCGCGGCCAGCTCCGGATCGACCTCGGCCAGCATGCGCCGGGTCTCCATGGCCACCACCTCCGCGGCCCGCCGCGAGCGCACGAAGGTCAGCGTGCGGGCGCCCTCGACCACCAGATCCGTCATGATCCGGGCCGCCTCGGCGGTGGCCGGCCGCCGCACCGGGGCCCCGTTCTCGCCGCTGACCGCGGGTAACAGGGCGGGTTCCCACAGGGCGACGGTGCGCGCGCCCTGCGGCGACCCGTCCTCGGTGACCGCGGTGCAGGGCGCGCCGATCAGCCGGGACGCGGCGGCCGCGGGATCCGCGGTGGTGGCCGAGCACAGGACGAAGACCGGGTCGGCGTCGTAGTGCGCGGCGATCCGCCGCAGCCGCCGCAGCACCAGCGCCACGTGCGAGCCGAAAACCCCGCGATACGCATGGCATTCGTCGACCACGACGTAACGCAGCCGCTTCAGCAGGCGGGCCCACCGCTGATGCGACCGCAGGATGCCCAGGTGCAGCATGTCCGGGTTGGTGAAGACCCACCGCGCGTTGGCCCGCACCCATTGCCGCACCTCGGCCGGGGTATCGCCGTCGTAGGTCGCGGGGTGGACATCCCGCAGCGGACCCTCGTGGGTGAGAGTTCCGGTCGCGCGCAGCTGGTCCGCGCCCAGCGCCTTGGTAGGGGAGAGATACAGCGCCGTCGCCCGCGGCTCCCGCAGTAACGAGGACAGCACCGGCAGCTGATAACCCAGCGATTTACCCGACGCGGTACCCGTGCACACCACGACGTGCCGCCCGCCCGCCGCCAGTTCGGCCGTCCGCATCTGATGCGACCAGGGTGCGTCGATACCGGATTCGCGCAGCGCATCGACCACTTCCGCCGGCGCCCAGGAAGGCCATTCCGTGGTCTGCGCGGCGCGGGCGGGCAACTCGGTGACATGAGTGAGTCGATCATCCGCATCGGGAAGTCCTGAAAGGACACGATTCAGCAACGATCGACCATAGCTTGTTTGTTCAGTAGGCCGAGTCGTAACGGACGGGTCGGTCGGATTCATCGAACTGAGACTCCGGTTGGCAAGGAATGTGTGAATCGTGTGTGGTGCAGATGTCCTACCTGCCTTTTCATCACCGAGCAGCGATCTGCGTCACAGCCTGTTTGCCTGACACTCGCTCGGTTATCTCGAAGCAAACCTACTCCAAGTCTGGATTTGGGCATTGTGGCCCTCACCTGCGCATTCGCAAGATCATCTTTTTTGCAAATTGTCGGTAACTCGACTGTTGAATTCCCGGAAGACATGGTTCACTGGTTCCTGGTCGCAAGCTTCTGTGTTCGAGGGAACGGATCAAAGGTCCAAACCATCAGCAGGATCGATGTTGCGAACGGTGTGCTTGATGCTTCCTGCAGGGGGAACAGAGTACAGCGGTCGGAACGGACCCGGTGGACGAACCAATCTTGTCCGCCGTTCCGGTATGGAAAGAGAAGGAACAGAATGGCACAGGGAACTGTGAAGTGGTTCAACGCGGAGAAGGGGTTCGGCTTCATCGCGCCCGAGGACGGCTCCGCTGACGTCTTCGTCCACTACTCCGAGATCCAGGGTTCGGGCTTCCGCACCCTCGAGGAGAACCAGAAGGTCGAATTCGAGGTCGGCCAGGGCACCAAGGGCCCGCAGGCCACCGGAGTTCGCGCGCTCAGCTGAGCGGGCTAACCCAACAAGGTCCGATCGCTCGTCCCTCACCGTCCGATGCGGTGGGGGACGAGCCGTATCTGGGGCAGTACACTCGACCGAAAACCGGGGCTATCCAACACGCCGCACCAGAGGTGTGGCGGCGCGACACGGTATAAACGTCACTGGCGGGGGGCATCTCTCTCCGCCGTATGCCCCAGCCGCGCGCTGCGCAGCCTGCGCCGCGCGGGTCGACAGGAAAGGTGTGTTCGCCGGTGGCAACACGAGACCGCGGTGCGGCGCCGAAGCCCCAGGCAGCGCCCGACCAGGGCCGCCCCCTGCGTCGTCTCGTCATCGTCGAGTCACCGACGAAGGCTCGCAAGATCGCTCCCTACCTCGGCCGCGGGTACACCGTGGAGGCGTCCGTCGGCCACATCCGGGACCTGCCGCGCGGCGCGGCGGACGTGCCCGCCAAATACAAGGGACAGCCCTGGGCCCGCCTCGGCGTCGACGTCGACAACGATTTCGAACCCATCTACGTGGTCAGCCCCGACAAGAAGGCCAAGGTCTCCGAGCTGAAGACCCTGCTGGCCGACGCCGACGAGCTCTATCTCGCCACCGACCCCGACCGCGAGGGCGAGGCCATCGCCTGGCACCTGCTGGAGACGCTGAAGCCCAAGGTGCCGGTGCGTCGCATGGTGTTCCACGAGATCACCGAGCCGGCCATCCGCGCCGCCGCCGCCGACACGCGCGAGCTGGACAACGATCTGGTCGACGCGCAGGAGACCCGCCGCATCCTGGACCGGCTGTACGGCTACGAGGTCAGCCCGGTGCTGTGGAAGAAGGTCATGCCGCGGCTGTCGGCGGGCCGCGTGCAGTCGGTCGCGACCCGCATCATCGTGCAGCGCGAGCGCGAGCGGATGGCGTTCCGCTCCGCGGAGTACTGGGATATCGCCGCCAAATTCGACACCGGCACCGGCGAGGGCGACGTTGCCAACCCGCGTACCTTCGGCGCCCGGCTGGTCACCGTCGACGGTTCGCGCGTCGCGGGCGGCCGGGACTTCGGGTCCGACGGACAGCTGAAGACCTCGGGCGTCACGGTCCTGGACGAGGGCTACGCCCGGCGCCTGGCCGAGGCGCTGGACGGGGTCGACTTCCAGGTCAGCTCGGTCGAGTCCAAGCCGTACACGCGCCGGCCCTACGCCCCGTTCATGACCTCGACGCTGCAGCAGGAGGCCTCGCGCAAGCTGCGCTTCAGCTCCGAGCGCACGATGCGGGTGGCGCAGCGGCTGTACGAGAACGGCTACATCACCTATATGCGTACCGACTCCACGACGCTGTCGGAGTCGGCCATCGCGGCCGCGCGCTCGCAGGCCACCCAGCTGTACGGCGCGCAGTACGTGCACGCCACCCCGCGGCAGTACACCCGCAAGGTCAAGAACGCGCAGGAGGCCCACGAGGCGATCCGGCCCGCCGGTGACACCTTCGCCACTCCCGGTCAGCTGTCCTCGCGACTGGATACCGACGAGTTCCGGCTCTACGAGCTGATCTGGCAGCGCACGGTCGCCTCCCAGATGGCCGATGCCCGCGGCACCACGCTGACCGTCCGGATCACCGGCCACGCCGGCACCGGCGAGGAGTGCGTGTTCTCCGCGTCGGGCCGCACCATCACCTTCGCCGGCTTCCTCAAGGCGTACGTGGAGAGCGTCGACGAGGATTCGGGCAGCCAGTCCGACGACGCCGAATCCCGCCTGCCCGCGCTGACCGAGGGCCAGGGCGTCACCGCCGCCGAGCTGACCCCGGACGGCCATACGACCAATCCGCCGCCGCGCTACAACGAGGCGTCGCTGATCAAGGCGCTGGAGGAGCTGGGCATCGGCCGCCCGTCCACCTACGCGTCGATCATCAAGACGATCCTCGACCGCGGCTACGTCTACAAGCGCGGTAATGCGCTGGTGCCGTCGTGGGTCGCGTTCGCCGTGGTCGGGTTATTGGAGGCGTACTTCGGCAGACTGGTCGACTTCGACTTCACCGCCGCCATGGAGGACGACCTCGACGCCATCGCCGGCGGGCGCGAGCAGCGCGGAAACTGGTTGTCCAGCTTCTACTTCGGCGGCGAGCACGGGGCCGAGGGCTCGGTCGCGCGCTCGGGCGGCCTGAAGAAGATGGTCGGCGGGCAGCTCGACGACATCGACGCCCGCGAGATCAATTCCATCAAGATGTTCACCGACGACGAGGGCCGCGATGTCGTCGTCCGGGTCGGTCGCTTCGGCCCGTATCTGGAGCGGATGGTCGTCAACCCCGATGACCCCGACGGTGATCCGGTCTCGCAGCGCGCCAACCTGCCCGACGATCTGCCGCCCGACGAGCTGACCCCAGAGGTCGCGGAGAAGCTGTTCTCGACCCCGCAGGAGGGCCGTACCCTCGGCAACGATCCCGAGACCGGGCACCGGATCGTGGCCAAGGAGGGCCGTTTCGGGCCGTACGTCACGGAGATCCTGCCCGAGCCGGAAGAGGACGCGAGCGCCAAGAAGGGGTCGAAGAAGGCGGCCGGTCCCAAGCCCCGCACGGGTTCGCTGTTCAAGTCGATGGACCTGTCGACGATCACCCTCGACGACGCCCTGCTGCTGCTGTCGCTGCCGCGGGTGGTCGGCAAGGATCCCGAATCCGGCGACGAGATCACCGCGCAGAACGGCCGCTACGGCCCGTATCTGAAGAAGGGCACCGATTCCCGGTCGCTGACCAGCGAGGATCAGATCTTCTCGGTCACGCTGGAGGAGGCGCTGAAGATCTACGCCGAGCCCAAGCGCCGCGGCAGGCAGGCCGCCAGCGCCGCGCCGCTGCGCGAACTCGGCGCCGATTCCGCCAGCGGTAAGCCGATGGTCATCAAGGACGGCCGGTTCGGGCCGTACGTGACCGACGGCGAGACCAACGCCAGCCTGCGCAAGGGCGACGAGGTCGAGTCGATCACCGACGAGCGCGCCTCGGAGCTGCTGGCCGACCGCCGCGCCAAGGGCCCGGTGAAGAAGACGGCCCGCAAGACCGCCAAGAAGGCACCCGCCAAGAAGACCGCGGCGAAGAAGACCACGGCCAAGAAGACGACCGCGAAGAAGACCGCCGAGAAGTCGGCCACCAAGGCGACGGCCGCGAAAACCGCTGCGAAGAAGGCGACTTCGTCGAAATCCTGACCTCCGCACCGCGCGGCACGCGGGCATCCGGCGCGCCGACCCCGATAGCGGAAATCGGACGGTGTCCGATTTCCGTCGATATTGTGCCGTAGCCTGGCCGCCATTCGGGCACGCCCAGCGGAAGGACTTCCCATGACCGCTTCGATCGACCAAGCCGTCCAGGAACGCGAGACCCTGATCGAGATGCTGGCGAGCCAGCGCGACCTGTTCCGAATTACGTTGCGGGACATCGATGATGACCAGGCCCGGCAGCGTTCGACGGTCAGCGAGCTGACGCTGGGCGGCCTGCTGCACCATCTCGTGCACGTCGAACAGCACTGGACGACGGTCATCGTGGAGCGCGACGAGGACGCGGAAATCGATGTGTCCCAGTTCGATTCGGAGTACAAGCTGGCGCCGGAGGAGACGGTCGAGGGGCTGCTCAAGGAATGGGATGCGGTGGCGGACAACACCGCCGACCTGATCCGCACGGTCGACAGCCTCGACACCTCGATCCCCACTCCCACCGCCCCGTGGGCGCCCGAACGAGTCTGGTGGACAGTGCGTTTCACCATCCTGCACATCCTCCGGGAGATCTCGCACCACAGCGGGCACGCCGACATCCTCCGCGAGGCGCTGGACGGGGCGAATACGACGCATCAGCGCGCCAACTGAGCCGCCCGGCCGCGCCCGCCGGAGTTGTCGGTGGCGCCGGTTAGTGTGTACGGCGTGGTGGGTGTCTTCGATCGGCTGGTAGGCCAGGATGCGGTCGAGTCCGAGCTGACCGCGGCGGCGGTAGGCGCGCGCAGCGGCGTCGTGTCGTCCGCGATGACGCATTCGTGGCTGTTCACCGGGCCGCCCGGTTCGGGGCGCTCGGTCGCGGCGCTGTGTTTCGCGGCGGCCCTGCAATGCACCGACCCGGGCGCCCCGGGCTGCGGGCACTGCCACGCCTGCACCACCACCATGGCGGGCACGCACGGCGATGTGCGCCGGGTCATCCCGGAGGGCCTCAGCATCGGCACCAAGGAGATGCGCGAGATCGTGCAGGTCGCCTCGCGCCGCCCGAGCACGGGCCGGTGGCAGGTGGTCCTGGTCGAAGACGCCGACCGGCTGACGGAGGCGGCGGGCAACGTCCTGCTGAAGGTGGTCGAGGAGCCGCCCGAGCGCACCGTCTTCCTGCTCTGCGCCCCCTCCGACGACCCGGAGGACATCTCGGTCACTCTGCGCTCCCGCTGCCGCCACGTGCATCTGGTCACCCCGTCCGTGGAGTCCATCGCCCGCGTCCTCCAGGAGCGCGACGGTCTCGATGCCGAGCGGGCGCAGTGGGCGGCCTCCATCAGCGGCGGTCACGTGGGCCGGGCCCGCCGCCTGGCCACCGACGAGGAGGCGCAGGCCCGCCGCAGGCGCGCACTGGCGCTGGTATCGGCCACCGCCCGCCCCGGCGCGGCCTACACGGCGGCCGACGAGCTGGTGAAGACCGCCGAGGAGGAGGCCAAACAGGTCAGCGCCGCCCGCGACGAGCGCGAGAAGGAGGAGCTGGCGACGGCCCTCGGCGCCGGCGGCACCGGCAAGGGCACCGCCTCGGCCACCCGTGGCTCGGCCGGCGCCCTCAAGGATCTGGAACGCCGCCAGAAATCCCGCGCCACCCGCACCAGCCGCGACTCCCTCGACCGCGCCCTCATCGACGTCGCCGGCCTGTACCGCGACGCCCTGGCCGTCCGCCTCGGCGCCGCCAAACCAGCCCCACCCTCCGGCGTCACCCTCACCCACCCCGACCTCCCCGACCAGATCCGCGAACTGGCCACCGACGTCCGCCCCGAGGGCCTCCTCCGCTCGATCGAGGCCGTCCTCCACTGCCGCGAGGCCCTCGACCAGAACGTCAAACCCCGCTTCGCCGTAGCCGCCATGGTCGCCGGCCTCATAGCCGCCCGCACCCCCTGACCACCCAATTTTCGCGATCCGCCCCCGAGACGATAGACTCACACGGCCGAAAGGCAAGCCGCCTTAGCTCAGTCGGTAGAGCGCTTCACTCGTAATGAAAAGGTCAGGAGTTCGATTCTCCTAGGCGGCTCCAGGTCGGAGGCCCTTCCCGGTTCGCCGGGGAGGGCCTTCGTCTCAGTGTGCCAACAGTCGGGTAGCGCCCTTCACGTCAGCCGTAGAGAGAGTCCTGCGGTGTGTCCTCGCAGGGCGAGGGGCGTGCCGCTGTGGCGCTACTCGAGCCAGGCGCTCGCCGTTGCCCAGACTCTCACCAGTTTTCGTGTTTGCGGTTGAATATCGGCGCCATACTTCTGGCCCATTTTCCGAATTGTCGGACCGGTATACATCCGCCGGAGCGGGAAAGTGGATACGTAGGAAATATACCTATGAGGCCCATTGTAGGTAGTTGATAGGCAATTGGAGTGCTGGGGATCTCTGATAGCCGTTGGACTATTGACCGCCTGGAACCGGCGGCGTATGTTTGCGTCGACTCGGGCGTGATCGGCTGCCCGGTTGTGTATCGCAACAGCTAAAGGGCGACACGATGAATGTCCAGGGTACAGGGGTTTCTGCTACCTTCTCGAATTCCGTCGAGCGTCAGGTCGAAAGTTCGCATTCGATGAATTCGATCTGCTTGTGCCGGAGGGGTCGACGGCAATGAGTCAGATTATTCAGATAGCTGGGGCGTTGATGCTTCTGGCTGGTTTCATCGCGGCGCAGCGTGGAATAACCGACGATGGGTCGATCCTCTACCTGGTGCTGAATACTGCGGGGTCCTCGGTGTTGGCCGTGCTCGCATATGTCGGCAATGATTGGGGATTCCTTCTTCTGGAGGGGACGTGGGCGGTGGTCTCGACGGCCTCGTTGTACACGGCGTGCCGGGGGCGGCGGCCGGGGCGGCGGTTCGGTGACGTCCCGCCGGGTTGTGCTGTTGTGGTGCGTGGCGACGAGTTGAGTCACCCCGATCGGCTCATTCATCTCTTCCGAGACTCGTATATGGGCTCCCAGGGACGGCAATGGCTACAACCCCATGTGCTGTGGTGGATGCTGACATTCCTGCGCGACAACGGCGTCCGGGCAGATCTCCGAATGCTCGATACACCGGAACTGGCGGGGCGCGCCGCCACGATGGCATTACCGCCCAGTCATCAGCCGGTCGCGCCGACGGGGCACGCGGAGTTGAATTTCCGGCTGTGGTGGTCGATTCTGGGCGATATCGCGCGGGCCGTGCACGGCCCGCGATGGTCGCGCCTGCTGGTCGGTAGCGGGGCCGGGTTGCCGGACGCGGCCGAATTGGAACGGCGAGCGTATCAACTCGGACTGCGACCCTGGATGTCGAGCGCGACATTCGAGGAACTGGTCGGTATCGCTCGGTCGCTGGCCATTGTCGGGGAGCATCGGGGCCCGCGTCGGGTAGATGCCGAGGAGATCATGCTCCGCGTTCTGCTTCCCGAATTGCTGACGGCCGAAATGTATTGGCTCCACACCCCACAGGGACGGCAGCGTCGCGGCAATTACCGGCCGACCGAGGTCGTGCTGCTGCAACGGTGTGCCCAGGCGCGTCTTCGATCGGCCGACGGACGTTACCTGGATCCGCTGGATCAGATGTACCTCCGCGCCGGTGACCTCCTCGATCGGCTGATACGGCTGGCCGACGACGACCACGATGACGCTACCCGGCGGATCGTGTCGCTCTATGAGGAACTGCTCCGCGCGGAAGCCACGGCCGACGAGAGCCCGGATCGCCGACCGAAGACCGCCACGATCATCCCGAGTCCGACCACCGCCGTGACGCAGTAGTCAGGGGCGCACCAGGCCGCGCCCCGTCGTGAGGGGCAGGTCCACCGCCGTCAGGAGGCCGGAGCGGGCCTCGATGACCGCCGGGACCGCGCTGACCAGGCGGGCCGCGGTGCCTACCAAACCTGCTTTGGCGTGGTCGCCGTCGGAGTAGAGCTGGAGGTCGAGTTGGTAGTCGGGCTCGCCTTTGACTTCTACTCGGTAGCAGCCTTTTCCGGTGGGCTGGGGCCAGTCGGGGGCCAGGTCGGGGTGGAGGCGGGTGATGTGTTCGAGGACGATGACCGCTCGGCCCGAACGCATCCCGTTGACTTGGAAGCGCAGTGCGGCGGCGGTGCCTGCGGCAATGGGGCGGCCCGCGACCTCGAGCGGTTCCGGGGCGGGCAGACGCTCGAAATGCTGTGTCACGTCGTCCAATTCGACGTCGAGGGCGGCGGCGAGTTGGCGTACGACGCTGCCCCAGGCCAGGGTCAGGACGCCGGGCTGGAGGAGGAGGGGCAGGTCCTCGAGGGCGCTGCCGAAGCCCATGATGTCGAACAGGACCTTCGGGTTGTCGTAGGTGGAGTAGTCCATCAGCTCGGAGCACACGATCTTGTCGATGCGCTCGCTGCCGCTGGTCAGCAGCAGGGGCAGCCAGTCGTTGGCCCAGCCGGGGTCGATGCCGTTGACCCACAGGGACGCGCCGCCCTCCTCGGCGGCCTCGACTATCGGGTCGATGATCTCCGAAGGGACGGTGCCGTAAGGGAACTGGAGGAATACCGGGCTGCTGGACACCACGTTGATGCCGGCTCGCAGGAACGTCTTCAGATCCTCGACCGCCTCCATGAGCCGGTCGTCGGCCATGGCCGTGTGCACGATGCAGTCGGGCTTCAGGGCCAGCAGGGCCGCCGCGTCGGTGGTGGCGACGACGCCCGTCGGCTCGTCCAGTCCCGCGAGTTCCGCGGCGTCCTTACCGTCCTTGTCCGGCCCGGAGACCCAGACGCCCGCCAATTCCAGTTCGGGGCGGGCGATGATGGACCGCAGCGCCCACCGCCCGACATTGCCGGTGCTCCACTGCACTACGCGATAGGTCATCGGGGTCTCCTCACAGATCCGGAAGTCCGAGTTCGAGATTCGGGCTCTCGATGCCGCCGTCGACCTCGATCACCTTCCCGGTGACATAGCCCCCGGCCCGTGAACTGAGATAGACGATGGCGGCGGCGATCTCCCACGGCTCGCCGAGGCGGTGCAACGGCGTGGCCTGCTCCATGCGCTCCTTGATCGCCGGCTGCTGCGCGACGACGTCCAGCGCCGAGGTGAGCACGGAACCGACCGCGATCGCGTTGACCCGGATGCGGGGCGCGAGATCCGTTGCGGCCAGGCGGGTCCAGTGCGCCAGCGCGGCCTTCGCGGTGCCGTAGGCGAGGAAGCCGCGGCCCGGCGAGCGGCCCATCATCGACGAGATGTTGACGACCGAGCCGCCGTCGCCCTTCAACATGTGCGGTACGGCCGCCTGTGTAAGAGCGTGCGCTGTGGAGACATTGAAGCGAAATGCCTCCTCGAGGAATTCGGGCGATGTGGTCAGGAAGGTGTTCGGCATCGTGCCGCCCACGTTGTTGACCACGATGTCGAGGCGGCCCAGTTCGGCCGCTGCGATATCGGCGAAGGCCGTCACCGACGAGAGATCCGACAGATCGCACGGCACCGTGACGACCCGGCGGCCGAGCGCGCGAATCTTGCCCGCCACCTCGTCCAGCTGGGCGGCGGTGCGGGCGGCGATGGCGACGTCGGCGCCGGCCTCGGCGAGTGCGAGCGCGGTGGCGGCGCCGATGCCGCGCCCCGCGCCGGTGACGACGGCGACGCGGCCGTCCAGGCGGAAGGTGTCCAGGATCATCGCGAGGCGACTCCTTGTCCGGAAGTGAGCACGGTCACAACGCAGTGTTAAGAACAGGATCTTAATTGTCAAGGAGTTGTTCTCAACATGCTGCTCGAGGCGCTAGTGTTCTCCTGTGGAAACGACGACTGCGCGCGAGCGGCTGATCAGCGCGGCGGAGCGGTTGATCGCCGAGCGCGGCCAGGCCGTGCCGTCGCGCGATATCGCGGCCGCGGCCGGACAGCGCAACAATTCCGCGATCCAGTACCACTTCGGCTCGCGGGACGCACTCGTCGCGGCGGTGGTCGAGCATCGGCTCGCCACGCTCGAGGTTCGCCGCCTGGAACTGCTTGCGGAACAGGCGGGTTCGCGCGCCGGGGATTCGGTGCACGCGCTGCTGGAGGCGCTGGTGATCCCGATGTTCGAGCTGAGCACCGTCCACGGGATCGACCACTACGCCCGGTTCCTGGAACAGATCCGGACGCATCCGGCCGTCACGGACGCGGCCAACCTCGACAGCGAGCGGCGCACCTCGGTGCGGGTGATCATGCGCGGACTCCAGCGGGCCCTGCCGGAACTCCCGGCGCGGCTGCGCATCCGGCGGCTGCGCTCGCTGCCGACCGTCCTGTTCGCCCTGCTCGCGGACCACGAACGGGCCGTCGAATCGGGCCGGGTGCGGGCCGACGACCGGGCGGTCTGGGGCGAGGTGATCGATATGCTCGCGGGAACCCTCACCGCACCGGTCGTCGAGCGTGCGCACACGCGGTGACACCCGCCGCGGATATGCCCAGCTGTCCCGGGCCTCGGCGGTCATTCATGTGAGCGAACACCACGGTGACGGGACGCCGGGCACGGTGCTGTGGATCGCTGTGGAGGATATCCACGCCTGGCACGCCGAACTGGCCGCCAAGGACTACGGCTACGCCCGGCCCGGCCCGCCCGAGGACGGTCCCGGCGGGCCGGGCTTCTCCGCCGTCGATCCGTTCGGCAACGAACTGCGGTTCGCGCAGTCCGGTTGACGTGGCGTATCCACAGGTGCGGCGGCTACCGTGGACGACTGTGGATATCGCGCAGGCACCGGCCGCCGGAACCCGCCCGGGCTGGCGGGGTCTCGGCCAGCCGCTCCTCGTGGCCGGCGCCGCGGTCGGCGCGGCCACCCTGCTGCACTTCCGGGATCCGCATGTGTCCGGGTCCTACAGCATCTGCCCGTTCTATGCGCTGACCGGATGGTGGTGTCCGGGGTGCGGCGGCTTGCGCGCGATGCACAACCTCACCGACGGCCGCCTTCTCGACGCCGTGCAGAGCAATGTGCTCTTGGTGCCGCTGCTGATCGGCTTCGTGGTGTGGTGGGTGGACTGGTCGCGGCGGCGGATGCGCGGGCAGGCGGAGCGGGTTCTCCCGTTCCGGATCGGCCGGACCCAGCTCTGGGTGATCCTGGCCGCGCTCACCGTCTTCACCGTCTTCCGCAATACCCCGTGGGGACACTGGCTGGCACCGGTCTGACCCGGCCTCGACCCCGGGCCTGGCATGCTGGCGATATGGCTGATTCGCTGAAAGCACGGGTGCGCGAGAAGCTGCTGCGCCAGCTGAACGAGGACGGCGCACCGGATCCCGAACAGGACGATCCGCGCCAGATCTCGGTCGAGGACGATCTGGAGGCCCTCGCCGCCGTCGCCGACGACGATCCGCTCGTGGAGGAACTCGCCGCCCGCTACCTGGTCCCTTGACGCACCGGGCGAATCCGGCCGAGTCGGGGCGTGAGGTGTCTGCCCCTCGGCGATGGGGCCGATCTGTGGATCGGACCCGAGGGCGGATTCGACGCGCGGCGGGATCTCGCCGCGCTTTCCCGAGCCAATTGTGTTGACGTGGAAGGGACTCCGGTGCCGCGGATCAGAACGTGCAGGGCGCGGCGCCCGCGGCATCCGGTGTGAGGCCGGGCCGAGTCTCCGGCGACGGATTCCAGCGGCCGTCGGTGCGGGTGTAATTCCAGCCCGTACCCCGGTCGGCCAGCGCGCGGACCGCGTCGATCAGGCGGTCGACATCGTCGGACGAGGTGCCCAGGCCGATACTGGCGCGGACGGCGCCGTCGACGCCGAGCCGGTCCAGCAGCGGGTGCGCGCAGAAACGGCCGTCGCGCACGCCGATACCGTGCTCGGCCGACAGATACGCCGCGACGTGCCCCGGTTCGAACCCGTCCAGGGTGAACGCCACGATGCCGACCCCGTCGGCGCTGTCCGACCAGATGCGCAGGAATCGCACTCCCGCAACGGTTTCCAGGCCCTCGCGCAGACGCTGGGCCAAACGCAGCTCATGGTCGGCGACGGTGCGCTCGTCCAGTTCGCCCAGGGTGTCGCAGGCGGCGGCGAGCGCGGCCACGCCCAGCACGTTCGGGGAACCGGCCTCGTGCCGCTGCGGCGCCTGCGCCCACTCGGCATCGGTCGCGGTGACCTCCCGCACCGCCCCGCCCCCGGCGAGATACGGTGCGGCGCTGTCGAGCCAGTCCCGGCGGCCCACCAGGACACCCGCGCCGAACGGCGCGTACAGTTTGTGTCCTGAGAATGCCAGGTAGTCGATCCCGCTGTCGCGCAGGCTGATTCGGCGATGGGGCGCCAGCTGGGCCGCGTCGACCAGGATGCGGGCGCCGCACTGGTGCGCGACGGTGGCCAGCCGCTCCAGCGGCAGCACCTCGCCCGTGACATTCGACGCACCTGTAACCGCAAGCAGCGCAGCGGGTTTGGTGCACAGCTCGGCGACCAGCCGGCGGATGGTCTCCTCGATCGTCGCGGCGGCCCGCACCACCCGGCGGCCGTGGCGCGTCCACGGCAGGAGATTGGCGTGGTGCTCGATATCCAGGACCACCGTGTCGCCGGGCACGCAGGAGGCCAGCAGGTTCAGCGAATCGGTGGTGTTGCGGGTGAAGACGACCACCTGGTCGTCGGCGCAGTTCAGGAACCGGGACACCGAACCGCGGGCGGCTTCGTAGCAGTCGGTCGAGATCCGCGAGGCGTATCCCGCGCCGCGATGCACGCTGGCGTAGTACGGCAGCAGTTCGGTCACCCGGTCGGTGACCTGGGCGAGAGCGGGGGCGCTGGCGGCGTAGTCGAAATTGGCGTAGGTGCGAGTTCCGCCCTGCACCAACGGAACTCGCAGATCGCATCCGGAGACGCGGGCGAGGGCGGCACAGGTCCGATCGAGTACGGCGGTCATCACAGGATCCCTTCGAGGGCCAGGGACTCCGCAGGGGAAAACGGTATGAGGAGTCCGCGCTTGCCGTGCCCGGTCGGGCTGCGGCCAGGTCGTCACCCGGAGCACCCCACCGCGGAGGAGGGTTGCCGACCAGCGAGCCGGGGCTTGACGCTGGCACTCATGACCTAGAGCCGAGATTGGCAGACGTGGCCGGGCCTTGTCAACCTGCGAGTGGGATTCAGTCCAGCCCGGTCGGCCGATGGTATTCGCCGTTGTAGTAGAGGAGCGGCGCGGCGATGGGCTCGTCGGCGGTGTTGTCGTGCACCCGGGTCGCCAGGCCCACCACCAGGGTGTGATCGCCCACGGCGATGAGTTGGTGCACGGTGGCGCGGACCCAGATCGGGGTGCCGTGCAGGACGGGCTCGCCGGTTTCCAGGCGGGTCCACAGCGACTGATCGGTGAACCGATCCTCGGCGGCGCGGGAGAACCGCTGCGCCAGGTGCCGCTGATGTTCGCCGAGGAAGTGCACCACCACGGAGTCCGCGTCGAGCATGGCCTCGATGCTGGAGGAGGTGTGCGCGATATTGAACGAGATCAGCGGCGGATCCAGCGACAGCGAGGCGAACGAGGTGGCGGTGAAGCCCACGGGCCGGGTGTCGGAGTCGAGTGTGACGATCGTGACACCGGACGGATAGTGCCGCATGGCGGAGCGGTACTGCGACGCGGTGATCCCGCTCAGGTCGTCGGGTACCTCGAGTCCGGCTTCGAAGGACGCGTCGGAAGAACTGCTCACGGTTCCAACCTACGTCGTCTCGCGCGCCGATATTCCGGCTCGTGGCCCGGCCGCCCCGACGGCCGGGCCCGATGCGGGTCCTCAGCGGTCGGGGTAACCGCTCGGTGGCTCGATCATCCGGCCGATCCGGTCACGGGTGATACGCGCCGCCAGTTCCGGCGACCGTTCCCCGGACTCGTCGTGCGCGAGGGAGTCGAGAATGCGGTCCAGATCGGCGCTGGACAGCGCCGATAGTTCGACATCCGAGGCCGCGAGTAACGTCGCTAGATCAGGATAGGGCCGGGCGTCGGCGATCTTCTCCGCCCACGTGACGGCGCAGCAGCACTCGTACAGCGCATGGACAGCGCGAGTGCGGGAGAGCGAATTGAATCGCTCCAGGCCGATGCCCTTGTGCATCAACATGGTGGCCTCCGGGAACCGGTGGCGGCGAATCCTGAGGCCTCGATGATCCCACGGTCCGGCCCGCTACGCTGGGCGAATGACCGAATGGAAGGCCTTCACCGTCGAGAGCAAGGATCACGTCGCGCGGGTGACGCTGATCGGGCCGGGCAAGGGCAATGTCATGGGTCCCGACTTCTGGCGGGAGCTGCCGCTCATCTTCGGCGAACTCGAGGCCGACCCCGAGGTGCGCGCGATCGTGATCACGGGCGCGGGCCGGAACTTCTCCTACGGCCTCGACCTGCAGGCGATGAGCCCACTGTTCGGTCCGCTGCTGGCCGACCGGGCCCTGGCCGGGCCGCGCACCGAATTCCTCGGCGAGATCCGCCGTTTGCAGGCCTCGGTGACCGCCGTCGCCGACTGCCGCAAACCCGTGATCGCCGCGATCTCCGGCTGGTGCGTCGGCGGCGGGCTGGACCTCATCGCCGCCGCCGATATCCGGCTGGCCAGCGCCGACGCCAGCTTCAGCCTGCGCGAGGCCAAGGTCGCCATCGTGGCCGACGTCGGTTCGCTGCACCGGTTGCCCGGCATCATCGGCGAGGGCCATCTGCGCGAACTCGCCTATACCGGCAAGGACATCGACGCGGCGCGGGCGGAGAAGATCGGCCTGGTCAACGACGTCTACGCCGATCAGGCGGCCGTGCTGGACGCGGCGGACGCGATGGCGCGCGAGATCGCGGCCAACCCGCCGCTGGTGGTGCAGGGCGTCAAGGACGTGCTCGATCAGCCCAAGGCTGGAAAGGTCGCCGACGGGTTGCGCTACGTCTCGGCGTGGAACGCGGCGTTCCTGCCGTCGGAGGATCTCACCGAGGCCATCCAGGCCGTGTTCGAGAAGCGGTCGCCCGAGTTCAAGGGTCGCTGACTTCCCGGTATCCATACGGTCGTTCAAATCGATCGTCTACGGTCACTGCACAACGAACACTGTTGGACAGGACCATGCTGAAGTTTGCCGTGCTGGGTGAGGTGCGTGCTTGGCGCGGCGAGAATCCGCTGGATCTCGGGCCCAAGCAGCGTCGCGCCGTGCTCGCGGCGCTGCTGTTGCGGCGCGGTCGCTCGGCGACGGTCCCCGAGTTGGTCGGCGACGTCTGGGGCGAGCGGGCCACCGCGAGCGCGGTCGGCGCCCTGCGCAATCACATTCTGCATCTGCGCAAGACGCTGGAACCCGAACGGCATTCGGGCGCCGCGCCGGCCGTCCTCGTCGGATTCGCCGGCGGGTACGCGCTGCGACTGCCCCCGGCCGCGGTCGACGTCGAACTGGCCGAGCAGTACGCGACCGAGGCCGAGCGCAGCGCCGACGCCGGTCGGGCGCGGAGCCGATTACAGGACGCGCTGGCGCTGTGGGCGGGCACGCCGCTGTCCGGGCTGCCCGGACCGCACGCCGAACGGCTGCGCACCCAGCTGGTGGAACGCCGGCTGAGCCTGCTGGAACAGCGGCTGGAGGCGGATCTGCGGCTGGGCCGGCACGCCGAGGCGATCGCCGAACTGCGCCCGCTGGCCGCCGAACATCCGCTGCGCGAGAAGACCCGCGAACTGCTGATGGCCGCGCTGTATCACGCCGGTCGCCAGGCCGAGGCCCTGGAAGTGTTCGCCGATACCCGCCGCACCCTCGTCGACCTGCTGGGTATCGAACCCGGGCCGCGGCTCACCGATCTGCACCAGCGCATCCTGCGTTCGGAACTCGCGCCGCCGCGCGCCGCGGCGGTGGCCGAGGAGATGCGGGTGGCGCAGTTGCCCGCCGATATCGCCGACTTCACCGGACGCGACGACTGCGTGCGGCGCATGGTCGACTGCCTCACCAACGTCGGCGGCGCGGTGCCGGTCTGCGCGGTCGCGGGGATGGGCGGCGTCGGCAAGAGCACGCTCGCGGTGCACGTCGCGCATCTGGTCCGGGAGCACTTCCCCGATGGTCAGCTGCACGTCGACCTGCACGGCTTCGAGCGCCGCATCTCGGCCGCGGACACCCTGGGCGATTTCCTGCGCGCGCTCGGCGTCCCCGAGGGCGAGATCCCCGCCACGGCGCAGCAGCGCGCCGCCCGGTTCCGCAGCCGGCTGGACGGCCGGCGGGTGCTGGTGGTGCTCGACAACGCGCGCGACGCCGAGCAGGTGGCCCCGCTGATCCCGGGCACGCCCGGCTCGGCGGTGCTGATCACCAGCCGCTCCGCGCTGCCCGAACTGTCCGGGGCGGTCAGCGTCCGGCTCGACGAGATGAGTACCGCGGAGGCGTCGACGCTGCTGGCCCACATCGTCGGCGCCGAGCGCGTCGCCGCCGAGGCCGAGGCCGCCGAGGCGGTGGTGCGCGGGTGCGGGCGGTTGCCCCTGGCCGTGCGGATCGTCGGCGCGCGGCTGGCCAGCCGGCCGCGCTGGACCATCGCCGATGTGGCCGATCGGTTCGCCGACGCCCCGCAGCGACTGGGCCTGCTGCGCACCGGGGACCTGGCCGTCGGCTCGGTCTTCCAGCTCGGCTACGACCAGCTGGAACCGCAGCAGGCCAGGGCTTTTCGCCTGCTCGCGGTGCCGGAGGTGGAGGATCTGCCTCTGCCCGGCGCCGCCGCCGTCCTCGGGCTGGACCGCGACGAGGTCGAGTACCTGTGCGAATCGCTGGTGGATCTGAGCCTGCTCGACGCGACCGCGGCCGGGCGCTACACCCACCACGATCTGCTGCGGCTGTTCGCGCGCGAACTGGGCCCGCTCGACGAGGCCGAGGCGTTGCCGCGACTGCTCGACTTCTACCTGGCCACCACGAAAAACGTGGTGGCGGTGTGCAATCCGGGCACGCGGCTGCCCGAGTATCTGAAATCGACACGGGCGCAGGGACTGTCGTTCGCCGACGGCGCGGACGCGCAGTGCTGGCTCGACTCCGAGCGCCGCAATCTGGTGGCGCTGTTCCGGCAGGCGGCGCGGGTGGGCGGTCCGGCGCTGGCACTCAGCGCCGATCTGGCCTGGGCCATGGCCGAATTGATCGACGGCGGCCCGAACGCGCAGGAGCTGGCGCGGGCGCTGGAGGAACTGCTCGCGGCGGCCCTGTGTGCGGGCGACCGCGGGCTGGAGTGCCGGGTGCGGGTCGCGCTCGGCTCGGTGCTCACCTACGCCCTGGCCCGCATGCGGACCGGTCGCGACCATCAGCGCATCGCGCTGTCGCTGGGCAGCGATTCGGCCGGCGACGCCCGCCTGACCGCCTTCGCGGCCCAGCTGCTGGCCAGCTCCACCCGCATGGGCGTGGAGATCGCCGCCTCGCTCGCGCACGCCGAACGCGCGCGGCGGCTGGCCCGGCGGGTGGGCGATCCCGCGACCGAATGCGTCTGCCTGATCCACGCCGCCAAGACGCTGTCGGATGCCGGGCGCTACGAGGAATCCGTCGAGAGTGCCGAGGCGGGCTTGGAACTGGCCCGGCAGATCGGCAACGACGCCCTGGCCGGGATGGCGCTGCACGAACTCGGCGCCGCGCTCGCCTATCGCGACGAATTCGTCCGGGCCATCGAATTGTGCACGCGCGCGGTGGAATTCGCGCGGCGCAGCGGGATGCGGCTGCGAGTGGGATTCGCGCTGGCCCGGCTCGCGCACGTCCACATGCTGGCGGGACGGCTGGCCGAGGCGGAGCCGATCGCGGCCGAGGCGGTGGAGAACATCACCCGGGCCGCCGGTCCGCTGCATCGCGGCCGCGTGATGCTCCTGCACGGCCTGGTGTTGCAGGGACTGGGCCGGGGCGAGGAGGCCCGGCACGTGCTGCGCGGGACGGCCGAGATCGTGGCGCAGCTCGAGGACGCGGATCTGGTGCAGGAGCGCGTCGACGAGGAATTGGAGGCGCCGGTCATGGCGATTCTGCGGGAACACCTCGACGCGGTGCTCGCCGAGCGGGCCGACTGAGTGGAAGACACGTCATTTTTTCATCATTTCCGCCTCACCTAGCGCGATGACCAGCGCATACAGATTGATGGCGGGGATGCGCGCGGCACGGTGGGCGGGTTAGCGTGTCAGACGCGGATCTCGGTGGCGCACGGCACCATCGGTGCGGGCCGGATCCGAGGTGGCCGGGTACACGCGGCCATCGTCGCACGGGGGGTCGGCGGTGGCAGGTGCGGGTACTCGTCCATCACAGCCCCGAGCGTTCGGCGGGAGCTTCGTGATCCGGAGCTCCCACCGAACGGTCGTGCCTCAGTGGCCGCCCTGCTCCTTCAGCCGGGCGAAGGCCTCGTCGACCAGGGTCTCCGCCTTGGCCCGGCCGTCCCAGCCGTCGACCTTGACCCACTTGCCCGGCTCCAGGTCCTTGTAGTGCTCGAAGAAGTGCTCGATCGCCTTGCGGTCGAATTCGCCGATATCCGAGACGTCCTGGATGTGGTCCCAGCGCTTGTCGCCGGCCGGGACCGCCACGATCTTCTCGTCGCCGCCGGCCTCGTCGCTCATCAGCAGCACGCCGACCGGCCGCGCCTCGACGATCACGCCGGGGTACACCGATTCCGGCAGCAGCACCAGGCAGTCCAGCGGGTCGCCGTCCGAGCCGAGGCTGTTCTCGATGTAGCCGTAGTCGGCCGGATAGACCATAGGGGTGTAGAGGTAACGATCCAGCCGCACCCGCCCGGTCTCGTGGTCGACCTCGTACTTGTTGCGCTGACCCTTGGGGATTTCGATCGTGACGTCGAACTCCACGTCATCTCCTTCGTCTGTGCCTGTGTCCGATGCCCGTCCGGGCTGCCGACTCGCCAGCTTGTTCGGGGAACGCCTGGCGAGGTGAGGATAGTGTGGTCGACGGGCGGACGGTTGCGGCAGGGACGATTAGGGAGACTGCGGTCGAGTGGTAGGTCGAGGTAACAAGAACGTGAATGGTCGTTCCCGGGGGCGCCGCGCTCTGTGGATCAGCGTGCTCACCGGATCGGTCGTCGTGATCGTGGCGGCCGCCGCGGTACTGATCACGGTGCGGCCGTGGACGGAGGAATTCCGGCACGGCGGCCTGCGTATCGCGGCGCTGCCCGCGCCGATGACCCCGTCGCCCCAGCTCGCCGCGGCCTCGCCGTCCGCTCCCGCGCCCACGCCGCAGGGTCTGAGCGCGGCGCTCGCGGGGGTGGCGGGCAGTCCCGACCTCGGCGCGTTCTCGGCGTCGGTGAGCGATCCCGACAGCCGCAACACGCTGTGGAGCGTCGACCCCGGTAAGCCGGTGATCCCGGCGTCCACGGCGAAGGTGCTGACCGCCGCCGCGGCGCTGCTGGTGGTGCCGCCCGACCATCGGGTGACGACCTCGGTGGTGACCGGATCCACTCCGAACGAGCTGGTGCTAATCGCGGGCGGCGATCCCACGCTGACCGCGCAGGCCGACGGCAAGGGCTACTACAAGGACGGCCCGCGGCTGGCCGACCTGGTGGCCCAGGTCAAGGCGTCCGGCCGACCGGCCGACTCGATCGTCGTCGACACCTCCGTCTTCACGGGCCCGGCCTGGCCCGCGGGCTGGGATCCGGCCGATATCGAGGGCGGCTCGTGGGCCCCGATCGAACCGGTCATGATCGACGGCGGCCGCAAGGATCCGCTCGTCGAATACTCCCCGCGCACACCGACTCCCGCGCTGGACGCCGGGCGGCGGCTGGCCGCGGAACTGGGGATGGACCCGGCGAAGGTGCGCCTGGGCTCGGCGCCGGCCGGGGCTGCGGAGGTGGCGAAGGTGCAGTCGGCGCCGCTGCGGGATCGGTTGCAGGAGATGATGATCCACTCCGACGACGTGCTCGCGGAGACGATCGGCCGGGAGATCGCGACCGTCACCGGTAACGAGCGGTCCTTCGCCGGCGCCGCCGCCGCGACGACGACCGCGCTGAGCGCCGCCGGATTCGATACCACCGGGTCCACCCTGCTCGACAACAGCGGGCTGTCCACCGACGACCGGATTCCGGCGCGCCTGCTCGACCGCGTCCTGATGGAGGCGGCCGCGCCGCAGAACGGGACCACGACGGCCGCGCAGCGGGCCACGACAGCGGGCGACTCCGGCTCGCCGCTCTCGCCGCTGCTGGACTACCTCCCGGTCGCGGCCGGTACCGGCTCCCTGGCCTACCGGTTCGTGACGCCCCGCGACCACACCGGCGCCGGATGGGTGCGCGCGAAGACCGGAACTCTCTCGGTATCGAGCGCGTTGGCAGGGTATGTACTGGACAGCGATGGCCGGGTGCTGACGTTCGCCCTGATGTCGAACGACCGGCCGCCGGAGGCGAGCCGGCCGGCCCTGGACGCCATCGCGGCGGCACTGCGCAATTGTGGATGCTCCTGACGGGTGGATGACGATGACCGGACAGCCCGAACGTTCCGAACAGGTGGTGGTCGACGTGGCGACCGGTCAGTTGGTGCACAAGTCCCGCCGCCCGGCGCTGTCCGGCGCCGTGGACTGGCAGCTGGCCGCCCGCACCGGGGCAGCCCTGGTCCCGTCCGGCCCCCGGACCACCCGATACTCCGCCGAACAGGTCGTCACCGAACTGGCCGAGGCGTCGGCCCGCGCGGAGGGGCCGGTGCGCGAGGTGAGCCTGCTGGCCGACGACGGCGCCGTTCCCGAGGCGCGGGTGGTGGACCGGCCCGGCTGGATCCGCGCGGCCGCCGACTCGATGTCCGAACTCACCGGCGGCGGCGAGCCCGAGGGCGGCCGCTTCGCCGGTAAGCCGGCGGGCGTGCAGGCCGGGGCCATGCTCGCCTTCCTGTCCACGGCGATCCTCGGCCAGTACGACCCGTTCAGCGGTCCGGACGGCACGCTGCTGCTGGTGGCGCCGAACATCGTGTCGGTGGAACGCGCATTAGGCGTGTCTCCCAGCGACTTCCGGCTCTGGGTATGCCTGCACGAGGTGACGCACCGGGTGCAGTTCTCCTCGGCCCCCTGGCTCGCCGAGTACATGAAGCACAACGTCGAGGTGCTGGGCGACGTCGGCGACGAGCCGCTCGACCAGCTGCTGTCGCGGCTGCTGGAAGAGGTCCGCGAGCGCCGCCGCCGCACGAACGACGACGATCCCGCGAACCGCGGCGTACTCGGACTGCTGCGGGCCACGCAGGCCCCGGCGCAACGCGA
>NZ_BAGL01000003.1 GCF_000308875.1 Nocardia transvalensis NBRC 15921
GGTGCTCGATGACGATCACCGACTTACCCGATTCCACCAGCCGGTCCAGCAGCCCGAGTAGCTGCTCGACATCGGCCAGGTGCAGGCCCGTGGTCGGTTCGTCGAGCACGTAGACGCCGCCCTTGTCGCCCATGTGCGTGGCCAGCTTCAGCCGCTGCCGCTCGCCGCCCGACAGCGTGGTCAGGGGCTGGCCGATGGTGAGGTAGCCGAGCCCGACGTCGGCGAGCCGATCCAGGATCTTGTGCGCCGCAGGCGTTTTCGCGGCGCCGTCGGCGAAGAACTCGACGGCCTCCGCCACCGGCATCGCCAGCACCTCGGCGATGTTCTTGCCGCCGAACGTGTACTCGAGCACCTCGGCCTGGAACCGCTTGCCCTCGCACACCTCACACGTGGTGGACACGCTCGCCATCACGCCGAGGTCGGTGTAGACCACACCGGCCCCGTTGCAATTGGGGCACGCCCCTTCGGAATTCGCGCTGAACAGCGCCGGCTTCACGCCGTTGGCCTTCGCGAACGCCTTGCGGATCGGCTCGAGCAGGCCGGTATAGGTCGCCGGATTGCTCCGCCGCGAGCCGCGGATGGGCGTCTGATCGACCGCCACCACACCTTCCGCGGCCGGGACCGAGCCGTGGATCAGCGAACTCTTCCCGGATCCGGCCACCCCGGTGACCGCGACGAGTACCCCGAGCGGAACATCGACATCGACATTCCGGAGGTTGTTGGCGTTCGCGCCGCGAATCTCCAAGGCTCCGGTCGACTTTCGCACCGACTTCTTGAGCGCCGCCCGATCGTCGAAATGCCGTCCGGTCACGGTGCCGCTGGTGCGCAGCTTGTCGACGGTGCCCTCGAAGCAGACGGTGCCGCCGCCCGCACCCGCGCCTGGCCCGAGGTCCACGACGTGGTCGGCGATCGCGATCGTCTCCGGCTTGTGCTCCACGACCAATACCGTGTTGCCCTTGTCCCGCAACCGCAGCAGCAGGTCGTTCATCCGCTGGATGTCGTGCGGATGCAGGCCCGCGGTGGGCTCGTCGAAGACGTAGGTGACGTCGGTGAGTGAGGACCCGAGATGGCGAATCATCTTGACGCGCTGCGCCTCACCGCCCGACAGCGTGCCCGCGGGCCGCTCCAGCGACAGATAGCCGAGCCCGATCTCCACGAACGAGTCCAGCGTGTGCCGCAGCGACTTCAGCAGCGGCGCCACCGACGGCTCGTCGAGGCCCCCGACCCAGGCCGCCAGATCGCTGATCTGCATCGAGCAGGCGTCGGCGATGCTGATCCCCGCGATCTTCGAGGACCGGGCGCCCTCGCTGAGCCGGGTGCCGTCGCACTCTGGGCAGACCTGGAAAGTCACGGCCCGTTCCACGAAGGCGCGGATGTGCGGCTGCAGCGCGTCGACGTCCTTGGACAGCATCGACTTGCGGATCCGCGGGATGAGGCCCTCGTAGGTGAGGTTGATGCCGTCGACCTTGATCTTGGTCGGCTCCTTGTAGAGCAGGTCGGCGAGCTGTTTCTTGGTGAACTTCTTGATCGGCTTGTCCGGGTCGAAGAAGCCGCAGCCGCTGAAGATCCGGCCGTACCAGCCGTCCATGCTGTAGCCGGGGATGGTGAGCGCGCCCTCGTTGAGCGATTTGTTCTCGTCGTACAGCTGGGTCAGATCGATGTCGTTGACCGAACCGCGGCCCTCGCAGCGCGGGCACATGCCGCCCGTGATGCTGAAGGCGCGGCGCTCCTTCACCTGCTGGCCGCCGCGCTCCACCGTGACCGCGCCCGCGCCGCTGATCGAGGCCACGTTGAACGAGAACGCCTGCGGCGAGCCGATATGCGGATCGCCGAGGCGGCTGAAGAGGATGCGCAGCATGGCGTTGGCATCGGTGGCGGTGCCGACCGTGGAGCGGGGGTCGGAACCCATCCGCTCCTGGTCGACGATGATCGCGGTGGTCAGTCCGTCGAGGACGTCGACCTCCGGGCGGGCCTGATTCGGCATGAAACCCTGGATGAAGGCGCTGTAGGTCTCGTTGATCAGCCGCTGCGACTCCGCGGCGATCGTGCCGAAGACCAGCGAGCTCTTGCCCGAGCCGGAGACGCCGGTGAACACCGTGAGGCGGCGCTTGGGGATCTCGATGTCGACGCCCTGGAGATTGTTCTCGCGGGCGCCCACCACACGGATCAGGTCGTGCGTATCGGCGGCGTGGGTCGTGTCCGGCTGTGCGGCCATGGCTCGTCGGTCTCTTTCTCTCGGGCGAGGGCCGGCCTCAGCCCACCTGCTGGATGCGGATCAGATTGCCCGCGGGGTCGCGGAAGGCGCAGTCGCGTACGCCGTAGGGCTGGTCGGTCGGCTCCTGGACGACCTCGGCATTGCCGGCCTGCAACTTCTCGAACACGCCGTCGACGTCGTGGGTTGCCAGGTTGATGCTGGCGTAGGTGCCCTTGGCCATCATCTCGGCGACGACGCGGCGTTCGTCGTCGGTGAGACCGGGGGTGGCGGCCGGCGGATACAGCACGATGCTGACCTCCGGCTGGTCGGCCGGGCCCACCGTGATCCAGTGCATGCCCTTGTAGCCGACGTCGTTGCGGACCTCGAAGCCGAGCGTGTCGCGGTAGAAGGCCAGCGCCGCGTCCGGATCGTTCTGCGGGAGGAGGGTCGAATGAATGGTGATGTCCATGCCGATCACGATATGTGCGGTTCGGTAACCGGCGCTTCTCGATTCCTGATCGGTCTGGTGACCTGCTTCGCCACGCAGGCGGGCATTCCCTCGGTCGCGAGCGTCGCCTCGCGCCGGTAGACGCTCGGCGACATGCCGACCAGTTCGGTGAAGCGCGTGCTGAACGTCCCCAGCGACGAACAGCCCACCGCGAAACACACCTCGGTGACGCTGAGATCACCGCGCCGCAGCAGCGCCATCGCCCGCTCGATCCGGCGCGTCATCAGATACGAGTACGGCGACTCGCCATACGCGGCCCGGAACTGCCGGCTCAGATGTCCCGCCGACATGTGCACGCCCCGCGCGAGCGCCTCGACGTCCAGCGGCTGCGCGAACTCGCGATCGATCCGGTCGCGCACGCGCCGCAGCAGCGCGAGGTCGCGCAGCTGCGGCGCGTCGGCGGAACTGCTGGTCACATGTGCGATCGTGCCATGTCGCCCGGCCAATGCCTAGTGCCTGCCGCCCCGCGCGGAGTGGCAGGCACCAGGCGGGGTGGCAGGCGTGAGGCGGCGCTGTCCGCTCGGCTACACCCGGTACTCAGCCCGCCGACCCGGTCGGCGCGGGTGGCGGAGCGTTGTCGACTACCGCCCTGTGGAAGTCGACGCGCAGCGCATAAACGTCCCTGAGCGGGCCCGGTTCGTACTTCGGCGGCTGATTCTCCCAGGTCCCCGGCTTGTAGACCGGCGGCCGCTGCTCCAGTTTGCCGTCCGGCCCGACGGTGGGCGGCTGGTTCTCCCAGGTTCCCGGCGACATCCGCCGGGGTTGCTCCTTCCAGGTGCCCGGCCCTCTGTCTGGCGCGCACTTCTCGATCACCCGCGCCTCGGTGTGCGGGGCGACGTAGGAGCGCACCCGCGCCCTGTCGCCGTTCGAGCACAGCGCGATGCCCTCGACCCGGTAGGTGTCGTCGGTGTCGTTGCGGCAGGTGAGCCCGCCGCACGAGACGCCCGGCGCCAGCTCCCGCGCCTCCTCCTGTGCCGCAGCGGGCGGTGCGAGGAGGGCGGTCGCGCCCGCGACCGCGGCGGCGATGCCGAGCCCGAATCTCAACCGATGGCTCATCTGTGTCCTACTCCGTTCGCCAGCCCGACCCGGAGTCCAATATACCGACAAATCGGGCGACCAGTTTGTGAAGGTGGTCGCGCGATGCGTTTCGAAACCCTTGGCGGGCAACAGGTTCGGCTGGCACTACGGGAGAAGGTCGTGCTGGCACCACCGTGCTGACGCAGACCGGCCCACCACGCACGAGGGGTGCGCGATGCAGTGTCGTACTCAGAGAAAGAGGTCCGTGGTGAGCGGCTCGTCGCCGGGGGTCACGCGGTACTTGTCGAGGTCGGTGATCCCGTGTGCCGCAAGGACTTCGTCGTCGAGGAAGAAGTTCCCCGTGGTGTCCTTGGCGGGGGAGGTGAGCACCAGGTACGCCGCGTCGGCGTAGATGTCCGGGGTGCGCGAGGTCCGGACCATATCGTCGCCGCCGAGCAGATTCTTCACCGCGGCGGTGGCGATGGTGGTGCGCGGCCACAGCGAGTTGACGCCGACACCGTACTGCCGCAGCTCCTCGGCCAGGCCCAGCGTGGTGAGCGACATGCCGTACTTGGCGATGGTGTAGCCGAGCGAGGAGCCCGCCCACTTCGGGTCCAGGTTCAGCGGCGGGGACAGGGTCAGGATGTGCGGATTGCGCCCGGCCTGCGCGGAATCCTTGAGCGCGGGGATGCTCAGCTTGGACAGCAGGAAACTGCCGCGGCAGTTGATGTCCTGCATCAGGTCGTACTTCTTCATCGACAGGAGTTCGGTCGGCGCCAGGTCGATCGCCGAGGCGTTGTTCACCACCAGGTCGATACCGCCGAACCGCTCCACGGTCTGCTGCACCGCCTGCGCGACCGCCTCGTCGTCGCGCACGTCGCCGACGAACTTCAGCAGCGTGCCGCCGGCCTCCTCGAGTTCCGCCGCGGCGGTGTGGATGGTGCCGGGCAGCTTCGGATGTGCCTGGTCGGTCTTCGCGATCAGGGTGATATTCGCACCGTCGGCCGCGGCTCGCTTGGCGATCTCCAGCCCGATGCCGCGGCTGCCGCCGGACATGATCATGGTCCGGCCCGCGAGCGGCCTGCCTGCTTCCGTCATACGCCTGCTCCATTCTGTGCGACGCCCCCGGCTCGATCATCCCAGCGGGCGACGGCCGGGGGCGGGATCTGCCCGATTCGCACAGTAGGCCACGTGTCCGGTGTTATGCAACGAGTTGCATAGTGAGATAGGCCGCCGGAACGACGGTTGACATCGGTACCGACTCGCGGCCTCAGCGGCCGCGCGTCTGCTGCTCGCGATACACCGCCCGCTGTGACCGGGCGACGTTCTTCCACTGCCGCTGGCGCTCGGCGCGCAACCTGGCATCGGATCGGGATGCGAGCCACTCGTTCTCGCGCTGCAACTTCATGTAGCTGTCGAATCGGCGGCGGGGGAGGTCGCCGGAATCGAGGGCCGCTTGGACGGCGCACCCCGCGTCGCGCTGGTGCGAGCAATCCGCGAACCGGCACTCGGCGGCGAGGGCCTCGATATCGCTGAACGTCCGGCCGATGCCCTCGGTGGCGTCCCACAGACCCACCGAGCGCAGGCCCGGCGTATCGATGAGAGTGCCGCCGTTCGGCAGCGGCCGCAGTTCGCGGTGCACCGTCGTGTGCCGCCCGCGTTTATCGGCGGCGCGAACCTCGTTGGTGGCGAAGACTTCCGCGCCGAGCAGCGCGTTGGCCAGCGTCGACTTGCCCGCGCCGGACGGGCCGAGCAGCGCGACCGTGCCGTCGAGCACCGCGGCGAGCACATCCATACCCTGTTCCGTGGCGGCGCTGACCGCCAGCACCGTGGCGCCCGGCGCGATCGCGCGCACCTCGTCCAGCGGGATGTCCCCGGCCAGATCGGCTTTCGTCAACACCACCACCGGCTGTGCGCCGGATTCCCAGGCCAGCGCCAACATTCGTTCGATGCGGCCCAGGTCGACGTCGCCGTCGGCGGCCGAACACACCAACACCGTATCGACGTTCGCGGCCAGTACCTGGGCCTGCGAGCGTCCCGAGACCGAGGCGCGCACGATGGCGGTGCGCCTCGGAAGTAATTGCCGCACTGTGGATTCCGTGTCCAGGGCGACCCAATCGCCGGTACACAGGCCGTTGACGTTGGTATCCGCCCGCGGGCAGCGCGCACGCGCGAGCCCTTCGGGGGTCGCGACGTCGCACTCGCTCCGATCCATTCGGATCACGCGGGCCGGGACCCAGCCGGTGTCGAGCAGCCGTGTGTACGCAGCGGAAACGGCCGGATTCCAGCCGTAAGGAATGAGACGGTCGTAATCGACCATGAGGAGAGCGTCCTTCGTCGGGCACCGAGCCCGCGCGGGCTCAGTGAGTCAGGCAGAGGGTGGACATACGTGCGGCGGCGCGGCTTTCGATGACCGGCCGCGGCCCGGCCGCGACAACCCGATAGTTTGCTTTCACGTATTCCACCTCCTCGGCCCTTCGACGATGTCGTCCGTTGTGGACGGATATAACGATGACAGCTGCCCCGGTCGGGGCGCAACGTATTTTTCCGCGGACCTACATGGCCGCGATCATCACGATGTTCAGCAGGATGATGAGCGCGACGAACGCCCACATCACGTAGATGAACACGATGCCCGGTGTGGGCTGCGGTCCGGGGCCGATGGCGCCGTTGATGAACGCGATGGCCGGCGAGCGGTAGAACACCCGCGTGCTCTGGCCCTCGGCGACCGGTACGACGGTCTCCGCCGGGCCCATATCCCACATCCAGCGGGTGGCGACCCTTACGTGGTGCTGGCCCGGGCCGATCGGAATGTGCGTGGCGCCCCACCGTGCCATGGGCACCTGCTGGCCGTTGACCAGGATCTTCGGCCCGGTCAGGGCTAGCATGAAGGCCATCGGGAAGTAGGAACTCTCCACCACGATGCCCGGCGGCCCCGGCTGCGGAACGAATTGCTGCGGCGCCTGCCCCGGCCCGTAGGGCGGGAACTGCCCCTGCGGCGCACCGTAATTCGGCGGCGCGTACGGATTCGGCTGCCCGCCATAGGGATTGGGCTGCGCGCCAGGATACGGCTGCCCGGGGACGGGCGCGCCGTACCCTGGCTGCGGTGCGCCGTACTGCTGCGGTCCACCGTAATTGGGCTGAGGAGCCCCGTACCCCGGCTGCGGGATCTGCGGCGAGGAGACGCCGTTGGGCTGCGGCACACCATATCCGGGCTGCGGTATCTGCGGCGACGACAGACCATTCGGCTGCGGCGGCGCATACCCGGGCTGCGGTATCTGCGGCGAGGACGCGCTGTTCGGTTGGGGTGCGCCGTATCCGGGCTGGGGGATCTGTGGTGAGGACGCGCTGTTGGGCTGGGGTGCGCCGTATCCGGGCTGGGGGATCTGTGGTGAGGACGCGCTATTGGGCTGGGGTGCGCCGTATCCCGGCTGGGGGATCTGCGGTGAGGACGCGCTGTTCGGTTGGGGCGCACCGAAACCGGGCTGGGGGATCTGGGGGGAGGAGGCGCTGTGCGGCTGGGGGAACTGCGGGGCCGATGCGCTGTGGGGTTGCGGCGGGACCGGAGGCTGCTGGGGGGAGCCGTACGCGCCGGGTTGTGACTGCGGCGCTCCCGGATACGGCGACTGCCCGTTGTGCTGCCACGCCTGTCCGTTCGGTGGCTGCCCGCCGTAGGGGTTGCTCACAGCCATACCTCCATCGTCGAAATGCGCGGAACGCGCTGATCTAACCGGGTTTGTGGAACTGCTCGCGCCGCCCCAGGCGCCGCAGTCGCAGCCATTCTCGCAGACCGGCCGGATCTCGTTGCTGCACAAGGAAGAACCAGGAGAAGCGCGCCCACTCCTGCGGCAGCAACTTGCGCATCCCGGGCTGTGCCATCAGATAGCCACGGTTGCGATAGGTGAAGTAGCGCTTGACCGGATCGTCCGGGTACTGGGTGTGCATCCGCCCGCCCAGGATCGGCTTGAATTCGGCGGAACCGTTGGGGTGCAGGTACGCCGCCTGCAAACAGGTGCCGAACGGCAGTCCGGACCGGACAAGCCGGCGATGGATCTCCACCTCGTCGCCGCGCACGAACAGGCGCAGATCCGGCACCCCGATCACGTCGACGGCCCGCGCGGAGAGCAGGGCGCCGTTGAACAGCGAGGCGATGCCGGGCAGGAAATCCTCGTCGCCGAGTTCGGAACGCAGCCGCCGCCACACCACCCCGCGGCGCAGCGGGAACGCCAGCCGATCCGGATCGTCGATATCGGCGACCACCGGCGACACCTCCGAAAGCCCGTGCCGCTGGGCGCAACTCACCAGCGTCTCGAGCACGTCGGGACCCTCGGGCCGACCGTCGTCGTCGGCCAGCCACACCCAGTCCGCGCCCAGCGACAGCGCGTGCAGGATGCCGAGCGCGAAACCGCCCGCGCCGCCGAGATTGTGCTCCGAACCCAGGTAGGTGGCCTCCAGCGGCTGCTCCCGGACCAGGTCGCCGACCTCGGTTTCGTTGGCGTTGTCGACCACGATCAGATGATCGATCGGGCGAGTCTGCGAGGCGAGCACCTTCAGCGATTCGGCCAGCAGTTCCCGGCGCTTGTGGGTGACGACCACCGCGACGATGCGGCTCCCGTCACCGATCGGCTCGGACCGCGCACGATCGTTGTCGGTCGCCTGATCACTCATGTGGGATTCCGCTCCAGTTCCCGTTCTCGTTCCAGCTCGCGCAGAATGTGGGCGACGTGGTCACCGGCATCGGGCCCCTCGTAGGCCCGCACCACTTCCTCGATCCCGCCGCGCATCCGCATCCGGCCGTGATCGATCCAGATCGCGGTGTCGCACAGTTGCGCCAGGAATTCGTTGGAATGGCTGCAAAATACCAGGATTCCGGACCGAGCGACGAGATCGCGCAGGCGATTTCGTGCCTTTTTCAGGAAATCGGCGTCCACCGCGCCGATGCCCTCGTCCAGCAGCAGGATCTCGGGATCGATCGAGGTGACGACGCCCATTGCCAGGCGCACGCGCATACCGGCCGAATAGGTGCGCAGCGGCATGTTGAGATATTCGCCGAGTTCGGTGAACTCGGCGATCTCGTCCACCTTGGCCATCATCTGCTTGCGGGTCTGCCCGAGGAACAGGCCGCGGATGATGATGTTCTCGTAGCCGGAGATCTCCGGATCCATGCCGACGCCGAGATCGAAGACGGGCGCCACGCGGCCCCGCAGATGCGCGCTGCCGCGGGTGGGTTCGTAGATTCCGGCCAGCAGCCGCAGCAGCGTGGATTTACCCGCGCCGTTGTGGCCGACCAGGCCGACCCGGTCACCCTCCTTGAATGACAGCGTGATCTCGCGCAGGGCCTCGACCACCACCACGTCGGATTGATTGCGTCCGATCGCGCCGCCCGCCTTACCGAGGACCGCCTTCTTCAGCGATCGCGATTTGGCGTCGAAGATCGGGAATTCCACCCAGGCGTCATGGGTTTCGATGCTGACGTGCTCGGTCATAAAAGCCCTTTACACCCAGTACGGCACGCGGGAACGGAACTTCTTCAGGGCCAGCAGCGCCACCGCCCAGCCGACGGCGGTGATCGCCAGCACCACCACCCAGCTGTGCAGCTGGATCTGCTCACCCAGCAGGGGGGCACGCACGATTTCCAGGTAGTGGAAGGTCGGCACCAGTTCCACCAGCCGCGCGCGCTCGCTCACCGCGCCACCCTGTTCGTGCAGCGATTTGGTGGTCCACATCACCGGCGTGAGCACGAACAGCATCAGCGTGGTGCTGCCCAGGATCGGCACGATGTCGCGATAGCGGGTGCTGAAGATTCCGAATGCGATGGAGACCCACATGGCATTCAGGAAGATCAGAACCAGTGCCGGGATCGCGAGCAGGACGGTCCACTCGAGGTGTTTCCACACACCCATCGCCACCAGCATGATCACGTAGATGATCATGTTGTGCGCGAAGAACAGGAACTGCCGCCACACCATGCGGTAGATATGCACGCTCAGTGCCGACGGCAGCTGTTTGATCAGTCCCTCGTTCGCGATGAACACATCCGAACCCTCGAGGATGCTGGCCGAGATCACATTCCAGATGATCAGACCGACCGTCACATACGGCAGGAAAGTCCAGAGATCCTGGCCGAGGATCGCGGAGTAGAGGACACCCATGGCGCCGGCTTGGACGCCGGTGGCGATGGTGATCCAGAACGGCCCCAGCACCGACCGGCGATACCTCTGTTTGATGTCCTGCCATCCCAGCGACAGCCACAACTCGCGCTGCGAGAACCCGTCGCGCAGGTCCTTGAACGCGCGGCCGAACGATTGGGAGTCGGACATCAGAGGCACCGTCGCGTCGGCCGGGCTGTCTTCGGCGACCGCCGACTCGGCTGGGGCTGCTGCAGGCACAGTGACCGACTGTAGCGGAAAGAAACAGCGCGATAACCGGTGCAGTCCGCTATGGCCGCCACCTCGCGGTTTCCGGCCAAACGCGGCCCGGCGCCGGTCGACGGATACTCAGAGATACTGCCCGCTGCCACCCGTGACCGAGGGGCCCTGCCCGCGTTCGCCCTGGATGTTCGCGCCCGGGGGCAGTGCGTGCCGCATCTGCTCCAGCTGCTGCCGGGCGGCCATCTGCTGGGCGAACAGCGCGGTCTGGATGCCGTGGAACAGCCCCTCCAGCCAGCCGACCAGCTGGGCCTGGGCGATGCGCAGCTCGGCGTCCGACGGGATCGACTCCTCGCTGAACGGCAGCGCCAGCCGCTCCAGCTCGTCGCGCAGCTCCGGCGACAGGCCCTGTTCCAGCTCGCGCACCGAGGTCTTGTGGATCTCCTTGAGGCGGCTGCGGCTGGCGTCGTCCAGGGGCGCGGCGCGGACCTCCTCGAGTAGCTGTTTGATCATGGTGCCGATGCGCATGACCTTCGCGGGCTGTTCGACCATGTCGGCCAGCGATTCGTCCTTGGTCTCGGAATCCCGCGCGTCGTCCTCGGCGCCGGCGGCCATCTGATCGGCGAAATCGCCCTGGGCGCTCGCCGGGATGACCAACGGCTTGCCTTCGGGGCCGATCACCACAATGGAATCCGGTGCTCCGTCCGAGTGCGTCATGATCTCCATCATGTCTTGTCCACGCTCGCCGCGCTAAGGGGAGGGGTACGGACTGCGGGTATGCCGGATCGTGACGGTCAGTATTCTGTTGCGGTCGTGTCCGCTTCGTGTGTGGTTGGTTTGCTGAAAGTCGGTTGCCATGTCGCGTGAACTGTTCGCCGCGTCCCTCGGCCGTGCCTGCCTGCGGGTAGTGGCGGCGGAGTTCGCGATGCGCTGCCCCGCGATAGCCATCGACACGGTTACCCCGACTCGCCTGCTGCCCTTAGAGTGGCCAGCATGACTTACGACGTCGCGAGGGTTCGGGGGTTGATACCGTCCCTGGGCGACGGCTGGATTCATCTCGACCCGCAGGCCGGCATGCTGGTCCCGGATTCGGTATCCCGCGCCGTCTCAACGGGTTTCCGTACCTCCGCGTTCACTCATGGCAACCGTTATTCCGCGACCAGGCGCAGCGGCGCCATCCTCGATGCCGCCCGGGAGGCGGTCGCCGACCTGGTCGGCGCCGATCCGGCGGGCGTCGTCCTCGGCCCCGACCGCGCGGTCCTGCTGGCCTGGCTGGCCGAATCGCTGAGTTCGCGGCTCGGGCTGGGCACCGGCATCGTGCTGTCCCGCCTGGATGACGAGGCCAACGTCGCGCCGTGGTTACGCATCGCCAACCGGTATGGCGCACATGTGCGTTGGGCCGAGGTGGAGATCGAGACGTGCGAGATGCCCGCGTGGCAGTTCGAGGAGCTGATCGGGCCCACCGCGCGTCTAGTCGCCTTGACGGCGGCCTCGCCGATCGTCGGCTCGGCGCCCGCGGTGCGCGTGGCCGCGGACCGGGTGCACGAGGTGGGCGGACTACTCGTCGCCGACTGCTTCGGCGCGGCCCCGTACGCCCTGATCGATATCGACGAGTTGAACGCCGACGTGGTAGCGCTGTCCGCGGTCGCATGGGGCGGCCCGCAGATCGGCGCGCTGGTCTTCCGCGACCCGGCATTTCTGGACCGGATCCCGTCGATGTCGCTGAATCCCTATGCCAAAGGCGCGGAACGGCTCGAGGTCGGGCACCACCAGTACGCGCTGCTGGCCGGGCTCACCACCTCCATCGAATACCTCGCCGGCCTGGACGAGCAGGCGTCGGGCACCCGCCGCGAGCGGCTGGAGATGTCCATAACATCCCTGCAGGACTACCACGACCAGCTGTTCGAGCACCTCATGGAGGTCCTCGACCACGTCCCCAACCTGACCGTCATCGGCCGCGCCTCCACCCGCATCCCCACGGTCAGCTTCACCATCGCCGGCATGCAGGCCGAGAAGGTCTCCGCCAAACTCGCCGACCACCGCGTAGGCACCCTCAGCGGCGTCCACGGCGGCAGCCGCCTCCTCGACGCCCTCGGCGTCAACGACGAGGGCGGCGCAGTAACCATCGGATTGGCCCCCTACACAACCAAGTTCGAAATCGAACAACTCGGCCGAGCCCTAGCCACCCTCGACTGATCCTTCCCGATGCCTCCTGCCCGCGCGGGACACTCTGCTTCCCGCTCGCGTGGCACTCTTCCCCATGAGTGGCGCGCTCTGCTTCATCCACGCGGCGCACTCTTCCCCGCAACGTTTCGTCCGCGCGGGGCACTCTTCCTCGCGGCGTTTCGTCTACTCGGGGCACTCTTCCCCGCGGTGCGGCACTCTGCTTCCCCCGCGGTGCGGCACCCTGCTTCCCCACCGATGGTCACTCTGCGTTCCCACACCGAAGGCCACTCTGCTTCCCCCACACCGAAGGCCACTCTGCTTCCCCCACACCGAAGGCCACTCTGCTTCCCCCACACCGAAGGTGTTGGGGGCCGCCGCGTCAGGACTCGCGGATGCGCAGCAGGACCTTGCCGACGGTTTCGGGGGAATCGAGGAGGCGGTGGGCCTCGGCGGCCTCGGTGGCGGGGAGTTCGGCGTGGACGATGGGGGCGATCGTGCCGTCGGCGATCAGGGGCCAGAGGTGGCGGTGCAGGTCGGCGATGATCTCGGCCTTGCTGGACGGTCCGGTGGCGGGGCGCTTACGGAGGTTGGTGGCGTGCACGGTGCCGCGCTTGCCGAGCAGGGTCGCGATGTTCAGCTCACCCTTGACGCCACCCTGCATGCCGATGATGCACAGCTGACCATCTTCGGCCAGGGCCTCGGCATTGCGATCCAGGTACGCCGCGCCCATATTGTCGAGAATGACGTCGGCGCCGCCGAATTCGCGCACCGCGGCCACGAAGTCGTCGTCCCGATAATTGATCAGAATGCTCGCGCCGAGTTCCTTGCAGCGATCGAGTTTGAGCTGCGAACCCGCGGTGACCGCCACCCGTGCGCCGCGGCTCACCGCGACCTGGATGGCGTGCGTCCCGATCCCGCTGCCGCCGCCGTGGATCAGCAGCAACTGCCCGGCACGCAGCCCGGCCCGCATGACGAGATTCGACCAGACCGTGGCCGCCACCTCCGGAAGTGCGGCGGCGGCAGCCAGATCCAGCTCGCCGGGCACCGGCAGCACCTGCGTCGCGGGCACGACGACCCGCTCGGCATACCCGCCGCCCGACAGCAGTGCACAAACCCTGTCACCCGGCCGGAAGTCCGTGACCCCGGCCCCGACCTCGGCGATCACGCCCGAGCATTCGAGTCCGATGGTCTCGCTGGCGCCGGGCGGCGGCGGGTAGAAGCCCTGCCGCTGCAGCAGATCCGCGCGGTTCACACCCGCGGCCACGACGTCGATGAGCACCTCGCCGGCCCCCGGTCCCACCGGATCGGGCACCTGCGCCCACCGCATCACCTCGGGTCCACCGAATTCGTCGAGCGTCACGGCATACATACCCGCGACTCTACGACGCGTCCGGGAAACTACCGGTTGCGCGCCGCCTGCTCGGCGGTGTCGGCGTCGACGCCCTTGGCCATCTGGCCCAGGGCGTGGAGGAGTTCGTCCGCGGACATCTCGTCGGTGCCGGCGATCCCGGCGGCCTCGCCGCGCCGACGCAGTTCGCGGAGGCGATCGTCTTCGGTCATGTCACATCCCCTTTCGGCGTCGTGCGTGGGATACCCGATCCGTTTCGGACAATTCCTACTAGCGTTCCGGGAATGAGCAGTTTCGCCGACTTCCAGAACGAGATCTATCTGGCCGGGCTCGCCGGCACCCGACCCGACCTGCCGATGACGGCGGCGGGCCTGGCCGAGCGGGCGCGCGAGGTGCTGGACCCGGAGGCCTACGCGTACGTCGCGGGCAGCGCCGGGGCCGAGCGCACCGCGGCGGCGAACGAGTCGGCCTTCGACCGCTACCGCCTGATCCCGCGAATGTGGCGGGGCGCCAGCGGACCCGGCGTGCGCGATCTGTCGGTCGAGGTGCTGGGCACCCGGCTGGCCGCGCCCGTCCTGACCGCACCCGTCGGCGTGCTGGAACTGCTGCACGAGCGCGGCGAGACGGTCGTCGCGGAGGTGACGCGCGAACTGGGCGTCGGCATGGTGCTGTCCACCGCGTCCTCGACCCCGATCGAGGACGTGGGCGCCGCGGCCGGTCCCTGGTGGTACCAGCTGTACTGGCCGAGCGACGACGAACTGGCCCACTCCTTCGTCGATCGGGCGGTGAAGGCCGGGGCGCAGGCCATCGTGATCACCGCCGACACCCCCAGCCTCGGCTGGCGGCCGCGCGATCTCGAACTGGCTCACCTGCCGTTCCTACGCGGCAAAGGCATCGCGAACTATCTGTCCGATCCGGTCTTTCGCGCCAAGCTGTCCGCCCCGCCGGAGGAGAGTGCGGAGGCGCTGCAAATGGCGGTGCTGACCTGGGTCGGCCTGTTCGGCAACCACGCCCTGCGGCCCGCCGATATCGCCAAGGTGCGCGAGTGGACCGACCTGCCGATCGCGGTGAAGGGCGTTTTGCACCCCGACGACGCCCGCCACATGGTCGACGCCGGCGCCGACGCGGTGATCGTGAGCAATCACGGCGGCCGCCAGGTCGACGGTTCCATCGGTGCGCTCGACGCGCTGTCCTCGGTCGTCGCCACCATCGGCGACCGGGCCGACGTGCTGTTCGACTCCGGTATCCGCACCGGCTCGGACGTCATGGTCGCGCTGTCGCTGGGCGCCAAGGCGGTGCTGTACGGCCGGCCGTGGGCCTACGGCCTCGGTCTCGCCGGCGCGGACGGCGTCCGGCACGCCCTGCGAATCCTGCTCGCCGACCTCGATTCCGCGATGGGCCTCTCCGGCTGCACCGGTGTCGCCGACCTCAGCCGCACGATGCTGTCGACCGCCCGCTGACCGGCCGACACGTGCGGAAATATCGGCTAATAGAATGTCCGTATGGCATTCGAACCGAGCGGTCGCACGGCGCCGGAGCCGAGGTGGCTCAGCTCGGCTCAACAACAGGCGTGGCGCGCCTACATGGACGGCGGCCAGCGCCTGCTGGCCGACCTCAACCGCCAACTCCAACGAGACAGCGACCTCAGCTTCGCCGAATACCGAATCCTGGTCCTGCTGTCCGAGGCCCCCGACCATTCCCTGCGCATGAGCGACCTGGCCGACGGCGTCCTCTCCTCGAGAAGCCGCCTAACCCACCAGATCCGCCGCATGGAAGCCCAGGGCATGGTCCATCGCACCAGCGCGGAGGAGGACGGGCGCGGGGTACGAGCCCACCTCACGGAGGAGGGTATGGCCCGCCTACGCGCCGCCGCCCCGGGTCACGTCAACGCCGTCCGCCGAGATTTCATCGATCTCCTCACCCCTGAGCAGATCGCCGTGCTGGCCGAGGTTTTCGAGCGAGTGGACAAGGAAATCATCATCCGAGGCAACAAGCCGTAGCCGCTTACTGGTTCCGGCTCTTACGCACTGCGTCGGTGTACAGCTCTGTCGTCCATTGGTCAGGGCTGATACCCAGCTCCGCAAGTTCGCCACGAAGATCAGCGAGCGCGCTGTCGAGTTCGCCGTCAGGCACAAGCGTCTCGATCTCGAGAAAAACGCCATCGATTTCCGGAACTGTGACCACTGTGGCCAACACATCGCGTCCGGCGGCGGCATATCGGTAGTTCTCGCAATTCTTCGTAAACGAGATATCCGGCCTGAATCCCAGATGCTTGATGATCTCTTCCGCCGACTCGCGTTCACCGACAAGCGTTTCGAACTCGGGCTTGGACCCGGTTTCCTGATCGACAGTCGCGTCCTTGAACGTCAGCAGATGTTCGCTGCCCTTGTTTCCGGAAACCGTACGAAGCCGAAGCTCCTGATCCCTGCTGGTGAGCGAGCCGTCTTCCCGGTCGAAGTACGTGTCCTGATACGAAACCCGGTCAGGATTAGCCTTGCCGTTCAAGAGTCCACGCACCCGGTCAGGATCAGCGAGACGAGCCTTGTACTCGGCCTCGATCATGAAGCCTCCTCGTATGTCAGATAATTCGGCATCCTGTGGCGAAATTCTGTTCCAGAGTCCGCACGAATGCATGGTGAAGCACACCGTGCCGATTCGGCTCGACCCTATGCGTAGGCGACGAGTGCCCCTCGTGATAATCCGTGAACGCGGATACGAAAAGACTGCTGTCCAACTTGATTATCCGCCACACCGGAGCATGGCTGTAGAGATAGATCTGAACGGGCCGATTCGCCGCCGCCATCTCCTTCACCCGCGCTATCGAGAGCCGGATACCGGCTACGAACGACTCCGGCGACTCGCCTATTTCCGCCGCCCGATCAGCCGCCGCATCTGAATCCGGGTCGAGCAGCAGCACCCGGAGCCTCGCCTCCAGAGGCAGTGCCTCGCGCAGCAATGAGTCGTTCAATCCGAGGATGCCCAGCCCTCGCACCGCGAGTATGTCGACACTCGCAACGTCCTTGGCAATCTTCCTGATCTCATCGGCTGCCGCTGACTGCGATGGGTACGTCGCCGAAATCTCCGCCAATTCGGACAACGTGACGTGCTCGGATGCAGCCGGAGCCAGACCGAGATCCATACGCGCGTGGTCCGGCATCCGCAAGCCGTCAGCGATCCGTTCGAAGGCTCCGAGACTGGTCACGATTCGACGCCTGTTGATCAACTCGTTGACACGTCCTTGCGACATTTCCAACGCGGTCGCAATCCGTTGCTGACTCGCGCCCGTGTACTGCTGAACCGACCGCAGGAGTGCCGCAATATCCCTCTCCCGCAACGCGGTCCGCACTTCTCCGCGATCCCAGACCGACGCCGGAACCGCGATCGGCACGAACGATTTCCCCGACATCGACAGCTCCTCGCGTGCGCCCGCAGCAACCTCGCCTATCTCACCGTGAGATCAAAAGTATGGTAGATGAGATCACCACGCTGTAGTCGTTTCCACCTCCGCACCCTGGCTTCCTTATCAGCATGTCCAGCACCTTCGGCCGCACAACGAGAACCGAACTCCGCCCGCCCCACACACGCCGCGGCCGACAGTGGAGGCAGAAGTGAGGCCGCACCCCACCGCCCTAGCCTGGCTTGACCCGAACCACACCGTTGCACCTGAGTGGGACAGCGCCCAGATCCGGAAGCTGGCTCGCCGCCTCGGCTACGCCCTGCTGTGGCCCCCGGACGACTCCACCCTTGACCCGGCCGACATCGCTCGCCAAATGGACGTGGACGCCGTGATCGTCCCCGCACCAACCCATCTCACAGCCCTCGCCCTGAACAGACTGATGAACGTAGCCGACGTCGAGTCGGCAAATCCGCGTTGCTCCTTCGCCCGCTGGAGGGTGGGCACAGCATGAGGGACAGGCTGCTCCCTGTATCCATGGCCCCGACTCACTTTGGCCGTCGAGAGGGACCGCAGGACCACTCTCCCGGCCATCGCCACCAGACCTCGAGCATGAGGTCGTATTGCCAATGATCGGATGGCAAGTCGGCCTGATAGTCGCAATATCCATCCCCCTGTTCGTGTTCATTGCCGCCCTGCTGTGGTCGCAGCCGAGACCAGAGGGCAAGTCGGCCAGCGGAATCCGACACCGGATCGAGAGCGAAGACGAGAGCTCAGCTGAGCAATGGTCCGAAGAAGAGTGATCGGACATCAGACATCGACCACCGCAGCGTCCGGCAACGCAGTTCGCAGAGACCGGCGAAGTTTGTTCAAGCTGATCTAGCCACCGTCACGATTCGGGAAGACCGGATTGTTCGGGAGCGTTGCAAGAGCACGCCGGCACCGCAGCGCTTCGACGTGCAACGCGGGCTGATGAGGCGTTGTCTGCGGTGCGTCGGTGGCATGCTGCGCTACTCCCGGAACTTCTGAATCCGATCGGATAATTCTCGCAGTCGTCGACCAGTCGGCCCACCCTTTACCGACCGATCCGATGCCGGTACACGTCGGCGATTGCCATGGACTACCGCCCCGAGAAGCTATCTACGCCCACCAAAACCCTGAGCTACTGCGGAAGCACGAGTAGTATCGTTCGGCATTCACCAGCCAACACTCACTCACAAGGGACGTAGATGCCCGGAGGCTCAGCGGTAGATCGCTGGCGCTCAGAGTATGACTCCAGAGAGCCAACGTACACAAAGCTCAAAGAAGAAGTTGAACACGAGATTAGGCACAGTCTCAAAGCCATAACTACACATGACATAAAAGTCAGAGTAAAAACACGAGCGAGCTTTCTTGAGAAAATAGAAAGAAAACGGTACGAACACCCCTTCGAGCAGATGCCGGATATCGTCGGCGCTAGAATTGTATGCCTGTTCCTGGATGACCTCAAGGTAGTAGACGACTCGCTTGAGCGCTGCTTTGATGTGATCCATAAAGAGGACAAGACCGGTGCGGCACCACCGGATACATTCAGTTACCGATCAGTACACTACGAATGCACTATAAAAGAAACCAATAGCGGTACACGTTACGACACGATAAAGGGTTTGACTTTTGAAGTTCAGGCTAGGACGATATTGCAGGACGCATGGGCTGTGGTTGAGCACACCCTTGCCTACAAAGGGGGTTCTAGCATACCGAACGAACTCAAGCGAGATTTTAGCGCCCTCGTCGGACTATTCCATGTCGCAGACAAAATGTTCCAGCAGCTTCGCTACAGCATAGAGCGCTCAGAATTAGATGCTGAGCACGCGGTGTTATACACAAAGGAAATGTCTAACCAGTCAAGCACGGCCGTTGATGAAATAAACCGAGGCACCGTAAAGGCGCTCTTGCAGCAGCTATACCCCGACCGTGGAGTCACGAGAGATATTGCGTACTCTACCTTTGTCGAAGAGTTGACTGCGGCGGGATTTTGCAGCATCGCAGAGCTGCGTAAAGTTCTTGAGCGTGATTCTGAATTGATTCGATCTATGGAAATAAAAGAATTGCGTGAGGGGCCGTATGGGGACGACGACGGAAACATGCATGCAAGATTTGCGGACGTCGGATTTGCTCGACAGATTCTCGAACAGGTTTCGCCTGCATTCCAAGATTACAGGCGTGAGCAAAGGAGAACCAATAAGGTGTAGCTGATGTGTCAATGAATGCCATCGTCGAGTGTAATAATTAGCGGCCTTCGGCCGTGTGGTCTTGCTGGGTGGTGGCCCGCATCGTTCTCCACGCCCCTCCAGCGTCGGTGGCGCCTCCGGCGCGAGCTGCGCTGATGACTGTCACCACCCCTTGATCCCAGACCTCTGCGCGGGAAAGGCAGGCCCTATGGGCATGTTCCTGATTAGCATCTAGTTGATGCTGCAACACCATCGTGCTACCGTCTCCGGCTAGCTACATCACACAGCCAGTTCGCTGATTCCAGTTCGGTCGCCTGCTTCCGCCCGGAAGCCCGGCCGGACTAAGGCTCCATCCGTCACAGTCGGCGGGTGTCCTGAGGGGAGCGGCGGGTCAGCAGTGTGCCACAGCCCTGGACGGCCATTCGGCCGAGAGGGATAGATGGGGGCGCGGTGTCGAGTCTGGCCCAGGCCCTCGCTTTCTGATCACCATGGTGGTGCTCAGGTCGAGAGCCAGAGGAGGACTCCGTTATGGCTTCGTCATTGTCGGCCGAAGAGTCGGAAGACTTCATAGAGTCAGACATAGTGGACCACCAGGTCATTGGTGCGAGGCTGCGTCCACAGGCATCGGGTGCGGTGATCGACAAGAGCATCGCCGCAGGCATGGCAGTGGGCCTGCCCAGGGAGCTTGCCGAAGTTCTGGCCCATGCTGCTGCAGACCAGCAGCAACTGCGCGGCGCGTTGCGCTCGCCGAAGATTCAGCGCTTCGGCACCGAGGAGTTCACATACATCGAGTTCGATGTTCTCACCTGGCGGATCGTCCCTTCGCCGGACAACATACGGTTCGAGGGCGCGCATGCACGTGGCGCGATCGGCATGCCGCGGTTCGATGCGGTGGAGGAGTGGCCCTTGCTGACTTTCGAGATGGACTCGACCGAGGGCATGATCAACGCGATGGGGCCGCGGATCAAGGACATGCTTGAGCACAACCCGCACGTTCCCTCTATTCAGAATCGTGGTATTGAAACCCCTGGGTGGCTGAGTTTCTTGCAGCTCACGACGAACGACGTCGGCTCGGTGATCCGATTGGAGTCCACGGACGGATTCGGGCGGACAGTAGCTGCTCACCAGGGCTTGGGGATCACATTCAAGGACGCGGCGTGGAACTTGCGTCCCGGTGGTCGGCGCGCGGCTTCGCTGCTCCGCGACTTGGTGGACTGGGCCGACAGCGACATCGTGAGCGACGAGCAAGCACGCAAGGTTCGGTGTTCGATCATGCCCAACGCCCGGGTCATCATCGGCTATGCCGCGCAGCGTTCGTTTGACCGTGCGCGCAGGCGGTTCGTCGCGCACCTGCACATGGCTCCGCCGATGACCTTCAGTCCCGCCACTACGCTCAACGCGAAGGCCAACGCCGCAGTGGACAATCTCTTCGAGCGTGGTCTGCTGCCCGTGCCTGACGGGATGGACGCCGCCGAGGTGCGGGGCATCCTCGATGGCAGTATCCGCGATCATGAGCTCCTCGACGACGAGGTCGCGGTGCTCGCGTGCGGGGCGCTCAATCCACATCCGAACAGGCGCCAGGCGCGCGCGGTAAACGAGGCGATCGCCGACCTCACTGGTACCAGGCCCAGGCTCGAGGAACGCACGTTGCTCGCCGCCGAAGTTGCTCTGCGAGGCTTCCCAGACGACAAGCGCCTCACCGCATTGCGGGCCGCGCTCGAACGCAGCTGGCGCTGGGTGCCCCTACGTGGTGTCGCTCTCACATGCAAGGAACCACAGATTCTGCTGAAGAAGGCCATCCGCGAACTCGTGCAAACCACCGCTACCGAGCGGCCGGCGATAGCGGAACTCGCTGCATTGGCGAGCTATCACCTAGTTGCTGGGCCTACCCAACTGTTGGCCCGATCCGAGTACGGCCGCGGTAATAACACCGAGCCGCAGCAGATCCTCAAGCGTTTGGCCAATTCTGACGTTCGGCTACGGCAGCTGTGCCAAATCATCTTGGATGGTCGTGCCGGTCGCAAGCCTCAGCTACTCCCCGATGGTATGGAACCACGAGATAGTGTGATCCGCGGTGCGGACATCCTGGATGCTACGCAGCTGCGGAAACTGGCGGCGATGTCCGAGGAAGGCATTTCTCACGACAGTCCAGAAGACGAGTTCGCCGTAGCGACTAAGGGTTTCGAGGACCAGGTTGAGGAGCTCCACCAAGCTGCTCAAGCTGTGGCCAGTGTGGAAGACCGGGATGGTGTGCCACTGGTTGACACTCGTGGATATGAGAACGTGTCCGCGAAGTCGACGTTGCAAGACGTCGTCGACCTGGTCTCGGATTGGCGTAGCGTTAAGCGGCGCGTAGCGCGGATGCGCCCGGCCGCCGAAAGCAGCGAGGGTGTCTGATGGATGGAGGCACACGCCTCTTCGCTCCCGACACATACAACACCGTCGGCGCGCGGGCAGGCCCATGACGCACGGCCCTGCCATTTAGCAGGGAGCTTCGATAAGCCGAGACATATCGTGACGGCTTAGGTCGTAGGATTCGTATGAATTGTCATCAGACGGTGATAAATGGCCTTGGAACGCCGGGCCATGCTGAAGATGACCCAGCAGGGCCCGGACGTGCCTTGATTGGACGTCCGAATTCTACGCAAATCCCTCAAGATACGCAGTACACGACCGTCACGTAGTGCGTCTCCTGTCGGTAGTCCCCGCGTATCCGCAGCACAGTACAACAGCAGGAGACGAGTACATGGGAAATCCTGATGATGCGTTCGATGCCGAGCTGGCGCGCGACGACCTCTCGCCGAGCGCGTCCGGAGAGTTCATCGTATACAGGACCGAGGACGGCCGGGCCGAAGTGCAGCTCCGTCCGGTAAACGGTACCGTATGGTTGACCCAGTCGCAGATGGCCGAGCTGTACAGCACATCGGTGCCGAACATCAATCAGATCATCCACCGTATTCTGGCGGACGGCGAAGTGACCGAGGCAACTATTAACTCTCAGTTAATGGTTCGCCGTGAGGGAACGCGCTCAGTAAAGCGCCAGGTCAAGTACTACAACCTGGATATGGTGCTGGCTGTCGGCTACCGCGTCACCACCCTGCGCGCGGTGCAGTTCAGGCAGTGGGCCACCACCGTGCTGCGCGAGTACCTGATTAAGGGCTTCGCGATGAACGATGCGCGACTGAAAGATCCTCAAGGGGCCGACTACTTCGATGAGCTGCTTGAGCGGATACGAGACATCCGTGCATCGGAGAAGCAGTTTTACCTGAAGGTGCGCGAGGTGTTCAAGGCGTCCAGCGTCGACTACGACAGCAGTTCCAAGGTGGCTCAGAACTTCTTCGCGACAATCCAGAACAAGTTGCTGTTCGCCGTCACCAAGCACACAGCGGCCGAGCTCGTCATCGAACGCGGTGATATCGAGAAGCCGAACATGGGCCTGACCGCCTGGAAAGGCGCTGTAGTCCGCAAGGGCGATGTCTGCACCGCGAAGAATTATCTGTCTCAGCCTGAGATACAGCACCTCAACCGGTTGACCACGATGTTTCTGGATTACGCAGAAGATCGCGCCGAGCGCCGAGAACAGATCCACATGGCGGACTGGGTCGCGATGACCGACAGGTTCCTTGAGTTCAACGAGCGTGATGTCCTCCGGGGCGCCGGCCGAGTTTCACACGAAGATATGCAACGCATCGCCCGCCAGCGCTACGATGACTTCGACACTCGGCGGCGGGAGATCGAGGAAGAGCAAGCCGATCTCGCCGAACTGAAGGCCATCCAGGACGAGATCGAACGCCGGAAGTAGTAGACGCCCACCCTGAAGCAGAGCATGCGCGTCCGATCCACTCCCACCACTCCTGAGCAGGCGGGTGCCATGGCTGCTGCGGGCCAATTGTGGGCCGCGTCCGAAGAACCCGACGTCGAAGACGATGAAAACGAGTCTCTACCTGCGGTGGGTGTGGGATTTGAACCCACGGTGGCGTGAACCACGACGGTTTTCAAGACCGTTCCCTTAGGCCGCTCGGGCAACCCACCCTGCTCCGGTGGTGGTACTGGTCGGAGCAAGCCCAGGGTACTGGTGAACGGGGGGTGGAGCCCAATCGGTGGGGTGGATGGGCGGGGGCTCGATCGGCGCGGCCGGTACGGTTGGTCGGTTCGATCTTTCGGAACGGGGTGTGGCGTGCGCAGCGTGGTCGGAATGGTGGTGGCCGTCGCGGGGCTGCATGTTGTGGGGTGGGGGGTGTTGTTGCTGGTGGTGGTGCCGCAGCATCATCTGGTCGACGGGGCCGTGTTCGGGGTGGGGCTGGGGGTGACCGCGTACACGCTGGGTATGCGGCATGCGTTCGACGCCGATCACATCGCGGCGATCGACAACACCACGCGAAAGCTGGTGGCGGAGAACGGGAGAGCGAACTCGCAGTCGGTCGGGTTCTGGTTCTCGCTCGGGCACTCCTCGGTCGTGTTCATCCTGGTCGGGCTGCTCGCGATGGGGATCCGGGCGCTGGCGAGCAACCTCGAGGACTCCGATTCGGGGCTGCAACGGTGGACGGGGCTGTGGGGCACCAGCGTCTCCGGTGTCTTCCTCATACTCATCGGCCTGCTGAATCTGGCGTCGCTGGTCGGGATCTGGCGGGTGTTCCGGCGGATGCGCCGCGGCGACTTCGACGAGTCGCAGCTGGAACGGGCCCTCGACGCGCGCGGCGCGCTGAACCGGGTGCTCGGGCCGGCGGTGCGGATGGTGCGCAGGCCGGTGCACATGTATCCGGTGGGTCTGCTGTTCGGGCTGGGCTTCGACACCGTCACCGAGGTGGGTCTGCTGGTGATCGCGGGCGGCGCGGCGGCGACGGGGTTGCCCTGGTACGCGATTCTGGTGCTGCCCGTGCTGTTCTCGGCGGGGATGTCGCTGTTCGACTCGCTCGACGGTTCGTTCATGAGTTACGCCTACGACTGGGCGTTCGCGCGGCCGATCCGCAAGATCTACTACAACCTGGTGATCACCGGGCTGTCGGTGGCGGTGGCGCTGTTGATCGGCGGGCAGGAGCTGGTGTCGATCCTGGTCGAGAAGGGCGGAGTGGAATCCGGAGTCGTCGCCTGGATCGGCAATCTGGACCTCGGCGCGCTCGGTTTCATCATCGTCGGGCTGTTCGTGCTGACCTGGGCCGTCGCCGTGGCGATCTGGCGGTTCACCGGGGTGGAGCGGCGCTGGGAGCGCGATCTCGCCTCGGAGTAGCCCGCGAGGATAACCCACCCGGCTGTGTCGCGGGTCACTTTCGGCGCGACTTGTGGATGACGAACTTCGACGTCACGTCCCACCTCTGGCAGGATGGCGCCCATGGTTCGTGGCCGGAGACGGCGGCGCCTGCCCGGCGCCGCCATCGCCTGTGCTGCACTGATGATCGGTGCGGCTGTTTTCGCGGCTCCCGGTGCGGCCGATGCGCCGCCCCCGCCGCCGCACAAACCGCCGGCCGAATCGGGGTCCGCCGAAGGCCCTCAGCCGCAGGCCGAACCGGAGCCGCCCGGGGTGCCGGAGATCGACCACGTCGAGCCCATCAACGATCGCCTGCAACGGGTGTTCGTGAAGTCGCCCGCCATGGGTCGCACGGTGCAGGTGCAGATCCTGCTGCCGGCCGACCGCAGCACACCGCGCCCCACCCTCTACATGCTCGACGGCCGCAGCGCCAGCAACGACTACAACAACTGGATCGAACGCGGCGGCGCCCTCAACTTCTTCGGCGACAAGAACGTCAACGTCGTCTTCACCATCGGCGGCCCGGCCGGCTACTACACCGACTGGCAGCGCCCGGATCCCATCCTGGGCAAGAACATGTGGGAAACGTTCCTTACCAAGGAACTTCCCCCGCTGGTCGACGCCACATTCGGCGGCAACGGCAGCAACGCGGTCGAGGGCGTCTCGATGGGCGCCGAGGCGGCCATGATGCTGGTGATGCGCAATACGAAGCTGTATCGCGGGGTCGCCGCTCACAGCGGGTGCTACGCCATGGGTTCCGATATCGGCCAGGCGCAGGCGCGCGCCGTGGTGCGCACCTACGGCGGCGAACCGGACAACATGTTCGGCCCGCAGGAGGACCCCGATTGGCTGGCGCACGACGTGATGGTCAACGCGGAAGGTCTGCGCGGCGAGACGATCTACCTGTCCGCGGGCAGCGGCCTGCCGGGCGTGCACGATACGGCGGCCAATCCCGAGTACTCGCCCACCTCGGTCACCTTCGGCGGTCCGCTGGAGGCCGCCTCGAACGCGTGCACCATGGCTCTGGCCGACCGGCTCTCGCGCATGCAGATCCCGGCCCAGGTGAACCTGAACCCGGTGGGCACCCACTCCTGGCCGTACTGGGCCGACGAACTGCCCCGGGCCTGGCCGACGCTCGCCAAGGCCCTCGGCACCCGCTGACTCAGCCCAGGAACCGCTCCACCACCGCCGGATCCGTGGCGAAGGCGAGGAACAGGTCGTTCTCGTGCGGATCGCCCGCGGTCACCCGGACGCCGTCGGTGCCGTAGGGCCGCACCAGAACCCCCGCCGCCGCGCTCGCCTCGCCGAACTCCGCGCTGCGCTCGCCCAGCGGTAGCCAGACGAAATTCGCCTCGCTCGGCGGCACGGTGTAGCCGGCCGCGCGCAGTGCCGCGCTCATCCGGTCGCGCTCGGCGACAACATGTCCGGTGCGGTCGAGAAGTTCGTGCCGCGCCTCCAGGGACGCGATCGCCGCCGCCTGCGCCAGCCGGTTCACGCTGAACGGGATGTGCACCTTGAGCAGCGCGGTGATCACCTCCGGATCGCCCACCGCGTACCCGACGCGCAGCCCGGCCAGCCCGTACGCCTTCGAGAAGGTGCGCAGGACCAGGACATTCGGCCTGCCGCGGCCGATCTGCACCCCGTCGGGATGATCCTCGGCAGGGAGCCGCATGTACTCGTAGTACGCCTCGTCCAGCACCACCAGGACGTGGTCGGGGACGGAATCGAGGAACCGGACCAGCTCGCCGCGCCCGTACGCCGTCCCGGTCGGGTTGTTCGGGTTGCAGACGAAGATCAACTTCGTGTGCTCGGCGACGGCCGCGGCCATGGCATCGAGATCGTGCGCGTACCCGTCGGTCAGCGGTACCTGCACCGCCCGGGCGTTGCCGACCTGCGTCACGATCGGATACGCCTCGAACGACCGCCACGCGAACAGCACCTCGTCGGTCGGCGCCGCGCAGGTGATCTGCACCAGTTCCTGGCACAGCGCGACGCTGCCGCAGCCGACCGCCACATTCGCGACGTCCACCCCGTGGAACTCCGCGACGGCCGCGCGAAGTTCGCTCGCCATGTTGTCCGGGTACCGGTTGGCGAGTTCCGCGGCCTCCGCGATGGCCTTGGCGACGGTCGGCAGCGGGCCGGGGGTGCTCTCGTTGCTGGCCAGTTTCACCGCGCCGGGATGGCTGCGGCCGGGGGAGTACGCGGGGATGGACTCGAGGTCCGGGCGAATGCGAGCGTTCACCCCACCACACTAGAACCTGCCGGACAGGCTCGGTCGCAGTGTCCGCGCAGCCGGAAAATATCCGCCCGGACGCCCTCACATGGGACTTCTCCCGAAGTTTATAAATGCGAACTACTCTGGTTTCATGTCGGGCTTTTATCGAGACATCGCCGTATTGCGCGACGGCGGCCTGGCGGCAGACGAGGACCGGGCGCGGGCGGCGCCGGCCCGGGTACCCATCACGGTCCACGAACCGGACGGCAACGCGCGCGGCGGCATCGTGGTCCTGCACGAGTCCCGCGAGTTCGCCGACGCGTTGCTGGAGCTGATGAGATCGCTCGCCGGTGAGGGCTGGATGGTGGTGGCGCCCAACCTGTTCCACCGCAACGGCAGCACCGAGGCCGTATTCGGTGACGACCTGTTCGCCGATTTCGACGCGTGCTTCGACTGGCTGACCGGACGCGGGGTGTTCGACGACTGCGTCGGGGTGCTCGGCTTCGACTCGGCGGGAACGGCCGCGCTGCTCGTGGCGACCAACCGGCCGGTCGGCGCCGCGGTGAGCGTGGCGGCGCCCGGCATCGCCGACCCGCTGGGCGCCGGCGCCGACGCACTGGTCCGAGCCGCCCCGCGACTACAGGCCCCGTGGCTGGGCCTGTACGGCGCCGACGATCCCGCCACCCCGGTCGACCAGATCGAGAGCTTGCGCGACGCCGCCGCCCGCGCCATGGTCGCCACCCTGCTCGTCACCTATCCCGGCCTGCGGCACCGCCCCGACCACCCCGGCTTCGACGCCGCCGATTCCGAAGACGCGGAGACCGTGATCGCCGCCCAGACCAGAATCTTCGACTGGTTCGACAGTCACCTACGCTGACCAGCCGTTTTGCGTCCTGAGCGGTAGCTCTGTAATCTTGCCTCTCGGCGGTTCGAAAGGACCGGGCCCTCGACGAGAAGGCTCCAGGAGGCGTGCCAGAGCGGCCGAATGGGACTCACTGCTAATGAGTTGTCCCTTCACGGGGACCGGAGGTTCAAATCCTCTCGCCTCCGCCACGCCCGGCTTGCCGGGCGCACAACTGAATACGATGTCGTCGGACCCAGTCCGGCAGACCCTGCGCCCGTAGCTCAACGGATAGAGCATCTGACTACGGATCAGAAGGTTGGGAGTTCGAGTCTCTCCGGGCGCGCACCAGGTAGAAGGCCCCTTCGCTCACTGCGGAGGGGTTTTTTCCGTCCGGCCATCAGCCCGGTCCACCGGCTGTGGTCACGGCACACCACGGTGGTCTCACGAGTCGCCGAAGAACGCCAGGTACGCGGCCCGGCTGACTGCGAACCGAGCTTGAGACTCCTCGAACTGCTCCCTCGCCCGCCGCATGGGCTCTGACTCGCCACCCCCCACCGATGACGGCGTAGCGCGGGCATCCTCGACCTGACGGCCATGCCGTAAATCTCTCATCGCCCCGCCGTCCTTCGGTCCCGCCAATCGTGCCGAGGTGTCCACTGGCCGTGCTCCCTGTTACCCGAAGTCCCCGTGAGACGCCGCAATACGAGCCAGGCGCGCACGAGAGTCCTCGACCGCGAGTTTCGCCCGCAACATCCTCGACCGTGCCGCCGCACCCTCCAGTCGATATCTACGCACCCGATGCCGAGCATCCGCCAGAAACATCTTCGCCGAGGTCAGTGCGTCACGGGAATCCGCGACGTAACCGCGGCAGTCGAAAGGTTCCAAGTCCCGCATAGCCCTTGGGTACCCAGACAGGGACCGGAGATTCCCCGATCCCCGATCTGCATTGCCAGGTCGGGGGATTCTTATCGGAATGACTCGCCGGAGAGGCTCCGGCATCCTTGATTCGCGCCCTCCGACGAGGATGGCCTGGACGAGGAGTTGTATCGATGACGGAAGCCCTCGAGTGCCCGCCGCAGACCGTCGAGCCGATCGAGTTCGTGGCGGATCTGCTGGATAGCGTGGCCGCGCCGGATCCGGGGGCGCGGACGGTGACCGATCCCCGGGTGGCGGCGGAGTTGGTTGCGGGCGAGACTCGGTCGCGGGTGCGGGCCGTGCTCGAGCATGTCGGTGGGACGCCTGTGGTTCTGCTCAGTGGGGGAGTCGACTCGATTTATGTGGCTGCCGTCGCGGCCGAGTTGGGTGGTGCGCCGCGTGCTGTCACGGTTGTCACGGACGGGGCCTCCGACGAGGACCATGCCAGCGCGGCGGCCGAGGCGCTCGGGCTGCGGCACGACATCGTCCGGCTCACCCGCGACGACGTCATCGACTTGGCGCGCGACACCATCATTCGCCTGAACACCTCCGAGCTGTGGGAGGTTACCGCGGGCATTCCGCTGCTCGCTGCGCGTCGGGTTCTCGACGCGATTCCCGATGGTGGGGCGATCCTGACCGGGAGCGGCGCGGACGCGATTCTCGCCGGCGGCCGCTCGCTCTCTTACCCGCTCGAATCCGACAGCGCCCGAACCGAACTCGACGCGATGATCCGCGCCGAGACCGCCGCCAACTTCCGCCGCGATCGGCTGGTGCCGGACTTCTATCCGGCGCTCTTGGAGGACAAGGCATCCCGGCTGGTCCATGTCTTTCAAACGGTCCGCTGGTGGAGGCTCGCCGAAACCCTCGCCCCACCAGCGCTTTTCGGCACCCGCGACGACCATCCCATCGACAAACTGGCCCTCAGGCTCGCCTGCGAGGCCCAATTACCCCCCACCGCAGCCCATCTCGCCTGGTCCGTCAAAGACCCCATCCAACGCTCCACGGGCCTGATGTCCGTCCTCTTCACCGCCGCCCGCACCTACGCGGCCACCCTCCCCGGGGCGGACACCTACACGAACCCCCTGACCGAAGACCCGGAAGCCATCGCGACCCGCTTCTACCTCGACATCCTCGGCCGCCGCTGAGTTCGGACCGAACCGTCGGCGATCGCGTAACGGCGGCCCTCCGGCGGCGATTCACTGCCGAGACATCGCAATTCTCCGCCCGCGGGGCGGCGCCGAGGGGATCGAGCAGAGGATGGCCGGACAACCGTTCGTCTTGTGGGGAAAACAGACCTGGCACGGGCAGGAGGTCGTCGGCGAATCGCACTACGTCGACGCCATTCGACGCCTCTTCGTGGACGGAGTCGATGAAGAATGGACGGAACTGACCGCCACGGCCGATCTGGTGCCGGAGCCCGGGAATCCTCATGACTCGAATGCCGTGAAAGTTGTGGTGGCTGGTGCCCTGGTGGGTTATCTGCCACGCCAGGACGCCGCTCGCTATGCGCCGGTGTTGTCCACACTGGTGTCGAACGGCTTGCTACCCCAGACGTCGGCGCGCGTGATCGGTTCGCTCGTCACGGATCTGGTATCCGACAGGTGGGGCCGACTGACGGAGCAGAAGAGGTTCGCCTGCAGCGTGCAACTCGCCCTGGCCGAGCCGGATCTGCTGGTTCCCGCCAATATGCCGCCACCTGAGCGGTATGTGCTGCTGCCCGAAGGGCGTGCCATCCAGGTCACGGGCGAGGAGGCGTACGTCGACAGGCTCGCGCCGTTGCTCGGATCGTCGGCCGAACGATGGATATACGTCACTCTGCACGAGGTGACCGAGCAACTGGCGCGGTCTTCGCGGATTGTCGTCGAGGTTCGAGTCGACGGTGAACCCGCGGGTCGGCTCACTCCGAAGATGAGCGGTGAACTGCTGCCCGCCATCCGGCATTTCACGGAGCGTGATCTCGCAACTGCTGCCCGGGCGATTCTGAAAGGCAATCACCTGAAGGTCGACGTGGTGCTACAGGTCGTGCGCGCTGGGGAGTTGTCGGCCGAATGGCTGGCGGAGCCGCCGATATCGCAAAGCAACTGGCACCCCACCGCGTCGGGCGCCACCGAAACCGCTGAGCCGCAGCCAAGTTCGTCTGCCCTCGCCACGACCGTCACGGCGACGTCCACCGGGTGGCGTTTCAACCCGCCGCCCGGGTGGCCCGCTCCTCCAACGGATTGGGTGCCCCCGCCCGGCTGGCAGATTCCGCCCGGAATGCCGCCGGTTCCGGAAGGCTGGCAATGGTGGGTGCCCTCAGGACGTTAGGTCGAGCGGGTGAGTTCCCAGATCACGTCGGTGCCGGATTCGGCGGGGGTGAGGGGGTCTCGGGCGGGGGTGCGGCGGGCGATTTCGGTGAAGCCGAGGCGTTGGGGGACTCGGGCGCTGGCGGTGTTGGCCTCGTCGGTCCAGATTTGGACTCGGGTGATGCCGGGGAGGGTGAAGGCCTGGTCGGTCAGGGCGGCTGCGGCGGTGGTGATGTAGCCGTGGCCGGTGTGGTCGGGGTGTAGCCAGTAGCCGATCTCCAGGCCGTCCGGGCCGATGCGCTGTTCCAGGCCGCAGACGCCGACGGGCTGGCCGGAGACGGTGACGAGGTAGGTGTAAGAGGTTCCCGCCGACCAGTTCTCGCGTGTGCGGGTGAGGAATTCGTCTACGGCGGCGCGGGGGTGCGGGCCGGTCTGCGGAACCCAGTTCATCCACGGGCGCAGGTGGGTCAGCGATTCGTTGATGATGCGGTGCAGCGTGTCCGCGTCGGTCGGGCGGATGCGCCGCAGGTGCACGTTGTCGCGGTGGATGGATTCGGCGGGGCGGGTCATGCGGTCATGGTCGCAAGTTCGATCGAGCTGGGTGAGATAGGTGTCCAGCTGGGCCGCGCCGGTGAGGAGGGCTCGGCTGCGGGTGGTGAGGCGGTCTTGCCAGGCCTCGAGGAAGGCGCTCAGAGCGTCCGAACCGCCTGCCTCGCGCAGGGATTCGAGGAACTGTGCGACCTTGGGTAGGGGGTACCCGCCGCGACGTAGCTGCCGTGCGATCTCGGCGTCGCGCACGCTGTCGGGGCCGTAGGTGCGGTAGCCCGTGGCGCGGTCGCGTTGCGGGTGGAGGATGTTCGCGGACTCCCAGGCGCGCAGGGTGGCCGGGTGTACGGCGAGGCGGCGGGCGAGTTCGCCGACGGTCAGGGGGTGGCCGCGGACGGGGGTCGTTGGTGAAGTAGCCAGGCTGCCGAGGGCCGCCGCGACCTCGGTGCGGGTGTCGCGTTCGGCACGCAGTTCGGCGTGGGTGGCATCGATGAGCCGGTAGGCGGAATCGGTGTCGCCGCGATTGATCGCGCGCATGATGTCCAGTGCGCGGCTGTGGCCGTGGCCGGCGCGCAGTGCGAGGAAGGTGCGCAGGGCCTGGGCGTGCAGGGGTGTGTAGCGGCGGTAGCCGGATGCGCTGCGCTCGGTCGGCGGGAGGGCGCCCGCGTCGTCGTAGTTGCGGATCGCCTGGGCGGACAATCCGTGTTCGCGGGCGAGATCGATGGGCCGCACCGCTCACCTCCGTTTGAGACTTTCGCTCCATTCACCAGGAGAAAATCGCAGAAGTTTCACCCGAATCTTCAACGATAGCGTCGAGGGCAGTCGTTCCGGAAAGGGGTTCTCATGTCCACTCCCACCGCACCCGGTGGAATCGGCCGCCCGCTCGACGACCCGGCGAGCCTGGGTCGTGCCGTAGACGAACTGCTCGCCGCGCGAGCCGAGCCGCCGGTGTTGCTCGGACTGGGCGAGCCGGCACACGGGGTCGAGGCATTTCCGTTGCTGCGCAACGATCTTCTTCGGCGCCTGGTCGAGCGGGGGTTCCGGTCGGTCGCGCTGGAGATCGATATCTTCGCCGCGTCCCTGGTCGACGGCTATGTGAACGGGGAGCCGGGGGATCTCGACACGGTCCTGGAGACCGGGTTCAGCCATGGGTTCGGCAGCATCCCGGGCAATCGTGAACTCGTCGAATGGCTTCGCGCGCACAATGCCGGCCGCCCGCCACGGGATCGGGTGCGCTTCCTCGGTTTCGACGCACCGCTCGAGACCTACTCCGCGCCGAGCCCGCGACGCTCGCTGACCGCCGTCCACGACTACCTGCCCGCGACGTTGCGGCCCGAGTCGGCCCGCGATCTCGAGGCGCTGCTCGGCGACGACGCCGACTGGACGAACCAGGCGGCCGTCTTCGACCCCGCGCAATCCATCGGCGATTCCGACCGCGCCCGCGCCCTGCGCATCGCCGCGGACGACCTCGCCAGCGCCCTCCGCCGCGCGGCACCGGACCTGCGCGCCGCCGACCCGACCGGTTACGACGGTGCCCTCGCCCACGCCCGCACCGCTCGGGGCCTGCTGCGCTATCAGGCCACCCTGGCCTCGTCCGCCCCCGGTCGCGTCGGCACGCTGTTCAGCCTGCGCACCGAGATGATGGCCGAGAACCTCCTCGCCATCCGAGAGCAGGAGCAGCACCGGGGGCCGACCTTGGTCTTCGCGCACAACGAACACCTGCGTCGCAGGCGATCCGGCGCCCCGGTCGGCAGGGATGACGTGCGCGGTGGGAACACTGACGCCGCCGTGAGCTGGGGGAGTGCCGGTGCTCTCGTCGACCTCACCCTCGGCGAGCGCTACATGTTCGTGGCGACTGACACCGGTCTCGACAGCAACCCCGGCACCCTCCAGCACGAACTGAAAGAGGCGACCACACGCCGCGCCTTGTTCCCCGCGCCGACCCTGCGCGCCGCCCTCCCTCCGACGATCGGCACAGCCGAACCCATTGTGCGCGGCCACATCCCGCTCACACCCGAGGACCTCACCTCCACCGATGCGGTCATCTTCGTTGCCGACACCGACGGGAAACAGCATCAATACTGGTAGCGCATCCGGTAGTCACTCGACCCCGAAACCCGGTGTTGCTGGCCGACCTGTCCGGGGCACTCGAGTAACGTTCTCCCGCAGGCTCGGCGCGGGTGGCGACGCCGGACGGGTACAGGAGGCGGAAGGGACACGTGACGGGCGCGCGGATGGTCGGGCTGTTCGCCGGAATCGGCGGGCTGGAGCTGGGCCTGAGCGCGCACGGATGGCAGACCGAACTGCTGTGCGAGATCGATCCGGGGGCGCGGGCCGTGCTGTCGGACCGCTTCCCCGAGGTCGACGTGCACACCGATGTCACGCGGCTGCGGGCGCTGCCGTCCGGCACGGATCTGGTCGCCGCCGGATTTCCCTGCCAGGACCTGTCCCAGGCCGGGCGGACCGCCGGAATCACCGGCGCGCGTTCGGGTCTGGTGGACGAGGTGTTCCGGCTGGTGCGGCGCAAACGCGGGCCGCGCTGGCTGCTGATCGAGAACGTGCCGTTCATGCTGCAACTCGGCCGCGGGCAGGCGATGCTGCACATCACCACCGCGCTGGAGGAACTCGGCTATACCTGGGCGTATCGGGTGGTGGACGCCCGCGCGTTCGGGTTGCCGCAGCGGCGGCAGCGGGTGCTCATGCTGGCCTCGCGCACCGAGGATCCGCGGCCGGTGCTGTTCGGCACCGACGCCGGGCCGCGCACGATCGGCGACGCCGCCGCGGACCCCTGCGGCTTCTACTGGACCGAGGGCGTCCGCGGGCTCGGCTGGGCCGTGAACGCCGTGCCGACCCTCAAGGGCGGATCCGGCCTCGGCATCGCCAGCCCGCCCGCCGTGCGGCTGCCGTCCGGCGAGATCGTCACCCCCGGACTCGCCGATGCCGAACGCCTGCAAGGCTTTTCACCCGGCTGGACGGAACCGGCCCTCGACGCGCCGGGCGTCCGCCAGGGCCACCGCTGGAAACTGGTCGGCAATGCGGTGAGCGTGCGCATGGCGGCCTGGGCCGGCGCGCGGCTGACCGATCCGGTGGTCGACACGATTCCCGACGACCTCCCGCTGCCCGGTAACCGCTGGCCCACGGCTGCGTGGGGCCGCGCCGGGGTCGCGCACCGGGTCGCGGTCTCCACCTGGCCGGTGCACGAGCCGTACGAGGACCTGCGCTGGTTCCTCGAGGACGCCCGCCTGCTGTCCGCCCGCGCCACCGCCGGATTCCTGCGCCGCGCCGCCCGCGGCACCCTGCGCTTCCCACCCGGATTCCTTGCCGATGTGGAGAACCACCTGCTCCGCATGGGAGGGTTTCCCCAGGAAGCGGCATGAGAGCGAGATGACCACCGAACGTCCAGTCACCGATGCCCGCACCAGCGCCCGGATGTCCCGGCAGCGCCGCGTCGGGACCGCGCCGGAGACCGCGCTGCGCAGGGAACTGCACCGGCGCGGATACCGGTACTTCGTCGACCGGGCGCCGCTGCGCGGCCTGCGCCGGCGGGCGGATCTGGTGTTCCCGCGCCGCAAGGTGGCCGTGTACGTGGACGGGTGTTTCTGGCACTGCTGCCCCGACCACGCCACCTATCCGAAGAACAACGCGCGGTGGTGGGCCGACAAGCTGGCCGGCAACGTCGCTCGCGACCGCGATACCGACGCCCGGCTGGCCGACGCGGGCTGGCTGGTGGTGCGGGTGTGGGAGCACGAGCCCGCCGCCGCGGCCGCCGACCGAGTGCAGGCGGCCCTGTCCGGCCGATAGGTCATGATGGAAAGAGGACCTCGGCAACCAGCCGACCAGTCTGTAGCCGGGAACGAGACGAGGGCGATGACCGAATATTCGCGCTCCACGGCGGCCGTCCTGGACCGGGATCAGCCGCCGGCTCCTCGACGTCCGCGGATCCTGCGCTGGTGCGTCGCCGTGGCGATCGCGGTGGCCGGGATCTGCTACTCGTCGTGGGTTCTCGAATTCGTCCTGCCCGTCGGCCTGAATCCGATCAATTCGTTCCTCAGCGAACTCGATGCCGACGGCCGCCCGTACGGATGGGTGTTCTCCGTCGCGGACACCGTGACCGGCAGCCTGGCGCTGGCCGCCGCGCTGGGCGGGCTGTTCGCGTTCACACGCCGCCGGCTGTCGACCGTCGCGTGGATCGCGCTGGGATGTTTCGGCGCGTCGACGATCGCGGACGCGCAGTGGCCGATAAAGCCGTGCTCGGGCGACTGTGACAACGGCCTGTTCCCGCAGCTCCACCAGGTGCACGCGCTGACCAGCACGCTGGCGGTGACCTCGATCTTCGTGGCCATGATCACGTTCAGCGTGGCGGCGTTCCGCTACCGGCGCTGGCCGATCCTGCGGCATTCCGGGCTGTGGATCCTGGTGCTCGGAGCGGCGACGACCCTCTGGATGATGATCGCCGACAACCTGCCCGGCGATTACGCGCTGGGTATCGCACAGCGCATCCAGGTGGGGTCGATGTCGCTGTGGCTGGTGGCGCTGGCCGTGCAGATCTGGGTGGCGGAGCGGGTCAGCGGCGGCGCGCCCGCACGGCCACCAGCGAGCGCGGGGCCGAGGACGCCACGGCCCCGGACACGGCCATGGCCGCCAGGATGGCCAGCGCGGCCGCGCCGACGATGAATTCGATGACTACGTTCATGACTCCACAGTGGCAGCGGCGCCTGTCGTCAGTCCGTGGGATTTCTGGGTAAATCCTGAGGATTTGTCACCGTACGGTCACGGTCACCGTGGTGGTCCGCGTGCGCGCGGGCAGTTCGCCGGTGTCGATCTCGAGGATTTCGCCGGTGTCGGGGAGCCCGCCCGGCAGCGTCTTGGCCTTCAGGCCGAACGGCGGCGTGCTGCCCGTGCTGCCTTCCAGGCCGAAGTCGCTGTCGTTGGCGACGTACAGGGTCTTGCCGTTGTCGGTCGTGGCGACGCCTTCGATCTTGTCGTGGCCGAAGAAGCTGCCGTCGGACGCCAGGCCGTCGACCAGCTTGCCCAGATCGAGGTGCGCGCTCTTGGTCACCGGGGTGATCCCGGCCCCATTCAGCGCCGCGACGCCCTCCGAGGTGGGTACCGCGCCGACGAAGGTCTCCAGCGGTGTGTCACCGAGCAGCAGGCCGAGGTTCGGGTCGTAGTGCGCCCCGGCGACTGCGGCCTGCGGGCCGACATCGGTGGCGCCCGCCAGATCGATGGTCCACAACTTCTTGTTCGCCCCCGGAGCGGGCTTGCCGTCGCGCTCGTCGACCAGGAACGTGGTGTTGCTCAGCGCCGTGATCTCCGAGACCGCCAGCTTGCTCTTCGGATCCTCGAGCGGATACACGAACTCCTTGGCCGCCTTGGATTTCAGATCGAGGGTGACGATGCGGGTCATCGGCACGTCGCGGGCCGAGCCGACGCCCGGCGTCTGCAGGCCGCTCTGGATGATTCCGACCAGGGTGGCGCCGTCCGGGGTGACCGTCAATCCCTCCATACCCTGGTTGGGGGTGCGCAGCGCCAGTTCCTTCGGCAGTCCGCTGCCCGGCGCGAGCCGCTCGATCTCGGTGCCGCCGGCGTCGAGGTGAACCAGGAACGGGCCGTATTCGTCGGAGACCCAGAAGGTTCCGTCGGGCAGGGCGACCAGGCCCTCGGGGTCCAGGCCGTGATCGGTCGGGGGCAGCGTGGCGCCGTCCAGGCCGCGCATCGTCTCGCCGGTCGAGGCGGACGCGTCGACCAGACCGTTGAAGGGCACGCCCGCGCGGTTCTTCATGTCGATGGTCGATTCCAGCTCCGCGCGATTGCCGGTGAGCTTGAACTTCCCGATCTTGGGTACGAAAGCCGGTGTGGGCGTCAGCTTCTCGTTCTTACCCGGACCGTCGACGTTCGGGCCGCGGTCGGTCATGCCGTAGAACTCGTCCGGGGAACCGGGCACGGGCGCGAACGCCGAGCCGAAGCCGCTGCCCTGCACCGTGGCCCCGCCGAACCGGCCGAGCGGCGGAATATCGGTGCTGTACCGGCGCACCGCGTCGGTGGTGGTGACCGTGATCGTGTCCGAACCGGTGAAACCCGGGTCCGGCGTGTAGACGAGAGAGCCGTCGGTGCGGCGCTCGATCCGGCCGTGCTCCGGATCGGCCACCGCGACGGCCGCGGTGCCGCCGGTGCGCGCGAGCAGGTCGTCGGCCGAGATCGCCAGCGGCTGATCCTTACCGGTGCCGAAGCCCGCGTCGTCGTTCCCCGAGGAGCACGCGGTGACGGCGGCGGCGCCTAGCGCGGCGGCCAGAAGGGTGGAGCGGATACTGCGGCTGGTTCTCACTCGATGTGCCTATCGTGGTCAGGCGACGACCAGTTGGCCGGCATTTGAACAGTTACCTTTTCGGCGTCCGGTCCGGAGAGGCGCGGGGCCGTCGCGCTGGGTAATCTCACACTCGTGACCAGTGATGCCCCGGAACTCCGCGAGCACCTGTCCCTGCTCGACACGGTCGACGCCGCGACCGGCCGCCTGCTCGGCGCCCTGGAGACGCTGACCGACGGCGACGTCCCGGCGCCGTCGCTGTGCGCGGGCTGGTCCCGCGGGCATGTGCTCGCGCATCTGGCGCGCAATGCCGACGGCCTGGTGAACCTGCTGCTGTGGGCGCGCACCGGTATCGAAACCCCGCAGTACGCAAGCCAATTCCTGCGCGACGCCGATATCGATCTGGGCGCGCCGCGACCGATCACCGAGCAACTCGACGACCTGCGCGCCGCCTCCGATCGCTGGCTCGCCCTGGCCCGCGCCATGCCCGCCGACCGGTGGCCGACGCCGGTGCGCACCCGTCAGGGCAGAGAGCTTCCGGCCACGGAGATTCCGTGGTTGCGGCTGCGCGAGCTCGAGATCCATCACGTCGATCTTGCCATCGGTTACGAACCGGCGGACTGGCCCGCGGATTTCGTGGCCCGGCTGCTGCCCGAGGTGGTCGAGGGCATGCACAGCGCCGCCGGGCCCGCGAGCTTCACGGTGTCCACGACCGATACCGGCTTCACCTCGACGATCGGCGCCGCGCCCACCGCTACGGTCTCCGGCCCTGCCGCGCTGGTCACGGCCTGGCTCATCGGCAGGTCCGACGGCGCCGGCCTCACCGGCGAGCTGCCCGAGCTGCCCGACTGGCTGTAGCCGCCTACTCGTCCCCGCACTCGTATTCGCGCACATCCGCGGCGACGATCCGGGCCGACAGGTCCGCGCCCGGACCGTTGCCGCGGAAGGTCTCGACGGCCTCCCGGGTGGTCCAGCGCTCGAAGATGTTGACGCGGTCCGGTTCCACGAGATCCGCGCCGAGGCTGTAGTCCAGGCAACCCGGGGCCGACCGCGCGAGTTCGACCACCTCGCGGCAGCGTTCGAGGTAGTGGTCGCGGTCGGTGACGCGGAGATATCCGGCGACGATGAGCACTCCCGCACTCTAGGCCGGACCGGGCGGGCGCACGGAAAATCTGTGGCGGCGGCGTGCCCGATCCTGGCAACCTGGAATGCCGTACCCCGGTGCGCGCTGTGATGCCCCGCTGTGCGGGTGTGGACAAATCTTGCGAAAACAGAGGGGGAAGCTGTGTCCGTGATCCTGGCCGGGACCTCCGATCCGGAGGCCGACTGTACCGGATCGACTGCGCCGCCGGATGATTCGCGGTCCGGTCCGCTGCGGCGGCTGTGGCCCGACATCCGGCCGTACCGGCGCGCGCTGTACGCCAGCGCGCTGCTGCCGGGCGTCGGAATGCTGTGCGATCTGCTGGTTCCGGTGCTGACCGCGCATATCGTCGACGGCCCCGTCGCCCGCCGCGATTTCGGCGGCGTGTGGTGGCCGGTGCTGGTGGTGGCGGTGTTGTCGCTGATCAGCACGGTGTCGTCGTTCTCGCGACGCTGGATCATCGCCCATCCGGCCGCGAACCTCGAGGTCGGGCTGCGCGCCCGGCTGTTCCGGCGGTTGCAGATCCTGTCGGTCGGCGTCCACGACGGCATGGAATCCGGGCAGCTGACCTCCCGCGCCATCACCGACATGTCGACGCTGCGCCGGTTCTTCGCCTTCGTGGCGCCGTCGCTCGTCGCGCTGTCGATGATGGTGGGCGCCGGCGTGCTGATCCTGTTCCTGTTCGCCTGGCAGATCGGCCTGGTCGAACTGCTGATCGCGGTGCCGCTGGTGCTGCTGTCCCTGCGGTTCGAGCGCGAGTACGGCCTGGCGTCGCGGCGCGCCCAGGACCAGTCGGGCGATCTGGCTACCACCGTGGAGGAGTCGGCGCAGGGCATCCGCGTGCTGAAGGCCTTCGGCCGCGGCGAGTGGTTCGGCCACCGGTTCCGCCGGCAGGCCCGCGACCTGCGCCGCCTCGAGCTGAACAAGGTGCGGCTGGACGCGCAGCTGTGGACGGCCCTGAACCTGTTGTCGGCCTTGGGAATCGCGGCCGCGCTCGCCATCGGCGGCTACCTGCTCACCGTGCACGCCATGACGCTCGGCACGCTGGTCGCGGGCATCACCCTCGTCACCTACCTGCAGTGGCCGATCATCGGATTCGGCTTCCTGCTGGCCGAATTGAACCAGGCCCGCACCGCCGCCGAACGGTACTGGGAGATCATCGACACCCCGGTAAGTATCGCCGATCCGGCCGAACCGGAGTCGCTGCCGCGGCCGCTGCGGGGCGAATTGCGGTTCGAGGGTGTGCGTTTCCGCTTCCCGGACGCCGAACACGATCTGCTGCACGATATTTCGCTGCGCATCCGGTCCGGCGAGACGGTCGCGGTCGTGGGCGCCACGGGCAGCGGGAAATCGGCGCTGCTCGGCCTGGTCCCGCGGCTGTTCGACGTCTCCGGCGGCGCCGTCACCATCGACGGCACCGATATCCGCGCGCTGCGGCTGGCGGACCTGCGCTCGACCGTCTCGGTCGCCTTCGAGGATCCGGTGCTGTTCTCGGCGAGCGTGCGGGAGAACATCACCCTCGGCTACCCGGACGCCACCACCGCGCAGGTCCGCGCGGCCCTCGAGGTCGCCTGCGCCACCGAATTCGTGGACAACCTGCCATGGGGCCTGCGGACCCGCATCGGTGAGCAGGGGCTGAGCCTGTCCGGCGGCCAGCGCCAGCGCCTCGCCCTCGCCCGCGCGGTGCTCGACCGGCAGCGGCATCCCGGCGGGCACCTGGTCGTCCTGGACGATCCGCTGTCGGCGCTGGACGTCACCACCGAGGAGTTCGTGCAGACCCGCCTGCACGAGGCGCTCGACGGGGCCACCGTGCTGCTCGTCGCGCACCGCCCGTCGACCGCCGCCTGGGCCGATCGCGTCGCGGTGCTCGACGGCGGCCGGATCATCGCCGACGGCCCGCACGAACACCTGCTGGAAACCTGCCCGCGCTACCGCGAGCTCATGGGCGGCGAGGTCGACGCGACCGCCGCCCCCTCGGGAGGCAGACGATGACGGAATTATCGGAAAAGACCGCCGCCGTGGACGATTCGGCCGAGCCGGACGGCGAGTGGCGCGGTGTCGCGGCCGAGGAGGCCGAGGCCACCGATGCGGTGAACCTGGCACTGGCGGCCCGGCAGCGGCGGCTGCTGTGGTCGCTGGTGCGGCCGTACCGGCTGTGGGCGCTGGCCGCGCTCGCGCTGGTGGTGGTGGACAACGCCGCCATGGTGGGCGCGCCGCTGTTCGTGGCGCACGGGCTCGACGCCGGGGTCGGTCCGGCCATGTCGGGGGACTGGCTGCCGCTGCTGATCGCGGTGGGCGGCGTCGCCGCATGCGCGGTGCTCGGCGGGATCACCACCTTCCTGTTCGTCCGCGTCTCGGGCCGGCTGAGCCAGCAGGTGCTGTTCGATCTGCGGCTGCGGGTGTTCACGCATGTGCAGCGGCTGTCGGTCGCCTTCCACGAGAACTACACCTCGGGCAAGATCGTCGCCCGTCTCACCAGTGATCTGGAGTCGCTGGAGGATCTGCTGGAGCGCGCCCTCAACGACGCGCTGAGCGCCGTGCTGTCGGTGGCCACCATCGCGGTGATCCTGCTGTGGCTGGACCTCCCGCTGGCCCTGGTGGTGCTGGCCGGATTCGTGCCGCTGATCTACGTCACCCGCTGGGCGCAGCGCCGGCAGCGGGCGGGATACCGACGCACTCGCGGCGCTATCGCCAAGGTCGTCGTGCATTTCGTGGAGACGATGGGCGGCATCCGCGCGGTGCAGGCGTTCCGGCGCGAGGACCGCAACCAGACCATCCTGGCGCTCGAGGACGACGAGTACCGCGCCGCCAACGCCGGCGCGCTGCGCGGGATGGCCGGGTACATCGGGCTGGTGCGGCTGATCAGCAACGGCACCACGGTGATCATCCTGGTGGTCGGCGCGTGGCGAGTCATCCACGGCCACACCGAGATCGGCGTGCTCGCGGCCTATCTGCTCTACCTGCGGCAGTTCTACGGCCCGCTGGACGAACTCGCCCAGGTATTCAACTCCTACCAGTCCGCCGCCGCGGCGCTGGAGCGAATTTCCGGCGTGCTCGAGGAGCGCCCGAGCGTGCCCGAACCGCAATCCCCGCGGGCACTGCCGAGGGCGCGCGGTGAATTGCGGCTCGAGGATGTTCGTTTCGAATATCCGCCGCGAAAAACTCAGGGCGACGGCGAAAGCCCGGAAAATCACGGGAAAACCCCGGTACTTCCGCAATTCTCGCTGACCATTCCGCACGGGCAGGTGGTCGCGCTGGTGGGCGCCACCGGAGCCGGTAAATCGACGCTCGCCAAACTCATCGCGCGTTTCTACGATCCCTCCGGCGGCGTCGTTCGCCTGGACGGTGTGGACCTGCGCGAGGTCGCCGACGCCGATCTGCGCCGCAATATCGCCATGGTGACGCAGGAGTCGTACCTGTTCTCCGGCTCGGTGGCCGACAATATCCGGCTCGGCCGCCCGGAGGCCGACGACGCGGAGGTGTACGAGGCGGCCCGCGCGGTCGGCCTGTACGACTTCGCGATATCGCTGCCGGAGGGTTTCGACACCGATGTGCGCAAGCGCGGCGGGCGGCTGTCGGCGGGCCAGCGGCAGCTGGTCGCCTTCGCCCGGGTGTTCCTGGCCGGACCGGCGGTGATCGTGCTCGACGAGGCCACCTCCAGCCTGGACATCCCTGGTGAGCGGCAGGTTCAGCACGCACTGGAGACCGTGCTGCGCGACCGCACCGCGGTCATCATCGCCCACCGGCTGTCCACGGTGGCCATCGCCGATCGGGTGCTGGTACTGGAGGCCGGGCGCATCGTCGAGGACGGCTCGCCCGACGAGCTGATCGCCGCGACCGGGCGGTTCGCGTCGCTGCACTCGGCCTGGCGGGACTCATTGGTGTGAGCCGCGCCCGGACGGCGCGCGGGCGTCCGGGCCCCCGTCACTTACGGTAGAGAGGTGAGCAATCCAGCCCAGGGCAATTCGTCGGCCGCCCCGGCGGGCGGCGGGAGCGTCGGCACTCCGGCGGTATCCCGCTGGCCGGCGATGCTCACCTGGCGGGCGCACAACGCCTCCCGCATGGAGTCGGTGCGAGTGATCCTCACCGGCAACAGGATTCGTGCCTCCGGCCGCATCATCGCCGGCGAATGCGAGGACCACCCGGCCTTCAGCGCGTCCTACGACCTGGTCACCGACGAGAGCGGCGTGACCAAGCGGCTGTCGCTGCGCAGCACCGTGGCGGCCGGCGAGCGGCACGCCTCGATCGCCCGCGACGAGGAGAACTACTGGCTCATCGACGCCGGCGGTAACCACGTCCGCTCCACGTTCGGCGGCGCGCTGGATGTCGACGTGGTGCTCAGCCCGTTCTTCAACACGCTGCCGATCCGGCGCTACGGCCTCGCCCAGGCCACTGAGGACGTGCAGGTCCCGGTGGTCTACGTGCGCCTGCCCGACCTCCAGGTACAGGAGGCGAGCCTGACGTACTCCAGTGGCGCCGACGGGATCCACGTGCTGTCGCCGGTGTCCAGCGCGACGGTGACCGTGGATTCGGACGGGCTGCTGCTGGACTATCCGGGTCTCGCCGAGCGCATCTGACCTGGGCGAATCAGTGGTCCAGGCGGCGAATCACGCCGCCGCGGCGGCCCGCGTCGCGCAATCGGTCCAGCCAGTCGTGGTCGCCCGGGTGGATGTCGGTGATCTCCCAGCGTTCCAGGGTGTCGTAGCGGTCGCGCTCGCTGTAGCCCGCGTCGGCGAGTTCGCCGAGGGTGCCGTCGGCGGCCAGGCTGTCACGGGCCGCGTTCAGCAGGCGCAGCGTGTCGTCGAGGGCCTCCAGCAGCGCGGCGGAATTGGGCTCGCAGATCGCGCGCACCAGATCCGCCGAGGTCGCGGCGACCCGCGTGCCGTCGCGGAACGATCCCGCCGCGAGCCCCAGGGCCAGGTCGCCGCCGCCCGCCCCGGCCACCGCGAGCGCCTCGGCGAGGACGTGCGGCAGGTGCGAGATGCGCGCGACGGCCCGGTCGTGCTCCTCGGCGACCACCGGCACCAGGTAGGAACCGCAGTCGAGGGCGAGCCGGGCCACTCGCATCCACGGCTCGGCGCGCGTGCCCGGATCGACGCCGACGGCCCACGCCGCGCCCTCGAACAGGCCGGGGGTCGATGCCGCCCAACCGGATTCGGCGGTCCCGGCCATCGGATGCCCGCCCACGTACCGCGCGCTCAGCTCGTGCGCGCGCACGGCCGCGGCCACCGGCGCTTTCACACTGACTACATCGGTGAGCGGGCAGTCCGGGGCGAACAGTTTCACGTCCGAGAGAATCGCGTCGACGGCAGGCATGGGGACGCCCACGACCAGCAGCGCGTCGGCCGCGGCGGCGCGGGCCAGGACGGCCTCGATATCGTCGCTCACGTCGAATCCGTCCGACCGCGCGGCCCGGACGCCGGTCGCCGAACGGTTGAATCCCCAGGATTCATAGCCCGCGGCGACGGCCGCGCGCAGCACCGAACCGCCGATCAATCCCGTTCCCAGCACGCATACGGCTGAATTCCGATCGCCTGTCATCCGATCAGATTCGCATACGACTTCAACATTTCCGCCCAAGCGGACTACCGTTGCGGCCATGGCAGCACAGCGCTCGAGCACGAACAGGGCGGCGTCGGACGATTATGACGATGTCGAAGGGTTCGCAGTGGCGGTTGTCCGCGAAGAAAGCACCTGGCGATGCAGCCCGCTCAGCCCCGCGGCACTCAACAGTTTGTCGGCAGCCGAACACGAACTGCGCGCACTGCGCAGTACGGGCGCGGTGTTCGGTCTGCTCGACGTGGACGACGAATTCTTCATCGTTTTGCGCCCGGCGCCGACCGGCAGCCGCCTGCTGATCTCCGATGCCACGGCCGCGATCGATTACGACATCGCCGCGGACGTGCTCGAGGCGTTGAATGTCGAGATTCCCGATGTCGACCCCGACGAACTCGACGACATCGAGCCCTGGGAGGAGGGTGACCTCGGCGTGCTCGCCGACCTGGGCCTCCCCGAACCGGTGCTCAGCGTGATCCTCGCCGAAACCGACCTCTACCCGGACGAACAGCTCAGCATGATCGCCCAGCGGCTGGGCTTCACCAGCGAGCTGGCCGAGGTGCTGGACAAGCTCCCGCGCTGAGTGGTGGCCGCACTGTCCGACGAGGATTTGGTGCGTGCGGCGCTGGCCGCCGCGGCCGAAGCCGACCCCCGGGACGTGCCGGTCGGAGCCGTCGTATTCGACGCCTCGGGGCGAGAACTCGCGCGCGCGGCGAATGCGCGTGAGGCGCTCGGCGATCCGACCGCCCACGCCGAGGTCCTGGCCCTGCGCCGGGCCGCCGCGGTCGCCGGTAACGGCTGGCGTCTGGAAGGCGCCACCCTGGCCGTCACCCTCGAGCCGTGCACGATGTGCGCGGGCGCGTTGGTCCTGGCCCGCGTCGAGCGCGTGGTCTTCGGCGCCTGGGAACCCAAGACCGGCGCCGTCGGCTCCCTCTGGGACGTCGTCCGTGACCGCCGTCTCAACCACCGCCCCCAGGTCCGCGGCGGCATCCTCGAAACCGAATGCGCCGCAACGCTGGACGCCTTCTTCCACACCCAGCGCCCCTGACCTCCGCCTCCCGACGATTTCGAGATTCCCGCCCCCGTCCGGTAAAGTCACCGGCGGTGGCGTGTCCGAGCGGCCTAAGGAGCACGCCTCGAAAGCGTGTGAGGGGTAACCCCCCTCCGAGGGTTCAAATCCCTCCGCCACCGCTCTCGCTCCCCATCTGCACTACAGATGGGGAGCTTTTGTCTGCGCGGAGGGGGAGCGAGAAGGCCCTGCCGTCCGAGCCGGATCCGAGGACCGCGTTCACGGTGGTGGTGGTGTTCGTCCGGTCAGGCAGTGCTGCACGAGCGGGCCGAATCGGGTGACGAGTTCGTCGACGGACGCCGAGGCGATCGGTTCGATTCGCGCGATGTACCGCGCTACCGCGAGGCCCAGGATCTGGACGTTGACCATGCCGGCCCGGAGTGCGGCGTCCGGTGTGTCGAGCATCGCGGCGAGCCGGTCGGTGATCTCCCGGTCGATGAACTCGCGCAGCAGCGTTCGGGATTGGTCGTCGGTGGGCGCCCACCTGGTCAGCATGACGAGTGGGGCGCGGTCGGACCGGTCGAGGTTCTCCAGGAGCGTGCGGACGATGCGCTCGCCGATGGCGTCGAGGTCGGCGGTGAAGATCGACTCGATGGCGGGCGGAACGTTCTCGGCCATGTCGATCGCGGCGGCGAACAGGCCCTGTTTGGTGCCGAAGAAATAGAACACCATCGCCGGGTCGACCTCGGCCGCGGTGGCGATCGCGCGCACGGTCGTGCCGCGGTAGCCGTTCCGGCCGAACAGGTCGCGGGCGGTTCGGAGGATCCGCTGCTTGCTCTCCGCGCCGGACCGCCAGCGCCCGGGACGGCTGTGGGTGCCTTGTTCTGTCATGACCGCCGCAGCCTAACAGGCTTTCTTCATCGTTCGGTGGAGTTTTATGACGACTCGCCGTAGTGTGTTCTTCATCGTTTGATGAAGAAAGGTCGGCGGGATGAAGGTGATCGTGGTCGGCGCGGGTCTGGGCGGGTTGACGCTCGCGCACGGATTGCGCCGCGCGGGGATCGATGTCGCCGTGTACGAGCGCGACGGGCTGCTGGGCCGTCCGCAGGGCGTCAGCCTGCATGTCGACGACCGAGGCGCCGCGGCGCTGCGAGGCTGCCTGCCTCCGGAGCACGTCGCGATGGTCGAGGCCACGATGGGCGGGCCGCGCGAACAGACCCTGAACCTGTCCGAAGTGGATGGGGTGCTCACCGTCGTGGGCGCTCGGTCGCTCGACGGCGAACCGGGCGGGGCGCGGCCGGGGCGTCAGGTCCATCGTCCGCTGCTGCGTGCGATATTGCTGACGGGACTGGAGGGCGTGGTTCGGTTCGGGGCGGAGTTCACGCGGTTCGAGCAGCGAGCCGACGGCAGCGTCCGGGTGTGGTGTGCCGACGGAAGCACGGATACGGCCGACGTGTTGGTCGGCGCGGACGGGATCGGCTCGGCGGTCCGCCGCCAGTACCTGCCGCACGTGCGGGTGGTCGACACGGGACAGCCCATGCTCATGGGTGCGACCCCACTGCGGGCCATGGCCGGTACCGGGCTGCCCGAGCTGATCGGCGACAGCCCCGCCGTCGCGCGGGTCGGCGGCACGATGATGGTGCTGGGCGTGCTGCGGTTCACCGAGTCTCCCCGGGCCGCGCGGCAGCGATGGCTGCCCGCTCTGCGCATCGGCGCGGTCGCCGAGGCCGAGGACTACGCGATGTGGGCCTTGCCCACCACGCGGGAGCGGCTCGGTTCGGCCGGGGTGTGGCGCCGGGCCGTGGAGTTGACCGCGGCCCTGCCCTCGGCCCTGCGGTCGGTCGTCGCCGAGGCGTGGCAGGACGTCACGGTCGCGCTGCGAAGCGGGGTGATCCCGCCGATGCCCGCCTGGCCCGCCGGCCCGGTGACGGTCGTCGGCGACGCCATCCACCTGGCTCGCGGCTTCGGCGGCAACCTGGCGATGCAGGACGCGCACCGCCTCTGCGAGGCGCTGGTCGAGGTGGGTCGCGGCCGGCTCGCCCTGCTCGAAGCGATCGGCGCCTACGAGGACACGATGCGCCGCGACAACTTCACCTCTGTCGCGGCGAAGGCGGGCATATGAGCCTCGGCAGCATGTTGACGCAGCAGTCGCTGTCGTTGTTCGCCGCGGTGGGCGGTTGGCGCACGGTCGCCGAAGGAGTCGCGTCGCGGGCGCTGTTCCTGGTCGCGTATCTGCTGACCGGGCAGGTGCCGACGTCCGCGCTGATCGCGGTCGGCGGGGTGCTGGCGTTCGGGGTCGTGCGGCTGTGCACCGACCGCAAGGTCTGGCAGCCGGCGCTCGGGTTGCTCGTGGTCGGGGTGTCCGCGCTGGTGGCCGGGAGCACCGGAAACGCGGCCGACTTCTACCTCGTCGCCGTCCTCTGGCAGGCAGGCGGCGGCATCGTGTTCTTGACGTCCATACTCGTGCGATGGCCGGTCATCGGGTTGGTGATGGGCACGGTGCGCGGTGGCGGCCGAGCCTGGCAGCGTGATCGCGGGCAGCGGCGGCGCTACGACATCTGCACCGCGGTATTTCTGGCGAAATTCGCCCTCGCCACGGCAGTGCTGTGGCCGCTGTACGCGGCCGGAGCCGTGATCCCACTCGGCATCGCCGCCACGCTCCTGGGCGGTGCGCCCGCGCTGGGCGTCTGCGTCTACCTGTGCTGGCGGGTCCTACGCGCCGATCCACATATCGCTCAGTGATCCACAGCGGCGATCAGGTGCCGCCGTGCATGTGACACTGCGGCACAACATCTTTCGACACGGAAAGTGAGCCAGATCCGTTTCGTTCGTCCGGTCAGGGCTCCCGGGTACGCGAGGGCATGTCCGCCGAGGGAGCGAGGCCGGACAGGAAGCGGCGGGTGTCGCGGTGGGAGCGGAGGCGGATGAAGTCGATGTGGCGGTAGGCCGGGTCGGCTTGGGCGATGGTGTAGCGGAGGCGGTTCTTGGGGTGGGTGCGCCAAGCCCACACGATTACCGAGCGTTCGGGGTCGAGGGACAGAAGGTGGCGCACCGGTTCTCGGTTGCCGTTCCACAGCTCGCGGGCGGTGAGGGCGCGGATCAGGGTGCGGCGGATGATCTGGGCCATGACGAGCCAGCGCGGGAGGTCGAACCAGACGACCGTGTCGGCGCGGCGCCAGACCAAGTCGCCGAGTTTGCCCTGGTAGTTGCCGTCGGCGACCCACGCGGGCAGGGCGATCCGCTCGGCGACGGCCGCGCGGAAATCCTCGGCGGGCATCGGCGTCCAGTTTGCCTGGTGGTGGATGGCGTCGAGTTCGATATGCGGGATACCGAGCCGGCGGGCGATGTGAGCGGCCAGCGTGCTCTTCCCCGACCCTGAGGTACCTACTACCGAGATCCGGCGCTCCCTGCCCACCGGGGCATTATCCACTCGTGAGGTGGCCCGCCATCCGGGTTCGGCCGGATGGACGCCAAGGCGGTATGGCGGGATACCGGGGATCGGCGGTGCGCAGGGCTGGCGGCGGCTCGACGCGAGGTGCGGGAGTAGGGGGCTGCGCGGGCGGCTGGTCGGCCAGCTCGGTGAAGATGCGGAGCCCTTCGGCGACCTTGCCGGACATGACATTCAGCTGCTCGGCGGACAGATTCGTGCTGGTGGCGGCGGCGGAGGCCAGGTGGTCGCGCACCTGTTCCAACCACAGCTGGGCGAAGTGGATGTGGCGGTCGAGAGGCATGCCGCCACACTACTCCGATTCGAACACAAGTTCGATATCAATTGTTGGCGCGTTGGATCGCCCTGTGAACCAGGTGCCGGATGCCGGGGAGCTGGATGGCGCGGAGCATGAGTTCGGCGGCCCGGACATGCGCGCGCGAGGGCGGGGCGAAGCGGCTGATTCCCTTGCGGGCCAATGCTTGTCGCTTGCGGACCTCGGGACGCAGCCCGGCCTCCCAGTCGTCGAGGGCCGCGGGAATGTCGTCGCCGTGTGCCTCGAGGGCGGCGCCGAGCCGATCCGCGCCGTCCAGGGCGAGCGCCGCGCCGTAGCCGGCGAAGACGGTGACGCACCACGCGGCGTCGCCGACCAGGACCACGCGACCGCGGCTCCAGCGGTCCATGACGATCTGGCCGACCGAGTCGAAATAGGCTCCGTCCGGGTCGATTTCGAGCAGGCGCAAGGCGTCGGCGACACCGCCGCCGAGGTCCCCGAACGCCCGGCCCAGCGCGGACACCGGACCGAGGGCCAGGTCGCCCGCCGGATCGGGGCAGCGATAGGTGAAGAACGCCGAGGATCGATCCGGTCCGAGATTCATCACCGCGGCCGTGCGCCGGGGGCCGATGAACGTGGCGCCGACGCCGTCCGGAACATGCTCGGGCACGGTGTCGAGAGGAAACGCGCCCACCATGTGCCCCAGGTCCACGAGGTGGTCCGCCTCGGGCCCGAAGACGAGTTCGCGGATCCGGGAGTGCACGCCGTCGGCCCCGACGAGAAGTCCGGCCGACAGGTGGGTGCCGTCGTCCAGGGTGACGCCCACGTCCTCGCCGTCGTCGGTGATCGATCGGACGGTGGTGCCGAAACGGATATCGGCGAAACCGGCCACCGCGTCGTACAGCGCCGACTCCAGATCGCCGCGGAACAGGCTCAGCGCCCGGCTGCCGACCGCCTCCTGCGCGACGGCGGCCGGAATCGCGAACTTCTCGCGCCCGTCGGCGTGGACCAGGATCGAGGTGAAGAACCCGATATCTTTCGGGGCCAGCGCGGGCAGCAGCCCGAGCCGTTCGGCGGCGTCGTATCCGGGCCCGTGCAGGTTGACCAGGTAGCCGCCGCTGCGCCGCGCCGGAGCCCGCTCGACCACCACGACCTCCCAGCCCGCCTGACGCATCCGCAGCGCGGCGGCCAGTCCGGCGATTCCGGCGCCCACCACGACCACCCGCTGAGTCGCTACTCCGGCGTCACGATGCGCCGCGTTGTCGATCCCTGTCACTGCCTGCTCCTGCATCGCTCCGGTGTCGGCGAAAGCCGCTCTCATCGTCAACTAATAGTTGACGATGAGTTGTGCGTCAACCGATAATTGACGCCGTGCCGGTGCGACACACATCCCATGAATCTGTAGGTTGGAGCCGTGGACCTACGGATCTTCACCGAACCTCAGCAGGGCGCGACCTACGACGACCTGCTCCGCGTCGCCAAGGCGACCGAGGACGCGGGTTTCGACGCGTTCTTCCGTTCCGACCACTACCTGAAGATGGGCGGCGTCTCCGGCCTGCCCGGGCCGACCGACGCCTGGATCACGCTGGCCGGTCTGGCCCGCGAGACCTCCCGGATCCGGCTGGGCACGCTGGTCACCGCCGCCACCTTCCGGCACCCGTCGGTGCTGGCCATCTCGGTGGCGCAGGTGGACCAGATGTCCGGCGGCCGTATCGAATTCGGCTTCGGCGCCGGCTGGTTCGAGGACGAGCACACCGCCTACGGCATCCCGCTGCCCGATGTGCCGGAACGGTTCGACCGGTACTCCGAACAGCTCGAGGTGATCACCGGGCTGTGGAAGACGGTCGAGGGCGAATCCTTCAACTACCTGGGCAAGCACTACACCCTGGTCGATTCACCGGCCCTGCCCAAGCCCGTGCAGCGGCCCGGCCCGCCCGTGATCATCGGCGGCATGGGCAAGAAGCGGACCCCGGAGCTGGCCGCCCGCTTCGCCCACGAGTTCAACCTGCCGTTCACCGATCCCGCCACCGCGACAGCGCAATTCGAGCGAGTGGACGCCGCCGCGCGGCAGATCGGCCGCGACCCGGGCGACATCACCCGGTCGGCCGCGCAGGTGTTGTGCGTGGGCCGCGACGAGGCCGAGATCGCCCGCCGTGCCGCCGCCATCGGCCGCGAGGTCGGCGAACTGCGGACCAACGGCCTCGCCGGGACCCCGGCCGAACTGGTCGACAAGATCGGCCGCTACCGCGAGGCGACCGGCATCACCCGCCTCTACCTCCAGGTCCTGGACCTGCCCGACCTGGACCATCTGGAACTGGTCGCCACCGAGGTGGCGCCCCAGCTGGGCTGAACGAAACGCGAAGACCTACGAACCGACCGGCACCGTGGGCTTCGATTCGTCGGCCGCGTTCAGCTCGTGCAGCCGCGCGCCCTCGACATCGATATCCGGCACGATCTTGCTGAGCCAGGAGGGAATCCACCAGGCCCACTTGCCCATCAGGATCAGCAGCGACGGGATCAGCACCATCCGGACGATGAAGGCGTCGAACAGCACGCCCGCCGCCAGCGCGAAGCCCATCGACTTCGCCGTGGTGTCGGATTCCAGGATGAACGAGCCGAAGACGAAGATCATGATGATCGCCGCCGACGAGACCACGCGGGCGCCGTGGTGGTAGCCCCTGATCACCGCCTCCTTCGGCGTCTGCCCGTGCACGAACTCCTCGCGCATGCGGGTCACCAGGAAGACCTGGTAGTCCATGGCGAGCCCGAATACCAAGCCGATCAACATGATCGGCAGGAAGCTCACGATCGGCCGTGGTTCGTCGACCAGGCCGAGCGCGCCGTCCTGGAATATGAGCACGGTGGCGCCGAAGGTGGCCGCCATGGACAACAGGAATCCCAGTGCCGCGGTGAGCGGGACCAGCACCGACCGGAAGACCGCGATCAACAGCAGGAATGCCGCGCCCGCCACGATCGCCAGATAGGGCACGATCTTGCTGAGCAGGGCGTGGTCGACATCGGCGTAGATGGCGGTGGTGCCGGTGATGCCGTACTCGATGCCGTATTGCTCGCGCAGTGACTGCTCGGCGTCGCGGGCATCGCGGACCAGATCCTTGGTGTCCTGGTTGTTCGGACCGGTCTTGGGAATCGCGTTGAGCAGCGCGCCCGCGCCGTCCTGGCTGAGCTGTGGCTCGGTCACGTAGTCCATATCCGGATAGCCGGACAGCTTGTCGCGCAACGCCTGCACCGCAGTCGGCCGCTGCTCGGGCGCGACGCCGCCGAGTTCGGCGACCACCATCAGCTTGCCGTTACTGCCCTCGCCGAAACCCTCGGTGCGCAGGTCGTAGGCCTTCCGGATGGTCAGATCCTTCGGCATGCTGTCCTCGCCGGGCAGGCCGAGCTGCATATGCGTGGCGGGCCCGGCGGCCAGCGCGAGCACGATGATGCTCAGCACCAGCGCGACGGCCGGCGCCTTGCCGATCAGCCGCGCCACCCGCATGCCGTTGGTGACGGAGTCGTCGTCCTCCGGATCGTGCTGGGCGATCACCGGCAGCTTCGGCTTGAACAGGAACCGGCCGAACGCGCCGAGCAGCGCCGGCATCAGCGTGATGGCGGTGAGCACCGCGAACGCGGCGGCCAGCGCACCGCCGAGGCCCATGAACGTCAGGAATCGGATACCGACGATGGCGAGGCCGACCAGCGCGATGATGACCGTCCCGCCCGCGAACACCACCGCGGCCCCGGCCGTGCCCAGCGCGGTCCCCGCCGCCGCTTCGGGCGAATCCTGCACGGCCAGTTCGTGTTTGTAGCGGGAGACGATGAACAGCGCGTAGTCGATCGATAGCGCGATGCCGATCATGGAGGCGAGGAAGGTGGTGAAGCTCGGCACCGAGAGGAACGAGGTGCCCAGCATGATCACCGACATGGTCACGCCCAGCCCCACGATCGCGGTGATGATCGGGACGAACGCGGCGACGATCGCGCCGAAGGCCACGATCATGACGATCAGCGCGAAGCCCATGCCGATCATCTCCGACTTGCCACTGGGTTGCTGCTGCTCCATCGCGATGGTGCCGTCGAGTTCGACGGTCAGACCGGCCGCGCGGGCGCCGTCCGCGATGTCGTACGCAGCCTTGCGGTCGTCGGCGGTGACATCGGTGAACTGGGTGATGGTGAACGGAACCGTCAGCACCGCAACCGAATCCGGGTCGGTCTTGTTCAGCACGTTCAGCGGCGCGGCGCTGCACTTGGACGAGAACTCCGCGGTGCCGCGGTCGGGCGTCACGCAGCCCATGGTCTCGGCGGCGGCGACCGGATCGGTCAGCGGCTTGCTGTGGTCGACGATGCCGAGTGCGCCCAGCTCGGCGATGAGATCCCCGATCGCCGCGCGGTAGGCCGGGTCGGTGAGCTTCTGCCCGTCGGGCGCCGCGATGACGTAGGTGCCGGTGACGGCGTCGAACTGGAACGCCTCCGACATGCCCGGGAAATGCTTGTCCAGAATGTCGGTGGCCCGCTCCGACGGCAGATTCGGGATCGTGAAGTCGTTGGTCATCGGCTTGCTGAGCTGGCTCCCCAGCCCACCGACCACGAGGAACAGCACGATCCAGACGGGTAGGACGATCCATTTGCGGCGGAACGCGAACCTGCCCCACCGGTACAGATATACGGACACGAGCGTCTCCTTGCGGTCTGTGGGCCGATAGACGAAACGCCGAGCTGGTGAAGAACTGGTACGAGTCTGCTGCGTAGTAGCTACAAGATCAAGGTCCGCCCCCGGAACGGCGTCGGCCCCCACCTGGAAAGCGGTGGGGGCCGACGTGGCCGAATCGAGTTGGGGCCCGACGTGGCCGAATCGGGTGGGTCCCGACGTGTCCGGTTCGGATCAGCCGACGGGAACCGGCTGCTTCTCCGACTCCACGTCGCGGTCGCGCTGCCGCAGCTCGCGCAGCTTCGTGCCCTCGACGTCGATATTCGGCAGGAGGCGGTCCAGCCACTTCGGCAGCCACCAGGCCCACTTGCCCATCAGCACCAGCAGCGACGGGATGAGCACCATCCGGACGAGGAACGCGTCCAGCAGCACGCCCGCCGCCAGCGCGAAGCCCATCGACTTGGAGGTGACATCGGGCGCCAGCATGAATCCGCCGAAGACCGAGATCATGATGATCGCGGCGGAGGTCACCACGCGGGCGCCGTGGTGGTAGCCCTTGACCACGGCCTCCTTGGGCGACGCGCCGTGCACGAACTCCTCGCGCATACGGGTCACCAGGAAGACCTGGTAGTCCATGGCGAGCCCGAATACCAAGCCGATCAACATGATCGGCAGGAAGCTGATGATCGGGTGGGTGTCCTTGATCAGGCCCAGCGCGCCCTCCTGGAACACCAGCACGGTGACGCCGAACGTGGCCGCCATCGAGAGCAGGAAGCCGAGCGCCGCCGTCAGCGGTACCAGGATGGACCGGAAGACCAGCACCAGCAGCAGGAACGCGGCGCCGGCGACGATCGCGAGATACGGGACGATGCTGGACAGCAGCACGTGGTTCACGTCCGCGTAGATCGCGGTCTGGCCGGTGATGCCGTAGGTGATCCCGTACTCGGCCTCCAGCTCGCTCTCGGCGTCGCGGGCCCGGGACACCAGGTCCTGGGTCGCCTCGCTGTTCGGGCCCGACTTCGGCACCGCCATGAACAGTGCGGCCTGCCCGTCCTTGCTCTGCTGCGAGGTGGTCAGGTAGTCCATGTCCTCGTAGCCGCCGAGGCGGTCACGCAGGGCCGTCAGCGCGTCGGCGCGCTGGTTCTCGGGGGCCCCGGACAGGTCCGCGGCCACGACGAGCATGCCGTTCTTACCCTCGCCGAAGCCCGCGGTCTGGAGTTCGTACGCCTTGCGCATCGAGGAACCCTCGGGTGCGCTGTCGCCGCCGGGCAGGCCGAGGTTCAGGCCCGCGGCGGGCGCCGCGAGCAGGCCGAGCACGATCACGCTCAGCGCGAGCGTCGCGGCGGGCACCTTGGTGATCAGGCGTGCGAACCGTATGCCGTTGGTGACCGAGTTCTCGTCCTCGGGATCGTGCTTGGCGACCAGCGGCACCTTCGGCTTGAACAGGAAGCGTCCGAACGCGCCGATCAGGGCGGGCAGCAGGGTGATCGCGGCCATGATCGCGAAGGCCGCGGCGATCGCGCCGCCGAGTCCCATCATCGTCAGGAATCCGACGCCGACGACGCTCAGGCCGAGCAGGGCGATGATGACCGTCAGACCGGCGAACACCACCGCGCCGCCGGCCGTGCCGACCGCGGTTCCGGCGGCCTCCTCCGGCGAATCCTGCACGGCGAGTTCGTGTTTGTAGCGGGAGACGATGAACAGCGCGTAGTCGATCGACAGCGCGAGCCCGATCATCGACGCGAGAACCGGGGTGAAGGTGGGGATGGCGGTCAGCGAGGTGCCGGTCAGGATCAGGAACGCGGCACAGGCCACGCCGACGAGGCCGGTGATGATCGGGACGAACGCGGCCACGATCGCGCCGAAGGCGATGATCATCACCACCAGCGCGACGCCGACGCCGATCATCTCCGACTGGCCGGACTCCGGCTGCTCCTGCGCGATGGAGCCCGTGAGCTCCACGGTCAGACCGGCCTCGCGGGCGACGTCGGCCACGGCCTTCGCCTCTTCCCGGTGCTCGGGCTTGATGTCGGAGAAGCTCGCCATGGTGAACGGGACGTCGATGACGGCGACCGTGTTGGCGCGCGTCTCGTTCAGCACGTTCAGCGGTGCGCCGCTGCACAGCGCCTTGTAGTCGGGGGAGCCGCGGCCGTCGAGGCAGCTCGGGCTGGGCGCCGGCGGCGACTGGCCCGGCTTCAGCGTCTTCATCGCCTCGGCCTGCTGCTGGGCCGCCTGCTGGGTGGCCGGCATCAGCGAGGTCGTGGTGACCGGGTCGGTGATCGGCTTGCTGTGGTCGACGATGTCCAGGGCGTTGAGCTTCTGGACGAACGCCTGCAGGGCCGCGTGGTTGCCGGTATCGGTCAGCGTGCCGTTGTCCGTGGACACGACGTAGGTGCCGGTGATGGCGTCGAGCTGGAACGCCTTCGACATCTCGGGCATGTGCTCGTCGAGGATTTCGGTGGCCCGCTCGGACGGCAGGCCCGGCATCGAGAACTTGTCCTCGAAGGGCTTCATCGAGGCCGCGCCGAGGCCTCCGAGCAGCAGGAATATCAGCAGCCAGACCGGGAGGACGATCCATTTCCGGCGGAAGGCGAACTTGCCCCACCGGTAGAGGTATACGGACACGAGCGGGTTCTCCTAAGCGAATAGCCGGGTTGTGTGCTGCGTTCAGGCCCCGTAGACAGCACCTCGCGGCCGCTCTGACGCGGGCCGCCTCCACCTGACGCTTTGTGCCTACCGTGCGGTAGGTAGACTACCGAGCGGTAAGCGGAGGAACAACCTCAATATTCGGGGCTTCACCCGCCGAACCGGATCGTGATGAGAGGATCATCCCATGAGAGCCCGTAGTGCTTCCGGAAACGTCGTCGCAGGTGGGAGCACCAAAGATGCGATCCGGAACGCCGCAATCAGGCTTTTTTCGAGTAAAGGATTCGATCACACGAGCCTGCGCGAGGTCGCAGATGCGGTAGGAATCACAAAAGCCTCCCTCTACTATCACTTCGCCTCGAAGCAGGAATTGCTGCTCGCGATTCTCGAGCCGATCTTCGACGACCTGAACGAGGTCGTGGCGGGCCTCCCCGAGGTGACCTACGGTCCGGAGGGCATTCGCGAGGTGCTGCGCCGCCAGCTGCACGCCCTGCTGCGGCACCGCACCGCGGGCGCGATGTGCGTGCGGGATACGGTCGCGATCATCAACGCGATCGACAACCGCTATCCCGACATGATCGAGATGCACCGGCAGCTGAGCACCTGGCTGGCCGGACCGGACCCCTCCGCCGAGCACCGGCTGCGGGCCAGCGCCGCGCTCGAGGTCCTCGGGACGGCCCTCTGGTCCGACGAGATGAATCCCGATACCGGCGACGAGCTGATCGAGCGGGTGCTGCTGGACGCCGCGCTGGGCGTGCTGGGCGCCGGCGCCGAGCGCCAGGCGCCTCCCGCCAGGGTCGAGGTCGTCGCGGGGAGCGGCCGTGCACATCAGCGCTAGGGTCGACTACGCCGTCCGGATCCTGCTGGAAATCGCTCGCGCGCAAGCGGATTCGGTCAAGGCCGACACGCTCTCCGCCGCGCAGGCGATCCCGCCCAAGATCCTCGAATCCACCGCCGCCGAACTGCGCCGCGCCGGGCTGGTGACCAGCCGCCGCGGGCCCGACGGCGGCTATCGGCTGGCCCGGCCCGCCGACGAGATCAGCGTGG
>NZ_BAGL01000002.1 GCF_000308875.1 Nocardia transvalensis NBRC 15921
GGCCAGCACCCGGGCACGCCCGATCACCGGCCGCAATCCGCTGCGCCACGCCGCGGCCGCCACGGTATAGGGGTCCTGCTGGGACAGGTGGTTGATGGCGATCAGCAGCGGCCGCCGCCCCGCGAGCAACGCCCGCAGCTCCTCCCGCACGCCCGCCGCGTAGCCGATCCGCGGCCGGTAACGCCGCGCCAGCAATGCGTATGCGGCGCAGGCCTGCACGCGGTTCTGCCGATGCTCCCCGTAGAAGTCGTAGACGGCATCGGAGTTGTCGAGGACCACGTCGGGACGCTGCATGCCGAAACAGTAACGACCCCGCCCCGCCCGCCCCAACGAATCTGTGATCTGCCTTACACGGAGCCGCCCCGCTGTCCGGTCGCCGCAAACCCACGCCGCCGAAGGCAGCGCAAATCCAACAGTACGGTGCGATGATGACGGGGTGGCACGCGCAGAGGAACATGGCGACCGCTCCCGACGCGAATCCCGGCACGAGGAACAGGTGGTGCGGCCTGGCACGCTGCTGGTCTCGGCAACAGATCTGACCGAGCAGTCGTTCCGCCGCACCGTGGTGTACATCGTCGAGCACAACGACGCCGGCAGCCTGGGCGTCATCATCAATCGCCCGAGCGAGACCCCGGTGCGCGACGTCCTGCCGCGCTGGTCCGATCTGGCGGCCTCCCCCGGCGCGCTGTACATGGGCGGCCCGGTGAAGCGCGATGCCGCCCTGTGCCTGGCCACGGTCAAGGTGGGCACGGCCATCGACCGGTCGGCGGGCCTGCGCCGCGTCGACGGCCGGGTGGCGCTGCTGGATCTGGATTCCGATCCGGACGTCATCGCGCCCATGGTCGAGGGCATCCGCGTCTTCGCCGGATACGCCGGCTGGACCTTCGGGCAACTGGAGGGCGAGCTGGAGCGCGGCGACTGGATCGTGCTGTCGGCGCTGCCGTCCGATCCGATCGCCCGCCGCACGGACCTGTGGGCGGAGGTGCTGCGCCGTCAGCCGCTGCCGCTGTCGCTGCTGGCCACGCACCCCATCGAACTAGAACGCAATTGATTACGTATCTGTCCTGTGTGGCTACTACAACCGGGTCTCTGATCCGCCGATCGACCGGGTGAGCCGATGGCTCGCTCACCGCGTTACCCCAGTGATGGGGCCGACACCCAGCCGTCGCGCAGTGGCGTCCCCGACCTTCCGGGGAACGGTGACGCGGACCTGCTGCGGGCCCTCTACGACGAACACTCCGCCGCGCTGTGGCGCTACACCTACAGCCTCGTCGGGGATTCGGGGCGGGCCGAGGACATCGTGCAGGAGACGCTGTTACGGGCGTGGCAGCGCCCGAACGTGCTCGATCAGTCGACGGCGTCGGCGCGGGCCTGGCTGTTCACCGTGGCCCGCAACATGGCGGTGGACGAGTACCGCAGCGCCCGGCACCGCCGCGAATACCGCACCGACAAGCCGCCCGAACAGCCCAGTCCCGATCAGGCGGACCGGGCGCTGGACAGCTGGTTGATCGCGGACGCGCTGGCCCGGCTGAGCATCGACCACCGCGAGGTGATCGTGCGCGCCTATTACCGTGGCCTGTCGACACATCAGATAGCGACCGAACTGGATATTCCCGAGGGCACCGTGAAGTCCCGGATGCACTACGGCATGCGGGCCCTGCGCTCGGCACTGAGAGAGATGGGGGTGACGAAGTGACGGAGACCGCGCACGCGGCCGCGCCCGGCAGTGGCGACGACTACGCGACGTGGGACGCCCCGTACGTGCTCGGCGCCCTCAGCCGTGCCGAGCGGGCGGAGTACGAGGATCATCTGGCGGTGTGCGCCGAGTGCCGGACCGCCGTCGGGGATCTGGCCGTCCTGCCCGGACTGCTCGGGCAGGTCGACGACGAGGTGGCGCTGTCGCTGATCGATCCGGAACCCTGCACCGTGTCGTCCGACGGGTTCGTGCCCCCGCGCACCGAGACCCCCGAACCGGTACCGCTGGAGCGGCTGGCAGATCGAGCGCGGGCCCACCGCCGCCGCGGCCGGCTGCTCGCGGTGGCCGGAGCGGTGGCGACCGCCGCCGCGGCGGTCGCGATCGCGGTCCCGGTGACGGCCTCGATGAGCGCACCGGAGGCGACCCCGGCCACCGCCGAGGTGGTGGCCGAGCGCAGCATGGATCCGGTGGTGCCCTCGCCGATCACCGCGAGTTTCCGGCTGGTCGCGGTGCCCGACGGCACCCGGGTCGAGATGTCGTGCAGCTACGCCCCGTCGAGCACGCAGTACACCTGGCAGGGCTCGATGTGGGTGGTGCACTCCGACGGCACCCAGTCGATGGTCGCGCAGTGGACGGTCCGGCCGGGCGAGACCGTCACGCCGGACGGCACCACCGCCGTACCGCCGGACCAGGTGCGCGCCGTGGAGATCCGGGCCACCACCACGAACCAAGTGATGTTGAACGGGACGCTGTAGCGGCGGGCATCCGAAGCCCTTCGGCACGCGCCGGCGGCCGGGTCCACGATGCTCAGCGGCGCGGCGTGGCGGCGAGCAGGTGGGCCGACGGCGAGCGCCCGCCGGGCAGGTGGCGCCTGGCGGGCGATGGCCTCTCGCGGGATCTCAGAGCAGGGCGAGGGCCGTGCAGAGGGCGGCGACGGCGAGGCCCTGCAATCCCACCCGGAAGCCCAGGATGCTGTCCCACTTGTCTTGCAGCGCACGGGCATCGGCGGGGATCACGCCGGACCGCGCGGCGGCCTTCTGAGCCTCGTTGACCGGCTTGGCGACCCGGAGGTAGAAGCCCATCCAGGCCAGCAGGGCCACCAGCGCGACCCCGGCCGCGACCGCCGCGGCGGTGACGCCCGCGAGCGCGGCCACCACGAGGGTCAGCACCGTGGCGATCATCCCGCCCGCGCCGGCGAACGGCATCCGGCGATCGCCGTAGTAGTGGCCCCAGCCGGCCAGCTTCGTCATGGCCTCGTCGTCGACCTTCCGGTAGGCCGACCGCATGATGATGGCGGCGCACGCGTCCGTGCCGTAGACGATGCCGTTGGCGAGAACGGCGAGTACGGCCAGAACCTGCGCGGTCGTGATGAGCATCTGCTTCTCCTACTCCAATATCTAGCAACGCTAGGTGATGGAGCGAGAGTAGCAATGCATAACTAGATTGTCTAGCGCTGCTAGTTCTCCGAGGTCCGCTCGGACGGCAGGGTGATCGAGTACAGCCCGCTGTCCTGGCCCAGCGCGGCGCGACGGGCCCGATGCGGCCCGATCTCGCCGAGCGCCCGCCGGACCGCCGCATCCGCCGCACGATCCCCGACGGCGATCCGGGCACTGCCGTCCGGATAGGTCTTGGCGGCGATACCCGCGCCAGCCAGCCGGGCGGCGACATCGTCCCCAGGCAGGTAGAGGAAGTTCGCACGACTGCGTGGCACCCGGATCCCGCTGCGCCGCAACGATGTTCGCAACAGCTCCCGCTCGGTGGTGATGCGCAGGACCCGCTCGCCCAGCTCCATCCCGGCGGCGTACGAGGCCGCCACCGCGGCCACCGACGATTCGGTGACCCCGAACGGCAGCTGCAACCGGCACACCCGGCGGATCAGATCCTCGTGGCCGAACGCGTAGCCGATGCGCAGCCCGGCCAGCCCGTACGCCTTGGAGAAGGTGCGCAGCACCAGCAGATTCGGATAGCGCGCGATCAGCTCGACGACATCGAGACGGTCCGTGGCGCCGAGGAATTCGACGTACGCCTCGTCCAGGATCACCGGCACGTCGCGCGGAATACCGAACAGGAAGGCCTTCAGCTCGCTGGCCGGGATCACGGTCCCGGTCGGATTGTGCGGGCGGCACACCGCGATCAGCCGCGTGCGCTCGCTCACCGCCCGCGACAGCGCGCACAGATCCTGCCGCCCACCCGAATCCAGCGGTACGGCAACGCTTTTCAATCCCGCCATCTCCGCGAGAATCGGATAGCCGTCGAATGTCGGTGTCGCGAACACCATCTCGTCGCCCGGCGCGGTCAGCGCCTGCATGATCTGCAACGCCACCCCCGTGGCCCCGGAGCCGACCACGATCCGATCCGCGGGCACGCCCAGATGCTCGCCGATCAACAGCGGCAACCGGTGCGGCAGGAACTCCGGATACCGGTTGCCCCGCTCCAGCGCGTGCTGCACCGCCTCGACCACCGAAGGCAGTGGCGGGAAGGGATTCTCGCTGAGGCTCAGATCGAAGCGGACGGAATCCGGTGCGCGCCACTGCGCGGCCCGCGACACGGGGAGCGTGGACCGGCTCCCTCGTCGCAGCGATATCGATCGACTGCCGCTCACCGCGCGGCCCCCCAGCGCACCGCGGCCGCCGCGGCGTAATCCCCGGCGTGCGCGAACGCCGACAAGAGCACGACCGACCCGTTGCGCAGCCGCCCGGCCTGGTTCTCGGCGTCCAGCGTGACGGGAATGCCCGCGGCGAACAGGTTTCCGCACCGATCGAAGGTGTCCGGATGCCGCTCCGCGGGCAGCTCCAGAGCATCGTGCCAGTTGCGCAGGAACAGCCGGTTGGGCTGGTTGGTCACGAAGGTGTCGATATCGCTTCCCTTGACCCCGATGCGCTCGCACACCGCCAGCGCCACCTCCGGCACCAGCCGGTTGCCGCGCGCGAAGACCTTGGTGACCTTGGATTCGCTGAAGCTGACGCAGCCCTGCCCCTCCCCCGGCTCCCAGTACTTGCGCTCGGAGCCGGTGCTGAAGTCCATATCGCCCGCGAACTCCGGGTAGGTGCGGCACTCGATGTCCAGGATGGGCGCCTGATCGTTCTTCATCAGCAACCCCACGCCGCAGCCGTCGCCGGGCACCGGTGCCTGCGCGAGCCCGCGGATCTCGGTCTGGGTGAACACCGGGCCCGCGGTGTTCTGCACCACCGCGATGAGCGCGCTGCGGGCATCCGTGGTCTGCAGGATCATCCGGGCCAGATACATCATGTGCACGAAGGCCGCGCAGCCCCCGTTGTGGACGTCGAACACCCAGCCGGGCCGCATACCGAGCCGCCGCGCCACCTCCGGACCGGCGCCCAGCACCGGATTGGTCGGCAGCTGGGTGTGGGTGAGCAGCACGTCGACATTCGAGATCGTATCCGCCCCATGCCGTTCCGCCAGCGTGGCGGTGGCCCGCTCGACCATGTCCACTGCGGTCGTATCGCGGTCGATGTGATGACGCGCCTTGGGCGCCCGGAACATGACGTTCTTCGCCATGCGCTCGGACCGCGAGAACTGCGTGAAGTATTCGGTGCCGACCGGTTCACCGGGCAGATAGCCGGCGACGTCGACCAGGCTGACCGGAGGCAGCGACTGTGCGGGATCCATCGGGGCGTACCTCACTTCATCCAGTCGGGGGTGAGCGGCAGGCCGTGCGCGGCCCGGTACTCGCAGATCGCCTTGAGGTTGTCCATCTCGAGCTGATGGCCGGCCGAGAACATCTCCCAGAAGTCACCGACCCAGACCGGGCGCTTCGGCGGCGCCGTCTCCGGATACGGGTTCTCGTCGTAGAACGGGTGGTGGCAATTCACCCACAGCACAACGGAACCCGGCTTGTTGAATACGGCCTGCGCGTCCACGACCCGCATCAGGTAGATCATCCACAGGTGCTGTCCCTGATCCCAGGCGCAGTGGTAGTCCACGGTCATGGCGTCCGGATTCGCCACGGTGCGGGTGAAGATCTTGGTCTCCGAGCCCAGCCGGTCGTAGGCCAGCCACAGCCCCGGCTCGTCGGTCTCGACGAATCCGCGCAGGCTGTAGGTCCATTCCTCCAGGCATCGGGTATCGGACAGGTACTCGTACACCGCGCGCGGCGGCGCGTCGATATACGCCTGCACCGGGCAGTAGTCGCCGTAGACCTGGTCGTGCGGATACACCGACCGCAGCATGTCCATGATGATCGGCGTGGTGGCCTCGCGATCGGAATTCTCGATGCGCAGGACGCCGGGTATTCCGTCCTGCGGGATATCGCTGAGCGCGGGCAGGGAACTGGTGGTCACGGGTTCCTCCTCGGTATCGACAGAAACGGGGTGAACGGCGGGATCTCGTCGGGGTCGCAGTCGATCGAGACGAACGACGGACCGGGGGTGTCGAAGCAGCACCGCAGCACCGCGGCGAGTTCGCCCGCGTCGGCGGGCGAGTAGGACGGCAGGTCCGGGAACATCGCGGCCATCCCGGCGCCGAGATGCGCGGGCCGGAACCTGTTGAAGCTGTAGCGATCTCCGTAATAGAGCTGTTCGCGGGTGATGCACATGGCGTGACCGTTGTTGTTGCACACCACGAAGGTCACCGGTAGCCGGTGCTCGATCGCGGTGTGAATCTCCATGCCGTGCATGAAGAAAGCGCCGTCCCCGGCCACCACCACGGTCCGGCGCTCGCCGCCGCCGGGCCGCCGGTGCCGCGCGAAGGCCGAGCCGATGCCCGCGCCGAACGCGTACCCCATACCGCCCATGCCCAGCGCCACGACGAATCGCCCGCCGCGCGGCAGGCGCAGGTGGTGCACCACCGCCGCACCGGTGTTCCCGGCGTCGGCGAACACGTCGGTGCCCGGTTCCAGTGCGGCATTGAGGGTTTCGACGATCTCGCGGTAGCGCAGGCCGGGGCCGGTGGCATCGGGCACCTGCAACGGGGTGAGCGTGGGCGGTTCGCCCGAGGGCACGGATACGCCCCGGCCCGCGCGCTCCCGATGCCCGCCGTGTCCCGGCGCGGTGTCCCCGGGAGAGGCATTGTGGTGGGAGCTGGCCGCCGCCGGAGCCGGACGATCGTGCGCGGCGGAGTGTCCCCCGCGCGCCGAGACCGCGGCGACCTCGTCGGTCACCAGGCCCGCCGCGAGTTCGGCGAGGGCCGTCTTCAGGTCGGCGGCGGCGTGGATCGAGTCGAGGTAGGGCGGTTCGGCGGCCACGCTGGCGAGGGCCGTCCCGGCCAGCACATCGTCCAGTCCCGCCCGTGCGGTGACCGGCATCCGCGTCCCGACCAGCAGGCACAGGGCCGAGCCCCGCACGGCATCGATGAGCTCGGGATGGCCCATACTGCCCGCGACGCCGCAGAATCCGGATTCGTCCCGGTCGTAGACGTCCTCGGCATCCGGCGCGACACCCACCGCGGCGTCGAGTACCTGTGCGAGCCTCCGCAATTCGCCGCGGGCGTCGTCACGGGCGACCTGGTCTCCGGCGATGATCGTGATCTTGCCGGTGGCCCGCGCCGCGCTCAGCACCGCACGCACCCGATTCAGGCCCGCGTCGTCACGGGTCGCCGTCCGGCGCGGCGGCCGGAACGGCGGCAGCGCGCTCGCATCCGCCTGCTGAACATCCTTGGGCAGCAACAACACCGCGGGCCCGCCGCGCCGTGCGGCGGTCACCGCCCGCGCCAGATGCCAGGGCAGGGCCTCGACCGCGTCGACCCGGGCGCAATACCGCGTGATCTGCTCGAAAAGCCGTTCGGCGTCGAATGTCCCGGCCAGGCCGCTGGTGTCCTGGAAGGCCCCGCGACCCTCCAGGGCCGTGGGCGGCTGCCCGACCAGCGCCAGCACCGGAACCCGGGACGCGAACGACTCCGCCAGTCCCGCAACCAGATTCATCGCGCCGCCGCCCGAGGTGGCGCACACCACCCCCAGCCCGCCGCTGGACCGCGCGTACCCGTCGGCCATCGTGGCGGCGGAGAACTCGTGCTTGGCCACCACCCCGGTCACCTCGTGCGGGGAATCGAATACGGCGTCGTAGAGGTCCTCGATATTGGCCCCATCGACCCCGAAGATCTGCCGGACACCCAGAGTCGCCACCGCTTGCACCAGATAATCGACCGCCCGTGACGGCATCGGCGCTCCTTCCCTGCCGAACCTCGAGCGCACACACTTCGAGCCGCTCTCGACCGGGATACGAACCACCGACCACTCTGGTTCACCAAATTCCGCGCCACCCCTACTGGCACCTCCACCCCAGAGCCTCACGGCCCGCCCACCGCACGGCCCGGTGGGCCTACCCACCACCGCCCGGTGGGCCTACCCACCACCGCCCGGCGGGCCTACCCACCACCGCCGGGCGGTCCGCCACCACACCGCCCGGCGAGCTCGCTCACCCCATGGCCCGGCGGTCTTTTGGCCGGGCCCCTTGTGTGTATGTATACGTCTACGTATAATGGACTCATGCCCAACAAGACCGTCTACGTGTCCGACGATGACCTGCCCCTGTTCCAGCGCGCGCAGGAACTCGTCGGCGGCAATCTGTCGGGGGCCATCGTGACGGCGCTGCGCCGGTTCATCGAACTGGAGGAGGGCCGCCAGGAGGGCTTCGACGAGGTCCTGCTGCGAATAGGCCACAACGGCGGGCGGCAGGTCCGCTTCTCCGGGGCGCTGCTCGGCGAGATGCGCGAGATCAACGACACCCACCAGCAGCACGTGCGCGTCTATCGCAGCCGCAAGGGCAAATTCGTCCTCCACATGCAGACGTCCAAATGGGCGGAGTACCCGGTCGACGGCGGCGGCGCCAACTGGATCAAGGACCTGACCAACTGGCGCAAGATGCTCGGCGTCGGCGATCCGGAGTGGGGCGATTTCACCATGGACATCTACGACTCGGTGACCGACCTGAAGGGGAGGATTCCGGACAAGCTCTATCGCCGCGTGAACGACATCGTCGAGCATCCGCAGATCGAGGACCTCGACATCTGACATCCGCCGGGAACGCCGGACGGCGTTCCCGCACAACCGAATACCAGCCACCCGTCTTGACCGCGCAACCCAGCGGTCACGACTCGGCTCAATCATGCATTCATTACTACCTATTCATGTCAATCACAACCTTTCCTGAGGGGAACCCCATGACCACCGGATATCCACGGCCGGCCATCTCGGTCACCGGCCTGCGGAAATCCTTCGGCGACCAGGTCGTGCTCGACGGCATCGACTTCACGGTCGCCGAGGGCACGATCTTCTCGCTGCTCGGACCCAACGGCGCGGGCAAGACCACCACCGTGCAGATCCTGTCCACCCTGCTGCGCGGCGAGGGCGGCGAGACCCGCGTGGGCGGCTACGACGTGGCCGCCGACCCGGACGCGGTGCGCGCGATCATCGGCGTCACCGGCCAGTTCTCCGCGGTCGACGAACTGCTCACCGGACGCGAGAACCTGCTGCTGATGGGCGATCTGCACCACCTGCCGCGCGGCGAGAGCCGGGAGCGGGCCGAGCGCCTGCTCGCCCAGTTCGACCTGGTCGAGGCCGCCGGCAAGCCGGCGGGCAGCTACTCCGGCGGCATGACCCGCCGGCTGGACCTGGCCATGACGCTGGTCGGCGACCCGCAGGTGATCTTCCTCGACGAGCCGACCACCGGACTCGATCCCCGCAGCCGCCGCGCCATGTGGGGCATCATCCGCGACCTGGTCGCCGACGGCGTCACCGTCTTCCTCACCACCCAGTACCTGGAGGAGGCGGACGAACTCGCCGACCACATCGCCGTCCTCGACCACGGCCGGATCGTCGCCGAAGGCACCCCCGACCAGCTGAAACGCCTGGTACCCGGCGGCCACATCCGCCTGACGTTCGCCGACCGGACGGCCCTGGACACCGCCGCGGCGGTGCTCGGCGGCGTCCCCGACGCCGACGACGAGCTGACGCTGGCCGTACCCAGCGACGGCGGGGTGCGCTCGCTGCGCTCCGTCCTCGACCGGCTCGACACCGCCGGCGTCGAACCAGAGGGTCTGTCGGTGCACACCCCCGACCTCGACGATGTCTTCCTGACCCTCACCGGACAGCCCGTTGCCGAAAAGGAAACCGTGTAATGACCACCGCCACTTACGCATTCGCCGATACGGCGACGATGCTGCGCCGGAATATCGTGCACGCCAAGCGTTATCCCGGCATGACGATCATGTTGATCGCCATGCCGGTCACCCTGCTGCTGATGTTCAACTACATCTTCGGCGGGGCGCTCGGCCAGGCGATCGACAACGGCGACAAGTACATCGACTACATCGCGCCGGGCATGATGCTGATGGTCCCGGCCCTGCTGGTCACCGCTATCTCGGTCGCCGTGGCGACGGATATGACCAAGGGCATCGTCAATCGCTTTCGCACCATGTCGATGTCGCATTCGTCGATCCTCACCGGCGAGGTGCTCGGCACCCTGATCCAGGGCCTGCTGGGAGTCGTCCTCATGGTCGGCATATCGCTGCTGCTTGGCTTCCGGCCCAATGCCGAACCGCTGGAGTGGGTCGCCGCCTTCGGCCTGCTCACGCTCGTGATCTTCGCCCTGAACTGGCTCGGCGCCGGTTTCGGAATGTCCGCGTCCACACCCGAGAACGCCAGCAACACGCCCATGCCGGTGGTGTACCTGCCGATGCTCGGCAGCGGCCTGGTGCCGACCGACACCATGCCGGCCGGGGTCCGCCAGTTCGCCGAGTACCAGCCGTTCACCCCCTTCACCGAAACCCTGCGCGGCCTGCTGATGGGCACGGAGATCGGCAACAACGGCATCATCGCCCTCGCCTGGTGCGCCGCCATCGCGGCCCTCGGCTACCTCTGGTCGAAGACCCAGTTCCGCCGCAAGACCCGCTGATCCGACGCTCCCGGGGCCACTCACCCCGGGAGCGTTCGCATGTCGCCGATCGACCGCGTGGGCCACAATCGAGCAATGTCCCGAAGGCCGCGCACGGGCGCGCGAGTAACCAAGGCCGCCACCAGGTTCGGCCGGATCACGCGACGCCTCGGCCTGCTTCCTGCGGTGCTGCTGGCGGTCTCCGCCGGGGCCGCGATCGCGCTCGCGGCATATTGGATCCTGCGAGTGGTCATCCACACCAGCAGCGCGCCGGCGGCGCCGATCGACCTCACCAAACTCGCGTTCACCGTGGTCGGCGGGATCGGCGGCGTGGTCGCCCTGGTGATCGCCTACCGGCGTCAGCGCGATATCGAGCAGGGGCGGTTCGTCGAGCGGTTCGGCGCGGCGGCAGCGCAATTGGGCTCGGGCGATGTCGCGGTGCGCCTCGCCGGCGTGTACGCGATGGCCGGCGCCGCCGACGAATCCGACGGCCCGCGCCGACAGCAGTGCGTCGACGTCCTCTGCGGCTACCTCCGGCTGCCCTACGACGTCGACCACGGCAGCACCGGCCGCACCAAACTCGTCACCACGACGCCCCGCGTCGAGCGCGGCCGGGACCGCGGAACGGTGGAGGAGCACGTCGAATACCGGCAGAACGACCGGGAGGTCCGCCGGACGATCGTGCGCGTCATCATCGACCGCCTCCGATCCGACAGCGAATACGACTGGTCGGCAAGCGATTTCGACTTCCGCGACGCGCATCTGGAGGAGTCGGGGTTCGGCTCGACGACCTTCGGCGGGTCCGCCCGCTTCGCGCGCGCTACCTTCGCCGCCACCGCCGACTTCCGCGGCGCGACGTTCACGGGCGCCGCCGACTTCCGCAATGCGACGTTCACGGACACCGCCTATTTCAAGAATGCGACCTTCGCGGGCACGACCGACTTCCGCGATGCGACCTTCGCCGACACCGCCTATTTCAAGAACGCGACCTTCACCGGCCCGGCCCACTTCCGGCGTTCGGCGTTCGCCGCCATCTCCTACTTCCGCAACGCGACGTTCTCCGCCGACACTGACTTCCGCAGCGCGACCTTCGCGGACACCACCTATTTCCGGAACGGCGTATTCGGCGGTACGGCCGACTTCACCAGCACGGCGTTCGGCGGTACGGCCGACTTCACCGGCACGGCGTTCTCCGCCACCGCGTACTTCGGGCTCACGGCGTTCTCGGGCACGGCCTATTTCGAGGACGCGGAGTTCACCGGCGACGCCCACTTCACGAGTGCCGCCTTCACCGCCACCGCCTACTTCGCCGGGACGCGATTCGGCTCCGCCGCCTCGTTCCTCGGCACGGATTTCGGCTCGCAGCGCATCTCGTTCGACGGTCCGGGCCGATGGGGTGCGATCGCGCCCAGATTCGACTGGGATGCCGATCCCCGCACGAAACCGGCCAATGTCGATCTCCAGGATCGGCCGCCGCCGGTGTCCGGTCAGGACACGGGCCTAGCGCCGGATGCCGGGAACGGGCGGGTCGGCGAACCAGTCGGGGAAGGCCGTCAGATCGGGTAGGACGGTGTCCGCACCGGCGGCGCGCAGTTCGTCGGCGGAGTACGGGCCCGTGGCCACCGCGACCGAGTAGGCGCCGGCCACCCGGGCGCCGCGGACGTCGCCCAGGTGGTCGCCGACATAGATGCTCGCGCCGTGTTCGCGCAGGGCCAGGGCCTTCTTCTCCGCCCACAGGTCGCCGATGACGGCGTCGGCCGGGATGTCGAGGTGCTTCAGGTGCAGCTTGGCATTGGGTTCGTATTTGGCGCTGACCACGATCGCGCGGCCCCCTGCCGCCTGGACGGCCGCGATCGCCTCGCGCGCGCCGGGCATCGCGAGCGTGCCGGTGACGGCGTGGGTGGGATACATCTCCCGGTACAGGTCGGCCATCGCCGCGACCTCCGCGGCGGGGAACCAGTTCACCATTTCCTCTTCGAGCGGCGGGCCCAATCGCGTGATGGTGAGATCGCTGTCGATAAAGGTGCCGGTGCGTTCCGAGAGCGCCTGATAACAGGCCCGGATGCCGGGGCGGGAATCGATGAGGGTCATATCCAGGTCGAAGCCGACCGTGAGCGGACCCATCAGGTGGCGGGCTCGCAGGCGTCGCGCAGTGAGCAGGCCCCGCACGCGCCACCGCAGGCGCCGGTCTGCGGGACGAGCCCCGCGATCGCGCCCGCCGCGGCATTCGCGCCCGCGCCGAGAATGAACAGGGCGATCACGGCGGCCAGCACGGCGCCGACGATCCCCACGACGGGGCTCGCGAGCAGCGCGATCACGCCACCGACGGCGAGCAGCACGCCCGCGCCGAAGGAGGTGGGCGCCGCGACGCGATTGGCGATACGGAAGGTCTCTTCCGTGCTCAGCGCGTCCTCGGTGTGCACACCGAAAAAACGATTGGGGGGCAGGGAGCCCGTCAGCCCGAGTACCCCGGTGACGACGGCCACCGCCGCCAGCACGAACAGGATCAGCGCCACCACGAACACTCCGACCACGGTACCCGGTGTGAAACGCCGGGAACCGCGGGCCCGCCCGTATACCCTTTTTGGGGCCTGACGTGCGCACGCTCTACCCTGGTGACCAACTCTTATCCGGGGACATCGGCGACGAGAAGGCAGGCCCGTGCAGGACACCCGTGCAAACGACACCGCTGGCGCGACAGCGTCCGGCGACAGCGACGTACCCGCACACCGCTACAACGCCGACCTCGCCGGACGTATCGAGAGCAAGTGGCAGCGGGCGTGGGACGACCGCGGCACCTTCTTCGCGCCCAACCCGGTCGGCCCGCTGCGTGGCGAGACCCCGGTGGACAAGCTGTTCATCCAGGACATGTTCCCCTACCCGTCCGGCGCGGGCCTGCACGTCGGCCATCCCCTGGGCTACATCGCCACCGACGTCTTCGCCCGCTACCACCGCATGCGCGGCCGCAACGTGCTGCACGCCCTGGGTTACGACGCCTTCGGCCTGCCCGCCGAGCAGTACGCGGTGCAGACCGGCGCGCACCCCCGGGTGACCACCGAATCCAATATCAACAACATGCGTCGCCAGCTGGACCGGCTGGGCCTGGGCCACGACCGCCGCCGGTCGTTCGCCACCACCGACCCCGAGTTCTACAAGTGGACGCAGTGGATCTTCCTGCGCATCTACAACTCCTGGTACGACACCGCCGCGAACAAGGCTCGCCCGATCGCCGAGCTGGCGGCCGAATTCGACGCGGGCACAAGGGAAACCGGCGACGGCCGGGTGTGGTCGGAGCTGTCGCGGGCCGAGCGCGACGCGGTGCTGGACTCCTATCGCCTGGTGTACCAGTCGGATTCGGTGGTCAACTGGTGCCCCGGCCTGGGCACGGTACTGGCCAACGAGGAGGTCACCGCCGAGGGACGCTCCGAGCGCGGCAACTTCCCCGTGTTCCGCAAGCGCCTGCGGCAGTGGATGATGCGCATCACCGCCTACTCCGACCGCCTGGTCGATGATCTCGACCTGCTGGACTGGCCGGACAACGTCAAGACCATGCAGCGCAACTGGATCGGCCGGTCGCGGGGCGCACAGGTCACCTTCGCCGCCGAGGGGGAGACCATCGAGGTTTTCACCACTCGTCCCGACACCCTGTTCGGCGCGACGTACGTGGTGCTGGCCCCGGAGCACGAGCTGGTGGACCGGCTGGTGGCCGCGCGGTACCCGGCGGACGTCGATCAGCGCTGGACCTTCGGCGCCGACACTCCCGCGAAAGCCGTTGCGGCCTATCGCGAGTCGATCGCGGCGAAATCGGATCTGGAGCGCCAGGAGAACAAGGAGAAGACCGGCGTCTTCCTGGGCAGCTACGCGACCAACCCGGTCAACGGCAAGCAGGTCCCGGTCTTCATCGCCGACTACGTGCTGAGCGGCTACGGCACCGGCGCCATCATGGCGGTCCCCGGCCACGACCAGCGCGACTGGGAATTCGCCACCGCCTTCGGCCTGCCCATCGTGGAAGTGGTTGCGGGAGGCCCCGGCCAAAAACGTGCCGGGGCAAGCGATTCCGAGATTACCAGCGGAGTCTCCTCCGGCGCTTACGTCGGCGAAGGAACGCTGGTGAACTCCGATTATCTGGACGGCTTGGAGATCGACGCCGCCAAGGCGAAGGTCATCGAGCATCTGGAGGCCGACGGCCGCGGGAAGGGCACCGTCCAATACAAGCTGCGCGACTGGCTGTTCGCCCGGCAGCGGTACTGGGGCGAGCCGTTCCCGATCGTCTACGACGAGGACGGGCAGGCGCACGCCCTGCCGGAATCGCTGCTGCCCGTGCAGCTTCCGGAGGTCAAGGACTTCGCGCCGGTCACCTTCGATCCCGACGACGCCGACTCCGAGCCGTCGCCCCCGCTGGCCAAGGCCACCGACTGGGTGAACGTCGAACTGGATCTGGGCGACGGCCCCAAGACCTACCGCCGCGACACCAACGTGATGCCGCAGTGGGCGGGCAGCTCCTGGTACCAGCTGCGCTACACCGACCCGACCAACACCGAGGCGCTGGCCGCGCCGGAGAACGAGCGGTACTGGCTGGGCCCCCGCCCCGCCGAGCACGGCGCGAACGATCCCGGCGGCGTCGACCTGTACGTCGGCGGCGTCGAGCACGCCGTGCTGCACCTGCTGTACGCGCGGTTCTGGCAGAAGGTCATGTTCGATCTGGGCGACGTGTCCAGCCCGGAGCCGTACCGCCGCCTGTTCAACCAGGGCTACATCCAGGCCTACGCCTACACCGACGCGCGCGGCGCCTACGTGCCCGCCGCCGAGGTGGTCGAGCGCGACGGGAAGTTCTTCTGGCCGGGTGCGCCCGAGGGCGAGATCGAGGTCTTCCAGGAGTACGGCAAGATCGGCAAGTCGCTGAAGAACGCCGTCTCCCCCGACGAGATGTACGACCTGTACGGCGCGGACACCTTCCGCTTCTACGAGATGTCGATGGGCCCGCTGGACACCTCGCGGCCGTGGGCGACCAAGGATGTCGTCGGCGCGCACCGGTTCCTGCAGCGGGTGTGGCGCCTGGTCGTCGACGAGGAGTCCGGCGGCGTGCGCGTCACCGACGCCGACCCGTCCGATGCCACGCTGCGCCTGCTGCACAAGACGATCGACGGTGTGGACGGCGACTACGCGGCGCTGCGCGACAACACCGCCGGCGCCAAGCTGATCGAGCTGACCAACCACCTGACCAAGGAGTACCCGCAGGGCGCACCGCGCGCGGTGGTCGAGCCGCTGGTCCTGATGCTGGCCCCGATGTCCCCGCACATCGCCGAGGAACTGTGGGAACGCCTGGGCCACACCACCGCCCTGGCGCACGGCCCGTTCCCGGTCGCGGATCCCGCACTGCTGGTGGAGGATTCGGTCGAGTACCCGATCCAGGTCAACGGCAAGGTCCGCAGCCGCATCAGCGTCCCCGCCGACGCCGACGCGAAGGCCATCGAATCCGCCGCCCTGACCGACGAGAAACTGCTGGAGTTCCTGAACGGCAAGGAGCCCCGCAAGGTCATCGTCGTCCCGGGCCGCCTGGTCAACGTGGTGGCATAGAGCGCCTGTGACTTCCGCGGAACACTCCCGGTCCGCGCCGGGAGCGCACTACACGCTGTCGCCGGGCGCCCCGAAATCGCCCGTGCTGCTGCACGTCCCCCACGGTTCGCGAATCGTCCCCGCCGGGGTGCGCGACCGAATCCTGTTGTCCGACACGGAGCTTTCCGCCGAACTCGACCGGATGACCGACGCGCACACCGGATCGATCGCCGAACAGGCGGCCACACCGGCCGCCGTCCGGCCGTGGGTCTTCACCAACCACCTGTCGCGACTGGTGGTCGACCCCGAACGCTTCGCGGACCAGCGCGAGGAGATGCGCGCGGTCGGCATGGGCGCGGTCTACACCCGGACGTCCCTGGGCGACCGATTACGCGAATACGACGCCGACCACGAAAAGTCGCTACTGACAACGTATTTCAACCCGTACACGGCGGCGATGACCCGAGCGGTCGAGGAGCGCCTCACCGCCACGGGCCGCGCCATCGTGCTCGACATCCACTCCTACCCCACCGAGCGCCTCCCCTACGAACTCCACTCCGGCCCCCGCCCCGAGATCTGCCTCGGCACCGCCGACCGCCACACCCCGCCCTGGCTCATAGCCGCCGCCCGAAAGGCCTTCTCCCCTTTCGAGGTCGACCTGAACACCCCCTTCACCGGCGCCTACGTCCCCCTCCGCTACTACCGCTTCGCCCCCGAGGTCCTCTCCCTCATGATCGAGATCCGCCGCGATCGCTACATGACCGAACCCGGCGGCTCCCCCCACTCGGGCCTCTCCGCGATCACGAAGTCCCTGAACGCCCTGATCGACGGAATCACCCCGCCCACAGGGTGAACCTGGGACTGCCGCCCCTTGGGCCTCACTGAAAGTGCGTACTCCCCGACCGCTGTTATCGACGGAGTCGCGGCCGTCGCCGAGTGACCCGGCCAACTGACGATTCGTCCTTCGGCCTGGGCTCGGGCCAGAACACGGCGACCACGAATACGGCAGCCGGCAGGGCGACTACGACGAACAAGCCAACCTGCCAGCTCATGAGGCCTCCGGCGTCGTTCGTCCCCCTGGAGTGAGTCGACGTCGCTGTCTGGCCCATAGAACTCCATGTAGACCCCCGGGCCATCCTCAGCAGTCTCACCGCCGTACGCACGTACTTCGAGTACGCCGCTCGGGAACTCGAACAGCCTTGTGCGCCAATCCATATCGACCTCTCATAGCCGTTGGTAGGCGACCCGGAGCCGGGATAGCTCCGCCGGTCCCGGGTGCCGATTACGACGCTAGGAAGGGCGCGGGCCTTTCGCCTACATCTATGCCGAACTATGCTCAAATAGACTAAAACCAGGTCATCATCGCTCACTCGAGGCAATATGGAGATGATTGAGCATAGATTCGCCTAACTGAGACAGGAGCCTCACCATGTGGTTGACATTCCTCGGCAAGGGTGGTTCCGGCGACGGCGAGTGCCCAGCGCTGTACGCGACCGATGCGGGCACCTACCTTGTTGTCGGCTGGAGGACCGAGCCAGCATCGACGGTGGAGATACCTCACCTGCTGCTCGGGTTCGCCCAGCCGGACACGTTCATCGGGGCGGCCATGAGCGACACGGGCAGAGGCACTTTCCTGGTATCCGGTCGACCGATCACCGATCGTGAGACGGTAGACCAGATGAACATGGAGGCCCACGAGACTGCCATCGAGGTGCCGAAATCCGAGAGGACTTACTACGGTGCAATTGAGGCAGCCCAGCCCGTGGCCTGAGCTTTTTCGTGAAGCCCAGCAGGAAGCATTTCATATGGAGGTGCGGGACACGTACGCGGTTCCCGGCGAACTCGAGGCACTGCACCGATTCCTTGCCGGAGAGCCGCCCCTGCCGGATTACAGCAAGCGCCCCTGGACTGCATTGGTTCGGGAAACCGTCGGCCGGGGCGTGACAGTAAGTCGGGTTCGTGTAGTCACCGTGCCGCACAGTGATTACCAGCGCTGGCTACTGTCTATTACTGCCGGGAATATCGAAGCCGGCGAAGATATTCGATATCTACCTCGCCATCTCGCCCCAGACGTCCCGTCGGACGACTGGTGGTTGTTCGATGATACGAAGATCGGGTTCAATCTGGTAGACGATGATGGGCAGCCCGCCGGTGCGGCGATAACCACAGACAAAGGAATTGTGGCGTATTGTCGCCGTGTGAAGGAAACTCTCTGGCAGTCTGCCGTCCCATTTGATGAGTACATCGCCGATGCGCCGGTAAATCCCGCCTCGTGACAGACTCGGTTCAACAAGCACGCGAAGCCCTCGGCGAACGTCTCCGGGGGCTTCGCCTATCGGCTGGGCTGAGTGGCAGTGAACTCGCCCGCCGGGCTGGGTGGCATCAGACGAGAGTGCCGAAGATCGAGTACGGAAAAACCAAGCCATCGGAAGCTGATATCAAGACCTGGTGCACTCTCACAGGATCGAACGGCGAGATACCCGAACTTGTCGCCACGCTCCGCAACATCGATGCCGCTTATCGTGAATGGCGACGCACGCTCAGCGGCGGCACAAAACAGAAACAGCAAGAAATCCTACGCATGACCCGCCAATCCAGAGTCATGCGAATGTATCAGCCGACATTGATTCCCGGGCTGCTCCAAACCGCTGAATATGCATACGAAATCCTGCGCAGGTCCATCAAATTTCACAAGATTCCGGACGACCTCGATGAAGGTGTCGCCAAGAGGATGGAACGCCAGCAGGTTCTATATCAGGGTGATCGACTCTTCCATATATTGATGGGCGAGTCCGCCCTGTACAACAACGTCGGCGGAAACTCGGTGATGACAGGGCAATTGGACAGGTTGATGGCGATAATGGGTTTACCTCGCGTTAGTTTCGGAATTATCCCGACGGGCACAGAACTACCGATGCAACTGACAAATTTCGTTATGTTCGATGAACGCCGGGTAACCGTCGAGACGGTCACCGCAGAATTGGCTGTAACTCAACCACGAGAGATCAGGGCATATCACCAAACGTTCGACATCCTCGCAGGTCATTCCGTCACAGGCGATGCGGCACGAGATCTTATTCGCAAGGCCGTCGAGGCACGGGCTACCTAGACGAATAGTCAGTGAACCGGCGATGTGGGCTGCGTATGCGATTCGTGTGGCCGCGGGTGCTGAGCATCGACAAGGCCAGTGCGGCAAGCCATATCAGGATGTCGGCGGTGTAGGTCAGGATCAACGGGACGTTGAAGTAGACGAGGGCTTGGTGGGGTGTCGTCAGGACATGGTCGACGAACGTCAGCTCGTGGTGGCCGTCGTAGGCGAAATACAGCTTCGCGGTTTGCGCGGAAAAGGAGAGTCCGGCGAGCAGAGCTATGGTCCATGAGACCACTCGCATGGTGCGCGACCGCAGTGCGAGGACCACCGATATCGCTGCCACCGCGATCGACAGGACGGCGACCCCCAGGGTGCATACCGTATGTGCCGCCAGCGATTCGCGGATCGGGAGCGAGGAAAGCCGGAGAGCGATGTCACCGGCAAAAGCACACAGGCACAGCATCGTTCGTACTCTGCTCGCCCCCGGGCAGTGAGCGTCGCGACGCCGACCACACCCTAAGCCTAATGCGCTCGGGCCGATTCGAGGCGCTCGCGTCGATAGGCGCCGGGTGCGATCCGGTACTCCCGTTTGAATGCCTTGGCGAAAGCGAATTCCGACGTGTAACCCACCTGCCGGGCGATGGTCGCGATCGGGGCGCGGTCGCGCCGTAGCAGGCGGGCCGCGATGATCATCCGCCAGCGAGTGAGGTACGTCAGTGGTGGTTCGCCTACCAGTTTGGTGAAACGGCGGGTGAAAGTGGCTCGCGCCAAACAGATCTCGCTCGCCAAGCGGTCGACGGTCCACGGTTCGGCGGGGTGGGAGTGCATCTTGTGCAAGCTGTGGCCGATCGCCTTGTCGGTCATCGCCGCGGTCCATCCGGTGGTCTTTCCGTCGTACCAGGCACGCAGGATGTAGAGCAGCAGCGCATCCACCAGAGAGCCCACGATCGCGTCGCCGCCGGGGTCTCGTGTCTCGATCTCGGCGCTCAGGAGTTCGACGACGGTCTGCAACCGTTGCCGCGGCGGGCCGGACAGATGGACCACGTCGGGAAGGCCGGCGAGCAGCGGGTGCCGGATTCCTTGCTCGATCTGATAGGCCCCGGACAGCACGACGGTCTCCGCGCCGTCGCCGCCGACCGTAACCCCGTCGATGCGGCCGTCCACGACAAGATCGAGGGGTTCCGTCTCGAGGGCATCCGCGAGGGTGTGCGCCGCGCTGCCGGGCATCAGTACGACGTCCCCGGCTCGCAGCGGGAGCGGGTCGGCGCCGTCGCGGAGCAGCCGGCACTCGCCGTGCACGATCACGTGAAAGCCGAATCCCTGCCGTCCGCCGAACCGCAATCCCCAAGGCGCGCGAGCCCGGGTGAGTACGGACAAGGCCGGGGCGGTGGTCAGCGCGGCCACCGCATCGCTCAGGACATCGATCGCCACCGAACCTCCAGAGTGATCCGATCGGATATGTTTCGGGCACATTCCACCATGGTTCGGATCATTGTCGGCCCATAACGTCGGTGTGGCACAGCAGAATCGTCAAAGGGAGACCACCATGTCGCACACATCGACCGCCATCGTCACCGGTGCCGCGCAGGGCATCGGCCGCGCCATCGCCGAACGACTCGGCTCGGCCGGAACCGCAGTCGTCGTCAACTACCGTTCGGATGCCGCGGCGGCCGAATCCGTGGTGTCCACCATCCGCGCGGCGGGCGGCGAGGCGACGGCGGTACACGCCGATGTCTCCGTGCCCGAGCAAGTCGACCGGCTGTTCGACGTCGCGCGACAGCAGTACGGCGACCCGGACGTCGTCGTGCACAGCGCGGCCGTCACCCATTTCGCTCCGCTGGCCCAGTCCACCGATGCCGATTACGACCGGGTCTTCGACGCCAACACCAGAGCCACGTTCGCCACCCTGCGCGCGGCCGCCGGACATGTGGTCGACAACGGCCGAATCATCGTCATTTCCAGTGGCGCCGCAGTGGTCCCACGCGCGAACGCCGGCCTGTACGCCGCAAGCAAGGCCGCGGGCGATCAACTCGTCCGGGTACTGGCCACCGAACTCGCCGCACGCCGTATCACCGTGAACAGCGTCCTCCCCGGCCCGACGCGCACCGAAAAAGTAGCGGCCACAGTCCCACCCGACCAGATCTCCGCGATCGCCGCCGAGATCCCCCTCGGCAGACTCGCCGACCCCACCGACATCGCCGACATCGTCACCTTCCTGGCCTCCGACGCCGCCCGCTGGATCACCGGCCAGACCCTACACGCAGGCGGCGGAATGTTCTGACCCCTTGGAAGATTCATCCCAGGCGGGATTGTTCACAGTCGGAGTAGCGTGCTGCCGCACGAGGGGTTGTCGAACCAGGAGAAGAATCGGTGGGCGAGACAGGCATCGTGCGGGAATGGCACGTCGAAGAGGGCTGGGGCGTAATCGAGTCCCGGTCGGTTCCCGGTGGATGCTGGGTGTCGTTTGCGGCGGTGAAGTCCGAGCGCAGGGATCTGGTCGTCGGCCAGGATGTGGAATTCGAGTGGGAGTCGGCGGAGCAGGACGGGTTCGACTTCCGAGCGCTGCGGGTCTGGCCGACGGGTGACAGTCCTGTCGAACGACCGATCGACCGCACGAGCCGGGGCATGACGATGGCCGCGTGGGATATCGACCCCGAGACAGCGGAGCGCCGCCGAATCGACCTGTAGCGCGGCTAGGCGGCGGCGCCCAGGTCCCCCGGCGGGACCCGGGCGCCGTCGCGTGTGTCAGGCGGGGATTTGGCCGCCGATGGCGCCGCCCAGGGCTGCGCCTGCGGTTGCGCCTACGACCGCGCCCGTTGCCGCGCCGAGGCCGACGCCGACCGCGATGCCGGCGACCGTGCCGACGGGGCAGGCGACTGTGGTTGCCACGCAGCCGGTGACGCCGCCCGCTACCGCGCCGAGGCCCGCGCCGGCGACCGTGCCGACCGCGCCGCCGACGACGCCACCGACGGCCTCGCCGGGAATTGCCTGGGTCTGGCCGGCGGCGACCGGCTGGACGGGGGCGGGGGCGGGGGACGCGGCCTGGGACATGCCGGCGCCCGCGCCGATCATGGCGGCGGTGACGGTGACGGTCATGGTGATTTTACGAATCATGGTGGAACTCCCTCATCTTTCGAGACCACATACGTGGCCTGCGAACAGACTGACAGAGTTCCGCACTCCATGCCGGAGTGTCCGGGGCTGTCGGCTCCCGTCGCGCACTCGGTCGCCGGCCTTCCCGGTGGTCAGCGGGCGATCGGCCGCAGCACGATTTCGGTCGGGTGGGCGTCGCGCGGGGTAAGGACCGCGTTGCCTACGGTTAGCGCGACGGTTTCGGCCGTGAGGAATTCGTTCGCGTCGAATTCGCGGCCCTCGGTGGCGACGATGGCGCGTTGCATATCCGTGGCGATGCGGCCCGGATGGATCGAGGTCACCCGCAATCGAGGCTCCTCGAGGCGCAGGGCGTCACCGAAGGCGCGGAGGGCGAACTTACTCGCCGCGTAGACGCCCCAGCCGGCGTTCGCGCGCAGGCCCGCACCCGAATTGATCAGCACCACATGGCCGTTGGCGGAGCGCAGCGCGGGAAGGAGCAGGCGGGTCAGTTCGGAGACCGCGATCACGTTGGCCTCCAGTGTTTCTCGCCACACCGAAACCGAAGACTCTGCGACGGTGCCCAATTCGGCGACACCGGCGTTGTGGACCAGCACGTCGAGGCGCTCGATCGGCGCGGCCGCGCGCGCCACGGCCTCGTAGTCGGTCAGGTCCACCGGCCAGGCGGTGGCGCCGGGCAGTTCGCCCAGGATGCCGCTCAGCGCATCCACCGAGCGCGCGCCGAGCAGCAGGTCGTGCGTGGGCGCGAGTTCCCGGGCGATCGCGGCGCCGAGCCCGCGGCTCGCACCGGTGACGAGGGCCGTCGGCCTGGGGGTTTCGGAGCTGGATACGGACATGGGCACCACGGTAACCGGGCACCGCCGTAACCCCCCGTCGCACACCGACGATGCACTGCTTGGTCGCTGTGAGCAATCAGTCACCCTTCGGGTGGCGAGCACCCGGCGACCGGGTGTATCTATCTCGGCAACCGGAATCACGAACCGAGGCGAACAGTGTGACAACTGCCCAACAACAGCCCGCACACCGTCGACCGGAGGGTGGGGAATCGTCGCAACGCGCATACCTGCGGGTTACGTCGCAGAATAGGGGTATGAACGGGCCCGGTTTCACCCCGACACAACTCGCGGCCCGGGCCGCGTACCTCCTCCGCGGCAACGATCTGGGCACCATGACCAGCGCCGCACCCAAGCTCTACCCGCACATGTGGAGCTGGGACGCGGCATTCGTCGCGGTCGGCCTGGCTCCCCTGAGCGTGGAGCGCGCGGTGGTCGAACTCGACACGCTGCTGTCGGCGCAGTGGAAGAACGGGATGATCCCGCACATCGTGTTCGCCAACGGTGTGGACGGCTATTTCCCCGGCCCCGCCCGCTGGGAGTGCCGGCGGCTTGCCGCCAACGCCCCGGACGGGCCCGACACCTCCGGCATCACCCAGCCGCCCGTGCACGCGATCGCCGTACAGCGGATCCTCGATCACTCCCGCCGCCACGGCCGCAGCACGCGCGCGGTCGCCGAGGAATTCCTCGATCGCCGGTGGGCGGACCTGATGCGCTGGCATCGCTGGCTCGCCCACGCCCGCGACCCGAAGAAGAACGGCCGGATCACGCTGTACCACGGCTGGGAATCGGGGATGGACAACTCGCCGCGCTGGGACCGCGCCTACGACAACGTCGTTCCCGGCGACCTCACTCCCTACGAACGCGCCGACATCACCCTGGTCGATGCCAGCCAGCGGCCCAGCGACCGCGAGTACGACCGGTACCTGTGGCTCGTCGAGCAGATGCGGCGATGTGGATACGACGATTTCCAACTCGCTTCGACGATGAGTTTCGCTGTGGAGGACGTATTCGTCACCGCGATCTTCGCCCTGGCGTGCGAGGTGCTGGCGAATATCGGCGAGGACTACCGGCTCCCGAACGCCGATGTGCGCGAACTGTACGAGTGGGCGGACTACTTCCGCGCCGGTGTCATCGCCACCACCGATCCGCGTTCCGGCGCGGCGCGCGACTACGACATCCGCCTGGGGAAGTGGATCACGACCGAGACCCTGGCCATGTTCGCGCCGCTGCTGTGCGGCGGCCTGCCCCGCGACGCCGAACGCAGCCTGCTGCGGACGTTCGAGGGCCCGCGCTTCTGCGGCCATCCGGATCTGCGCTACGCGCTGCCGCCGTCGACCTCGCCGGTCGCGAAGGACTTCCGCCGCAGCGAATACTGGCGGGGCCCGGTGTGGCCGGTGATGAGCTGGCTGTTCTCCTGGGTCTTCGCCCGCCGCGGCTGGGCCGAGCGCTCGTTCATGCTGCGCGCCGAGGGTCTGCGGCAGGCCAGCGACGGCAGCTTCGCCGAGTACTACGACCCGTTCACCGGCCAGCCGCTGGGGAGTATGCAGCAGTCGTGGACGGCGGCCTCGGTCCTGGACTGGCTGGGCTGAGCGATTCGCGGCGATGAGTGTGGTCACATCCGGCTCGGGTGCTTACGCTCGTACCCATGTATCGACGCACCGTGGCTCGTCCGAAAGTTCGTCGCGCTCTCCTGGCCCTGCCCGCGCTAGCGGCAGTCGGCATCCTTTCAGCAACGACCGTCGCCACCGCCGAGCCGACGGGACCCGACGTCTCGTCCTGGCAACATGTCGACGGCCGGATGATCAACTGGTTCGAGGTGAAGGCCTCGGGCAACCATTTCGCGATGGTGAAGGCCACCGAGGGACTCAACTACATCAATCCCTATTTCGTCCCCGACAGCGTGCTGATGCGCGCGGCGGGGGTCGCCCGCGGCACCTATCATTACGCGCATCCCGACCTGCCGCCGGAACCGCAGGCCGCGCTGTACGCGACGACGGTCCTGGGCCAGAACGGCCCGCTGGATCTGCCCCCGGTGCTCGATCTGGAGAACTCCGGCGGGCTGCCGCCGGCCGCCCTCATCGATTGGACCCACCGCTACCTGAACACGGTGCAGGCGCTCACCGGCCGGGTCCCGATCATCTACACCTATCCCACGTTCTGGCGCACGGCGATGGCCGACACCAACGAGTTCACCCGCTACCCCCTGTGGATCGCCGACTACCGCGGCAATGATCAGCCCGAGGTCCCCGGCGGCTGGCCCGCCTGGACCTTCTGGCAGACCACCGACTCCGGGCAGATCCCGGGGATCGCGGGGCGAGCGGACATCAACATCTACAGCGGTGCCCAGGGAGATTTCGCCCGCTTCGCCAATATGTAGTCGGCAGGGCCGGTCACTTTCCCCGGCGTAAGCCGGGGTCAGTGTTCGTCGTAGTGCCCGTCGTGGGCGGCGTGGCGGCAGCCGTCGTGGATGTAGTCGACATGGTCGCCGTGGGGGACGGCGACGTGGCCGCAGCCCTCGCCGTGGACGTGGGCGTGGGACGGGTGCTCGGTGTGGCCGGACGGCTCGCATTCGTCGAAGTGGCCGTCGTGTTCGCGGTGCAGGTGGCCGTCGTGGACGTAGTCGACGTGGTCGCCGTGCGGGATGGAGACGTGTCCACACCCCGTGCCGTGCGTGTGGCCGTGGTCGGTGTGCGGAAGATGCGCTGTGGTCATCGAACTGCCCTCTTTCGTGCGGAATTTCCATGTCGAAAGAACAAAGTGGCGATAACCACACATTAACAGGTGCGCATTTATCCACAGGTTTCCCTGGGTGTGCACGCCTGTGCACACCCAGGGCACCGCACCTACACGCCGATGCTGCCGCCCTTGTCCTTCCACACCGCGACCACGGCGGGACGGGGCTGGGAGGCGCCGCCGTCGGGCCAGTGGGAGGCGGGCTTGTCGGCGGACGCGCCGTCGACCTCGCCCGGATGCTGCACGCACACCATGACGCGCTTCTCGCTCACCACCGGGCCGCAGGTCTCCGCGCCCTTCGGCACCGTCAGGAACTGCTTGGTCTCGCCGCGGCGCTCGCCCTCGAGGATCACCGAGAACAGGCCGTCGTTCGACTTCAGCGCATTGCCGTCGGTGGCTATCCACAGGTTGCCGTAGGGGTCGAAGGCCACGTTGTCGGGACACGAGATCGGGCTGACCTTCGTCTTGTCGAATCCGCCGAAGTAGGTGTCGGCGGCCGCCGGATCGCCGCAGACCAGCAGCAGCGACCAGGTGAACGCGGTGCCCTTGTGATCGTCGGTGATCTCCAGGATCTGGCCGTTCTTGTTCTGGTTGCGCGGATTCGCCTCGTCCGCGGCGGCCTTGCCCTCGGTGCCGCGGTTGGAGTTGTTGGTCAGCGCCACGTACACCTTGCCGGTCTTCGGGTTCGGCTCGAAGTCCTCGGGGCGGTCCATCTTGGTGGCGCCCACCTTGTCCCCGGCCACGCGGGTGAAGACCGCGACCTCCTCGGCGGACATGCCCTGCACCAGCGACGCGCCCTTGCCGTCGGCGCCGGTCTGGAGGATCGGGATCCACTGGCCCTTACCCGTGAATCCCTTGTCCGAGGGCACCTTTCCGGTGCCGTCGATCTGCTCGGCGTGATCGCCGGTCAGCTTCGCGACGTAGAGGGTGCCCTCGTCGAGGATGGTCATGTTGTGCTTGCGGCTGGCCGCCGTATCGCCCTGCTCGATCTTCTTGGCGGAGACGAACTTGTACATGTACTCGAAGCGCTCGTCGTCGCCGGAGTACGCGACCACCGTCCCGTCCGGGGTGACGTAGATATTCGCCGACTCGTGCTTGAACCGGCCCAGCGCGGTGTGCTTGATCGGCGTCGAGGCCGGATCCCACGGATCGAGTTCGACGATGTAGCCGAAGCGGTTGGACTCGTTGGGCTCCTGCGCCACATCGAACCGCTTGTCGAAACGCTCCCAGTGCCTTGGCATCTCGCCCTGGCCCGCGCCCGGATGGCCCAGGCCGTAGCGCTTGCCTCGCTCCTGCGCGATCGGATCGGCCAGCACGCCGGAGAAGTACTGGTTGAAGTTCTCCTCGCCGGACAGCACGGTGCCCCACGGGGTGAGCCCGCCGGAGCAATTGTTCAGTGTCCCCAGCACTTTCGCGCCGGTCGGATCGGCGGAGGTCTTCAGGAACGCGCTGCCCGCGGCCGGTCCGGTGAGGGTGAATTCGGAGGTGCCCGTGATGCGGCGGTTGTACCGGCCCATGACCGGCGTCAGCTTGCCCGTGGCGGATTCGCCCTTCACCTCCACGACCGAGAGTCCGTGCGCGGCAAGGCAGATCGCGAACTGTTCCGCCGTCGGCGCGTCCGGGTTGTAGCCGGTGAACATGTGCGGTTCGGTGGTGTACTCGTGATTGACCACCAGCAGGTAGGAATCTGCCTGGCCCTCGATCGGCAGCAGGCCCTGGAAGTCGTTGTTGTAGCCGAACTGCTTGGCCTGCGCGGCGGCGGACTGCTTCGCGAAATCGAAGGCCGGGGCGTCCGGCAGCACCGGGTCGCCCCAGCGGATGACCACCGACTGCTGATAGCCGTCGGGGACGACCAGCGCGTCCTGGGTGTTGGGCGCCACCGCGGTGAAGTCGGTGCCGGTGCCGGGCCTGCTCTCGGCGGTGTTCTTCGGCGCGTCGTCCCCGCAGGCCGCGAGGACCGAGCCCGCGCCGGTCGCGAGCACGACGGCCGCGCCGCCCTTCAGCAGCCCGCGCCGGGAGATCGACGCGACGATATCGCCGAAGTACTCACCGGCCGAGGTGTTGGGCACCTCGTGGAAACACGCGTTTCCACATTTGTAGGCGCAGGTTGTCGAGGAGCGCGACGACCGGCCGTCGTGCGTCACGAACAGAGACAGGGGCTTGAGATTCACGATCGCTCCTCGCATGGGCTGGCGATGCGCACGCTAAACGGGTCGTGCGAGGTCCAGGAGACGTAAACGTGAACATCCGACCAATTAGGTGAGGCTTACAGGATCTGGGAGAGGAACTGCCTCAGTCGCGGGGTCTCGGCATTGTCGAAGATCCGGTCCGGCGTCCCGGACTCCACGACCTTGCCCTGATCCATGAACACCACGCTGTCGGAGACCGAACGGGCGAAGCCCATCTCGTGCGTCACCACGATCATGGTCATCCCGCCCGACGCCAGCTCCGCCATCAGCGCCAGCACTCCCTTGACCAGTTCCGGGTCCAGCGCGGAGGTGGCCTCGTCGAACAGCATCAGCTCCGGTTTCATCGCCAGCGCCCGCGCGATCGCGACGCGCTGCTGCTGGCCGCCGGACAGGTTGCCGGGGCGCGCGTCGGCGCGGTTCGCGAGGCCCACCGTCTCCAGCTGTTCCAGGGCCACGGCCCGGGCCTCGTCCTTGGACAGCCCGCGCAGCTTGCGCGGTCCCAGCGCCACGTTGTCGGCGACCGTGCGATGCGGGAACAGGTTGAAATGCTGGAACACCATGCCGATGCGCTGCCGCAGCTTGTCCGGATCCTCGGTGAGCACCGAGACGTCGTCGATGAGCACATCACCGGAGTCCGGCTCGTGGAGCCGGTTCAGCACCCGCAGCAGCGTGGATTTACCCGACCCCGACGGGCCGACGACGGTCGTCGTCTTCCCCGCGTCGACGTGGATGTCGACACCGCGCAGGATCTGGTTGCGGCCCAGGGTGAGATGCAGATCGGTACCCGTCAGGGAGGAACTCATGCTCCGCGTCCTTCCGTGATGACGGCCTGTTCCACCGGCTCGACCGGATCCTCCCGACGCCCGGTGCGCAGCCTGCGGTCGATGTAGTTCACCAGGTGCGTGAGCGGAATGGTCAGCAGGAGGTAGACCAGGCCGGCCGCGACCAGCGGCGACAGGTTACCGGTCTGCGCGTTGAGGTCGCGCCCGACGGCGAACAGCTCCCGCTGCGAGGCCAGCAGGCCCAGGAAGTAGATCAGCGAGGAATCCTTGATCAGCGCGATGAACTGGTTCATCAGCGCGGGCAGCACCCGGCGCACGCCCTGCGGGATCACCACCAGCGTCATCGACTGCCGATAGCCGAACCCGATGGCGCGCGCGGCCTCCAGCTGCCCGGCCTCCACGGATTGGATGCCGGAGCGGAAGATCTCGCCGATATAGGCGGATGCCAGCAGCGCCAGCGCCACCGCGCCCAGCCAGTAGGGATTGTTGCCGGTGAGGTTCTTGACCACCGGGCCGATCCCGAGTCCGATCAGCAGGATGATCACCACGGCGGGCAGGCCGCGGAAGATATCGGTGTAAATCCTTGCGGGCCAGCGCAACCAGCGCGTCCGCGAGATGCCCGCGACCGCCAGCAGCATGCCGATCGCGGTGCCGATCACCCCCGAAACCAGCGCCAGGATCAAAGTATTCGGCAGGCCGGTCTTGAACAGATCGGGAAATGCCTTGCGGTACAGCGACCAATCGAAGAACGTGTCGCGCAATTGCTCCAGTGTCGATTTGGGAGCCGACTGCTGACTGTCGGTGTTCTGATGCTCCGCGGCGATCTTGTCGAAGTCCGGCAGCTGCGGCATCGGCGCGGCCTTGGAGCCGGGCTTCCATCCCGGCGGGAACGGCCGCGGCGCCCAGTCCTGGTAGAGCTTGGCGTAGGTGCCGTCGGCGATGACCGCGTCGAGGCCCGCGTTCAGCGCGTCGGTCAGCGGCTGATTGCCCTTGCGGACCGCCCACGCGGTGAAGTTGTCCAGGCTGAAGGTGTTCTGCACGATCGAGGTCGAATCGCCGGGCTGCACGGCTCCGGTAGCCTGCGCCGACGGCGCGACCCAGGCGTCGATCTGGCCGGTCTTCAGATTCGCGTACGCGGTGTTGTAGTCCGGGAACTTCACCGGATCCAGCTTCAGGGTGTTGACGACGTACTCGTCCTGCACCGTGCCCTGGACGACGCCGATCCGCACGCCCTGCTTCAGATCCGAGAACCCTGTGAGCGCACTGCCGTTCGGCACCACGAGCGAGAAGTAGCCGAAGTCGTACCCGTTGGTGAAGCCGACCTGCTGCCGCCGCGCGTCGGTGGTGGTGATGCTGGAGGACCCGGCGTCGAACCTGCCGTTGGACACCTGCGCCAGCAGGCCCGCGAACTCCGTGCCGGAGAACTCCACCTGCAGGCCGAGTTTCGCGCCGACGGCCTTCAGCAGCTCGTTGTCGAAGCCGGTGAAGACGCCCTGGGAGTTCACGCAGATGCTCGGCGGCGCGTCCGACAGCGTGCCGACGCTCAGCTTGCCCGGGGTGAGCAGTCCGAGTTTGCCGGTGTCGATCGTGTCGAGCGGGACCGTGTTCGGTGTGGTGAATCGGTCCGCGCCCGCCTCGGCGCCCGTCGCCAGGTTGGTCGGTGCGGCCGACGCCGATTCGACGCCCGGCGGCGCGCACAACCCGCTGCCGGCCGACGAATTGCTGCTGTCCGAACCGCAGGCGGCGAGGAACAGCACGCTCAGGGCCGACACCACCGCTATCAGCGCACGGGGTCGTGAAGTGGGCAAACGGACCATAGGCGAGAACATTAGCCGGAAATCCTACCGATCAGTCGACCACGCCCCAGTGCAACACCCGGGAGGTGAACAGGACCAATCCCAGCGAGACGGTCGCCACCACGACGAGTCCGACCACCGCGACGGCCAGCGGCCGCCAGCCCGAGCGGCCGAGTTCCCGGAAATCGGTATTCAGCCCGACGCCGGCGAAGGTGAGCAGGAACGCCCACTTCGACACGTTACCGAGGCTGGTCAGCTGCGGCTTGTCGATCCAGTGCGCCGTCGCCAGGGCCGACACCGCCAGGAAGCCGAGGACGAACTTGGGGAATTTCGCCCACACGAACGCCGCCTTGGCACGCAGCCCGGGGGCCACGGCGTCGGCCTCGCCGCGGGAAGCCCAGTACAGCGCGAAGCCCAGCACCACGAATCCGATCAGCGCGTTGCGCGTCGACTTCACCAGGACCGCCAGCTTGCCCGCGGCGTCGGAGTAGGCGTAGCCGGTGGCGGTGGTCTCGGCGGTGTTGTCCACGGCCAGACCCGCCCACAGCCCGAATTCGTGATCGGTCAGGCCCAGGCCGTGACCGATCGCGGGCAGGGTGAACAGCGCGACCGCGCCCAGGGTGAGAATGGCGGCGATCGCGTACCCGACATCGGCGTTGCGGGCGCGGATGGCGCCGCGCGAGGCGACGATGGCCGACACCCCGCAGATCGAGGTGCCCACGGCCAGCAGCGAGCCGAGTTTGCCGGAGAGGTTCAGCAACCGGGCGACGGTGAGGATGATCGCGCCCGCCACCGTCATATCGATGAGGATCAGCACGAAGCTGGTGCCGCCCAGCTCGGCGACATCACCGAGTACGAATCGCGAGCCCAGCGCGACGATCCCGACCTTCAGCCAGAATTCGTAGGTGCCGATGCCGGGCTTGAAGATCCGGTGCACGCCAACGGTATTGGCGATGATCAGGCCGAATATGATGGCCCACAGCACGTATTCGATATCGGGGAAGCGCCAGTGGTGATCCTTGACCACGTCGTTCACCCAGATCTGGGTGTACTTGCCGAGCAGGCCGACCGCGATCAGCAGGACGATGCCGGGCAGGTAGGCGAGCGGGCCTCGGAGCGTTCCGGATGCTGTTGCCGGAGTGGTGGTTTCGGTGGTCATCGGATCACCACGGAATCTTCGGCAGGATTCCGGCGACGGCCAGGAGTACGAAGATCCCCGCGACGATCACCGCCCACCAGTCCACGCCTATGCGCTGGAATGCGCTGGGCACAGCGTCCGGTTCACTCATGGCCGACTCCCTCATCACCACGATCGCAACGCGACCAGCAGCCATGGTGCGGGCGGCCGCGCCCCGGCGGAAGTGATCGAATCAGCGGGATTCGAAGGGCGCGGCCGGTCGAGCCTCTCAGGCGATGCCGGTGACCGACTCCGGGTTGAACTCGTCGCGCCAGCGGATCGCCTCCACCAGCTCGGCCAGGTCGTACTTCGGGCCGCCGGTGCCGACGGTGAAGGTGGTGGCTCCGGCCGCGACCAGAGCGGGGGCCTTGTCGGCGCCCGGCCAGTCCACCGAGCGCTCGATGGTCGCGGGATCGGTGCCCACGGCCGCGCAGTGGTCGGCGAGGATCTTCGACTTGCGTTCCAGCTCGTCCAGTTTCGCGAACGTGTGCCAGATGTCGCCGTACTCGGCCACCAGCCGCAGCGTCTTCTTCTCCCCGCCGCCGCCGATGAGGATCGGGATCTTGCGCACCGGTTGCGGATTCAGCTTCTTCAGCCGGGCGTCGATGCGGGCCAGGTAGTCCTTCAGCAGGTCCAGACGCGTTCCCGCCGTGCCGAATTCGTAGCCGTACTCGTCGTAGTCACGCTGGAACCAGCCGGCGCCGATGCCGAGAATCAGGCGGCCGCCGGAGATGTGGTCGACGGTGCGGGCCATATCGGCGAGCAGGTCCGGGTTGCGGTAGCCGCCGCCGGTGACCAGCGCGCCCAGCTCCACCCGCTCGGTCTGCTCGGCGATCGCGCCGAGCATGGTCCAGCATTCGAAGTGCTCGCCCTCGGGATCGCCGTACAGGGGGTAGAAGTGGTCCCAGTTGAACACGATGTCCACGCCCGCGTCCTCGGCGCGGAGCACGGCGTCGCGGATCAGTCCGTAGTCCGGAGCGTGCTGCGGCTGTAGCTGGACTCCGATACGAACGGGACGGGTCATGGGTCCTCCTCGGAATGACGTTTTTCTCGAGGCTACCCGCATCCGACCGGTACGATTCTGCTCGCGCCCCGGGCAGAAGTGACGGGGCGCGCCACCCCTCTACTCGGATCGTCCGGCACGTTCCTGCCGGTGAAGGGATTGATTCATCATGGCCACGGTCACCTTCGACCGCGCGACCCGGCTCTACCCGGGCGCCACCAAACCCGCCGTCGACCAGCTGAACCTGGAGATCGCCGACGGTGAGTTCCTGGTCCTCGTCGGCCCGTCCGGTTGCGGCAAGTCCACGTCCCTGCGCATGCTCGCGGGTCTCGAGGACGTCGACGGCGGGCGCATCCTCATCGGCGAGAAGGACGTCACCGCCGCGGAGCCCAAGGAACGCGATATCGCGATGGTGTTCCAGAACTACGCGCTCTACCCGCATATGACCGTCGCGGAGAACATGGGTTTCGCGCTGAAGATGGCGAAGGTGCCGAAGGCCGACAAGGACCAGCGTGTGCGGGAGGCCGCCAAGCTGCTGGACCTCGAGCAGTTCCTCGACCGCAAACCCAAGCAGCTGTCCGGCGGCCAGCGCCAGCGCGTCGCGATGGGCCGGGCGATCGTGCGGCAGCCGCAGGTCTTCCTGATGGACGAGCCGCTGTCGAACCTCGACGCCAAGCTGCGCGTGCAGACCCGCACCCAGATCGCGCAGTTGCAGCGGCGGCTCGGCACCACCACCGTCTACGTCACCCACGACCAGGTCGAGGCGATGACCATGGGCGACCGGGTCGCGGTGCTGAAAGACGGCCTGCTGCAACAGTGCGCGACCCCGCGCGACCTGTACCGGGATCCCGCGAACCTGTTCGTCGCCGGATTCATGGGTTCGCCGGCGATGAACCTGTTCACGCTGCCGGTGCGCACGGACGGCGTGACGCTGGGCGGCCACACCTTCGCGGTGCCGCGCACGGTCACCGATGCCGTCGAGGGGACCGTGGTGCTGGGCATCCGCCCGGAGCACTTCGATATCGCGGGCAGCGGTGACGGCATCGCGATGGAGGTCGACGTGGTCGAGGAACTCGGCTCCGACGCCTACATCTACGGCCGCACCGTCGGCGAGGAGGGCGCCTCCGGCACCGGCGAGACCATCGTCGCCCGCGCCGACTGGCGCAACCCCCCGGCCAAGGGCGAAAAACTCTCCCTCGCCGCCACGTCGGAACACATCTACTTCTTCAACCCGTCCGACGGCGCCCGCCTGAACTGATCACCGGCCTCGTCACACGCACTCCCTCGTTTCCGGCATGCTTTTGGCCGGAATCCTCAGGTGAGATCCCGGCCAAAAGCGTGCCGGGAAACGAGGGGGCGGCGTGGAGGTGGGTCAGGTGCGCTTGCGGGCGCGCATCTTGCCGCGCCACTTCTCGTTGATGCGGATGCGGAGGTTCTCGAGGGGGACCTCGTTGCCGGCGGCGCTGCGGATCTCGACGCGGACGGGGGCGCCCGTGGAGTCCTCGAGCCGTTCCAAGGGGGGCGTGCCGTCCTGGAGGTACTTGTCGCCCCACTGCCACAGGGCGAAGACGACGGGGAGCAGGTCGCGGCCCTTGTCGGTGAGGACGTACTCGTGGCGGGTGCGCTTGCCCTCCTCCTGATACGGCTGCTTGCGGAGCAGGCCCGCCTCGGTGAGCTTGCGCAGCGCCGCGGAGGCGGCGGCGTCGGTGATGCCCACCCGATCGGCGAATCCGTCGAAACGCGTGGTGCCGTAGATGGTTTCGCGCAGGATCAGCAGTGCGGAGCGGGTGCCGACGATGTCGAGCGCCTTGACGATCGAGCAGTGGTCGGGCTTCCACGAACTCAGGTCACCCAGCGGTCCTTCCAGCACAGCCGACATGACGACGATCATAGCAATTCTGACTTGTGACAACTATTGCCAGGGCATAATCTGGCTATAGATTGGTTTAGTTAGAAGGGCCGCGACGTCGCGGCGCCCGGAAGGAACCGTCATGAGAGACGCAGTCATCGTCGAGGCCGTCCGCACCCCCATCGGCAAGGGCAAGCCGAACGGCGCCCTGCACGGGGTGCATCCCGTGGACCTGCTCGCGCACAGCCTGCGCGAGGTGGTGCGGCGCAGCGGCATCGATCCGGCCCTGATCGACGATGTGATCGGCGGCGTCGTCAGCCAGGTCGGCGAGCAGGCCGTCAACATCTCCCGCCGCGCCGCGCTGGCCGCCGGCTATCCCGAATCGGTGCCCGCGACCACGGTGGACCGGCAGTGCGGCAGCAGCCAGCAGGCCATTCACTTCGCGGCGCAGGGCGTGATCGCGGGCGCCTACGACGTGGTCGTGGCCGCCGGGCTGGAATCGATGAGCCGGATTCCCATGGGCTCGAGCGTGGCCGGCGCGACCGATCTGGACGGTGTCGCCTTCCGTGAGCGGTATCCGGAAGACCTTGTCCCGCAGGGCATCAGCGCCGAGCTGATCGCCGCGCGGTGGGGTCTGAGCCGCACCGCCATGGACGAGTTCTCGCTCGCCAGCCACGAGAAGGCGAATACCGCGACCAAGAACGGGTCGTTCGAATCGCAGCTGGCGCCGATCGCGGGGCTCAGCGCCGATGAGGGCATCCGGGTCGGCAGCACGCTCGACACCCTCTCGGCCCTTCGACCTGCGTATTACAGCGACGCGTACGCCGCCCGGTTCCCCGAGATCGGGTGGAACGTGACCGCCGCCAATGCGAGCCAGATCAACGACGGCAGCGCGGCGGTACTGATCATGACCAGTGAGAAGGCCAAGCAACTGGGCCTCACGCCGCTGGCTCGGGTACACAGTTTCGCCGTCGCGGGCGACGATCCGCTGCTGATGCTGACGGCCGTGATCCCGGCGACGCGAAAGGTGTTGCAGCGGTCCGGACTCCAGCTGTCGGATATCGATCTGATCGAGATCAACGAGGCGTTCGCGTCCGTGGTGCTGGCGTGGCAGCACGATACCGGCGCCGACCTGTCGCGGGTCAATGTCAACGGCGGGGCCATCGCGCTGGGGCATCCGCTCGGTGCGTCCGGCGCCCGGCTGGCCACCACTCTCGTCCATGCCATGCGGGAGCGGGGCGCACGCTACGGCCTGCAAACCATGTGCGAGGCAGGCGGTTTGGCCAACGCCACCATATTCGAGCGGCTGTAACGGGTCAGCCCGTCACCTGTCCCGCCAGCCACAGGCCCACGCCGAACGACAGCGGGACCAGGAGCAGGGCGAGCGCACCCCAGACCCAGACCGTCCATCCTTTGACGGCGGCCAGGATCAGCATGATCAGGCCGCCGCCGAGGGCCGCGGCCGTCCCGCCCCACGACACCAGGATCCCCCAGGTCGCGAATTCCTCGCGGCAGCCGCTGCCGGCGCCGCAAGGATCGGTGGCCATGGCGAAGAACGGCGTGAAGGCCGCGGTGCACAGGCCCACCCCGGACGCCAGCGCGTACAGCACGATGGCCAGCACCAGATCCCACGTCCGGACCGTCCGGTGCGCGGGGTGCGGCGCCGCCGAGTAGGGGGCCGGGTAGTAGTAGGTCATAACCTCAGCGTGACCGACCCGGTCCCGCCCCGGATCCGCAAAACTACTCAGTGCCCTCGGGCGACTGCTCAATGCCCTGGCCCTGCTCGATGGCCACGGGCGACACGCGTGCTCGTTAGGGTGGCGGGGTGAGCGATCTGCTGGATCCGGAATCGGCCTTCGTGTACGCGATTCCTCTGCGCACGCGCTTTCGTGGCATCACGGTGCGGGAGGGCATGCTGATCGAGGGGCCGATGGGGTGGGGGGAGTTCTGCCCGTTCCCCGAGTACGACGACCGGGAGGCGGCGAACTGGCTGGCCACGACGGTCGAGCAGATCACCGAGGGGTGGCCGGAGCCGGTGCGCGACCGCATCCCGGTCAACTGCACCGTTCCCGCTGTGGACGCCGAGCGCGCGCACGCGATCGTCGCGGGATCGGGGTGCCGCACGGCGAAGGTCAAGATCGCCGACCATCCGGACGCGCTCGGCGAGGATCTCGAGCGGGTGGCGGCGGTCCGCGATGCCCTGGGTCCCGGCGGCGCGGTCCGGGTGGACGCCAATGCGGTGTGGGACGTCGAGACCGCGGTCGAGCGGATCGCGCTGATCGACCGTGCCGCAGGCGGTCTGGAGTACGTGGAGCAACCCTGCCGCACGATCGAGGAGCTGGCGGAGGTCCGGCGCCGCGTCGAGGTGCCCATCGCCGCCGACGAATCCATCCGCCGCGCCGAGGATCCGCTGCGGGTCGCGGTGGCCGGCGCGGCCGACGTGGCGGTCCTCAAATGCACCCCCCTGGGCGGCGTCCGCCGGGCCCTGCGGGTCGCCGAGGCCGCGGGCCTGCCCTGCGTGGTCTCCTCCGCCCTCGAAACCAGCATCGGCCTGTCCGCCCAGCTGGCCCTCGCCGGCGCCCTCCCCGACCTCGACTTCGCCTGCGGCCTGGGCACAGTGCGCCTGTTCGAGGGCGACGTGATCGACCACCCCCTACTCCCGGTAGACGGCTACCTCCCCATCCCCCGAACCCCACCAACCCCGAACCCCGAACTCCTACAACACTTCCGCCACCCCGACCCCGCCCGCACCCACTGGTGGCGAGCCCGCCTCGACCGAGTCCGCCACCTACTCGACAACCTCTAGCGAATCAGCCCCATCGCGTGGATTCCGGCCAAAAGCGTGCCGGAACAACGTGCGGCAGCGTGATGGAATGACAAGGTGGGACGGCCGGATCAGCAGTAGGAGGCTTGGGGGCGGCAGACTGCCCAGCCGGTGCCGTCGGCGTTGGGGACCTTGGTCCAGGTGGTGGCGCCGGGGTCGGTGCCGAGGGCGCGTTGCGGTTCCTGGGGGGCGTTGTGGCGCTGGCGGTATTCGCGCCTGTTGTCTCGGATCTCGTTCTGGCGGAGCTGGTTCGTTTCCAGGTGGTGGTAGCCGCGGGGGTCGATGTGGCGCCAGCCGGTGGTGTCGCGGGGGTCGGCGGGGCCCCGGCCGTTGGAGTGGCTCGACCTGGCACCCGGGTCCGCGGCGGCGGCGCCTGCGGTGAGCACCGTTCCGGCGGCCGTCGCCCCGAGGATCATCGCCACCAGGGCGGCCCCGGATGCCCGTCGCACCACTTCCGTCCGGCCGGTTCTCTTGCCCGCCATGATCTTTCGCGTTGCCTGTACACGTCGCATATCGGCCCCTTTGCCTCTGCTGTCGTGCGCCCTGGTTCACCGTTCGGTCAGAGCCCATCTACGTAGTTAAATAGTACGTAAATAAATAGTACGTATCCAGGCCGTAGATTGACGAAGGTGTGGGCTAGGACATAAGAGGAGGTGGGGAGGGGTTCAGCCGAGACGGACGCCGCAGCCCAGCATGGTGGTGCGCAGCAGCAGGGCGGCCTCCGGCCCGATCACGCCGTCGACCAGCTCCACATATCGGGAGCAGAATTCGGGCCCGTGCGGCGCCGGATCCGTGCCCGCGGGTTCGAGGTGGTGGGCGAGTTCGTGCAGGATCACCAATTCCCTGAGGGCCCAGGCGGTTCCGCGAGTGTGCAGCGGAACGGCGAGGACGGCCCGCTCGGATTCGTAGTGCGCGGCCGTGGTCCCGGTCCGGGCCCGCACGGTGAGCGGCGTCGCGGCTCGGTCCCATTGTGCGCGAACCCAATTCAACGCCAGCACGCGATCGGCGTAGCTCTGCACCGATGCCACCGACGCGAACCGCCGCTCGATCGGCAGGGTGATCTGCGACCCGTGCAGCTGGACCGTCCGCACCCCGTGCTCGTCGGCCCGCTCGAACATCCGCCGCACCAGCCCCTCGGCGTCGTACACCTTGGCCCGCTGCGAATCCCGCGCGCTCATCGCGCACCCCGTGCCCGCACCGGACATTCGCCCGCGCACCTCCCGGCCGCGACGCGCGGCGGGCGCGACATCACGTGCCGGCCGTGCCGAGTTGTCCCCGGGCAGCGCCCAATTCGGGGCTGGAGCCCAGGCGTGCGGCCCGGCCCGCCTTGTCGCCCGCGCGCCGGGCGGCGGCCGAGTACCCCGCCGACTCCTGCGGGCCCCGCCAGGTGCCGCGGGCCTCGGAGGTGCGGGTGTAGAAGTCGTGGAGTTCCAGTTCCTTGTCGCGCAGGGCGACGGCGGTACCGGGCACGGCCGACGGGCCCGCCTGGGCCTCGGCCTCTACATCCGCCCGCACCCCCGCCAGGCGTTTGCCGACCCGCGCGGCGAAGGCCATCTGAAAATTCAGCCGGGCCGTCACCGCCGCGACAGGGGCCTGAACACGTCGTTGCACCTTGCGGCCCCAACGGTTCTCGACAACGACCTTCTCCACCGTCGCCGCCTTGTAGCGCCCCGACTTGATGTACTGGTCGGAGGCCCGCACCATCTGGACCAGCAGACTCGCGTACAGCGCCTCGCAGGTGGCGATGTCGGTGTCGAATCCGTAGGCGTAGACCTGGGTGGACGAGCGCGCCACATCGCACCGCACGTCGTTGGCGGCCGCGATGGCCACGAACAGCTGCACGTAGGTGCGCAGTCCGCGCTTGCCGGCCTCGCCGATCGGAACCACCTTCTGGGTCGGCGTCTTCCGATGCTCGCGACCGACCACGTGCGCCCTGGCCACCGTGAGGTCGATCGACGAACGGGTCGCCAGGCGCTGCGCGGCGGCGAGAAACGCCTCGGCCTCGTGCTCGTTGTCGGTCGACTCGGCCTGCCGTAACAGCCCGCCGATGCGGGTGAGAAGTTTGTCCTGGGTCAGCTGGGTCGACATCGCGGCCCAGGATACGAGAACCGACCGACACATTCCGCGCGGGACAATGTATCTTGCCTTGTGCAACCGGCTGAGTGTGCTGGCGCTCACGGGCACGCCTCGCTGGCGCTCGGTGTTCTCGGACGCCGGAGCGCGCTGTGAAAGTAGGTTCGCTCGCAAGCTCGCTCACGTCTCGACCCTGGAGTATCGATGGCTTTGAACAAGGTGTCGTCACGACGCTCGTCCCTCGTGTCTCGCGCCGCGCTGGCCGCCGTCTCGGCCGCCCTGCTGACGGCGACGTTCGCCAGCGGCTGTTCGAGCGGCGGTGGCAACGACGCCACCAACCAGAACCTGAGCGGCCGTGGCCCCATCACCTATGTGGAAGGTAAGGACACCACCGAATCCGGTGCGGTCAAGCAGCTCATCGAGCGCTGGAACGCGGCCCACCCGGACGAGAAGGTGACCTTCAAGGAACAGTCCAACGACGCCTCCCAGCAGTACGACGACCTGGCCCAGCACATGCGGGCCAAGCAGTCCGACTACGACGTGATGGCGCTGGACGTGCCGTGGACCGCCGAGTTCGCCGCCAAGGGCTGGATCCAGCCGTTGAAGGACTCCTTCGCCATCGACACCGCCACGCTGCTGTCGCCGACGGTCGCCAGCGCCACCTACAAGGGCACCCTCTACGCGGCGCCCCGCAACACCAACGGCGGCCTGCTGTACTACCGCAAGGACCTGGTGCCGAACCCGCCGAAGACCTGGCCGGAGCTGCTGTCGGACTGCGGCGCCGCGCGCGACCATCAGATCGGCTGCTACGCGGGGCAATTCGCGCCCTACGAGGGCCTGACCGTGAACTCGGCCGAGGTCATCAACGCCTACGGCGGCACCTTCGTCGGCCCGGACGGCAAGACCCCGACGGTCAACAGCCCCCAGGCGCGCGCCGGCCTGCAGGTCCTGGTCGACGCCTACAAGAACGGCGACATCCCCAAGGAGGCCATCTCCTTCAAGGAGCCCGAGAGCCAGAACGCCTTCGCCCAGGGCAAACTGCTGTTCCTGCGCACCTGGCCGAACTTCTACGGCGTGGCCAACGCCGACTCCTCGGCCGTGAAGGGCAATGTGGGCGTCGCCCCGCTGCCCGGTAAGGACGGCATCGGCGCGTCCACGCTGGGTGGGTACAACGCCGCCATCAGCGCCTACTCCAAGCACAAGGCCACCTCGCTGGACTTCCTGCGCTTCATGATCGGCGAGGACGCCCAGCGCATCGTCGCCGAGGGCGCGTTCCCGCCCGTCCGCCAGTCGATGTACGACGATCCGGCCCTGATCGCGAAGTTCCCGTACCTGCCCGCGCTGAAGGATTCGATCGCCAGCGCGGTTCCGCGCCCGGTCACTCCCTACTACCCTGCGGTGTCGAAAGCCATCCAGGACAACGCTTATGCTGCGTTGACCGAAGCCAAGTCCGTCGACGACGCGATCACCGGCATGCAGAAGGGCATCCAGGCGGCCGGGTCGTAGGCGTCGGAGAAGTAGTCACCGAGTCGCCCCGTAGGAGAGAAGAACGTGTCAGATCCTTCGGGAGTGACCGACCTCGCGCCGCCCGCCGAACCGGCGGATCCGACCCCGAGTCGGCGGGCCGGCCTCCTGCAGGGTCCGGCCCGGCCGTGGTTGTTCGTCACGCCCGTCCTGCTGTCGCTGGCCGTCGTCATCGGCTATCCGGTGGTGCGGGCGGTGTGGATGTCCTTCCAGAAGGATGCCGGGCTGAACGAGGCCACCGGCATGTTCGAGGAGGGCGGCTTCGCCGGGTTCGCCAACTACACGCACTGGCTGCTGCAGCAGTGCACGCTGCCCGGCGGGGGCTACGAGCCCTGTCCCACCGGCAATCTCGGCTCGCAGTTCTGGGCGGCCATCGGCATCACGCTGCTGTTCACGGTCGTGACCGTGACGCTGGAGGCCACCATCGGGCTGGGGATGGCCGTGGTGATGGGCAAGACGTTCAAGGGCCGGGCGCTGCTGCGCGCGGCGGTGCTCATCCCGTGGGCCATCCCGACCGCGGTCACCGCCCGGCTGTGGGAGTTCATGTTCCAGTACGACGGGGTGGTGAACCGGGTGCTGGGCACCCACATCCTGTGGCAGATCGACCCGTGGTGGTCGCGGTTCGCGGTGATCATCGCCGACGTCTGGAAGACCACGCCGTTCATGGCGCTGCTGATCCTGGCCGGGCTGCAGGTCATTCCGGGTGACGTGTACGAGGCGGCCAAGGTCGACGGCGCGTCGGCCTGGCAGCGCTTCACCCACATCACGCTGCCGCTGCTCAAGCCGGCGCTGCTGGTCGCGGTCCTGTTCCGCACCATGGACGCGCTGCGCCTGTACGACCTGCCGGCGATCATGACGCAGGGCAACCCGGCGACGCGGACCATCTCGATCCTGGTGGTCGATCAGGTCCGCTCCGGACAGAACAGCGCCGCGGCGCTCTCGATCATCACCTTCCTGCTGATATTCGCGATCGCGTTCGTCCTGGTGAAGGTGCTGGGCGCCAATGCCGTGGCCACCCAGGAAGAACAGCGGAGAGCCCGATGAGCCACCCGGACCGCGCGATACGGAAGGCGCACTGATGAGCACCCGCACCGAGGCGACCCCCGCGGCGAACCGGGCCACGCCGGCCACCGTGCCGTGGTCGAAACGGCTGCGTTCGGCGCGGGTCTACGTCGGCGCGCTGATCGTGCTGGTGTGGGGGCTGGGCCCGTTCTACTGGATGGTGGTCACCGCCTTCCGCGACCCGGACTACACGTTCGAGAACACGCCCTGGCCGACCCACATCACGCTGGAGAACTTCCGCAACGCCTTCGACACCACGCGCGGTAACGACTTCGGGCGGGCGGTGACCAACAGCATCGTCATCGGCCTCGCCACCGCGGTCGTCGCGCTGCTGATCGGCATGCTGGCCGCCTACGCCCTGGCCCGACTTACCTTCCGCGGCAAGACCCTGGTGGCCGGGCTGGTGCTGAGCGCGTCGATGTTCCCGGTGGTCGTGCTGGTGACGCCGCTGTTCCAGCTGTTCACCGATATCGGCTGGATCGGCCACTACCAGGCGATGATCGTGCCGAACATCTCGTTCGTGCTGCCGCTGACCGTGTACATCCTGGCCTCGTTCTTCGTCGAGCTGCCGTGGGAGCTCGAGGAGGCCGCGCGCATCGACGGCGCCTCGCGCTTCCAGGCGTTCCGGCTGATCATGCTGCCGCTGGCCGCACCGGCCGTTTTCACGACGGCGATCCTGGCCTTCATCGCGGCGGTGAACGAGTACCTGCTGGCGCGGCTGCTGTCCTCGGACACCACCGAACCGGTCACCGTCGCCATCGCGCGCTTCTCGGGTAACGACCCGCTGGTACAGCCGTACGCGGCGATCATGGCGGCGGGCACCATCGTCACGGTACCGCTGGTCATCATGGTGCTGATCTTCCAGCGGCGGATCATCTCGGGCCTGACGGCAGGCGGCGTGAAGAGCTGACCGGGGCGACAGACGTTCCGGTCGGCATCTATACATCTGCGCAAATACCCCACCGCGCGGTATCCTCCGAGCCGTCGCACCGTCCTGCCATACGGGCGCCGCAAACCCGCGACGCCGAAGGCGGCGCCATTAAACCCAGTAGTCTGGGTTTGGATCGTTGTTCAGGTAGGTGTTCACGCAGGTTCGTCCGACATCTCAGGAGATGATGGTGGGCTCGATCCGTAGAGAGAACCGCGGCGGCCGGGATTCGGCACCGTATTCCTCGGTCGCCGGATGGAACGAGCCCACCAGTGTCAGAGCCCGTCGCCAGCAGATCCAATCCGGCCGCCCGCGCCGCCGCGTGAAGCCGCCGAATCGCGACGATCCGGAACACCGCCCGCGCACCCGGGCACAGCGGGTGCGGCGGCTGCTGCTGGCGCTGTTCCTGATCTTCCTGGTCCTGCCGGCGCTGCTGATGACCCTCGCCTACTGGAGTGCCGAGATCCCGGATCCGGCGGCGGTGCAGACCAATCAGATCGCCACCATCACCGCCTCCGACGGCAACACGGTGCTGGCGAAAGTGGTTCCGCCGGAAGGTAACCGCACGCCGGTGCCGCTGTCGGACGTGCCGCAGCCGGTGCGCGACGCGATGCTCTCGGCCGAGGACCGCAACTTCTACACCAACCCCGGCTACTCGACGTCGGCCTTCCTGCGCGCGGCCCGCGACAACCTGCTCGGCCGCGACGACGCCGGCGGCGGATCCACCATCACCCAGCAGTACGTCAAGAACGCCTTCCTCAGCTCCGAGCGGACCATGTCGCGCAAGATGCGCGAGCTGATCATCTCGGCGAAGATGGCCCGCCAGTGGAGCAAGGACGACATCCTCGCGGCCTACTTCAACACGATCTACTACGGCCGCGGCGCCTACGGCATCGCGGCGGCGGCCAAGGCGTATTTCGACAAGCCGGTCCCGCAGCTGACCATGGCCGAGGGCGCGGTGCTCGCCTCCGTGGTGCGCACGCCGTCGATCCTCGATCCGGAAACCCATCTGCCGCAACTGAAAGCGCGCTGGAACTACGTGCTCGACGGGATGGTCGAGATGGGCACGCTGCCGGCCGCGCAGCGCACCGGCATCGAGTTCCCGGACATCGCGCCGATCACGGTCGCGGCCGACGATTCCGCGCGCGGCCCGTCCGGTCTGATCCGCACCCAGGTGCTGCGCGAACTACGCGCGGCCGGGGTCAGCGAGCAGGACATCAACACGGGCGCGCTACAGGTGGTCACCACGCTCGACGCGCGCGCCCAGCAGTCCGCGGCCGACGCGGTGCACAACCGGCTGGGGCCGCAGCCGCCGGAGCTACGCGGCGCGGTGGTGTCGATCGATCCGCGCTCGGGGGCGGTGCGCGCCTACTACGGCGGCGAGGACGGGGCCGGCTTCGATTTCGCGCAGGCCCCCCTGCAGACCGGATCGTCGTTCAAGACGTTCGCGGTGCTGGCGGCCCTGCAGCAGGGTATGCCGATGACATATCAGCTCGACAGCAGCCCGGTGACGGTGAACGGGGTCAAGGTCACCAATGTCGAGGGCGAGTCGTGCGGCACCTGTTCGATGGCCGAGGCCTTCAAACGCTCGCTGAACACCAGTTTCTACCGGCTCGCCAATGTGGTGGGCCCGCAGGCCATCGCCGACGCCGCGCATATGGCCGGCATTCCGGACCAGATTCCGGGGGTGCCCGGCCGGACGCTCACCGAGGACGGCGGACCGCCGTCGCCGTCGATCGTGCTCGGCGTCTACTCGGTGCGGCCCATCGATATGGCCTCGGCCTACGCGACGGTGGCCGCCTCCGGGATCTACCACCAGCCGTACTTCGTGCAGCGCGTCGTCACCGGCGACGGGCGGGTGCTGCTGGACCGCGGCGCCCAGGGCGGCAAGGGCCAGATGCCGCCGGGCCAGCAGCGGCTGCCGCGGCACGTCGCCGACGCCGCCGCCCAGGCGATGCGGCCCATCGCCGCCTATTCCAACGGGCACGACCTGGCGGGCCGCCCGTCGGCGGCCAAGACGGGCACGACCCAGCTGGGCGATACCGGCGCCAACAAGGACGCCTGGATGATCGGCTTCACGCCGTCGCTGTCCACCGCGGTCTGGATCGGCACCGAGCAGTCGCAGCCGATCGTCACCTCGCGGGGCGGCCCCATCTACGGCTCCGGACTGCCCGCCGACATCTGGAAGCAGACGATGGACGGCGCGCTGGCCGGGAGCCCGGTCGAGCAGTTGGCGGCGCCCGACCCGGCGGCGGGGCAGGCGCCGCTGTTCGGCGGGCCGTCCACGCCGCCGGCCCAGGGGCAGGGGCCGTTCGATGTGCTTGCCCCGCCGTCGGATTCGCCGGACCCGGTGATCGTCTTCCCGCCCGCACCGGCCGAACCCGCGCCGCAGCCGCCGCCCGCCGAACCCAAACAGGTCGAGATATTCCCCGGCCTGAGCATTCCGGTCCCGGGCTGAACGACAACGGTGGGCCGACCGAGTTGTGACAAAACGAATCCTCGGAGTGGAGCCATCACTCGATCGCCGCCGATAGGGTGGAGCCGGGTGAGAACCCGGTGCGCACGCGGCGCACCTGCGCCGGAAAGATTCCGAATGGGCCGATGTCCGACGACGGTGGCAGGATGCGGGAGGATGTGCGCACAGTGAGTAACCAACGGGACGTACCCGGCACCGAGGACCGCGCCGCGAGTGGTCCCGGGCGGGATCGGACCCCGCTGGCAGCAATGTGGAGTCCGGCGCAGGCCCGTGCCGCGCGGGTCTGCACACAGCACGAGACATAGGGGCGACACCGGTGGATTTCAATGTCGTTGACCGCCACGAGACGCTGGTGGCGGGGACGGTGCTTCGGAGCCCGGCGCTCGCGGTCGAGGGACCGCGCCGGTTGAAGGTGGAGGAGGCATGGAAGCGCAATCTCGCGCGCGAACTGCCCGGTCCGCCCGCGACGGCGTACGTGGACCACGCACCGGAGATCGGCTCGTATCTGACCCATATCGTCGGCTATCGCTGCGAGAGCCTGGACGATCTGCTGCCCGGCGACGTGCTGGCCCGGGTGCCGGGCGGCCGGTTCGCCCGGTTCATCCGTACCGGCGACGATCTCGGCGACACCATCGTCTCGATCTGGCGCGCGGTGTGGGATCTCGAGGCCGCCGGGGCGCTGGTCCGCGCCTATACCGGAGATTTCGAGCACTATCCGGATTCGAAGACGGTCGAGGTGTTCGTCGCGCTGGAAGACGGCACCACCGGCGATGACGACAGTTAGGGGGCACAACCGTGGACTTCGAAATTGTCACACTGGAGGAGAGTCTGGTCGGCGGCCTGACGGTGCCGCTGGCCGGGCGTGAGGTGACCGCGCGGGATCTGGATCTGGTGAACTTCACCTGGGACCGGTACCTCTCCCGGGAGAAGAACGTGTCCCGGGTGGCGGCCTATATCGGCCAGCACGACCATGCCGTCGCCGTCCTCGGCTACGCGCTGGAATCGTTGGGGCAGTTGGATGTCGGCGATGTGATCACCCGGATCCCGTCCGGCCGCTACGCCAAGTTCGTCGTCTCCGACAAGCCCTACGACCTGCTACGCACGGCCTGGGCGAAGGTGGCGAAGGCCGAGGGCGCGGGAACCATCACGCGCTCCCATCGCGCGGAGGTGGAGCGGTACGTCGGGCCGACGTCGGTAGAGGTGTACGTCTCGCTGGATTGATCCCGGCCAAAAGCGTGCCGGGACCAGGACGTTGAGCGTGCCGGGGCCAGGGCGTTGAGCATGCCGGGACCAGGACGTTCATGGCCCGGCTCGGTTTTCAGTGGCCTCCGCGCAAGCGACGAAGGAGCAAGCGGAGGTCGCTGAAAACCGAGCCTTCGAGGGCCATGAACCCGCCGTGCCGGAGGCGCGGCAGACACTCAAGCGCCGATGATGAACTCCTCCAGCTGCGTCCGGGCGACGTCGTCCGCGAGCTGCTTGGGCGGGGACTTCATCAGGTAGGCCGAGGCCGGGAGGATCGGGCCGCCGAGGCCGCGGTCCTTGGCGATCTTGGCCGCGCGGATGGCATCGATGATGATGCCCGCCGAGTTCGGCGAATCCCATACCTCGAGCTTGTACTCCAGGTTCAGCGGCACGTCACCGAAGGCGCGGCCCTCGAGCCGCACGTAGGCCCACTTGCGGTCGTCGAGCCAGCCGACGTGGTCGGACGGGCCGATGTGCACGTCGCCCGCGCCCAGTTCCTTCTTCAGGTTGCTGGTGACGGCCTGGGTCTTCGAGATCTTCTTGGACTCCAGACGCTCGCGCTCGAGCATGTTCTTGAAGTCCATGTTGCCGCCGACGTTCAGCTGCATGGTGCGGTCGAGCTGCACGCCGCGGTCCTCGAACAGCTTGGCCATCACGCGGTGGGTGATGGTCGCGCCGACCTGGCTCTTGATGTCGTCGCCGACGATCGGGACGCCGGCATCGGCGAACTTCTTCGCCCACGCCGGATCCGAGGCGATGAATACCGGCAGCGCGTTCACAAATGCGACACCGGCGTCGATGGCACACTGCGCGTAGAACTTGTCGGCATCCTCCGAACCCACCGGCAGGTAGGACACCAGCACGTCGACCTCGGCATCCTTCAGGGCCTGCACCACGTCGACCGCTTCGCTGTCGGACAGCTCGATGGTCTCCGCGTAGTACTTGCCGATGCCGTCCAGCGTCGGGCCGCGCTGCACGGTGACACCGCTGGGCGGCACATCCGAGATCTTGATGGTGTTGTTCTCGCTGGCGAAGATCGCGTCCGACAGGTCGAATCCGACCTTCTTGGCGTCGACGTCGAACGCGGCGACGAACGTCACATCGCGGACGTGGTAGGGGCCGAACTTGACGTGCATGAGCCCGGGGACGGTCGCGTTCTCGTCCGCGTCCGCGTAGTACTGCACGCCCTGGACCAGCGAAGAGGCGCAGTTGCCCACACCCACGATGGCCACGCGAATCTCGCTGGCGCTCTCAGCCGTGTTGACATCACTCATGGCCGATATTTCCCTCTTTCTGTGGTGCCGACTTCATTGACTGCTCCGCTGCAATCAACTCGTTGAGCCAGCGCACTTCGCGCTCGCTCGATTCCAGACCGAGCTGGTGGAGCTGGCGGGTGTAGCGATCCAGGGTGCCGCTGGCCCGTTTGATCGCCTCCCGCAAACCTTCTCGGCGCTCTTCGACCTGCCGCCGCCTGCCCTCGAGAATTCGCATCCGCGCCTCGGCGGGGGTGCGGCTGAAGAAGGCGAGGTGGACGCCGAAGCCGTCGTCGGTGTAGTTCTGCGGGCCGGTGTCGGCGAGCAGTTCGCTGAACCGCTCCCTGCCGACCTCGGTCAGCTGATACACCCGGCGCGCCCGGCGCGTGACCGCTCCGGCGGGGCTCTCCTCCGCGATCAGCCCGTCGGCCTGCATGCGGCGCAGCGTCGGGTAGAGCGATCCGTAGGAGAAGGCCCGGAACGGCCCCAACAGCCCGGTCAGCCGCTTGCGCAACTCGTAGCCGTGCATGGACGACTCCAGGAGCAGCCCGAGAATCGCCAGTTCGAGCACGGGCCCCACCTCCTGACTGTTCTTTCCTGACCTAACTGCTGGATGCGATTGCCAACTATATCGGACCGATACATCTGACAACACCCTCCGGATCCCTTGTACTTTGCGGGAGGCGCGGCGTCGGTCCTCCCCGCTACTCTGGGTGGCGTGCGAATTCAGCGGCAGGTGGTCGACTATGCGCTCCGGCGCAGGTCGCTGCTGGCCGACGTCTATGCGGGCCGGGTGAACGTCGCCGAGGTGTGCGATGCGAACCCGTATCTGTTGCGGGCGGCGAAGTTCCATGGGCGGGGGAGCGAGGTCACATGCCCCATCTGCAGGAAAGAGCAGTTGACTCTCGTATCGTGGGTCTACGGCGAGGGGCTGGGCTCGGTCGCGGGCTCGGCTCGCACGCCCGAGGAACTGGTCCGGCTGGCCGAGTCCCGCGAGGAGTTCACGGTGCACGTCGTCGAGGTGTGCCGTACCTGCAGCTGGAACCATCTGGTGCAGTCCTATGTGCTCGGGCATGCGCCGACGCCTCGCCGCCGTACCGGTACCCGTCGGTCCGCCGCCGAGTGATGGGCACCGCCGACTGATATGCGGAGCACAGGTGTGCCCGCCAGCGATCGCGCGCCGGGAGGCGCGGAGCGCGCGTGCGTACGTAACCGCGTAGGCTCCCGCTCCGATCCCCAACCGACAAGCGCGACGATCGCAACGAGCTACCCGGACCGTTTCGAGTTATGGAGATCCAGGCTGTGACTTCGCCCAACGACGATGGACCCCAGGGCGGGCGCCCCCCGCGCGGCACACAACCGGGGCCGGGCGGGTATCCGCCGCCCCGGCCGTCGGGCCCGCCGCCCGGCCGCCCCCTGCCCCCGGTTCGTCCCGGGCAGGGTCCCGGACCCCGAGGTGGCGGGCAGCCGCCGCGTCGTGGTGCGCCGCCGCCTCCCCAGGGCAATACGCGCGGCCCGCAGCCGCCGCGCGGCCCCGGCGGGCAGCCGCCACGCCGCCCCGGACCTCCGCCGCCACAGCGTCCCGGTCCGCCCGAGGGATCGCAGGGCACGCAGAAGCTCGGCAGGCCCGATCCGGGCGCCAAGAAGGGTTCGGCGGGCACGCTCAGCGAGGCGGTGGCCCAGCGCGGTCAGCGCGGCGGCACGGCCACCCGGCCGCGGTCGGCCCGCGACGGCAGCCGGCCCGCCTCCGGCCCCATCACCGGCGGTCACCGCGCCGCCGGCGGCGGCCCGCCGTCCGGACCACCACCACGCAAGGGCGGCGGTGGCTCCGGCCCGGGTGGGCGGCGACCGCAGGCGAAGAAGAAGTCGCCGTGGCGCATCGTGCGCCGGGTGCTCTACGTCCTGGTGGCGCTGGCGATCGTGGTCCCGAGCGCGGTCTTCCTGATCGCGTACACCACGGTGTCGGTACCCAAGCCGGGTGATCTCAAAACCAATCAGGTGGCCACGATCATGGCTTCCGACGGCACGTCCGAGATCAGCAAGATCGTGCCGGACAACGGAAACCGCTCCGACGTGACCATCGACCAGATCCCGCCGGCCGTGCGCAACGCGGTGATCGCGGCCGAGGACCGGGACTTCTACACCAACCCCGGCTTCTCCATCTCCGGCTTCGCCCGCGCCGCGCGCGACAACGTGCTCGGCAAGGACAGCGCCGGTGGTGGCTCGACGATCACCCAGCAGTACGTCAAGAACTCGATGGTCGGTAACCAGCGCTCGCTGACTCGTAAGATGCGCGAGCTGGTGATCTCCGCCAAGATGGCGCGGCAGTGGGGCAAGGACGACATCCTGGCCGCCTACCTGAACACCATCCCGTTCGGCCGCGGCACCTTCGGCATCGACGCGGCGGCGCACGCCTACTTCGACAAGAAGGTGCAGGACCTCACGGTCGAAGAGGGCGCGATGCTGGCCGCGACCATCCAGCAGCCCTACGGCCTGGACCCGGAGAACAACCCGAAGGGCGCCGAGGCGCGCTGGAACTACGTCCTCGACGGCATGGTCGGCGCGGGCAGCCTGCCGGCGGCTCAGCGCCAGGGGATGAAGTACCCGGCGGTGCAGCCGTCGAGCAAGGCCGGCGAGGACCCGGCCGGTTCCGGCCCCGAGGGTCTGATCAAGCGGCAGGTGATGCGCGAGCTGTCGGAGGCCGGGATCAGCGATACCCAGCTCAACACCGAGGGCCTCCAGATCACCACCACCATCGACGCGAAGGCGCAGAAGGCCGCCGTCGACGCCGTCCAGAAGAACATGAAGGGCGAGCCGGACAATCTGCGTACCGCGGCGGTGTCCGTGGATCCGAAGACGGGCGCGGTGCGGGCCTATTACGGCGGCGAGAACGGCCAGGGCTACGACTTCGCCAATGCCGGTCTGATGCCCGGCTCGTCGTTCAAGGTGTTCGGCCTGGCGGCGAATCTCGAACTGGGCAAGCCGCTGTCGACGATGTACGACAGCTCGCCCGTCGAGGTGAACGGCATCAAGATCACCAACGTCGAGGGCGAGCAGTGCGGCACCTGCACCATCGCCGAGGCGCTGAAGCGGTCGCTGAACACCAGCTTCTACCGCATGGAGCTGGACATGCCCAACCACTCCGGCCCGCAGAAGATCGCCGATATGGCCCACAAGCTCGGCATCCCGGACACCATCCCGGGCGTCGGCAAGTCGCTGGTCGACGCGGACGGCGGCGGGCCGAACAACGGCATCGTGCTCGGCCAGTACCAGGCCCGGCCGCTGGATATGGCCTCGGCGTACGCGACGCTGGCCGCCTCCGGCGTCTACCACAAGCCGCACTTCATCTCGAAGGTCGTGACCGCCGACGGTCAGGTCCTGCTCGACCGCGGCGACGTCGCGGGCGAACAGCGGGTCCCCGCGGCGATCGCCGACAACGTGACCTCGGCCATGCAGCCCATCGCGGGCTGGTCGCGGCATCACGATCTGGCCGGCGGCCGCGCGTCCGCGGCCAAGACGGGTACCGCCCAGCTCGGCGAGACCGGTGAGAACCGCGACGCCTGGATGGTCGGCTACACCCCGACGCTGGCGACCGCGGTCTGGGTCGGCACCGAACAGGGCGAGAAGCTCCGCAATTCCAGCGGCGCCATGGTCTACGGTTCGGGCCTGCCGTCGGACATCTGGAAGGACACGATGGACGGCGCCCTCAAGGGCACCCCCAACGACAACTTCCCGAAGCCGGCCCCCATCGCCGGGCAGGCGGGCGTGCCGTCGTGGACCGCGGCCTACACCCCGCCGTCCACCACGCAGGAATACGCCCCGCCGGTGCTCACGACGCCGACGCCGGTGGAGATCCTGCCGGGCATCACCATCCCGCTGCCCGGCCTCGCGCCGAGGCAACAGCAGCAGCAACAACCACGACAGCAACAGCAGCAGCAACAGGGCACGGGCGAGGGTCAGGAGCCTGGTCAGGGCCCGCTGCCCGGCCAGCCGGTCGCCCCGTCCGGTGAACCCGGTGCCCCCGAAGGTAATTCGCCGGGGACAGGAAACGGTACGTCGCCGCGGCAACGGTAGCCTCGGACGCCGTGACCGAGCAGCAAGTGGTGGCCCCGCCGAGCGCCGGGGATGTGCACGCCGACGAGACCCGCGGCTACACGTCTCCGGGGCCCGCGGCGCCGGACCTGCGGTCGGCCGACCGGCGTGACAAGCCGAGTCGCACGGATTCGCTGACCGCGCAGGCGTCCACGGTGATCGGCGGCCCGGTCGGCGACCACGCCCTGATCGGCCGCACCCGCTTCTGGACGCCGCTGCGGGTGCTGCTCGCGTTCGCGGTGATCTTCCTGGCCCTGGGCTGGGCGGGTAAGGCCGGTTGCATCCAGCAGACCTCCGACGGCGCCGGCGGCCTGACGCTGGACTGGAACAACGGGCGGCAGTACGTCGCCATGTGCTACTCGGACACCGTGCCGCTCTACGGCGCCGAACATCTCGACGAGGGCGCGTTCCCGTACAAGAAGAAGTGGACCGATTTCGGTTCCGACGGCAAGCCGCACACCCGGTACATGGAGTATCCGGTGCTGTCTGGCCTCTACCAGTACGCGGCGATGGAGGTCGGCAACGCCTGGCAGGCGTTGCGGCTGCCCGGGGCGCTGTCGGTGGTGGTGTATTTCAACGTCGCCGTCGTCGGGCTGGCGATGGCCTGGCTGGTGACGGTGTGGGCCTCGGCCCGGCTGTCCGCGCGGCGGGTGTGGGACGCCGCCCTGGTCGCCCTGTCGCCGCTGGTGCTGGTGCACGCGTTCACCAATTTCGACGCGCTGGCAACGGCTTTCGCGGCGACCGGCATGCTGGCCTGGGCGCGGCGGCGGCCGGTGCTGGCGGGTGTGCTGCTCGGTCTCGGCGGCGCGGCGAAGCTGTATCCGCTCCTGCTGCTGGGCCCGATCCTCGTGCTGTGCCTGCGCGCCGACGGCAGGCACCGGCTGCTGAGCCTGCGCGAGCGGTTGCGAGACCGCGGCGGAATCCGGCACGGGGTGCGCGAGTATCTGGCCGATGCGCAGCTGAGCCCGCTGCGATCCGCCGGGCTGGCGATCGGCGGGGCCGCCGCCTCCTGGCTGGTGGTGAATCTGCCGATCATGCTGCCGTTCCCGGCGGGCTGGCGAGAGTTCTTCCGCCTCAACACCGAACGCCACGCCGACCCGGATTCGGTGTACAACGTCATCACCTCGTTCACCGGCTGGCCGGGGCTCGACGGGCAACTGGCGGCGACCGAGAGCCCCAGCGTGCTGAACGCGGTCTCGCTGGCGCTGTTCGGATGCGCCTGCGCGGCCATCGCCTACATCGGCCTGACCGCCGCGCGGCGGCCGCGGGTGGCGCAGCTGATGTTCCTCGTCGTGGCGGCGTTCCTGCTGACCAACAAGGTGTGGAGCCCGCAGTACTCGCTGTGGCTGGTGCCGCTGGCGGTGCTGGCGCTGCCGCATCGGCGAATCCTGCTGGCGTGGATGACGATCGACGCGCTGGTGTGGTTCCCGCGCATGTACTACTACCTGGGCACCGACAAGAAGGGCGTGCCCGAGCAGTGGTTCACCGGCACGGTGGTGGTGCGCGATCTGGTGGTGATCGGGCTGTGCGCGTTGATCATCCGGCAGATCTACCGGCCCGCCGAGGATCTGGTGCGCGGTGGCGGCGTCGACGATCCGGTGGGCGGCATCCTGGACCGCGCCGCCGACCCGCTGCTGCCATGGCTGCCGTCGTGGTTGCGTCCCGCGCCCACCTCGGGTGCCGCACCCGCCGCCGCCCTGACCCTGCGGCACTAGCGCGGCGGGGTCGCCGGGTGCTGGACAGCGGCAGCCGCATTCATTTCCGGCAGTGGCTGTCACATGTCAGCCCCGCAATCGCAGCCGCGTGCCTTTCCCGCAGCGGCTGTCACTCGTTCGTCCCGCAGCAGCTGCCAGGCGTTCGTCCCGCAGTCGCAGCCACGTGTCTTCCCCTCGTCAGTTGTGCGGGGACGGTGGTCCACTTTTCGGACGGCCGGGTGGACCTGTCATTACCGCGGCGGGCTGGAAAGATCGCTGGCATGACGACTTTCAGTGACAAGGCCACTGCGTTCCTCGCACTACACCGCCCCGGCGATCCGGCGATCCTGCCGACCGTGTGGGACGCGTGGTCGGCGAAGCTGGTGCAGGAGGCCGGTTTCGCGGGCCTGACGATCGGCAGCCACCCGCTGGCGGATTCGATGGGCAAGCCCGACGGGGAGGGCATGGCCTTCGCCGACGTCCTCGGCCGCGTCGCTGAGATCACGGCGGCCGTGGACATCCCCGTCTCGGTCGATCTGGAATCCGGTTACCAGCAGCCGCCGGCCCAGCTCATCGAGGGACTGCTGGAGGCCGGCGCGGTCGGCTTCAACCTCGAGGACACCGTGCACGCCGAGGGCGGCCGCCTGCGCGAGCCCCAGGAACACGCCGACCTGGTCGCCGCCCTGCGCCAGGCCGCCGACGCCACCGAGGTCCACGTGGTCATCAACGCCCGCACGGACCTGCTGCTGCGCGCCATCGGCGAGGAGGAGGGCCGCGTCGACCGCGCCATCGACCGCCTGCGGCTGGCCGCCGCGGCCGGTGCGGACGTGCTCTATCCGGTCGGCCGCCACGACGCCGACACCCAGCGCCGCCTCTGCACCGAACTCCCCCTCCCCGTCAACGCGATCGGCCTCCCCGCCGACGACGACCGCGCCACCCTCGCCGAACTAGGCGTCGCCCGAGTAAGTTTCGGCCCCTTCCTCCAGCGCACCCTCAGCACGGAGGTCGAGCGCCTCCTCACCCGCTGGCGCTGACCACACTCCCGCCCCCTTGGCCCCGCCCCTTCCACCCTCGGCCCTGCCAACCGCTCGCCCCTCTTCGGCCCTGCCAACCGCTCGCCCTTCTTCGGCACGGCCAACCGCTCGCCCTTCTTCGGCACGGCCAACCGCTCGCCCCCCTTCGGCACGGCCAACCGCTCGCCCCTCTTCGGCTCGGCCCATCGCTTCTCCTGTTTCCGGCACGCTTTTGGCCGGAAACGACAGCCGCCGCGGCGGGCCCCGGCCAAAAGCGTGCCGGGGAAAGCAATCCGTAGCGTGCCGGGGAAAGCATCCGGCGCGTGCCGGGGAAAGCATCCGTAGCGTGCCGGGGAAAGGTATGGCCGCGGGTGATCACGCTGCGGGCGCGCTCGCGTAAGCCGGGTAGTCCGTGTACCCCTCGGCGGTGCGCCCGTAGAGCACGTGCTCGCGGATCGGGGCCAGGGGCAGGGCATGGGTGATTCGGTGCACCAGGTCGGGATTCGAGATGAAGGCACGGCCGAAGGACACCAGGTCGGCGTGGCCCGCGCGCAGGACGCGGTCCGCGTCGGCGGCGGTGGTCGGCTCGCGGTTCTCGCCGACGTTGGCGATCAGGGCGCCCCGCCACCGCGGGCGCAGATCGGCGAGGGCCGGATAGTCGTCGTTATCGGTGAGGTGCAGGTAGGCCAGGTCGCGGCCGTCCAGCTCGGTGACCAGCGCGCGGTACAGCGGCGCGGGATCGTCCTCCCGCATCCCGAACTGCGGGTTGCCGGGCGACAGCCGGATGGCCGTGCGATGCGAACCGACCTGCGCCGCAACGGCATCGGTGACCTCGAGCGCGAATCGCATCCGATTCGCGAGCGACCCGCCGTACTCGTCGGTGCGCAGATTGGTGTTGTCGGCGAGGAACTGATGCACCAGATAGCTGTTGGCGGCGTGGATCTCGACACCGTCGAAGCCCGCCGCGAGCGCATTGCCCGCGGCCGCCGCGAAATGCTCGACCGCTGTGGCGATCTCGGCGCGGGTCATCGCGCGCGGGACGAGCGACTCCGCCTTCCCGCCGTCGATGAGGTGCAGCACATCGCCGTCGGACACCGCGGAGGGCCCGGCCGGCAGCGACCCGTCGATCCGGGCCAGCGGATGTCCCTTGCGCCCGCCGTGCATCAACTGGGCGAAGATCCGCCCGCCCGCGGCGTGCACGGCCTCGGTCACCCGCCGCCAGGCCGCCACGTGCTCGGCGGTCTGCAGGCCCGGCACCCATGCCTCGCTCTGACCGCTGGAATGCGGCCAGATCCCCTCGGTGACGATCAGCCCCGCCGCCGCGCGCTGCGCGTAGTAGTCGGCGACATCGGCGGTGGGCGATCCGTCGGCGTGCGAGCGCAGGCGGGTCATCGGCGACATCACGACCCGGTTCGGGAGGGCGAGGCGGTCGGTGCGGTATTCGGTCAGCAGCGTCATGCGCGTACCGTAAAACCTGACATCAATGTGAGGTGCAAGGAGCGAGACCGTGCGCATCGGTGACCTGGCGCGACGGACCGGGGTGAGCGTCCGGTCGCTGCGCTACTACGAGAGCCAGAACCTGCTGGCCGCCACCCGGACCGGCGGAGGCCAGCGCGAGTACCCGGAGTCGGCGGTGGACCGCGTGGTCCGCATCCAGGAGCTGTTCGCCGCCGGACTGCACAGCCGCACCATATCCGAACTGCTCCCCTGCATCCACGACACCGACGGCACGCCCAGCGCCGCGGCCACCCCGTGGCTGACCGAAACGCTGACCGCCGAACGCGCCCGCATCGACACCGCCATCAAGGACCTGCACCGAGCCCGCGAGGTCCTGGACGGCGTCATCCACGCCGCCGAGGGCGACCCGGGGACCTGAGACAGCTCAGCGGTTACCGACAGCCACCACGGGACGCTCGGTTTCCCCGGAACTCGCGGCGAGTTCCAGTGCCCGATCGTCGTCACGGTGGTCACCCCGGGTGCGACGGGAGGCCAGGATCATGCCGAGCACACCCACCGCCAGCCCGGCGATTGTCAACGGGCGCAACGATTGTCCGATGATCAGCCACGCCATGAGCGCGGTGACGGCCGGGGTCGCGAAGAACAGCTTGCCCACCCGGGTCGTGTCCCAGCGCCGCAGCATGGCGTTGAGCAACAGGAACGCACCCATCGAGTTGATCAGAACCATCCACACCAGCACGATGGCCAGCGAAGCCGGATCGCTGACATGAAAATCCTTGTGCACCACCGCGAGTAGTCCCACGATGGGCGCACTGGCCAGCACGTGGACGGCCGTGGAACTGCGGGAGTCGATGGCCGGCGTGAAGCGCTTCTGATACACCGTCCCCAGGCTCAATCCCAAAAGCCCGACGACACACAGCAATACCCCCGCCAGCGAGAAGGCCGACTGGTCGGCGACGGCCAAACCGACTCCGACACCGCCGATTCCGAAGCCCAGCCACTGCCGGACCGAGACCTTCTCGCCGAGTACGCGGCCCGCGAACAAGGCGATCACCACCGGATTCAGGCCCTGCACAAGCGAAATCACCGCCGCCGACACGTGATCGGCCATCGCGGTATAGAACGCGCTGAACTGCACCAGTTGCATCAGCAGCCCGGCGACGATCGCATGTCCCAGCTGCGCCCCGCGCGGCCACCGGGCGCCCACCGCCAGCGCGTACAGCGTGAGCGCCACACCGGCCAGCCCGAACCGGGCGAACAGGACCAGGAACGGCGGCGCGGCCCCCACCCCGACGATTCCGACGATGAACGCACTGCTCCACATGAGTACGAAGGCCGTCGGCGCGACCGTATCCATCAGGCGATTCTGCACAACGCCTCCCAAGAATAACCATCTAGAACGGTTACTACCGTGACAGCCGTGTACGTAACCTGTCAAGGTGGTTACCATGGGAGATATGTTCACCTTCGTCAGCGGCAATCTCGCGCTGGACTTCGCCGGCACGGTCCATTCCCGGCGCGAGGACCCCCGCGAACGACTGCTCACCCCCGCCGACCTCGGGCGCTGGCTGGTCGAGGCGAACCTGGCCGACAGCGCCCCGGACTGCGACGACGCCGCCCTGCGCCGCGCGATCGAGGTGCGCGAGGCCGCCTACCGCCTGGCCTCGGCCGCCCTGCGCGACGTCCCGCTCGCCGAGGCCGACCGCACGCTGATCAACGAGACGGCCCGGGGCGAACTCCCCCGCCTCACCCTCCGCTCGGACGGCAGCGTCGCCCGCACCGGAACCGTCGACACGGCCCTCACCGCTGTCGCCCGCGCGGCCATCGAACTACTCGGCAGCCCCGACCACGCCCGGGTCAAGGAGTGTGGCCGCCCCGCCTGCACCCGCCTGTACATCGACACCTCCCGCGCGGGCACCCGCCGCTGGTGCGAAATGGCCCGCTGCGGCAACCGCGCCAAGAGCGCCGCCTTCCGCGCCCGCCAACCACATGATCAGCGATAAACCGAAACCAGCTCTCCCCGTGGATAACTGGGCAACGGCGCGGGAACGGGACGACTCCCCCGCGGACTCGCACGCAGGAAGGCGAAGAAGAAGAACACCAGCAGCAGCGCCCTCCCCCACACCCCGAACTGCACGATGTGCTCCTGCAACTCCGCCGACTCCCCCTGCCCCAGGGCATAGAAATAGCGGAAGACGCCGACCCCGATGGCCGCATCGGCCACCAGATACGCGGCGACCGCCGACCACGGCACCCGCAGCAGCACCAGGAACGGGATCAGCCACAGCGTGTACTGCGGCGAATGCACCTTGTGGAACAACAGGAATCCACACAGCATCGCCCCACTCACACCGACCCACGGATAGGGCGACCCCGAGCCGTACCGCCACCAGCCCACACCCACCGCGACCACGAACGCCACCAGCACGAGCAGCGGCGAGGCAGCCGACACCACATCCTGGAAGGACTCCTCGGCGCCCGGCGCGTCGCCGAACATCGGCCGCAATCCCCAGTACCAGATGGAATTCGTGGTGATGTCGGCCTGACGCAACTGCTGGAAGGTGATCGAGGCGCGCCACCCCTCGTAGCCCGCGAGAGCGAACGGCAGGTTGACCGCCACCACCGTCGCCACCGCGGCGCCCAGCACCGCGAGCGCCCCGCGCACGTCGTAGCCGCGGACCGGCCCCACCCGGATACCGTCGCGCGGTTCGTCCCCGCGGGTCAGGACGTACATCAGCAGTGGCAGCACGAAGATGCCCGGATACAACTTCAGGCAGAAGCCGATCCCCAGCAGTACGGCGGCGGCGATTCCCCTGGCCCGCAACGAATATCGGGTCAGCGCGGTAACCACATACACCGCGGCCACCGATGTGCACACGACCGGCAGCTCCCAGTTGTGGAAGGCGTAGAGCAGCAGCGGCGGCCCCGCGGCCCACAGCAGCGCGGCGGCGCCCGACATCCGGCCCAGCAACCACGCCGTCAGCAGCGCGAACGGCGCGAGCAACAGCGCCGAGTGCAACAGGAACGCCGCGTCGTCGTCGGCGCCCGCCGCGCCGAGCCACATCAGCAATCCACTGAGTACCGGGTATTCCACAGCACCGCCGGTCAGGGTGCCGTCCGGCGTGATGCCACCGCTGATATACGGGAAGATGTGCTCGTTGATACCGCGGCCGAGCCACAGGAATTGGATATCCGAATAGCAGACATCGGAATCCTTGATGCGGTCGAACAGCTCGCTGCGACCGTCGGCGTCGAACGGCCCGCCGGCGCAGCGCGCCTTGTTCAGATAGGCGAACACCAGCATCAGGCCGCACATCAGCGTCGCGGCGACGGCGGCGGCCCGGCCCACCGGGCGCAGGACGTCCGCACGGTTCGACATGGGGACCACGATATGTGTCGCGCTCCGTGCCCGCCCACATTCCGTTCCGGACGGAGATCGATTTCGTCGCGGAACACCAGCTCATGTAGCCTTGGCGGGTTGCTGACGCAACGACCCTCCTGCCCACGGACCGTCCGTGGGCCGTTTCCAGTCCACAGGAGGTGATGGGTTCCCGTGCGTCAATACGAAGTGATGGTCATTCTCGATCCGAACCTGGACGAGCGCACCGTCGGTCCGAACCTGGACAAGATGCTGAGCGTGGTCTCGCAGCAAGGTGGCAAGGTCGACAAGGTCGACATCTGGGGCCGCCGTCGTCTCGCCTACGAGATCTCCAAGCGCGCCGAAGGCATCTACGCGGTCGTCGATCTGACCGCCGAGCCCGACACGGTGAGCGAACTCGACCGCCAGCTGGGTCTGAACGAGTCGGTGCTGCGCACCAAGGTGCTGCGCAACGACAAGAAGTAGATCCCCGCTCGGAGAGCGAACTGCACTCGTACTAGTCGGTGCCTGTCTCTAGGCTCTAGCGCAACGGACGAGTGCACCGCGGACTGCACCGAGGAGCAGGAGGAATCATGGCAGGCGACACGGTCATCACCGTCATCGGAAACTTGACGGCCGACCCGGAACTTCGATTCACGCCCGCGGGCGCGGCGGTGGCCAATTTCACCGTGGCATCGACCCCCCGCACGTTCGACCGTAATACCAACGAATGGAAAGACGGCGAGGCGCTGTTCCTGCGCTGCAACATTTGGCGTGAGGCCGCGGAGAATGTCGCCGAGAGCCTGACCCGAGGCGCTCGCGTGATCGTGAGCGGACGACTGAAGCAGCGCTCCTTCGAAACCCGCGAGGGCGAGAAGCGCACGGTCGTCGAGCTCGAGGTCGACGAGATCGGTCCCTCCCTGCGCTACGCCACCGCCAAGGTCAACAAGACCTCGCGCGGCGGCGGGGGCGGCGGCTTCGGTGGCGGTTCCAACTCCGGTGGTGGTGGCGGGGGCTTCGGCGGCTCCGGTGGCGGCAACCGCGGCGGACAGCAGAATTCCGGCGGCGGCGACGACCCGTGGGGCAGCGCTCCCGCAGCCGGCTCCTTCGGGGGCGGCGCAATGGACGACGAACCGCCGTTCTGAGAACGGCTTTCATATCGGAGCCCGACGGCTCCCAGGAATTACGGAGTACAAGACCATGGCCAAAGCACCGGCGCGCGAAAAGGTGCTGAAGAAGAAGGCGTGTGCCTTCTGCAAGGAGAGCAAGGCTGCCGCCAAGGACGGCAAGAAGGCAGCCGCTATCGACTACAAGGACACGACGCTGCTGCGGAAGTTCGTCAGCGATCGCGGCAAGATCCGTGCCCGCCGCGTCACCGGCAACTGCGTGCAGCATCAGCGCGATGTCGCCATCGCGGTCAAGAACAGCCGCGAGGTCGCGCTGCTGCCGTACGTGTCCATGGCTCGCTGAGAAGGAGGCACACGACGATGAAGCTGATTCTGACTGCTGATGTCGACAACCTCGGTGCGCCCGGCGACACCGTGGAGGTCAAGGACGGCTACGGCCGCAACTTCCTGCTGCCGCGCGGCCTGGCCATCCAGGCCACCCGGGGCGCGCAGAAGCAGGTCGAGGGCATCCGCCGGGCGCAGGACGCCCGCCGCGTGCGCGACCTCGACCACGCCAACGAGCTGAAGCAGGCCCTCGAGGGCCTGGAGGGCGTCTCGCTGTCGGTCAAGACCGCGGGCACCGGCAAGCTCTTCGGCTCGGTCACCCCGACCGACGTCGCGGGGGCCATCAAGGCCGCCGGCGGCCCGGTCGTCGACAAGCGCAGCATCGAGCTGCCGAAGGCGCACATCAAGAGCACCGGCAAGCACGGCGTCGTGGTGCATCTGCACCCGGATGTCGCCGCCAAGCTGGACCTGCAGGTCGTCGCCGCCGAGTGACACCGGCGCCCGGGTCGCCCCGGGCGGCAGCGTAAGAAATTCACCGAAGACCACCTCCGTACCTACCGGACCGGAGGTGGTCTTCGGCTGCGCGTCGTGATCACTCTTTTTGTTGCCAATGGTTAGCTATTGTTGAAGACCGCGGTGCCCGATATCGTCGGCACCTATTCCCTCTCGCTTTAACCCCAGTTCGGGATGGTTTGGGGAGAACTCAGCAAACCGACCATTCGCAATGTGATCCACGCCATAAACCGGCAGTGCGTTGTTAACCCAACACGCCCGGCCGTTCATCTTGGCCGACACGCCGATGCACCGCTAATCCACAAGTGCACAGGCGATGAAAACGCTACCTAGCTGGGAAATGTCGGTTAGCTATATGCCTTTTCCCCAGGTAATACACATGGGCTGCACAACGGCGGGTGAACAGTCCCCAGTTTATCCACAGGCGGGTACACACCTCGGTTTGGTAGTCCACAGTTCGGTCGCTTAGGTTCTTCCCGGTGTCGTGAACCCACGCCCCCGGATCCGCGATTTCGCGAGTCTTGCAGAACGCTCCATCGGTTTGCTGGATCGCCGTCTCCGAGCTGCGGCAACTCCGCCGGAGCGGCTGTGACGCAGACCGAACGTGTCGGTACCGGGGAGTAGAAAAGGTCTCGATACTCTCGGAGCCGCGAGCGTGATGAGAGAGGACGGTCGAGTCGGGTGGCAGTCGTCGATGATCGCGGGCATTCGGAGTACAACGACTCGCCGGGGGAGGATTTCGGCCGTCAGCCGCCGCACGATATGGCCGCCGAGCAGTCGGTCCTCGGCGGCATGCTGCTCAGTAAGGACGCCATCGCCGACGTCGTCGAGGTGGTGCGTCCCGGCGATTTCTACCGTCCGGCCCACCAGGCGGTCTACGACGCCATCCTCGACCTCTACGGCCGCGGCGAGCCCGCCGACCCGGTCACCGTCGCCGCCTCCCTGGACCGCCGCGGCGAGCTGAAGCGCATCGGCGGCGCCCCCTACCTGGTCACCCTGACCCAGACCGTCCCCACCGCCGCCAACGCCTCCTACTACGCCGAGATCGTCGCGGAGAAGTCGGTCCTGCGCCGCCTGGTCGAGGCCGGCACCCGCATCGTCCAGTACGGCTACGCCGGCTCCGACGGCCAGGACGTCGCCGAGGTGGTCGACCGCGCCCAGGCGGAGATCTACGAGGTCACCGAACGCCGCTCCAGCGAGGACTACATGCCCCTCGAGGAGCTCCTGCAACCCACGATGGACGAGATCGACTCCATCGCCAGCCGAGGCGGCATGTCCCTCGGCGTCCCCACCGGTTTCACCGAACTCGACGAGGTAACCAACGGCCTCCACCCCGGCCAGATGATCATCGTCGCCGCCCGCCCGGGTGTCGGTAAGGCCCTCGCCCTCGACACCCCGTTACCCACCCCGTCCGGCTGGACCACCATGGGCGACATCGCCGTTGGTAAAGAACTGCTGGACGCACGGGGCCGCCCCACCCGCGTGGTAGCCGTCACCGAGGTCATGACCGACCGACCGTGCTACGAGGTCGAGTTCTCCGACGGCGCGGTCGTCGTCGCCGACGAGCAGCACCAGTGGCTGACGGTCGCGCGTACGCACGGCCCTCGGGCGGCCGTCCGCACCACCGGCGAGATCGTGCACAGTCTCCGCGACGCCGACGATCGTCTCAACCACGTCGTGCCCGACACGGCACGCGGAGAACAACGCCACATCGTCGACGTCCGCAAGATCGAGAGCGTTCCGGTGCGTTGCGTCGAGGTCGACAATGCGGAGCACCTGTACCTTGCCGGGCACTCGATGGTCCCGACACACAATTCCACCCTCGGCATGGACTTCATGCGCAGCGCTTCGGTGAAGCACGGCTTGGCGAGCGTGATCTTCTCGCTGGAAATGAGCCGCACCGAGATTGTCATGCGTCTGCTGTCGGCGGAGGCGAAGATCAAGCTCGGGGATATGCGGTCCGGGCGGATGAGTGACGACGACTGGACTCGGTTGGCGCGCAGGATGAGCGAGATCAGCGAAGCGCCGCTGTTCGTGGATGATTCGCCGAATATGACGATGATGGAAATCCGCGCCAAGGCCCGCCGCCTGAAGCAACGGCACGATCTCAGGCTTGTGATCGTGGACTACCTCCAGCTGATGACCTCCGGCAAAAAGGTCGAATCCCGCCAGCAGGAAGTCTCGGAATTCTCCCGAAGCCTCAAGCTGTTGGCGAAGGAACTAGAGGTCCCGGTCGTCGCGATCTCCCAGCTGAACCGCGGCCCCGAACAACGAACAGACAAGCGCCCCATGGTCTCCGACCTTCGTGAGTCCGGCTGCATGCCCGCATCGACGCGAATTCTGCGCGCGGACACAGGAAGCGAGACCACGCTCGGCGAACTGCTCGCGAGCGGTGAGCAGCCGCTCGTCTGGTCCCTGGACGAACGCATGCGGATGGTCGCGCGTCCGATGGTGAAGGTCTTCCCGAGCGGACGTAAAGAAGTGTTCCGGCTTCGGCTAGCCTCGGGCCGTGAGGTCGAGGCGACAGGCAAACACCCGTTCATGACAGTCGACGGATGGATTCCGCTGGAGAAGCTGAAGATCGACGACCGGCTGGCCACTCCCCGCCGAGTCCCCGAACCCGCGCACACCGAGCGGATGCCCGAGGCCGAGGTCGTTCTGCTGGCCCACATGATCGGCGACGGTTCGTGTGTCAAGAGGCAACCGATCCGCTACGCCAGCATCGATGAGGCGAACCTCGCCGCCGTCTCCACCGCCGCGACGCATTTCGGGGTCACCACGGTCCGCGACGACTATGCGGCTGCACGAGTGACCACCTTGCGCCTTCGGGCGCCGTACCGGCTCACCCACGGAAAACGCAATCCGATCGCCGCCTGGCTCGACGAACTTGGGATCTTCGGCCTTCGCAGTTACGAGAAGTTCGTGCCAGAACGTATCTTCGCCCTGCCGAACGACCAAGTCGCGTTGTTCCTCCGGCATCTGTGGGCAACCGATGGTTCGGTTCGCTGGGACGAAACAGGACGGCAGGCCCGCGTCTACTACGCGTCGACCAGCCGACGCCTCGTCGACGACATCGCGCAGCTGCTCCTGCGCCTCGGAGTCCACGGCCGGATCAAGAAGTTCACGAAGTCCGGTTATCGCGACTGCTGGCACCTGACCATCGACGGCGCCGACAACCAGACGATCTTTCTGCATGACATCGGTGTCCACGGCAACCGCGGCACGGCGGCCGAGGCGACTCTCCTCGAATTGGAGACCATGGCGCGCAATACGAACGTCGACACCGTCCCCAAGGAGATCTGGACCAAGGTCCGAGAACTCCTGGCCGACAAACACATCACACACCGAGAGTTTTCGGCGGCCATGGGCTCCCGCTTCTGCGGATCCACCATGTGGAAGCACTCGCCCAGCCGGGCTCGCTTGGCCCGTGTCGCCGATGTTCTGCAAGACGCCGACATCGAGATGTTCGCGACCAACGATGTCTTCTGGGACCGAATCGTCGAAATCACCAGCCTCGGCGAACAAGATGTCTACGACGGCACCGTGCCAGGAACCCACAACTTCGTCGCACAGGGCATCTCAGCGCACAACTCGCTGGAACAGGATGCGGATATGGTCATCCTCCTCCACCGCCCCGACGCCTTCGAACGCGACGACCCCCGCGGCGGCGAGGCCGACCTGATCCTCGGCAAACACCGAAACGGCCCCACCGCCACCATCACCGTCGCCCACCAGCTCCACCTCAGCCGTTTCGTCGATATGGCTCGGGGATAAAGATGTAGGTTTCTCAGTTTGGGCTGCATTTTCTCAATGCTCGTTGCATTTGTACTGCATTTATGCAGACGAACTGAGTATTGACGCTCGAAGAGGCTGCGCCGCTCGGCTTCTGCGGGGATAATGGTTGTTGCCTTGAGGTTCAGCGCTCTGAGAGGCAGCACCGATGGCGGAGTTGACTTCAACATTTGTGTCAACCCGGCGGTCGCCTACGGGTGAGATCGCCAGGTTCCCTTGGGACGAAATGCAGTTCGAACGATTTTCAGACATCGGACCATGGCGGACGATTCGTTGGTACAAGGGGCAGCAGCACTACCCTGGCTGGTACTGGTCAGCGACGGAAGCTGATCTTGTCCTCTATGAGTCCAGGCTCGAGCTGGCCAATCTTCTGCTGTGTGACTTCGACCGCTCTGTAAAAAGCATTGCGGCGCAACCGTTCTTCGTACGAACCTTCGCTGAAGGCAAACCGAGGACGCACGTGCCCGACTATCTACTGTGGTCCGATACCGGTCCGATCGTGATGGATGTGAAGCCTCGCAGTCAGCTGGCACAGCCCAAGGTTGCATTCACCCTTGGATGGGTGCGGAAGTTGGTCGAAGACCTCGGCTGGCGCTATGAGGTAGCCAGCGAGCCGGATGCGCAGACAGTGCGGAATGTTCGGTTTCTTGCAGGGTTTCGGCGGCAATGGCTGTTCCGTCCTTCGCTTGTCGAGCAACTTCGATCCGGCGCAGTGGACGGGTTGCGGTTCAGCGATGCGTGCCGCGCTGTACCGGGCTGTGAAGAACCGATCGTTCGTGCGACGTTGCTGCATCTGATGTGGGAGCGGGTTTACTTGGTCGATGTCGGTGCACCGCTTCGTTCTTCCCTTGTTCTGAGAAGAAAACCTGTCCTGACAAGGAATTTGCGATGACCGAGGTGGGCGTTCGTGTGGGGATCGGCACGAGAGTTCTCGTCGACGGCGACCTTGCGGAAGTCATGGATCTGACCGTTGGGCAGTGGGGAATCGCGGTCACACTGCATGTCCTCCGTACGGGCGCCGTCGTGCTGATAGCGCTGAGTGAACTCATGAAGGAGGGGGGTCGTGCACGAGTTGTCGCTGAGGTAGCTGGCTCAGCGACAAATGATTCGGACGACGATGCGGCAGCGATACTGTCGATGCTCGACAAGGCACAACGCGAGTCGGTGCGCGAGCGAGCAGCCCACGTGCGAGAGGTATTAACTGGCTATCGCTCCGGCAACCCCGATTTGGCGCAGGCAGGTGAGCCTCGCGCAGACTACGATCCGCATGTCCCTTTGACGCGGCGGTATGCGGCGAAAGCCAAAGAGCTTTCGGTTGGTCTACGGACCCTGCAGGGGTGGGTCGCTGCCTACAAGGCGCAGGGTGAAGCGGGGCTGGCGCAGAAGCCGAAGTCTTGGTCGAGCAATCCCTACGGTCGGGTCGACGCACGTTGGGTCGAGGCGGCGTTGGAAGTGATGGTCGAGCACACGACCGCGTCGCGCCCATCACAGCTGATGGTGATCAGACGAACCAACGCGAGAGTGGAACTGCGGTTCGGTGCCGGGGCTGTTCCGCTGCCATCACAACCGTCGGCCTACCGCGTCCTCGCCGCTCTGGAGCGCCAACATCCGTTGTTTCGGTTAAGTACCAAACGAAATCGCGATATCAGCGAGCGGCCGAAATCGGTCTATGGGTCGCTTCGCCCTACACGACCTGGCGAGTACCTGCTGATGGATACGACCCGTCTCGACGTGTTCGCGCTCGACCCCGTGACGGTGAAATGGGTACAACTCGATCTAACAGTTGCGATGGACTGGTACTCGCGGTGCATCGTAGGTATCAGGCTCACGCCCGTGTCACCGAAATCCATCGACGCTGCGGCGACGATGTATCAAGTCTTTCGACCTCCCGCAGCCGGAAATGAGTGGCCGGCACAGGCTATCTGGCCCGGACACGGAGTCCCTCGCACCATCTTGATCGACTCTGAGGCAATCAAGGGCCCCATTACAGACGGAGTCACTCACCCTCCACTTGTGCCGGAGACTCTGGTCATAGATCACGGCAAGATCTATGTCTCAGAGCATATGACGAGTGTATGCGCGCGGATGGGCATATCTATACAGCCAGCCCGCTTGCGCACCGGGCGAGACAAAGGGCCCGTGGAACGGTTCTTTCGAACCCTGCGCGAAGACTTATTGCAGGCACTGCCCGGATATAAGGGACCAGATCTCCATTCGCGCGGCGAGCGCCCCGAGGACGAGGCGATCTTCTATCTCGATGAGCTCGACACGATCGTGCGCGAATGGGTCGGGCAGGTCTATCACCTTCGGCCCCATGCTGGCCTTGTAGATCCTCATCAACCAGGCCAGCAGCTTTCGCCGGCACTGATGTTCCAGCACGGTGTCGCTCGTGCCGGCTACGTCGAGGTCCCCAGCGATCCGCATCTTGCCTACGAATTCCTACCTGTCGCCCATCGAACGGTGCAGCACTATGGTATTGACTTCGGCGGGCGGGTGTACAAGGGCGTTCTCGGCGGATGCAGCGAACGTTTGGTGCTCGTGCGGGGAAAAATGAAGCGGCGCATCATTATTCGTCACAACCCGGATGATATTACGCATATCTACGTGCGCAGCGACTCGGGTGACTGGCGCACCCTAACGTGGGAGCACGCGTCCTCGCTAGATATGCCACTCAGTGAGGATGCGTTGCGGTTTGCACGTAAGCTCGCAGAAACCGAGTATGCCTTCCCCAGTGACAAACTGGCTGTTACCAAACTCCTGGAACGATGGAATCTAGGCCTGGGGCGGACTCTTGCCGAACGGCGCATGGCCCTGCGACAGGCTCGCAGTCAGCAGTGGCTGCTCGATGAGCAGCCCGCGCACAAAGCCGAGGACCAACTCGAGCAGTTGCCCTCGGTGGCCCGTGTGCTGGCGACATCAAGCGAGCAGTCAACGGTCCAGTGGGACAACGATTCCGGCGACGACGATAGCGACGAAGAGCTCGACCCGATGCTCGGGGGCGACGGGGGCGACGACTTCTACGCTGATGCATTGGAGAACCTATGAACGCGCGCCGCGGGACCAGGCAATCCCCGTCTGCCTTACTGGACAATCTAACGCTGGCGAGGAAGGAGGGTTGGGGAACCTTCGCCGAAGCATCGGATCCCGTCCAGCCGCCGCGATACACCCGTCGGCAGATGTCCGCAATGAGCGCCAGCGAAAACAGTGGTTACAACAGCATGCGCAACCACTGGCACGCGAACCTCGGTCCCATTCGGACACCGCAGCTTGATGCGGTCCACGAAGAGCTGGAGCAGACCTTCGCCAGCAACGCCCAGGACGGCGACAAGGTCAAGGACTGTGTTGCCGTAGACGCGTTCCCGGGCCTGGGCAAGACGACGACAGTTCTGGCGTTTGCGAAGAAGCTGCATCAGCAGCAAATCGCGCAGTTCGGCCCCATCACTCTTGAAGGACACGAGCGGTGGCCGGTCTGCCGGGTCGGGTTGTCGGGAAACACAGGCATGCTGGACTTCAACAAGGCAATGGTCGACTTCTATGGCCATCCCGGACGTCGCAGTGGCACGGTCGCCGACTTCGGTCGTCGAGCATTGGACTGTGTCCTGTCGTGCCACACCCGCCTGCTGGTCATCGATGACATGCATTTCCTGCGTTTCCGCGAAAAGAGCGGCGCTGAGATCAGCAATCACTTCAAGTACCTGGCCAACGAATTCCCGATCACATTGGTCTTCGTCGGTGTCGGGTTGGTCAGACGTGGCTTGTTCTCCGAAGGCGCCGACTACGAGGATGCGTGGGCCGCACAGCTCGGGCGGCGGACCACGGTTGTCGGACTAGACCCGTTCACGCTGAATAACGACGTCCAGCGTCGCCAGTGGCGCCAGCTGCTGCTGGCGATCGAGAAGCAACTGGTCCTCGCCGATCTCTACCCAGGCATGCTCGCCGATGATCTGTCGGGGTATCTGTTCGCCCGCAGCACGGGTCATATCGGCTCACTGATGCGGCTGATCCGCAAAGGCTGCTGGCGAGCCATACGCACAGGTGCCGAACGCTTAGATGTGGAGCTGCTCAACCGGGTTCGCAATGACGCGGCCGCTGATCAAGCGCGCCGGGAGCTCGAACTGGCCCTCGAAAGTGGCCACCTGACCACCACGCCCAAACGCAAGGCCAAATCCAAAACTGCATCGCGGCCGTCGGTTTCATTCAATGCGGGGACGCAGGGCGCGTCGGCCGGTTTACGGCCAACCTGAACCTTGTCACCGGTGCGGACGCTACCGATTCGAGTCCCCCCGCAGCCGGGGGAAGCGCTGGATTCGTGGCTGGAAGCGATAGCATCGCGTACTCAGACAGCATGGGCGGACACCGTGGACGCCATGGGTGTGCCTGCGCCCACGGGTACGCACAGCAGCAGCTGGTTGCTACGGTTGCTCCCGAATCAGATACACAACATTGCCATCGCAACCGGCCTCACCGACGCAGCTGTCGAATCCATGACACTCGCGCCGTTCAGCGACACCGCGCAGCTCTCGACGGCAGCACAACGAAGGCCGGCCACACGCGCCACCCCATGGCGTCCAGGTCGCGGATCACGTTTCTGCCCTTACTGTTTGGCCGAGTCCCTCGGGCGGTGGCAACTGCGTTGGCGGCTGGGCTGGTCATTCGCATGTGTGCGTCACCACTGCCTACTTGCCGAATCATGCCCTGGCTGTGGCATGCAACAGCGTCTCCGCACCTACCCCGGCGAGATGGTCCCGCAGCCAGGTGTCTGCGCCAATCCTGTGGCTGAGACGACTGGTCGCTTCCCACGGCTGTGCACACATCGGTTGGATACGACTGTCGTCGCCGTACTCGATGAGGACCATCCTGCGCTTGCTGCTCAAGTTCAGGTCAACGACATTGCTTCCAGCGCGACCATAGATACGGGGGTATATGTAGCGGAGCTACAGCCGTCGACTCGTGTCCTAGCCGATATTCGAGCTGTCACCGGGCGCATTCTGGCCTATGCGTCGCGTAGCGATCTGACCCGAGTCGTCCCCGATGACCTACTGGGACTCATCGGCGACAGCAGAGTCACCGACAACCTCACGGGCCATTCGCATGCAGTGCGAGCAGGCCGCTCGATACCGCCGATCGCCGCCGCGGTCGGAGTAACGGCAGCAATGAGCGTCCTCGGTGCCCCGAACGTTGCCCAAGCAGGTGACCGGTTGCGATGGCTTGTCACTGCCACCCGCACAAAGGGTTTGGCAGTCAGCGCCACGAATGTCGGTTGGGGGCAAGGGATCACGCCGGTGCTGACCGGGGTACAACTTGCCGCATTGCATCCGCTGCTGCCAGCCAGCGACCAGCTCCGCTATCGCAGCGGAACAACACTGCCTGCTCGGCCCCATTCGAAAGCGGATCGGGCCCAGCGGCTGACGAAGCGGGTGCCTACCCTGCTATGGCCGAAATGGTCGCTACGGCTCGTAGTGCCTGGCAGTGCTCAACGCCAGATTCGTGGCGCCGCATCGGTAGCGTTGTTCCTCGTGGGTACCCGTGTGCGGCTCACCGAAGGAATCGCCAGCGTCGGCAGCACACTCTCGGCCCGCTCGATTACCCGGTTTTTGCAGATGTTATCTAGTCAAAGCGACTGGCCAGCAACATATTCTGCATTGATAGGCATGGCCGACTACCTCATCGAGAATGACATTCCCATCGATTATGCTCGCCGCCGACGGCTGGACTACAGGCGGCTGCTCTCTGATGCGCAATGGCGTGAGATCTGTTCTGAGACGGGCACTCGCGGATCGTCGGCAAGCAGAGCACGCATAGCACGATGCTTCCTGTTCGAACAGGTCAGCGGCCTGCCGGCAAGCGCCGGCCCGAGCTATCTCGACGAGGCCGCGTTCCGCACACAGGTCGCCGACTTCGGCGGATATCTCACTCCCGAGCTGCTCGCCGTCTTGGAAGCGTGCGCCGCGGAATTTCTTGCCAAGCAGCGGGTTACCGATGAGCCAGTCCGATGGGAACCGCCTGCCACAGTGCTGCAACGCTTGCCCCTACCCGGGGTCGATGCGGACTCCATCGATCTCGATTACCTACACCACGAGTTTCACCAGCATGGCCATCTCCTCGGGGCTACAGCGGCGTCTCTGGGAGTGAAGCTCGACGTGGTCCGTTACCTCCTAGCCGTGCACCCAGCGCCCCGGGACGGCTATGTGCGAGCCGGCAAGATGGCGTACTCGATGCACGCCGCCAAAGCCGCGCTACCGCATGAGTTGCTCATCGACATGTATGAAAGGCAAGGAGCCAGCCTGGCAGAGATCAGCACCCGGACCGGGTTCAGCCGTCAAGTTGTGGCTCGAATCGCGAGGAGTTATGGGATCACGGTGCGGGCCCCTGGCCGTCGGGCGCGGCAGACAGTGGACGAGACATGGTTGTACGACCAATACGTCACCCACCAGCGAACACTGCCCGAACTCGCCGAGGAAGCCGGAATGAGCACCGCCAACATGGCACGGTGGGCCAAGCGTTATGCCGTACCGCTACGCCCTCGCGGTGGCACCAGCCACACCGCCGCACTCAGCGCCCCCACCGACGCACGCACAGCTCCCATCAATCTGCGGCCCGCACTGCAAAGCCCCGGCGGCCTGGAACGGCTACGCCGATTCGCTGCTGCCGCAGCCTATCCCACCCTCACGGCCGCAGCCCGCGACCTCGGATTCTCACAGAGTGCACTAGTCATCCAGATCAGTCGCCTGGAACGAGAGCTCGATGGTCCACTGTTTCGGCGCGCCGAACGAGGCCGTGCAATGACCGTGACGCCGCTCGGAGACGAAATCCTCGCCGCGCTTGACCTATACGACAACGACCCACTGCGGTGAACGCGCATAGACGCCAGAGCCGCAGCACCGGTCCTCACGCCGGCAGCGTGGTTGTTGGATCGAGTACCGCTTGAATGCACGCCCGCCGTAGCAGCTTCGCATCGCAGGTCGAATTCTATGGGAATATTTTGTGGTACATTTTGAGGAATGGATGGAGGCTGCATGGGTGCCTGTTCGGCTGAGGTCGCGCAGCCTCGAATGCTGGTGCTTGCGCGCGAGTCGCGGTCGTTGACGCAAGGGCAGCTGGCTGAGGTGATGCAGAAGCTCGAGGGCTCGGACAGTCGGGTCAGCCAGGGCTACGTGAGCCGCGCCGAAGCCGGGCGGTTGCCCGTGGCCGGTGACCGGCTTGAGTTATACGCACAGGCAGTGGGATACCCGGTGTCACTGCTTTGCCTGACTGAGCAGGAGGTCGGGGCGGGCGTTGGTTTAGTGCATCATCGCAAGAAGCAAGCTGCCGCCGCCGGGGATCTGAAGCGAATTCACGCGATGATGAACCTCACCCGGATTCAATTGAGGAGACTCTCAGCTGGCACGCCTCGCCGTACGGGACTCGGAATTCCTCGCATCGAGGTCGATGACCTGACTACTCCGTCCGACGCAGCGCGCGCTGTACGAAGAGCGCTGAGAGTGCCACCGGGTCCAGTGGAGTCGGTCGTGCAGCTACTCGAGAGTGCGGGTGCCTTGGTGGTCTGCCGCGAGCTCGTCGCGCCTGTCCCGTTAGATTCGGGTACCGAAACTGTGCCAGTCGATGCGGTGAGCTGTGCCCCTGGCGACGAAGATCCACTGGTAGTGCTGAACTCGGGTACGCCTGCAGAGCGGCAGAGGTTCACCCTCGCGCACGAGTTGGGTCACATGGTGATGCATGCGATCCCACACCCTGATCAAGAGAAGCAAGCGAACAGCTTCGCTGCTGAACTGTTGATGCCGGCACGGGCCGCCCGGGAAGCACTTCGGTCTCAGCCGGTGTCGGTACCGCGGTTGCTGGAGCTGAAGCAGGACTGGAACGTATCGATGTGGGCGTTGTTGCGCCGTGCGCACACGCTCGGCGTTCTCAGTGATTGGCAGTACCGGACCCTGGCGGTGGAGATGTCCAGTCTCGGATATCGCACGAGCGAGCCGGGTCCACTAGAGCCTGAACTGCCAACTGCGGTCGATTCGATGGTCGCGTGGCGCATGAGCAGAGGGGATGAGATCACAGAGCTGGCGCGTACCACCTTCCTGACCCCGGATGAGTTCGTGAACCTTTACGCGAGTAGGCCGGGTGGCGTTGCGGCAGGTTCGAATGATCGTTGTTCCGCGCTGACAGCCACGCAGGTGAGGGAGGTTGTTCGATGACCTGGCCGGATGAATCCAGTAGTCGCCCGGATGAGCGCGTTGCGATGCTGCCGGAAATCGCATACCGAAATGGGCCGAAGCCGCTGCCGGATGCCGTTGCGGCACTTCAGGATCGCATCCTGCTGCACACCAGCGCCCTTACCGCCCGCGAGATCACTCCGCTGCCGTCGAGCATCGCGGGTTTGGTGTTGGCCGGGAAAACAGCCGCCGCGGGGATCAAGGATCTTCGACGCAACCATCCCGACCTGTTGTTGCTGCGGGACCCGGAGGGCTATCGCCGGGCTCTGGCAACCGAAGACGACCCATTCGTGCTCGAGGATGACGAAGAGCAAGAGCACCTGTTCCCACTGACGCTCGAAGAGTATCTGCAAGCGCAGCGGGACTGCGGGGCGGACGTCGTGTTGACACCCACCGGATACCTGAATGTTGGCGACAGCGATGCGCTTAGGGCTCTGGTGCGAGACGCGGCGCGGATCGAGCGTGACGATGTTGTGGTCAGTGTGCCCTTGGACATCGCCTGGCTGAAGAACGACCACATCACCCACCTCATCGCCGTCCTGGCCAGGCTCGACCGACCTAAGGCGGTTTTCCTGGGTGGGCAGTTCGATCCGATGGAGCGGTACAAAGCGGCGGTGGAGAACCTGCGCCGGTTGGTGGCTGAAGCGGGCAATGTTGCCGTGTTACGGACCGATCTCACCGGGTTCGACGTTATGAGTCATGGCGCGTACGCGGCGTCGATCGGAACCGGAGGGAGCCTGCGCCACATGATCCCATTCGGAGAGACACCGTTCGCGCAGCAGAAAGACCCCTCGCCGAGTGTGTTGTTCGAAGAGTTGATGTCGTTTCATAAGGGATCAACACTTGCTCAGAGGTTCGCCAATACGCGGCCTCCGGTATGTGACTGCGAGACCTGCCACGGACAGGCCCTGGACAGATTTCTCAGCAGGGACGACAGGTTCGATGCACACCGCCACACCGTGCACACCTGGGCATCGTGGGCGAAGGACATGCACGGGCAGTCCACCCTGGCCGATAGAGCCACCTGGTGGAGAAACCGGTGCCACACCGCAGTCACCTACACCGAAGCCGTCAACGCCCAGATCAACCAGCCCGAAGCATTCCAGGCACCGAAGACTCTGCAGGCATGGGCGGAATTGCCACTGTGGTCGTCGGCATCCGGATCTACCCGAGGAGCCCGGACTCGTTGACTTTCTCGTATATTTCCTCGGAGAACCACCACTGACCGCACGAGTGCCGCTGGCGCACATACGGTTGCGGATCGACCAGCATCCGCAACCCCCTACCGGTAAACACACAAACTCCGATCCCGAAGAACGACGCCTGCACGCGCGCATCATCGAGATCGTCTGGAATCGACCGCAGCAACATCGCACGACTGCAGAACGGCGCGAACTGGCCGGCCGAGCGTAAGCCTTCTTTCCAGGTCCGGCTGGCCACCACTACGAATTGTGCTGACACCGGAGCTACCGCCCGGCGGGTACAACGTCCGTTAGCTATGTCAACGGCGCCGACCGGAGCCCGTCTAAGCAAGCGGCGTTCGCGATCGGTGAGATCACCGACTGAAACTGGTAGCCCCGCCGGCAAGCCCATCAACGCATCCAGCAAATCCATCTGTGTGATCGCTTCCAAGCCGACCGCTCGGCGCCGTGCCACCTCCATCAAGTTCGGCTGGTAGGCGACTCCCACGGTGGTCTTGAGCATGCGGACCACCGCGGTAGAGCACCGTTCCAGTGAGTCAGGTGGCCGCTGTGTCGTGACAACCGCGCGGGCTGCCTCGGCCACACCACCATGACTCACGACGCCTCCACCTCAACTTCCGCCAACTGTTGTGCAAGGGATGGCACAACGTCCCAGAATCCATGCTCGCGACGTCGGTACCAACACCGACGATCACCCGCGATCCGACCCAGACGCTCAACCAACCCGGCGTCCAGCAGATCACGGATCGGACCGTAGTACACACTCGGGGCTACGGTGCAGGCTTCGGCAAGCTGGGACAGATTCACTCCCTCCTCACCGCCCTCGGCGAGTGCCACCATCAGCTCAAGCCGATATCGGTTACCAAACACAGCCGCCGACATCAGCCGACCCGGCGGGCAACCGGCCATAACCACGGAACCAGATTAGTGATTAACGAATCGCGAATCAAGGCTGTAGTTGCCCCATACCGCAGCACTCGCGGGCTCGGCAAGGCCCACCAACGACAGCATCGGCGCCTCGGTTGCCGACCGGTCGACCGATGAACGCAAATTGGGCGGCAATGCTCGAACTGCCGCCGGTGGCGCCGGTGGTCGGCTGGCGGACCTCGATCCGGCTGCCGCGATCACTATGTGCGCCTGGACTCCAACGACTACTCGGTGCATCCCTCGGTGATCGGTCGAAACATGGACGTCGGTACCGACCTGAATGAGGTTGCGATCACGTGCGGCGGCGCTGAAGTCGGGCGCTACCGCCGTTGCTGGGCGGCGCACCAGACCCCCAGCGGGCCCGGCCACGTGGCCGCGGCGAAAGACCTGCGGCGTTCCAGGCTTCTGGCCGCGGTTCCCGTGCTCGACACTGGTGTCGAGCAGCGCGATCTGTCCACCTATGACCGGTTGCTCAACCTCGACAGTGAAGGAATCGTCTGATGGCCACCAAGACCTCTACCAACGATGCCCGCAACGCCGGCCCCGAAATCGCCTATCTGGCACGGACGCTCAATGCGCCCACTCTCACCTGCGCCGTCGACCGACTCGTCGAACGCTCCCGCAACGAGAACTGTTGCCACGAGGAGTTTCTCGCCGCCTGCCTGCAACGTGAAGTCCCTGCCCGAGAAGCCCGCGGCGGCGAGGGACGCATTCGCGCCGCCCGCTTCCCATCCCGAAAGTCTTTGGAGGAGTTCGACTTCGACCACCAGCGCTCGTTGAGACGTGACGCCAATACGCATCTGGGAACCTTGGACTTCGTCACCGCCCGCGAGAATGTCGTGTTTCTGGGGCCCGTCCGGAACCGGCAAGACGCACCTGTCGATCAGGTTGTCCATCCGCGCCTGCCAGACCGGACATCGGGTCGCGTTCACGACCGCAGCGGAATGGATCGCGCGGCTGGCCGAGGCTCACTCGACCGAACCTGCAGGAAGAGCCGATTAAGCTGGGCCGGATCTCACTGCTCGTGATCGATGAGGTCGGGTATCCCGTTCGAATCCGAGGCCGCGAACCTGTTCTTTCAGCTGGTCTCGCCCCGGTATGAACGGGCAGGTTTGATCGTGACGAGCAACAAGCCGTTCGGCCGCTGGGGAGAGGTGTTCGGCGATGTTGTCGTCGCCGCGGCCACTGATCGCCCGCTGGTCCACCATGCCGAGGTCATCTCCCTCAAGGCTATAGCTATCAACTCAAGGACCGCGACTGCGACCCGCGGCCAAGACCAACAACTGACCTCGAACGCGCGATATGCGGCATTACAGCTAACTTGGCCCGACTATTGCCAGAGGCGAACGTCAATTGCTAAATTCATGCTGAGACTCGTAGGCGGTTCATCGTGTGCTGCTCCGTCATCCAGTGCCGATCGATGTGTTGGACAAAATCCGGGCGGACTAGCTTGGCACGCCGCTGCCGCTCGTCGGAGGTCTCCGTTCGAGCCACAACACCTTCCATTTGCTCGTGCCCCACGCGGCTCTGCCGCATCAGCCCCGTCAACTCGTCCAAGTTGAAATTTCCGGTACCGAGAAAAGGAACGGTGTACAGGCCAATGTCGTCGGCGAGAGCGTTGCGCATGTCCGGGTCCCAGAATCGTGCGGCCGTCTTCTCGTAGACGTCGAACACCAGAAACCAGTCGGGAAGTAGGTCGTAGCTGACGCTGTGCGTGACCGCGCACCACTCTCCGAAGAGGATGAGTTCGTCACCGAGCGCACTGGCGAGTCGCCGCTGACGAGGCTCGATCCAAGTGGACAGTCCACGGAAGTGGCGGCCGCCGAGTTGGACGTAGCTGCCGCGTGTCTGAAATCGCAACCCGTCCACGCTGGCCGAGATACCGAGGTTCTGCCCATCGACCTTCTCTTCGATGTGCAGCGGTCCGGCCAAGAACTCAGTTCGTTCGGCTTCTTCCAGCACCTTGTCATCGCGTACATCGACGCCCCGTGGAGCGGCAAGATACGGGATCGACGGAAATTTGACAAACTCAGTCATGGCGCTTCATAACCGAATTTCGCACGATAGGCGGCCCGGATCGATGGCTCGTGGGCGTACTCGACGGTCACACCGTGACGGCCCAGCACCTCACCCCAATTGAGCCATTTGGTGTCACTTGCCTGAACTACTGGAGCGAGGGCGACCTTTGCTGTGGCGACGAACTTACGGTCCGATGGGTCGATTTCAGCGTCGTCACCACCCAGAACTGCATAGCTGTTCTCCGTCGACGTGTCGGGTTCGATGTCGGGACGCATTGCTTCATCCCACCGGTACCGATTGTCGAAGACATACTTTGCGAAAGCATCGCCTAGGGTGGGCTGTCCACTCCGGTTGAGCTTGTGAAAATACTCCTCGACCATCTCACCTGCATCATCGGTGACGACGGGAATCCCATTCTCGATAATTCGTTCCAATATCTTCTCGCACTCATCAACGAGTTCGGTGGGATGGCCATCACGACACTTGGTAACGAGAGGTACGTTGGTGTCGACTACTTTCGTCATGCTTGCCCTTTTTGACGTCGAAGTCGAGCGCTGCGCGACTGGGCGATCAGATCTTCTGCTGGGTCTCCGAAGAAGTCCTTCGGCCAGTTCTTCACATTCCCATACCCGTCGACGTCGAGCGCATCGATGGTCGACCCCTGCTTGCCGGGATTCACGGTGTAGCACCGCACATTAGCGGGATCTACTTCTTCCTCGGCGATCCGACGCAGGAGACGCCGCAGCAAGTGTTCGGAATGGGACTCAATAATGAACTGCGTGTGGCGTAGCTTGCTGTCTTCTCGCGCCGATATGGCGGCGAGGAACAGGTCTGCGAGCCCGGCCTGCACCGACGGGTGCAGGTGAATCTCTGGTTGTTCGACGACCACCGTCGATCCCGGGGCGGAGTAGAAAGCCTCCACGATCACCGGGAGTACCTGCGAGACACCGAATCCGACATCGGTGAGCAGGACCTCCCTGCTGCCACCCGGTGTGATCACTCGGACCTCGTACTCGTCGCGGCCCTCCCCGATCGGAGTCACCATGAACCTCTCGATGACACCGAGCGTTCTCAGCCATTCGGCGACCAGCACTTGCAGCGGCTTCGTCCTCTGCTTAGGGGCGAAATTAAATTTCCGTGCTTGGCCGGCCAGAAGAGCGTCGATGGTCTGTTCGCCGTTCCAACCGACATGGCTGACTTCTTCGCCGGACCACCGATACGTCCGGCTGGGTTGCGTCCGAAGCGGCCCAAGGTAGTTGACCGCCAACAGTTGCTCTTCGAGGGCCAGGGTGAGATCGGCGGCAAAGTCGAGGAACTGATAGCGGGTCGGCAGATCGTCCGGAAACGCGTGGAACTGTGATGGAGCTGACACCGGCCACTTTCGCCCCATAGTCCTGATGAGTTCGATGCCTTCGGCCCGGACATCGTAGCCTCCCCTGCCCGCAACCTCACTTCCCAACCGCAATGTGTCGCCGGAGTCGCTGGAGGTGAGGCTGTACTCGTAGTTATCGACGCGCAGGCGTGGCGGTGATTCGGCAGTCGCGCTGACCGCCGCGCGGAATCCCATGTCGGTGCCACGGAAGCTGGTGCCGTCCCGCTCATAGCTGACATTCAGCGGCCGGTCGCGGTTCCATCCGAGCTCAAAGGCCAGTGGTTCATCGATGTTCCCGTTGCGCAGTAAGCTCGCGTACCCGCCGAGGTCGACGGGTGTCCGGTCGCCTCCGGTGTGGAGAACCCGTCGACGATCCGGCGACTCGATGGTCTGCCGGAGCATGAGCAGAAATTGATGCAGGCTCGACTTTCCCGACGAGTTGCCGCCGAACAGGATGGTCAGCGGAGCCAGTTGGAGGTCGCCTGTGTCTTCCCATGCCTTGAAGTTCTTCAGCCGCAATCGGGTGAGCACACCATTCCCTCCATATACAAGCATTTTGCATTCAGCGCAGTCACCGAACCGGCAGGCCATCGCTGCGGCGAGTACCGAACCGCGCTCCCGGGCGAGTTCGGTGAACCTCTCGGTCGCGGTAGCAGACTACCAATTCTGGATTGTCTGTTCGTAGAGGTAGACGGCTATGACCCGCTGTTTCAAAGAGAGCCGGGGAGCTCGCGTGTGATCCCGGGCGAGCGGGAGGCCCTCGGTGCGCAATCGGCGAACGCCAGCAGCATCAGTGACGGGACTTCGGCGGTCTTAGCCCCGAAAGAGGAGCGCAGCTGATTGCCACGAGCAGCTCGCTGCGCCGGGCCGGGAACCCCGGTCCGCACCGCTGCGGGCACGCTCATCGGCATGAGGGTGTGTGCGCCGGACGCGCCCAAGTCACCGGACACGCTCGCCAATGACGTCAGCTTTCGCCGATGCCAGCAGATCTCGGCCCGCCGTCCGCCGCCAGAGTTCGCCGATATCCGCCGTCGGGATTCACCAACGTAGCCATCATGAGCGAGTTGGAGATCGCGCCGACCCGCCGCGTGCGGGACCTGAGCGACCGCCAACGTAGGGCCTTGCTGGCGAGGTTCGGCTCTGACTCCTGATCACCAGGCGGACCTGTCGGTGGTGGCGGGGACAATGTCGGTTTGATGGACGATCGTGATCTCGCTGCTGTGCGGGAGCTGCTGTATTTGCCGTTCGCGCTGGGCTCCCATCGTGAGCTGGATGAGCGGTTCGCGGTATTGGGTGTGGCGGACGGTGACATCGAAGGGACCAAGCGGGAGCGAGTCGCGTCGGTGGTGGCGGCCATCCCCGAAGGCGAACTGGTGCGTGTGGCCCAGCTGGTGGTGGACAGCGAGATGGTGCCGCCTGCGGACCGGATACGGATTCAGAATCTGTTGTGGTTCGGTGCAGGTCCGCGCATCGTGGAGCGTAGCCGCCGCGAGCTGGCGGCGGTGCTGGACATCGAGGATGTGGTCGGTACCGACGCGGACAGGTTCGTAGGCATGCTTGAGCGTTGGTGGGATCTCGACCGGCCGTACGTGAAACGAGAGATCTTCGGGGACACAGTGCGCACCAGGGTGATTCGGCACGTAATCCGGAATCCGGGCGATTGGTCGGTGGTGGATCTGTTCTCAGTGGTCGGTGCGTTCGACGCGGTGGACCGCCGGTTCGCGGGATTCCTCGAGAATCTGGTAGCGCCGCGGGTAGTGCTCGACGAGCCCAAGCAGCGACGCCTGGTCGCGGCGATCAACGAGCAGCTGCAGGGCGATCGGCTCGAACTGCGTGAGAGCGGCAGCGAGGGCGGCTATCCGGTGTTCCGGCTGATGCCAGCGGGTACTCCGGTCGCGGCACCGAAGACGCTGGTGTTCGCCAGCAGGCGCAAGCCGGACATGAGGGTCAGCAGCGTGATCGACAACGATATCGAGATTCTCGACAACGGTGCCGACGCCTTGGTGTTCGATCGCCCGATCGACGCTTCCGGGTTGAGCTGGCGGGCGCTGCAGCAGTGGTGGCGCGATCGGCATCACGGCCTGGACGACGACACCGCGAAGCAACAGCTCTATGCCCGTCTGAAGCGGTATCTGCCGCAGTCCTCGCCGCCACAGCAGCTGCTGTTCGGGCTCTACCACGAGATACACGGCCCGCGGGTTCCGGAGCTGCCGGCGCTGTTGCCGGAGGTGTGGCTGCACTGGGATCCGAAGACCGTGCGTGAGCGCGGTGCGGCGGCCTTGCTGGGGCAGCGGATGGATTTTCTGCTGTTGCTGCCCGGTCCGCACCGGGTCGTGTTGGAGGTGGACGGGCGCACCCACTACACCGACGACCACGGCCGCCCGTCGCCTCAGGTGTATGCCCGTAATACCCGCTTGGACCGTCAGCTTCGGATGCGCGGCTACGAGGTGTTCCGGTTCGGTGCTGCGGAACTCGACCCTGACCATCCGGAGGCGGCGAAGGCGATGCTGACTGAGTTCTTCACCGCCTTGTTCGACCGGCATGTCGTGGACTGACTGGTGCAGAGGGCTGGCGACCTGATGTTCGAGCTCTCGCGCTCCACGAGTGCCGAGGAGACGGTAGACGTGGGAGTGCCGCCACGGCGAAGTCCCCGCGGGGGTTGGCAGTCCCTCTGCGTTGAGACGGTCTGCGATCGCTCGGTATGACAGCTTGCGGGCTCGTAGCGCGACAGCGCGGCGCAAGACATCGTTGCGGCAAAGCATAGGGCGCCCGCGGCGCGTGGCGCTCACCGGCGGCTGGCGCGCAGCAGCGCGAGCAGCGCATCGAGCAGTGTCTCTAGAATTTGCTGCGCGCGGCGACTGCGTTCGCGACCTGCCATAAGCGCGATCAAGGTGGCTAGCACGATCAGCAGAGTCAAGGTGCTGATGGGCAGCAGCACCCAGAGCGCGAGCGCATTGAGTTCATGCCCGGCTTCCAGCATTCGGGCAACGATGGATTGCACGTAGGGTCCTCCACGTGTGAGGCAGGACCGCGTGCGTTAGGCCTTATCTAGGCGTGCACGGATCCCGCAGGTGATCGATTGATGCAGATCGACCTGCGGGTGTTGGGACCGCGTGTGAGATGAGGGTTCGCGGCGACGAGCCTTCCCGGCTCGGGCAATGCTGCGCGCCATCGCATGAGGAGGAGGGCGCGTAACAGCGCGGCGGTTATGACCGCGGCGTCGATCGCTAGGCGACGCGGGTAGGTCGACAGTGCCTCGTCGGTGCCGTAGAGGGCGAAGGGCTGTTTCAGCCACTCGACCGCTGTCTGTCGATGGTTAATGATGCTGGCGAACAGACGTTGAAGCCATACGGTGTCGATCAATGGCTCCAAGTGCGGAGCCACCTGCTCGAATACGCTCGCACTCATGGCGGCATCCACAGCGAAGATGTTGGTGGGGAGCTGCAGTCCGAGCAGGTCAGCGATGGGGATGTCCGGCACCAGCGGCTGCCACGACATCGACTCGACGTAGCTCTCGACAAGGTCATCCCAGGCACTCTGGGCATCGTCATCACGGGTCGCCTCGTGGCTCCCGTTCAGCGTGTCCTTGTGCCTCATATCCACGATGGTAGACAGCGCCCGGGAGTGTGCCGGTAATTACCAAGCAAACCCGTGATCACGGAGTCCTCGATCATCGGTTATTCGGGTGTGGTTGTGGTCGTGGCTCGCTAGCGTTGTGTTGGTGACGGCCGACATTGAGAAGGCGAGTGAGCTACATGCTCGGGCGGCGCTTGAGCATGTGCTGGGGAGGCGGCTTGAGCGGGTGACGGCGGATCCGTTGGGGCTGCCGGGCCCGGACTATCGGCTGGGCACGCCGGAGGCAGCGTTCGAGGTCAAGGAGTTCACCAGTCAGGATTGGGTGGAGTTGGATCGGGCGGTGAGGAAGGCGCCGCTGCACAAGCCGTCGCCGCGGTTGCGCAGGGTGTGGGCGTGTCTTGTGCCGGCGTTCAACGCGGTGGAGGAATTGGATCGGGAGGGCCGATCGCGGCAGCCGAGGGTCAAGCGACTGGCCAAGGATCTGGTCGGTTCGCTGGAGGTGTTGGAGCGGTACAAGGTCACCGATTATCGGGTCGGCGTCGGTGCGGTCGACGTTGAGCTTCGGGCGGCCTGCAACCGAGTCGGCTGGCTGCTGCGCGGTGGGGAATGTTCGTGTATGGACTTCGAGGGTGAGCCGCCCTTCGCGCCGGGTGTGATCGTGCTGGGCTTGGAGTGGGGTCATTCGCGCAGTGGCGATCCGGATGTGTTCGCGAATCTGGTTCAGCTGTGGCTGGATCGCCGCAGCGCCAACCTGCGTGCCTCGCTCGTCCGTGAACCCGGCGCACATCACGGGGTCGTGGTGGTCGACGAGTCGATGGTCGGAGAAGCCCAGTCAGCCACTGAGATGGGACTTGAGTTCCTGCCGGAGGTGCCGCTGCAGCTGCCCGAGGAGCTCGACGTCCTATGGGTCCTGATCGGGTCGTTGTGGCTGCGGTTCGACCGGCGGACCGGCAGGTGGACCAACGGCTCGACCCCGGAAAACCGGTTCCCGGCTACGTAACCGCAGCCGGACATCGGGTGGCGGTCGGCCCGGGCGGATCGCAGGCGTCGCGGCATTTCGTCCGGGTGTTACATACGCCGGGCCGGGCCGTGAAGCCTAGTCCGCAACGGCGGCACGGTATTCCGGTGCGCGGGGGAGAGGCCCATCACGTTTCCGGCGGCGCCGACACGCTCGCGTGGGCGTTGTATCAGCTGGCCACCGAGTCGGTCTCCCTCGGCGGCTACGTGCTGCCTGCGGGCACAGTGGTCGCGATCAGCCCGTACCTTCTGCAACACAGCCCGACACGTTCCCTGATCCGGAGCGGTTCGATCCCGACCGGTGGGCGCCCGGGCGGGAACCGGCCGGTGGCGCGACGTCGCGAAGATGAAATTGAGCGCGGTCAGGCCCGCCACCTTCCCCACGTCCAATTCGATGCGGGCATTCGAGGGGTGTTTCGCTGTGCTGGTGGGAAATCGACGGGCTTGGAGGTCCTGCGCGAGCGCGACCGGAGCCCGGGTGAAGGCGTGCATGCCGACGGTGTGGGTGCTTGTGTGACCTCGCGCAGCGGCAGGCAGGGTGTGCTGGTGCGGTCGGCCGTCGGCATCGCGCGGTGGTGGTGGCCGTCCTCGTCGTCCGGGTCGGTGGGCTGCAGGTCGTGCTCGTCGGTGGTTTCTCCGTCGGCGATCCGGAGGTCGACGGCAGCGAGGAGCGCGGCGATCTCGGCCTCGTCCTCGTCGGTGCCGGGTTCGGTGGGGAGGCCGGATTGGGCGAGCAGTTCGTCGAACCGGCGCAGTTCGTCGGGGGTGGGCTGGTGGGGTTCGTGGGTCATGAGTGGTCCTCGTAGCCGGGTGCGGCGCACCCGACGACGCCGCACACGCGCACTGATCACCAGGCTCTAAGCGACTCGGGTTAACAGGTCTCCCGTCCGGACCGCTATCGCGGCGAAGTGTCTGGTCTGCTCGTCTCGCGGTTCTCTGGTCTCGCGCTGCTGGTCGACCTTGCGGCGCCTGTGTCACCCGTTGACATGTGCCTCTCGGCGTCGGCAAGCAGCGCCGAAGGCGTCGTTCCCAACGCTTCTGCCAGGTCCCAAAGTCGATCGAGCTGTATGCCGCTGGTACCCAGCTCGATGCGGACGATCACCGGCACCGATACACCGGAAGCTGCCGCCAGTTCGTCCCGGCTCATACTCGCCGCCTCGCGGGCTCGACGAATCGCTGCGCCGGCCGCGTCTCGCCTCATCTTGCGCACCGTCCTTTGCTGCGGGGACAGCGAGGCTTCCGGTACGGGCATGGCCGCATCATCGCACGCCGCACCCGCCCCGACCCCGCATCGGCCCTGCGGACCGGGTCGTGCATCCGGATCGAGCTTATCGCACGCGATAAAAACTGCATGTAGAACACCATGACACGCGACGCGAAATGCAGGGCTCAGGAAGTAGGAGATGCCACGCTGTGACACATCGATTCCGGGGGCGAGGGGGGCTCATCCATCACCGTCATCAGGTGTTCGAATGACCGGAAGGAACACAGTTGTCGACATCTATCGTGAGGGGTGCCACCCAAGGTATCGATGCCGAGGCCGAAACATGGCTAGCGACAACGGATTTGGCAGGTGACCGAACGGCCGCCATGCAGTTGTCACGAGCGGTGGCGCCGGCCCGATACGGTTTCGGGACTCGGCGGCCGCTCGACCTCGGCTCGTCGGACGACCAGGCACATATTGTCCTCGAGCTGCTTCGCGCCAAACAGGTTCCTACCGCGGACGCAGTCGATGCACTGGCGCTCGGCTCTTACGGCGATCGGAACCCAACGACGCAGAGAGTCTCCGACGACGAGATCGCGCACGCGAAGCTGATCACGCAGGCCGAAGCCGACTCCCTGGGGCTAGCGCTCTCCTCGGCTGTCGCGCTGTACCGGATCGACCATCACCGCGGGCCAACGTGGCAGCAGGCCTGGGCATTCGATGCTGTCCGCGACTGGTGGTCCGCCCACCTGGCAAACACACCGCCATTTAAGCCGATCGGTCGGACGGCATTTGCAACTCTGCACCAGAAGGGATGGCTGGCATCGAACCAGACCGTACGTTCGCTGTGTCCAGGTCGCCGCTTCTACGTTCGCTTCTTCGGAGACCACGTCTCCCGCATGGCGCCGGACGTCGTCGGCCTCGGTGTCGCACAGTTCATATCGGACTACCTGCGGAGTAGCGACCGCCGCAACCCGACGTGGGCCGACATCGCTGCGTCGGCAGTCGACCTGAAAGGTGTTCCACTGTTTTTCAACACTGCTGACGCTCGGGCGCAACAGCTTTGGTTGGTGACCCAAGGGTGGGTACGTCTCGAGGACGACGGCTCCCTGCGCCACGGCGACCGTGCCAAGGCTGAAGCGCGCCGCCCCTGTGGCCTGAAGGTGAAACGGTGCGGCGCTCGCGCAGTGGCCACGGAGGCCCGATGAGCGAAACTGAACGAACGACGCTCGGCAATCAGGTCGGTGAGTTCCTGCAGCAGTGGCGATCACAGGGTCGCAAGTTGGAGGAGGCCTACCATCGGCTATGGACGGATCCCGGTTACGCTGACCTGCAGCGGCTGGTCGTCCGTAGCGCCAAAGAGTGGACAGCGGCCCTGGGCGAGCAGCCGGCGGGAGTTCCCGTATGGCAATTTCCTCTGCGAGCCTTCGAAATCGCCGCCGGATTGGCCGACTCCGAGTTCCACTCGGACCTCACCCCCATGCCTGCAGAGCTGTGCCTGGAGTTGCTGTCGTACACCCCTTTCGACTACGCAGCCGCGATGGAGTCGAGGTCACAACCTGTGTAGCGCAATGGGCGACCGACACCGGGCAGACCCTCATCGAGGTCATGAGAGATTTCGAGGACGAGCACCGCAACGGTGAACTCTGCTGGGACGAGACGGACGAGGACGGTGTCCACGTCTCCACTGTCCACAGCCGCCAACCGAAATGAGCATCCATCCCCCATAGGTGACGGTTTACCTTCTTCAACGCTCCAGCCGCCCGACTGCTGACTGCCCGGCCCACCTCGCGGTGGGCCGGGCGACCGCATGCAACTCCCTAACAGACCCACACAGCACATGAGGCAAAGGACGCAAGCGCACATGGATCCATGGATCGATGGAGAAACCGATCCTGGGGAGCAGATGCTCGCCGAATTGGTGGCCGCATACGGTCCAGACTGGCCGGACCGATTCCTGCTGAACCTCCGATTCGACCCTGACTGCCCGCGCATCGAACTGGCGCCACCGGTCGACGAGGATCTCATCGTCGTCAGAAAGGTCTTCCTCCGCCTGCCGCTGTGGGCTGACGAGAAGTTCAAGCAACTAGGCAAACGCCACGATTGCACACCCAGCGAGATGGTGTCGATCTGGATCGCTGAGCGCATCGCCGATCAGTAACCCACGACCCGGTCGAACAACCGCGGGGCACCCTCAAAAACCAGCGACGGCAAGCTGTGATCAAACACCACGTTCCCTCCGGCCAATCGGCCAGGGCAGATCTGGCAGGCCGATCACCACAGCGTGCAGACCCCGCCGCCGAGCATCTCTATCGGCGTGTCAAGTCCGGTCAGATGTTGGATCTGGCACGGTTTGCGTGATTGACCCATCATGAATTGCTAATGGCCGCTTGATAGTTGAGGATGTCGCGAGTGCTCTGATCTTGGACCGGTAGCGGTCCTGTTCCCGCATCTTGCCGAGCTGTCGATCGAGCGCGTTTATGCATCCGACCGGGTGTTATCCATCCAGGCCAGCACTCACGGCGAGCCGGTTACCTGTCCCGGATGCGCGGTGATGCCGCAGCGGGCGCACAGTCGGTATGAACGGACGCTTTCCGATGCCGCCGTGGCAGGCCGCGAAGCACTGATCCAGTTGCGAGTACGCCGATTGTTCTGCGACAACAGTAATTGCGCGCGAAGAACTTTCGTACAGCAGGTGTCAGGTGTGGCGGGCCGGCATGCCCGGCGCACGACAATGCTGCAGCGGCTGCTGTGCACATCTGGCGTAACAGGCGGGTGCTGATTGGCGATCCACAATGGCTGATAGTTCATGGGCGCGTCCCGGCAGGTGTGTCACCCATTTGGGGCGGCACGTAACCCCCGGGACACAGATCTGCTGGGGGTAGCGTCGGGTGGTAGAAGTCTCGGAGTCTGAGCGGCGTCAGGCGCTGGCGGAGGAGTTCAGCCGGCTGGAAGAGTCCGCCATGTATAGCGCTCAGAACCAGTTTGAACAGGCGAAACAGTGGCGCGGAATCAATCTGATGCTCGGGTTGCCGGCGAGTGTGCTGGCGGCGGTGTCGGGCGCGACGGCGTTGGCGTCGACAGCGGGTCGTTTCTGGGCGGGTCTGCTCGCGCTGGGCGCTGCGGCGTTCGGCGCGGTGTTAACGACGGTCAACGCGAGCCATCGCACGAATCAGGCATCGTCGGGAGCGAATGCTTACTTGGAGATACAGACCGCCGCCCGTCAGGCCCGACTGCTCGACCTGCCTGTCACTGACCTTGATGAGATGCGCGCGGCTCTCGCGGAGATCACGGCGCGGCGGGACGAGCAGAACAAGACAGCCGAGCCCCCGAACCGGTGGGCGCGGCGTCGGGCGCAGAAGAACATCACGACCGGGGGCCAAACGTACGAGGTGGACTCGACCGGGAAGGGCGCGTGACGTGGCAAGAACCGTTGCTGAGGGATTCGATGTGTTTCTTGAACGGCTCACGCCGCTGCCGTCACAGCGGACCGCGGCGGCCGCGCACCGTTCCCGTGTGGAAACCTCGTTGAAGAAGTCCTTGTCGGTGCTGGTGATGCGTGAAACCGGTTCGTTTCACCACGGCACCGGCGTCCGGCACTACAGCGATGTGGATGTTCTGGTCAGCATCGGCAACACCAAGCCGGGCAGTTCCGACACTGCCCTGAATTGGGTGAAGAGCGCACTGTCGGCCTCGTTCCCCACAACCACCGTGCGGATCAGCCGTCCCGCAGTCGTTGTGGAATTTGCTGGGGGCGCGGAGACGTGGGAAGTCATCCCAGGATTCCTCAAGTCGTCTGATCCGTCGCCGCTGTATGACATTCCCGGTGCGGCAAGCGGCTGGCTCGAATCGGCGCCGACCGTGCACCTGGACTATGTCAACGAGTGCAACCAAAAGAACGGCGTCCAAGGCGCGGCCAAAAAGTTAGCCAGGCTTGTCAAAGCGTGGAAGTACTACTGCAACGTGCCCGTCTCATCGTTCTATCTGGAAATGCGAGCCGCGCAGCACATGGCGACCCAATCGGGGTTTATCGCTGTGTGGGACGTGTGCCTGCTGCTGGAAGATCTCCGGGACAACGGCCTGGCGGCGATGAATGACCCCAAGGGCCGCACCGGTCGTTTCCATCCCTGCTCCTCGGACTACCGCAAAACCGATGCGCTGTCGAAACTGTCTACTGCCGCCTCCCGGGCGCGTAAAGCCCTTGACGCCTACCAAAACGATAAGTTCGACGACGCGTTCCACTACCTCGACCTCCTCTTCGGCGGCCAGTTTCCCGCACGCTAAAGGGGGCTGTCGTGCCGACCTCGAAAGATGCGCGGACTCACTGGCCGCACGCGCCATGGAACGTCTCGACGATTGTGCACTGGCAACTAACGGCGTCGACCACCGACCTTCCTACCCTGGATACTTCCGGCCGGTTGGGCGCCGCAGAAGACCAAGTGGCCTCACCACCCGCGCCCCTGCTCGTCAGGGGTTCTAGTAAGAACCACATGTTGGACTGGACGGGATTCGAACCCGCGACCCGCCGAGGTCATCGCGGGAACTCCCTGTCTGTCGGCGGACTCGGGTACACCTGCAAACACCTACACGGCCACACCGGACCATCCACACAACCGCCCAGCCCCAGCCGGAGTCACCTCCCAGCAGACAATGACAACAACCACCGGCACGCACATCGCCCATCCCGGATGAGATCCCGACAGCCCGGCACGTGGCGATCGGGAATCACACTCACGGTGGAAACGCGTGTTCAGTCGTTGGCTCCAACTGCGGGAACGCGGCCGAGGTTGCCGGTCCTCGCGCCGGTAGCTGTCGCCTTGAGCGAGATCACCTCTGCATGGCGGACCAGGCGGTCGATCATCGCCGCGGCGAGGACACGCCCGGCACTCGACTGTGTACCCGGAGCAGCTAGGAAATGCAGTCTACTCTGAGAGAAAGCTATGTAGCGACACAGTGACACAAGAAGAGAATGCGCAGTTCACAGAGCTGGCATATGAAGCTGGATTTGAGAACCTACAAAAGAGGCGATCGGCAACCTTCGCGAACTCCGCAGGACGATCCTGAACGGGTGGCGTCGCATCGACAACCCGCTAGGCGCTGGAGCCGAGCCTGCTGCGTTTGTTGTCGGGCAGCGCATTTTCCAGCAGGATCTCCGCGGCTGCTCGCGCGTGCTGGCCGTAATCCGGTTCACCCAGGACCATGGCGCGGCTGGCGGCCCCGTCCGCCAGGGTCACCAATTGCTCGGCGAGCGCGGCGGGCTCGCGGCAGCCCAGTTCCGTCACCAGTGCGGTAACCAGCCGCACCATCAGCAATTTCTGCTCGCGTGCATAGGCGTGGACGATGCTGTGCGGGTCCGGGAATTCGGCGGCGGCGTCGATGAATGGGCAGCCGCGTACTGGCACGGCATCCGCGGCGGGTTGGACGAACAGTCCGAGGATTCGTTCCCGCGCCGGGATGTCCTTGCGAGTCAGCACACTCTCGAGGGTGTGTCCCGACGAGGCGAGGTCTTGCAGATGGGCGATGACCAGGTCGCTCTTGGTCGGAAAGTGCACGTAGAGAGTGCGTTTGGACACCGGTGCGCATTCGGCGATGTGTTCCATGCCGGTCGCATTGATTCCCTGCGTGGCGAACAGCTGGGCGGCGGCGGCCAGGATGCGCTCGCGCCCGCCGCGCCCCTGCCGCCGGACCGCCCTCTCGGTACTCATAGGCGAAGTATACGCATGCGTTTACATAGCGAGGAGTGGTTGCTACGCTCCACTCAAGTAAACGGATCGTTTACTTATAGGGCTTCGAGGAGTGCTGCTGCATGAACGGACTGATCCCCACCGACCTGAGCGCATACGCGGAGAAGCTGATCCGCGGACGCCGCGCTACACGCGCGTTCCGCCCGGAGCCCGTGCCCATGAACACGATTCGGGCGGTATTCGCCCTGGCCGGAGCGGCACCGTCCAACTCGAACGCGCAACCGTGGCGGGTCGAGGTCGCCAGCGGCCGGCGGCGGGACCATCTGGCGGACGTCCTGGAAGCCGCTCACGCCGAACAGCACACCTCGGTTGACTTCCCGTACTCCGAGGATATGTACACCCCCGTCCAGCACGAGCGGCGCGCCGCGTTCGGCGCCGACCTGTACGGGGCACTGGGCATCGGCCCCGGCGACCACGAGGCACGCGCCGCCTACGACGCAGAGAGCCTGCGCTTCTACGGTGCACCCCACGTCGCGTTCTTGTTCGTCACCGGCGACGGCGGGCCGCGACTGGCCGCCGACGTCGGCGCCTACATGCAGACGCTGCTACTGGCCATGGCCGCATACGGCGTGGCCAGTTGCCCGCAGGGCCTGCTCAGCTTCTACGCCGACATCGCCCGCGCCGAACTCGGCGTCACCGAAGGCAAACTACTCGCGGGGATTTCCTTCGGCTACGCCGACAACAGCGCACCGGTGAACCGAGTCACAACCAAGCGCGCCGCCCTCGAAACAACCACCACATTCCACGGCTGAGTAGAGCCCGAGGCGATAGGTGTTTCCGGCAGCCCATCCGACACAGTGTTGTCTCGCCGCACCACCACAATGTGGTGCTGGACAGGGAGTGAAGAAATGCCATCGAACTGAGACAGACACCGCTGGCCACCGCGTGAGACAACCGAAACAACCCGGTCAGCCAGCCAGCAGATGCCACAAATTTTGAGACCCTACAAGGCGGCGTAGGTCCTTCATCACCGCGATCGCCGGGGTAGGAGCGCCGTGACCGCGAGCACGATCAGCACGACGCCGTAGCCGGTCGCGGTGGTCAGCAGGCTGACACTGGTCGCGATGACCCCCGCCGCGACGGCCGGGATGCAGAACGCGAGGTAGCTGAGCACGTAGAACGCGGCGACGAGCTTGCCGCGTTCGGTGGCCGGCGCGAGCGGGAACACGGTACGGGTAACGCCCTGAAAGCTTGCGCCGAAGCCGATTCCGGCGATCAGCGTGCCCACGAACAGCAACGGCTGCGATCCGGTCTGGATGGCTGCGATGGTCACCGCGATCCCGATCGCCAGCGCGGCGGCGCCCGAGCGCATCACGCGGGCGGCCGCGACCTTGCGCAGCAGCCAGATCGCCGCCGCACCCGCCCCGGCCAGCGCGAACACCAGCAACCCGCCGAGCAGGATCGAGCTCGAGCCGGTGACCACACGGACCAGGTTCGGACCGAGCGAGAGGTAGAAGCCGCCCAGCGCCCACGCCGCGATATCCAGCAGCGCGATGGCGGCGAACGCGGACCGCGCCGCAGCCGGGACGCCGATCTTCGGCCGGATCGCCTGCCGCGTACCGGGCATCATCGGCGAAGTCTCGGTCACCAGGATCGTGCCGATCGCCTCAACCGCGAACACCACGATCAGCACCAGGTACACGGTCTGGCGGGGCCACGGCAGGAACTGGACGAGCGCCGCGGAACCGAGCCCGCCGACAGCCAGACCCGCCACCGGCGCAACGCTGTTCACGATCGGCCCGTGTGGTCGCTCCGCGTCCAAGATCGCCGCGGCCAGCGCACCGGTCGCCGCACCGGTCGCGATGCCCTGCACCATGCGGGCCGCGATCAGCAACGGAACGCCGTCCGCGGTGCTGAACACCACCATGGCCACCACGTCCAACACGATGGCGCCGAGGATCACCGGGCGGCGTCCCACGTGGTCCGACAGCGACCCGACGGTCAGCAGCGCCAGGAGCAGGCACACCGCGTAGACGCCGAAGATCACCGTCAGCATGCCCGGGGAGAACTCCCAGCGCGCCTGGTAGACGCGGTAGAGCGGGGTCGGCGCACTGGATGCGGCGAGGAACGTCAGCATGGTCGCCGCCAGCAAGACGGTGGCCGGCCCGGACGATATGCGCCGGGTGTCCGGAGCGATCAGCATGGAGAACCCCTACATCGTTTAAAGCTAAGACTATTGCTTTAGCTGACGGTACACGGGGCGCATCTTAAAGCCAAGACGTCTGCAATAATGGTCGAATGTCGGCCACTACACCAGCCCGGCGGCCGGGCGGGCGCAGCGCGAAGGTCCGAGACGCCGTCTACACCGCCGTCGGCCAGCTCATGGGCGAGGGCAAGGCGGACCGCATCACCATTCCGGTGCTGGCCAACCGGGCAGGGGTCAACCCGACCAGCATCTATCGCCGCTGGGGCGACGTGGACACGCTGCTCGAAGAGGTCGCTGTCGCCGCGCTCACCAAGGACGGCGACGAACCGCCGGACACCGGATCACTGCACGGTGACCTTTCGGCGTGGGCTCGGATCGTGGTCGACGACATCACCCAGCCACGCCGGACCCGTTACCTGCGCGCCATGGTGGCCGCCCGGGACGAGGTGATCACCTGCCCGTGCTGGGAGCAGCGCCGCGCGCAGGCCACGGTGATGCTGGACCGGGCAAGGGCGCGCGGGGAACGGGCGCCGACCGAGCAGCAGGTCCTCGATCACGTGATCGCACCGATGTATCACCACGTGGTCTTCGGCCTGTCCGCCGACCGGGACTTCGCGGACCGACTGGTCCACGACGTGCTCGCGATGGCCTGAGCGCCCATCTGCCGCAGCCGGTCAGGTTCTCCGCGAGATGACCATGATGTATTCGCAGGGAGCGTTCGTCGGGTTGGCGAAGCCGTGGTCCGCGTCGGCCTGGAAGAACACGGAGTCGCCTGCGTTCAGGGTCTCGCTGATCCCGCCGACGGCGACGGTCAGCGTGCCTTCGAGCACCAGGAGCTGTTTCTCGGTACCCGGCGGATACGCGGGCAGCAGACCGGTGGAGACCCGGGCGGGCAGGTAGTGGACGATCATCTCGCCGCCGCCCGCGCCCGGCGCCGCTGACACCATGTGCCGTTCGAAGCCGGTTTCCGGGTCACGGAAAACGGGGCGTTCGTTCTTGCGCAGGACAACGGCCACGCCGGACGCGGCAGCGGTTGCCCCGCCGATCAGATCCGAGAGCGACGCGCCGAGCGCGTGGGCGATCCTGGACGCGACGCCGATCGTCGGGCTCTTCTCACCGCGTTCGACCTTGGACAGCATCGCCCGGCTGACCGACGACTGTGTGGACAGTTGCTCCAGCGTCAGGCCGGCCTCCTCGCGGCGTCGCCGCACGTTGGCGCCGAACGCGCCGGCCAGGTCGTCACCGTGGCGTGGTGCAGCCGCGTTTCCGTCTTGCTCGACCACCATGCTCCTCGATCGATGGGTATCTCGCCGGCTCACAGCGTATGCTTCTTCTAAAGAAGATATAGTCTTCCATCGAAGACATTTGATACGTGCCGAACACGACGGAGGGTTCCATGCGTTTGATCTCGAGTGGCCGGCACCATGCCACGTTCGAATTCGGCGATCTACAGGTGACCTCGTTGCGAGACGGGTACATCGACATGCCGCCGACCCGGCTCCGCGACGAGGACGGGCACACGCTCGACGAGTTGCCTCCCGCCGTACCGCTGGCCGGCGACAACTTGCGGCTGTCGGTCAACGCCTTCTTCGTCACCGACGGCACACGGTCGATTCTCATCGATACCGGCGCGTCGAATGTCTGGCACGACCCCACCATGGGATTGATCTACGACGCGCTCGACGAAGCGAAAATCGACCGCGCGCAGATCACCGATGTGGCCATCACCCACAGGCACGAAGACCACGTGAGCGGCCTGATCGCGCCGGACGGTGCGGAGGCGTTCACCGAACTCGAGCGCGTGTGGATCGGCGCGGGCGACGCCTCGGTGTTCACCGGGCGGCTCGCGCCGATCCGCGACCGGGTCGTACCCGTGTCGGAAGAGTTCGCGATCAACGACTGGACCACCGCGATCCCGACACCGGGCCACACACCCGGTCACACCGTCTACGACATCAGAAGCGGCACCGGCCACCTGCTCGTCTGGGGCGACACCGTGCACGTTCCCACGCTCCAATTCGACCGGCCGAACGTGTCCTGGGAACTCGACGGCAATCAGCCCCAGGCCCGTACCGCGCGAGCAGCCCTCCTCGACCAACTGACCCAACCACACCACTTCGTGGCCGGCGCCCACCTCGACTCCCCCGGCATCGCCCGCGTAACCCCCTCCGGCGATGGCTATGCGCTGGAATACCTCGCACCACCGATCGGCTGATCGAGCCTGTCGGCTGGGACAACGCGGTGGCGAGTTCTTCGGTGGCGGAACGTTTTGCGGCCAGTTTCTGGACTATGCGAATGCGGGGAGCCCAGGGGGAGTCGTCGGGGGTCGCGGCGAGAGCCGCCAGAGCGGTGGCGTATGCCATCGGCGTTCGGTCGAGTTCCAGGGTGTCGGAGGTCCACAGCCGCGGTGGTACCGAATGAAATGGTGTGTCCGCAGGGAGGTCCGGCGGAGTGCCCACCTCGATGCGCAACAACGGCAACCTGCACCGCAGATTCGGCGTGGTGCCCGGCAGCCGCCCGACATACGAGGCCCACAGGGCCTGCGCGAGGCTGGACGCCGCCGGCCGGGCATGCGGGTGCGAGAGCGCCGGATCCCCGACAGCCATGGCGTCGAGATACCCCGACAGCGCTCCGGCCAGCGGCACCAGGCCGGCCGACCCCACCCGGCCGACCGCTCCGGCCGCACGATCCACCTCAGCGAAGCACTCCTCCAAGGTCACCGACACACCCGATTCCCTCACAAGTCCCCCTGTCCATAGACCGCAGCACGGTACAACGAGACACTCGAAACCCCAGCTGTGGAGACAACGGCGGTGTTCATCCGCCTTGCTGCGCAGGGTCTTTGACCAGAATCCGCGAATCAGATTGGCGGGGATGGGGTTCGGCGCGCCAGCCGGCGGGCGCGGTGACCCCGCCGTGCAGGATCGACTGCGAGAACCGGACGCTCCGGAACGAGGTGGTGAAGAACTGGGCGCGGGCGTGGAAGATCGCCTCCGTGAAGTCGGCATCGCCGTGGAACGTCGCCCCGGGAAAACGCGCGTCGCCGAGGAACTCGGTCTGGTGAAAATGGGTCTGGCCGTGGAACACAGCGCGGTCGAACCGCGCGTGGACGAGGCGGCACCAGCTGAGCGAGAAGTCCACGAGCCGCGCACCGGACAGGTCGATACTCAACCCCGGCCAATGGACCGCCGACTCCCCCGCATCCCGGCTGTTCCGGATCCGCAGGTGGGTCGAGAGGATGCGCTGCGCGGTCTTGCGCACCTCGAGTTCCTCTGTCGCCGAGCGCATCTGCTCCTTCTGCTCGTCATCGAGAGACTCCGGCAGGTCGAACGGCATCCGCAGATACGCGCCGACCACGCTGACGATGGTCTGCCGGTGATCGGGATTGCCGTGCGCGAGACGTTCGAGGGCATAGAGGCCGGCCATGCGTACCGGCGCCTTATCGCTGCCTAGCTGATCGGCCGCCTTGGTGTAGAGCTCGGTGACGCGCCGCTCGACCGCGTCGGCCCGCGCGAACTCGTCGGCGCGCAGCTTCGCCCGGTGCTCGGCCTGATTGAGCCGGAAACGGTGGACGGTGATGAATGTCGCGAGGATGGCCAGGACCGAGGCGGCGCTCTTCCACGCCATGTCGAATGCGCCACGATGCGAGGAGAGGTCACCACCCCACAGCAGCCACAACACCACCGCCCCGACTGCCAGCCCGCTGCCCAGGGCCATCCACACCCATCCCCAATGGAAGTCCTCGTTCCGCGCGGAACCGCCCTCGGGAGCACGACGTTCGGACACAAGCGGTTCGGGAAGATCCATACCGACATTCAACCCATGACGGCGCATGCGAGGGTACCGGCGCCGGACCGGACGGTCCGGTGAATAGCATGGCCCGGTGCTACCTACCCAGATGGCCGCTTCGCGGATTCCGCGGCGACTGCTGTCGGTGTTCGTGCGTCACGCGGAGCTGCTGAAGTTTCTGACCGTGGGCGGGATCGCCTTCGTCACGACGTCGGTGCTCTTCTTCGGGTTGAAGTGGACTGTGCTGCACGGGAAGCCGTTGACGGCCAATATGCTCGCGGTGCTGCTGGCGACCGTGCTGTCGTATGTGCTCAATCGGGAGTGGGCGTTCACGGCCCGCGGCGGGCGCGAGCGCCGGCACGAGGCGACGCTGTTCTTCCTGGTCGCCGGGATCGGGCTGGTGATCAACCAGTTGCCGCTGGCGGCCTCTCGCTACCTCCTGCTGCTGCGGACGCCGCACGTGTCGCCGCTCGCCGAGAACATCGCCGACTTCATCAGCGCCACCATCATCGGCACCCTGCTGGCCACGGCCTTCCGATGGTGGGCGATGCGGCGGTTCGTCTTCCCCGACCCCATCGTCCCCGACCTCGAGATCGACGCACTACCGCACGAGAGCTGATCAGCCCTCGCACGGTAGGTCACATGACGGATCGCAGCTCGACGGTCTCCCCCGGACCCGCGAACCGCGCGGCGATCTCCTCCGCCCGAGCCCGGCCGTCCACCTCGATCAGGAAGAACCCGGCCAGATGCTCCCCTGAATCCGCGTACGGGCCGTCGGTGGCCAGCGGTTTCCCGTCGCTCCACCGGTACAGCCGCGACGATTCGGGCGCGCCCAGGGCCTCGCCCGAGATCAGCTCGCCCTTCTCGTGCAACTCGCCGAGAAACTTCTCGAAGTCGGCGTTCAGCCGATCCCGCTCCGCCCGCGTCAGGCTCTGATATTCGGACAGGTAGTCGCTGGTCGGGTGACCCCACGGCCGCGGGTGGGAGTGAATCATGATCACGTACTTCATCGTTGCCCTCCTGAACTGCCGGCGCGGACGGGCCGGACGACCCATCCACAGTCGAGACGCCGGAACCCGGCACGAATAATCGGCACGACGGGATGAGGAGGTCGCGGGTGCTCGATGTCATCGACCGCGGGCTGCTCCAGGCCCTGCAACTGGACGGGCGGCTCGCCTTCTCGGTGGTGGGCGCGATGCTCGGAGTGTCGGATCAGACGCTGGCGCGGCGGTACGCGCGGCTGCGGCGGGAGGCCGGGGTGCGGGTACTCGGTGCGGCTGGCACAGTGCTGACATGTCTGTTGCGCCGCAGTTCGAACTCCAGGCCCGGGCCTGCGACAAGCTCGGTTCGCCGCTGTATGCCGGGCTGCTGGCCGAGATCGCTCGCGATATCGAGGCGGGCGGGCCCTGTGCCCGCGCGCTGGCCGGGTACGAGGACGCGCCGATGGCGGCCGCGGTGCCGTTGCGTTTCCTCGGCGCCGTGCACGCGCTGGTGCTGACCGGAGCCGCTCCCGAGCTGGCGGCCTACTACCCGAGCGCCACGCCGGCGGCGGACCTCCGGCCCGCGAACGACGGTGTGTGGCAAGCCTTCCGGGACGCGGTCGACGCGCACCCGGACTGGATCCGGGACTGGCTGACGCGGCCGCCGCAGACCAACGAGGTGGGCCGCGCCGTCCCGATGCTCACCGGGCTGCTGGCCGCCGTCGACGCGATACCGCTGCCGGTGCGGCTGCTGGAGCTGGGCAGCAGTGCGGGCCTCAACTTGCGCGCCGATCATTTCCATTGGCACACAGACGGTTTCGAATGGGGACCGAAGGATTCGCCGGTCTCGCTGGGCGGCGCGTGGGACGGCCCCGTGCCTGCCTGGCTGGCCGATGCCGCGCGCCACCACCCGCGCCTCGACATCGTGGAGCGGCGCGGCTGCGATCCCGCCCCGCTGGATCCGCTCTCGCCCCGCGACGCGCTGTCGCTGCGGTCCTATGTATGGCCGGACCAGCCCGATCGGGCGGCGCGCCTGGACGGCGCCCTGCGGCTGGCCACGCGAGTCCCGGCCACGGTCACCGCCACCGGCGCGGCCGAGTTCCTGGCGGAGGTCGAACCCGTGCCGGGCACACTCACCGTCGTGTGGCATTCGGTGATGCGGCAGTACGTCCCGGACGACGAATGGGCCCGCGCCACAGCGGAACTGGACCGTTTGGCCGCCGCGAGCGGCCCAGATGCCGGCTTCGCCCATCTCGCCTTCGAGCCGGTGGCCCGCAGCGGCAGCGGTTTCCCGCTCATCGTGCGCATAGGGAACGGCCCGGCACTCGAACTCGCCCGGGCGAAACCCCACGGCATTCCGACTTTCGGCCCGGCGGAGTAGATTCAGCCGCGCTCGTGCAGCATGAGTAGCGAGTAGGCCGCCAAGGTCCCGGAGTCGGTGATCTCGCCCGTGCGGATCATGCCCTCCAGGGTGTCGCGGTCGAACCAGGCCGAGCGCATGTCCTGCTCCTCCGGTTCGCGCTCGGGTTCGCCGGGGGTGAGGTCGGTGGCGAGGTAGATGCGGCCGCGCTGGCGGAGGGTGGCGGGTGCGGCGTTCAGCGGTCCGAGGTAGGTCATCAGGCCCGCCCGCAGGCCGGTCTCCTCGCGCAGTTCGCGATGGGCCAGATCGACCGGATCGCCGACCGCGCGATCGGGCAGCGTGCCGGCGGGGAACTCCCAGCACCGCTGTCCCATCGGATATCTGAACTGCTCCACCAGATGGAAGCGGTCGCCGTCCCGCGGGACGACCATGACGAAATCCGGCCGGTCGACGAATCCGTAGATGCCGGTGGAGCCGTCGGAACGACGGATGGTGTCCTCGCGCACCTCCATCCAGCGATTGCTGTAGACCGTCTGCGATCCGAGCGTCTCCATACCCGGATTGTGCCGCACGCCGCGATCATCCCGCGCTGGACAGGTACTTCACCGTCGGCGGGGTGGCATAGCCCATCCGGCGCAGGAACCAGCGGGTGAGCGTCAGCCCGCGCCCCTCCGGCGGAACGCCGCCCATGGTGTCCATGATGCGGTTGATCGCGTGGAACGCCACGCTGATGCGCACGGCCTCCTCGAGCGCCGTATCGGTCACGCCCGCGGTGCGGACCCGCTCGACATCCGCGCGAGTCACCTCGTCCGGGGTCTCGGCCAGCTTCGCCAGGAAGTCCAGGACGACGATGACCTCGAGGCGCTGCCCCGATTCGGCGGGCCGCTGCAACGCGCGGATCACCAGCTCCGGTTCCTGATAGCTCTCGGCGACGACCTGATGGCAGGTCCGGCAGAAATCGCACTGGTTGCGGGCGGAGGTGAAGGTCGCGAACAGCTCCCGCTCGCCGACGCTCCAGGCCGACGGGCCGCGCATCAGGTCCTGGAGCAGGTCGCTGTAGGGCGTGCTGAAGTAGCGATGGCGGTAGAACAGCACCTTGATCACGTCGGGCACCTCGGTGCGGCCGAGCAGGCGCATGGCCCGCAGCGTCCAACGACCCGGGAGGTCGTGGCCGTGGTCGACGATATCCAGCCTCATGCCCGCTCTCCCATCGCGCGCAGGGCGGCCCGCAGGCGGCGGTCGGCGGCGCCGGTGGCGGCGACGACCGTGGCCTCGAACACCTCGTCCTGGGACCGAGTCTCGGCGAGCGCGGCGACCTGCTCGTCGGTGACGCGGTAGGCATGCCGGGCCACGGTGCCGGCGAACGGGGCGAGATCCTCGGGCAGTGCGGAGGTATCGTCGCTCGCGCCGGCCTTGAAGATCGCCCGGCGCAGCTCGGCCGTCAGCGCGCCCGGAGCCGATTGCACATGCTCGACGAAGCTGTCCCAGCGCTCTGATCGTGTAACCATCCGCCCATGATGCAATATCGGACACCATGACGAACCGCATTCCGGCAGAGGGTGTTTCGAAGGCGCCGTGACCGGCGGGAATAACACCGTAATCTACACTCTCGGCGGTGACGGAACTCGAGGACGTGCAGCACACCAGGAACTCCTACGACGAGGTCGCGGAACTCTACGCCACGATGTTCGAGCACGCCCTGGACGCCATGCCCTTCGACCGGGCGATGCTGAGCGCGTTCGCCGAGCTGGCGCCCGCGGGACCGGTGGCCGATCTCGGCTGCGGCCCGGGACGGATCACCACGTACCTGGCCACCCTGGGGCTCGACGTCTTCGGTATCGACCTCTCCCCCGAGATGATCCGGCTGGCGCGCGCGGCGTATCCGGACCTGCGATTCGAGGTGGGGTCGATGGAGAATCTGGCGCTGGAGGACCGCTCACTGGCCGGAATCGTGTCCTGGTACAGCATCATTCACACGCCGCCGGAGCGCATGCCGGGCATCCTCGCCGAATTCCGCCGGGTCCTGACCGAGGACGGCCACCTGCTGCTGGCGTTCCAGTCCACCGCCGATCCACAGGCCGTCCATCCGCACGACCACAAGGTGGCGCAGAGTTTCGTGTGGTCACCCGAGCGGATCGAGGAGCTGCTGCGGCACGGCGGGTTCCGGACCGTGGCGCGGCTGGTACGGGAGCCGGATCCGGGGCAGCCCGCGGAGAAGCATCAGCAGGCCTGCGTCCTGGCCGCCAAGTCACCGGCGAGTTGACCGGCGCCGCCGGCGGCCACCGTGGTATCCAGGGCAGATGCAGCCGACACGCGCCTCCTACGACGTCGTCATCGTCGGCGGCGGCCACAACGGGCTGGTGGCGGCCGCCTATCTGGCACGGGCCGGGCGCTCGGTGCTGGTCCTGGAGCGACAGGACCACACCGGCGGGGCCGCGGTCTCCGAACGCGTCTTTCCCGGCGTCGACGCGCGGCTGTCGCGGTACTCGTATCTGGTGAGCCTGCTGCCGCGGCAGATCGTCCGTGATCTGGGACTGCGGTTCGCGACGCGGCGGCGGCGGATCTCGTCCTACACGCCACTCGGCAACGCCGGGCTGCTGATCGACTCCGCGGACGAATACCGCACGCGCGCAAGCTTTCTCCGGCTCACCGGCTCCGAGTCCGACTACCTGGCCTGGCAGGAGTTCTACGGCACGTTGGGGCGCGTCGCGCAACGCGTGTTCCCCACCCTCACCGAGCCGCTGCCGACCCGGGACGAAATGCGCCGCCTGGTCGACGATTCCGCCGCCTGGGAGGCGCTGTTCGAACGTCCCCTCGGCGAGACGATCGAATCCCGGTTCGCCGACGACACGGTGCGCGGCGTCGTGCTCACCGACGCGCTGATCGGCACGTTCACCCACGCACACGATCCCACGCTGCGCCAGAACCGGTGTTTCCTCTACCACGTGATCGGCGGCGGGACCGGCGACTGGGATGTGCCGATCGGCGGCATGGGCGCGCTGACCGACGCGCTCGCCGCCGCCGCGCGGTCCGCCGGAGCGGAACTGGCGATCGGCCACGCCGTGACCGGGATCGACACCGACGGCCGCACCGCGGAGGTCCGTTTCGACGGCGGGACGGCGGGCGCCCGACATGTGCTGGTGAACGCCTCGCCGCACGAATTGTCGCGCCTGCTGGGCGAATCCGCGCCGCCGCGGCCCGAGGGCTCCCAGCTCAAGATGAATATGCTGCTGCGCCGCCTGCCCCGGTTGCGCGATACCGTCGACCCGGCCGAGGCGTTCGCCGGAACCTTCCACATCGCCGAGGGATACGCGCAGCTGGACCGGGCCTATCTCGAGGCCGACGCCGGGCGGCTGCCGAGCGCGCCACCGGCCGAGATCTACTGCCACACACTGACCGATCCCTCGATCCTCGCCCCCGAGCTGGCGGCCCAGGGCGCACACACCCTGACCCTGTTCGGATTGCACACCCCCGCAAGTCTTTTCGACGACGACCCCGTCGCGACCAAGCAACGGCTGGTGGATGCCACACTGTCCCAGCTGGATTCGGTACTCGCCGAGCCGATCCGGGACTGCCTCGCCGTCGACGGGGACGGCCGCCCGTGCCTCGAGGCCAAGAGCCCGCTCGACCTCGAGGCCGAACTCGGACTGCCGGGCGGCCATATCTTCCACGGCGACCTGGAGTTTCCCTTCCGCGCGGACGACGCGGCGGATCCGGCGTCGCGCTGGGGCGTGCGCACCGACCACGCCAACGTCCTCCTGTGCGGCGCGGGCGCGGTCCGCGGCGGCGGCGTCAGCGGGATCGGCGGCCACAATGCCGCGCGGGCGGTGCTGGAGACGACCTCAGCGCACGAGTGAGCGAATCACCATGGTGCGCAACGGAAGGTCGAACTCGCCGAGGCAGGTCTCCGGTCGCCGGCGCAGATAGGCCGTGATGCGCTCGAGGATTTCGGCGCGCTCCTCCGGCGGGGCGACCAGGGTGTGCGAATGCGTGCCGATGGTGGCGGCGAGACTGTCGGCGGTGCGGCGCTGCACGTGCGGGAAGTCGCGGCGCAGGAACGGCTCGAACAGCGGATGCACCGAGTCGAATTCGCCCGTGGACTGCGCGACCAGCATCGTGGAGCGCGACAGCCGGTGCAGTTCGGCGACCCATTCGACCGTGGTGTCCTGCACGTTCCAGAACGCCGCCAGGACACCGCCCGGCCGCAGCACCCGCGCGATCTCCGGCAGCGCCGCCGCCTGATCGAACCAGTGGAACGCCTGGCCCACCACCACCGCGTGCACCGAATCATTGGGCAGCGGAATATGTTCCGCGCTCCCCGCCAGGATGGGGAGTTCCGGGTGGCGGCGCTCGAATTCGGCCCGCATCCCGGCGTCGGGCTCCACGGCGGTCACTCGCGCGCCGGTCGCCGCCACGCCGTCGGTGAGTTTTCCGGTGCCCGCGCCCAGATCCACAACCTCGAGCCCCTCGACGCCGGCGAGTGGTTCCAGGGCCCAGAGGATGGCGTCCCGCGCGTAGTCGGGCCGATGTTCGGCGTAGGCGGCGGCCTCGGATCCGAACGAATTCGCCCGCCGCAGCCTCGACGCGGCCTCGTCCCCAGGTAGCTCGCTTGTCCCGCCCACGCGGTCATGGTAACGGCCGCGCCGGCCGGCGATCTCACTCCGCGCCGGTGACCGCGACACAGCATTCGACGAAACCGCGCACCCGCGGGCCCGACTCCGCGGCCGCAGACCACGCCACGCCGACGACCACGGGCCCGATACCCGTCACCGGCCGGTACTCCACGCCCGGCCGCGGGTACTAGCGCGCCGAGGAGGCCGGGGTGAAACTGATCCCGAAACCGTTGCCCCGCGGCGGGGCGTCACCGGACGACGGGCAGACCTGATCCGGGATCGGACAGCCACAGCAGCCAGTGCGGCACGATCAGCGCGGCGAACTCGTCGTATCCGACCGCGCTGGGATGGTAGCCGTCACCGGCGGTGACCTCGCGCATCCAGGTTCCGCTGTGCCGCAGCGTCTGATGCACGCGCACGTACGAAACGTCTTCGGCCTCGCAGACTTCCGCGAACTCGGCGTCCAATTTCTCGGTGCGGCTGTTGTGTTCGTCGTCCTCGACCGGCGGCGGGGCGACCATCAGTGTGGCCCAGCCCAGTTCGCGCGCGCGGCGCAGCACGGCGGTCAGGTTCGCGACCGACTGCTCCGGGGCGACCCGCGTGCGGCCGTCCTCCAGCAGGGTGTCGTTGACGCCGAAGGAGAAGACGACGCGCCCGTCGACCTCCGGCGGCAGTCTTCGCGCGCACTCCTCTTCCCAGCGGCCGGCGATCTCCGTCGAGTCCTGCCGCCGCACGCCTAGGTTGTAGTAGGTGAGCGGCTGACCGGCCCCGACGGCCCGCGCCGCGAGACGCCCGGCCCAGCCCAGGCACTGGCGATCCCCCAGCCCAGCCACCAGTGAGTCCCCCACGAAGCAGATACGGACGTCACGAACCACCGTGTGATCGTTGCACGCTCAACGCTCGTTGTCGGGACAAAGGCCGGAATCCACGCACACGGCGCACCCAATAAGATCGCGGTGGTTTGTCCGGGAGGGAGTACGCATGGCTACGGAGGCGCCGCTGCCGCGGTGGTTCATCGATCTGCTGGCACATCGGCGCTGGATCAGGAGGGCCCGGCCGTTTCCGCACGTGTACGTGCGGGACGTGTTCGTGGACGGGTTCTACCGGCGGCTGGCGGAGGAATTCGAGCGGGTTCACCGGGGGCAGAACCTGTTCGCGCCGGTCGCCGACGGGTACAGCGCGACGGGGGTGCGGCTGACCGAGGTGCGCGACGGGCCGCTGGAGGTCTTCCTGTCGCGCGCCTGGCACGACCTGATCGAGCGGGTCGCGGGGGTGCGGGCGAGCGGCGACGTGGAGGGATCGCTGCATCATCACGAGGCCGGCAGCCCGCGCGGCCGGCCGCACCACGATCTCGCGCCCGCGTGGTTCCCGGGTAGCCCGCCGGAACCGGGCGCGATCGGGTTGCCCGACAGCGCGATCGATCTGCGGACCGGCGCGCGGCCCGCGGGGACGGCGGCGCGCCCGATGGTGCGGGCGGTCGCGGTGCTGTTCTATCTGAACAATCCGGAGTGGCGGCCGGGCGACGGCGGGGAGACCGGGCTGTTCTCCGATCTCGGCGACGGGGCACCGGCGCCGGCGCTCTCCGTTCCGCCGCTGAACAATTCGATGGTCGTGTTCGAGTGCACGCCGCGGTCCTGGCACACCTTCCTGGGCGCCAACTCCGCCGCCCGCAACAGCGTGGTGATGTGGCTGCACCGGCCCGAGGAGGAGGCGGTCCGCCGCTGGGGAGGAGATCACATTGCCGTCTGGTGACAACGGGACCGTGTCCCGCGCTGACAACGGCCGCCGGGAAGGAGACCACCGTGCCCCGCGCTGACACCGGCCGTCGCGTGTGCCTGCTGACCGGGGCGGGCGGGGTGCTGGGGGACGCTTTCTGCCGCGCGTTCTATCAGCACTACGACATCGTCGCGGTGTGCCGCACCCGCACGCCGGCCGCGCCCTCGCAGGACGAGTGGTTCATCGATCCGCTGAATCCGTCGGAACCGTTGCCGGAGAACGACTCCCGCGTCTTCGTGGTGCGCGCCGACCTGACCCGCGAGGGTGAGGCGGAGCGCGTGGTGGATCTGGCGCTGGCCCGGTTCGGCGCGGTGGATCTGCTGGTCAACAATGCCGCGCACACCGCGATGCAGCCGCGCGGAATCGTCGACGGCGATACCGCGCTGAACGCCTTCGATCCGCACTTCACACTGAATGTCGGTGTGCCGCTGCGGCTCTCGACCCGGCTGGCGCAGCGCTGCTGGCTGCACGACGATGCGGGCAATCGCGCGCGCAACCGCAATATCGTGAATGTGTCGAGCATCTCGGGATCCGAGGTGTATCCGGGCGGGCAGGCCGTGTATTCCGCGTCGAAGGCGGCCCTGAACCAGCTGACCCGGCATCTCGCCGTCGAATTCGCGGAATTCGGGGTGCGGGCGAACGCCATCGCCCCGAACTCCTTCCCCGCGCTGGTGCCGACCGAGCAGGTGGTGTCGGCCGTCGCCGAACTCGACGCGGGGACGATGACCGGCGGCGTGTACGGCGTGGACGCCCCCGCCGCGACCACCGCGCCGGCCGAGTCCGGCGGGCGGCACGCCCGGCCCGTCGCCGAGCGTCCCGGGTGAGGCCGGGCGGCATCGGCCCTCGGCGCTCCCGCGATCGGATGCGCCGCGACCAGGCACGCACCACGGAGCACCGCGCCGGGCCCACCCGGCCCCCGGCCTCCCGGGCGCGCCCCCGACGGCGTGTTGCCGCCGGGCGTCTCGCGGCGCTCCTGCATACTCACACCCGAGCCGACCCCGGGACCGATGCCGTTCCCTCGATCCGAAAGATCCGATACGACATGCGAGTCGACGGACGGGAGATCCCCGTCTCCGGCAGCCTGCTGCAACCGCGGATCCGGCGCACCAGCGACATCATTCGCGCGGTGCTGTCGGTTCTGCTGGTCGCGCTCGTCGTCGCCGGCTCGCTGATCACCCGGCCGCGCTGGGAGGCGCTGGAGCGGTCGGTCTCCGACATCGTCGGCATCCTGACGCCCGAGCAGTCCAATATCGTCTACCTGCTCTACAGCATCGCGATCGTCGCGCTGCCGTTCGCGATCCTGGTGCGGCTGATCTTCCGCTGGCAGTGGACGCTGCTGTTCGGCTATCTGGCGGCCGGCCTGATCGCGGTGGTGTTGCTGTCGATCACCGGCACGGGGCTCTCGGCGCCGCAGTGGCATCTGGCCGAGCCCAAGCAGCTCGACACGTTCCTGTCGCAGTTCCTCGACGACCCGCGCTGGATCGCGATGCTCACCGCCATGCTGACGGTGGCCAGCCCGTGGCTGCCGCCGTCGTGGCGGCGCTGGTGGTGGGCGCTGCTGCTGGGCTTCGTGCCGCTGCACCTGTTCGTCAGCCTCGTGGTGCCGTCGCGGGCGATGTTCGGGCTCGCGCTCGGCTGGTGCGTGGGCGCGGTGATCGTGCTGCTCGTCGGCACGCCCGCGCTGGAGGTTCCGCTGGATGCCGCGGTGCGGGTGCTGGCCAGGCGCGGATATACCGTCACCGGATTCACGGTGCTCAAACCCGCCGGGCCGGGCCCGCTGCAACTGTCGGCCGAGACCGGGCCGCAGCACCGGCTGCTGGTGGAGTTGTACGGCCAGAATCAGCGCAGCTGGGGCATGCTGCGGCAGTTGCGCCGCTGGCTGACCTTCCGGCCCAGCGAGCGGACGCCGGCCTTCGCGTCGCTGCGGCGCGCGGTCGAACATCGCGCGCTGATGGGTATCGCCCTCGGCGATCTGGGCCTGGCCAGCAACAAGCCGCTCACCGTCGCCGCACTCGAGCGCGGCTGGACGCTGTACGCGCATACGGCCCCGCGCGGGCGGGCGCTGGCATCGTCGGACAGCGAGGTCGTTCTCGCCACTGTCTGGCACGCGCTGCAGAACATGCACCGCGCCCAGATCACGCACGGCGATCTGCGCGCCGAGGAGATCCGGGTGGTCGAGGGCCGGGTGCTGTTCGGCGGGTTCATGGCCGCCGAATTCGGCGCGTACGGGCCGCGGTTCTCCTCCGATGTGGCGCAGCTGCTGCTGTCGACGGGCGCGCTGTTCGGGGCGGACGCGGCCGTGCGCACCGCGATCCAGGTGTTCGGCGAGCAGGATGTGCTCGACGCGTCACGGCGGCTGACGAAATCGGCCCTGCCCGCGCACGTCCGCAACTCGGTGCGCGATGCCGGCGACCTCATGAAGGAGGTGCGAGCGGAGGTGCAGCAGCAGACGGGCGAGGATCGCATCGAGGCCGCTCGCATCACCCGGTTCTCGCGCAGCCAGATCATCCAGCTGGTGCTGCTGATCGGCCTGGTCTACGTGGCCTATCCCTACATCAGCCAGGTACCGACGTTCGTCACCGAACTGCGCACGGCCAACTGGTGGTGGGCGCTGCTCGGCCTGGTGATCTCGGCGGCGACCTATCTCGGCGCGGCCATGGCGCTGTGGGGCTGCACCTCCGAGTCGGTGAACTTCCCCAAACTGCTGCTGGCCCAGGTGGCCAACACCTTCGCGGCGACCACCACGCCGGCGGGCGTCGGCGGGCTCGCGCTCAACGTGCGATTCCTGCAGAAGAACGGCCTGGGCGCGGTGAAGGCCACGGCGGCCGTGGCATTGCAGCAGTCGGTCCAGGTGATCACCCACGTCGCGCTGCTGATCAGTTTCAGCGTGGCAGCCGGGGTCTCGACGAACCTGGCACATTTCGTGCCGAGCGCCACCGTGCTCTATCTGGTCGCGGGCGCACTGCTCGGGCTGCTCGGCGTGGCGACGTTCGTGCCGACGGTGCGGCGCTGGCTGCGGACCGAGGTGCGGCCGCAGCTGACCGAGGTGACGCGCGAACTGCGCCTGCTCTCCCGCAGCCCGACCCGGCTGGCCATGATCGTCGGCGGGTGCGCGGCGATCACGCTCGGCGCCGCGGGCACGCTGTGGGCGGCTATCGAGGCCTTCGGCGGCAGCACCACATTCATCACGGTCACGCTGGTCACCACGATCGGCGGCACGCTGGCATCGGCGGCGCCGACCCCCGGCGGCGTAGGCGCGGTCGAGGCGGCCCTCATCGGTGGACTGGGCGCGCTGGGCGTCCTCCCGCCCGTCGCCGTCCCCGCCGTCCTGCTCTACCGGGTGCTCACCTGCTGGCTCCCCGTCCTCTGCGGCTGGCCCATCATGCGCTGGCTCACCTCGAACGACATGATCTGAATCGGCCGACCGCTCCCAGTCCCGCCAACTACGACGTGATCCCCAATTCCGCCAATGCTTCTGTGGCGGAGAGGCATCCGGCTGTCGTGAGGTCGAGGTTGGCCAAGGACACCTCGTGTACCTCGGGTGACGCGGCGGCGGTGCAGTCGGCGATCGGATGCACGGTGAGGCCGAGATCGGTGCCGTAGCGGCCGGTCTGCTCGACGGTGAGATTCGTCGCGACACCGGTGATCAGCAGGGTATCCACCCCACGAGCGGCAAGCCACTCCGGCAACGCATTCCCCGCCAGCCCCGACAGCCGCTGATTGTCGAAAACCGTCGCCCCCGCCGCCTGCTCCGCCATCGCCGAAATGATCTGCGACCCCGGCGCATCCGGCCGAAACGCGGTCTGCGCCGCCGCCACCGACCGCATGAACCCCGTATTCCGCACCAGCCCGCCCTCACCCACCGGAATCGTGAACCGGGTGAAAACCACTGGCAGCCCAGCCTTCTGAACCTTCGAGTGGAACTCCACGGCCCGCCCGACCACCCCACTCGCCTTCACCGGCTCCGCCAGCATCGGCCCGAAGAACCCTTCGGGCTCTATGACATTCACCTGCCAGTGCAGCGCAAGAACAGCAGCATGGTTCCGATCGAGAGGCATGAACTCCAGTGTGCCGGACAATGCCTCGACCCGACCTCTCCCGCACTAGATTCCGGCCAAAAGCCCGCCGGAATCATGGCCGGCAGGCGACACGCACCTACCGGTCGGCAGACCCTCACTTCCCGCACCCCTTTCCGCTTCCCGCACCCCTTCCAGCAGCATGCAAAGGGTGCGAGAGCGTGGAAAGAGTGCGGGAACGAGTTGTCTGACGACCGGTAGGTGGGTGACGAGTCGAGCCCGGACCCTAGGTCGGGTCGCCGAACTCCCCGCCACGTACACGGGCGCTGAAGGCGTCCCACTCGCCCGGGGCGAAGACCAGCGCCTGGCCGGTCGGGTTCTTCGAGTCACGGATACCGACATGTCCGGCCGCAAGCCAGGCAACTTCGACGCACTCCGCGTTCCCACCGCTTCGCGACGATTTGAACCACTGCGCGCCGGATAGGTCGAAGATCACTGTTCTTATCTCCTTGCTGCTACCTGCCTCAGCAGATCTCTCGACTGCCGTTCCTCCAGCGAGGCGTCTCGGTAGGCTTCGTGAACCTCACGATACCTACGGACATCCTCGCTTTCCTCGAAGAACATTGTCCCAACCGTTGTCTCGGTGTACACGACCGAAGGCTCCGCACCTGCACGAGCGTCAGGCGGGAAGTCGATGAGGATGTACGGCGCAACCGGTTCACCTATCGGGTATCCCGCGCTGTTGGGGACGATCCGCACTGTCACGTTGTCTCGAGTGCCCATGTCGGCAATGTGCCGAAGTTGCGCCGACATCGTTCTCTCCGGCCCGACGGCTATGCGCAGCACGGCTTCGTGAATCAGAAACTCGGCGTGCACCGGCTTATGACGGCGCGTGAGGATCGCCGACCGCTGCATTCGCAGCCCGATGCGCCGTTCGATCGCATCAGCGGGCTCAGGCGGAAGTTCCGTGACCGCCAGGGCTTTCGCGTAATCGGCGGTCTGAAGCAAGCCGGGCACGATGAGCGGCTGGAACAAGTGAAGCTTGCCCGCGGACGCCTCGAGCCCGACGTAGGTGTCGAAGCCTGCCCGCATGAGGTTCCGATCCGCGTGGAACCAGGACTTCGTATTAGCCTCGCGTGCCAGGGATTTCAGAAACTCTATGCGCTCATCCGAGAGCCCGTAGTACCGGCAGATGTAGTCGACCTCGTGAACTTTGACCTTCTCGTTCTGACCGAGTTCGAGCCGCCCGAGGGTCGAGCGGCTGATCTCCATACCCTCCGCGGCCTGTTCCAGGGTCTGGCCCAGCGCCTGGCGAGCATCGCGCAGCGCACGGCCCAACTGGCGGCGCGGTAGCGTCGTACGGCTGACATCTGATCTGCTCGGCATTGATCAACACCCTCCCCCGCATCCCGATGCTCCTACCTGCAATTTCCCATCTCGAGCAGAAGAGTATTCCCATCCCAGGAAGTACGCACGGAGTTTGCGCAGATTATTTCACGCAACCCATTTTGGGTTTCCCATCGAAACCTCGGGCCGCAACATAGCCCCATGACCCAGGAGAATGGAAGCCTCACGGGGTGGGGGTGCGGCGGCTACATGAGACGTGAGCACATCACCGAATCCGACGGACTTCGCGCAGCATGGGCATTCGACAGGCGGGGAATCGAAATCCTGAACGTGCACAACGCATCTCGCACGGTCGACATCACGTTCGCGCCAGGCACCGACCTCGCCGAGGCACGAGAAGGACACCCGGGCTGGGCAAGACTGTGGGACCGCATACGCTATGAGTTCTGGGATGAACACTCCCTCACGGGACGTCGCGACCCAGCCGGATACGTGACGAGGCGACAATGAGCCACCGAGACATCACCGACCTGTATACGAACTGGGCGATCGTCACCACTGGACCATCCTGCAACCGCGGCGACCACCCACCGGGCGCGTGCCCGGTCGCCGTCTGGGGCCCCTACACCCGCTACGACGCCGAACAGACCCGAGACACCATCCCGGCCGGCCTGAACCCGCACATCGTGCCGTTCTTCCCGCGCGGCGGTCAGTACGACATCGCGGCCCACCAACGCACCGGGCTACACGCGGTGGCCTCGAATCGAAATCTACGACATACTGACCCTGGACAGACCTTCTGGCAGTCCTGAGCAGCGGTGTCGATAACTCATCGCTCGCGCTCGGTCCGCAATCCGCGGCGAGCGTATCTCTTTTCCCGGTCGTTACCTGACGCCGGACGTTTCGTCTCTCCCGAGATCGGTTGCCGCGCTGACGTCTGGGGCTTTCGACCTGGCCGGTAGAGACCTCACCGCACCAGAATGGAGTGAAATCCTATGACTACCAACAGAATTACCGACGGTGCCGAGCGGGTGCTGCTCGAGAATATGCTCGACCGGAATCGCGAAGCGCTCATCGAGACCGCGCGCGGGCTGTCCGAGGCGGATGCGCGGCGGCGGCTCGTTCCGTCGTTGACTACGCCGGTCGCATTGCTAAAACATGCCGCCGGGGCGGAAAGGATTTGGTTTCAGCGGTTTTGGGCGGGGCTCGGTGAAGACGAGTGCGATGGGTACTCACGCCGGGACGAGGGGACGTTCGCGGTTGCCGACGACGAGTCGCTGGCCGACGTCATCGCCGAGTTCGAGCGTGCCAGCGCGCGATCGCGGGAGATCGCGTCCCGCTTCGCACTCGACGACACCCTGGACATCCCGCGCGAGGGCAGGGTCAGCATGCGCTGGACCCTGCTCGCGATGATCGAGGAGTTCGCCAGGCACGCCGGTCACGGCGACATCCTCCGCGAGCAGATCCTCGCGGCGTCATAACTCGATCGGTGCGCCTCAGGCCGAATAGTCCTTGCGCAGTTGGACTTTGACGACCTTGCCGCCGGCATTGCGCGGCAGCTCGGGGACGATCACCAGGTCCTTGGGATGCTTGTAGCGGGCCAGGTTCTCGTTGAGGAACGCCGTCAGTTCCTCCAGCGTGAGGGTGTCGTCCGGGCTGGTCAGAGCGACGACGGCGACGGGAACCTCGCCCCACTTCTCGTGGGCCCGGCCGACGACGGCCGCCTCGTGGATCTTCGGGTGGGCGAACAGGACGTTCTCCACCTCGGCGCAGTAGATGTTCTCACCGCCGGAGATGATCATGTCCTTCTTGCGGTCCACGACGTAGACGAAGCCCTCCTCGTCGGTGCGAACCAGGTCGCCGGAGTGGAACCAGCCGCCGGCGAACGCCTCGGCCGTCGCCTCGGGCTTGTTCCAGTAGCCCTGCATGAGAGTCGGCCCCCGATAGACGATCTCGCCGATCTCGCCGGGCGCGACGTCGTTCATCTCGTCGTCGACGATGCGGGTCTGGATGGTCGGGATGGGCTTGCCGACCGAACCCAGCTTGCGCAGCGCGTCGCCGCCCTCGAGCACGCACGTGATGGGCGACATCTCGGTCTGGCCGAACACCGCGACGTTCTGCGCGTCGGGGAAGCACTCGGCCATCGCCTTCAGGACCGTATCGGAGGCCGGGGCCGCGCCCCAGCTGAGCATCGTCAGCGCCGTCTTGCGCTGTGTGACCGTCGGCTCCTCGCAGATCAGCTGCCACTGCGCGGGGACGCAGAACGCGGTGGTGGCCTGCTCGGCCTCGACCGCGTCGAGGAATTGAGTGGCGTCGAACGCGCCGAGGGGATGCAGCACGGTCTTGCTGCCGAGCTGGAAAGCCGGTGCGAGACTGCCCAATCCGGCGATATGGAACAGCGGCGAGGTACAGAAACCGACCGACTCCGGCGTCAGATCCATGGCGCGGATGCAGGTGAGCGCCTGAGCGGTCATATTGGTGTGCGACAGGATCGCGCCCTTGGGGCTGCCGGTGGTGCCCGAGGTGTACATGATCAGGCAGGGGGTGTCCTCCGGAATATCCAGTGGCACATGCCTATCCCCCGTCTCGGCGAGCAACTCGTCGTAGCCGAGCACGCCGTCGCCGGTCTGCCCGTTGATCACGACGCAGGTCTCCAGGCCCGGCGACTGCGCCATGACGCCGGTGGCGAGCGGCTGCAACAGCGAGTCCGTGACGACAACCTTGGCGCCGGAGTCGGCCACGATATAGGCCACCTCCGGCGGGGTCAGCCGGAAGTTGACCGGCACCGCGATCGCGCCCAGCGCGTTGATGCCGAAGACGGCCTCCAGATATTCGGGATAGTTCAGCGCGAGAATCAGCACCCGGTCGCCGAACCCGACCCCGCGACGGGCGAGCGCGTCGGCGAAGGCCAGCGAACGCTCGTGCAACTGCTTCCAGGTGGTGTCCTGCCCGCGGAACCGGAGCGCCACGGCCTCCGGGCGCATCAGCGCGTGCGCCGCGATCTGGTTGTTCCAGTGGTTGCGCCGCGACCTGATCGGCTCGTCGAGGGAGTGGGCACCCGTGGTCATGCTGTGTAGTCCTCTCAGGGCCGGCGGCTGAACAAGCGCGAGAATACCAGCTAACTTTTAACCGTGACAAGGGTTACAGAGAGGAATCGTCAGGATGCTTCTCATCTGATCTTTTCCCAGCTCATAGCCGCACAATCTGCCATGCTGGACTAACTCCAGGAGTTGCCCACGACCGCCGAACTCGGATCAGATAGCAAACTGCGACTTACATCAAGGTTGTCGTCGGCGTCGAGCCCGTGCCACTATCGACCGCAACGCGGCGCGCGTGCACGCGGCACCGCCGTCCGATACAGCAGGAGGACACACCCGATGTTGCGCACCAGGTTCACCGAGGAATTCGGCGTCGAACATCCGATCGTGCAGGGCGGCATGATGTGGGTCGGCCGCGCCGAACTCGTCGCGGCCGTCGCGAACGCCGGTGGGCTCGGCTTCATCACCGCCCTCACCCAGCCCACCCCCGACGATCTGCGCAAGGAGATCGCCCGCGCGCGGGAGCTGACCGACAAGCCGTTCGGCGTGAACGTGACGATCCTGCCGTCCATCAACCCGCCGCCGTACGAGGAGTACGTGCGGGCCATCATCGAATCCGGCGTGAAGATCGTCGAGACCGCGGGCAGCAATCCGGAGCCGTTCCTCCCGTACTACAAGGAGGCCGGGGTCAAGGTGCTGCACAAGTGCACCAGCGTCCGGCACGCGCTCAAGGCGCAGAAGATCGGCGTCGACGGCGTCTCCATCGACGGCTTCGAATGCGCCGGGCATCCGGGTGAGGACGACGTGCCCGGGCTCATCCTGATCCCCGCCGCGGCCAAGGCCCTGGAGATCCCGATCGTCGCCTCGGGTGGCATCGCCGACGCGCGCGGCTTGGTCGCGGCGCTGGCACTGGGCGCCGACGGCGTCAATATGGGCACCCGGTTCCTCTGCACGCGGGAGTCGGCGGTGCACGAGAAGGTCAAGGAGCGCATCGTCGCCCACACCGAGCGCGACACCCAGCTCATCTTCCGCACCATGCGTAACACCGCCCGCGTGGCCGACAACGAGATCAGCCGCAAGGTCGTCGAGATCGAGGCGGCCGGCGGCACCTTCGACGACGTCCGTGACCTGGTCGCCGGGGCCCGCGGCCGCCGCGTCTTCGAGGAGGGCGACCTCGACGCCGGCATCTGGTCCGCAGGCCAGGTCCAGGGCCTCATCGACGACATCCCCACCTGCGAGGAACTCATCTCCCGCATGGTCACCGAAGCGGAATCCCTCATCAACGCCCGCCTCGCCGCATTCGTCGCCTGATCCGTTTCGTTCCGGGTCGTTCGATTCCTACAGCTCGCACGGCGCTAGGCGATGTTGGTCATGTATTCCTTTATGTACATGGCCACCATCACGGTAGGGGCGCGCGATGACAGTCACACAGATCGACCTGGACGACGACGCTCTGGACAAGGCCATGGCGATCTCCGGCGTCCGCACCAAGAAGGAAGCCGTCAACCTCGCCCTTCGGTACTACGCCGAACAGCACGAACGGGCGGAACTCGTCACTCGCCACTTCGACCGAGCCCGTGGCTGGGGGGCGGTCGAGGACGCCGACCGACTGCACCAGGCCGAGAAGACGGCGCGCGACCAGTGATCTATCTGATCGACACCTCGGGTTTGGTACGCCTGCTGAGCGATCAGAAGTTGCAGGACGCATGGGGCGAGGCGGTCGGTGCGCATGCCGTCGCGTCCTGCGATCCACAGCGCGCCGAGTTCCTCTACAGCGCCCCGGACGCTCGTGAGTTCGACGAGATCTCCGAGATGTACGGCGATCTCTATCCGGACGTGGCCGTGCCCAAACACGCAGACCGCTGGATCGGCGTGGCACAGTATCGTATGTCGCGAGCAGGCGAACATCGGTGTGCCTCGGCAGTGGATCTGCTCATCGCCGCAACCGCCGCTCACCACGGATTGACTGTGCTGCACGACAGTTACGACTACCGAACGCTGGCGCGACACACTGCCGATCTTCGCGAGCACAACATCCGCGACGTGCATCGAGACATCGAAGGCGTTTAGCACCAACGCCATCGAGCGATACGCGCCGAGTATCGCTGGGATGCAACCCTTTCACACCAGGTACATCACCGCGATGCCGACGGCGACGGCGCAGGTGGCCAATACCCTTGCGGCGCCGAAGCGTTCCTTGAACAGGAAGGTGCCGAGCAGGGCGCCGACGATGATGCTCGATTCCCGGAGGGCCGCGACATCGGCCAGGGCGCTGCGGGTTTGGGCCCAGAGCACGAGGCCGTAGGCCGCTACGCTCATCGCGCCGCCGGCGATGCCGATATGCCACACCGGGCGGATCTCGTACCAGAGTTTGCGGCCGCGCCAGGCGAAGGCGGCGGCGGGAATGGCCGTCTGCTCCAGCATCATCAGCCAGGCGATGTAGCCGAGGGTGCTGCCGGCCAGGCGGACACCGGCGCCGTCGACGGTGGTGTACGCGGCGATCATGAGTCCGGTCGCCACCGCCGCGCCGACGGCGGCCGGGCGGCTCGGGTGGGTGCGGTGACCCCAGAACACCAGGCACGCCAGGCCGGCCGAGATCAGCAGCACCCCGGCGATCTGCCCGTGGCGCGGCGTCTCGCCCAGCAGCGCCGCCGCGAGCAGCGTCACCACCAGCGGTGAGGTGCCGCGAGCCAGCGGGTAGGTCTGGCTCAGGTCGCCGAGCCGGTAGGACGTCATCAGCAGGCAGTTGTAGGCGACGTGCAGGACGGTCGAGGCGGCCAGATACGGCCAGGACGCGGCATCGGGCGCGGCCGCCACCGAGACGAGCGGAACGGCGCACAGCAGCCCGCCCAGATTCACGATCGTGAGCGATGCGGTCTTGTCGGGTATCCAGTGCGCGACGGCATTCCAGCTCGCGTGCAGCACGGCCGCGACCAGGGTCGCGAAAAGCACTGCGGTGGAGGGAGATTGCGTAGTTACGGACGCGGCGAGGACACCCATGATCGGACACCAGGCTCTCTGTCATCGGCCCCGTTGGGGGACAGGCTGATAGGAGCCCCGGGCTGACCACGACCTTAGGCGACGACCATGCACCCCGCCACCCACTCGTCCACAGGCGGCCGGGGTCGCGTAATCAGGCGCGGCTGAGGACGGCGTCGTAGTCGTGGCTGGCGATGACCTCGATGCCGACGGGTAGGGCGTGGAGGCGCTGGATGGTGCGGAAGGTTTCGCCGGGGTCGGCGTCGAAGAGGCGCCCGGGCATGGGGGCCTTCTCGCGCAGGAGTTTCAGCTGCACGGTGTTCCAGATCGCGTCGCCGACCAGCAGGACGCGGGTGCCGTCGTCGACGGCGAGCAGGACGCCGATGCTGCCGGGGGTGTGGCCGGGGAGATCGACCAGGATCACCGCGCCGTCGCCGAACAGGTCGCGGCTGCGGGTGAAGGTGAGCACGGGCGGGCCGTCGAGATCGAGATCGCTGTGCGCGCGGTCGACCAGAGGGGCGCGAACGACGCCGTAGGGCGCGCGGTCGCCGGAGGTCGCCCACTCGTATTCGGCGGCGGGGACCCGCAGTTCGACGGACCCGGGCATATCGAGCAGGCCCGAGATGTGGTCCCAATGCAGGTGGGTGGCCAGCGTGAAGTCGATGTCCTCGCCCGACAGATCACGGGCCGCCAGCGCGTCGGCGAGGCCGAGCACCGGCTTCTCGGGCGAGACCAGCATGCCGACCGGGAACGGCAATCCGGGCAGGACGCGTTTGTGCACGGCGGCGCAGATCGCCGGGTCCACCAGGAACCGGGCCTGGGGATGGACGACCAGGAAGGCGCCCATCGCCATGGGCAGCGTCCGCAGGCTCCGCATCCCCTCGGCGACGACGGTGGCCGGGGCCGAGGTGCGCGCCTGAACCAGCGAGGTCAGCGTGACGGTGGCGCGGGCGGGGGGCGCCGGGACCGGTTCCAGGCTCGCGAGGAATCCGGCGTCGGGCCGGCGCGGGCGCAATAGCCGGCGCGGCGTCGCCAGCAGTGCGGAACAGCAGTCTCCCAATGCGGTCAGGACGCCGGGTCGGCCGGCGCCCAGGTCGGGCTCGGTGGTCGGATCGGTCACAGCGACACGGTATGCGATCGCGTCGGCACCCCGGAAGCCTCTTCTCCGCAGGGCGAGTTCTCGGCATAATCGCCGGGGGACACCTGACGGCCGGTGATCTCACCGAATCCGGGAGGGAGCGCCCACGTGGGTCAGAACACGACGATCGAGCACGACGCGGCGCCATGACCGAACCGCCGCCACACCCCGGCACCGGCCCCGCAGCTGCGGGCCGGGGCGCGGCGGTACCGAATATCCTCGGCGCGAAGACGATTCGCATGTTCCGGGCGCGCCGATGATCGGTGCGGCACGAAGTCGGCCGGGCGGTGTGTTGTTCCTGTTCTCCGGGCCGGGCGGGGAGAACTCCCGCATGGGGCGAGCGCTCGCGGCGCGATATCCGGTGTTCGCGAGGGCCGTCGAGGCGGCGACCGAGGCCGTGGTGCGGGCCGGCGGCAGGCGGGTGTGGACGCCCCGGCACGGATTCGCCAAGGGCCTCGAGACCACGGATACGGTGCCGCCCGCGCTGTTCGTCTATCAGGTGGCCCTCGCGGAGTTGGCGCAGGCGTGGGGGATTCGCGCCGACGCGGTGGCCGGTTACGGCGTGGGCGAGGCCGCGGGCGCGGTGCTGAGCGGTGCCCTGTCGCTGCCGGACGGCGCCCGCGTGGCGGTGGTGCGCGGACGCGCGCTGGCACAGCTGGACCGTCCGGGCGCGGCGGCGGTGGTCGCGGCGTCCCGCGAGGAGGTGCACCGGCTGGTCGAGCCGATGCGCTCCGCCCTTTCGATCGCGACGGTGGACGGGCACCGGTCGGTCCTGGTGACGGGCGTGCCACGCTATATCGAGACCCTGGTGCGGCGCGCCCGCCGCCGCGGGCTGCGCGCCGACGTCGTCGAGGTCGACGAGGACGTACACCGCCGATCAGCACACGACACCGTCGCCGGATTCGCCACCCGGCTCGGCCACCTCACACCCGCGGCCCCGGCCGTACCGTTCCACTCCACCGTCCGGCACGCCGAGGTGATCACGACCGCCGCCCTCACCCCCGACTACTGGGCCGAAAACGCCCGGGGCCCGGTGGAATTGGCCGCCGCCCTGGATTCCGCCGCGGCTTCCGGCATCTCGACGGTAGTGGAACTGGCGCCCGCCCCCACCCTGACACCCGCCGTCCGCGACAACCCCGCATTCCGTGAGTCCACATACGCCCTGGCAGGCCAGGACAACGAGGCCGAGATCTTTCTCGACGCGGTAGCCCGCCTGTACGCCGACGGCCGCCTGGCCCCGGGCGAGAGCGGCCTCCCCCTCGAAAGCATCCCGGCACCAGCACACTTGGGCCCCAAACGCACCGCACCACCTACCGAATCGGTGCCCTCCGGCTACGCACCAACCACCGAATCCGCCCGCAACGACGGCACATCCACCACGGAATCGGTGCCCCACGCCACCGCGCCACCTGCCGAGTCGGTGCCCTTCGGCGGCGCGCACACCACCGAGGCAGTGTTCGACGGCGGCGCGCCAGGTGCCGGATCGGTGGTCGACAGTGGCGCACCGACTGCCGACGGGGAGAAGGCAGGGCGCGGCGAGACCCTCAGGACTGCAACGGGTTACGAGTGGCTGGTGGCGGATGCAGGCACCGGAGATTCGGCCTCTGGTCGCGCGGATGTGGTGCAGATGGGTGGGCCTCGTCCTGCTTCGCGGCCTCTCGTCGCGGAGAACCTGCGCGATGCCGCGGTGTACGACCCGACCGTTGCCACCGCCACCGAGTGGGCGGATTCGATAGTGACCGAGGAGTGCTGGGTTCCGGTGGCGGGTCGGCGGGGCGTGCCGGGGCGGCCGCCGTTCCGGCAGATTCTCGTGGTGGGGGAGTCGGCGGCGGCCGCGGCGCTCGAGCGACGGCTGGGGTTGCGGATGCCAACGCTGCGCATCGTGCGGGATCCGGCGGATGCCGGGCCGATCGTCTCCTCGATGACGACCGACCGGGCCGCGCCGACCGCGGTGACGCTGGTGTGGCCCACCCCCGACCTCCCGGGCCCGGTGACCACGGGGCTGGCGGGCGCGCTGGATCTGTTGCAGCGCATCCACCACAGCGCCGCCGTGGCCACGCTGACCGTGGTCCTGAGCGACAGCGCCTCCCTCACCCAGAACGCGATAGCGGGCCTGGTCCGGTCGATGCAGCTGGAGTCGGGGATTCCGATCCGGCTGATCTGGACGGCCGACGACGATCCGGCGCCGGTCGCCGATCTGGTGCTGAATCCCGCGGGCCCCCAAGAGATCCGGACCACCAAGGACGTCGTGGACGAGCGCCGGTTCCGGCTCGCGCCCGCCGCGTCAGCACCGGCCCGCATCCGGCCCGACGGCACCTACGTCGTGACCGGCGGCCTCGGCACGCTGGGCTCGGTCGCGGTCCGGTGGCTGCTCGACGCCGGCGCCCGGGACCTGGTGGTGCTCACCCGCGCCCCGCGTCCGCTGCCCGGACTCCTCGACGGCCTGGACGATCGGATAGTCGTGGTCCGCTGCGATGTCACCGATCGCGCCGATCTGGCCAACGCGCTGTTCGACATCCGGGCCTGCGGATCGACCATCCGCGGCGTGGTGCACGCGGCGGGCGTCCGGCGCGCCGCCGAATTCGGCTCCGTGACACCGGGTTTGCTCGGCGAGCTGTTCGAGCCGCGGGCCGGCGCCGCGGCACACCTGATCGACCTGACCGCACCGGACCCGCTCGACTTCGTCCTGCTGTCGTCCTCGGCCACCGGTGCGCTCGGCGGGCCCGGTCAGGCGGCCGACGCCGCCGCACACGCCGCACTGGATGCCATGGCGCGCAAGCGGATCGACGACCGCGTCCGCAGTATCGGCTGGGGCAGCTGGCTGTCCGGCGCGACCGTCGACGACACGCCCCTGCGCCGCGCCGGCATCACCCCGTTCGACGTGGCCCGCGGGACCGCCGTCCTGTCCGTGATCCTGGGCCACCCCGCACCGTGCGCACTGGCCGTCGACTACACCCCCACCGCCGACACCTCACCCATGGCCGCCCGCCTGCGAAATCTGCTGCCGGAACCCCCAATCCGAAGCCGCGACGACCCGAGCACCGGCTCACCCCTCCCCGAACCACCCACCTACCCCACGGCCGCAGCCCTCACCGTAGCCCTCTCCGACGGCATCCGCCCCACCCGCCAGCGCGACCCCCAGTAAAAGCATCTGGGGGTCACCGCGCCCACGAGCATCTGGGGGTCACTGTGCCCGCGAGCATCTGGGGGTCACTGTGCCCGCGAGCGTCGACGGCCACCGCGCCCGCGAGCATCGGGGGCCACACACCGCGAGCATCGGCGGCCACCACACCCACAAGCAACGGCGGCCACCACACCCACGAGCATCAGCGACCACCACACCCACGAGCATCGGCAGCCACCACACCCACGAGCATCGGGGTCACTGTGCCCGCGATCATTTGGGTCGCCGTGCCTGCGCTCGCCTCGGAGCGGCGTGGGCGGGAGTTGTGCGTGTCGGTGCGTTCGATACGTCGGCCGGGCGCATGATGGCTGGATGGTGTCCGGCTTCCCGTTGTGTTGTGATCGGCGGTGCTCGGGGGGTGTGTCGGTGGGCGGCGGGTAGGGGAGATGTCGTTCTCGACGCTTGCGCTGGTGTTGGTGCTCGGCTTGGCCGGGCCGCTGTTGTCGTGGCGGACGGCCTGGCATATTCCGGTGGTTCTGGGTGAGTTGGTTGCGGGGATCGTGTTCGGGGCGACCGGGTTCGGGGTGCTGCATCCGTCGGATCCGACGTTCACCTTTCTGGCCGATATGGGATTCGCGCTGGTCATGTTCGTGGCGGGGACCCATGTGCCGGTGGGGCAGCCGGCGGTCCGCGGGGCGCTCGGGGTGGGGGCACTGCGGGCCGTGCTGGTGGGGGTGGCGGCGACGGGTGCGGGATTCGGGCTCGCCGCGTGGTTCGGGACCGGCCACGGTGCGCTGTACTCGGTGCTGATCGCCTCGTCGTCGGCGGCGCTGGTGCTGCCGATCATCGATGCGCAAGGGCTCCGGGGGAGGCCGGTGCTGGAACTCACCGCACAGGTGGCGATCGCCGATACCGCCTGTGTCGTCGCGTTGCCGCTGGTCATCGATACCGGTGCGGCGGGACGAGCGGCGCTGGGCGCGGCGGCGGTCGCCGGCGCCGCGGCCGTGCTCTGGTATCTGCTGCGCGCGCTGGAGCGGTCCGGCGTGCGCAGGCGCGTGCACAAGATCTCCGAGGATCGCAGGTTCGCCCTCGAACTCCGGGTCAGCCTCGCGGTGCTGTTCGGCCTGGCCGCACTGGCCACCCGCACCCATGTCTCGATCATGTTGGCGGGCTTCGCCGCCGGGCTCGCGGTGGCCGGGGTGGGCGAACCGCGGCGGGTGGCGCGGCAGCTGTTCGCGATCACCGACGGCTTTCTCGCGCCGCTGTTCTTCGTCTGGCTGGGCGCGCGGCTGAACCTGCGGGAATTCGAGCAGCAGCCGCGGCTGATTCTGCTGGGTCTCGCGCTGGGCATCGCCGCGGTGCTGGCCCACGCGCTGATGCGGATCCTGGGTCAGCCGATCACGCTCGCGACGCTCGCCGCCGCGCAGATCGGCGTACCGGTGGCGGCGGTGACGGTCGGTGCGCAACTGCGGGTCCTCGAACCCGGGGAGGGTGCGGCGCTGATGCTCGGTGCCCTGGTGACCATCGCGGCGTCGGCGGCGAGCGTCGCGCTCGCGGCACGCGGGAAAGGCCGGGACGACTCAGCTCGGAGTACGACCCTGTAGCCGATCGGTCTCGCGCCGTTCGCGTTTGGTGGGGCGACCGGAGCCTCGGTCGCGGCGGGGCAGTGCCGCGACGATCTCCGGAGCAGGCGGGGGTGGTGACTTGTCGATCAGGCATTCGGCCGCGACAGCGGCACCGACCCGTTTGGCGATGACACGCTCCACGACGACGATGCGCTCGACTCCGTGGACTCGGACGCGAATCTCGTCGCCGGGTTTGATCTGGTGCGCGGGTTTGACCGCCACACCGTTGACACGGACGTGCCCGCCTCGGCAGGCGGTGGCCGCCGCCGAACGCGTCTTGAACAAGCGGACAGCCCAGATCCAGGAGTCGACCCGTGCTGTACCGAGTTGCGGCTCTACCAGATGAACTCACTCGTCCCTGATCGAACGTCTCCGTGCGGCGACCGATCTCGCGCGCGGTCTCCGCGTACCTGACCGAAGCCAGACTACGCGGAGCGGAGGATCAGGCGACGCGGCGAGCGGTGACGATCGAGTCGGGATCCAGGTGCGCGTACTCGACCGGCTCGCCGGACTGCGACGCGTGCAGGATGCGACCGTCCCCGGCGTACATGGCCACGTGGCCGCCGCCGTTCTGGATGATCAGGTCGCCGGGCTGCAGTTCCTGGAAGGCGACCGGCTTGCCGACGTGCGACTGCTCGAAGCTGGTGCGCGGCAGGTCGATACCGGCCTGCTTGTAGGCCCACTTGACCAGGCCGGAGCAGTCGAAACCGTTCGGGCCGTTGCCGCCCCAGACGTACTGAGCGCCGACCTTCGAGCGCGCGGCGTCGAGCGCGGCGATACCCGTGGTGTGCTGCGTCTGGTCGAACAGGTTGGGGGCCGGGGCCGCGTTCGGGGCCTGCGGAGCGATGGCCTGCGGAGCGGCCAGCGACTGCTGGAAGCCCTTGATCTCGTCGGCGTGGTCGGCGAGCGCCTGGTTGGCCTGGGCGACCTGCTGGTCGTACTCCGGGGCCAACGGCACATCGAAGTTGCCGAAGCCGGGAACGTTGATGGTGGCGGCCTGTGCCGAGATGGCCGGCATGGCGCCAGTGGAAGCGGCGACGGCGCCGAAAACCAGCGCACCCTTCACGGAATTCGGGAGTCGAGAATCCCGTTGCAAACTGTGTTTACCCACCGAGCTGAGTCTCCTGTTTCTTCCTGCCGACCGCCGACCGGGTTAGCTGACGGGTTCGGGCCGGGAAGATCGGCCCTACCCCGCCGGCCATTGTGACCGAAAGGGATTCACCCCACACACCTGGGTCCCCGGCACGGGGATCGGGCTGCCCACCCGACCACCGATTAGGCGGTAACTCGATGGGCCGCCTCGCCTGCGAAGCGACTGACTCCATCGGGTCACGAAGAGATTACGACGAGCGAGACCTGTTGTCCACCCCACAGGATCGTGTGTTCGCGAGCCGCCCGCGAAACCCCAGGACGGTTCGTGAAATCACACGCTGGACGTCCGGAGATAACGATTCGAGATCGACCCGGACACCCGTGTTATCGAACCGAGAGCCCTCGGCGTTACCCGTCTCGACATCAACGGTTGTCCGAATTGTCATGGCCGTCACCGTCATGACCGTCCAGCGCGCGTTCGAGTTCCGCGATCCGCCGCTGGGCGTCGGCCAGGTCGATCTCCAGCCGCCCCAGCGCCATCACCAGCGGGCCCACCGCGAGATCGGCGACCAGTTGCGGATCGTCGTACCCGCGCTCGATGGCCACCAGGATGTTGTCGCGGATCTTCGCCGCCACCGGAGCGCCGTCCGGCACATCCCACGATTCGACCACCTCGGCGACGGTGGGAATGGACTCCTCCGACATGACCCTCCCTGCGCTGTGACCCAGTTCGTGACACTGACAAGGGTAAGGAGTCGAAAGGTCCGAAGTGTCCCGTGTGCCGAACGATAGCTCAATCTAGGGCAATCCGTAGATATCCCGAGAGTTCGATCGCGAGGGGCTACGGTGTATGGGCATGGACCCCGTGCGGAATCCGTATGCCCCCGGCGCCGGACAGCGCCCGCCCGAACTCGCCGGGCGCGCCAGGCAACTCGACGCCTTCGACGTCGTGCTGGAGCGCGTGTCGCGCGCGCGACCGGAACGCAGCGTGATGCTCACCGGCCTGCGCGGCGTGGGGAAGACGGTGCTGCTCAATCAGCTTCGCTCCGCCGCGCGGTCCCGGGACTGGGGCACCGGCAAGTTGGAGGCCCGCCCGGATCAGGAACTGCGCCGACCGCTGGCCTCGGCGCTGCACATGGCGGTGCGGCAGGTCGCGGTGGCACACCGCAATCCGGAGATGGTGGACGACTTCCTCGGCATACTCAAGGCTTTCGCACTGCGCGCCACCGCGGAGAAGGGTATGCGCGAACGCTGGCAGCCGGGTATCGACGTCCCGGCGGTCACCGGCCGCGCGGATTCCGGCGATATCGAGATCGACCTCGTCGAGCTGCTGATGGAGGCCGGTCAGCTGGCCCAGGAGAGCGGCGTCGGCATCGCGATCTTCATCGACGAGATGCAGGACCTGGGCGCCGCCGACATCTCCGCGATCTGCGGCGCCTGTCACGAATTGAGCCAGGAGGCAGCGCCTCTGATCGTGGTCGGCGCCGGTCTGCCGCATCTGCCCGCGGTGCTGTCGGCATCCAAGAGCTACTCCGAGCGACTGTTCAGCTATCACCGCATCGATCGGCTGGACCGCGAGGCCGCCGATCTGGCGCTCATCGCGCCCGCGGAGCGCGAGCAGGTGAAATTCACCGAGGCCGCACTGGACACGCTCTACCGCAAGGCCGACGGCTATCCGTACTTCGTGCAGGCGTACGGCAAGGCCACCTGGGATGTGGCCGCGCAGAGCCCGATCGGCGCCGAGGACGTCGAATTGGCCGCGCCCGCCGCCGAGGAGGAGCTGGCGGTCGGCTTCTTCGGCTCCCGCTACGAGCGCGCCACGCCCGCCGAGCGGGAATACATGCGCGCCATGGCCGATCTGTCCGGCGACGACGGCCCGGTGGCGACGGCGCTCGTCGCCAAGGAGCTGGGGCGCAAGCCCGCCTCGCTGTCGCCGGCGCGCGACGGCCTGATCAAGAAGGGGCTGATCTACTCGGCCGAGCGCGGCACGATCGGCTTCACCGTGCCGCACTTCGGCCGGTACCTGCGCAGCGTAAACGACTAGCGCCGCCCACGGCTCACGGCTTCGGCACGCAGTGGCCGTCGAATTGGTCGTCGGAGTCCCGGAACACCGGCCACCGCATGGCTTTCGCGCGGGTTTGCGGTCCGTAGATCCCGTCCTTGTCCGCACCGGATTCGGTCTGCTCGTGCATGACGGCGTTCTTGGTCGCGGCGTCGTAGGTGCGGTTCGTGGCCAGCGGAATCTGGTGGCAAAGTGCGAGCGCCTGTTGCAGCGCGGCCACCGAATCGCCGTGGTCGCCGTTCATGAGCACGCAGTCGCTCTGGTCGTGATCGGCCGCGGCGCTGGGCAGTTCGACGTGACCGCCGGGATCCACCGGAACCCTGACGCGCCAATAGCAGTGTTTGGTCGTCTTCGGTGCGGTGGCATGCGACGGGGCCGGCCCGCCGGGACCCGCGGATTCCCCCGGCAGCACGGCGACCGCGATCACGGCGGCCACCACGGCCGCGACGGTGATGCCGCCCGCGATCGCGAGCCACCGGTACCGCCGCCGTTGATCCGCCGGACGCACCGGGGATTCGTCGCCGTCGACAGCCGCGGCTATGGCACGGGCGAATTCCGTGCAACTCTGGAAACGCGCCTCGGGTTCGTCGGCCATGGCCCGCGCGATCACGGCGTCCAGGGCGGGCGGGAGTTCGGACTGGGTCCGCGTCGGGGCGGGCGTGCCGTCGCCGGGCTCGGTGGCGGCCGCCTGCGGCACCGGCGACCGGCCGCTCGGATTGGATCCGGTGAGCAGGGCCAGCAGGGTCGCGCCCAGCGAGTAGATATCGGCCCGCCGATCCGCGGAGCGTCCGGCGAGCACCTCGGGCGCCGCGTAGGCCGGGGTGCAGTCCAGCCAGCCGGTTTCGGTGACGGTCGCGTCCTCGTCGGCCGTGCGGGCAAGTCCGAAGTCCACCACCATGATTCGATCGGTGCCGTCGTCCCCGGTGGCGACCAGCAGATTCGACGGCTTCACGTCGCGGTGCAGCATGTTCTGGTCGTGCGCGTGCTGTAGGCCGCGGGCGGCCTCGCGGACGATGTGGGCGGCGCGCTCCGGCGCGAGCCCGCCGTGTTCGCGGCGGATCAGCTCACCGGCGTCCGTACCGGAGACGAATTGCATCGCGATCCACAGCGCGTCCCCCTCGACGCCGCGGGTGTGGACCGACACCACATTGGGATGGTCGAGCCGGCAGACCATGTCGGCCTCCCGCCGAAACAGGCTGCGATACCGGGGATTCGCGCCCAGGCGTTCGTCGAGCACCTTGAGCGCCACCTGCCGCGGCAGCTCGGGATCCTGGGCCAGATACACCGCGCCCATACCGCCCGCACCGAGTACACGCACGATCGTGTATCCCGCGAACACCTGCCCTGGCCGCAACAACATCCCATCCCTCCGCGGGAAATCGAGCCTCCTCCGAGCCGAGCCCCACAGCCCAGCACTCCACACCGGCACCGTCGCTGTCAAGCCACGTCGTGGCGGTCGAAGGTTGCGGAGATGTCGCCTGGCCACCGTGCGCGCCCGCGGAGGACTTGCCATGTAGATCTACATCTATCTAAGGAAAGTTCTAGATATATGTAGATTGATCCGATTTCACACCCGGAACAATCTAGGACCGGAACAGTCCTAGATGACTCCTACCGTTCTCACCATGACCACCACGGAGATTCGCCCCTTCCACATCGACATCCCGCAGGCCGAGATCGACGACCTGCACCGGCGCCTAGCCGAGACCCGCTGGGCGTCACAGCTTCCCGGAGACGGACGCAGCCGCGGCGTTCCGGTCGCCGAGGTGCGGGAGCTGGCCGAGTACTGGCGCACCGCGTTCGACTGGCGGGCGCGGGAGGCCCGGCTCAACGAGTTTCCGCAGTACCTCACCGAAATCGACGGACTGGACGTGCATTTCGTGCACGTCCGGTCCGCCGAGCCCGGGGCGGCGCCGCTGGTGCTCAACCACGGCTGGCCCAATTCGTTCGTCGAGTTCACGGAGCTGATCGGCCGGCTGACCGATCCGCGCGCGTACGGCGGCGATCCGGCCCGGGCCTTCCACGTCGTGGTGCCGTCGGTGCCCGGCTACGCGTTCTCCGCGCCGCCGCGGGAGACCGGCTGGAGCGTCGAGCGCGTCGCGCGGATGTGGGTCGAGCTGATGACGCGTCTCGGGTACGAGCGCTTCGGCGTCCAGGGCGGCGACCTCGGCAGCTACGTGGCGACCGCGATGGCCGAGGCGGCGCCCGACCGGGTGACGGGCCTGTACATCACCGGCGGGCTCGGGTTCCCGACGCAGGACGACCTGCCGGAGCTGACCGAGGAGGAGCGCGCGAACTTCACGGCGCTGATGTCGGCGGACTGGGCGAACGGCGTCGACCACCACGCCCTGTTGCGCTCGGCGCCACAGACTTTCGCCTACGGCTGGACCGATTCGCCGGTCGCGGCGCTGAGCTGGATGCTGCAGAAGTTCCACGATTTCAGCGCGGCCGGTGCGCTCGCCGAGGCGATCGATCGCGACGCGCTGCTGACGAATATCAGCCTCTACTGGTTCACCGAGACGTTCGCGACATCGGCCTGGTCGTACTACGACAGCACCGGATTCGGCTGGCCGACCGGGTCACCGACCGTCCCGACCGGTGTGTACAGCGGCGACGCTCCGAGCATCCGCCGACTGGCCGAGCGGACCGCGAAGATCGTGCACTGGCCGACGGGAAATCCGGCGGGACACCACTTCATCGCCATGGACCAGCCCGACGCCTATGCCGCCGACCTGCGCGCATTCTTCGCCGCGGTGGAGTGAGAACCCTTCGCACACACCATTCTTCGACTATCTAGACATTCATCTAGATAGTCGAAGAATCGGCGGACCACCGCCCGGGCCGACCGAGATCATTCGAGATCGTTAGGTTTCCGCCGCGATACGCCACTACCGGTGAGTAACAAACACTCCTACACTCAGATGTGATTCTGATCACGTCCGATGGAGGACATCATGGCGAGTACTACGAAAGTCGACGCCACCGAGGAACAAGCACGGGCACTCGTCGAGGAATCCCGCGAAACCACCTGGGCCAAGCCGTCGTTCGCGAAGGAGATGTTCCTCGGCCGATTCCGGCTCGATCTGATCCATCCCTGTCCCCGGCCGTCCGCCGAGGACACCGCGAAGACCGAGGCGTACCTGAAGCGCCTGCGCGCCTACGTGGAGACCATCGACGGCAGCGTGATCGAGGCGACGTCGAAGATTCCGGCCGAGTACGTCCAGGGCCTGGCCGAACTCGGCTGCTTCGGGCTGAAGATTCCCGAAGAGTACGGCGGACAGGGACTTTCGCAGGTCGGCTACAACAAGGCGCTGATGGTGGTCGGCTCCGCCCACCCCAGCCTGGGTGTCCTGCTCTCGGCCCACCAGTCGATCGGCGTGCCCGAACCGCTCAAGCTGGCCGGCACTCCCGAGCAGAAGCGAGAATTCCTGCCGCGCTGCGCGAAGGGCGCCGTCAGCGCCTTCCTGCTCACCGAGCCCGATGTCGGCTCGGACCCGGCCCGGATGGCCTCCACCGCGACGCCGACCGCCGACGGCGAGGCGTACGAACTCAACGGCGTGAAGCTCTGGACCACCAACGGCGTGGTGGCCGAACTGCTGGTCGTGATGGCGCGGGTGCCGCGCAGTGAAGGGCATCGCGGCGGCATCTCGGCGTTCGTGGTCGAGGCCGACTCCCCGGGGATCACCGTGGAGCGGCGCAACGCGTTCATGGGTCTGCGCGGCATCGAGAACGGCGTCACCCGCATGCACAACGTGCGGGTGCCCAAGAGCAGCCTGGTCGGCCGCGAGGGCGACGGCCTGAAGATCGCGCTCACCACCCTCAACGCCGGGCGGCTGGCGATCCCCGCACTCTGCACGGCCGCGGCCAAATGGTGTCTGAAGATCGGCCGGGAGTGGAGCGGGGCCCGCGTGCAGTGGGGCCGTCCGGTCGGCGAGCACGCCGCCGTCGGATCGAAGCTGTCCTTCATCGCCGCAACGACTTTCGCGCTGGAGGCCGCGCTGGACCTCTCGGGCACCATGTGCGACGAGGCGCGCAACGATATCCGCATCGAGGCCGCGCTGGCCAAGCTGTGGGCCTCGGAGATGAGCTGCGAGATCGCCGACGAACTGCTGCAGATCCGCGGCGGGCGCGGCTACGAGACCGCGGCCTCGCTGGCCGCCCGCGGCGAGCGCGCCGTCGGCGCCGAACAACTGGTGCGCGACCTGCGCATCAACCGAATCTTCGAGGGATCCAGCGAGATCATGCGCCTGCTGGTCGCTCGCGAGATGGCCGACGCCCACATGTCCGCCGCCGGTGCGCTGGTCGACCGCAACGCCGAATTCAAGGACAAGGCCAAGGCGGCGGTCGGCGCGAGCGGCTTCTACGCCAAGTGGTTCCCGCAGCTGGCGGTGGGCGCGGGCACGGTGCCGGCGACCTACGCGGAATTCGGGCCGCTCGCGAAGCATGTGCGGTTCGTCGAGCGGATGTCGCGCAAGCAGGCGCGGGCGCTGATGTACGCGATGGGCCGCTGGCAGGCGAAACTCGAGTACCGGCAGGGCTTCCTGGGCCGCATCGTGGATATCGGCGCGGAGCTGTTCGCGATGTCCGCGGCGTGCGTCCGGGCGCAGGCGCTGCGCGTCGAGGGCGGTCCGGAGGCGGAGGCGGCCGAACAGCTGGCCGATGCCTTCTGCGCGCAGTCCCGGCTGCGGGTGCGGCGGCTGTTCGAGGCCCTGTGGGACAACACCGACGACGCCGACACCGCCGTCGCCAAGGGCGTGCTCGACGGCCGCTACCAGTGGCTCGAGACCGGCGTCCTGGATCCGAGCGAGGGGACCGGCCCGTGGATCGCCGAGTGGCAGCTCGGCCCGTCCACCGAGGAGAACCTGCTGGCGCCGTTCCTGCCGTCCACGCGGACGGAGGCGGCCACCTAGAACTCGGGATGTCACCCAATTCTTCGGTTATCTAGCCATGAGACTAGATAACCGAAGATTCTTCTGTCGACGCGCGCCGAACCGGACGGTTGTTTACCGCCAGCCGCAGTTCGGCCACACCTGGGTAACGCGAGGTTCGGGCGGTTAACGGTCCGGGAATCTCTCCCGACAACCGGGCAAGAACGGACTCCCGGGAGACGACATGTCCACGATCGCATGCCGCGCCGCCGACCACGACGGCCATCGAGTCACCGTCTGCGCCGACGACGGCACGCCGCTCGCCGCGCGCGTCTTCGGATCTCCGTCGGCGCCCCTGACCGTGGTGTTCGTCCACGGCCACTGCCTGCGCACCGAATCGTGGGCGTTCCTGCGGGAGCAACTGCGCCGGCAGTGGGGCGAGGGCACCCGCATGGTGTTCTACGACCACCGCGGCCACGGCGAATCGGGTGCGGCCGACCCGTCCACCTACACCATCGATCAGCTCGGCCACGATCTCGACGCGGTCCTGCGCACGGCCGCGCCCGCGGGACCCGTTGTGCTGATCGGTCATTCGATGGGCGCGATGGTGGTCCTCGCCTACGCGCGGCTGTTCCCGGCGGCGATCGGGACGCGCGTCATCGGCATCGGCCTGCTCGCCGGGGCGGCGGGCAGCCTCAATTCCGTCGGCCTGGCCCGCTTCCTGCACCGGCGCGCGGTGAGCTCGCTGCAGGCCGCGGTGCGCCGTGCGCCGCGGGCGATGCAGGCGTCGAAACGGTTGAGCCGCCGGATCTTCGAACCGATGGTCCGCGACGCGAGCTTCGGCACCCTGCGGGTGAGCCCGCGCATGGTCGCGGTCGCGACCGCCATGCTCAACGACACGCCGCTGCTGACCATGGCCTGCTTCCTGGACTCGCTGATCCGCTTCGACGAGACCGCGACGCTGCGCCTGCTGGCCGACCTGCCGACGCTGGTGCTGGCCGGTTCCGCCGACATCATGATCCCGTTCGCCCACTCGGTGGTGCTGGCCTCCCAGCTCGGCGGCGCCGAACTGGTCCGGCTCGACGGGGCGGGCCACAGCGTGATCCTCGAGCGCGCGGACGAGGTGGCGGCCGCCGTCGCGGCGCTGGTGGAGCGGGCGCTCGGCGCCACGTCCGGGACGGAGTTCGCGGTGGCCGGCTGAGGCCCCTCCATGAGGTAAACGGACGTTTTTCGGATCTTGACGAGCTATCCCGACGAAGATCACGTAATGTGTTGTAGATCACGATGTGTGGTCTGTCACAGGCTCGAGGAGGTTTCGATGACACGCAGCGAGATTGCTGAGCTGCACTTCGCGGTCGGTCAACTCCGGCAGTGCATCGGTGCACTGCGGTCGCACTACGGAGACGCCAACTCCGTGAAGCGCCTGGAGAACGATCTCGAGCGGCTCGGCATCGATGCCGAGGAGTTCGAGAAGTCGCCCCCGCCCGAGGTGTCCGACCGCCGCGCGCAGGAGGTCATCTACGTCCCGGACAGCAAGTCCGACGAGGCCGCCTGGATGGGCGCCCAGGACGAAGGCTTGGGCTTCCACTCCCGCCCGCGCACCAAGTAGATAACGAGCCATTCGCCGCGAGCCGGGTCCCCCAGCTCGCGGTCTTCACGCGCCGAACCCCCGGCATGGCAGAAGGTTGCTCGCGGTATTCACGCGCCGAACCCCCGGCATGGCGGAGGGTAGCTCGCGGTATTCCCGCGCGAAGTCGCCCGGCATGGCACAGCGGCAGTCGTCTGACATCACGCGCGATGTCGCCTGACGTGACGATGGACTAGCTCACACCAGGCATGAACGATGCCGCGCGAGACGGCGGGTGTTGCTCGCAGCGTTCGCGGCGGATACGCCCACACCGGCTCGGGATGATCGCACGGGGCAGCGGTGTGTGGCTCGCGGGTGCTTATGCGCGGTGTCGGCCCGAGCGGCGGGTGCGGAGGCCGTGGAAGCGGGCGCCCTTGGGGGCGGTGGGGGTAGGGGTGGTCGCGGCGGACTCGAAGAGGATTGCCGTGGCGCGGTCGGGGCCCGCGTCCGCGGCTACCACGCCGAAGGCGCCGTTTCGGCGGGCCAGTTCGTGGAGCATCGTGGTCACCATGCGCGGGCCGGACGCCGCGCCCGTATCGCCCAGGGCCATCGCGCCGCCGTTGACGTTCACCGAGTCCAGGTCGTGTCGGCCGAATTGCCGGGCGAGCGCCAGCACCTCGACCGCCGAGCGCTCCGCCACCTCCACCAGGTCCACGTCGTCGAGCGACAAGGCATTGTGCGACAACACCTTTCCGATCGAGGGTGCGGCAGCGGGCACGGTGCCGTCGGTCCCGGCGGCGAACCAATCGGTCATATGGGCGATCGGGTCCAGACCGAGATCGACCAGCCGGTCCTCGGCCACCACCAGGCAGGCCGCGGCGCCGATACCGGGCGTGCGCACGGCGGCGGCGGTGAGTACGCCGCCGGGCAGCAGCGGCGCCAGGCTGATCAACGCACGGGTGGACGTCTCCGCGTGCATCTGCTGCTCGTCCCGGTCCACCAGATACGGGACCGAGCCCTCCGACCGGTGCCGCAATTCGTCCGGCGCCGCCGCCACCACGGGAACGATCTCCCCGTCGAACAGCCCCTGCCGCCAGGCGCGGGCCGCGCGACGGCGGCTGTTCAGGGCGAATTCGTCGGATTCCGCACGCGTGACGCGATACCGGTGCGCCAATCTCTCGGCGTGCGCCAGATCCGCGGGCGCGGGGACGGTTTCGGGCACGGCCTCGCCGACCCCACCCGCGACGACCACGGTCGCGGCCTCGGTGCGCACCAGCATGGCGGCGACGATCAACGCCGACAGTCCGGTCCCGGAACCGGATTCGACATCGAGGCCGGCCACGGCGGCAGGCAGACCGGCGTCCAGCGCGGCGAGCCGGGCCGTCCCGGGCGGGCCCGCGAACACCACCTCGTCGACGCGCGCGCCGTCGAGTCCCGCGCGGCCGACGGCGCCGGCGATCGCGGCCGCGGCCAGCCGTCGTGGCGGCAGCGCCGACAACACGCCGCCCGCGACGCCGCCCGGCGTACGCACCGGCGACACGATCGCCGCTCTCCTCATGGACTCCTCCTCCACCGCGCCGGCGAACACCAGCCAACTGCCCCGCGGCGGTGATCGCATCCCGGTGACCGGCCTCGGCATACCGGCCGCCCGGCACCCCGTAGCGAGCACCGGGGGAGCAGCCCACCACAGCGTTGTTGCTGGTGTGTGACGTCGCGACCGGGCCCGATCCAGTGTGAAACAGGCGGATTCCGCATAGCCGCCGAAAGGCCCTGCGGTCCAGCGCAGTTCGTGAGGTTTGCTTACGGTTCACTGTCGAGACCGCCACGCCTCATGATCAGAAAATGTGGCGCAAATCATAGCCGTCCAGGCGGGTCGATATTGCCGGGACCCGGCGCGTGTCATAGCAGGGGTGCCGTATGGTGCTCACCATCACATTCGATGCCGGAGGTAACGATGACGTTCCACGGGGTAGATCAGCGAGGCATCCTGCAGTGAACGCAGCACCGACACGCGCACCCGAATCGGGCACGGGAGTCTTCAGCAGCAGCCGCGCGGCGATCGCGGCACGAACGCTGCGCAACGACCGATGGTGGGTCCCACCACTGGTCACAGTCCTGGGGTTGGGCGCCTTCATCATCTACGCGACCGTGAGAGCTTTTGTGCGGTCGGCGTATTGGGTGGCCGACTACCACTACCTGACACCGTTCTATTCACCCTGCGTGAGCACCTCGTGCGTCGAGGGCTCCGCCCACTTCGGACACTGGGTGGGCGAGCTGCCGATCTGGATCCCGCTCGGGTTCCTGGTGCTGCCGTTCCTCCTGCTGTTCCGGCTGACCTGCTACTACTACCGCAAGGCCTACTACCGGGCCGTGTGGTTCTCGCCGCCCGCCTGCGCGGTGGCCGAGCCGCACGCGAAATACACCGGGGAGACCAAGCTTCCGCTGATCATCCAGAACGTGCACCGCTACTTCTTCTATGTCGCGTGCATCGTCTCGGTGGTCAACACCTACGACGCGATCGCCGCCTTCCACGGCAAGTCCGGCGGTTTCGGATTCGGCCTGGGCAATCTGGTCCTGCTGCTGAACGTGGTGCTGCTGTGGGCGTACACGCTGTCGTGCCACTCCTGCCGCCACATCGCGGGCGGACGGCTCAAGCACTTCTCGGCGCATCCGGTCCGGTACTGGTTCTGGACTCAGATCTCCAAGCTCAACACCCGTCACATGACGCTTGCCTGGACGACGCTGGGCACCCTGGTGCTCACCGATTTCTACGTCATGCTCGTCGCCAGCGACACCATCTCCGATCTTCGCTTCGTCAACTGATCGGCCCAATCACTCAGTCTCCCAGGAGTATTCGGTTCCATGCCTGAAGTCGAACGGCACAAGTACGACGTCGTCGTGATCGGTGCCGGTGGCGCCGGGTTGCGTGCGGTCATCGAGGCGCGCGAGCACGGGTTGTCGGTGGCGGTGGTGTGCAAGTCGCTGTTCGGCAAGGCGCACACCGTGATGGCCGAGGGCGGCTGCGCGGCGTCCATGGGCAATGCCAACGAGAAGGACAGCTGGCAGACCCATTTCCGGGACACCATGCGCGGCGGCAAATTCCTCAACAACTGGCGCATGGCCGAACTGCATGCCCAGGAGGCCCCGGACCGAGTCTGGGAGCTGGAAACCTATGGCGCGCTGTTCGATCGGACCGCCGACGGCCGGATCAGCCAGCGCAACTTCGGCGGCCACACCTACCCGCGGCTGGCGCACGTCGGCGACCGCACCGGCCTGGAGATCATCCGGACCATGCAGCAGAAGATCGTGTCGCTGCAGCAGGAGGACTTCCAGGAGACCGGCGACTACGAGGCGCGCATCAAGGTGTTCGCCGAATGCACCATCACCGACCTGATCAAGGACGGCGACCGCATCTCCGGGGCGTTCGGATACTGGCGCGAGTCGGGCCGTTTCGTGCTCTTCGAGACGCCCGCGGTGGTGCTGGCCACCGGCGGCGTCGGCAAGTCCTACAAGGTGACCTCGAACTCCTGGGAGTACACCGGCGACGGGCACGCGCTCGCCATGCGCGCCGGCGCGACGCTGATCAATATGGAGTTCCTGCAGTTCCACCCGACCGGCATGGTCTGGCCGCCGAGCGTCAAGGGCATCCTCGTCACCGAGGGCGTGCGCGGCGACGGCGGGGTGCTGAAGAACACCGAGGGCAAGCGCTTCATGTTCGACTACATCCCCGCGGTGTTCAAGGGGCAGTACGCCGAAACCGAGGAAGAGGCCGATCAGTGGTTGCGCGACAACGACTCCGCGCGCCGCACCCCCGACCTGCTGCCCCGCGACGAGGTGGCCCGCGCGATCAACGAGGAGGTCAAGGCCGGGCGGGGCACCCCGCACGGCGGCGTCTACCTCGATATCGCCTCGCGCCTGCCCGCCGCGGAGATCCTGCGGCGGCTGCCCTCCATGCACCACCAGTTCAAAGAGCTTGCCGACGTGGACATCACGAAGGAGCCGATGGAGGTCGGGCCCACCTGCCACTACGTGATGGGCGGGATCGAGGTCGACCCGGACACCGGCGCCGCGACCGTCCCGGGCCTGTTCGCGGCCGGTGAATGTTCCGGCGGTATGCACGGATCCAACCGGCTCGGCGGTAATTCGCTGTCGGACCTGCTGGTCTTCGGGCGCCGGGCCGGGCTGGGCGCCGCGACCTACGTCGAGGGTCTCGGCGGGAACCGCCCGGCGATCGCCGACTCCGACCTCGCCGAGGCCGCGAAAACCGCGCTGGCGCCGTTCGATCCGCCGAGCACCGGGCCGGGCGAGAATCCCTACACCCTGCACACCGATATGCAGCAGGTGATGAACGACCTGGTCGGCATCATCCGCAAGGAGCACGAACTGCGGGAGGCGATCGAGAAGCTCGGCGAGCTGCGCGAGCGCTTCGACAACGTCACCGTGGAGGGCCACCGGCAGTTCAACCCGGGCTGGCACCTCGCCCTGGATCTGCGCAATATGCTGCTGGTCAGCGAGTGCGTGGCCCAGGCGGCGCTGCTGCGTACGGAAAGCCGTGGCGGGCACACCCGCGACGACCACCCTCAGATGGATCCGACCTGGCGGCACCGGCTGCTGGTGTGCCGGATCGACCCGGACGAGGACGGCCAGACGGTCCCGCCGGTCCTCGTGACCCAGGCCGATCAGACGCCGATGCGCAGCGATCTACTCTCCCTGTTCGACCTGGGTGAGCTCGAAAAGTATTACACCTCCGAGGAACTCGCGGCCCATCCCGCGGCGGCGGATTCCTCCGCGAAAGGGGATGAGTAGCAATGGGTTACGACGCCCGGTTCCGAGTGTGGCGCGGCGACACCGAGGGTGGCGCCCTGGAGGACTTCACCGTCGAGGTGAACGAGGGCGAGGTCGTACTCGACATCATCCACCGGCTGCAGGCCACCCAGGCCCCCGATCTGGCGGTGCGCTGGAACTGCAAGGCCGGTAAGTGCGGATCGTGTTCGGCGGAGGTCAACGGCCGCCCGCGGCTGCTGTGCATGACGCGGATGTCGACGTTCACGCCGGAGGAGGTGATCACCGTGACCCCGATGCGGACGTTCCCGGTGATCCGCGACCTCGTCACGGATGTCTCGCTCAACTACAAGAAGGCGCGCGAGATCCCGTCCTTCACGCCGCCGGCCGACCTCAAGCCCGGCGACTACCGGATGCAGCAGGTCGATGTGGAGCGCTCGCAGGAGTTCCGCAAGTGCATCGAGTGCTTCCTGTGCCAGAACACCTGCCACGTGGTGCGTGATCACGAAGACAACAAGGAGTCGTTCGCCGGCCCCCGGTACCTCATGCGGATCGCGGAACTGGAAATGCATCCGCTGGACGTGGCCGACCGCCGGGAAATGGCCCAGGAGGAATTCGGCCTCGGCTACTGCAATATCACCAAGTGCTGCACCGAGGTGTGCCCCGAGCACATCAAGATCACCGATAACGCGCTCATCCCGATGAAGGAACGCGTGGTGGACCGGAAATACGATCCGATCGTGTGGCTGGGCAACAAACTCTTCCGTCGTCAGGGCTGATCTCCCGCCAGGTTCCGTGCCGTGGTCCCGGCTTACGCCGGGATCATAGGTGCGGAGCGAGGCTGGGTTCGAGACACGCCGATGATGTTCTGCAACATGAAGATCGAAGCGGTATAGTCGGCGATGCATCCGGTGTTCGCACAAATGTCCTTGCACCGGAGAGCACGAACGGAAGAACGGCCGCGAGCACACGCCACGACAACAAGATGTCAGAGCTGGGTCACCACGCCGATGGCGACCACCGCGACCAGCAAACCGACAAGTAATGCCGACAGCATGGCCCCGGTCAACATGTAGACACCGACCGCCGATACCGTGAAGAGCATCCCCACGATCAGGCGTTCCACCCAATCGTCGGGAAGCAACTTGCGATACCGGGGAGAGGTGTTCCTGAGCCCACGGTCCACAAAATATCGGGTACCCATTCTTTGCACGGGCAAACATTCATTCGTTGCCTAACGGCCACCGATTCGTGATCTCGAGATCGTGCCCGGCAACAAAAGATGTCACGGCACGATGCGGGCGGGCCGCCCGGTGTCCTACCGTGGCGGCCCGCCCGGGGGGAGATGGTCAGCCGCGGCCGATACCGCCGGCGCGCACACCGTCGATGAAGCCGGTCCACTCGTCCGAACCGAAGATCAGCGCGGGGCCGTCGGGGTTCTTGCTGTCGCGGACGCCGATGCGACCGCTCGCCAGGAAGGCGACCTCGACACACTCCTTGCCGGCGCCGCTACGGCTGCTCTTGAACCACCGGGCATCGACCAGCTCACTGCTCATCCTGCGTCCTTTCCGAATCGGGGAGGAGCACCGGCTCTGTCAGGCCGTGTACTCCTTCGCAACCTGACGTAACAGGTGCCTACTCGCGGAAACATCCAGCGCACAATGCAACAGGCCCTCGTGCGCCCGCCGATACCGCCGGACGTCACCCTGTCTTTCGAGATACAGATCCCCGGTGAAGCCCTCCACGTAGACCACCGGCGGTTCCACCGGCTGCCCTTTACCGTCGGTTCCGAACTCGAGGATCACGAAGGGGCCGGTCGAAAGCCCCAGGGGGACACCGGCTGCGAAGGGCAGAACGCGCAGCCCGACATTGTCCCGAGTACTCAGGTCGGCCAAGTGCCGCAGCTGTGCCGCCATCACCCTTGCACTTCCCACGACGCGGCGCAAGACCGATTCGCCGAGTACGACATCCACGGTCGCGGGGTGCGTCTTGCGAGTTATCAAGGCCTGGCGCTGAAGTCGCAGCTGGACGCGGCGGTCCAACTCGGCGTCGGTATCGTCCGGATACCCCAGCCCGTTGAGGGCCCGTGCGTACTCGGCGGTCTGTAGTAGGCCCGGCACCAGTTCGGACTGGTAGGAGGTCAGGCGCTGGGCGGACGCCTCCAAACCCACGTAGACGTCGAAGTTTTCGGGGATGAGGTCGCCGTAGGCGTGCCACCAGCTCTTGACGGCCGCCTGCTGGGCCAGGCCCTTGAGGCCCTCGCCGATATCGTCGGGTATGCCGTAGATGCGGCAGAGTTCCTGAATGTCTATGGTGCGGATGCGATCCGCCTGGCCTTTCTCCAGGCGTTGCAGGGTGCTCGCGCCCCACTCCATCAGCCGGGCGGCCTCGGCGATGGTCAGTCCCGCCTGAGTTCGCCAGTCCCGCAGATACCTTCCGAGCTGGCGGCGGGGCAGGGTCGACGACGCGTTCGTAGAGCTCTCAGACACAGCGCACTCCGTTCTCTCGGAAGCCTGTCGGTTCGATCGCGACGGGTCGGATCCGTCGGCCGCGCGAGCCCCCACCCCGACCCGCCCATCGCCTCGGCAGGGAGCCTTTCGTCCACTATGGAGAATCTTGCTCCCCCAGGTGGATTCGCTGCTGGAGATTCGCGCGAATTCTCTGTGGATATCCAAATCGGGCTTGGCGAACGTCCAGTTGCGGGATGCTGGAAGTGTGCCAGAGCATGGGGGCACTCATTCCGAAGTCGCACGTAGGAACGAGGAGTCATGGCTGTACATGTCATCGGGTCGTCGTTGATGACCAGCGATCTAACCCCGCACCGCGCGCGCAGCGTCGGACACGAGGGCTGGGTGGTGTCCTTCCTGCCCGGCCGCACCCTGACCTGCGCGCAAGCGGTTGCCGCCCTGCAGGTTGCCGAAGTGGTGCCACCACTGCTGAACGCGGTCGGCGGGCTGGCCGACGAGGTCGGCCTGACACCCCTCGAGGCCGTGGGTATGGCAATTCACCAGCGACCCTGGGAGGACGCGCCCCCGCCGCGACGCCGATACCGGCGACTCGTGGCGGAGGTGCCGGCATGCAACTGACCAGCCTGCACCTGCCGGTTGCCGGACTGCTGCGCTGCGGCGCCGATCCGGGCATTCTGACCACCGAACAGGCCCACGCCGCAATGCAACTCCACCTCGACTGCACCGTCGACACGTGCAAGGTGCGCCGCCGCGCGCGCACCGTTCTGGTCGAGGAGGGCCGCTGCGTCCTCGACGAGCGGGCCCTCCCGTGACCGCCCCGGAGAGCGGGCGGGCGGTGGTGCGGCCGCTCCCTCCTCGCGGCCGCACCACCCCGAGGCACGCCGCGCGCCGGTCCGCGGGACCCGCGCGGCACACCGTGGCGCCCGGACGGCACGTCCCGCGCCCGGTCGCGATGGCGACCGGGCCCGGGCGACACGCCGCGCCCGTGCGGCGCAAGGGGATTCGGCACCGCCCGGCGCACGCCGGACTCGATGCCTACGACCGGCTCCTGCTGTGGTTTGCCGGATGGCTGCTGAGCATCCGGATCGCGCTGGTCGGGGAGAACCCGATCGACGAGATGCCTACCGGACCACACCCATGAGGGCGTCGACGAACGGCTGACCGCCCATGATGGCGCCGCCGGCCAGCGCGCCGACCAGCAGGCCGATCGGCCCGGTGAGCCAGCTCAGGAAGAAGAACCCGAGTACCGCGCCGATGAGCCCGCCCAGCACGCCACCGATGACCATGCCCACGACGTTGTTGTTGAGCTCGGTGATGAGGCGGCTCATCGGATCGACGGGCTGCAGCTCCCCGATCTGGGCGGCGGCGGAATCCGGTGTGAGCGAGAGCGTCCGGCCGTCCGGGCTGATGTGCTGGGCCACCGGCAGCAGCCGGTCGCGGACCCGGAACGACAGGGGCACCTCGGCGACCACCGCGCCGGAGTCGGACCGCAGCGTGACGCGTTTGCCGTCGTCGACGGCCTCGAATCGGCCGTTCTCGACGGTGGTGGTCAGTACCCGTTCGTCGTCGGACAGGGCCGCGCGGTAGGCGACTCCCTGATCGACTCCGGACGATGTGAGTTCTCGGGCCGGTGCCGACGACGCGGACGTCGACGGCGCGGGAGTCGCGGTCGGGGTGGCATTCACGGTTCCCGCGGCGATGCCCACCGCGGCGACAGCCATGAGGGTGGTGGCGGCGAGCCTGCCGAACTTCATCCTCTGATATCCTTTTTATACTCTAAATTCATCCGGGCATCTGGAGCGCCCGGTCGGAGACATACAGCGTCCGACTGTCGTTGGCAGACGGTGTTATTGGCGAGGTGCACGGACGCTTCGTTGTCGTATTGTGACCTTTGCTGCGCTCGAGTCGACGCGGGGCCTCGCATGGTGTATGCACTACGTGTCTTCGACTTGCACTCTCACACTTCGGATCTCGCTCGACGGTTCGGAGCCGACTACCTGGAGGAACGTAGGTGTCGCGCCGACGCATCCATGCCGGATTCACCTTGGCGGGCTTCGTCATCGCGGCCGCGCTCTCGGCGGCATGTCTTGCCGCAGCCATATTTTCGCTGATGGGGGACGATTCCACGCCCGCGCAGACGAAGGCTGCCCAGACCGGGGTCCCGACCTCGTCCGCCGCGGCGCCGGCGCCACAGCCGGGCGTCTCCACCAATGTCCCGGAGACCGGTTCGGCGCCGGATCCCGCTCCGGCGCAGGTCGTCAACAAGGACGCCTCGGAGCGCAAGGATCCCGCCGCGATCGATCTGAACGTCGGCGACTGCGTCACCTTCGGCGGCGGCGAGCCGGCGGTCAGCAAGTCCGCCTGCGGCAGCTCCGGGTACAAGGTCGTCGACAAGGCGGATCCGGCCAGGCGCTGCCCGGCCGACGTCGACAAGTCCTACAACCAGCCCGCGCCGCCCGAGGGGCATCCGAGTTCGCTCTGCCTCGATGTGAACTGGGTGGTCGGCGGCTGCATGGATATGACAACCGACGCCCCGAAGCCGATGGAATGCGGGTCGCGGGTCCCGAAGGGGGTGCGGGTGGTCGAGATCAAGCAGGGCACCTCCAACGTCAACGACTGCGCGTCCGGCGATCGCGGGTTCGTCTACAACCAGCGGCGTTTCGTGGTGTGTGTCGCCAGCCTGTAGCGGGCCCGACCAAGATCAGAGTTCAGCTCGCTGAGCTGCAGCGGTTGCGGGCGCTGTGCGGTTCCCTATCCTTCTCGGTATCGGGGCGGGTCCGTAGTCCGAGGTTCCTGCACGAGTGAGGCGAGAGGAACTTCTATGGTCCGCAGGCTACCCGCCGAGCCCGAGCCCCGGCCGCAACCGCCGGACGACGAGCGCTGGCCCGTGGCCGAACCGGACGAGGGCTGGGCCCCGGCGCCGGCCGCGCGGCGCGCTCCCGTGGCCGACGACGACCACTGGGAACCGAATCCGCGGCGGGTGCTGCCGCCGCCTCCGGAGGACGACCGCTGGCAGGGCGCGCCCGAGGACCACTACGCGCCCGAGCCGAGCCAGGACCGCTGGGAGGCCGCCCGCAACCGGCGCCGCACCCAGCAGGCCGACCCCGACGACGAGTACTGGGAGGGCCCGCCGTCGCGACGACGCCCGGAGCCCGAGGCCGACGAGGAGCGCTGGGACGCCACCCAGAACAGACGGCGGGCCGGGCGATTACGGGTCGAGGTGCCGCCGATCGTCAACCCGTACGCGATCATCGCGCTGATCGCGGCCCTGATCGGCCTGTTCCCCGTGGCGCTGGTCTTCGGCCTCATCTCGTTCGGCCATCCGCGCGGCCGGGCGATGGCCATGTTCGCACTGCTCATCGGCATTCTCGAGGTGGTGGTGCTGGCCGGGGTGATCGTCCTGTCGGGAGTCACCCTCCCGCGCACCACATTCGGCGCCGAACCGACGCCGACGGCCGCCACCACGGTCGTCACCGTCACCGCTCCCGCGGCGCCCGCCGTGCCGACCACCACCGCGGCCCCCACCTCCACCGCGGCCACACCGCCCAGCGCCGCGAAGGGCGAGGCGTGCACCCAGGCGCAGGCGGCGCTCATCGGCGCCGGTTCCGACGGCGGCACCCTGCTGTGCCTGCGCCAATCCGGCGGATACAAATGGGTGGGCCCGCACACGGTCACGACGGCCGTCCACGAGAGCGGGACGAAATGCATCCCGGGCACCGACACCACCGCCCGCACCACCGACGGTCGCGCGCTGGTGTGCGAGGGCAGCGGCTCGGGGACCTGGTCGCTGTGGGTGGAGTGAGCCCCGCGCACACTGATATCCGATAGCCACGAGGAAACCGAGACGACGGAGGATGTCCATGGCCGAACGAGTTGCCGTAGTTTCCGGGGCCGCGCGCGGAATCGGCGCGGCCGTCGCCAAACGACTGGCGGCCGACGGCCTGCGGGTCGGCGTGCTGGATCTGGACGCCGCGAACTGCGCCGAGACGGTACAGGCGATCAACGACGCCGGCGGGCAGGCGGTGGCGCTCGGCGCGGACGTCTCCGACGAGGCCTCGGTGGCGGCGGCAGTCGAGCGGCTGGAGTCCGAGCTGGGCGCCCCGACCGTGGTGGTCAACAACGCCGGGATCCTGCGCGACAACCTGCTGTTCAAGATGAGCGTCGACGACTGGGACGCGGTGCTGGGCGTGCACCTGCGCGGCGCGTTCCTGCTGACCCGGGCGGTCCAGAAGTACATGGTCGACGCCAAGTGGGGTCGCATCGTGAACATGTCGAGCACCTCGGCGCTGGGTAACCGGGGGCAGGTCAACTACTCCGCGGCCAAGGCGGGCATGCAGGGGTTCACCAAGACGCTGGCCTTCGAACTGGGCAAGTTCGGTGTGACCGCCAATGCCATCGCGCCCGGATTCATCGTCACCGATATGACCGCGGCCACCGCGGAGCGCGTGGGTATGCCGTTCGACGAATTCCAGAAGGCCAATGCCGCACAGATTCCGGTGCAGCGGGTGGGGCGGCCGGAGGATATCGCGCACACCGCGTCCTTCCTGGTCAGCGAGGGCGCGGGCTTCGTGTCCGGCCAGGTGATCTACGTCGCGGGCGGTCCGAAGGACTGACCGGGTAGCGTCGCGTCCCATGAACCGACGGGCGGTTCGTCGTGCCGTGACGAGTTATGTACTGCTGCTACCGAGCCTGGTGGGCGTGGGATGTTTCCTGCTGCTGCCCATCGCGGTGGTGGCCTGGCTGAGCCTGCACAGCTGGAATCTGCTGGGCCCCATGGAATTCACGGGCCTGCGGAACTGGCGGTCGGTGCTGTCGGACGGGGAGTTCGGCCACGCGCTGCTGGTGACGCTGGCGCTGACGGCGATCGTGGTGCCGTCGCAGACCGTGCTCGGCTTCGTCGTGGCGGCCGCGCTGGCCCGGCGGCGCGGCGGGTCGGCGCTGCGGGTGGTGTACGCGCTGCCGTGGATGTGCGCGCCGGTGGCGGTGGGCATCGTGTGGCAGTGGATCTTCGCGTCGACCGGGGGCGCGCTGAACGCGGTGCTCGGGCGGCGGGTCGAGTGGCTGTCCGATCCGGCCCTGGCCTTGCCGTCGGTCGCGGCAGTGAGTATCTGGATGAATTTCGGGTACGTCGCGCTGTTCTTCGTCGCCGGGATCCGGGCGATACCGGGCGAACTCCTCGATGCCGGGGCGCTCGACGGGGCGACGGGCTGGCGGCGGGTCCGGTGGCTGATCCTGCCGCTGCTGCGGCCCACCATGTTCTTCGTCCTGGTGACCGGTGTGCTCACCGCGTTCCAAACCTTCGACACCGTGTACGCGCTCACCAAGGGCGGGCCGGGCGGGCGCACGGATGTCGTTGCCATGCGGATGTTCTCGGAGGCGTTCGACGCGGCGCGGCCGGGGCGGGCGGCCGTGATGGCGCTGGTGGTGTTCGCGGTGATGTTCGCCATCACGGTCGTGCAGTACCGGTATTTCAGGAACCGGACCACCTATGAGTACTGAGAAGAACGCCGCCAGCCGGATTCGCGCCGGCGGCGTCTATCTGGTGATGCTCGCGGGCGCGGTGCTGACCGTCGCCCCGCTGGTGCTCAGCGCGCTCACCGCGGTGAAGACACCGGGACAGTTCGCCGCGGAATCGCCGCTGGCGCTGCCGCATCCGGCGACGGGGGAGAACTTCCGCACCGTGCTCGATCAGGGCGGGCTGGGGCGGGCGCTGGCGGTGACGGCGCTGATGACCGTCTTCATCACCGGCGGGCAGCTGATCACCTCGACGCTCGCGGCATACGCGTTCGCGCGCACCGAATTTCCGGGGCGCGAGGCGCTGTTCTGGGTGTATCTCGGCACGATGATGGTGCCGCCCATGGTCACGTTGATCCCGCTGTATCTGATGTTCGCGAAGTTCGGGTGGCTGAATACGTTCTGGGCGTTGGTGTTGCCGTTCGTCTTCGGTTCGCCCTACGCGATCTTCCTGCTGCGGCAGTACTTCCGGGCCATTCCGGAGGAGTTGCTGGGCGCCGCGCGGCTCGACGGCGCGAATACGGCCGACATCCTGGTGCATGTGGTGGTGCCGATGAGCCGGCCGGTGCTCGGCACGCTGGCGCTGATCACGATCGTCACGCAGTGGAACAACTTCATGTGGCCGCTGGTCGCCGCGAGCGGTGACACCTGGCGGGTGCTGACCGTGGCGACGGCCGATCTGCAGACGCGGTACAACGCGCAGTGGACGCTGGTGACGGCCGCGACGACGCTGGCCATCGTGCCACTCGTGGTGCTGTTCCTGGTGTTTCAGCGGCAGGTGCTGCGGTCGATCGGGTGGACGGGGCTGAAGTGAAGACCTCGACCCGGACGATCCTCGGCATCGGGCTCAGCGTGGCGCTGCTGATCGCGGCGGCGCTGTGGCTGGGCCGCGCCGACGACGGCTCCGGGCGGACGGTGCTGCGGCTGCGCATCTGGGAGCAGCAGTTCGTTCCGGCGTACCGGGCCGCACTGAACGCGTTCGAGCGGGCGAATCCGGATCTCGAGGTCCGGATCACGGTGGTGCCGTGGGCTTCCTATCAACAGAAGCTGCGGCTGGATGTGGCCGGTGGGACCGCCGACGATCTGTTCTGGACCAATCTGTACGAGGACTACGCCGACGCCGGGCGGTTGACGGATATCGGTGCGGCGCTGGGGTCGGAGGCCGCGCGGGCGTGGGATCCGTCGGCGGTGTCGCAGTACACCAGGAACGGGAAGCTCTGGGCGGTACCGCAATTCGTGGACGGTGGGACCGCGGTGTTCTACAACCGCGATCTGCTCGCTGCGGCGGGGGTCGATCCGGCCGAGTTGGGCTCCGCGCGTTGGGGTTCGGGCGATTCGTTCCGGCCGTTGTTGACGCGGCTCGCGTCCGTCGCGCCGTGGGCGTACAACGCGGCCAACGATTTTCAGTCGATCGAGCTGCCGTATCTCGGGTCGGCGGGCGGGCAGTTCCAGCGCGACGACCGGTTCGTCTTCGACAGTCCCCAAGGCGTCGAGGCGTTCACGTACCTGACGGGGCTGATCGCCGATCGGCTCGCACCGTCGGCCGCGGATACCAACACCGACGACGACTTCGCGAAAAACGCCTTCCTGCAAGGGAAGCTGGCGCTGTTCCAATCGGGCACCTACAACCTCGCGGAGATCGCACAGCAGGCACGCTTCGGGTGGGGCATCGCGATGATCCCCAGCGGGCCCGCGGGGCGGGTGAGCACCAACAACGCGATCGGCGTCGCGGGAAATGCCGGTAGTAAGCACCCCGAGGCCGTGCGCCGCCTGCTGGCCTGGCTCGGCAGCGCCGAGGGCAATCGGTACCTGGTCCAGGACGGGGCCACCATCCCCGCGGTGGTCGCGGACCAGCGTTTCTATCGGGATTACTGGTCCGCCAAGGGAATCGACGTCTCCCCGTTCTTCGACGTCCTCGACGGCCCCCGCATCTCCTCCGGCGGCGGCACCGGCTTCACCGCCGCCCTGGAAGCCATCAAACCCGTCCTCGGCGAAATGTTCCTCGGCCGAATCCCCGTCCCCGAGGCCCTCTCTCGCGCCGTTGCGGCCGGAACGGCTGCCCAGAAATAGGGAGGTCGGACCGGGTCGTCGTGGATCAGATGCCGCTGATGTCCACCAGGGGAGTTCGGGGGGCGAACTTGGGTTTGCTCGCCTGGCCGGAGATTTCGAGGAGGCGGACGGCTCGGTAGCGGTGGGGGCGTAGGGGTTCGAGGTAGTCGATCATGGCGTCGTCGTCCATCGGGTGGCCGAGGAGGGTCCAGCCGACTATCGAGGAGAGGTGGTAGTCGCCTACCGACAGGGCGTCCGGGTCGCCGAAGGCGCGCTGGGCGATTTCCGCGGCGGTCCACACGCCGATGCCGGGGACGGTGCACAGGCGCTGGGTGGCGGCGGCGTGGTCCATGGCGGCTGCTTGTTCGAGTTTGTCGGCCATTCGCGCGGCCAGCACGATCGTCTTGGCGCGCTGGGGATCGACGTTGGCGCGGTGGAAGGTCCACGACGGGACGTATCGCCAGGTCTCGGCGGAGGGTGGGACGCGCATCGGCGCGGGGGTGGGGCCGGGCGCGGGTTCGCCGAAGCGCCACACCAGCTTTCGCCACGAGGCGCGGGCGGAGATCGTGTGGACGCGCTGCTCCAGCACGGCGGGCGCCAGCGCCTCGAATACCAGGCCCGTGCGCAGCATCCGCAGGCCCGGGAAGCGACGGTGCGCCTCGGCGATCTTCGGATGCTCGGGGGCGAAGCCGGTGAGGTCCTCGTCCAGGCACAGCATGTGCGGCAGGCCGTCGAGGAATTCCGCGGCGCCCGGTCCCCACGCCCGCGCCGACACGGCGCACGGGCCGTCCTGGACCAGCCGATACGTGACCACGCCGGTCGGCATTCGCGACGCGTGCCAGTGCGCCCCATCGGCGGTCACCCGATGGCAGGGATCCCCCGTGCCTCTGCTCAGGGGCGCCACCGTGTGCGCGAGATCGATCGGCCCCGCGGCGGTCACCGTGCGCGCCGCGCCGTCGATCTCCGTTGCCACCGGGACATTGTGCTACCCGGGGCCGACCCGGCCACCCACCGACCCGCCCGGGCCCGATGACCAGCACCTTGTAACGAGACAATCACGTCCCGCGATCCCGATACCGATTGATCACATCGGCAATCGGTCGGCATATGCCGCTACGGAGGATCCAATGATTACCAATATCCTGAATTGGCTGCTCGCCGCCTGGGGCGGCGTATCCGCCGGCAGCTCGGGCTACCAGATCCCGCCCGGCACCCTGCCCTTCGGCAGCTGAGCGCCACCACCGCAGCACCCGCCGCACAACCCGCGGCGGGTGTTCGTGGTTGGAACCTCATCGACCCAGCGGCATCGAGTTGGGGAGTAAATTCTCACCGATAAGATCGGCTCGTCCCAATGAACCAATCGCATCGAGAGTTTCGGCAACTCACTAGCAATTAGTGGTTCAGGTCACGGTCGACACCATTCCGTCAACTATGAGTCGACAGAACAGCGATGTCGGCACCGATCTCCCGCCGGGTCTCACCCGTTCACGCTCCGACGAAAGCCGTTGTCGTCGCGACGGTGCCGCGTGATGCGAATTCCGTCGCATGTCCGTTTTATCCCTTTTCCTTGTGTCCTACGCTGCTGGTCCGGGGTGTTGGTGAGTGGAGGGATGACGGTGAGCGGGAACGAGTCGGGTGGGCGGAAGCGGGATGCGGTCGCCACCAGGCGCGCGATACTGGTTGCGGCGCAGGAGTTGTTCGCGGAGCGGGGGTACGACCGGGCGACGGTGCGGGATATCGCGGGGCGGGCGGGGGTGAATCAGGCGCTGCTGTTCCGGTATTTCGGGAACAAGGACGAATTGTTCCGGGCGGCCATCGCGGATCGGGGCCGGCATCTGCTCGAGGACGGGCCCATCGCGGAGCTGCTGGCCCGGCTGCTGTCGCGGACGCTCGCTCCGGTGGATACGCCGCCGCAGGCGTACTGGTTGCAGGCCGCGCTGCGGTCCAGCGGGCACGACGAGGGCACGTCGGCGATCCGGCAGCAGCTGGGTGACGAATACGTGCGCGCGCTGGCCACGCTCACCGACGACCCCGACGGCGATCTGCGCGCCGATCTGCTGCTGGCCTGGTTGCTGGGCATCGGGCTGGTCCGCTCGGTGCACCACCGGGAGCCGCTGGCCAGCGCCGATCCGGCCGACGTTGCCCGCCATGTGCTGCACGCCGCTCGAGCGCTGCTGTCCGGAGTGGACACGAGTTTTCCACCGCGATAACGGAATTCGAGCATTGACGCGGCCTCGCGGCGTCCCTTACCTTGGGTAAGTAAGCGTTTGCTTACATCGGTAGAGCGCCCAGTACCCGCCCGGGAGAGGGAGACCGCATGACCGTCGACACCGAGGTGCGCCGATACCCCTTCGGCGAGCCCGTCCGCCTCGATATCCATCCACTGTTCGAGAAACTCCGCCGGGAGGAACCGGTGTCCCGCGTCGAGCTGCCCTTCGGCGGCGAGGGCTGGCTGGTCACCCGCTACGACGACGCCAAACTGGTGCTCGCCGACCGGCGGTTCAGCCGCGCCGTCACCGTCGATCGCGAGGACATCCCGCGCGCGACGCCGGCGCCGTCGCGGCCCGATTCGCTGCTGAGCATGGACCCGCCGGAACACAGCCGGCTACGCAAACTGGTCGCCAAGGCGTTCACCGGCCGCCGCGTCGAACAGTTGCGCCCGCGCACGCGCGAGATCGTGGACGAGCGCCTCGCCGCGCTCGAGCGGTCCGGCTCGCCCGCGGATCTGGTGCAGCACTTCGCCCTTCCGCTGCCGGTCACCGTGATCTGCGAAATGCTCGGCGTGCCACCGCGGGACCAGCACCGGTTCCGGGATTTCTCCGACATGATGCTCTCCACCACCGCCTACACCCGCGAGCAGACCGATGCCGGGCGCGCGGCGCTGGAGGGTTACCTCGCGGAGCTGGTCGCCGAACGCCGGGCCGAACCGTCCGACGATCTGCTCGGCGCGCTGGTGGCCGCGCGCGACGAGGACGACCGGCTCACCGAATCCGAACTGGTCAATCTCGGTATCACGCTGCTGATCGCGGGACACGAGACGACCGCCAACCAGATCACCAACTTCACCTACCTGCTGCTCACCGAGCGCGAGTACTGGGAGTTGCTGCGGGAGCGGCCGGAACTGCTGCCCGGCGCGATCGAGGAGCTGCTGCGCTACGTGCAGCTGGGGTCCGGCGGCGGGCAGCCGCGGATCGCGACCGAGGATGTCGAGCTGAGCGGCGTCACCGTGCGGGCGGGCGAGGCGGTGTTCGTCAACACCCAGTCCGCCAATCGCGACGCCGCCGTCTTCGAGGATCCGGAGCGGCTGAACCTCACCCGCGCGCAGAATCCGCACGTGGCCTTCGGGCACGGCGCGCACCACTGCCTCGGTGCGCAACTGGCCCGCCTCGAGTTGCAGATCGCCATCGACGCTCTGCTGCAACGGTTCCCGTCGCTGCGCCTGGCGGTGCCGGCCGAGGACGTGCCGTGGAAGACCGGGCTGCTCGTGCGCGGGCCGAAATCCCTGCCGGTGAGCTGGTAGGGGCGCGCATGGCTGAGATCTGGCGGATCGAAGTGGACCGCGAGGCCTGCCTCGGTTCGGGCCTGTGCGCGGCCACCGCACCGGAACACTTCGTGATCGTCGACGGCCGCTCCAGGCCCGTCGCCGAACGCGCCGAACCGGCCGAAGCCGTCGTCGACGCGGCCGAGTCCTGCCCGATCGAGGCGATCCTCGTCCGGGCCGACGACGGGCGCGTCATCGCCCCGGAGGAATAGGAGACCTCCGGACAACGCCTTCACCAGCTCCGACACCGTGGGCCGCCGAGCCGCTCGGCCCGGATTTCGCCGTAGGCGAAGCCGGCGGGGCGGCGGCATGGCTTGCTCTCAACCTTTGTTGAGGTCTTAGTGTCGGTGCCCTCGGGTTGAATACCCGTGCGGAAGGAGTAGGCGAATGAGTATCGAGTCGGAGGCGTGGGGTCAGCTCTACCGGCAGGCGCACGCGCCGCAGGAACGGCGCGCGCTCAGCCGCGCCACGGCTCGGCGGATCCTGCGCTTCGCCCAGCCACATCGGGCGAAGCTGATCGGGTTCCTCGTGTTCAGCGTGGTGTCGGCGGTGCTCGCGGTGGCCAACCCGGTCCTGGCCGGGCGGGTCGTCGACAATATCGTCGGGCAGGCCGCGCCGGGGTCGGTGGTGGGGCTCGCGGCGATCATCGGCGTGGTGGCGGTGCTGGATGCCGCGCTGGGGATCGTGATCCGTTGGCTGTCCTCGCGCATCGGCGAGGGCCTGATCCTCGACCTGCGCACGGCGGTCTTCGATCACGTGCAGCGGCTGCCGATCGCCTTCTTCACCCGCACGCGCACCGGCGCGCTGGTCAGCCGTTTGAACAACGACGTGATCGGCGCGCAGCGGGCGTTCAGCACCACGCTGTCGGGGGTGGTCACCAATATCGTGACGCTCGTGCTCACCCTGGCGGTGATGGTGCGGCTGTCCTGGCAGATCACCCTGCTGGCGCTGGTCCTGTTGCCGCTGTTCATGATTCCCGCGCGGCGCATGGGGGTGCGGGTCGCCGGGATCCAGCGCGAGGCCGCGCAGCTCAACGCCGCGATGAGCACCCAGATGACCGAGCGCTTCTCCGCGCCCGGCGCCACCCTGGTCAAGCTGTTCGGCCGGCTGCGGCAGGAGTCGTCCGAGTTTTCGCTGCGCGCCGAGCGGGTGCGCGATATCGGGGTGCGGACCGCCATGCTGCAGACCGTCTTCGTGACCGCCCTGACGCTGGTGTCGGCGCTGGCGGTAGCGCTGGTGTACGGGCTCGGCGGCTGGTATGCGCTGCGCGGGCAGCTCGACGCCGGGTCGGTCGTCGCGCTGTCGCTGCTGCTGACGCGCCTGTACACGCCGCTCACCGCACTGGCCAGCGCCCGGGTCGACATCATGTCGGCGCTGGTGAGCTTCGAGCGGGTCTTCGAGGTGCTGGACCTGAAGCCGCTGATCGAGGACGCGCCCGATGCCGTCGCCGTGCCGGAGGGTCCGGTGGCGGTGGAGTTCGACGCGGTCCACTTCGGCTACCCGTCGGCCGACAAGGTGTCGCTGGCCTCGCTGGAGGATGTCGCGACCCTCGACACCCGCGGCGGCATCGAGGTGCTGCACGAGGTGTCGCTGCGGGCCGAGCCCGGGGAGATGGTGGCGCTGGTCGGGTCGTCGGGCGCCGGGAAATCGACCATCGCCCAGCTGGTCTCGCGGTTGTACGACGTGGACTCGGGGGCGGTCCGCCTCAACGGCGTCGACGTGCGGGGGCTGACGGCCCGCTCGATCCACGACACGGTCGGGCTGGTCACGCAGGACGGGCACCTGTTCCACGACAGCATCCGCGCCAACCTGCTGCTGGCGCGTCCGGAGGCCGCCGAGGCGGATCTGTGGGATGCGTTGCGCCGCGCCCGATTGCACGATCTGGTGGCCTCGCTGCCCGACGGCCTGGACACCGTGGTCGGCGAGCGCGGCTACCGGCTCTCGGGCGGCGAGCGCCAGCGCCTGACCATCGCCCGCCTGCTGCTCAAGCAGCCGCGCGTGGTGATCCTGGACGAGGCCACCGCCGCACTGGATTCCACCTCGGAGGCGGCCGTGCAGGAGGCGCTGGCCGAGGCCCTGGAGGGCAGGACGGCCCTGGTGATCGCCCACCGCCTGTCCACCATCCGCAATGCCGACCAGATCCTGGTCCTGGAGGAGGGCCGCATCATCGAGCGGGGTACGCACGCGAACCTCCTTGCGGCGGAAGGCAGGTACGCGGAGCTGTACCGCACCCAGTTCGCCGATGATTCGGAGCCGGTGGCGGCGTAGCCGAGGGGTGCACAGCCCCGTGTTTCCGGCCGAGAGCATGCCGGAAACACGGGGCTGTGCGTGTTGGTGTCGGAACACGGCTTACGTGTCGTTGGGAAACGCTGGGCTTACGTGTCTTTGGCAAAACTGGGCTTGCGTCTTGTTGGGAAGCACGGGGCTTTGCGGTGTTGTTCGGAAGCACGAGGCTCGCGTGTTGTTGCCGTGTCGGCGCGGCGCGATTCGGGTGGGTTGCGGATCAGGGGACTGCGCCGTAGGTGCGGGCCAGGGCGAGGCTGTCTTCGTGGGGGTTGTAGCGGGTGATGTGGCCGTGCTCGACGGTGAAGTGGAAGGCGAAGGGGGAGACGAACAGGTTGCCGGTCACGAGGACGCGTTGTCGCATATTTCCCAGGGCGACTGCGTGTTCGCCGTCTACGACGATGCGATCCACCGTCAGGTCCTCGGCGTGGAGGTGGGTGGGGAGGTCACGGAAGAAGGCGGCGGCCTCGGCGCGGGTGGTGCGGCGGCCGGTCCACGGAACCTCCTGCGCGCCATAGACATTCCAGTCGACGTGTTCGGCGAACAGCTCGCCGAGGCGGTCGAAGTCGCCCGAGCGGGCGCGCCGGAAGAACTCCTCCACGACTGTCCTCGTATCGTCCATGGTTGATTACTCCTCGTATTCTGCTGGCGGAAAAGATATTTCGGTGCGGTGTCAGACCCGGGCCGACACCGGTTCGCGATCGACGCGGTCGATGGTGTTCCGGGATCGGCTGCGGGACAGCGCGTTCCACCAGGCGACGACGCCCAGGGCCGTCACGGCCAGCCCCACGCCGATCCAGGCCACCGCCGGGTAGTCCAGGCCCGCGCCGATCGCGAGCCCGCCGACCCACGGGCCGACGGTGATGCCGACGTTGAACGCGCAGGTGTTGGCGGCGGCGCCGAGGGTGGGCGCGGCCGGTGCGAGGGCGAAGACCCGGCTGTTGAGCAGCGGGTTGATACCGAGCGCGAAGCCGCCCAGCAGGAAGGCCAGCACCACGGTCGGGACGGGGTGGGAGAGAGTGAGGGCCAGCAGGGTCAGGGTGAGGACGAGCGCGGAGACGCCCACGCCCAGCGTCCGCATCGGGTACGCGTCGGCGGTCCTGCCGCCCACGGCGATGCCCACGACCGCGCCCAGACCGTAGATCAGTAGCACGATCGGGACCCAGCCGTCCGCCATCCCGGTGGCCTCGGTGACCAGGACGCCGAGATAGGCGAACACCGCCATCTGCGCGGAGGTCGTCAGGATCGTGGTGCCGTAGAGGAGGAATACCGGCCTGGTCGCCAAGGCGCGCAGCTCGTTTCGCACCCGCGGGACCTCGACGGGCCGCGTATTCGGGATCATCGCCAGTACGCAGATCATGGTCAGCGCCGCCAGCAGCGCGACCGCCCAGAAGGCGGCCCGCCAACCCAGATGCTGGCCGATGAAGGTACCGCCGGGGAGGCCGGCGATATTGGCGACCGCGAATCCACCGGCGACGACGCTCATCGCCTTACCGCGCGCGGTGTCGCGCACCAGCCCGACGGCCGTCAGCGACGCCACCGCCCAGAATCCGGCGTAGACGAAGGCGGCCAGCACCCGGGTCGCGAGCAGCACCCAGTAGTCGGAGGTCAGCGCGCCGACGATATGCGCACCGACGAAGACCGCGAGGAAGGAGAGCAGCGCGGTACGCCTCGACCATCGCGCGGTCACGACCGCCAGAATCGGCGCGCCCACCAGCATGCCGATCGCGAACGCCGAGATGAGCCACCCCGCCTGGGGCACGGAAACGCCCAGGCTGCCGGATATCTCGGTGAGCAGTCCGGAGAGCATCAGCTCGGACGTGCCCTGGGCGAAGATCGCCAGGCCCAGGACGTACACGGCGACGGGCATCGCATTCCTTCCTTTTGGATCATTCAGTCCAGAATCAAGGCATCTGACTGCCTATTTTGGATCAATCAGTACAAAATCAGAGCAAGCGAAAACAACACTCGGACAAGATGATTCACAGACAGGTCAGCGCAACCGTGGCGATGGCCTCCAGCGTTTGCCGGTCGGCACCGCCGCGCGCCGCCACCCGCATACCACCGATCGTGGCGATGACGAATTGCGCGAGATCGGGCGCGGCCGCGCCCTTGCGGATCTCACCGGCGCGCTGGCCGGCCGCGATCACCGCGGCCAGGGCGCCCGCACGTACATCGAGGTCGGCGCGCAGCATGCGATCGATCTCCGGATCACGCTGTCCCAGTTCGACCGTCGCGTTCACGACCAGGCAGCCCAGCGGATCGTCCTCGGGCGCATCGACGATCCGCCACAGCAGCGTCCGGATCTTCTCCTTCGCCGAGCCGTCCCCGTCGAGCACCTCGAACGTGCCGGAGTTCTTGTCGGCCATGTACCGCCGCAGCGCCCGCTCGTACAGGTCGTGCTTGCTGGCGAAGGTGTTGTAGATGCTGCTGCGGCCCAGACCCGTTGCGGCGCAGAGGTCCTGCGTCGACGTGCCCTCGTATCCGGCGTCCCAGAACGCGCGCATGGCCGCGTCCAGGGCATGCTCCTCGTCGAACTGCTTGGGTCGTGCCATGCGCTCACCATAACACATTTTGGATACATCGGTCCAAAATAGTCGATCGAGCGCGAGACGTGCGTCGATCGCAGGCTCAGAACTCCCCGGCGACCCCGAGTACGGTGCGGCCGGAGTGCCCGCCCGAGCGGATGGATTCCAGAACCTCTCCTACGCGGGTGATCGGTGCGTAGTTCTCGTAGTCCGAAAGATGTTGCGGTTTCAGGTCCTTGCCCAGCCGCGTCCACAGTTCGCGGCGCTTCTCGATCGGGAAGTGGGCCGAGTCGATGCCCAGCAGCGAGACGCCGCGCAGGATGAACGGCATGACGGTGGTGGGGAGATCGGCCCCTCCGGTGAGGCCGCTGACCGCCGCTGCCCCGCCGTAGCGGATCGTACTCAGCACGTAGGCAAGGGATTTGCCGCCGACGCTGTCGACCGCGCCCGCCCAGTTCGCCTTGGACAGCGGGCGGAGCTTCGCCTCGGGATCCTCCGGCAGCCGCCCGATGACCGATGTCGCGCCGAGGGCCGCCAGCCGCTCGCCCGCGTCGGTCTTACCGGTCGAGGCCACCACCTCGAATCCGAGTCCGCCCAGGATGTCCACCGCGACGGTGCCGACGCCGCCGGTCGCGCCGGTCACCAGTACCGGGCCGTCGGACGGCGTGAGGCCGCGCTCGAGCAGCGCCTGCACGCTCATCGCCGCGGTGAATCCGGCGGTGCCCACGGCGGCGGCCTCCCGCGGGGTCAGGGTCTCCAGCTTCACCACCCACTCGGCCGGGACCCGGGCGTACTCGGCGAATCCGCCGTTGTGCGCGACGCCGATGTCGTAGCCGTGCGCCACCACCAGGTCACCGGGCGCGAAGCCGGGGTCCTCGGAGGTGACGACCTCGCCGGTCAGATCGATGCCGGGAATGATCGGATACTCGCGCACCACCCCGCCGCGGGGTGTGATCGCCAGCCCGTCCTTGAAGTTCGCACTGGAAAAGTGCACCTTGATCGTCACCGTGCCCGGCCCGAGGAAGTCGTCGCCGACCTCCTCACGCGCCAGTGTCACGCCGTCGTCGGTCTCGTGTGCCACCATCGCCCAGAACTGCATGGGTCCGAGCATAGGTGCGCGGCGGGGCGGATGCGGTGTGGCTCAGCGATCGTAGGAGGCGACGCCGATCGGGCCCGCGCCGAGGCACAGCTCGAGACCCGGTGTGCGCGAGGCGATACGCACGGTGGAGCCGCCGCCGACCAGGCGGACGAACGCCGTGTGCAATCCGGCCCGGACGGGGACCGAGACGGCCGTGCCGTGTTCGAGCCCGACGACGAGGCGGCCGTCGCGGTCGGCGAAGTAGTTGAGCTGGGCGGTCCAGCCGTTGTCGAGCATCGGGCCGTCGAGGGAAATTTCGGCCAGCGACTCGCCGATGCGATAGCCGCATCCGGGTTCCGGGCCCGGGGGGATGCCACGGTTCCACCAGACCTGAGCCGGGACGATCACGCCGGTGTCGGTGATCATGCGCAGCTCCGGCGTCGAATCCGCGAACGCGTGCGGCGCGATCGGGGCCAGCACCGCGCTGCTCATATTCCGCGGATACGCCAGCGGCGTCAGCACCTCCCAGGGCACCTCCTGGTCCAGCAGCGGCGGCCCGCCCGCATCCAGCCCCTCTCGCACGTTCGTGAGGTACGTCCGAGTCGGGCTCAGCGCCCACAACCGCGTGAAACCGCCGGTGGACCACAAACTGCTCACCACGAACGCCACGGCCAGCCCCACCACCGCGAAACCGCGACCCCGAGACCCCAGCCCCGGATTATCGAGGAAGGATGCTTTGGAGCCGTTGCGTTCGGCCCTCCGCGGGGCCCGCAGCAGCAAGGCTCCCGCGGCGGCCAGGACCACGGTGACGTCGGCCAGGTAGCGGAGGGACTGCATCAGTTCGGCGGCGGTGTCGGGGCCGCCGCGGATCAGGACCACCGGGAGTTCGGCGGCGATCACGTAGGCCACCACCAGAATCCACACGGGGACGACTCGCAGGCGGGAGCGGATCGACAGTGCCACCGCGAGGCCCAGGGCGATCCACGACGCGACGACGGCCCAGTCCGGGGGCACCGCCCAAGGCGTGGACGGCAGCCAGCGCGCCCAGGCCCACGGGCCGCCCAGCAGGGTCGGCACGATGCCGAGGGAGGTGGCGCTGTGCAGCAGATTCCACAGGTTGCCCGGGTCGGCGCGGGCGGCGGAGGTGTCGAGCACCGTGAAGAAGACGGCGGCCCAGCAGGCCAGCACCGCGGCCGATCCCGCCCACAGCGGCGCCGCGTGCCGGGCCACGGTCCGCAGCGCGCCGGGGTCCCCGGCGACATGGTGCGCGACCGCCGCCACGGCGAACGCGACGAACGGGATCACCACGCTCTTCTCGAAGAACCCCAGCCCGACGGCGAGGACGACGGTGCCCGACAGCGCGTACCGCCGGGCGCCGGTGCGGACCAGCAACACCGCGTCCCCGATCACCCAGGCCATCGCGGCCTGCAGCGGCAACGCGTTGAGCGCCGCCGCCCACCAGGCGAAGGACGGCAGGGACAGCGGGCAGAACAGGTAGAAGACCAGCGGCAGCAGCACCACCCAGCCGACCCGCCGCAGCCGTCCGGCCGGGTCGCGGCCGGCGGAATCCAGGACGACGAGCATGCGCAGCACCGCCACCGACGCCGCGAGTTGCAATACCAGCAGCGAGACCACCGGCCCGGTCCACACCAGCGGCGCGATCCGCGTGACGATCCACGCCACGGCGAAGGCCAGCGGCATGAAATGCCCGTCGTGGCTGTGCAGCAACAGATCCGGCGACAGCAGCGAATACGTGCCCGACCGTCCGGCCAGGATCAGGTCGTCCCAGTAGAAGAATCCGCGCCCAGCCACCCAGCCGCGCACCGCGAGTTGAATCAGGATCAGGACGGCCGCGACGGCGATCGGCGTCACCCGCCGGATCGCGGACCCGCCGCGCGCCCGTCGCGGGACAGACTCCGGCACCGGCGCGGCGACCGGGACGACGTCCATGAGCCCCCACCGTAGTGCCGCCGCCGAAGAGGCGGCGATCACGGCGAGGCACTCTTGCCTGTGTCACATTGTCACAGTTATCGTGAGCGACCTAGGTCGGGGACAGAGAGTGGCAGCCGCTGCCGCGCGTACGCAGATCCGCGGCGCGCGGAGACAGGGGACGGGTGCCTCCGATCGCGGGACAGGGTGAGCGATGCCGAACCGGGTGCAGTTGACACACGATCAGAACTGGAACCATGACGAGCGGACGGTGGTCGTCGCCGCTCCCGGCCGGTGGGCCAATCCGTTTCGCGCGGGCGCCCACCCCGGCGCCACGCGGGAGACGGTCACCCGGCAGTTCCGGGAATGGCTGCTGCACAGCGACGACCACGACGCCGCCGCCATGCGCACGGCCCTCCCCGAACTCCGGGGCAAGGATCTCGCCTGCTGGTGCGTCCCGGGCGACCCCTGCCACGGCGACGTCCTCCTCGCCCTCGCCAACGCCGAGGAAGTCCCCGGCAACTGAAAAAGCGTTGCCGGGGAAGTGTTCGCGGAGCGTTGCCGGGGAACAGTTCGGGGAACTTTGCCGCGGAACGAGTTCGTAGAGCGTCCCCGCGGAACCAGTTCGCAGAGCGTCGCCGCGGAACCAGTTCGCAGAGCGTCCCCGCAGAACCAGTTCGCAGAGCGTCCCCGCAGAACCAGTTCGTAGAGCGTCGCCGGGAAGGAAATTCCTGGCGCTTGCCGGGGAACGGGTTTGTGGAGCGTTGCCGTGGGACCGTTTCGGGGGCGGTTCGAGGGGTCGCTGGGGTCAGTGGAATTTCGGGGTGCGTTTGCCGAGGAAGGCGGTGATGCCCTCTTGGCCGTCGGGGGAGTCGGCGCAGTGGGAGATGAAGGAGGATTCGCGGGCCAGTTGTTCCTCGAGGGTGTGGCTGGAGCTGACGAGGAGGAGTTTCTTCACGTTGGCGTTGGAGAGTTTGGGACCGGCGGCGAAGCGCTCGGCCAGTTCGTCGACCGTGCTGCCGAGTTCGGCGTCGGGGACCACGCGGTGGACCAGGCCCCAGTCGAGGGCCTCGCCGGCCGAGAGCGCGCGGTTGTTCAGCATGAGGTCCTGGGTGCGGCGCAGGCCGATCAGGCGGGGCAGGTAGTAGGAGGCGCCGCCGTCGGGGCTGAGCCCGGCGCGGGTGTAGGCCATGGTGAACGAGGCCGATTCGCCGGCGATCACCAGATCACCCACGACCGCGAGGCTGAAGCCCGCGCCGGCGGCGATGCCGTTCACGGCGATGATCAGCAGCGCGTCCATCCGGGCGAACGACGAGATCGCCTCGTGCAGACTGTCGGCGAGGTTCTTGACGTACGTTCCGGCACTGCCGTCCTGTGCCGCCATCGCCTTCAGATCGCCACCGGCGGAGAAGAACTTTCCCGCACCCGTCAGCGTGACCACCTTGAGTGCGGGATCGTCGGCGCACCGGCTCGCCAGCTGCGCGAGTTCGCGGCCGAGCACATGATCGATGCCGTTGGCGGCGGTCGGCCGGTTCAGGGTGATGCGGGCGATGCTGCCGCTCTGTTCGAACTGCAGCGTCTCGTACTCGGTCATGCGTTGCCTTCCGTGGAGAGTTCTATTCTCTGATCTTGCCGCACGGACTGGATCGAAACGGATGCCAGGTCAACCGGGCTCACTGCGGCACCAGCTCGAGGCGGACGCCCAGCAACCGGATCGGGCGGTCGAGGTCGAAGCGGTCGAGCACCTGCAGGGCGGCCTGCACGATCTCGTCGACATCGGTCGTGGGTGCGGGCAGCTTGCGCTGCTTGGTACGGGTGTAGAAGGTGTTGCTGCGCACGGTGACCCCGACGCGGTGGGTGACGCGACCGGCGGCGGCCATCTCCTCGGCGACCTCGGCGGCGAGCCGGGCGACCTGGGCGTCGATCTCGGCGCGCTCGGTGAGATCGTGCGGGAAGGTCTCGGACTTGCTGCGGCCCACGGGAATCCGCGGCTCGGTCACCACGTCGGTATCGCCGCGGCCGTGGCCCAGGAGCCACAGGTAGGGCCCGGTACTCGGCCCGAATTCGGCGGCGAGCGTGGCGCGATCGGCCGCGGCGAGCTGCGCGACCGTCTCGATGCCCAGATCCGCCAGCCGTTTCGCGATCCGCGCGCCGATACCCCACAGCGCGCTGGTCGGCCGGTGCGCCATCAGCTCGGTCCAGTTCGCGGCGGTGAGTTCGAACAGGCCGGTGCCCGACGCCTCGGCGTCGTCCTTGCCGACCGTCTTGGCGAATCCGGTCGCGAGTTTGGCCCGCAGCTTGTTGTCGCCGATCCCGATCGAGCAGGTCAGGTCCAGTTCGGCGATGGCGCCGCGGATCTCGCGCGCCAGCCGCCACGGATCGTCGGTCTCGGCGGCCAGGAACGCCTCGTCCCAGCCGAGCACCTCCACGCGCACCGGGAACGTGCGCAACAGGTCCATGACCTCCTCCGACGCCTCCTCGTAGGTGGTCATGTCCAGCGGCAGGAACACCCCCTCCGGACATTTGCGGGCCGCGGCGCGCAGCGGCATCCCGGCCCGCACCCCGAACGCCCGCGCCGGATACGAGGCGCAGGTCACCACCTTGCGGGGTTCGGCCGGATCGCCGTTGCCACCGACGATGACCGGCCGCCCGCGCAGGTCCGGGTGTCGGCGGAATTCCACCGCGGCCTGGAACTGGTCGAGGTCCACGTGCAGCAGGCTGGTCCGCGGCGCGGCGCTGTCGGCCATGCGCGTGGGCCTAGGCGATCGGCGATCGTGTCGGGTCCATACCGGAGATTGTCCCCCTCGGTCGGAAAACGTACCGGAGACGACGCCTCCCGCCCGGTCGTAGGATTTTCCCGAAACGACCGAGGGGACGATCATGACCGACGCCGAGGACCAGCGGGCCGCGCCGCCCGCGGTCCGCATCGCCGACGCCGAACGCGAGACCGTGGCGCGGCAGTTACAGCTCGCGGTGCAGCAGGGACAGCTGGATCTGGCCGAGGTGGACCGGCGGTTGGCCGCGGTCTACTCGGTGGGCACGCCCGGCGAGCTGACCGCGCTCACGGCCGATCTGCCCGTCGCCGCGGCCGCGCGCGAACCGCTCGAACTGCGGACCGGCAGCGGGTCACTGAGTAAGAACGGGTCCTGGATGGTCCCGGCCGAGATCACCGCCGAGACGGGTTCGGGCAGTATCCGCCTCGATTTCACCGAGGCGATGTGCCCCCACGCCGAGGTGACGGTGCATGTGTCCGTCCGCGCGGGCAGCGTCCGGCTGATCGTGCCGCGCGGCTGGCAGGTGGACCTGGATCGGGTGCGGATCGGCAGCGGCAGCGTGAAGAACGCGGTCACCGAGCCGCCCCTGCCCGGATATCCCCGGATAAAGATCGACGGGCAGATCGGTGCGGGGTCGGTGCGGGCGATGTATCCCCAGCCTCCGCGTCCGCCACGACGGTCGTTCTGGGCCTGGCTGCTGCGCCGGCCCCGCCCGGTCGGATAGGGAGTTCACCGCCCGGTGCGCGGCGGTGGCTCTTGCATGTCCGCCGGAACAGAATATTATTCTGTCTATGAAGATCAGGGATCGGTTGCTGCTGGCGGCCGAACGGCAGTTCGCCGAGCACGGCGCGCTCGACACGACCCTGACCCAGATCCGCGATGCCGCCGGGGCGAGCGTGGGCGCGCTGTATCACCACTTCCCCGACAAGGCCGAGCTGTATCGCCAGGTGTGGGCCCTGGCGCTGGCCGACTATCAGCGCCACTTCTGGGAGGTGGTCGGCGACAGCGCCGACGCCCGCGCCGGAATCACCGGCGGCGTGGTCGCGCACCTGCGCTGGGTGACCGAGAACCGGGACCGCGCAAAGGTTCTCACCTCCGCCCGGCCGCCGGGGGTGCGCGACAGCGACGACAACCGAGCATTCCTCCGCGACGTGGCCCGCTGGTGGCGCACCCACGCGGGGTACGGCGTCGTCCGCGACCTCGAATTCGATCTGGTCTACGCCCTCTGGCTGGGGCCCGCGCAGGAATACGCGCGGCACTGGCTCGTCGGCGAGATCCGCACCGCACCCACCGAGGTGGCGCAGGAGCTGGCCGACGCGGCCTGGCGATCGCTGCGCACGCCCCCGTCCGACGATCCCGGAGCCGCCCGATGACCACCGTCCTCGATCTCGACACCGCCCGCGAAGTCCTTGCCGCGCAGCCGTTCAGCGAGCTGATCGGCGCCGAACTCGCCGCCTACGGCGAGGACGGGGTCACACTGGTGATCCCCGTCCGCCCGGAGCTGGGACAGCAGTTCGGCTATGTGCACGGCGGCGTCCTCGCCTACGCCGCCGACAACGCGCTGACCTACGCCGCGGCGCTCGCGCTCGGGCCCAACGTGCTCACCGGCGGCTTCACCATCACCTATCTGCGACCGGCCGCCGGTGTCCGGCTGCGCGCCGAGGCACAGGTCACCGGGGCCACCCGGCGACAGGCGGTGTGCCGGTGCGAGATCCACGCCGAGGACGAGCACGGCGGGTCGGTTCTCGTCGCCGTCGCCCAGGGCACCACCCGCGCGGTCGAGCGCGACCTGAGCAACGGCGGCTGACTAGGACGCGTGCCGCGACGACCGCGCCTCGCGGCCGGTGATCGACCGCAGCGTGGCGGTCAGGGTCGCGGGGGTCAGGCCGGTGTCGGAGCGGGCGGCGACGTGCATATCCGGGCGCACCAGCAGCGCCCCGCCCTCGGGCAGCCAGGTGGCGATGCCCCAGGGTTCGGCGGGCAGGGCGTGGACCGCGATCTCGATGCCGGTGTCGCGCAGGGCCCGTGCGGCCGCATCGCGCCACGCGGCCGAGGTGCCGACGACCAGCAGGGCGAACCCCGGCCCGCACAGATCCAGCGTCGAGACGGATTCGGCGGCATCGATCCACAGGTGCGGCAGGCGCGTTCCGGGCTGACCGGCGAGCCGGTCCACGTGCGGGCGGCCGGTGGCGGTGCCGCACACCGCGTTCGACGCGTAGCGGAAGCGGGTCATCACCGCGCCGGGGTCCAGCTGCCGGGCCAGGTCGTCCGCATTGTCACCGGTCGCGATGCGGTAGCGGGTGCGGAAGTCGGCGCCCAGCCGCGACTGTTCGACGGCGACCGTCGCGCGCGCCCGCCGCTCCGCCGCATAGGTGTCCAGCAGCGCCGGTCCGGCCGTGCCCGCCAGTACCGCGGCGAGTTTCCACGCCAGGTTGTGGACATCCGCGATACCGGTGTTCCCGCCGAAGCCGCCCCAGGGCGCGTGCCGGTGCGCCGCGTCGCCGGCGAGGAAGATCCGGTCGCGGCGATACTCGTCGGCCACGAAAGTCCCGGTGTCCCAGGCACTGCGGGCCAGAACCTCGACCGGGATATCGTGCTCGCCGATCATGGCCCGGATCAGGTCCACGCAGCGCTCGTCCGGATAGTCGCGCGGCGATTCGGCGGCCGGGTCGTATTCGATGTGGAAGGACCACTCGTCGGTGTTGTTCTTGGTCAGGACGAGCCCGCGCACCCGGTCGTTCACGATCTCGCACTGGCTGAAGGACCGCCCGCCGAGCACACCGGTCAGGTCCACGCGGCAGAAGGCGTTGAGGTAGTGGTGGGTCGGCGGCAGCTCCGCGCCGGGGATGCCGAGCGCGCGGCGGATCGGGCTGCCCGCGCCGTCGGCGGCGATCAGGTAGTCGGCCCGCACCCGCGTCACCGAGCCGCTCTCGTCGCGCAGGGTCGCCGTGACGCCCGCCGCGTCACCGTCGAAGTCGACGAGTTCGACGCCGAACCGCAGATCGCCGCCGCGCTCGCGGGCCAGATCGGCGAGCACCGGCTCGAGCAGCACCTGGGGCAGGAAGAGGAAGCGGGCGGGGCTCGGATCGCCCTTCATCATCGCGAGCATGCTGGGCGGGAGTTCCAGCGCGGTGGCCGTGCGCAGCGAATCGCCTTCCCACGCACCGCCGAAACCGCCCGCGCGCAAGGCGGTCGACGCGGCCCGCTGGACGGGTTCCTCGATCCCGATCTGCCGGTACAGCTCGGCGGTGCGCACATGCATGCCGCGCGACCGCGGCAACACCGAGGCGCCGGCACGCCGCTCGACCAGAACGTAGGGAATATCGTGATATTCGAGGAACAGGGCCGCCGAGAGCCCGACCAGGCCGCCACCGACGACCAGCACCGGTATCTGCTGTACGGAAGTCATGATTCGATGCTGCGAGCGGATACTTGCGCCGGCCTTGCGTGACGGTGTCGTCCCGACCTGCCCGAACGCGCCGGTGGCGGACGCCACGATTCGGCCCGTGAGAACCGGGGCATGTAGACATGCGTCCGAGTCGTTAGGTTGGGAACTCGGCAACAGACGTGCAACAGGTCGGGGAACGAAGTGGTAGCAGGTGAGTGACGGACATCTCGAAAACAGCTCGCGTCCCCCCGGACTGTCGCATCTACGGCCGACCTTATTCGTGCTGGCCGTCACCGCGGTGGCGGCGGTGGTCTTTCTCTTCACGTCGGTAGATCCGTGGCTGGACAAGGCCGGAATCCTCGACGGCGGGCTCGACGCCCACATCTATCGCGACGGCGCGTGGAAGATCCTGCACGGTCACGCCCTCTACTCCGAGGAGACGTATTTCGGCCTGCTGTACACCTACACGCCGTTCTCGACGCTCGCGTTCATCCCCATCGCGCTGTTTCCCTGGGGATGGGTGACCAACACCTGGATGGTGCTGAATCTCGCGGTGCTGTTCGTGTGCGTGCTGCTGAGCTGGCGGCTGCTGGGGTACCGGATCGATAAGCGGCTGGCTGCGGTCAGCGCGCTGATGTCGTTCACCCTCGTGTTCATCGAGCCCGTGCGCACCACGCTGTACTACGGGCAGATCAATCTCATGCTGATGGCGCTGGTGCTGTGGGACTTCTCCCGGGGCGACCGGAGCAAGCTGCGCGGGCTGGGCGCGGGCGTGGCGGCCGGGATCAAACTCGTCCCGCTGTATTTCGTGGTCCAGTTCGCGGCCATGCGGCAGTGGCGCTCGGCGCTCACGGCGGCCGGGGTGTTCCTGGGCACGATCGTGCTGTCGGGGCTGGTGCTGCCGGGCGATTCGAAGCAGTACTGGACGTCGACGTTCTTCCAGTCCAACCGGATCGGTGAGGACGCTCATCCGGCCAACCAGTCCATCCGCGGCGCCATCGCGCACCTGATGGGCCAGCATTCGGCGCCGATGTGGCTGTGGGTGCTGGTCGCGGGCGGGGTCGCGCTGCTGAGCCTGTTCGTGACGGCCGGGCTGTACCGGCACGGCGAGAAGCTGCTGACGGTGACGCTGGCCGGGATGACCGCGTGCGCGATCTCGCCGTTCGCGTGGGGGCACCACTGGGTGTGGTTCGTCCCGCTGCTGGTGTACATGGCGCATCGGGCGCAGTCGCGGGCGCTGTGGTGGATTCCCGCGGTGGCGGTGACGCTCACGATCGGCGCGTGGACGTATCAGTACAACGCCAGCTGGGTGAGCGTCGGAATCTTCCTGCTGCCGCCCTATTGGCCGGGCGCGCAGCTGATGATGAACGCCTACGTCCTGGTCTACCTCCTCGCCCTGACCGGGTCGTCGATCTTGCTGTGGCGGCTGCATCGACGGGCCGGCGATTCCCGCGGCGCCGAGCTTCCGGCCGACGCCGCGGTCACGGCTCCGGAAGCGCTGAGTGTGCCGCAGGGAACCGCGGCCTCGCGGGAGACCACCGCGCCGCAGTGACACTCGTCGAAACGAACCGGGGCCGTGCACCTTTCGGTGCACGGCCCCGGTGTTTCCGTGGCTCAGGCGGAGGCCGCCAGCGGCCGCTCGTAGGCCGGTTCGGCGACCGGCTCGATGGCGTAGGCCAGGATGTCCGCCACGTCGGCGACGGGCCGGACGTCCAGGGCCGCCAGCACTTCCGCCGGGACCTCGTCCAGATCCGGCTCGTTGCGCGCCGGGATGAACACGGTCTTCAGGCCGGCCCGCTGCGCGGCGAGCAGCTTCTGCTTCACGCCGCCGATCGGCAGCACCCGGCCGTTCAGCGTGACCTCACCGGTCATGCCGACATCGCCGCGCACCTGCCGCCCCAGCGCCAGCGACACCAGAGCCGTGACCATGGTGACGCCCGCCGACGGACCGTCCTTGGGCACCGCGCCCGCGGGGAAGTGGATGTGGATATTGCGGTCCAGCATCTTCGGCTCGATACCGATCTCCTCCAGGTGCGAGCGCACGTAGGTCAGCGCGATCTGCGCGGACTCCTTCATGACGTCGCCCAGCTGGCCGGTCAGGGTGAGCGAGCGCTCGCCCTCGGCGGCATTGGCCTCGATGTAGAGGACGTCGCCGCCGGCGCCGGTCACCGCCAGCCCCGTCGCCACGCCCGGGACCGAGGTGCGCTCCACCGAATCGGGGGTGAACCGCGGCCGGCCCAGGTAGTCCTTCAGGTCGCCAAGACCGATGGTGATCGGTGCGGACGGTGAAGGGGCAGCGGAGGTTTCGCCTTCGGAGAGCCGAGTTGCCGCTTTACGCAAGCCCTTCGCGATCAAACGCTCCATCTGCCGCACCCCGGCCTCCCGGGTGTAGTTCGCGGCGATCTCGCGCAGGGCCTCGTCGGTGATCGTCACCTCGCTGGCGTCCAGCGCGTTGCGTTCCAGCTGCCGGGGCACCAGGAAGTCGCGGGCGATGGCCACCTTGTCGTCCTCGGTGTAGCCGTCGACGGTGATCAGCTCCATGCGGTCCAGCAGCGGGCCGGGGATCGTCTCCATGACGTTCGCGGTCGCGATGAACAGCACGTCGGACAGGTCCAGATCCAGATCCAGGTAGTGGTCGCGGAAGGTGTGGTTCTGCGCCGGATCCAGCACCTCCAGCAGCGCGGCCGCCGGATCGCCCCGGAAGTCCGAGCCGACCTTGTCGATCTCGTCCAGCAGGACGACGGGATTCATCGAACCCGCCTCCTTGATCGCCCGCACGATGCGGCCGGGCAGCGCGCCGACGTAGGTGCGCCGGTGCCCGCGGATCTCCGCCTCGTCCCGCACGCCGCCCAGGGCGACGCGCACGAACTTGCGGCCCAGCGCCCGGGCCACGCTCTCGCCGAGCGAGGTCTTGCCGACGCCGGGAGGGCCGGCCAGCACCAGCACCGCGCCGGAGCCGCGGCCGCCGACGACCTCCAGGCCGCGCGCGGCACGGCGGGCCCGCACCGCCAGGTACTCGACCATGCGGTCCTTGACCTCGTCCAGGCCGTGGTGGTCGGCGTCGAGCTGGGCGCGGGCGGCCGGGATGTCGGTCGAATCCTCGGTCTTCACGGTCCAGGGCAGTTCCAGGACGGTGTCCAGCCAGGTGCGGATCCAGCCCGACTCCGGGCTCTGATCCGAGCCGCGCTCGAGCCGGTCGACCTCGCGCAGCGCGGCCTCGCGGACGGTCTGCGGCAGATCGGCGTTCTCGACGCGGGTGCGGTAGTCCTCCGCGCCGTCGGGCTCGTTCTCGCCCAGTTCCTTGCGAATCGCGTTGAGCTGCTGGCGCAGCAGGAATTCGCGCTGGGACTTCTCCATCCCCTCGCGCACGTCCTCGCTGATCTTCTCGGTGACCTCGGCCTCGGCGATGTGGTCCTTGGTCCAGTCGATCAACCGGGTCAGCCGGGTCGTGACGTCCGGGGTGTCGAGCAGTTCGCGCTTCTGCTCATCGGACAGGTAGGGCGCGTAGCCCGCGGTATCGGCCAGCGCGGACGGATCGGTCAGCCGGTTCACCGCGTCGATGACCTGCCACGCCTCGCGGCGCTGGAGGACCGACACGACCAGCTTCTTGTATTCGGCGGCGAGTTCCTTGGTGCGGCCGTCCGGCGCGGTGGTCTCGACCTCTTCGGCCTCGACCCACAGCGCGGCGCCCGGACCGGTCACACCGTGCCCGATCTTGACGCGGCGCTCGGCCTTCAGCACAGCTGCTTTCACGTCCCTCAATCCCGCCCCGGCGCCGCCGCGCATGCGGCCCACCTGCTCGATGGTGGCGACGACGCCGTAGGCGGCGTAGCCCTCGGCCAGCCGCGGCGCGAGCAGCACGGCGTCCAGGCTCGCGGCCCGCGCGGCGTCGATGGCGGCCTGCGCCGACTCGTCGAGTTCGATCGGGACGACCATGCCCGGCAGCACGACCGGGTCGGTCAGGAACAGCACCGGTAGGCGTTGTGGGGTACTCACAGGGTTCAGCCCCTTCCAAAGCATGCCCTGGAAATTCTCATCCAAGGTTGAGCGTCACCTACTCAACCCCGGCCATCCCGCTCTTGTTCCGTCCGCCCGTTCGCCCCCGGCGAACGCCCGCGACCGGAAAGAAATCCCCTGGTCGACAGGCCACAGATGAACCTGTATCACCAGGCAACAGCGGCGGGCCCCGATCCATGCCCGGAGAGACTGTCCGTTTCGTTCAAGACCTCGCCGGGGCGGGTCTGGTCGACTGATGCCATGACACCGCGCATCAATGCCATCACCCTGGGTGTGAGTGATCTGGAGCGGGCGCTCGGGTTCTATCGGGACGGGATGGGGCTGGCGACGCCCGGCATCATCGGGACCGAATTCGCGCGGGGGGACGGGGAGCCGGGCGGGGCGGTCGCCATGTTCACCCTCGACTCGGGGCTCATGCTGTCGCTGTACTCGCGGATCGATCTCGGGCTGGACGCCGGGGTGGCCACCGAGCGGATCGCCGGATCGCCGATGAGCCTCGGCTGGTTCGTCGACCGCGGGGAGGATGTGGACGCGGTACTGGAGCAGGCCGTGCGGGCGGGCGGGACGCTGGTCCGCGCCGCGACGGAACGGCCGTGGGGGATCTACGCCGGATACTTCGCCGATCCCGACGAGCACCTGTGGGAAGTAGTGCACTTCCTGACGAACTGACGGAGTGTCCGAATGGAACTCGATTTCGTGGCGGGATAACCGCTGGTAGCTCTCGTGTTGCCACTCCAGTGGGACGGGCGGGGATCTATCGTTGACGGCGACGTACCGCCGTCCACGACCGCGCGGTGACGAGCCGGGAGGGAGCACACCGGATGAGCTACCGAACGACACTCCGCCAGGTAGGGCCGGAGGCGATGGTCCTGCATGGGTAATCGTCCAGGTCGTGACTGGAAACCGGCTGCGGCCGTGCTCGTCGTCGTGGCCGCGTTGATCGCCGTGCCGGCGCTGCTCGCCGCGGCCGTCCCGACGCGGGAGACGACCGTGCCGGCGGATACCGAGATCACCCTCACGGCGGCCGGGGAAGCGCCGGACACCATCGGTTTCGCCGGGGTTGCCGGGTGGTCGCGCAGGCCCACCGGCGACCGGACGACCGCCGTCCTCGACGCGCCGGGCGATCGGGTGCTGCTGGTGACCGTCGTCAACGGCGTCACCGATCCGGACGCGGCGCTGTCGTGGCGGCGAAAAGTCTTGGAATTGCAGACCTTTCCGGTCGTCTTCGACGGCGGAACGATAAGCACCGCGCACGGTTTCACCGGAGCCACCTGCCGCGGACAGGACCGGGCGGGCGTGTGCGCGATCGTGGTCGACCGCAATCTCGTGGTCAGCCTGATGCTCAGCGGCGACGCCGCGGCGGCCGACCTGTCCCCGATCGTGCACTCGCTCCGGGTGCTGCCGTGAGCACGCGGCAACCGGACTCGGCGCTGTTCTGGGTCTACTGGCTGGTGGTCGTGGGCGGTGTGCTCGGACTGATCGCGCAGATACTCCCGCTCGTCCGGCTGACCTGGCCGGGCATGCTGGCCGGCCTGCCGTTCACGCTGCTGACCCTGGCCCTCGTCGCGTGGATTCTGTTGTGCCTCGACAGGTTTCGCGCGCACACGCCGATAAAGTCCTGGCTGGCACTGGGTTTCGTCTGGGGCGCGGCCGCCGGACCGGCGATCGCCATGTACGCCAACGATCACAACATGCGGGTCATCCAGAATCTGGCGGGCGACGCGTTCGCCCTCGACTGGCAGGCCCCGATCTCGGCCGCCATCGTCGAGGAGGCCGTGAAGGGCGCCGGGGTGTTCGCCGTCGCCTGGCTCGCCCGGCCGCTGCTGACCCGCCCGATGCACGGCCTGCTGCTCGGCGGGTGCACCGGGCTCGGCTTCCAGATCATCGAGGACGTCACCTACGAGGCCAACGGCGGCGTGAATACGGCGCAGGGCGATCTCGGCACGGCGATGCTGGTGGGCGTGCTGCGACTGGCGACCGGGATCACCTCGCACTGGATGCTCACCGGCCTGGCCGGTATCGGCATCGTGGTCGCCCTCGGCGCCACCGGCTGGTCGCGGGCCCGCCGCTGCGCGGTGTTCGCGGGCTTCTATCTGCTCGGGGCCGCACTGCACTTCGGCTGGGACGCACCGCAACCGGAGAACGCCGGTCTCGCCGATATGGTGCGCCGCGCGGTGCTCTACCTCGCGATATTCGCCGTGGTCTACGGCTGGGTGCTGCGCACCGAGAAGCGCTGGTTCCGGCGAACCGTGGCGGCGACGCAGTCCGAGGGGCTCGCCCCGCGCGGCGAACTCGATACGCTGCTGACGCGCCGGGACCGCCGACAGGCCCGCCGCGCGGGGGGATCGCCCCGCGGCCGGGCCCGGCGGCGGCAGCGGGAACTCATGGACTGGGTGCAGGCGGCCGGCCTCGGTATGCGAATCCCGTTCGGCCGCAGTGGTTCCGATCCCGGCTCTCCGGCCACGGACGATTCCCCGGCGGTCGCGGGTCACGACATCGGCTAGCCCCGCGCGGTTCCCGCCCGTCGCGGGGATGTCACCGATCGTGCATGCGGTCCGGGTACCCAGGGTGTTGAATCGGGGACGGACCCCGCGCCGCCCACGGCGACCGACGATCGACCCCGCGAGGAGCAGACGATGCTGGCAGGACGCCTTCACCTGGGACCGGAACGCCGACTGCGACTGGACGAGGTCCCGGTGCCGGAACCCGGCCCGGATCACGTGCTGATCAAGGTCGAGGCGGCGGGCGTCTGCCTGTCCGACGTCCACCTCATCGACGGCACGCTGACGCCGCTGTTCCTCAACGGCGATACGGTCACGCTGGGCCACGAGGTGGCGGGCACCGTGCACACCCTCGGTCCGGGCGTCGCCACCGTGAAGACGGGCGACCGGGTGCTGCTGCAGGCCGGCGAGCAGCGCAACGGCGCGGTCTACACGCGCGGCGTCGACTACGACGGCGGCTGGGCCGAATACGCGCTGGCGCGCGTCGACACGCTGGTGCCCATCCCGGACGATCTGCCCTTCGAACAGGCCTGTTTCATCCCCGACGCGGTGTCGACCCCCTGGGCGGCGATCACCGCGACCGCCCAGGTGCAGCCCGCCGAGCCCGTCGGCGTCTGGGGCGTCGGCGGATTGGGCGCGCACGGCGTGCAGTTGCTGCGACTGGTCGGCGCCGCGCCGATCATCGCGGTCGACCCGCTGCCCGCCGCCCGCGAGCGGGCGCTGGAATTCGGCGCCGACCTGGCCTTCGATCCGGCCGAACCGGATCTGCGCGCCAAGATCTACGCCGCTACCGGCGGCACCGGCCTGGCCGCGGCCTTCGACTTCGCCGGTGTCGCGGCGGTGCGGGAGCAGGCCGTGGTCTGCCTCGGGCCGGGCGGGCGGCTGGTACTGGTCGGGCTCACCGACAAGCCGATCACGATCACCGGCGGCACCGCGTTCAGTTTCTTCCAGCAGCAGTTGCGCGGGCACTACGGCTCCGCGCCCGAGCACGTCACCCAGCTCGTGCGGCTGCAGGGCCTGCACCGCGTCGACTTCGCGCGCTCGGTCAGCGCCGTGGTGCCGCTGGCCGACGCGGAGAAGGCCGTCCAGGCCCTGGAAGGTAAGCAGGGCAACCCGATCCGGATCGTCCTGAAGCCGTAGCCTCCGGAACGAGGGCACGACCGGCGGCCCCCTGCGTTGACACTCGATCCGAACCGGTGAGAATGTGTGAAACCCGACATCTCATTCCGGCTAGGGGGACCCATACGATGACGACAGTCGCCGGAGGGCTGTTCATCGACTGGGAACAGCTGACCGGTCAGTCGAAGTTCGTCGTCGATCTGGTGACCTTCCCGATCTTCAGCGCCATCGCCGGCTGGCTGACCAACTGGACCGGCGTGCTGATGTTGTTCTGGCCGCTGCTGTTTCGCGGCATCCGGATTCCGGGGCTGCCGCTGCTGTATCCCTACTTCCCCCGCCGGGTGCAGGTGCTGCCGACGTTCTCCGGCGACGGCAAGCGGCTGGGCTTCCAGGGTTTCATCCCGGCGCGCGCGGAGAAGATGGCCAGTATCTGCGTCGATATGGCGATCATGCGGATCGGCAGCCCCAAGGATTTCATCCACGAACTCGATCTCGAGGGCATCGCCGACTACATCGCCGAGGTCGCGCGCACACAGGTGCGGCCGATCGTCGACGAGGTGATGGACCGCGAGAATCCCGAACTGTGGCGCGCGGTGCCGCGCCCGGCCCGGCAGATGCTCTACCAGCGGGTGGAGCGGGAGCTGCCGGAACTGACCCGGCGCGGCTTCGAACAGCTCGGCGACAATGTCGACCAGCTCATCGACATCAAGAGCTTCGTCATCCGGTACCTGCAGGACAACCCGCACATCCTCAAGGATCTGACCACCACCATCGCCGCCCCCGAGCTGCGGTTCATGGTGCGCATCGGCCTGCTCGGCGCGCCGTTCGGCCTGCTGCTGGCGCTGTATCTCCAGGTGCACCACGACATTCCGGTACTCGGCTGGATCCCGGCCTGGCTGGTCATCCTGACGGCGGCCGCGGCCATCGGCGTCACCGTGAACGTCTTCGCGATCAAGATGGTGTTCACGCCCGGCGATCCCCAGCCCCGCTACAAATATCTGTGGAAACAGGCGCTGCTGGCCAAGCGGCAGCCGCAGGCCGCGTCCGACCTCGCGCACATCCTGGCCTATCAGGTGCTGACGCTGACCAATCTGGCCAACGAACTGCTCGACGGTCCCAACGGCGACAAGACCCGCCAGCTGATCGAGCAGCTGATCGCCGACGAGATCCACCGCCAGCTCGGCCGCAGCACCTCGATGGTGCGGGCCGCGTTCGGCCGCCGCCAGTTCGACAATCTCAAGGTGGGCGCGGCGGGGGCCGCCGTCGGCCTGGCGCCCAGCCTGGTCGAGGACGAGGCCTTCGCCCTGGAACAGGCCAAGAAGATCGATGAATTCGCCGCCCGCAAGCTCAAGCAGCTGACCCCGGGCGAGTTCATGGAGATGTTCTACGCCTCGGTCGAACAGGACGCCTGGCTGCTGTACCTGCACGGTGCGCTGCTCGGCTTGGCGGTCGGCGGCGTGCACCTGGTGCTGTTCGGCTGGTGAGCCAATAACAAGCACGCATGCTTGCATTTTTCCGGGCTCGTTGCGATGCTGAACGGCATGGCGGATCTGGAGGCGTTACTCGCCGACTTCCTGGCGGAGTGCGCGGACCTCGACGGCCTGGTGGCGCCGCTGCCGACGGCGGAGTGGGGGCGGTCCACCCCTGCGGCGGGCTGGACCATCGCACACCAGATCGCCCATCTGACCTGGACCGACGAGGTCGCGACGGTGTCGGCGACCGATGCCGCGCGGTTCGCGGAGCTGCTGCGGGCCGCGGAGTCGAAGATGTTCACCTTCGTCGACGAGGCCGCCGAGGAGGCCGCGGCGACGCCGGCGCCGGAACTGCTCGAGCGCTGGCGGCGGGGGCGAAACGCCCTCGCCGACGCCCTGCGCGCCGTGCCCGCCGGGACGAAACTGCCCTGGTTCGGGCCGCCGATGAGCACGGCCTCGATGATCAGCGCGCGGCTCATGGAGACCTGGGCGCACGGACAGGACGTGGCCGACGCCCTCGGCGTGCGGCGGTCGCCGACCGCGCGGATCCGCAGCATCGCGCATATCGGCGTGCGCACCAGGAACTACGCCTATCTGGTGCACGGGCAGACCGCGCCCGCGGAGGAGTTCCGGGTCGCCCTCACGGCCCCGGACGGCGGCACCTGGACCTGGGGACCGGAGGATGCCGCGCAGCGCGTGACCGGACCGGCCGTCGACTTCTGCCTGCTTGTCACGCAGCGCCGCCACCGCGACGATGTGGATCTGACGGTGACCGGAGACGACGCCGCGCACTGGCTGACCATCGCGCAGGCCTTCGCCGGGCCCGCCGGATCCGGCCGCGCCGCAGGTCAATTCGCCTAACGGGGGCGGTGCGACCGGCGGGGAGAATGGGGAGCTGGCGGGCGCCCACCTTGGGTGCGCCATGCCTGTGCCGACCGGACGCCGTTGGCCGGAAGATCGAGTTGGCAGTCGGAGCAGGCGCTCCGCCAGCTAATTGACTGTTTACCCAGGCGTTCTCGGCCGGAAACACCAGTCGTACAAAGAATTCGGCTTTGGGCAGATCATCGGTGATTTGCATTCCGATGTCGGGTTTTGCCGGTAGGCGGGGCGGGGTTTGCCCCGCGGAAACGGTATGTGCGGGCTTCGAAACTGTGATCTTGACCGCACCCCGGCGGTAGGGCGCGCGGGCGCACAGTAACCTGGACGTGCGTACGACTTTCAACGGTGCGGGTCGTCGACTCCAGGGAGAACCGAGGGGAAGGACCGCACCGAGATGTCGCAACACCCGGCGACGCATCGTCGCACCCAGATCCTCCAGCACACCGCCATCGTGCTCGCCGGTATGGCCTCCATCGGCCTGACCGTCGCCGCGGGCACCTACGTCGTGAATCATCTCGGCGATTCGATCGGCCGGCCGGGCGCCGAATCCGCCGCGCCGAATGCCGAGGCTCCTGCCGGGACACCGGCTGCCGCACCCGAACTTCGCGAGACACAGAGTGGCACAAAGACTTCCGAACTGGTGGGACTGATGGTCGTCAGTCACCCGCTGCCGCTCGCACCGGTCCCGGCCCCGCCGCCGGCCCCCGAGGTGACCCGCCTGTTCGACCGGGCCGCGGTATCCACCGCGCCCGCGCAGGCCACCGTCGACCCGGACGGTGTCGGCGCGCGGCTGCGGCTGCCGGGCGACGCCTACGTCGGCGCGAATGTCGCCACCACCCAGCCGAATTCGGTCTCGATGACGGTGGATACGAATGTGTTCACGGTGCTCGGCGACCGGATGTCGGGGCGTGCGCAGGACACCCCGGCCGGTGTGACCCGGTTCCGCACCGATGTCGACACCCGCAGCGGCGAGGTGTCGGTCGCGGTCTCCGATCCCGGGCTGGGCCGTCGCGACATACAAGTGGAGCGCCACTCCCGCCCGGCTCCGGCGGAACCGGTCGCACCGCAGGATTCCGGTACCACCGCGTAACCCGCGCAGCAACTTTCGCCAGGCGACTCGCGCCGACTGTGTGAGACTGCTTGTCGTGTACGACTACTGCGTGATCGGGGGCGGCATCGTCGGCGTGGCGACCGCGCACCGGATCCTGGCGAGCCGCCCCGGGGCGACGCTGCTGCTCCTGGAGAAGGCGGCGACGCTGGCCGCGCACCAGACCGGGCACAACAGCGGGGTCATTCACTCGGGCATCTACTACGAGCCCGGCAGCCTCAAGGCGCGGTACTGCCGCCGCGGGGCGGAATGGACCAAGGAATTCGCCGCGGCCCACGACATTCCGTACCGGGTGTGCGGAAAGCTGCTGGTGGCCACCGATTCCGCCGAGTACGAGCGCATGCTCGCGCTGTACGAGCGGTCGGTGACCAACGGGGTCGCGGTGGAGCGGATCGACGCGGCCGAACTGGCCCGCCGCGAACCGCACGTCACCGGGGTGGGCGCGCTGTTCGTCCCCGAGACCGGCATCGTCGATTTCACCCGCGTCACCGAGGTGCTGGCCGAGCAGGTCCGCGCCACCGGCGGCCGGATCCTGTTCGACGCCGAGATCACCGCGATCGACGAAACCTCCGACGCCGTCACGGTATCGGGGCCGGCCGGGAGCTGGCAGGCGCGGCGGCTGGTGGTCTGCGGAGGGTTGCAGGCCGACCGCCTGGCCCGGCTGGCCGGAGTGCGAATCGCCCTGCGGATCGTGCCTTTTCGCGGCGAGTACTACCAATTGCCGCCCGAACGCTCGGATCTGGTACGGACGCTGATCTATCCGATTCCGGATCCGGATCTCCCATTCCTCGGCGTGCACCTGAGCCCGACCATCGACGGCACCCTGACCGTCGGGCCGAATGCGGTGCTCGGCCTGGCGCGCGAGGGGTACCGCAAGGGCAGCATCGATCTGCGGGACGCGCGGGATGTCCTGGGCTACCGCGGTTTTCATCGCGTCGCCGCAGCCAATGTGCGCACCGGGCTGCGGGAGCTGCGCGACTCCCTCTTCCGGCGCGGCTATCTGGCGCAATGCCGCCGGTACTGCCCCGAACTGACCGTCGCCGACCTGCTGCCGCGCACCGCCGGCATCCGCGCCCAGGCGGTCCGGCCCGACGGCACGCTGGTACACGACTTCCTGATCGAGCGCACGCCGCGCTCGGTGCACGTGCTCAACGCGCCCTCTCCGGCGGCGACGTCGGCGCTGCCGATCGCCGAGCATATCGTCGGCGAATTGGGCGATTGATCTAATTTCCTGCGGCGCAGCCGTTTCCCCGGCCGATGCCGATTTCCGCCGGTTTGCCCAGAACCATTTATTAAAGAGGATATCTGTAGTACTTTTATCGGCAGCCGTGGAACAGGGAGTATGCCTATGGGCCACATCAGGTACGCGAGCGATGTCGGTGCGCCGGTGGAGGTCGCGTTCACGTACACGGACAACCACGTGTTCGTGCCGGACTGGATGTTCGGTGTCGTGGCCTTCGAGCCGGTCGGCGAGGCCGGCCACGGGCCCGGAGCGCTGTACACCGCCACCGTCCGCCTGGGAATGTGGCGCTCCACGGTCGAGTGTGTGATCACCGAGTACCGCCACAACGCGGTCATCGGATACACACTGCGCAGGCGCCGGCCGGGGAAGGCGGCGCCTGCGCACATCGACCCCGATCCCGCCGAACCCGCCGGTCCCGTGCTGGGGACGCTGACGCTGCGCTTCGATCCGCTCGGCTACGGACGCGCCGTGCTGACCTCGGAGGCCGACTACCGGCCGGCCCGCGGCGTACTGGGCCGGCTGGGGTCCCGGGCGATCGACGCGGCCGTCCACGCGGCGGTCCGCCGCAGCGAATCGCAATTGCGCAGGGAGATAGAACAATTCCACGACACCGATCTTGTCGGCCGGATTGCGTAGGGTACCCCTCATGATCATCGTGAGCACGGACGGATCCTGCCTGCGCAACCCGGGCGGCGCCATCGGCTGGGCCTGGGTCGATCATCAGGGCACCGCGGCCAGCGGAGGGGCGGCCAGCGGTACCAACCAGGTAGCCGAGCTACGTGCGGTGCTGGAGGCGATAACCGCCCATCCCGGGCCCGAGCCGCTGCTCATCGAGAGCGATTCGCTCTACGCGATCAAGTGCTCCTCGGAGTGGATCTCGGGCTGGCGGCTCAACGGCTGGCGCACCTCCACCGGCGGCGCGGTGAAGAATGTCGAACTCGTCCAGCACATCGACCACCACATCGCCTCGCGGCCCGGGCCGGTCCGGTTCCGCTGGGTCCGCGGCCACGTCGGCAACTACTTCAACGAACAGGCCGACAAACTCGCGGGGGAGGCAGCCCGCACGGCCGCGGCCACACCGGACGCCGTCGCGTCGGGCATCGCCGACCTGCCTCCGCTCGTGGCCGTCGCGGCCGCGGCGCCCGAGCCGGAGGTCGTCGAACCCGCCCCGGTCGAAGAGGTCCGCACTGCACCGGCCCCGGCCGAGGCCATGACGCTGTTCTGACACCGAAAACCTCCGGCGGTGGCGCATCGGCCACCGCCGGAGGCAGGGGAGGTGTTCTAGCCGCCGGGCTGCGGCGCGGGCGCCTGGCCCGGAGCGCCCTGGCCGGGGGCGGGGATCGAGCCCATATCGTTCATCATCGGCGACTGGAAGCTCGAGGCCAGCCACTTGCCGTCCTTCTTCTCCATCGTCGCCACGACGCCGATGGTCAGGTGCTGCGGCTGCGGGGTCGCGGCCTTCGACTGGTTCTGCGTGATCAGCATGATGACGGTGGCCTTCTTGTCGTCACCGTTCTCCCACGCGCAGTGGATCTCGTCGATGCCGGAGCGGGCCTGAGCCTGGGTGGTGATGTCCTTCAGCGCGCCCGAGGCGGCCTCGAACTGGGTGGCCCAGTCACCGGTGGACCGGTCCTTCACCCGCTTGACGTAGTCGTCGAAGTTCTTCGCGTCGTAGGTGCCGACCTGCCGGCCGAAATCGCACGCGGCCGACGTCGCCTCGTCGCGGGCGTCGAGCTTGTCGCCGCGATCGCTGGCCTGCAGGTAGAACACCACCACCGCGGTGATCGCCGCGACCAGCAGCACACCGGCGGCGAAGGCAGCCACCACGGGCAGCAGGGACGACCGTCCCCCGGACGCCGCCGCGGGCTGCGATGCGGGGGCCGGGGTGGCGGCCGCGGCCGCCGGCGTCGAGAGCTTCACTGTCTCCTCGGCCGAGGAATCCGCAGGGTCGGCGGCCTTCGGCGGAGTGGACTCGGCCTTCGGGGCGGCGGGCTCGGAGTCGAACTTGGCCGTCGCCGGGGCAGCCGACTCGAGCTTCTCCGTCTTGTCCGCGTCGGTGCTGGCCTCGTCCTTGGTCTGCGGTTCCTCGGCTTTCGCCGCGTCGTCCGGCTTCTTGTCGTCCTTGGCAGCGTCTTCGTCGGACATCAGCTGATACTTCACTTTCCCGGCGTGCTCGGCACACCGAATGGCCGGATCGGCCCGGACGCGTCCGGGCCGGACGGATTCTGTCAGCGAGTATGCCCGCACCGGCGGTGTTGCCGCCGGGACGGGCCACGCTCACCGCACCGGGGGCAGGGTCCGCTCGTTCGGATCGGCTCCCGCCGGCATCTGCGCACCGTTGTTCGGCACATCCGGCCGCGGCGCGTTCGACGAACCACGGATCTGCTGATCCGGGGGCGGATTGGTGCAGTAGTTCCACTTCGGCAACGAGCCGTCCTGGACCACCTGCGGCGCCGTCGGCTTGGTGGCGTAATCGCAGTACGGTCGCGGCCAGATGTCCACGATGGTATAGAACTCTCCGTCGTGCGCCGGGACGCCCATCGCGGAACTGCCGATGACCAGCGACGGGAACAGCGACCGCAGGGCCGGTTGACGCAGCTGCGCCGCCTTGGTGATCGCCGAGAAGTTGGCCGCCAGGCTGGTGATCGGATCCGAGGTCTTGTCGAGCACCGCGCCCAGCTCCTGCATCTGGCCGGGCGCGGAGTCCAGCACCTTGCGCAATTCGTCGTCGGCGCCGTTGAACTGGTTGAACAGCGTCTGCGAGTTCCGGGTCAGGGTGCTGAGGTCCGGCTGCGCGTTGGAGGTGGTGGAGGCGATCGTGCGCAGGTTGGCCAGCAGGTTCGTGGTCTGCGGCAGCAGGCCGTCGAGCCCGGTGGTGACCACGCTCAGCGCGTCGATCATGCCGCGCAGCTGGTCGGGCCCGCCGGACAGCGCGACATCCAGATTGCTCAGGATCGTGGTGAAGCGATCCGGGTCGATCTGGGAGATGAACGCGCTGGCGTTGTCGAGCACGGAATACACCGGGGTCGGGGTCGACACGCGCTGCGGATCGAATTTGACCACCGCGCCGTCGGCCAGGAACGGCCCCTGCTCGGTCTCCGGCCGGAAGTCGATGTACTGCTCGCCGGCGCCGGACAGCGCCTGCACCGCGACCTTGGTGTCGACCGGGATGCGGTACTTGCTGTCGATGCGCGCCGCCGCGGAGATCGACGCGCCGTGATCGGTCAGCTTGATGGAATCCACCTTGCCGATCCGGTACCCGCGCAGCGTCACGTCGTTACCGGGCTGGAGACCGCCGGAGCGGTCCAGGCTCACGGTGACCGTGTAGTTCGACTGCAGCGGGTTCACGCGCATCACGCTCACGGCCAGGTACGACGCGCCCACCAGGAAGACGACGACCAGTCCCAGTCCCGACAGCAGCAGCTTGTGCCGCTTCAACCAGCTCACCGGTGGCCCCCTACTCGGCCTTGGACGATCTGCAGCACCTGGATCAGGCTGCCCACCATGTCCTGAGCGTCGCGCAGATCGTAGAACTTGCTGTGGGCCGGATCGGTGATCAGGCCGATGTCGAGCTGGGTCAGCGTCGCCGCGACCGCGAGGACATTGCCCTTGAACGAGGCGTCGACGGCGGGCCGGACGTCGTGCATGGCGTCGAGCAGCGGCTCGAAGTCGTTGCGGGTCTGCGCCAGGGCGTCCATCAGCTTGTGCACGTTCTCCAGCAGGCTGGAGAGCTGCGTGGTGCTGGTATCGGCGTAGTCGCCGAGCGCCGCGCTGGTGGTGGACACCTTGCTCAGCAGATCGCCGATCTGCTTGTTGTTCTCGGCGATGGTGCCGATCATCCCCGGCAGCGTGTCGGCGACCTGACCCAGTTCGTTGTGGCGCTGCTCGATGGTGTTCGCCAGCGCGCCGAAACCGTTGAGCGTGCTGTCGATCTTGTCGCTGTTGGCGTGCAGCGTCGTGGTCACGCTGGTCATCTGGCGCAGCAGGTTGGCCAGCTGGTCCGGACGCCCGCCGACGATCGAGTCGAGTTCCGCGGTCACCTTGGTCAGCGCCGAGAGGCCGCCGCCGTTGAACAGCGTCGAGACGGACAGCAGCAGTTCCTCGACGGTCGCGCCGGCGGAGGTCTGGGCGACGGGGAGGGTGTCGCCGTTACGCAGCAGATCGGTGCCCGGCTGCGCCTTCGGCATGGCCACCGCGACGAAGACGTCGCCGAGCGGAGTGGCCTGGCGCAGTTCGGCGGTGGTGTCCTTCGGGAGCTGAATATCCTTGCGGATCTTCATATCCACGACGGCCTGGTAGTTCTTCGTCTCGATGTGGGTGACCACCCCGACGTCGGAACCGCCGATCTTCACCTTCGCCTGATCGGGCAGATTGAGCGCGTTGGTGAAGACCGCGTGCACCGTGTAGGTGTCACCCTGCGGCCCGGGCTTGGGCAGCGGCACCTTCTCCACGGTGAGGCCGCAGCCCGGCACCGCCAGCACGGCGACCGCGGCGGCACACGCCACCGTGACGCGCCGTGCGCGGCGGATCCGCCTGTGCGGCACAAGCTTCGCGATCATTTCGTCATTCCCATCAACGCCGCGGTCAATCCGAGGTCCGGTCCGAGATCTTCGACCCGCCCGGTCCGGCAGCCGTCCGAGCGCATCTGGATCCGCTCGCAGAACAGGCTGATGATCTCGCCCGACAACGCGGTGCCGAGGACGGCGCGCAGCCGGACGAACTTCCGGTCCCGGTCCATCACGCGGTCGATGTTCTGCAGGAGCAGCGGCGCGACGTCGACGACCTCGGTCACGCCGCCGGCGTTGGCGCGCAGCTGATCGGTGACCGCCGTGAGCCCGGTGAGGCTGGAGGACAGCTGATCCTGGTACTGCGTGAAGACACCGCTGGTATTGCTGAGGAAGTCGTTCATCTGGGTCAGCGTGGCCTGCAGGCCGGGCGCCTGCTCCGCCAGCAGCGAGGTCATCTGGGTGGTCTGATTGCTGAAATCACGCACCGCCTGGTCGTTCTCGGCCAGCATCGTCGTCAGCTCGTTCAGCTTGATGATGATGGTGGAGACCGCGTCCTTGTTGTCGACGCCGACCTTCAGCGCACCCGACAGCGCGTTCAGCGTGTCGCGGATCTTCTCGCCCTGGCCGTTGACCATGTCGTACAGCAGAGTGCCCGACATCGGGCCCTCTTTCTGGCCCGGCGGCGGCTTGAGCGCGTCGGCGAACTGATCGATGGTCTTGATGACCGTGTCCAGTTCGACCGGGGTGCGCGTCTGCTCGACGGTCAGATGCGCGTTGTCCGGCAGCTCCGGCCCGCCGGTGTAGGGCGGGCCCAGCTCGATGTGCCGGTCCGTCACAACCGATTTCGTCATCAGCGACGCGGTCAGATTCTTCGGGAGCTTCACATCGCCGTCGATGGTCATGAAGACCTCGGCGTACATCCCCTTCGGCACGATCTTGTCGACCTTGCCGACCTCGAGGCCCAGCACCGTAACCGGGTTGCCTTCGTACATACCGGCGATATTGCGGAAATCGGCGGTGACGTGGTGGGTCGCGCCCACCGCGTCCTGGACGCCGGCCGGGACCAGCGAACAGCTGCCGACCGCGAGCGCGAGCGCTCCGATCACGGCGGCCTTGGCCGCCCGCGCGGGGCGGTGCGGCCGGGGCTTGGTCAATTTCATCCCTGGCACCCCTCGACGACTCGGGCGAAGCACAACCAGTTGTCGGGGAACAGCCACGGCAGACCGACCTCGCCGTAGGGTCCGTCACCCAGGGCATTGTTGAAGCCCCGCAACGCCACCGGCATGATCTGCAGCATCCGGTCCAGGTTGTCCTTGTTCTTCTGCAGGCCCTCGGCCATGGTGTTGAGCTGCTCGATGGTCGGGCCGAGCTGGCCCTCGTTCTGCGCGCCGATCTCCTGCAGCTGCTTGGTCAGGCCCGCGATGTTGTCGAGCAACTGCCGCAGCAGGTTCTGGCGCTCCATCACCCGGCTCGCGATCGCCTGCCCCTGGGTGATGACCAGGAGCACGCTGTTGCGGTTGTCGCCGAGGATGGTGGTGACCCGGTCCAGATCCTTGAGCAGCTGGTCGACCTGGTCGCGGCGGTTGTTGATGGTCGCGGCCAGCGCGCCGACGCTGTCGAGCGCCTGGGCGGTCAGCTGCGGCGAACCGTCGATCTGGTCGCCGATCACCTTGAACGATTCGGCCAGTTTCTGGGTGTCGAGACCCTCGAGCTTCGGCGTGCCGTTGCCCAGCACGTCGTAGGGAACGGCCGTGTTGCTCTTGGGAATCCGGTCGACCGGCTTCGAGGAGTCGCCCGGATCCAGGGCGACGTAGCGGTTGCCGAGCAGCGTCGACAGTTTGATGGCCGCCTTGGCGTCGGGGCCCACCTTGGTATCGGAATCGACCTGCAGGGTGATCAGCACGTGGTCACCCTCGATCTTGGCGGCCGACACCGAACCCACCGGAACGCCGGAGACGTTGACCTTGTCGCCGACCTTGAGGCCGGCCGCCTGGGCGAATTCGGCCTTCACGTCGTGGGTTCCGACACCGAGCTTCTTGTAGCCGGTCGCGGCGATCAGCACCACCACGATGAGTACAGCACCGAGGATGCCCAGCCAGAAGTGGCGGTTGCCGTTGAAACGGTTCTTGAGCTTCGTCATCATGGCCGACACACCGCCGAATGAGAGTTGCCGCCGATCTGGGTGAGCAGGCCGCGGGGGAGCAGGATGTTGTACAGCGAGACGTCCAGGCTGCACACGTAGGCGCTGGCGTACGCGCCGTTCTGGGTGAACTTCCCGAGATCGGCCAGGATGTTGGGGAAGTCGACGGCGGCCTGGTCGAGCTTGGCGCCGTTGGCGAGCAGCAGCGTCAGCGCGTCCCGCGTGGAGCGTTGCGCGGTATCGAGTTTCGGCTGGATCTCACCGACCATGTTCACCAGTCCCGTTGTCGCGTTGGCGATCTGGACGGTGGACTGCTGCAGCGACTGGCCCTGCTCGTACAGCCCGCCGATCAGCGAGCGGGTCTGCGTCACCAGCGTCTCCAGTTCGTCGCCGCGCTTGGCCAGGCCCTGCATCGTCGCCGACAGATTCGTGATCACGTCGGAGAGGATGGCGTCGCGACGCTGGAAGTCGCCGGCCAGCGCGGCGGCCTGGGTGAGGAAGGTGCTCAGCGAGACGCCGTCACCCTGCAGCGCCATGATGAAGGTGTTGGACAGGTTGTTGACCTGCTCGGGCTGCAACACGTCGAACAGCGGCTGGAAACCGTTGAGCAGACCGGAGATATCGAACGACGGCTCGGTCTGGTCGAGCGGGATGGAGCCGTTGTTCTTCAGCGGCGACGCGTCGCCCTTGGTACCCGGCGCGAGCGCCAGGTACCGCTGCCCGATCAGGTTCTGGTAGCGGACCAAGGCCTTGGTATTGCCGAACACCGTCTGGTCGCGCTGCACCACGAAGGTGACCTTGGCGTTGTGCTGCTTGTCGAGCTCGATCTTCGAGATCTTGCCGACCCGCACGCCCGCCATCCGGACATCGTCGTTGGCCCGCAGTCCGAGCACATCGCTGATGGTCGCGGTGTAGGTGTTGGTCTCGCCGTTGACGCTGCGCGCCAGCGTATTCCACACGACCACCGTCACCAGGACGGAGACGATCGCGAAGATCCCGAAACCGATCAGCGGCTTGCGAATGCTCATCGGGCGGCACCGCTTTCGGTCACTTGCAAGGTTCCACCCCTCAGGATCGAGCTCAGCAGCAGGTACTCGGCGGTGGTGGGCTTACGGCCCAGCAGCGCCTCGACCGCGGCATCGCCGGTGTAGGACCCGGCGATCGGGGCCGCGGCCGGATGGACTCCCGGCGCCTCCGGAGCCGGCTGAGGTTGCGCCGGCGCGGGGGCCGGGGCCGGCATACCCGGCAGGAACTGCTGGAACAGTCCGCCCAGCGGCGTCCCCGCGAAGGGAACGGCCGACTGCTGCGGTGCGGAGACCGCGGCGTCGGGCGTGGTCACGCCCGGCAGCTCGGGCAGGCCCGGCATCGGAACCACCGGCGGCAGTCCCTTGGCCGCGTCCAGGGCGCGCGGTTTCATCGACTCCGGCAGCGGCGGAAGCTCGGCGACCGCGGGCGCGGTGGCGCAACTGGGGCCGGCCATCGTGCCGTAGCGCGGGCAGTCCGACTGGTCGTAAGGCTTGTACGGGGTCAGCGTGATGCCCATGTTCCAGACCATCTGGCGCTGCGGGCCCCAGTGGAAGGTGCCGGCCAGGGCGCGCACCGAATTGTTGAGGCTGGCGATCGCCTGCGGGATCGACTGCGGGTTGTCGGTCAGGGCGCCGAACATATCGCTGGTGCCCGCGGTGATCGACTTGCCGAGATCGGGGTTGCGCGCGAACAGCGCGTTCACCTTGTCCACGGTTCCGGAGCTGCCGGCGAGCAGGTCGACCAGCTGCTGACGCTTGTCGGTGATGGTCTGCGCCGTCTTCACCGAATCGGCCAGCACGCCCATCAGCTCGGGGGCCGACTGGTTGAGCGCGTGGAACGAGGAGGAGAAGTCGTCGAGGGTCTGGTCCACGTTCGGCACCGCGCCGCGCACCTGGGTCAGCCAGTTGTCCAGCCGCTCCACGGTCGAGCCGGGCATGCGGCCGCCGCCCTCGAGCGAGTAGGACAGGGTGCTCAGCACCCGGCCCAGCTGCACCGGGTCGATCTTGTTGAGGATGGTGCGGACGGTGGTGAGGGTGTCCTGCAGCGCGATGGTGCCCTGGCTGCGATCCTCCGGGATCCGCGATCCGGCGTGCAGCACCGCGGTGTCGGGGCCGTTGTAGACCAGTTCGACGGAGGTGACCGCGAACAGGTTGCTCGGCACCACCCGCGCGGTGACATTGGCCGGGATATCGCTGATGAAGTCGGGCTTCATCTCGATGTTGACCTGCTGGATCTCGCCCTTGGCCGCCACCGAGACGTCCTTGACGACGCCGACCAGCACGCCGCGGAACTTCACGTCGGCGTTCTCCGGCAGTCCGTCGCCGGTGGTGGTCATATCGGCGGTGACGTCCACCTTCGGATGCAGGATCTTGCCCTGGTACCGGGCCATGAGGAAGGCCAGGATCAGCGCGAAGACGACCAGCCCGCACGCGCCGGCGACGAGCAGTTGCCGCATCGTCGGTCCGCGGCCACTCGGATCGATGATCATCTGTTTCCCCCTACCCCGAGATCCTGATGCCGGGGTTGATGCCCCAGACCGCCAGGGTGATGAACAGATCGGCGAAGACGACGGCGATGATGCAGAGCTTGATCGCCCGGCCGGCCGCCACACCCACGCCCTCGGGGCCGCCGGAGGCGAAGAACCCGTAATAACACTGGATGAATGTCGTGATCGCCACGAACACAATCGCTTTCAGCAGTGACCACAGCACGTCGTGCGGGATGAGGAACTGGAAGAAGTAGTGCTGGAAGGTGCCGGACGCGGTGCCGCCGACCAGTTGCACGGTCAGCGAGCAGGAGATGTAGGCGAACGGCAGCGCCAGGCAGTACAGCGGGACGATCGCGATCATCGCCGCGATCATGCGGGTGCTGACCAGGTACGGCAGCGGCCGGATCGCCTGCGATTCCAGCGCGTCGATCTCCTCGGAGATGCGCATGGCGCCCAACTGCGCGGTGAACCGGCAGCCCGCTTGGGAGGCGAATGCCACGGTGGCGAGCATCGGCCCGAGTTCGCGGGTGGTCGCGAAGGCCGAGACCGCACCGGTGAGCGGGCCCAGTCCGAGCAGGTTCAGCGAGTTGTAACCCTGGAGCCCGACGGTGATGCCGCCGAACGCGCTGAGGATGAGGACCACGCCGATGGTTCCGCCACCGACGATGATGTTGCCGTTGCCCCAGGTGACATCCGAGAGCAGGCGCCACACTTCCTTGGGATAGTGCTTGAACGCCAGCGGCATCGAACCGATCGACCGCAGGAAGAAGAAGACCTGATGGCCGATCCGGGCCAGCCAGTCGCGCGGGGCGCCGGCGGACGAACGAATCCGTTTGATGGGCCGCAGTAGCGGCGGTACATAGGTTGACGACACCGGCTCAGACCATCTGTGAGGGGAACAGGGTGTTGTAGATCTGCGTGATGATCAGGTTCGTCCCGAACAACATCACCGCCGACAGCACCACGGCCGTGTTCACCGAATTGGCGACACCACCGGGGCCACCGCGTGTATTCAGACCCGAATCGCAGGCGATGATCGCGGCGAGCAGGCCGAAGATCAGTGATTTCGCCAGTGCGGCAATCAGATCGGCGACCACCGCGAACGAGGAGAAGGTGCCGATATAGGAGCCCGGCGTCCCGTTCTGGGCGAAGACGTTGAAGACGTAACCGGTGACGAAGCCGACGAAGACGACGAAACCGCACAGCAGGACCGAGACCAGCATGGCCGCACCCAGTCGCGGCGCGACCAGGCGGCGCATCGGGTCGACGCCCATCACCTTCATGGCGTCGATCTCCTCGCGGATCGTGCGGGAGCCGAGATCGGCGCAGATGGCCGAACCGACCGCACCGGCGATCATGAGCGACGTGACCAGGGGCGCGCCCTGCTGGATGATGCCCAGGCCGTTGGCCGCGCCGATGAACGACGTCGCGCCGACCTGACCGGCGACCGATCCCACCTGGATGGAGACGATGACGCCGATCGGGATGGCGACCAGCAGCGTGGGCGCGGCGGCGACACTGGCCATGAACGCGCACTGCCGGACGAACTCCCCGAAGGGAAAGCGGCGCCGGAAGATACTGACGAACAACTCGGCAACGGCCGCGATGCCCATGAGGATCTGACGGCCGAAGGTCTCCAGCGAACGCTTGGGATGGTCCTGCCAGTACGCCTTGGTCCAGTCGACCGCCCCGCTCATCCTCGATGGTGCCGGTGGACTGTTCGTGAACTGCACTGACTAACCCCTCTCGACGCCGGTAACCAGCCCCGGCGACTGTTTGCTTGACGCACCTTACTACGGAGTTAGAAAAAACACACCACAATGTGTGCCCGGCGTCATAGACGCAGATCACGCTCCGCTAACCACTGTGATGGACGACATGATCTTGGGGCTTACCACAAAGGTTCCAGCTACTTTCTGGAACGAGTTACAAGTTTCTTGTACCGGTGTCCAACTTCTCCCTTCACGTAATTTCCCGGATTGAATTAGTCGTAAATAATGCTTGGTCTCGAGCCGTGCACAAAGGTTATCCACGGCGTCGTGTGATCGCCTGTCACCGGCTCGGGGTGTCGGCCGCCCGCGACGCGCCGGTCACGTGCGGAAACGGGAATCCGCCCGGTCCGGCCGTAACGGCGCGAACCGGACGCTCGATCCGGGGGACAGGGCGGCAGTACGAGACGCGCCCCGGCCCGAATACTGACAGGATGTAGTACTACATCGCTGATATCGTGCGGGCTTCTGACGTCTGGAGGGACATGTTCAACAAACTCGCCAGGGTGGCTCGTGCCGCCTTCGCCGTCGCCCTGGGCACGGCGCTGCTCGGGACGGGTGCGGGTGTCGCGCACGCGGATCCCGGGCCGGTGATCGGAGGCGGCTCCGGAATCATCATCGACAACCAGTTCGAGTGCACGGTGACCACCATCGGCCACGACGCGGCCGGCCGTCTGGTCGGCCTCACGGCCGGACACTGTGGCGAGGCGGGCTCGCAGGTGTGGGCCGAGCAGGACCGCGGCGCGGGCGTGATCGGCACGTTCGCCTACTCCAATCACGATCTGGACTACGCGGTCATCCAGTTCAACGACAAGGTCGTCCCGGTCAACCGGATCGGCAATGTCACGATCGGCGCGGTCGGCGCGCCGCCGCAGTTCCCCTCGATCGTCTGCAAGGAGGGCCGCACCACCGGCAACACCTGCGGCATCGCCTGGGGCGATATCTTCCAGACCGACGAGACGTGGACCCAGATGTGCGTCGTCGAGGGCGATTCGGGCGCACCGGTCGTGGTCGGCAACACCCTGGTCGCCATGGTCAACGCCTATCTGGCCGTCGCCTGCTTCGGACCCGAGGTCGGCACGAATATGAACGCGATCCTGGCCGATCTGAACGGCCGCGGCCAAGCCGGAGCGGGCTACACCCCGATCTGACGGTTGGTCGCGAAAACCGCGGGGCGGTGAGGATTTTCCTCACCGCCCCGCGGTGTGTCCAGGGTTGCCGGCTCCGTCCCTGTTCACTGCCCGGCGCCCTGTTCACCGCCACTACTCCCGGACGATGGTGGGCTGCACGGCCGGGCCGCTCACCGCGGCGCAGCTGGGGAGGCAGTCGACCGTGGCGCGTTCCGCCGGCTTGCGGCGCGGCGCGCCCAGCAGGGCGGCCGCTATGAGCGCACCGGCGATCAGCAGGCCCACGCAGATCCGCATGGCGATGGTGAAGCCCTGATCGATGACCGCCGCGTCCTGGATGGATCCGGAGATACCCGCCAGTCCGGGCAGCGCCGCCACCGCGAGCAGCTGCGCCGTGCGGGCCACCGCGTTGTTCACCCCCGAGGCGATTCCGGCCTCACTGGCGGGCACCGCGCCCAGCACCGCCCCGGTCAGCGGCGCGACCAGCGCCGACAGCCCCAGGCCGAACACCAGGACGCCGGGCAGCACATCCCGCACGTATCCGGCCGCGGAGGCCGAGTCGGGCCCGATCCGCAACAGCAGCAGCACACCCGCCGCGGCCAGCAGCGGCCCGGCCGTCATCGGCAGCCGCGGCCCGTGCCGCTGCGCCCACCGCCCGGCCGGCGCCGACAGCGCCAGCATCAGCACGGTCACCGGCAGGGTCGCGATCCCCGAGAAGAGCGGGGAGTACCCGGCCACCTGCTGCAACTGCAGCACCAGCAGGAAGAACACCCCGCCCAGCGCGGCATAAACGGCCAGCGTCACCAGATTGGCCGCGGTGAACACGCGGCCGGAGCGCGGATCGCGGTGTGCCTCCGCCGCATCGCCGCGCGCCACCGGCGCCCCCGTGAACAGCGCCGGCGGGACCAGCGGGTGGTCGCTGCGCATCTCGACGACCACGAACACCCCGAGCAGGATCAGCCCGGCCACGCTCACCAGCGGCATCCCCTGGATGAGACCGAAGGTCAAGGCGCCCAACCCGAGAGCGACCACCACCGCGCCGGGCACGTCCAGCCGATCGGACGCGCCGGGATCGCGGCTCTCCGGGACGTGCCGCACCGACACCGCCACCACGACCGCGGCCAGCGGCAGATTGATCAGGAATATCGAGCGCCAGCCGGCCACCTCGATCAGCCAGCCGCCGAGGAACGGGCCCAGCGCGCCGGCGATACCGCCGAATCCGGACCACAGGCCGATCGCCGCACCCTGATCGCGTTCATCGATGGACGAGGAGATCAGGGCCAGGCTGCCCGGTGTCAGCAGCGCGCCCGCCACCCCTTGCAGGACGCGGGCCAGCACCAGCATCTCGATATTCACCGCGGCCCCGCACAGCACCGAGGCGACGGCGAATCCGATCGTGCCCCAGACGAATACCCGCCGTCGGCCCAGCCGGTCGCCGAGCGAGCCGCCGAGCAGGATGAACGACGCCAGGGTCAGCGTGTAACCGCTCAGGACCCACTGCAATCCGGACACCCCGGTCTGCAGCGATTCGCCGATCCGCGGCAGCGCGATATTGACCACCGTCGCGTCCAGCGCGGCCACCGACGATCCGAGCACCGTGGCCAGCACGATCCACCGTCCGGTCGCCGATCCGAGGCGCGGCAGTTGCGTGGTATTCACCCGGACCACGCTACGGCGCTCCCCAGGGTGGAGACAGGATTTCGGGGCGTCAGAGATCCTGTACGCAGACGACGAATCGGCGCTGGTCGTAGACGTATCCGCCGTCCGATCCCGGGCAGGCGTCGACGGCGTCGGTATTCGGGAGGATGCTCAGCACCCGCACGCCCTCGGTGGCCTTGGCAGCGCAGTCGATGCGTTTGACGACCTCACCGCCGAGATCCATGCAGCCGCCGACGACCCAGTCCCGGTCCAGGCACAGCGCGCCGGTCTCGCGGCCGCGCAGGGTCTCGTAGTAGATCTCGTCGGCGTCGGAGGGGCACCCGTCGGAGTTCGGCGCCTTGCCGACGACCTTGAAATTGGATTCGGCGCTGCCGCACGCGGCCTTGTCGATGGTGGCCGCCGAGGTGCTGCCGCCCAGCTTGACGCACTGGCCGATCTCGACCTGGATATCGACGTCACCGCCCGCGGTGGGCGGCGCGTGCGGCGTGGTCGATCCCGCCTTGACCACGCTGTTCGCCGCGGAGGGATGCCCACTCACGGTCGACCCGCACGCCGCGAGGCCGAATACGCAGGCAACCGCCCATGCCGCCAACAGAATTCGCACCCGAGTCAGACTAACGGCGGCGTGCCCGCCCCGGGCCCCGGCGTGTGATCCGTCACCGAGAATCGCGCGGGCGTCCCGGATTCGGCGTTCCAGCAAACGATCTGGGTATGGTGAGGGAGTCGGGGCGAAGGGAGCGGACCGTGAAGCTGATCAGCGCAATCATGTGCTCGGCGGTAGCGGTCGGGGCCTGGTCGGCCGTCACCGGCACCGCCTCGGCAACCGACGTGCATTGCGACTCCGGCGAGGGTCGCGACATCACCGTCGTAGACGGCCGCACCGCCTGCCGGGCCGCCGCCGACTCCGGCTACGCGCGGGCCGCCGGTTTCGACGGGGTCGGCTACGCCAAGGCGACGGCCGGTGCGGTCGCGCTGGGCATCGGCGCCGCCGGCGGCATCGGGGCAAGCCAGGGTGTGACCGGCGTTCCGGTCGCCATCGGCCTCGGGCCGGACGCCTACGCCTACACCTCGATCGATGCGGCGCCCGGCGGCAACCGCCTGGGAATCACCGTGGCGATGAACGGTTCCCGGGCCCAGATCGACTCGGCCGAACATTCGGCGTCCTGCCTGGGCTCGGCTGCCTTCGCGTGGGATTCGCTCAGCGGCACCGGCTGCGCGGCGACACCGGTGGGGCTCTGGCACACCGCGTCCTCCGCGTTACCCTGACCCCGGGCCCGCCGTGCCCGATGGCGGGCCGGAACGCTATCGGCCGCGACGCGGCGGACAGGAGGGGCGGCATATGGTCGCGGGAGATCCCGAGGAGCTGTCCCCGGACACCGTGCCCGTCGCGGCGCCGGAGCGGATGGTCATCGATCCCCGTTTCGTCTCCGTGGTGCACCGGTTCTTCCGGCTGTTCGCCCGGCCCCCGCGCGGCGGCGGCGCCTTCGCGATCTACCTGCACGGACGACCCGTGGTGGACGTCTGGGCCGGATGGTCCGGGGTGGACGAGCGCTGGCAGCGCGACACCGTGGCGCTGAGCTTCTCGACCGGTAAGGGCGTCGCGGCGACGGTGCTGCATCGCGTGGCCGAGCGCGGCCTGATCGACTACGACACCCCGGTCGCCGAGTACTGGCCCGAATTCGCCGCGCACGGCAAGGAGGAGATCACCGTCCGCGACGTGCTCGCCCATCGCGCCGGGCTGCACCGGGTGCGCGGGCTGGCGGAGTCCTTCGACGGGATGCTCGACTACGACGCGATGGTGGCGGCCCTGGCCGACGCCGTTCCCGACCCGCGGCGGCTGCAGGCCTCGGGGTATCACGCGGTGACATTCGGCTGGCTGGTCGCCGAGCTGGTACAGCGGGCGACCGGCGACGACTTCACCGAGGTGCTGCGCCGGGAGATCGCCGAACCGCTGCGCACCGAGGAGTTCTGGTACCGGGTGCCGGAATCCGAGCGCCACCGGATCGCCCGCACGTTCCCGCGGCTGCGGGTGCCCGGACTGCGGTGGGATACCGCGTCCTCGGTGCTCGCGCGATCCCGCGCGCTCAGCGGCGTCGCGGAGGCCGGGATGCCCGCCGGCCTGGACCAGCTGATCGCCGATCCGCGCGTGCACGACGCCGTCATGCCCGGATTCAACGGCGTGTTCTCGGCGCGGGCCCTGGCGCGGATGTACGGCGCGCTGGCGAACGACGGCCGGCTCGCGCCCGACGCGCCGGCGCACGAGACGGGCGAGACGCCGCTGCTGCGGCCGGAGACGATCGAGACGATCAACAAGGTCCAGCGCACCGGGCATCGCGACTACGTGCTCGGCGTGCCCACCCCCTTCACGCTGGGCTATCACCGGCCGCCGATGCTGACCCGGCGTCCGCCCCGAAAGGCGTTCGGCCACTACGGCGTCGGCGGTTCGGGCGCCTACGCCGACCCCGAAATCGGCATGTCGGTCGCCTTCGTCACCAACCGGCTCGGCAATTCGCTGACGACGATCGGGGACGGGCGGCTGGCCCGGCTGGCGGGGCTCGCGCGCGCCGCGGTCCTGCGGGAACCGGACTAGGGGCACGCGGGAACCGCACTAGGGGATCGAACCGGTCGGCCCTATCATTCGTATTTGTGCACATGAGTGCGCAGACCTCAGGGGACCGGCCGCGGGTACCGCGGCTGACGGTGGTGCACGCGCTCTGGGCGGGCGTCGATTTTCAGCGATATTTCCGGTGGCGGCGGTCGCGGGAAGGCGATCCGTTCTTCGTTCGATTTCCCGGATTCGGCGCCGTCCTGTTCACTGGAACGAGTTCGGGCGCAAGGGAATTGTTCCGGATGCCGATCGATATTCTGGAACCGCCGCGCCCCAACCCCATCGAGCCGCTGGTGGGTTCGGCGTCTTTGATTCTGGCCCGCGACGAACGGCACCGCCGCGAACGCGCCGTTCTCGCGCCGGCATTTCATCGAGATCGAATTCGGCGGTACGGCAACGCCATTCGCGAGGCGACGATCGACGAGTTGGACGGCCGGGGCAGCACGCCCGCCTGGCGGCCCGGCACCCGGATCGACGCCCGCGCCGCCGCCCGGGCGATCACGCTGCGGGTCATCCTCACGGCGGTGCTCGGCGTGGAGGATCCCGCGCGCCGCGTCGAGTACACCGCCACCGTCGGGGCGTTCCTCACGGCGTTCAGCGGGCCGCTGATGCTGGTTCCGGCCCTGCGGCACGGCGCGTTCGGCCGGGCGCCCTGGGACCGGTTCCGGGTCACGCGCGACCGGCTCGACGCCCTCATCGACGCCGACGTCGCGGACCGCCGGCGCACCGGCGCGGCCGGAACGGACATCCTGGACCTGCTGCTGCGCTCCGAATGCGACGACGGCGCGGCGCTCGGCGGCGAGGATCTGCGCGACCATCTGCGCACCATGCTGGTCGCCGGGCACGAGACCACCGCGACCAGCCTGGTGTGGGCGCTGTTCCGGCTGCACCGGCAGCCGGACACGCTGCGGCGGCTGCGCGCGGAACTGGCGGAGGCGGGCGAGGTGGAGCCGGAGGAGCTCGCGCGGCTGCCGTACCTGGACGCGGTGTGCCAGGAGACGCTGCGGCTGCATCCGCCCGTCCCGATCGTGCTGCGGCGGCTGACCGGACCGGGCGCGCTGGGCGGGGTGGACCTGTCCGCGGGGGATACCGCGGGCATCGCGATCCCGCTGCTGCACTCCGATCCGGAGATCTGGACGGATCCGGACGAGTTCCGGCCGGAACGCTTCCTGGAGCGCCGGCACGGCCCCTTCGAATTCGCGCCCTACGGCGGCGGGCACCGGCGTTGCCTGGGCGCCGCGCTGGCCGACTACGAGTTGCGCATCGTGCTGGCCACCGTGCTCGCCCGCGTCGTCCCGGCGCTGTCCCCGCGGTACGCGCGCGGCCGAATTCCGCTGGCCGTACCGCACAACATCGCGACCGGCCCCCATGCGGGAATCACCTTCGACATCGTGTCGACATGGCCGTGATCCGCCAGTCGATTGTGATTTAAATCACAATCAGGTTTTGTAACGCATCGGTCCGGTTTGTCGGCCCGGTCCGCCCCGGCTACCCCGACTCGCCGAGCCGAACGGCGCAGACACGCCATGGCGACCGGCCGTGTCGAACAGGGTGACATGTCGCACACCGAATGGTCGAACTTCATAACCGCCGGAAGACAATTGGCGCCCACGGGCATGGGATGTAGTAATGGACCGGGGTCGGGGCCCTGGCACCACAGATCTTCCTGCGCGCGTGTCCGCGTGTCCGCGTGCGAATTGGGATGGAGAGGACGAAACGGCTGTGCGCACCACCATCTGTCGGAGACCCGGCCGGGACGCGGCGACCCGGACCATGCGGATCGGCGTTCTAACGCTCGCGGCGGCCGCCGCCGGCGCGATCGCCTTCGCGCCCGCATCGGCCGCGCCGCTGTGGCCGGGCGGCCCGGACGTCGGGGGCCCGGCCGCGGTGCCGCAGCAGCAGCCCGAGCCGGGCGCCGCTCCGATGAAGAACCCGCCGGCGCTGCCGGCGGCCAATTTCGCGGCCCCCAATATCGGCCCCGGCGACGGCGAGGTCGTCGGCGTGGCCCAGCCGGTCGTCATCAACTTCAAGGAGCCGGTGGGCGACCACGCGGCCGCCGAGAAGGCCATCCGCATCACCTCGTCCAACCCGGTGCAGGGCCACTTCTACTGGCTCGGCGACAAGCAGGTGCGCTGGCGGCCCGAGAACTTCTGGACCGCCAACTCCGACATCACCGTCGAGGCCGGCGGCACCAAGGTCGCGTACAAGGTCGGCGACGAGGTCATCAGCACGGCCGACGACGCGACCCACACGGTCACGATCACCCGCAACGGCGAGGTGATCAAGGAAATGCCGACCTCGATGGGCAAGACCAAGCACGAGACGCCCAACGGCACCTACTACGTGGGTGAGAAGAACCGGAAGATGATCATGGACTCCTCCACCTACGGGGTCCCGACCACCGATCCGGAGGGCTACAAGCTCGAGGTCGAGTACGCCACGCGCCTGTCCAACAGCGGCATCTTCGTGCACTCGGCCCCGTGGTCGGTTGCGCAGCAGGGCGTTTCGGACACCAGCCACGGCTGCCTGAACGTCAGCCCCGCCGACGCCCAGTGGTTCTTCGAGAACGCGCAGAAGGGCGACCCGGTCATCGTGCAGAACTCCAAGGGCACCTTCAGCACCAGCGACGGCATGGGCGACTGGAACTGATCCCGGCCAAAAGCATGCCGGGAAAGTAGAAGTCGGCAAGCCGGGAACGTAGGCGTGGACATGCCGGGAACGTAGATTCGACGAAGGGCCTCGGACGATTGTCCGGGGCCCTTCGTCGTGCGTCGCCTCACCCATGTTTCCGGCACGCTTTTGGCCGGAAACACCAGCGCTTACCAGATACGTACGCGCTCAGCGGGATCCAAATACAGGGCGTCGCCCTCGGTGACCTCGAAGGCCTCGTGGAAGCCGTCGAGGTTGCGGACCACGCCGTTGCAGCGGAATTCCGGCGGGGAGTGAGGGTCGATGGCGAGGCGGCGGATCGCCTCCTCCTTGCGAGACTTGGTGCGCCACACCTGGGCCCAACCGAAGAAGACCCGCTGCAGGCCGGTGAGGCCGTCGACGACCGGCGGTTCGGCGCCGTCGAGGGCGATCTTGTAGGCCTGCAACGCGATCGACAGGCCGCCGAGGTCGCCGATATTCTCGCCGATGGTGAATTCGCCGTTCACCGTATGGTTGTCGGGCAGATCGCTGGGGGAGAACAGGTTGTACTGCTCGATCAGCGCCTTGGTCCGCTTGCCGAACTCTGCGCGGTCGGCATCGGTCCACCAGTCGACCATATTGCCGTCGCCGTCGTACTTACTGCCCTGATCGTCGAAGCCGTGCCCGATCTCGTGGCCGATCACCGCGCCGATACCGCCGTAGTTGGCGGCGTCGTCGGCGTTCATGTCGAAGAACGGGGGTTGCAGGATCGCGGCGGGGAAGACGATCTCGTTCATGCCCGGGTTGTAATAGGCGTTGACCGTCTGCGGCGTCATGAACCATTCGTCGCGGTCGACGGGGCCGCCGAGCTTGTTCAGGTCGCGGTCGTGGTCGGCGGCGTAGCCGCGGCGGTAGTTGCCGACCAGATCGGCCGGATCGATGGTGACGGCCGAGTAGTCGCGCCAGCGGTCCGGGTAGCCGATCTTCGGGGTGAACTTCTCCAGTTTCGCGAGCGCGGCCTGCCGGGTCTCAGGACCCATCCAGTCCAGCCCGGTGATGTTGCGGCGGTACGCCTCGGTCAGGTTGGCGACCAGCTGCTGCATGCGCTGCTTGGCCTCGGGCGGAAAGTGCTTCGCCACGTACAGCTTTCCGACCGCCTCGCCGAGCAGGTCCTGCACCAGCGAGACGCCGCGCTTCCAGCGCTCCCGGTTCTCCTGCGCGCCGGTGAGGGTGCGGCCGTAGAAGTCGAAGTTCTCCTCGACCAGCGCGCCGGTCAGATACGCCGCCCGCGCGCGCAGCACCCGCCAGGTGGCCCACGCCCGCCAGTCCTCGAGCGATTCCGAGGCCCACAGCCCGGCGAAGGTGCGCACGTAATCCGGTTGGCGCACCACGAGTTCGGCGAACAGCTCCGGACCGGAGCGGTCGACGCCCTCGGCGGTCGCCGACGTCCATGCGGCCCAGTCGAATTCCGGGTTCTCGGCGGCGAGCGCGTCGAAAGTGGTGAGGTTGTAACTCAATTCGGCGTCGCGGCGGCGCACCACGTCCCAGTGGCCGGCCGCAAGCTTGCGCTCGAGATCGAAGACGCGCTGCGGGTCGGCGTCGATACCGGCGAGGGTGAACATACGGCCGATGTGGTCGACGTACTTGCCGCGGATCTCGGCGTACTCCTCGCCGCGGTAGTAGGACTCGTCGGGCAGGCCGATACCGGACTGGGTGGCGTGCACCAGATAGCGCTGGGAGTTCTTGTCGTCGGTGTCGACGTAGAACATCAGCGCCCCGCCGACGCCGACGCGCTGCAACCGGCCCAGCAGGGCGGCGAATTCGGAGCGGTCGGTCACGGCGCGGATCGCGGCCAGTTCATCGGCGATCGGGGTCAGCCCGGCGGCCTCCACGGCCGCCTCGTCCATGAAGCTGGTGTAGAGGTCGCCGATCTTGCGCTCGTCGCTGCCCGCGGCAGCGTCCGACGCGGCGGCGTCCTGGATGATCGTCTGGACATCCAGTTCCGCCTGGTCGTACAGCGTGCGGAAGGCGCCGTCGACCGCGCGATCGGCCGGAATCTCGTAGCTCTCCAGCCACTTGCCGTTGACGTGCGCGAACAGGTCGTCCTGCACCCGCACAGCGTCGTCGCGATAGGTCAGATCGATACCGGAGGGGGTCGTCACGTCGGCAGTCACGATCTCCAGTATGCAGATGCGGGGCGGGAGCGCGCCGGGACCTACACGAGCACCCGGTCGAACTCGCCGTCGCGCGCTCCCGCCACGAACGCGTCCCACTCGCCGGTCGTGAAGGTGAGCGCGATGTCGCCGTGGCGGACGACGGCGCCGCCGGAGCGGGTGGGCTCGGCGGATACCGCGCCTGCCGGGCCGGATCCGAGTACAGCGCCGAGGAAACGCATCCATTCCCCGGCGGTGAGGACGATGACGGGCGCGTCCTCGGGGCGGTGCGCCGGATCGCGACGGAATTTGCTGTCGCGGACGAGCACCGCGTCGCCGTCGAATCGCACCTCGACACACTGGTTGCCGTTGTTGGTGCGGGTCGACGTGAACCAACCGGTGGCCTGTGGCCGATACCTGGCGGTCGTTGACATGCGGAGGATTCTACACGCGCGCATGCTTTCTGATCAGCGTCAATGATTCACTGCGACTGAGGGATTGGTCGAGGGCGCGCACATAGGCGAACGCCAGATCACGCACCTGTTCCGGATTGTCGACCACCCCGCCGAATACCGCGCTCTCGGCCCACGCGAACGTCGGCAGGGTATCGCCGGCGAAGTCGAGCAGGTGGAAGCTCGACCCGCCGAGAATCGCGCCGGCCGGGGCACTGAACGGGATGACCCGCACGTCTACCGTATCGAGATCCTCGACCAGACCGGCCAGGTATTCCAGCTGCCCGCGCAGCACCTTCGGCCCGCCGATCTGCTGTAGCAGCGTCGCCTCGCTCATCACCGCGGTGAGTTCCGCCCGCTCCGGACCCCGCAGCCGCCGCTGCCGGCGCATCCGCACGGCCACCAGCTGTTCCACCTGGACCGGGCGGATCATGACGTCCGCGCTGATCAGCGCGCGGGCGTACGCCTCGGTCTGGAGCAGGCCGGGCACCACCAGGCTGTCGTAGCTGCGGATGTAATCCGCGCCGTACTCCATGCCGTAGTAGCGCTGCAGGTCCGGATTGATCAGCGCCGACGAGGTGGCCCACCAGCCGCGGTCTTTACTGGCCGACAGCAATGCCAGAAGTTCGCCGCGCTCCGCCTCGCCCACCTCCAGCAGGTCGAGCACCGGGCCGATCGTATTCAGCGTCAGGACCCGGCGGCCCTTCTCGACGTGGGACCAGTTGGCCGGGGTGAAGCCGACCCGTTTGGCGAAGGTGGCGGAATCGAACCCACGCTGTTCGCGCAGTTCACGCAGGCGCAGCACCAGTTCCCAGCGGGCGACCGTAGGCGACAGCGGAGCCATGGAAGGTGATGGTACGCCCGGATATTCCCCGGTGTGTGACTATTGTCATTTTAATTATTCAGTTATACGGTCTAGGCATAGCTGGACTGGACTCGACCCGGACGCTCGACACGAGACGAGGTTCGCCATGAGTACGCTCGACCCCTCCGGACCAGGTTCCACCGGAGCGACGGGGCCGGAGTCGGCAGCGCGCATCAGCCCGGAGGCCCCCGCGGGACCGCCGGGCGGCCAGCTGCGGCACGGCGGCCCGGCGGCGTACACCGCGACCCAGGAGTCCTTCGCCCGCTGCCGCCGATACCGCATGGAGAACGGGCTGTACGGCGTGGTGGAGCCGACGCTCGGGCGAATCATGCTGGAGGTGGGCGCGGTCGGCGCGATCACCGTGCCCGCGGCGCTGGGCGGCCGGATGCGGGCCCGGCTGGCGGCGGGTCCGCCGCGCGGTCCGATCATCGGCCATCCGCGCTCCTCGCGCTGGACCTTCCTCACCGATCCGGCCGCCGGGCCGGGCGACCAGGCGGTGACGGCGGAACTGCTCCGGCTGGGCGCCTCGCTCCCGCTGCCCGGCACCCACATCGTGCTGCCGTCGCCGACCGACGAACGCACCGGGTACCGGGTGTGGATCGACCCGCCGGACGGGGACTTCCGGCCGGGACTCGCGGAGGTCGTCGCCGCCGTCCGCGAGTGCCGGATCAACGGGTCGGCTGCGGACTGAGCGTGACGCTCAGCTTGTTCTCCAGGGTGTCGCGGAAGTCGTGCTCGCACTGCTGGACCTTGGACTGATCGTTGCCGGCGTCCCGGACGCAGTCCACGTAGTCGCGTCCACCGTTGTTGACGAAGAAGCTGTAGCCGATGATCGCCTCGGCGGCCGCGCCGGCCAGGGCCAGCACACCCAGCACGATGCCCGCGATCGCCATGCCGAAGCCGCCCGCAGTGCCCCGACGGGCCTTGACCGCGGCGATGATTCCGAACAGCAGCGCGAACGGCCCGAGCACGATCGCGCCGAAGAAGATCAGCAGTCCCAGCACCGCGAGAATGCCCAGTACCAGCGAGGTGATCGCCAGGCCCTTGCGCTGCGGTGATTCCTGCCAATACTGCTGCCCCGGCGAATTACCGGGAGGCGGGGGATAGTTACCCGGCGGCGGGGGATACTGATCCGGCGGGGGCGGGTACTGACCGGGCGGGGGATACTGCCCGGGCGGCGGGTACTCCGGCATTGCTGTCCTCTCGTTCGCCCGGCCGTGGAGCCGGATTCGGGCGCTGTGAAATGTTATTGCGCCCCGAGCCGGGCGTGCATCTCCCACACCAGAACTTCCGACGGCGAATTCGCGACGATGCGCTGCCCGCCGCTGCGGGCCAGCCGTACCGCGTCGCCCTCGTAGAGAGTGCCGACGCCCTCCATCTCGATCTCGCCGTGCGCCACGAAAAGATGTAGATACGGCGCTTCCGGAATAGTCACCCGCGCCTCTTCTGGGGCACCCGCCAAGCGCGCGACATGCAGTGCGGAATGGCTGCTGTTGATGGCGATCGCGGTGCGGTCGCGATACTGCGGAAGGCCCGAGGCCACCGTCACCAGACCGCCGCCCGCCAGCTCGTCGTCGATCTCCAGCTGCTGGTAACCGGGGGTCAGGCCGGATTCGTCGGGGACCACCCACATCTGCACGAAATGGACCGGATCGACATGTTCGCCGGTGCCGCCCTGCTCCGGCGCCAGCCGCCAGGAATCGTTCTTTTCCGAGTGCAGAATTCCGGTGCCCGCGCTCATGCGCTGGGCCAGTCCCGGATAGATCACGCCGCTGTGCCCGAGGGAATCCTGATGGACCAGGGAACCACTGAGCACCCAGGTCACGATCTCCATATCCCGATGGGGGTGGGTATCGAATCCCTGCCCGGGGGAAACAATGTCCTCGTTATTTACCAGCAAAAGTCCGTGGTGCGTGTTTTCCGGATCGTAGTGTTCACCGAAGGAGAAAGAATGCTTCGAATCCAGCCATGCCACACGGGTTTTCATCCGGTCGCCGCCGCGGTGGACGTCGATGTGTGGTGTCGTGAGTGTGGACACCGTGGTCCTCCTCTCCGGCCGAGCACCGTTCACCTTTCAGGGTAGGAGCACATCACGAACCAGACCCTGAATTCCCAGTAAATTCTAGCGCGCGGCCTCATCGGCTCCGGCGCGGCGACCGCCACCGTACCCACGGTAAGCTCCCGACCGGTCGGGCGCCGTTCGGCAAATACCCGGCGCGGCTGCGGCCGCACCGGCCGTCCGGCACCAGCCGCCCGCCCGTATCATGGTGTGCCGCAACCGGAACCGGAGGTGAATCGCGCATGCGACCCGAGGTGTTCGCGGACGTCGAGCGCAAACTCCGGCGGCAGGCACACGCGGCGGGCATCGATCACTTCGTCGTGGGGGTGGCGGTGTTCCGGGACCGAAAATTGCTGGTAGTACGGCGTGTCGCGGATGATTGGCACGGCGGTATGTACGAACTGCCGGGCGGTGGCGTGGAATCCGGCGAATCCTTCGCCGACTGTGTGGCGCGCGAGTTGTACGAGGAGACCGGATTGCGCATGCGCCGGATCGTCGAGGTAGCCGGCGAATTCGACTACGCCACGCGGACCAAGGCCCGGGTGCGTAAATACAACTTCGTCGTGGAGGCGGAACCGGGCGAGGTCGCGCTGGCGCCGGGCGAGCACGACGAGTTCCGCTGGATCGATGCCCGGTCGCTCGCCGGACTGCCGATGGCCCCGGATATGCGGGAAGCGGTGCGCGCCCTGGTGACCGCGACCAGCGGACGCCCGGGATGACCAGAACCGACGATCGTCCCTCCCCGGCCGGAATCGTGCGCACGGCACTGGCCGCGATCGCCCACAGCCCCGGCATGCTGCGGCTGGCGACGGTGCGATTCGCGGGGCAGTTCGGCGACGGGATGTTCCAGGCGGCGCTGTCGGGGGCGATCCTGTTCAATCCCGAGCGCGCGACCGATCCGCTGGCGATCGCCGGCGGATTCACCGTGCTGCTGCTGCCGTATTCGGTGATCGGGCCCTATGCCGGGGCGCTGCTGGATCGGTGGGACCGCCGGATGGTGCTGCTGGTGGCGAACCTGCTGCGCGGCGTGCTGATCGCGGTGGCCGCGGCCGGGCTGCTGGGCGGCATCGCGGAGACGCCGCTCCTGCTGCTGGCGCTGGCGGTGATCGGTATCAGCCGGTTCGTGCTGGCCGGGGCGGGTGCGGCGCTGCCGCGGGTGCTGGCCGAGCAGTGGCTGGTGCCGATGAATTCGGTGCTGGCGACGGCGGCCTCGGGCTGCGCCGGGCTGGGCGCCGCGGTCTCCGTCGCGATCATCGGCGCCGTGGGGGCGGGTGATGCCGGATCCGCGGTGGCGGTCGCGGCCAGTGCGTCGGGATCGATCGTCGGCGCGGTGGCCGCGCTGGGTTTCCGGCGACGGGAGCTCGGACCGGATCAGGGGGGATCCACCCCGCGCAGTTCGCTCCGCGCGGTCGCGACCGGGTTGCGCACCGGCGCGCGGGCGGTGTGGGAGTCCCGCGAATGCACCACCGCCCTGATCGGCATCGGCACGCACCGGATCGTGTTCGGTGCCAACACGCTGCTGATGGTGCTGGTGTTGCGCCGCTCGTCCGCGGCGGGCCTTTCGCTGAGCAGCGGGCTGGTCGGTTTCGGGGTGGCCATCGCGGCCGCGGCCTCGGGCATGCTGGTCGCCGCGGTGATCGCGCCGCTGCTGATCCCGCGGCTGGGCCGTCCGCGCACGGTGGCGGCGGGCCTGACCACGGCCGTGCTGGTGCAGCTGGTGCTGGTCACGCCCATCACGGTGGCGGGCGCCGGCGGGGAGCACCGCGCCCATCAGCTACTGCTGGCCGGGGCGTTCCTGCTCGGGCTGGCGGGGCAGGTCATCAAGCTGACCGGCGACGCGACCCTGCAGATCGATATCGACGATGCCCGGCGCGGCCAGGTATTCGCCCTGCAGGACACGGTTTTCAACATCACGTTCGTCCTGGCCGTCGCGGTCACGGCGCTGGTGATCCCGGACGACGGGCGCTCGCCCGGGGTGGTGCTGGCCGGCGCCGTGATCTACGCCCTGGGCATCGCCGCGGTGCTGATCAACACGCGGCGACACACGGTCACCAGATAACGCGGTGCCGCGCCGTCCTGCGAACGAGCAAACGGGTCGGTTAAATTGGACGGGCTGTGCTCGACCCCAGCCACGATGGCGGTCGAGTTGTGCGACCTCACCGCCGCGCGGCCGGTATCTAGGAGAACTGGGAGAGCATGGGAAAAGGCACTGCGCCTGCACTTTTCGGTGTCCTGCTGGCCGCTGTCGGCCTGGCGGCGCCGGCTGCGGCGGCACCGGCCCCGTGGGCTCCGCCTCCGGTGAACTCCTGCGGGGAAACGGGATTCGACCCGCGGGCGCGCGAACCCGATCCGAAGGCGCCCCCGCCGCCGCTGCTGCCACCGCTGCCGCCGAATATCGATATCCCCGTGCCCTATCCGGAATTCGTGCCGGTTCCGGTGCCGGGTCCGCAGCCCGACAACACGCGTATCGATCCCGGTCCGCTGCCCGTCGACCCGTGCCAGAACCCCTGCCCGGACGTTCGCGACACCCCGAAGCCCGCGCCGCCGGCCGAAGAACCCGCGCCGCCGGCCGATTCCGGATCCGGCTCGGGATCCGCCGATTTCGGTTCGTCGGGATCGGCGTCGTCCGGATCCTCCTCGGGCTCGGACTCCGGGTCGAGCCAGGGATCCAGTTCGGGCTCCGCGCGATTCAACATTCCGCGCATCCACATCCGGCCGGAACCCGAGCCGATTCCGATCCCGGTGCCCGGCGGTGAACCGCCCGCGCCGCAGACCCCGCCGCCGCCCGTCGTGCATCCGGCCGAACCCGGAGCCGTCGCGGCGCCCGTGGCTCCGCGGCAGGTGGAGTCGGTCGATCTGGTGAATCAGGTGACCGGCCACGGCTCGACCAACCGCACCGATATGCGCTGGGGTGTCGACGGAACAGATCTGGGCATCATGTGGGAGAACCGCCCGGGCGAGGTGTCGGTGCTGTTCGGCGACACCTTCGGCAAGGGCTGGGTGGGCAACGGCGCCGGCGGGCCCGACTGGCGCAGCAACGTGATCGGCTACAGCACCGAACGCGACCTGTCCAAGGGCCTGATCATCGACCAGATGGTGCAGGACAGCCGCTGCCACGCCGCCGAACTGCTGGACAGCCGCAAGATCAAGAACTACGAGACCACGGTCATCCCGACCTCCGGATTCGCGCTGGGCAACCGGCAGTACGTGAGCTACATGTCGGTCAACCACTGGGATCGGATCCCGGGCATGTGGTGGACCAACAAGGGCGGGCTGGCGTACTCCGACGACAACGGCCGCACCTGGGTCAAGGACCAGTACGCCGTGTGGGACAACATGTTCGGCCTCAAGCAGTTCCAGGTCACCACGATGGTCCCGCACGGCGACTACGTGTACATGTTCGGCACCCCGAACGGCCGCATCGGCCTCATCGGCCTGGCGCGCGTGCCGCGGGCCGAGGTGCTCAACAAGTCGGCGTACCAGTACTGGGTGAACGGCACCTGGGCGCCCGCGGAGGACAACTCGGCGAGCCCGATCCTGCCGGGTATCGCGGGCGAGCTGTCGGTGCGCTTCGACGAGGAGAGCGGGCAGTGGCAGCTGGTCTACCTCGATCCGGCCCGGGCGGCCATCGTGCTGCGGACCGCGGCCGAACCGCAGGGCGCCTGGACCGACGGCGTGGAGCTGGCCAGCACCAACGACTACCCGAAGGCGTACGGCGGCTTCATCCATCCCTGGTCGACGGGGCGTGACCTGTACTTCACCATGTCGGCCTGGGACAGCTACAACGTGTATCTGATGCACGCGAAGCTGGACGAACCGCAGCCGCGGAAGCCCGAAACGGAGGACGACCCCGCCGAGCCGGCCCCTTAGCGGGCTGGCACACCTACGTCAGCGACGTCTACACGCCCGCGCGACGGGCGCGGTGTCACCACCGGCCAGTACTCTCGAAGCAATCATGGCCACCTATTTCGACCCCAAGTCCTGGTCGCCGCTGCGCGCCGTGGACATCGGCAGGCGCCTGCTGGACCCGGTCGCCGACCTGAGCGCCGGCACGGTCACGGCGCTGCTGCCCGATGTGCTGATGACGCTGCTCAGCGAGGGCATCCTGAGCCAGTTCGGCGGCCAGGAGGTCAGCGCCACGCTGCTGGGCCACGAGATGACGGCCACGCTGCGCACGCTCAAGGCCCGCCGTCGCGGCGCCCACTTCCAGACCAAGACGGTGCTGACCGACCTGCGATGGAATGGTCACCCGATCGAGGAGATGACGGTGATCGCGCACGGCGTGCGCTTGGTCCCGGGTGTACCGACCAAGGTGCGCACGTCCACGCTGGACCTCACCGGCACGGTCACCACCGCGGCCCTGGTCGACTGGCTCAACGACGGCCGACTGGACTGGCGGCTGGGCGTGGACGAGACCACCGGGCTGATCACCGCCCGGCACCGGCGCCGAAGAATCCGCGCCCTGGTGGACGCGGCGGTCACGGAGAATCTGCTCACCATCGCCGTCCACCGGGCGCACTGGTTCGGCGTCCCGATCCCGCGCCGCTGGGTCCGGGTCGCCCCGCTGACCCTCACCGACCTGCCGAAACACATCACCATCGTCCGCGCCGACCGCACCGGGGACCGGGTGCGCTTCCATATCGCCGTCCCCGAGGTCGCCGGATCGTTCGACCTCGCCCAGATCCGCTCGGCCATCGTCACCGGCACGACGCTGATCGTCTTCTAGGGCGCCCCGGCGTTCCACCATTCGAGCAGCGCCGCCTCCGCCTCGTCGCGCGACAGCGGCCCGCGATCCAGACGCAGTTCCTTCAGGTACCGCCACGCGCGGCCCACCTGCGGGCCCGGCGGCACGCCGAGCAGTTCCATGATCGCGTTGCCGTCCAGGTCGGGCCGGACGCGCTCGAGGTTCTCCTGCTCCCGCAGGTGCTCGATGCGCGTCTCCAGATCGTCGTAGGTGGACTGCAGCTGGGCGGCGCGGCGTTTGTTGCGGGTGGTGCAGTCGGCGCGGACCAGTTTGTGCAGGCGCGGTAGCAGGTCACCGGCGTCGGTGACGTAGCGGCGCACGGCCGAATCGGTCCACTGGCCCTTGCCGTAGCCGTGGAAACGCAGATGCAGGTAGACGAGCCGGGCCACATCCTCGGTGAACTGTTTCGGATAGCGCAGCGCCCGCATGCGCTTGCGGACCATCTTGGCGCCGACCACCTCGTGGTGGTGGAAGCTCACCCCGCCGCCGGGCTCGTTGCGCTTGGTCGGCGGCTTGCCGACGTCGTGCAGCAGCGCCGCCCAGCGCAGCACCAGGTCCGGATCGCCGTCCTCCTGGTCGATGGCCTGGCGCAGGACGGTCAGCGAATGCTGGTAGACGTCCTTGTGCTGGTGGTGCTCGTCGATCTCGAGCCGCATCGCCGGCACCTCGGGCAGCACCCGCTCGGCCAGGCCGGTCTCGCACATGATGTCGATGCCGTCGAGGGGATGGTCGCCGCCGATGAGCTTGTCCAGTTCGGTCCGGACGCGTTCGGGGGTGATCCGGCCGATCTCGTCGGCCATCACGCCGATCGCGGCGCGCACGCGCGGGGCGAGATCGAAGCCCAGCTGCGAGACGAACCGGGCGGCGCGCAGCATGCGCAGCGGATCGTCGTTGAACGAATCCTCCGGCGCCGCGGGCGTATCCAGCACCCCGGCGAGCAGAGCCGCCATCCCGTTCAGGGGGTCGACGAATTCCAGTTCGCCGACCGCGCCGATCCGCACGGCCATGGCGTTGACGGTGAAGTCGCGGCGGATCAGATCGCCCTCGAGGGTGTCGCCGAAGGTGACCTCGGGATTGCGGGAGACGCGGTCGTAGCTGTCGCTGCGGAACGTCGTGATCTCCAGCTGCCACCCCGACTTGGACGCGCTCACCGTGCCGAACGCCAAACCGCCGGTGTCCCAGAGGTTGTCGGCCCACCCGCGCAGGATCCGCTGCGCCGCTTCCGGTCGCGCGTCGGTGGTGAAGTCGAGGTCGGTGCCGAGCCGCCCCAGGACGGCGTCGCGCACACTCCCGCCCACCAGATACAACTGATGACCGTGCGCCGCGAACATCTCGCCGAGCGGAGTGAGCACATCCGACAGCTGCCCGACCGTTATGGCCGCCGCCGCGAGCAAACGAGTACGACGATCCTCGTGCGGATCAGACACTGTTGCATCCTCGGACTTCGGCGAAACCACGGAAACGCAGCTTAGTTGGTCCCCCACCACACCCCGCCGCCGCGCCGGGCAAATCCCCCGCCCGCACCGACACGCCGATGATCTTCACATCGCCGCACACCCCCAGTTGTCACATCAACACCACCGCAACCCTCACGGTTTGCGGCGCGGCTCGGTTTTCGGTGGCCTCTGCGCAAGCGACGAAGGAGCAAGCAGAGGCCACCGAAAACCGAGCCACACGGGCGCCGCAAACCCGCGACGCCGAAGGCGGCGCCATTAGACACAGCTAGACTGACGCAGTGTCTCCGGCCGATCGCGCGAACAGTCGACGTCGCCAACCCCGGCGCCGCGGTTCGTCCGGTAATGCGACGGCGGACAACCGCAGGGGCAAACCGCGCATGCGCACCGTGCGCGAGACCTCCGCGGGCGGCCTGGTGGTGGACGGCCTGGACGGTCCGCGCGAGGGGCGCAGCGCCGCCCTGATCGGGCGCACCGACCGCCGGGGTCGGTTACTGTGGTCGCTGCCCAAGGGACATATCGAGGAGGGGGAGACCGCCGAGCAGACCGCCGTCCGCGAGGTGGCGGAGGAGACGGGTATCAACGGGGTCGTCGTCACCGAGCTCGGCAGTATCGACTATTGGTTCGTCACCGACGGGCGCCGGGTACACAAGACTGTGCATCACTATCTGATGCGGTCGGTGGGCGGTGAACTGTCCGACGCCGACGTCGAGGTCACCAAGGTGGCCTGGGTGCCTTTGAGCGAACTCGACACCCGGCTCGCCTACGCCGACGAACGGCGGCTGGCGGAAGTCGCGAACCGCCTGATCGACCGGATGGAGAACGGCAGACAATGACGCGTGAGGGTCACCATCGACGCCGCCTGGTGCCGATGCTCATCGCGCTGGCGCTGGCGGTGCTCACCGCACCGCTCGCCGGACCGGCCACCGCGGAACCGTCGGGTAGCGGCGGTTCGACGGCGTCGTCGCCGAAATTCCTCAAGCTGACGCTGGATTCGGTGACACCGAATACCGTGACCACCAGCAGTGATTCGGTCCTGACGGTGACGGGCACGCTGACCAATATCGGCGATCGCGTCGTCGACGACGTGAGCGTGCGCCTCCAGCGGGCGAGCGCCATCACCAATCCCAGCGGCCTGCGGTCCATGCTGGACATGGACCAGGTGAACTACGACATGGTCGGGCCGTTCCAGGACGTCGCCGAGCGGCTGACCCCCGGGCAGCGCAAGCAGTTCACGCTGCGCGTCGCCGTGCGCGAGGAAGCGCGTGGCAGCAGCGGCAGTACCCCGATCACCTCGTCGCTCGACATCACCGATCCCGGTGTGTATCCGCTGCTGCTGAACGTGAACGGCCAACCGGCGTACGGCAATCAGGCCCGCCTCGACGACGCCCGGTTCCTGCTCCCCGTGCTCGGGCTGCCGCCGACGTCCACCGACGCGAAGACCCCTGGGGCCCCGGCGGTTCCGGCCGCCACCGACTCTCCCGTCGCGACCACGCTGATGTGGCCGCTGGCCGACCGGCCGCGGCGGATGGCCGGCATCCCCGGCTCGGTCGACGGCAAGGAGTTGCTGACCGACGACGAGCTGGCCGGTGAGCTGGCCCCCGGCGGCCGCCTCGACCAGCTGGTCTCGGCGCTGGAATCCACGGTGCAGCCCGAGGCGGGACGGGACGCCACCCGCGGCCCCGGTCTGGCCGGATCCGTCTGTCTCGCCATCGATCCCGATCTGCTGCTGACGGTTTCGGATATGACTCAGGGCTATCGGGTGCTGGCGAGCCCGTCGGATCCCGACGGGACCACCCGCGACGGCTCGGGCGCCGACGCCGCCAAGAACTGGTTGGAGCGGTTGCGCACGCTGGCGCCCTCGCTGTGCACGGTGGCGCTGCCGTTCGCGCAGGTCGACATCGGTGCGCTGGCCGCCGTGCAGGATCCGGTGCTGACCGCCCGCGCGGTGGAGGCGCCGGCCGACATCGTGGACTCGATCCTGTCGGTCAAGTCGGTGCGCGGCGTCGGCCTGCCCGCGTCCGGAAGCCTCGATCCCGAGGGCGCCACGCTGCTCGCGAGCCACGGCTATCACACGGCCGTGGTCGCCGACAATGCCGTGGCGCCGCTCGATTCCCGCAGTACCGCAACGGGTTCCACGAACTCGCGCACCGAGGGGGCGACGGTCCGCAGCACCGCGGCCGTCACCGCCGCGGCCGACGAGTCGAGCCCCGAGATGGTGCGCCTGCCCGGTATCACCCCGGCGCCGACCGCCACTGCGCCGCAGCAGCCGGACGCCGCGCTGCACGCGGCCACCTTCGACGTCTGGTCGGCCACCGCGCTGGCCGCGGTCGGCTCGAATCCGCCGACGCCGCCGTTCACCCCCGACCGGGTGCGTTACGAGGTCACCAACGATTCCCGCGCGGCCCGGATGCAGGACGCGCTCGGCGCGGTCTCGTGGTCGGCGCTGAATCCCCAGCCCGACCGCCCGCGATCGGCGCTGCTGATGCCGCCGCAGCAGTGGGGGGCCGGCCGCGACGAGGCCACCGCCCTGCTGAGTCAGCTGGATCTGCTGTTCCGCAACGGGCTGGCCACGCCCCGGTCGTTCACCGATCTGATGGCGCAGCCCGCGGATCCGCAGCCGTACGAGGTGGACTACCGCGCGGAGGCCGCCGATGCCGCAGTGCCCGATCAGTTCATCGCGCCCGTCCAGGAGCAGCAGCGCCGCATCACCGATCTGCTGGGCGCGCTGGTCGAGGTGCCGCAGCAGGAGCCGACGCCGCGCGCCTTCGTCCAACCCCTGCGCGACGACCTGGTCCGGACGCTGACCATGTCGGACCGCACGAGCACCGGGCTCCAGGCCGATACCGCCGCCCAGCGCCGGATCGACCAGCTCACCCGGACGATGGACAACCTCTATCGCTCGGTCACCGTGCTGCCGCCGGGCGGGGTGTACACGCTGGCCTCGGAGCAGAGTCCGCTGTTGCTGGTGGCGCGCAACGAGCTGCCGGTCGCCATCCGGATCCGGTTCCGGATCGGCGCGCCGAGCGGGACGAGCATCACCGATATCGGCGAACAGCAGCTGCCGGCGGAGGGGACACGGTCGTTCCAGATCCCCACCCAGGTCAGCGACACCCGCAATCTGGTGATTCCGATCTCTATTACCACACCCGACGGAATCGCGCTCGGCAACGCCACGTCGGTTTCGGTGCGGTCCAACGCTTACGGTCAAGCGTTGGCGATAATTACCGCATGCGCCGGTGCACTGCTGTTCCTGTTGGCCGGTCGTCGTTTGTGGCGCCGGTTCCGGGGACAGCCGGATCCGGCCGACGAGGGGTTGGACCCGGGGAAGCGCCGCAGGCTGAACCGATACCTGCGCGCGCGGAAGCGGGTGCTGCAGGAACAGGAGGCACCATGAGCGACGGCGCGATCCGTTCGGGTATCGCCGCGGGGGATGTGCCGCTTCCGTTAGCCACGGCCCTACGGACCCGGAGGGCATGGTGAGCGAGCGCGGCGAGTACGACAGCCGCCCTCGGCCCGTCGATCCCGACGACGGTCCGCCGCCCCGGCGCGCACCCGCCGCCCCGTGGGAACGCAATCCGCACCCGCCGCCCGGCCCCGAGGGCCCGCCGGCGCAGCAGATGCGTCCCGTATCCCCGCCCCCACGCCGCCGCGTCCCCCTGAGCGGTCCGATCCCACCGGTCCCCCCCGGCCCGGACGCCCCGCCCAGCGGTGCCATGCGCCGCGTCCCCCCGGGCCACCGCATGCCACCCGAAGACCACGGCTACCGCATGCAGCCCGACGACCCGGGCTATTACCCCTCACCCGAGGACCACGGTCGCCGCATGCCACCCGAGGATCCCGGCTACCGAATGCCGCCGGAGGATCTCGACCGCCGCATGCCACCCGACGACCCGGGACATCGCATGCCCACCGACGATCCCGGCCGCCGCATGCCGCCCGACGACCTGGGACATCGGATGCCGCCGGAGGACCCTGGCCGCCGCATGCCGCCCGAGGGCCGGGGCTATCGGATGCCACCCGAGGACCTCGGCCGCCGCGTGCCACCAGAGGGCTCGGGACATCGCGTGCCCGAGGACTACATGCCGCCCGAGGGGCAGGGCTACCGTGTGCCCCTAGACGACCACGGCCGCCGGGTGCCGCCGGAGGATCCGGGATATCGCTTGCCCGCCGACGACCCTGGTCGTCGCATGCCGCCCGAGGATCCCGGCTACCGGGTGCCGCCGGAGGATCTCGATCGCCGCGTGCCGCCCAACGACCCGCGGCGGATGCCGCCGGGCGGGTCCCGGCGGCCCGCGCCGCCGAACGGGCGCATGCCGCCGCCGAGTCAGCCGATGCGGCAGGTTCCGCCGGGCGCTCGCCCGGGCGGGCCGCCGCCACGCCATGGCCGCCCCGGTGCGCCGGGGCCCGTTCCGCCGCCCGGCGCACGCCCCGGCGGCCCGCAGCCGTATCCGGATCAGCAGGCTCCGCCGCCGCGCGGCCGGCCGCCCGCCGCGGGCACACCGGTTCCGCCGGGACGGCGGCCGTACCCGCCGGATCCGGCCAGCGGACCCACCCGGCGGATCCCGCGACCCGAGAACGCCGGGGGGACATCGCGTTCGGAGGCTCGGCGCGCGGCCGGCCGTTCCGACGGCCCGGCGCACGCCACCCGGACGGCGCCGCGCACCGCGGCGCAGACCGCCGTCGCCGAATCGCCGAATTCGAATCAGCGGCTCGTCCGCGACTCCGGCTCGATCGCGATCGCCACGCTGATCAGCCGCATCACCGGCTTCGGCAAGCAGCTACTCCTCGTGACGGTGCTCGGCCCCGCGATCGCCAGTGCGTTCGCCTCCGCCAGCCTGATGCCGAATATGATCGCCGAGCTGGTGCTGGGCGCCGTCCTCACCGCGATCGTGGTACCCACCCTGGTCCGCGCCGAACAGGAGGACGCGGACGGCGGAGCGGAATTCGTCCGCCGCCTGGTCACCGCGGCGTTCACGGTGCTGATGGTCGCCACCGTGCTGGCGACCGCGGCCGCACCCGTGCTGGCCACCCATGTCTTCGTCTCCTCCGACGGCCAGGTCAACACCGCGCTGACGACGGCACTGACCTATCTGCTGCTCCCGTCGATCCTGTTCTACGGGCTCTCGGCGCTGCTCACGGCCGTGCTCAACACCCGGCAGGCGTTCAAGCCGGGCGCCTGGGCGCCGGTGATGAACAACGTGATCGTGCTGGTCGTCCTCACCCTCTACGCGATAACACCGGGCGAGATCACCCTCGATCCGGTGCGCATGAGCGATCCGAAGGTGCTGCTGCTGGGCGTCGGCGTGACCGCCGGTGTCATCACCCAGGTCGTGAGCCTGCTGCCCGCCATCCGCCGCAACAACATCGATCTGCGGCCGCTGTGGGGACTCGACGCACGGCTGAAGCAGTTCGGCACCATGGGCGGCGCGATCATCCTGTACGTGCTGATCAGCCAGATGGGCCTGATCTTCGCCAACAACATCTCCTCGCACGCCGACGCGGCCGGACCGACGATCTACCAGAACGCGTGGCTGCTGCTGCAGCTGCCGTACGGCGTCCTCGGCGTCACGCTGCTGACCGCGATCATGCCGAGGCTGAGCCGCAACGCGGCGGCCGACGACACGCCCGCGGTGGTCGACGACCTGTCCGTCGCCACCCGGCTGACCATGATCGCGTTGATCCCCGTCGTCACCTTCCTGACGATGGCGGGACCGCAGGTCGGCGAGGCGCTGTTCGGCTACGCCCGGTTCGCCGGCGACGCGGAACGCCTCGGCACGGCGGTGAGCTGGTCCGCGTTCACCCTCATCCCGTACTCCCTGGTGCTGATCCACCTGCGCGTGTTCTACGCCCGCGAACAGGTCTGGACACCGACCTGGATCGTGCTCGGCATCACGGCGGTCAAGGTCCTGTTCTCCGGGCTGGCGCCGGTCATCGCGAGTTCGGCCGACCAGGTCGTCATCGTGCTCGGCGTGGCGAACGGGCTCGGGTACACCGTCGGCGCGGTGATCGGCGGCTTCCTGCTGCATCGCAGTCTCGGCGATCTGCGCATGGCCAACGTCGGGCGCACGGTGACCCGGGTGGTGCTGGCATCGGTGGCCGGCGCCGCGGTCACGCTGATCATCGACCAGGTCATCGGGCTGTCGAACCTGCACAGCGGTTTCGGCGCGATATTCCGGGTCGGCGTCGACGCCATCGTCATGTTCGGTATCGCCTTCGGTCTGATGCGCCTGGCGGGCATTCCGGAGATCGTGGCCATCACCGTGGCGATCTCGCGCCGCCTGGGCATCACGCCGCCGGCGCCGGATCTCGGACTCGACGAGGACGTGGACGTCGGCGACACGATGCTGCTGCCGCGGGTCGAGGCGGCGACGCCGTACTACTACCAGTACGACCCGTATCTCGACAGCCAGCAGACCATGGTCCTACCTGTTATCCGACCCGGTGCCGTTGACCGCACCGGTACGGGCGAGTTCCCGTACCCTGTTCGGCAGAGAAACGCAAACGCCGGATCCGGCGCCCGCGGGGCCGGTACCCGTGAGCCCGAGGTCGGCCGAGTCGGCGACGTCCCCGGTGCGCCGCCGGTCCAACGAACTTCGACACACCAGGGCGAAGGAGGCACGAGGGTGAGCGACGACGCGGCGGGCGGCGTCCCGGCCGCCGACCCTGCCGATGCGGCAGGCGCAGTGCGCACCGACGATGTCCCGCCCGGGCAGCCCCCGGCCGATCGCACCGCGGACTCCGGCTCGAACGACGAGCTGACCGCGGCGCATTCGGCCGAAGGGGAGCCACCGGCCGGCGACGAGCAGTCGATGCCGCCCCGCGACCCTGCCTACGACACCGGCATGATGGCCCCGGTCGGTTCCCCGGAGATGCCGCCGATGCGAGTCGAGTCGCCGGCGAAGCGGTCCCAGCGCGGCCCCAAGCTGATGCCGGGCGCCTCGGTGGCGGGCGGGCGCTATCGCCTGCTGGCCGACCACGGCGGAGCCCGCGGCCTGCGATTCTGGCAGGCGCTGGACGTGAAGCTGGACCGCGAGGTCGCGTTGACCTTCGTCGACGCCGATCAGAAGTCCGCCGACAACTCCGGCCACGACGGCCCGCAGGCGATCCTGTCCCGCACACTGCGCCTGGGCCGGATCAACTCGCCGGGCCTGGCCCGCGTCCTCGACGTGGTCCGCGGCAGTTCGGGCGGCATCGTGGTGGCCGAGTGGACGCCGGGCAGATCGCTGCGCGAGATGGCCGAGACGCGGCCGTCGCCGATCGGCGCCGCGCGCTCGATCCGGGCGCTGGCGGCCGCGGCCGAACTCGCCCATCGCGGCGGCGGTTCGCTATCGATCGACGACCCGGACCGGGTGCGCATCAGCGCCTCGGGCGACGCGGTCCTCGCCTTCCCGGGCACCCTGGCGGATTCGGACGCCCAGTCCGACGTACGCGGCCTCGGCGCGATGCTGTACGCGCTGATCACCGCCCGCTGGCCCATCCGCACGGGCGGGGTGAGCGGCGCGGCCGCGACGGTCGGCGGGCTGCGGCTGGCCGATTTCGGCTCCGACGGAACTCCGGTGGAGCCGCGGCAGATTCGCCCCGAGACGCCGTTCGAGATCTCCGCGGTCGCGGTGCGCTCGCTGGAGTCGAACAAGGGCGTGCGCACGGCCGCGACCGTCCAGCACGTGCTGGAGCAGGCGTCGGTGGTCGATCAGAAGACCGACTTCATCCCGGTGCTGCGGCTGGGCCAGCGCGCGACGAGCGCGCCGGACGAGTCGCTGGCCGATCCGGAACTGCTCGCGCAGGAGAAGGAGCGGTCGCAGCGGATGATGTGGATCCTCGTCGGCCTGGGCGTCCTCGCGGCGCTGGTCGTCGGCGTGATCATCTGGTGGCTGCTGAGCATCTTCGCGCCGAGCAGCTCCGACGCGCCCCTGAACGAGCAGCGCAAGCTCGGTCTCACCACCGCGAACGTCGCTCCGGTGAACCCGACCCAGGGTTCGTCGGAGCCGCCCGCGGCGACCGGCGGCGGGGTCCCCGTGCGCCCGACCAGTGCGACGGTGTTCTCCCCGGAGGGCACCCCGGACAGTCCCGGCACGATCTCGGCGGTGCTGGATGGCAACCCCACCACGGTGTGGCACACCGACCAGTACTTCCAGCAGTTCCCCGCGCTCAAGAAGGGCGTGGGGGTCGTCTCGACGCTGGGCAGTCCCAGCAAGCTGAACAAGGTGACCATCGAGTCACCCAGTCCGGGCACGGTCGTCGAGGTCCGCACCTCGCCGACCGCCACGCCCACGCTCGACCAGACGCAGCTGATCGGCCAGGCCACCCTGGCCGACGGCGCCACCGACATTCCGCTCCGTGCCGACCAGCCCGCCCGTTACGTGCTGGTCTGGATCACCTCCCTGGCCAATTCCGGAGGCCAGTTCCAGACGTCGATCGCCGACATCCGTTTCGACGCCGCGCCCTGACGCGCCCGAAGCCGATTCTCGTATTTCCGTCTCTGGTTGCTGCTCGTTCGAGGCAGCCGATATGATTCACAGCGCGCTCTCAGCAGGGGAGCTTCCCGGGATCTGATACTTCGGTCCTGGATGACGCGAATTGTGTGGTGCCGTTCCGATCGGGGCGTAGCGCCGCTGTGAGCGAGCTCGAGAGCGCTGAATCCTAGGGGTATGTGTTGTCGTTTGATGCGGTCGAGCGGTCCAACGGGGGGATGTCCGAACCACCTGCTGCCCGGACCCGATCGCTCCCGCTCGACGAGGCCACCGACCGCCAGTTGCTCGCGGCGCACGTAGCCGGCGACCGCGACGCCTTCCGGGTGCTGTTCCACCGCCACCACAACCATCTGTGGCAGTTGGCCCTGCGTACCTGCCGCACGTCGGAGGACGCCGCGGACTGCCTGCAGGACGCGCTGCTCTCGGCGCACCGCAACGCCGCCGCCTTCCGCGGCGACGCGGAGGTCCGCAGCTGGCTGCACCGCATCGTCGTCAACGCCTGCCTGGACCGCATGCGGCGCAACAAGTCTCGCTACAGCATCTCGCTGTCGGACGAGACCGTCGCCGAACCCGCCGACGAGCGCGACGACATCGCGCACCGGGAGATGTCGATGGTCGTCGACGCCGCGCTGTTCGGATTGCCCGACGACCAGCGCGCCGCGCTGGTCGCGATCGACATGGAGGGGTATACCGTTGCGGAGGCGGCGCGATTGCTGGGCGTCGCCGAGGGGACGATCAAGAGCCGCTGCTCCCGGGGACGCAAACGGTTGCAGCAAGAATTGGAATTCCTGCAGGATCCGGGGAACCGGAAGTAGTTGAGATGCGTCATTACTAGAGACGAACAAAAACATCCGCGGGTACACACCACAGCAGGCCCGACCCGGAGAGGCGATGGACGACAAGGGCGAAGCCGCCCGGCGGCACCGGCCCGGGGCGTGGGACAGCGAGGACGACACAGGAGGCGCGATGGCATCCCGCTCGGTGCCCCAACCTCCCTTCTCGACCGACCTGCTGGCCGATCTCCACGCCGACAACGTGGCCCCGGAGCTGTCCGGCCGACTCTGGCCCCAGGTCCGTGAGGATCCGGAATCGCTGCGTTTCCTGCGTTCCCTCGACGACGTCACCGCCGAACTGCAGGCCCTGGGCCGGGATTCGCACGTCCTGCACCCGATTCCGCCGGATGTGAGTGCTCGCCTCGACCGCTTACTCGACGATCTCGCCCAGGGCGACCATCCCGCCGACCTCCCGACCGGCGACCAGGTGGCCACCGTGCACCACCTGCCGTACGGCCCCGCACCGGAGGGCTCCGGCGACTCGGCCCCGTCCACCCGCCCGATGGCAGCGGTTCCCGAGGAGGACGAGGACAACGCCGACCCGGCCGAGCCGATCCGCCTCGCCGCCCGCCGTTCGCGTCCCCTGCGCTGGCTCACCCTGGCGGCCGCGGCCGTCGCCGTCATCGCCGGCACGGTGGTCGCCGTGGATGCCGTCCGCGGCCGCGACACCATCCCGAATGCGTTCCCCACCAAGCAGACCGGCGCACCCCATCCGGGCGGCGACCCGACCGACGCGGTCCTGCTGAGCGCGCTGGGCCGCAACGACGTCTCCGGACCGCTCGGCGCGCCGGGCGCGCTGGCCGGCTGCGTCACCGCCGCCGCGGGTATCGACCGCACGGTCCTGGGGTCCATGGACTTCACCTATCAGGGCCGTCCGGCGGTGGTGATACTGCTCACCGCCCTCCGCCCGCCGAAGATCACCGCCCTGGTCGTCGGTCCCGGGTGCGGGCCCGGCGATGCCCAGCGGCTGGAGATGCGCGATATCGGCTGACGGCTGCCGGTCGGGGGAACAACAGCGTTTACCCTGTTGTTGATTGACACGTCTGATGACACATCTCCTCGGAAGGGCCTCATGAACACCCCTGTTCGCGACCTGATCATCGTCGGCTCCGGCCCCGCCGGCTACACGGCGGCCGTCTACGCGGCCCGGGCCGAACTGGAGCCGCTGCTGTTCGAAGGCACCCAATTCGGTGGCGCGCTGATGACGACCACCGAGGTGGAGAACTTCCCCGGCTTCCGCGAGGGCATCATGGGCCCGGACCTCATGGAGGAGATGCGCGAGCAGGCCAAGCGTTTCGGCGCCGATATCCGCACCGAGGACGTCGAGGCGATCGACCTCTCCGGCCCGATCAAGTCCGTCACGGTCGGCGGCGAGACGTACCAGGCGTACGCGATCGTCCTCGCCATGGGTTCGGCCGCCCGCTACCTCGACGTCCCGGGCGAGCAGCGGCTGCTCGGCCGCGGCGTCAGCGCCTGCGCCACCTGCGACGGCTTCTTCTTCAAGGGCCAGGACATCGTGGTCGTCGGCGGCGGCGACTCGGCGATGGAGGAGGCGACCTTCCTCACCAAATTCGCCGCGAGCGTCACCATCGTGCACCGCCGCGAGGAGTTCCGCGCCTCGCGCATCATGCTGGAGCGCGCCAAGAGCAACGAGAAGATCCGCTTCCGCCTGAACGCCGAGGTCGTCGAGGTGCACGGCGAGAACAGCGTGACCGGACTTACCCTGCGCGACACCAAGACCGGCGAGACCTCCGAACTCCCCGCCACGGGCCTGTTCGTCGCCATCGGCCACGACCCGCGCAGCGAACTCGTGCGTGGTCAGGTCGATCTGGACGACGAGGGCTACGTGCTGGTCACCCAGCCCACGACCGCCACCTCGGCCGAGGGCGTCTTCGCCGCCGGCGACCTGGTCGACCACATCTACCGCCAGGCCATCACCGCCGCCGGAACCGGTTGCCGCGCGGCCATCGACGCCGAGCGGTGGCTGTCCGAGCAGGGCGACATCACGTCGAACACCCTGGACCACGCCGACCGTCCGGTCGAAGTGTCCGCCAACTGATCCCTCTCGTTTCGAGTTCGAGGAGTACGACCATGTCCGATACCGCCACCAAGACCGTCACCGACGCCACGTTCGCCCAGGACGTCCTGGGCAGCGACAAGCCGGTGCTCGTCGATTTCTGGGCGTCCTGGTGCGGTCCCTGCAAGATGGTCGCCCCTGTGCTCGAGGAGATCGCCGCATCCCACGGCGACAAGCTGACCATCGCGAAGGTCGACGCCGACGCCAATCCGGAGACCTCGAAGGACTACGGCATTCTGTCGTTGCCTACGATGATCCTGTTCTCCGGGGGCCAGGAGACCAAGCGGATCGTCGGCGCAAAGGGCAAAGCCGCCCTGCTGCGCGAACTCGAGGGTGTTATCTGACCCGCCGGGGTTAGGATCTCTGCACCCGGGCGGATTGCCGAAAATCGGTCCGGGTCTGAGACAATCGAGCGACGCTCCGGTCGTGCGAGGGTGTGAGCCGTCGCATGAGTGGGTACCCCGGGTTGGCGGAAGGAAAGGGCTCTCACGCATGCACCGACTTCGTCATGGCGACAGCGGACCAGCCGTCGCTGAGGTTCGGAGCACCCTGGCAAGTCTCGGATTTTTCCATTTTCGCCCCAACGGGACCGACCGGTCGGACGTAAACGGGGAGTACTGGAAGGATTCCGACGCCGTTTTCGATCACGACCTCGATTCGGCGGTCCGCGCATTCCAGCAGCATCGCGGACTGCTGGTCGACGGAGTCGTCGGCCCGGCCACGTATCGGGCACTCAAGGAGGCGTCCTACCGGCTCGGCGCGCGCACGCTGATCTATCAGCTGTCCGCGCCGCTGTACGGCGACGACGTGGCCACGCTGCAGCGCCGCCTACAGGACCTCGGTTTCTACGTGCACCGCGTGGACGGCTATTTCGGCCCGCACACCCACGACGGGCTCACCGCGTTCCAGCGCGAGATCGGGCTGTCGTCCGACGGTATCTGCGGCCCCGACACGCTGCGCTCGCTGGATCTGCTCGGCGCCCGCGTCACCGGCGGCAATCCGCACCGGATCGCCGAGGAGGAGGTCGTGCACCGCGCCGGCCCGCAGCTGACCGGTAAGCGGATCGTCATCGATCCCGGAATGGGCGGCCCCGACAAGGGTTTCGCCGTTCCCACCGAATTCGGCGACGTCTACGAGTCGGAGATCCTCTGGGATCTCGCCAGCCGGCTGGAGGGCCGCATGGCCGCCACGGGCATGGAGACCTTCCTCTCGCGGCCCTGGGGCGCCAATCCGTCGGATGCCGAACGCGCCGAGACCTCCAACACTTTCGACGCGGATCTCATGATCTCCCTGCGCTGCGCGGCGAATCCGAGCCATCTGGCCAACGGCATCGCCAGCTTTCACTTCGGCAACTCACACGGTTCGGTGTCGATGATCGGGCAGGTGCTGGCCGGCTTCATCCAGCGCGAGATCGTGGCCCGCACCTCCCTGCAGGACTGCCGCACGCATTCGCGCACCTGGGATCTGCTGCGCCTCACCAAGATGCCGACGGTCCAGGTCGACATCGGTTACCTGACAAACGAATACGACGCCTCGGTACTCACCAACCCGCGCATGCGCGACGTCATCGCCGAGGCCATCCTCATCTCGGTCAAGCGCCTGTACCTGCTCGGCCAGGACGACCAGCCCACCGGCACCTACACCTTCGCCGAGTTGCTCGCCGAGGAACTGGCCGCCGCCGACCGGATGTAGTTCCCGGCTCACCCCAACCCCCCGCCTCCCCGTTTCGCGGCATGCTTTTGGCCGGGGATCCACTCGTACGGTGGGGTTCCCGGCCAAAAACGTGCCGGGACCCCTCTTTGTTGGCCCGCGCGCCTTCTTGTCGGCCCGCACGCCTTCTTGTTGGCCCGGCACGCCATCTTGTTGGCCCGCACGCCATCTTTGTTGTCCCGGCACGCTTTTGGCCGGGACAACAAAGGACCGTCAGGGGCAGCCCACCCGGGACTTCGACTCCATCGACGCGGCCGCCAGCAGCTGATCCAGGGCGTGCTCCACGTCTTCCTTCCAGAAGTGATCGCTGTCGAGTTCCAGGCGCAGCCGCGGGAAGCGGTGGTGCGGCGCGACGACGGTGAACCCGACGTCCTCCAGGAAGTCGGCATCGATCATGCAGCTCTCGGGGGAGCACGCCGAATCGGCCCGATGCCGGGGCGCGGACGGCGCCCCCTGCGCGGGTGAGTCGATTCGCTCCAGCAGGAACATCGACCGGACCGACCGCGTGGACAGTGCGGTCGCCGCCGGGTCCTTGCGGATGCCGAACGCCTCGATGGCGCGCACGCCACGCCGCACCAGATCGTTGACCACGGCCTGAATCAGCCGGGCGGCGACCTCACCGTCCTGGTAGGGGAATTCGGACCGCAGCGTGGTCAGCAGGACGGCGTCCGGGCTCACGGGTGACGTCGGGAACAACGCCGCCCGCGGCACCACGCTCGGCGGCGAATACAGGGCACAGCCCGCCGCCTGCCCGTCGATCAGAGCGACCTGACCGCACGACCCCCATTCGAGCATGACGGTGGACAGCCAGGCCTCCTTCTCGAAGACCGGGTCGCTGAATTCGCGAGAGTCCGCCGCCACGGCCGGATCGATCTCCCAGAACACGCACCGCCGGGCGTGTGCGGGCAGGTTGTCGAGTCCGCCGAGGGTCAGTGCGGTAACGCTGGTCGACACCGCTCTACTCAGCCTCCAGCTTTCCGATTCATCCACACTCACGCCGCATCAATATCTACTCGCCAGCAAGAATAAGCGATCAAGCGAACCGCCTCATTTCCGATAGCAGTGCTGTCCATCAGGATCGCAGCGCGGCACCCACGCCACTGTCACAGTGACGTTTCGCCGCCGGGCCTAGGTATCTCCGGTGATAACGCGGTTTTCGGCCGCGATCACTCGTCGTTCTAGCCCTGCTGCTCCATCATCTTCACGATGCGTTCCAGATCGGCGAGATCGCCGAATTCGACGACGATCTTGCCTTTTTTCTTACCCATACTCACCGTGACGCGAGTGTCGAACGAATCGGCCAACCGCTCGGCCAATCGATCCAGGCCGGGCATCTGGACCGGCTTGCGCTCGGCGGGACGGCGATCCTTCTCCTCATCCGGGTACCGGTTGGCGAGGGTGACCGCCTCCTCGGTGGCGCGGACCGAGAGGCCTTCGGCGACAATCCGTTCCGCCAGCTTTTCCTGCGCCTCGGCGCCGGACTCCAGGCCGAGCAGTGCGCGGGCATGCCCGGCGGAGAGCACGCCGGCCGCGACTCGCCGCTGGACCGGGATCGGTAACTTCAGCAGGCGGATCATATTCGTGACAACCGGCCGGGACCGGCCGATCTTGGTCGCCAGTTCCTCGTGGGTGACGCCGAATTCCTCGAGCAGCTGCTGATAGGCCGCCGCCTCTTCGAGCGGGTTGAGCTGCACCCGGTGGATGTTCTCCAGCAGGGCGTCGCGCAGCATCGCGTCGTCGGTGGTCTCCCGGACGATGGCCGGGATGGTCTCCAGCTCCGCCTGCTGGCATGCACGCCAGCGACGCTCGCCCATGACGAGCTGATACCGCGGGGTAGGGGAGGACTCCAGCAGCCGCACCACGATCGGCTGCATGAGGCCGAATTCGCGGACGGAATGGATCAGTTCGTCGAGGGCGTCCTCCTCGAAGACCTGGCGCGGCTGCTTGGGATTCGGCTCGATCTGGTCCGGCGGGATCTCGCGGTAGACGGCGCCGGCATCGGGCCCGTCGGCGGGATCGGGGACCCGATGCAGATACGCCGACGCCGGATGCGGGCCGATCGGATCCAGGCCGATGACGGCATTCGCGGCGGCGCTTCCGAGCCCCTGCACATCGGTCGGCCCGGTCGGGATCAACGCGGCGAGACCGCGCCCCAATCCGCCCTTCTTCGCCTGACTCATCGGCTCACCGGCCCCTTTCCTCGTTCACTCCACCAGCTGTGCCCACCACAGCACTCCGGGCGGCCATCTCGCGGCCCGCATCCAGATAACTCATCGCACCACGGGAACCCGGATCGTAATCCAGGACCGTCATGCCGTACCCCGGCGCCTCCGAAACCTTGACGCTCCGGGGGATCACCGAGCGCAGCACCACATCCCCGAAGTGCCCGCGCACCTCCTCGGCGACCTGATCCGCGAGCTTGGTGCGCCCGTCGTACATCGTGAGGACGACGGTCGACACGTGCAGCTCCGGATTCAGATGCGCCTGCACCAGACCGATATTCCGGATCAGCTGCCCCACACCCTCCAGCGCGTAGTACTCGCACTGGATCGGGATCAGCACCTCCTTGGCGGCCACCATCGCGTTCACGGTGAGCAGGCCGAGTGAGGGCGGGCAGTCGATCATCACGTAGTCGATGTCGTAGCCGGCCAGATTCGCGTCCTGGATCGCCGCCTTGAGGCGACCCTCGCGAGCCACCATGGAGACGAGTTCGATCTCGGCGCCGGCCAGGTCGATAGTGGCCGGGATGCACAGCAGCCGCTCGTTGTGGGGGCTGCGCTGGATCGCCTCCTGGACGGAGACCTCGCCGATGAGAAGTTCGTAGCTGGAGGGGACGCCGGAATGATGTTCGACGCCCATCGCCGTACTGGCGTTGCCCTGCGGATCGAGATCGATGACCAGCACGGTCATCCCCTGTAGCGCCAGCGCGGCAGCAAGATTCACGGCGGTCGTGGTCTTGCCGACACCACCCTTCTGATTCGCGATGGTGATGATGCGTTGCTCACGCGGCTTGGGGATGGTCATCGAACCAGGATGCAGTACCTGACTCGCACGCTGCGCCTCCGCCGCTATGGGCGTGTCGGCGGTGATGCTCCCGTACGGACGACCGAGCTCATCCAGATCGAAGCCGCTTCCGTCCAGCATTCCGGGCACGCGCGACGTTGTTTCCCGTGAAACATTCGCCGGACCGTTCGACATACAGGCTCCTAACCCCGAGAACTTCAGACACGTGCCAAGCAGCGTCAGCGCCGCATCGGCTCGAGCAAACGAAGCGCCGCGCGACGGAAATCGAGTCCGATGCCCATCCTGGCGGCCTGTAGGCACCGCGAATCTGCGCTCACGCTCGATGACACCTAGCTTGCCAGCCCCGAACGCATTACGGAAGTTGAACCGCTGCGATCACACCCCAACACGCAAAGTTTCTTGTCCGGAAGCCCTTTCGGCGACCTCCGGACGCCTCCGCGCCGTCTGTTCGAAGGGGAGCGGGGCAGCGGCATCCATGTTTCATGTGAAACAGCTGAGCCGCGGCACCCCCACCGACTCTTCATGTTTCACATGAAACGACGCCCACCCGGACCGTGAGGAAGTCGATGCGACAGAGACTCGGGCCTACACACGGGACCGCGCGCGCCGCATCGACTTCCTCAGTAGCGCACGACGATCGGCCGCCATGTTTCATGTGAAACCACGTGCCCGATGCGACACCGTCCCGCAGGAGTGAGCGTCCGAAGGATCCGTCCCGAGGGACAACGCATGGACAAAAGGCGAGAGACGAGAAGGAAGGAGGAGAAGGGAAGAGAGCGAAGAGGAGCGGAGCGGACGGAGAGCCGGGCGGACGGAGAGCCGGGCGGACGGAGAGCCGGGCGGACGGAGAGCGGACAACGAGGGGTGCGGAGACAGAAGGAGTGAGACGAAGTGAGGGCAGACGGACGGGACAAAGGGGCGACGAGACGGGACGGACAAGGGGAGAGGGCAAAAGGGGGACGGGATGAGAGGGAGAGGGGAGAGCAGAAGGGGGCGGATGGGAGGGCGGGAGGCGGACCCCGCCGTGTTTCACATGAAACATCGACCGCGAACGGCGGACATCCCAATCACCGTCTACGACTCACACCTACGAGAGCCCCAGCACCCAACGCTCACTCAGTCGGCCATGTTTCATGTGAAACAAGCGAGCCGCCCTCGCCCGGTTCAGAACCGAAGGCGACGGCGGCTCAGGGAAGACTCGACTAACGACGACGCTTGGACTTACCGCGCTCGCCGCGACGCTCGGCGCGGGGGAGGCGCTCGACGCTCAGGACGACCGTCGGCGGGGAGACGATGCCGGCGCCGCACTCGAGCACCTCGGCATTGCCGCCGCCGACCCGGGCGAGATCCTCACGGTCCCGCTCCAATTCCTCGGCGGCACTGGATCCCTTGAGCGCCAGCATCCGGCCGTGGTCTCGCACCAGCGGCAGCGACCACTTCGCGAGTTTGGCCAGCGGGGCGACCGCGCGGGAGGTGACGATATCGGCGCCGCCGGCGACCTTGCGGACGTCCGGCTGCTCCGCCCGGCCGCGCACCACCGTCACCTCCAGTCCGGCTTCCTCGATGAATTCGGCGAGAAAGATCGTCCGGCGCAGCAGCGGCTCGACCAATGTCACCCGGAGATCGGGACGCGCGATGGCGAGCGGGATTCCGGGCAGTCCGGCGCCGCTGCCGATATCCACGACCGCCGCCCCCGACGGGATCAGCTCGCCGAGTACTGCGCAGTTGAGGATGTGCCGATCCCACAGCCGGGGTACCTCGCGCGGGCCGATCAGGCCGCGCTCCACACCGGCGGTCGCCAGCGCCGCGCAGTATTGCCGGGCGAGCGGGAGGCGGTCACCGAACACCCGCTCCGCCGTCGCGGGCGGCTCCGGGACGGCCGCCGTGCCCGGGGCAGGGGAGTCCCCCGATTCGGTCACACCGGTTCCTCGTTCCACGTGAAACATCCTTCCGGATCGGGCGGCGGCGGGACATATCGACCCCCGCACAAGGGTAGGGCCCCCGGTTCCGCGAACCGGGGGCCCTACGCATTACTTGTCACTCAGGACGGCAGCACGACCACGTGCCGGTTGGGCTCCACGCCCTCGCTCTCGCTGGCGACACCGTCGATCTCCGCCACGGCGTCGTGCACGATCTTGCGCTCGAACGGCGTCATCGCGGCCAGCGATTCCGGCTCGCCCGACTCCAGCACCCGCCGCGCCGCGGCCTCGCCCAGCGAGCTCAACTCCTCGCGGCGCTTCGCCCGCCAGCCCGCCACGTCCAGCATCAGCCGGCTCCGCACGCCGGTCGCCTGCTGCACGGCCAGTCGCGTCAGCTCCTGCAGTGCGTCCAGAACCTCACCGCGCCGGCCGACGAGCTTGGACAGATCCCGTCCGCCGTCGATGCTCACCACGGCCCGGTCGCCCTCGACATCCAGGTCGATATCGCCGTCGAAGTCGAGAACGTCCAGCAGCTGTTCGAGATAGTCGCCGGCGATCTCGCCCTCTTCGATGAGCGCTTCCTCGGCGTCGTTGGCGTCCTCGGTCACCGCGCCCTTCTCGGCGTCCGCATCCCGGTCCGCCGCGGCGTCCGTGTCCTGACTCTCCGCCGTCTCCGCAATCGTCGTGCCGTTCGCGCTGAGGGCCACAGTGGCGTCCCCTCCGTCGGTCTCAACAGTCATGTGTGTCGTTTCCTTCAATCTGCATCATCCGTCGTATCCGGCGTTCACCACACCGGGAAGCTCTATGCAGGACTAGCGGCGTTTCTTCTGATTCGGGCGGCCGCGGTTACCGGATCGCTTGCGATTGCCTTGTCCGCCTTTGTTCGACGACGCCGTCGCCTTGTTCGCCTTGGCGGGAGCGGAGCCGTTGGTCGCCGCGGCCGGGGTCTCGCCGTCGGCCGCGGGTTCGGCGGCCGGCTCGTCGGCCGCCTTCTTCTTCGCGGCCGGCTTCGCGCCCGGCTTGGGGGCGTTCGCCGCGCGGCGCTCGACGGCCTGCTGCTTCTTCTGCTCTTCTTCCTTCTCGATACGGCCGAAGACCAGATGCTGCTGCCCGTAGGTCCAGATGTTGTTGGAGACCCAGTACATCAGGATGGCGATCGGCAGGAACGGGCCACCGACGATCACACCGAGCGGGAACACCCACAGCGCCATCTTGTTCATGAGCGCGGCCTGCGGGTTGGCCGCCGCCTCCGGGCTCTGGCGGGCCACCGACGCGCGGGCGTTGAAGTGCGTCGCCAGGCCCGCGATGATCATCAGCGGCACGGCGACCACGGCCATATTCCACACGTGCGGGATCCCGCCGTAATCGGCGAAGGCGTCCAGCTGCGCCTTGGGCGTCGTGATGGCCACCGAGATGGGGGCGCCGAAGAGCCGGGCACTCAGGAACGACTGCACATCGTCGGCGTTGAAGACGTAGTTCGGGGTGTGCGCGTTGTCGTAGGCCGACATCCCCAGCTGGCCGAATCCGGTGCCGGTCCGGTTGAACGATCGCAACACGTGATACAGACCGAGGAAGACCGGCACCTGCGCCAGCACGGGCAGACAGCCCATGAGCGGATTGAAGCCGTGGTCCTTCTGGAGCTTCTGCATCTCGACCGCCATCTTCTGACGATCGTTCTTGTACTTCTTCTGCAGCTCCTTGATCTGCGGCTGCAGTTCCTGCATCTGCCGGGTCGTCCGGACCTGCTTGACGAACGGCTTGTACAGCACGAGCCTGAGGGTGAAGACCAGGAACACCACGGCCAGCGCCCAGGCGATGCCGTTGTCCTTCCCCAGGGCGAACCCGAAGACCCGGTGCCAGAACCACAAGATCCAGGACACCGGATAATAAATGAAATCGAGCACGGCTCTATGTACTCCCGTCGGTCGTGTCGCCGGTCACCGCGCGCGGCGACCCTTTACAAGTCTGGTGTGCGGCCGGTTCCGGGGTCTCGTGACCGGTGTCGCCGGGAGACGTCGGAACGGGGTCCCACCCACCAGGGTGCCAGGGCGCGCATTTGGCCAGTCGCACGGCCGTCAATCCGATGCCGACGAACAGGCCCCGGGTCCGCAGCGCGGTCACCGCGTACTCGCTGCAGGTAGGCGTGAACCGGCACACCGGCATGCGGGTGGGCGAGACGTAGGTTCGATACAGCTCGATGAGAAATATCAGAGCGGACGCCGGGAACCGGGTCAGAGCGGAGAGCAGACGGGTCATGGCGATCCGTCCGGGAGAAATTTGCGCAGTGCCGCGCGCAGCTGGCGGTCCAATTCGGCCGAGGACAACTCGGCCGCGCCGGGTAGCGCGCGGATCACGATGTCCGCCTCGGCCGGAATCTCGTCCGCCAGCCCGGCACAGATATGACGCAGGCGGCGGGCGACGCGATGACGAACCACCGCATTGCCCACCGCCTTGCTGACGATCAATCCGAAACGCGGACCGCCGATACGAACCTCGGGTTCGAGCAGTAACGCGTGCACGACCAGATCACGCCTCCCGATTCGCCGCCCACGCCGCACCGTCCGGGAGAAATCGGCACGATGATGCAGCCGATACGGCTCAGGCAACACCCGTGTGTCCGAGCACGTATCGGCTGGGGGGATTCGGCGGACCGAACGGCGAACAGGTCATGGCGCCGATACCGGTGCCGATGACTCAGGCCGTGAGCGAAGCGCGGCCCTTGCGGCGGCGCGCGGTCACGATCGCGCGGCCCGCACGGGTCCGCATCCGGAGACGGAATCCGTGCACCCGCGCGCGACGACGGTTGTTCGGCTGGAACGTCCGCTTGCCCTTGGCCACGGTCAACACTCCTCGAGTAGGTGGGCGCCCTGCGGCACCCGAAGCTTGTCGGTGAAACTGTTCGCGACGAATGACTGGAATCGTCGCAACGCCCATCTCGGGCAGGGCAGCACGCAGCCGCCACCGCGACGAGGGGTGACTGTACGAGAGTACTGACCGGCCCGGTCCAGGTCAAACCGGGGTCCACCCCGTGGCGCACGCCGCTGACCTCGATCGATAGCTTTCCACAGCGGGCGTGCCGGAGCCTCCGCGCGGACGTTCCGGTGACGAACGACACGGCCGTGAACCGGCCTTGCCACCGACTCGCCCGACCCTTTACGCTACTTAGCTAGAAGATTGCTGCAGAAGCGCTGGTCTAGGCGGCGCGGGGGGCGACACGGCAGCACAGCTCACATCACTGTGGTTCTCCACATCTGTGGATAATTGTGTGGAAAGACCCCTGGAGTGGCATATTCGTAGGGCCGACGGCCACGTCGATCACTCGTGTCGCGGGGGACTCGCGGGTGGTGCCCGACCGTCTGCTCCTATCTACCTATTCCGGGGAGGAAACGTACGTGGACGACGAGCAGAACGTGTTGACCGCCGTCTGGCCGGAGGTGGTCGCCGAGCTCACCACAGGTTCCGCCGACGGTGCGATCCCGCCCGTGACCAACGCCCAGAAAGCATGGTTGGGCCTGGTCAAGCCGCTGACGGTAGCCCAGGGGTTCGCGTTGCTCTCGGTCCCTTCCTCCCTGGCGCAGGAGGCTATCGAACGCGATCTGCGGGAGCCGATCCTGCGCTCGCTGGCACGCCGGCTCGGCCCCCAGGTGGAGGGACTCGGGGTCCGCATCGCCGCTCCGGCCACTCCGCCGGCCGACCGGCCGGCCGGTCCGCCCCGCCACGCACGGCTCACTTCGCGCCCGGAACGGGTCCGCGAGACCCCCCGCGAACCTGTGGGTTATCCCTCGCAGCAGGAGTACTCCACAGGGTCCGACTACCCGGCGCCGCGCTATCTCTCCCCAGCGGAATTCTCCGGTCATGCCGAATATCCCCAGCCCCAGTACCCCGCTCAACCGGTGGCTCGAGAATTGCCGGAGAACGACGAGCCGGAACGTCCGGCCCCGCCCCACCGGGACCGGCAGCTATCCGCCGTCCCCCGCGGCGGACCGGACGGAGGTCCCGGACCGTCCGGCCAGGAATCGCTGTTCGCCTCGGAGTCCGACGCCCCGCCCGCCCGGCGTCCCGGACCGCAGGAGGATCCCGCGGACGACGAGCCCGTCGTCAACGTGCGCAACTCCTGGCCCACCTACTTCGCCAAGACGCCCGAGCCCACGCCGACGGCGCCCGCCACCTCGGCCGCCAGCCTGAATTCCAAGTACACGTTCGAGACCTTCGTCATCGGCGCCTCCAACCGGTTCGCGCACGCGGCCGCGGTCGCGATCGCCGAGGCGCCCGCCCGGGCCTACAACCCACTGTTCGTCTGGGGCGCATCGGGTCTGGGGAAGACGCACCTGCTGCACGCGGCCGGCCACTACGCCCAGCGGCTGTTTCCCGGTATGCGGGTGAAGTACGTGTCGACCGAGGAATTCACCAACGACTTCATCAACAGCCTGCGCGACGACCGCAAGGTGGCGTTCAAGCGCCGCTACCGCGAGACCGACATCCTGCTGGTCGACGACATCCAGTTCATCGAGGGCAAGGAAGGTATCCAGGAGGAGTTCTTCCACACCTTCAACACCCTGCACAACGCCAACAAGCAGATCGTCGTCTCCTCCGACCGGCCGCCCAAGCAGCTGGCCACGCTGGAGGAGCGGCTGCGCACCCGGTTCGAGTGGGGCCTGATCACCGACGTGCAGCCGCCGGAGCTGGAGACGCGCATCGCCATCCTGCGCAAGAAGGCGCGCATGGACCGGCTCGATGTGCCGCACGACGTGCTCGAACTCATCGCCAGCCGGGTGGAGCGCAACATCCGCGAACTGGAGGGCGCGCTGATCCGCGTGACGGCGTTCGCCTCGCTCAACGGGCAGCCGCTGGATCTGTCGCTGGCCGAGGTCGTCCTGCGCGATCTGATGCCCGACACCACCACGATCGAGATCACGGCGTCCACGATCATGGCCGTGACCGCGGAGTACTTCAACACCACGCTCGAGGAGCTGACCGGGCCCGGCAAGGCCCGGCCGCTCGCGCAGGCGCGGCAGATCGCGATGTATCTGTGCCGCGAGCTCACGGACCTGTCGCTGCCGAAGATCGGCCAGGCGTTCGGCCGCGACCACACCACGGTCATGTACGCGGAGAAAAAAGTCCGCAAGGAGATGACCGAGCGCCGCCGGGTGTACGACCAGGTTCAAGAACTCACAGCCCGAATCAAGCAGCGCTCCCGCTGAATTCGCTCCCCAGGCCGATCCACCCTGCCACCAGGGTGGATCGGCTTTTTCGTGTTGTGGATTCCTCGAGGAATCCTTGTGGAGTCCTCGAGGAATCCCCCGGTTCTCCACCGGTTTACCCACAGTTTGTCGGGAGGGGTGTTGACACCTTCGCTCACACCCGTTGGTGCACAGTTCCCACAGGCAGATCCATCCATAGGCCCCGACCTGCGCAGATCGGTAGTTGTGCTTGTGGATTCCTCGAGGAGTCCTTGTCAGGTCCTCGAGGAATCCTCGAGTTGTCCACCCCTTTGCGCACAGATGTGCACAAACCGGGCATAGTCATGGAACAACTCGAGGACCGCTCGAGGACGGCCGTGGGACAAGTTCGTAACCTCCACAGCGGTGCACCGTTCATCCTCGAGACACCCGCAGGACATCCCCATGCCGCCGCGCCCTGTGACCAGCGGATTCGGCCGGAGTCCACAGAATCCACAGTGCCTATTACTGTTTCAGTTCCTCTCCTTCAATAAGTTCTTTCAAAACAGGGTGTGTGGAAACTCGGTTCGGGACGCAGCGGACCGTCCGGCTTCTCCACGAGTCGTGGATCGAAGCGGCAAGGAGAAGAACGGGCGGGGAACGTCGCGACGCACCGGGGGAGGGGGCGTGTAGTCATCCGGCGCATCCACGGGTACGGTTTGGTGTCGGTCGCCTGTGCCACACTGCGGTGGGTAGGAATTCGGGTGGCCGTTCCAGAACATCTCTGCACGAAGCGGCGCTGAGCCGAACGGATCACGACCGATCGAGACTGGGAGAGGACATACCGGGCGATGGAGCTTGCAAGCATGAAGTTTCGGGTCGCTCGCGAGGATTTCGCGGAATCCGTCGCCTGGGTGGCCCGTAGCCTGCCGTCGCGTCCACCGGTTCCGGTGCTCGGTGGTGTTCTGCTCGTGGCCGACGAGGACGGGCTGACCGTCTCGGGCTTCGATTACGAGGTATCCGCGCAGATGCGAGTGGCCGCCGAGGTCGCGGGTCCGGGCCAGGTCCTGGTCTCCGGCCGCCTCCTGGCCGATATCACCAAGGCGCTGTCGAACAAGCCGGTCGACGTCTCGGTCGACGGCACACGCGTCCTGATCGCCTGCGGCAGTGCGAAGTTCTCGCTGCCCACCATGCCGGTCGAGGATTATCCCCAGCTGCCCGAACTGCCGCCGCAGACCGGCGAACTCGGTGTCGACGTGTTCTCCGAGGCGGTCGGCCAGGTCGCCGTCGCCGCGGGCCGCGACGACACGCTGCCGATGCTCACGGGCATCCGGGTCGAGATCGAGGGCCCCAAGGTCGTTCTCGCGGCCACCGACCGCTTCCGGCTCGCCGTCCGGCACCTGGAGTGGCAGCCCGGCCGCGACGATGTGGAGACCGCCGTCCTGGTCCCCGCGCGCACGCTCTCAGAATCCGCCAAGACGCTGGGCCCGTCCGACTCCCCGGTGCAGCTCGCCTTCGGCACCGGCACCGACGGTCTGCTCGGCATCGTCAACGGCGGCCGCCGCACCACCACCCGGCTGCTCGACGCGGAATTCCCCAAGTTCCGCCAGTTGCTCCCCAAGGAGCACACGTCCATCGCCACCCTTCAGGTCAGCGCGCTGATCGAGGCCATCAAGCGCGTCGCCCTGGTGGCCGAGCGCGGGGCCCAGGTCCGCCTGGAGTTCTCCGATCAGGGCCTGCAGCTGTCGGCCGGCGGTGACGACGCGGGCCGCGCGGAGGAGTGGCTGGAGGCCGAATTCCGCGGCGAGGCGCTCACCATCGCCTTCAACCCCGGCTACCTCAACGACGGGCTGTCCGCGCTGCGGTCGGACCGGGTGACCTTCGGATTCACCACGCCGAGCCGTCCCGCCGTGCTGTGCCCGGCCGGCGAGGAGGAGCCGGCGGTCCTCGAATCCGGTGCGTACGCGGCACTCGCGGGGAACTACATCTACCTGCTGATGCCGGTTCGCCTGCCGGGCTGAGCCGGGCGGGCCCGGTGGCCGCCCGATCTCTGTGAACAATGTTGATAACTCTGTGAAGAACCCTGTGCCCGTGGCCTGTTCGGGCCCGGTGTCGCGGTTCTCCACAGGACTACCGCGGGGACGGTGAGTCGAGCGATGCACGTCCGGGCGTTGAGTCTGCGGGACTTTCGCTCCTGGGAGCAGGCGGAACTCGAACTGTCCGCGGGCCGAACGGTTTTCCTGGGCGCCAACGGCAACGGCAAGACGAACCTGATCGAGGCGCTCGGGTATCTCGCCACCCTCGGATCGCATCGGGTATCCACAGACGCTCCCCTGATTCGCCTGGGGGCGCAGCGTTCCCGGATCGGCGCGACCGTGGTGAACACCGGGCGCGAGCTGCGTATCGACCTCGAGCTGAATCAGGGGTCCGCCAACCGCGTCCAGATCAACCGATCGCCGGTGCGTCGGCCCCGGGAGATCCTCGGCATCCTGCAGACGGTGTTGTTCGCGCCGGAGGATCTGGCGCTGGTGCGCGGCGATCCGTCGGAGCGCCGCCGCTTCCTCGACGAGCTGTGCACCGCGCAGCTGCCCCGCCTGGCCGGCGTGCGGTCCGATTACGACCGCGTCCTGCGGCAGCGTTCGGCGCTGTTGAAAACCGCGGGGCGGCAAGCCCGCTCGCGCTCGGGCGCCCCCGCCGAGCTGAGCACCCTGGATGTGTGGGACGGGCATCTGGCCGCGCACGGCGGCGAACTGCTGGCACAGCGGCTGCGGCTGGTGCACGAGCTGCGCCCCTTCCTCGCACAGGCCTACAGCTCGATCGCGCCGGAGTCGCGTCCCGCCGCGGTCCGCTACCGAAGTTCTTACCTGCCACCGGAACTCCTGCATCCGGACCGGACGCCGGCGCCCGACGACGCCGAGGTACTGGAGTCGATCATGCTCCGGGAGCTGTCCGAGGCCCGCGCCAAGGAACTGGAGCGGGGAGTGTGCCTGGTCGGCCCGCACCGCGACGACCTGGAGCTGCTGCTCGGCTCCGCGCCCGCGAAAGGCTTTGCCAGCCACGGTGAATCGTGGTCGTTCGCCCTGGCCCTGCGGCTGGGCGCCTTCGAACTCCTGCGCAGCGCGGGCACCGACCCCGTCCTGCTGCTGGACGACGTCTTCGCCGAACTGGACCGTCGCCGCCGCGCCGCCCTGGCCGCCGTCGCCGCCACCGCCGAACAGGTCCTCATCACCGCGGCCGTCCCCGAGGACGTCCCGCCGGAACTGGAGGCCACCGCGATCCGCGTCGAGACGACCGGCGCGGCCGACGAGCGCACCTCCCACATCGGCGACCGACCGGATCCGTCTCCCGCGCCGATCGACTCCACGGCGGAACAGTGACCGGGTCGGTCGGCGCGTGGCGCAACTATGTCACGTGACACCGGTCGCGCCACGCCGGAACTCGGGCGGGAAACCGCTAGCGTGTCCTGCACCGCCCGGGGTGGTCCGCGCCCGGGAGTCGATCATCGCGTGGAAGGAGTGCCGGTGACGGAGGAGTCCGAACACAGCGCCGAGGCCGCTGCGGCCGGGCCGGGGGACGAGGTGCGCGGAGTCGATCTGGCACGGCGGGCGCTGGAGGAGGCGCGGGCCGCGGCGCGGGCGAGCGGTAAGGCGGTCGGGCAGGGGCGGGCCTCGCCGCGCAAGGGCGGGATCCGCGCGCTGCGCCGGCGCTCGGGGTGGTCCGGCGCGCGGCCCGACGAGCGCGATCCGCAGACGTTCTCGGCCCTGGCGGGCGCGCTGGCCAAGAGCCGCGGCTGGTCCGGCAAGGTCGCCGAGGGCATGGTGTTCGGCCGGTGGGCGAGCGTGGTCGGGGAGGACGTCGCCTCCCACGCGACACCGATATCGCTGACCGACGGCGTGCTGAGCATCCAGGCGGAGTCCACCGCCTGGGCGACCCAGCTGCGCATGTTGCAGTCCCAGATCCTCGCGAAGATCAATGCCGCCGTGGGTCAGGGCGTCGTCAAATCGCTGAAGATCAGCGGCCCGGCCGCCCCGAGCTGGCGCAAGGGCGAGCGGCACATCAAGGGCCGCGGCCCGCGCGACACGTACGGGTAGCAGGACGTTTCACGTGGAACCGCCGGAAGATCGACCGAACGCCCCCGCAAACATTTCCACCCGCCTCTCGACGCGGCGCTGAGGCTGGCTGGTTCGCCGAGACCTAACTCCGGACCCGGCGGCGATCGATTTCACGCACTCACGAAGCTCTCAGGGGTGTCATAGGTGCGTCCTGAGGCGGGTGTACCAGTAGGATGGTGGAGTAACTAGCGGCGATACTGTCGGCGCGTTCCGGGCAAGCCCGCGCGAGGACCCGTAATTCTCGAGCAGTTCGTCATCTCGAGCAGCTGTCTACAGGGGTTCTCTGTGTGCCGTCCGACGCTGCGCCGACAGATCAGCAAGTAAGGAGAGCTACCGAGCAGTGGCTGCCAACGACTCCAAAGCAAGCGGCTCGACCAAGGGCACTCGGCAGGACTACGACGCCTCCAGCATCACGGTCCTGGAGGGACTGGAGGCAGTCCGCAAGCGTCCCGGTATGTACATCGGCTCCACCGGTGAGCGCGGTCTGCACCACCTGATCTGGGAGGTTGTGGACAACTCCGTCGACGAGGCGATGGCGGGCTACGCCAGCCGTGTCGATGTGACCCTGCTGGCCGACGGCGGCGTCGAGGTGGTCGACGACGGTCGCGGTATTCCCACCAGCATGCACGCGCAGGGCATCCCCACCATCGAGGTGGTCATGACCCAGCTGCATGCCGGCGGCAAGTTCGACTCCGAGTCCTACGCGGTGTCGGGTGGTCTGCACGGCGTGGGTATCTCGGTGGTGAACGCGCTGTCGACTCGTCTGCAGGCCGATATCGACTACGGCGGCTATCACTGGACCCAGGAGTACAAGGACGCGAAGCCCGGCAAGCTGGTGCAGGGCGATCCGACCAAGCGGACCGGTACCACGATCCGGTTCTGGGCCGATCCGAACATCTTCGAGACCACTTACTACAACTTCGAGACGGTGTCGCGCCGCCTGCAGGAGATGGCGTTCCTGAACAAGGGCCTCACCATCACCCTGACCGATCAGCGGGTGAGCGACTCCGAGATCACCGAGGAAGTGGTCAGCGAGACCGCCGAGGCGCCCAAACACGAGGGCGAGGCGGCGACGGTCACCGAGCAGAAGGTCAAGACCCGCACCTATCACTATCCGGGCGGCCTCGAGGACTTCGTCAAGCACATCAATCGCACCAAGCAGGCGATCCACAACACGGTGGTGGGCTTCACCAGCAAGGGCACCGGCCACGAGCTCGAGGTCGCGATGCAGTGGAACTCGGGCTACTCCGAATCCGTGCACACCTTCGCCAACACCATCAACACCCACGAGGGCGGCACCCACGAGGAGGGCTTCCGCGCGGCGCTCACCTCGGTGGTGAACAAGTACGCCAAAGACAAGAAGCTCATCAAGGAGAAGGACGGCAACCTCACCGGCGACGACATCCGGGAAGGGCTGGCCGCCATCGTGAGCGTGAAGGTCGGCGAGCCGCAGTTCGAGGGCCAGACCAAGACCAAACTCGGTAATACCGAGGTCAAGTCGTTCGTGCAGCGCACCTGCAACGAGAATCTGGCGCACTGGTTCGAGGCCAACCCGGCCGACGCCAAGACGATCGTGCAGAAGGCGGTCTCCTCGGCGCAGGCCCGCGTCGCCGCCCGCAAGGCCCGCGAGCTGGTGCGCCGCAAGAGCGCGACGGATCTGGGCGGCCTGCCCGGCAAGCTCGCCGACTGCCGGTCGAAGGATCCGCGCCTGTCGGAGATCTACATCGTGGAGGGCGACTCCGCCGGTGGCTCGGCCAAATCCGGCCGCGACTCGATGTACCAGGCGATCCTGCCGATCCGAGGCAAGATCATCAACGTCGAGAAGTCCCGCATCGACAAGGTCCTCAAGAACAACGAGGTCCAGTCGATCATCACGGCGTTCGGCACCGGTATCCACGACGAGTTCGACATCTCGAAGTTGCGGTACCACAAGATCATCCTGATGGCCGACGCCGACGTCGACGGCCAGCACATCACCACGCTGCTGCTGACGCTGCTGTTCCGCTTCATGCGCCCGCTGGTCGAGCACGGGCACGTCTACCTGTCCTGCCCGCCGCTCTACAAGTTGAAGTGGCAGCGCAGCGAGCCGGAGTTCGCCTACTCCGACCGCGAGCGCGACGCGCTGATGGAACAGGGCCTGGCGGCCGGGAAGAAGATCAACAAGGACGACGGCGTACAGCGCTACAAGGGTCTCGGCGAGATGAACCCGAAGGAGCTGTGGGAGACCACGATGGATCCGGCCACCCGGCTGCTGCGCCTGGTGACCCTGGACGACGCGGCCGCGGCCGACGAGCTGTTCAGCATCCTGATGGGCGAGGACGTCGAGGCTCGGCGCAGCTTCATCACCCGCAATGCCAAGGACGTCCGCTTCCTCGATCTGTAGGTCCGTTTTCCGGCGCGCCGGAAACGAATGACGTGGGCCCGCAAAGACTTCTTACGGAGACGATTCCATGACCGAGACCACACTCCCCCCCGAGGGTGGCGACCGCATCGAACCGGTCGACATCCAGCAGGAGATGCAGAACAGCTACATCGATTACGCGATGAGCGTGATCGTCGGCCGCGCGCTGCCCGAGGTGCGCGACGGCCTGAAGCCGGTGCACCGCCGGATCCTCTACGCGATGCACGACAACGGGTATCGCCCCGACCGCGGGTACGTGAAGTCGGCGCGCCCGGTCGCGGAGACGATGGGTAACTACCACCCGCACGGCGATTCGGCGATCTACGACACCCTGGTCCGCATGGCCCAGCCGTGGTCGATGCGCTATCCGCTGATCGATCCCCAGGGCAACTTCGGTTCACGCGGCAACGACGGTCCCGCCGCCATGCGCTACACCGAGTGCCGGCTCACGCCGCTGGCCATGGAGATGCTGCGCGAGATCGACGAGGAGACCGTCGACTTCACGCCGAACTACGACGGCCGCTCGATGGAGCCGGTCGTTCTCCCCAGCCGTGTCCCCAACCTGTTGATCAACGGTTCAGGTGGCATCGCGGTCGGTATGGCCACCAACATCCCGCCGCACAACCTGCGCGAGGTGGCCGAGGCGATCTACTGGGCGCTGGACAATCACGAGGCCGACGAGGAGGCCACGCTCGCGGCCTGCATGGAGGTCGTGAAGGGTCCGGACTTCCCGACCAGCGGCATGATCGTGGGCAGTCAGGGCATCCAGGACGCCTACAAGACCGGGCGCGGCTCGATCCGCATGCGCGGCGTGGTGGAGATCGAGGAGGACAACCGCGGTCGCACCACCATCGTCATCACCGAACTGCCCTATCAGGTCAACACCGACAACTTCGTGAACTCGATCGCGGAGCAGGTGAAGGACGGCAAGATCGCGGGCATCTCCGATGTCCACGACGAGTCCTCCGACCGCGCGGGCCTGCGGATCGTGGTGACGGTCAAGCGCGACGCCGTCGCCAAGGTCGTGCTGAACAACCTTTACAAGCACACCCAGCTGCAGACCAGCTTCGGCGCGAACATGCTGTCCATCGTCGACGGCGTGCCGCGCACGCTGCGGCTGGACCAGATGATCCGGTTCTACGTCGCGCACCAGTTGGAAGTCATCATCCGGCGCACCCGCTACCGCCTGCGCAAGGCCGAGGAACGCGCCCACATCCTGCGCGGCCTGGTCAAGGCGCTGGACGCGCTGGACGAGGTCATCGCCCTGATCCGGCGATCGGCCAATACCGACATCGCGCGCACGGGCCTGATGGAGCTGCTCGACATCGACGAGATCCAGGCCACCGCGATCCTGGACATGCAGCTGCGCCGCCTGTCGGCCCTGGAGCGGCAGAAGATCGTCGACGAGTTGGCGAAGATCGAACTCGAGATCGCCGATTTGAAGGACATCCTGGACCGGCCGGAGCGGCAGCGCGCGATCGTCCGCGACGAGCTGAAGGAGATCGTCGACAAGTACGGCGACGACCGGCGCACCAAGATCGTCGCGGCCGACGGCGACGTCAACGACGAGGATCTGATCGCCCGCGAGGACGTGGTCGTCACCATCACGGCGACCGGCTACGCCAAGCGCACCAAGACCGACCTGTACCGCAGCCAGAAGCGCGGCGGCAAGGGCGTGATGGGCGCCGGGCTGAAGCAGGACGACCTGGTCAAACACTTCTTCGTGACCTCGACCCACGACTGGCTGCTGTTCTTCACCAACCTCGGCCGGGTGTACCGGGCGAAGGCCTACGAACTGCCCGAGGCCAACCGCACCGCGCGCGGCCAGCACGTGGCGAATCTGCTGGCCTTCCAGCCGGAGGAGAAGATCGCCCAGGTCATCCAGATCAAGACCTACGAGGACGCGCCCTATCTGGTGCTGGCGACCAAGAACGGCCTGGTCAAGAAGTCGCGACTGACCGATTTCGACTCCAACCGCAGCGGCGGCATCGTCGCGGTGAATCTGCGCGATACCGACGAATTGGTCGGCGCCGCCCTGTGTTCCGCCGACGACGACCTGCTGCTCGTCTCCGCGCACGGCCAGTCGATCCGCTTCCCGGCCAACGACGAGGTGCTGCGCCCGATGGGCCGCGCCACCTCCGGCGTGCAGGGCATGCGGTTCAATACCGACGACTGGCTGCTGTCGCTGAATGTCGTCCGCAACGACACATATCTGCTGGTAGCGACCTCGGGAGGCTATGCCAAGCGCACCGCGATCGAGGAATACACCGCCCAGGGCCGCGGTGGTAAGGGCGTCTTGACTATCCAGTACGACCCGAAGCGTGGCACCCTGGTGGGCGCGCTGATCGTCGATGACGAGGACGAGATCTATGCCATCACTTCCAGTGGCGGCGTCATCCGCACGGCGGCCAATCAGGTGCGCCGGGCCGGTCGGCAGACCAAGGGCGTGCGATTGATGAACCTGGGCGAGGGCGATACGTTGCTTGCTATCGCGCGGAACGCCGACGAGCCCGAAGCGCTTTCCGGCGAAGAGGAAGCCAGCGGTGCTGACAAGCAGTAGGTTTCGGGTAACAGTAGTTTCTGTACATGCAGCGGCGGCACGACGGATCTAAGGAATCCCAATTGACCACACCGAATCAGCCGAACGACGAGCGGCATCACGCCAACGGTGTGACCGAGCGAGTCTCGCCGTCTCCGATTCCGCCGCGGCCCATTCCGCGGCCGGGGTCGGGAGACAACGGGTCCGCCGGCGCATCGGAGATGTCCGACCATCAGTCGGCTGGACAGGCGAAGGAACAGGCATCCGGGGACGGCGATGGATCGCGGTTCGAAGAGGGCTGGTCGCAATTGCCGCAGCGGGAGCCACAGACGAACCTGAACCGGTCGGGTCAGCCTCCGGTGGCGGGACGTCCGCCGGCGGCGCCGGTCGGGGGTCTCGGCGGTAGTGGCGGCGGCGGTCTCGGCGGCGGGCTCACCAATGCCCGCACGACCGCGGACCTGGCGGCTAAGGCGGCCCGCAAGGAGGCCGCGATGGTGAAGTCGGTCGGCATCGACGGGCCGACCCGCAGCATCGCGCGGCCGGAACTCGTCAAGGACATGCCCGATCTGTCGGAGCTGCGGCACCCGCTGCCGCATCAGCCGGAGGCCGCACCCGTGGGCGCCGGCGTCGGCGGTGGCGGGCGCGTGCTCCAGCAGCCCACCCACGTCTCGCCGGCCGTTCCGGCGGCCGTGGCCGCGGCCGCGGGTGGTGAGCCGCTCCGGGCGACCGTGCAGGTGCGGCACATCGACCCGTGGTCGACGCTGAAGATCTCGCTGGTGATCAGCGTGGCGATGTTCTTCGTGTGGATGCTGGCGGTCGGATTCCTCTACATCGTGCTCTCGGGCATGGGTGTGTGGGACCGCCTGAACAGCAGCTTCACCGACATCATGTCCAACGGCAGCTCCTCCTCGTCCGCATTGATCGATGCCGGCTCGGTATTCGGTTACGCGGCCGTGATCGGCCTGATCAACGTGGTCCTGCTGACCGCGCTGTCCACGGTCGGCGTCTTCATCTACAACCAGTGCACCGATCTCGTCGGCGGCATCCAGGTCACCCTGGCCGATCCCGACTAGAGCGCTCGGGATCACAGCTGGCCGCACGCTCGGGATCACAGCTGGCCGCACGCTCGGATCACAGCTGGCCGCACGCTCGGGATCACAAGCGGCCGAACTCTCGGGATCCACCGGTCGGTGCCCGCCCTCCAGGGGGTGGGCACCGACCGACCTGGGACCGCACTCAGCTCTTCTACCTGCCGTTTTGGTTGTTGCAGGTGCGTTCGGGTAATCTTTGCTCTCGGCTCGGGGACCACGGTTCGAGAGCCACACGGGTCTATAGCTCAGGCGGTTAGAGCGCTTCGCTGATAACGAAGAGGTCGGAGGTTCAAGTCCTCCTAGACCCACTTCCCGGACATCACAGTAGGGTGGGATTCATGAAAATTCTCCTCACGGTCGGTGTCGTGGCCGCGGTTATCGTCGCGGTCACCAAGTTCAAGCAGCGCGGCGATGCGGATCTGTGGCACGAGGTGACCACCCGCTGAGCGCGGCGCTCACCAGGGGCCATAGCTCAATTGGCAGAGCACTGCCTTTGCAAGGCAGGGGTTAGGGGTTCGATTCCCCTTGGCTCCACACTCTTTTCGATATATCAGCCGATCGAATACGGCTGGGTGAAATCGTCGGCGGGCATCGGGTCGTCCGTGACGGCGTCCACGCGGAGTTCGGTGACGGTGAGCGCGCCTCCGTGATTGTCCAGGAAAGCGATATCCGAGGCGTCGCGGCCGGTGGCGATGCGGACCATGGCGGGGCGCGGTGCCAGCCGGGTCGGGTCGAGCGTGTGCCACTCGCCCCGCACGTAAGCCTCTGCGACGCAATGGAAATCCATCGGGACGCAGCCCGGCGCGTAGACCGACGCGATGCGGGCCGGTACCCCGACCGCGCGTAACAGCGCCACCACCAGATGCGCGAAGTCGCGGCAGACGCCGGTGCCGGACAGCAGGGTCTCCACCGCGCCGTCGCTGGGATGACGGCCGTGTGCGACATAGCGCACCCGGCGGCCGACCCAGTCCGAGATTCGCGCGGGAATCTCCGGATCGTCCGCGCCGTAACCGAATTCGGCGGCGGCGTAGGCGAGCAGGCGATCCGATTCGGCGAATCGGCTGGGGCGCAGGTACAGCGACAGGTCGTACTCGGAGGCGGGCTCGGGATGCGCTGTGCCCGTGACGGTCGCGCGGTAGTGCGCGCGCACGGCACCCGCGGGCGACTCGACGATATGGATCCGGGTGCCGTGCGATCCCGCCACTTCACGCCATACGACCGGGTGGCCGTCGCGGGTGATCTCGAACGTCTCGAGAATGTCGAGGCCGGGCCGCCGCGCGACCGCGATCTGGAATTCCAGCACGGTGCGCGCGTGGACCTCGACGTCGAGACGAGTCGAGACGTCGCGCTTCATTCGTTCATTGTCGGGCCGGCCGGTGACCCGGGCCGGCGCTCCACCGCGGGTGTGTCGAGATCGTTGCCGATGATCGCCAGGACCGTATCGACGGACTGCTCGGCCAGGTGGTCGGTCAGCGGCAGATGCCCGAACAGCACCCGGTAGTACAGCGGGGCGGCGAGGGCGTCGAGGACGAAATCCATATCGATCCCGGAATCGACCTCGCCGCGGGCCATCGCGGAACGCAGTGCGGCGGCGGTGGTTTCGCGGCGCGGTTCGAAGACCCGCCGCCGGAAATCCGCGGCCAGCTCCGGATCCGAGGCGAGATCGGCGACCAGGGCGGGTAGCGCGCGGCCCAGCGCGGTCCCCGACAGCGCGCGAACCAGCGTCGACATGCCGCTGACGAGGTCGTCGCGCAGATCGCCGGTATCCGGCGTCGGCGTCAGGCCCAGATCGCGGGCGACGGCCTCCACGACCAGATGGCGCTTCGACGGCCAGCGCCGATACACGGCCGGGCGATGCACGCCCGCCCTGGTGGCCACCGATCCCATGGTGAGCCGTTGATATCCGACCTCGCCCAGCAGGTCGACCGCCGCGGCCAGAATCGCGTCGTCGATCCGGGCGTCCCGGGTACGAACCATGCCGAAACTCTAGAAGACGGGCCTGGGCGCCAGGACGATCCGCCAGCCGTCGGGATCCTCGAAGGTCAGCGCGCCGACGCCGGCCCAGTACGGGTTCTCCGCCTCGACCGGTTCGTGCCCGGCCGCAGCCAGGCGTTCTACCGCCTCGTACATCCGCGCGTCGCCGTGGAAGTACAGGACCAGCAGGTTCTCGGCGCTGGGCGCGGGACCCGGGCTGCCGTCGACGTGCGTGGTGAATTCCAGGTGGTACGCGACGCCGGGAAGTCCGACCATGACGCCGTCGTATCCGGCGTGGTTCTCGAACCGGTAGAGGACCGGCAGGCCGAGGATCCGGCCGTAGAAGTCCTCGATCTCGGGCAGCCGGTCGGTCGGCCGGGCCACCCGTACCTGGGCGACGTCGAGGCCGTTGGGCCAGGGGGTTGTGATTGTCATAGCTATAACGGTACGCCTTGTACTGTTATAAATGCTGTGTGATGTGCCGCAGTTTGCCGGGCTCGAGTATCAGGCGGACGGTGCGAATCCGGTTGTCGCCGTCCGTATCCAGCGAGAGCACCGCGTACACGGCGCCCCGCGCGGTCAGCACCGCACCCGGTCCGGCGTTGACCTCCGCCGGGCGCCAGGCGAGATCCGCGGGCCAGGCCCAGGTGACCGAGCACAGATATCCGGCGACGGCGGTCAGGCCGAGGACCGGCTCGCGGGGGGTCTCGGAGGCGCCGTCCGCGTCGGCGCAGAAGACGACGTCCGGGGCGAGCAACCGGGTGAGGGCGGTGAGGTCGCCGCCCGCGGCCGCGGTCAGGAATCGGTCGGTGAGTTCGCGATGATCGCGGCCGGTGGGCCGGTGGCGCGGCCGCCGCGCCTCGACGTGCTGCCGCGCGCGGTAGCCGAGCTGGCGGGTGGCGCGCTCGGTGCGGCCGAGCACCTCGGCGATCTCGGCGTGTCCGACACCGAACACCTCGTGCAGGACGAAGACGACGCGTTCGGCCGGATCCAGCGATTCCAGCACCACCAGGAGTGCCATCGAGACCGATTCCGCGCGTTCGGCATCCGTCTCGGGGCCGGTGAGCAGCGGTTCGGGCAGCCACGGCCCGATATAGGTCTCCCGGCGCGCCTTCGCCTTGCGCAGCTGATCGATGGCGAGCCGGGAGACCAGCCGGAACAGGTAGGCGCGCGGCCGCTCGACGGTGTCGTGATCGACCTCCCGCCAGCGCAGCCATGCCTCCTGCAGCACGTCCTCGGCCTCGGTGCGGCTGCCCAGCATGCGGTAGGCCGCCGCGAACAACTCTGGCCGGTGATGTTCGAACTCCACGCTCATATCCGTTCGACGTGACGGACGCGTCTCGCGTCACGCGTGACGCCGGCGATCCGGGATCCGTCCTACGGGGTGAACCCCGATCGAAAGGACCCGATTCCCATGACCGTCGCAGACCGGATCTCCCGTATCGACGCCAACCGCGCCGTGGTGCTCGAGCTGTACCGCCGCCTCGGCGCCGGCGACCTGGACGGCGCCTTCGCCCTGCTGCACGAGGACTTCGTCTCGCACAATCCGCGGGTGCCGCACGATCCGGAGCGATCGAGCGGCCGGCGAGCGTTCCGGGACTTCTTCGATACCCCCGCCGGGCGGTCGCTCGCCGCGGCGGATCAGGACGTGCTGCGCGTCGTCGCCGGCGACGACCTCGTCGCCGTGCACCTCCGGTCCACCGCGGCCGGCGCCGAGACCGCGATCGTCGACCTGCTTCTCGTGCGGGACGGGCTGATCGCCGAGCACTGGGATGTCGTGCAGCCGGTACCCGCCGCGCTGCCGCATCCACACGGAATGTTCTGAACCGCAGGAGTTTCCGGGCGTCAGGCCACGCCCGCGGGACTCCACACCCCGGTGGCGGCGGTGTCGCGGGCGTAGTCGGCGAAGTCGCGGGGCTTGCGGCCGAGTACCCGTTCCACCCCGTCGGCGGTGGCCGAGTTGCGGCCGTCCAGGACCGTGCCGAACAGGTAGTCGAGCAGGCTGATCTCCTCGGCCGGCACCTCGTAGGTGGTCAGCGCCGCGACGAAATCCGTGCGGGTGAGCGGCGTGAACGAGATGTCGCGGCCGGTGGCCCCGGCGATCGCGCCGACGGCCTCGGCGAAGGTCAGCGCGCGGGGACCGGTCAGCTCGTACACCTCGCCGGTGTGCCGGTCCTCGGTCAGCGCGGCGACCGCGGCCGCCGCGATATCGTCCGCATCGATGAACGGCTCGGGCACCGGGCCGGCGGGCAGGGCGACCTCGCCGATCCGGATGTAGTCGGCGAAGGCGCCCTCGCTGAAGTTCTGCGCGAACCAGCTGCAGCGCAGCACGGTCCACTCCAGGCCCGAATCCCGCACGATCCCTTCGCATTCGAGCGCCTCGGGCTCGCCGCGGCCGGACAGCAGCACCAGCCGCCGCACGCCGTGCCGCTGCGCGGCGAGGGTCAGCGCGTAGACGGCCTCCGGTGCGCCGGGGGCGGCGAGATCCGGCTGGTAGGCGAGGTACACGGCGGTCATGCCGTCGAGTGCCGCAGCCCAGGTACCGCGGTCGGTCCAGTCGAAAGGCACTGGCGCCGAGCGAGATCCGAGGCGCACGGGCACCGCGGCCGCCCGCAGCAGCGCGGCGACGCGGCTGCCGGTCTTACCGGTGCCGCCGAGTACGAGGACCGAGGTGTTCGTTGTCGTCATGCCTTCAGTACACCGGCGAACGGCTGGACGGAACATGGCCGAGAGGCGCAGGAACATTCGCGGGCGTCTACCGGCTTCCCGGGCCCGCCGCATCGTCCCTGGTCCGTCGCGTGCCCGGGTATGTGAGTCGTCACTACCCGGCGAGCCCGGACAAGGCGGGGCCGTAAGGTCGACTCATGGCCTCTCCGGAGTTGTCGAAGCTGGTGCAGTCGGTCGTCGAGCCGTATCTGCTGGACGGTCCGCGCCGGTACACCAGGGACGACGTCTCGCGGCAGTCCGGCGTGCCGCCGGAGCTGACCCGCCGGCTGTGGATCTCGCTGGGTTTCCCGGCGAATCCCGACGACGAGGCGATCGAGTACACCGACGGAGATATCCAGGCGGTCAACAACTTCCAGAGCCTGGCGGCCCTGGCGGCGACCGATCCGCGCCGCCAGTCGGGGGCGGCGCGGACCCTCGGTCAGTCGATGGCGCGCCTCGCCGAATGGCAGGTGGATCTGGTGGCCGAGGAAATCGTGGACCGGATCCGCGCGATCACGGCCGCCGATCCGGAGGCGGACGAGGTGGCGGTCGCGCAGGAGGCGACCGAGGAGGTCGTCTCCACGCTGCAGCAGCTCCAGGCCTATGCGTGGCGGCGGCATCTGGCGGCCGCGCTGGCCCGGTCGCTGGACGGTGACGGCAGCGGCGGCGACACCGTGCGGGAGCTGGCCGTGGGCTTCGCCGATATGGTCGGATACACGCGCCTGACCAGGCATCTCGATCCCGAGGAGCTCACCAGCCTGCTGGAGTCGTTCGAGACCGTCACCACCGAGGCGATCACCGGCAACGGTGGCTGGGTCATCAAGAACGTGGGCGACGAGGTCATGTTCTCCGCCGAGTCGGCGGTGGTCGGCGCGCGGATCGCGCTGGCGATCCAGGAGGCCACGCAGTCCGCCGGGACCACGCCCGATCTGCGGGTGGGATTGGCGTACGGCGATGTGCTGCAACGCTTCGGCGACCTGTACGGGTCGGTCGTCAACACGGCCGCGCGGCTGACCGGTGTGGCCCGGCCGGGCACCGTCCTGATCGATGACGGCGCGGCGGCACAGCTGGCGGGGGAGCCCGGATTCGCGCTGCGGCACCTGCGCAGCGTGCGGGTGCGGGGCATCAATCGGCTGCGGTCACACGTGCTGCGACGCGCCTGAACTCGGGCCGGTACGACCCCGGAAAGGCCGGAAAGACCTCGGAAATTAGGAGCGGGCCTCGGCGAAGGGGGGGAGTTAGCCGAGGCCCGCGTAGGGTCGGCCCGGGGGGGAGGGGCCGACGTGAATGATCCTACGCGACGATCCGCGATTGTGTGTGTATGAGGGCTGCCACTTTCGGAAAGTTTTTCCGGGCGGGAGTGTGGGGGCGTGCCGAGGGGTGCCGGGAGGGTGGTGGAGGGCACCTCCGTGCAGGCTCTGAAATGTTGGGGCGCAAAGGTTTACGTGTTTCTTCGAAGCCGCGCTCGGGAGGGGCTCGCCGCCGTCTGCGGGGCCGCCGTGGCGTATCCCACGTGCCCGAATCCGGGGCAACGCTCCCGATTGCCGGGATTTCCGGCGTGTCGATCGGAGGGCCCGCGCGACGGGGTGAGTACCGGTGTGCGGCCGAGAACGAGTAGTGCGCTACTCGGGATCGGGCGGGCCCGCCGCGCGACGATGTATTCGGCCGCATCCCGCCGGCACCCCCGAGCACCGCCGGATCCCCGGGATGCGGCCTCCTGCTGTCCGGACGTCGTCCCTGGCAGGGGGCGTTCGACCAGAGGTCGCGGCGCGGGATTAATCGCATGAACTTGTCGGTGCCCTGGGCAATACTGGGCACCGATCGATCAGGTCATTGCAGAATCCATCACGAACGGCAGGAGCATCATGCCCGACGCCATCATCGCCGAGGGTCTGGTCAAGAAGTACGGACGGCTGACCGCCCTCGACGGCCTCGACCTCACGGTGCCCGAGGGAACGGTCACCGCGCTGCTGGGCCCCAACGGCGCCGGCAAGACCACCACGGTCCGGGTGCTGACCACACTGCTCATCCCGGACGCCGGCCGCGCCACCGTCGCCGGCATCGATGTCCTGCGCGAACCACAGCGGCTGCGGGCGCATATCGGCGCCTCCGGCCAGTACGCGGCCGTCGACGAGTACCTCACCGGATTCGAGAATCTGGAGATGGTCGGGCGGCTGTACCACATGGGCGTGCAGCGCAGTAAGGACCGGGCCCGCGAGCTGCTCGACCGGTTCCGGCTCAGCGACGCCGCCGACCGGCCGGTCAAGGGGTATTCCGGCGGTATGCGCCGCCGCCTCGACCTGGCCGGGGCGCTGGTCGCCAACCCACCCGTGCTGTTCCTCGACGAGCCCACCACGGGCCTGGACCCGCGGGCCCGCCTGGACCTGTGGGACGTCATCGAGGAGCTGGTCGCCGGCGGCACCACCCTCCTGCTGACGACGCAGTACATGGAGGAAGCGGATCGGCTGGCCGACTCCATCGCGGTCATCGATCACGGCACGGTCATCGCCCGCGGCACCGCCGACGAGCTGAAGACGATGGTCGGCGGCGACCGCATCGAGCTGACCGTCGACCACGCCGACAGCCTCGCGGTGGCGCAGCAGGCCCTCGCCGCGCTCGCCGTCGGCGAGATCCACCTCGAGCCCGGGCTGCGCCGCATCACGGTCCCGGTCAGCGAGGGGTCGCAGGCGCTGGTGGACGCCATCGGCCGGCTGGCCGAGCACCGGGTCCGGATTCACGACGTCGGCCTGCGCCGCCCGTCCCTGGACGACGTATTCCTCACCCTGACCGGCCACGAGGCCGAGGAACTGATCAGCGAGAACGGCAAGGCCGACGGCGCGACCGCCGACCACGCCGGCGCGACGGAAGGACGAACCAGATGAGCACGGCCGCGGCCCTCGCCGATCAGCCCTCGCTCGGACAGCGCGTATCGATGGTCGTCAGCGACAGCCTGACCATCACCAAGCGGAATGTCATCAAGATCAGGCGCGTGCCCGACGTGCTGATCTTCTCGACACTGTCGCCGATCATGTTCGTGCTGTTGTTCGCGTACATCTTCGGCACCGCGATCGAGGTGCCGGGGCTGGAGGGCGGCTACCGGGAGTTCCTCATCGCGGGCATCTTCGCGCAGACCTCGGTATTCGGCGCCACCTTCACCGGGCTCAGCCTGGCCGAGGATATGCAGAAGGGCATCATCGACCGGTTCCGGTCGCTGCCGATGGCCCCGGTCGCGGTCCTCGTCGGCCGCACCGCCGCCGATGTCGTGATCAACGTGGTGAGCCTGGTGGTCATGTCCCTGACGGGTCTGGTCGTCGGCTGGCGGATTCGCGGATCGCTGCTCGACGCGGTGCTCGCCTATGTGCTGCTGTTGCTGTTCGCCTACGCGATCTCGTGGATCATGGCCGTGGTCGGCCTGATCGTGCGGGCGCCCGAGGTGTTCAACAATGCCAGCTTCATGGTCATCTTCCCGCTGACCTTCCTCGCCAACACCTTCGTACCGCTGGAGAAGCTGCCGGCGCCGCTGCGGGTGTTCGCGGAGTGGAATCCGGTCTCTGCGGTCACCCAGGCCACGCGCGAGCTGTTCGGGAATACGAGTCCGGCCTTCCCGCCGCCCGATGCCTGGCCGATGCAGCATCCGGTACTCACGACGCTCATCTGGGTGGCGGTGATCCTGGTGGTGTTCGTGCCGCTGGCGGTGCGGCAGTTCAAGCGCTCGGTCAGCCGCTGACGCTCGGCATGTCCGGCCACTGTGACCAGCGTTGCCTGCGCGACGAGCGCCGCTGTGCCACAGTGGTCGCATGCAGTTGGGGAGCTCTGGAAAGTCCGGCCGGTTGCGCAATCGGCTCATCGTCGCCGTCCTCGTCGGATTCGCGGGCAGCGCCGCCTGGGTGGCGGCCCGCCGCCGTCCCCAGCTCCCCGACCCCGCCGTCGAACCGCCGCGCCTGGGCTACTCGACCAACGGGTCGACCCCTCAACACGCCGCGCGGTTGCCGTAGCGGGCAGCGCCACGGCCCGCAGACGGCATGGCACGATGTTCCGCGTGACCTCACCGAATCAGACCGCCGTGGCGACCTTGCACACCACCCTCGGCGACATCAAGATCTCGCTCTTCGGTAACCATGCCCCGAAAACGGTGCGCAACTTCGTCGGCCTCGCCGACGGCACGGCGCCGTATACGGCGAAGAACGCGAGCGGTGGCGACACCGGTCCGTTCTACGACGGCAGCACCTTCCACCGCGTGATCGATGGGTTCATGATTCAAGGCGGCGACCCGACCGGTACTGGCCGCGGCGGTCCCGGGTACGAGTTCGGCGACGAGTTCCACCCGGAGCTGCGGTTCGATCGCGCGTACCTGCTCGCCATGGCCAATGCCGGGCCGGGGACCAACGGTTCGCAGTTCTTCATCACCGTCGGCCCGCAGCCGCACCTGAACCGCCGCCACACCATCTTCGGCGAGGTGGTGGACCCGGATTCGCGCAAGGTGGTCGACGCCATCGCCACCACCCCGACCGACCGCAACGAGCATCCGAAGGATCCGGTCGTCATCACCTCGATCACCATCGACTGAGTCCCATCGGAGTTTCGTGAATCCCCAGCCGCCCGCATCGACCTGCTTCCGCCATCCCGATCGGCCGACCGGCCTGGCATGCACCCGGTGCGGGCGGTCGGCCTGCCCGGAGTGCCTGCGCCCGGCGTCGGTCGGGCAGCACTGCGTGGAGTGCGTGCGCCAGGGGCAGGCCGACGTCCGGCCGGTGCGTACCGTGGCCGGCGCGCCCGCGTCGCAGCGCCCGGCGCCGTATCTGACCTATGCGCTGATCGCCCTCAACGTGGTCGTCTTCGCGATCACCGCGTCGCAGGCGCACAGCGTCGCGGCCAACCAGCGGTCGACGCTGTTCTACGACTGGGTGCTGGCCCCGCCCGCGGTGGCCGACGGTCAGTGGGTGCGGGTGCTCGGCTCCGGATTCCTGCACTACGGTCCGGTGCACCTGCTGGTCAATATGTTCGCGCTGTACATCCTCGGCCGCGACTGCGAGATGGTGCTCGGGCGGCTGCGATTCGCCGCGGTGTACCTGGCCTCGCTGCTCGGCGGGTCGGCCGCCGTCATGTGGCTGGCGCAGGATTCGGCGACCGCGGGCGCGTCCGGGGCGATCTACGGCCTGTTCGGCGCGATGACGGTGATCCTGTTGCGGTTGCGGCAGAGTCCCACGCAGATGCTGGTCCTGATCGTGATCAACCTGATCATCAGCGTGTCCCTGCCGGGCATCTCGCTGTGGGGTCACCTCGGCGGACTGGCCGCGGGCACCCTCGCCGCGGCGGGCATACTCTTCCTCCCGCAGTGGCTGACGACCAAGTCGCCACAGGGGGCCCGGACCACCGGCTGGGTCGCGGTAGGGGGCGTGATCGTGGTGTCGGTGCTGCTGATCGTCGCCGCGGCGGCGTCGCTGTCGGCCTGAGACCGGGAGTTATTCGCGCACCAGACCCTGGGCGATCATCGCGTCGAGCACGTCCTGGGGATGCGTGCCGAGATCCCAGCGGCCGAAGATCAGCAGCCGGTCGTTGCCGTCGTGCTCGACGTCGATCTCCAGATTGGGCACCTTCCGGCCGAGCCGCCGGAAACCCACGACCCGCGCCCGCAGGATCCGGTCCCGTGAATATTCCACCGGGCCGAACAGGCCGCGCACGACGAGTACGGGCGCGGCGCCGGGAACGATGCTCAGCCGTGGCCGCTGGCGCAGCCCCAGCGCGGTGAGGCCCAGCAGCAGTACCGCCGCGATCCCCACCAGCAGCCTGCTGGGCGCGTCACCTGCGAAGACGGCGGCCACCACCAGGGCCACGCCGCCGAGCGCCGTCACCACGAGCGCGGCGGGCGGAGTGGACCAGGCGAGCCGGGCCGTCGAATCGGGTGCGGTCACGGTCCCCCATCGTTCCTCGAGTTGTCCACAGATTCATCCACAAGTGTGCATGAATAACATCGGTGTAGTGCCGGTCAGCGCCACCGCATGGTCATGATCAGGCCGATGACCATCAGCCCGAAGCCGATCAGGAAGTTCCAGGCGTTGAGATCGGCCATCCACGTGATCTTGTCGTTGGCCAGGTAGTACACCAGCAGCCACACCAGCCCGGCCAGCATGAAGCCGAGCATGATCGTGACGTACCAGACCGGTGACGGGCCGCCCTTGACCTTGACCGGGGTGCGGCTGGCGGGGTTGATCGCGTAATCGGTCTTCTTGCGGCGGACCTTCGACTTGGGCATGACGTCCTCGTATTCGGCGTACAGGTCGTACCGGCGGGGGCATGCTGCCGCGCCTTCCGGTCTGACTAAAGGCTATCCCAGCTGGGTATACCCGGGCGGGTCAGGACCGTTGCCACGGGTCTCACCAGGTATTCCCGCGACGGCGGTGCGACACGCAACGTACTCTCGAACCATGCGTGTACTCGTCGTCGACAACTACGACAGCTTCGTGTTCAACCTGGTCCAGTACCTGGGGCAGCTGGGCGCCGAGGCGACCGTCTGGCGCAACGACGATCCCCAGCTGGCGAATACCGACGAGGTCGTCACCGGATTCGACGGCGTGTTGATCAGCCCCGGCCCCGGTACTCCGGACCGCGCGGGCAAGAGCATCGACCTGGTCCACGGGTGCGCCGCGCACCGCGTCCCGCTGCTCGGCGTCTGCCTCGGGCATCAGGCCATCGGCGCGGCCTTCGGCGGCACCGTCACCCGTGCTCCCGAACTGCTGCACGGCAAGACCAGTTCGGTATTTCACACCGGCGCAGGCGTACTCGCGGGTCTGCCGGATCCCTTCACCGCGACCCGCTACCACTCGCTGACCGTGCTCGAGGACACGCTGCCCGCCGATATCGAGGTGGTCGGCCGCACCGAGAGCGGCATCGTCATGGGGATGCGCCACCGCACCCTGCCGATCCACGGCGTGCAGTTCCATCCCGAGTCGGTGCTCACCCAGGGCGGCCATCGGATGCTGGCGAACTGGCTCGAGGTGTGCGGCGAACGTCCCGCCGAGGCGCTGGTCCGGCAGCTGGAGTCCGAGGTCGCGGCGCTCGTCTGAGTCGGGGGAGGAGCGAGCGTGAGGCCGTATGTCCTGCTGTCGGCCGCGGTGAGCGTCGACGGCTACCTCGACGATGCGAGCCCCGAACGCCTCCTGCTGTCGAATCCGGAGGACTTCGATCGGGTCGACGCCGTGCGCGCCGACTCCGACGCCGTGCTCGCCGGCGCCGAGACGCTGCGCCGGGACAACCCGCGGCTGCTGGTCCGCGACGACGCCCGCCGCGCGCGCCGGGTGTCCGCGGGTAAGCCCGAGCATCCGCTGAAGGTCACGCTCACCGGTAGCGGAGACCTGGACCCCGGACTCCGCTTCTTCCACACCGGGGGCGAGAAGGTCGTCTACACCACGGACTCCGGCGTGGCCCGACTCGGTGACCGGCTCGCGGGCCTGGCCGACGTCGTATCCCTGGGCGGCACAGTGGATTTCCCCGCGCTGCTCGACGACCTCGGCCGCCGTGGCGTGCACCGCCTCATGGTGGAGGGCGGCGGCCACATCCACACCGCGTTCCTCGCGGGCGGGCTGGCCGACGAACTGCTGCTGGCCGTGGCGCCGGTGCTGGTCGGCGCGTCCGGGGCCCCGCGGTTCCTGCGGCCGGCCGACTTCCCGGGCGGATCGCGGCGCAGAATGGGACTGGCGGACGTCGGCCGCGTCGGCGACGTCGCCCTGCTGCGCTACCTGCCGAGGCAGACCGACGAAGGGCCACACGAGAGGGAAAAACCGCAGTGACACACCGGTTCTGGATGCGTCATGCGATCGAGCTGGCCCGGTTGTGCCCGCGCAGCCCGACCGCCTTCTCGGTCGGCGCGGTCGTCGTCGGCGCCGACGGAGTCGAACTGGCGCACGGGTTCTCGCGCGAATCCGACGAGAAGGTGCACGCCGAGGAATCCGCGCTGAACAAACTCGGCGACGACCCCCGGCTGGCGCAGGCCACCATCTACAGCACCCTGGAGCCCTGCTCCCGCCGCGCCACCGCCACCCGCCCGCCGTGCACCGACCGCATCCTGTCCGCCGGCCTCGCGCGCGTGGTCATCGCCTGGCGCGAACCGGCGACCTTCGTCGAGAACTGCGTGGGTGTGGAGAAACTGCGTGAGCACGGGGTCGAGGTGATCGAACTCCCCGACCTGGCCGCCGAGGCCATGTCGATGAACCGCCACCTCGACCTGTCGTAGCGTCCGTCAGGGCGGGCCCAGCACGCCGGTCACGATGGTGACCGTGCCGTTGCGGGCGAGCGAGGATCCGGCCTTCGGCTGCTGATCGACGATGCGCCCGACATTGCCGGCGTCGAAGGTGCCCTGCGTGGTCTGCACGATCTGACCCGCCCCGCCGGACCAGCCGGCCGAGCGCAGCCGGTCGACCGCCTGCGACGGCGTCATCCCGACCAGGCTCGGCATCTGGATCTGGTCGTTGGACACCTGGACGGTGATGGTGGACCCGCGGTCGGCCATCGAACCGCCCGACGGATCGGTGGAGATCACCTCGCCGCCCGGCTTGGACGATGTCACCTTCTGGATGACGACCTTGAATCCGGCGCTCTGCGCGAGGTTCGGCTCGGCCACGTCGATCGGCTGGCCGACCACGTCGGGGACGCGGACCTGCTCCGGGCCCTTGCCCAGGACGATCTTGACGGAGCTGCCGGTATCGATCCGCTGGCCGCCGCTCGGCTCCGTCCGGATGACCTTGTCCTTGTCCTCGGTGCTGGACCAGTCGCGCTGAATATCGCTGTCCAGCACCAGACCCGAGGCCTTGAGCTGCTGCTCGGCCTGCTGCTGGGTCAGCTGCTCCAGCTTCGGGATCGCGACCAGCTGCGGGCCCGTGGACACCAGCAGGGTGATGGTGCTGCCCTTGGGCGCGCTGGAACCGCCGAGCGGCTGGGTGGCGATCACGTTGCCGACGGCCACCTTGCTGTCGGCCTTGTCCTGGGTGGCCACGGCGAAGCCGGCCTTCTGCAGATCGCCCTTCGCCTGCTCGACCGGTTTGTTCGACAGGTCGGGCACCGCGATCTGGTCCGGATTGCTGCCGGGACCGATCAGGAACCAGAACAGCGCGAAGAGCGCCGCGAGGGCGGCCACCGCGCCGCCGGCGATCAGGGCGATGCGGCGCGGGTCGCGGGGTTCGGGTTCCGGATCGTCGACGTCGTCGCGCTCCACCGTGCGGTAGGTGCGCGGGGCCGGATCCATGCTGCCGAGGATGGTGGTGCGGTCCTCGTCGGTCATGACCATCGGCGCGTGCGGCTTCTGCCCGCCGAGTACCCGGATCAGATCGGCGCGCATCTCCGCGGCGGTCTGGTAGCGGTTGGCCGGATTCTTGGCCATCGCCTTGAGGATCACCGAATCGAGTTCGCGCGGCACACCCGGATTGACCAGCGACGGCAGCCGCGGATCCTCCCGCACGTGCTGATAGGCCACCGCGACCGGCGAATCGCCCGTGAAAGGCGGTTCGCCCGTGAGGATCTCGAACAGGACGCAGCCGACGGAGTACACGTCGGAGCGCGCGTCGACCGTCTCGCCGCGGGCCTGTTCGGGCGAGAGGTATTGCGCGGTACCGATCACCGCGGCGGTCTGGGTCATCGGATTCGAGCTGTCGGCGATCGCGCGGGCGATGCCGAAGTCCATGACCTTCACCGCGCCCTGGCGGTTGATCATGATGTTGGCCGGCTTCATGTCGCGATGCACGATGCCGTTCTTGTGGCTGAAATCCAGTGCGGCGCAGACGTCGGCGATGACCTCCATCGCGCGGCGCGGCGGCAGCGGACCCTTGCCGCGCACCATATCGCGCAGCGTGTCGCCGTCGACGTACTCCATCACGATGTAGGGCAGCGGCCCGCCGTCGACCTCGGCCTCGCCGGTGTCGTAGACCGCGACGATGGCCGGATGGTTCAGCGCGGCCGCGTTCTGCGCCTCGCGCTTGAAGCGCAGGTAGAAGGTGGGATCGCGGGCCAGGTCGGCGCGCAGCACCTTGATCGCGACGTCACGGCCGAGACGCTGATCCCGGGCCTTGTGGACTTCGGACATACCGCCGAATCCGATGATCTCGCCCAACTCGTAGCGAGAAGACAGATTCTTCGGGGTCGTCATGGCAGTCCTTGCGGTGCTGTGGGCAGGGAGCTACTGCTGTCGTCGGGATTCTGGTACCGGGTGGTGCCGTGGGTGCCGTGCGTTCCGTAGTTGCCGCCGTCGGCGCCCGGGATCGGGATGTCCAGCGACGGCAACGGTATGCGGCGGGTGGTCGTCGGCGCCGTGGTCGTCGCCCGCGGCCTCGTGGTGGTCGTGGGCGCCGGTGGCGTCGTGGTCGTCGTCGGCGGTTCCGTGGTGGTCGTCGGCGCCTCGGTCGTGGTGACCGGCGGCTCGTACCGGGTCGTCGTCGGCGGTTCCGAGTAGGTGGTCGTCGGCGGGGGCGGCGGCTGGACGACCGAGGTCGGCGTCTTCACCGGCGATACCGAGGACTCCGGCGGCTTACCGCTCAGCAGCACCCACGCGGCGATCGCGCCCAGCACCAGCGCACCGACGCCCAGTCCGGCGAGCGCCTTCTGGCCGTTGGTGAACCGCGGCTTGTCCTCGTCCGGCGGGAGCGCGCCCCGGCCGGCCATGGCGGCGGTGCCGCCCGCCTGCGCCCGGGTGGCCGGCGACGCGTAGCGCGTGGTGGCGTCGTCGTACTCGCCGCGCGGCAGCACCGTGGTCGGACCGGGTGGCAGGACGCGCGCGCCCCCGGTCTGCGGTGCGGCGTTGCGCGGCGGCGGGGGCCGGCGCCCGGCCCGGACGGCGGCCACGGCGTCGGCGAATTCGCCGCCGCTGCTGTAGCGCCGCTCCGGCTCCTTGGCCATGGTGATCTCGATCAGCTCGCGCACGTTCGGCGGCAGATCGGACGGCATCGGCGGCGGGGCCTCGCGCACATGCTTCATCGCGACCGTGAGCGCGCCGTCGCCGCTGAACGGGCGGTGCCCGGACAGCGCCTCGTAGCCGACCACGCCGAGCGAGTACACGTCACTGGCCGAGGTGGCGTCCTCGCCGGTGGCCTGTTCGGGCGCGATGTACTGCGCGGTGCCCATGACCATTCCGGTCTTGGTCACCGGGGACGCGTCGACCGCCTTGGCGATGCCGAAGTCGGTGATCTTCACCTGGCCGGTCGGCGTGACCAGGATGTTGCCGGGTTTGACGTCGCGGTGCACCACGCCGGCCGCGTGTGCGACCTCGAGTGCCCGGCCGGTCTGTTCCAGCATGTCGAGGCCCTGGGCCACCGAGAGCCGGTTGAGCCGGTTCAGGACGGCGTTGAGCGGTTCGCCCTGCACGAGTTCCATGACCAGGTAGGCGGTTTCGCCGCCCTGCGGGTCGTAGGTCTCGCCGTAGTCGTAGATTCCGGCGATGCCGGGATGGTTGAGCTGCGCGGTCGTCTTGGCCTCGGTCCGGAACCGGTGCCGGAACGTCGGATCCGCGGAGAACTCCGCCTTCAGCACCTTCACCGCGACTCGTCGATCGAGCCGGGTGTCGAGCGCCTCCCATACCTGACCCATGCCACCGGTGGCGATCAGCCGTTGCAGTCGGTAGCGGTCCGCGATCATCGCGCCGTTTGTCAGCATTGCAGCCCCCGTAGGCTCTGTCTCGGTTCGCCTGAGCAGCAGGGCGCGGTCTGCGGGTCGTGACCGCTCTGGCGTACTAGCACGTTCATGTGGTCAGCCCCCCTGCAATCCGGCGTCGAGGACCGCCCGGGCGATGGGCGCGGCGACCGATCCGCCGGTCGCGGCCAGTGCCCGGTCCCCGCCGTTCTCCACGATGACCGCGATCGCGATCTTCGGATTCTGCGCTGGGGCGAAGGCCGTGTACCAGGCATGCGGCGGGGTGTTGCGCGGATCGTTGCCGTGTTCGGCCGTCCCGGTCTTGGACGCGATCTGGTACGGGCGTGGCTGGGTCCCTCCGGCGGTGTTCTTCTCGGACGCGATCATCAGGTTGGTCAGCTCCGTCGCCACCGGGGCGCTGATCGCCTGCCCGACCGAGACCGGTTTGGTCTTGGACAGCTCGCTCAGGTCGGGGCCCTGCAACTGGTCGACCAGGTGCGGATCCATGCGCACACCCCCGTTGGCGACGGTGGCCGCGATGACCGCGTCGTCGAGCGGGGTCAGCGCCACGTCGCGCTGGCCGATGCTGCTCTGCGCGAGGGACGGGTTGTCGGGAATGGTGCCGACCGTGCTGTCTGCCCACTGGATCGGTATACCCGCGTGCGCGCCGATACCGAACGCGGCCGCCTCGTCCTTCAGCTTCGCGGCGCCCACCTTCATCCCGATCTCGGCGAAGGCGGTGTTGCACGACAGCCGGAACGCGTCGTACATCGACGCCGTGGAACCGCCGCCGCAGGTCGACCCGTTGTAGTTCTCCAGCGTGGTGCTGGTGCCGGGCAGCGTGATGTTCGGCGCGGCGGTGAACTGGTCCTCGGGCTTGATACCCATCGACAGCGCGGCCGCGGTGGTGACGATCTTGAACGTCGAACCGGGCGGATAGGTCTGGGAGACAGCCCGATTGAGCATCGGCTGGCGCTCGTCGGCCGACAGCGACTCCCACGCCTGGGTGCTCTTGGCGCCGTCGTGGCCGGAGAGCTGGTTGGGGTCGTAGCTGGGCGTGGACACCATGGTCAGGATGCGGCCGGTGCTGGGCTCGACCGCCACCACCGATCCGGTGTAGCCCTTGGCGGTCAGCTGCTCGTAGGCGACCTGCTGCATCACCGGGTTGATCGTGGTGACCACGTTGCCGCCGCGGGGGTCGCGGCCGGAGATCATGTCGACCAGCCGCCGCCCGAACAGCGCGCTGTCGGACCCGTTGAGCACCGAATCCTCGGCGCGCTCGAGCCCGGTGCTGCCGTACTGCATCGAGTAGAAGCCGGTGACGGGGGCGTAGGCGGCCGGGTCGGTGGGGTAGGTGCGCAGGTACTTGTAGCGGTCGTCGGTGGCGATCGAACTCGCCAGGACGGCGCCCCCGCCGGAGATCTGGCCGCGCTGGCGGGAGTACTCGTCGAGCAGCACCCGCGAGTTGCGCGGATCGTTGCGCAGGCTGTCGGCCTTGATCACCTGGACGTAGGTGGCGTTGGCCAGGAGCGCGACGATCATGATCATCACGGCCATGGCGACGCGACGCAGGGGAGTGTTCACACCGCTTCTCCTTTCGACCGGATGAGTTCGGTTTGCGCGTCGGCGATCGGGGCCTGCTGTTCGCGGCGGCGGGCCGGGGCCGGCGACCGGGCGGCGTCGGAGATCTTCACCAGCAGGGCCAGCAGCGCGTAGTTGGCCAGCAGGGACGAACCGCCGTAGGAGACGAACGGGGTGGTGAGGCCGGTCAGCGGGATCAGCTTGGTGACGCCGCCGACCACTACGAACACCTGGACCGCGATGGTGAACGACAGCCCGGCGGCCAGCAGCTTGCCGAAGCTGTCGCGCACCGCGAGCGCCGTGCGCAGCCCGCGCACCACGAAGATCGCGAACAGCATCAGCACCGCGGCCAGGCCGATCAGCCCGAGTTCCTCGCCGATGGTGGCGACGATGAAGTCGGTCTTGGCGAAGGGCACCTGCGAGGGGCGCCCGCTGCCCAGCCCGGTGCCCGCCACGCCGCCGGTGGCGAGGCCGAACAGCGACTGCGAGATCTGGTAGCCGGTGTTGTTGTAGTCGTCGAAGGGGTGCAGCCAGGTCTCCACCCGGACCTGCACGTGCCCGAAGGCGTTGTAGGCGATGACGAATCCGAGCGCCAGCAGCAGCCCGCCGACGATCAGCCAGCCCACCCGCTCGGTGGCGATGTACAGCAGCGCCAGCACGGTCGCGAAGATCAGCAGCGAGGTGCCGAGGTCCTTCTCGAACACCAGCACGAGCAGGCACACCAGCCAGACGCCGATGATCGGGCCGAGGTCACGCGCCCGCGGCAGCTCCATGCCGAGCACGTGCCGCCCGGCGGCGGTGAACAGATCGCGCTTGGCCACCAGCACCGACGCGAAGAAGATGATCAGCAGGATCTTGCTGAATTCGCCCGGCTGCACGCTGAATCCGGGCAGCCGGATCCAGATCTTGGCGCCGTTGGTCTCGGAGAACGCGCTGGGCAGCAGCGCGGGGATGACCAGGGCGACGAGGCCGAGCAGCCCCAGGGTGTAGCTGTAGCGGGCGAGCGTGCGGTAGTCGCGCAGCAGCACCAGCAGCCCGACGAACAGCGCGATACCCAGCGCCGTCCACAGCACCTGGCTGTTGGCGTCGGGGGAGGGGATCGGCCAGGAGTTGTAGGCGGCGGTCTGCTCGTCGGCCAGATCGACGCGGTGGATCAGCACCAGCCCGATTCCGTTGAGCAGCGCGACGATCGGCAGCAGCAGGGGATCGGCGAACGGAGCGAAGCGGCGCACGGCCAGGTGCGCGACACCGAACAGGGCCAGATAGGCCACCCCGAGTTTGACCAGGTCCCAGGTCAGCACCTGATCCTGGCTCGCCTCCACCAGCACCAGCGCCAGGGTGGTGATCGCGGCCGCACCGGCCAGGAGCAACGCCTCGGCGTTGCGCCGGGTGCTCGGTGGCGGCGCGGGAGCGAAGCCGCCCGGAGGGCTGGGGAAGGCCCCAGCCGACGGCGGTGCCGGTGCGGACATCAGTCCGCCTTCCTGCAGTTCTCCCCCGGGGTCTGCGGCGTCGGCGCGGGGGTCGTCGGCGGGGCCGGCTGGTCCGTGTGTGCGGGAGCGTTGGTGGGATTGGCGCCGGTGTCGGCCGGGGGCGGCGGCGGTGCCGGGGCCGGGGGCGCGGGCTTCACGCACGGGGGCAGCAGCTCGGTGCTGGTGAGCTTCTCGAGCTGGCGGTGCGCGTCGGTGAAGGTGCCGGGCTGCAGGCCGTTGTTGACGACCTTGTCGCGGCCGGTCTCGCGGAGGTCGTCCACGCGCAGCTGCTTGCACCCGGTCGGGAAGCCGGCGCCGGGACGCATCAGGGTGAGTTTGTTGTCGCGGTCGACGCAGGACAGCTGATCCACCTCGCGGATCGAGTAGCCCAGCACCGACCCCGGCAGACCGCGCATGATCACCACGTTGCCGTTGTCGGCCCCGACGTAGTAATTGCTGCGAATCATCTTGTAGCCCACGACGAGTCCGACCACGACCGCGACGATCAGCGCCAGCGCGAGCACGATCCAGCGCAGCTTGTGACTCTTGCGGGGGGCGGGCGGCTCCGCGGCCACGGGTGCCCGGCGGGGCGCGGCCCTCGGCGGGCGCATCGCCGCGGCGCGACCGGCGGCGGTGTTGGGCGGCGGGGCATCCTCGTCCTCACCGGACGCGGCGCCGGCCACGATCGGGTGGCTCTGGCCGTAGTCCAGATCGATGACGTCGGCGACGACGACGGTCACGTTGTCCGGGCCACCGCTGCGCAGCGCCAGCTCGATGAGCCGGTCGGCCGCTTCGTCGGTATTGCCCTCGCGCAGCGTGTTGGCCATCGTCTCGTCGCTGACCACATCCGAAAGGCCGTCGGAGCACAGGAGATAGCGATCCCCGGCGCGGGCCTCCCGCATGGTCAGCGTGGGCTCGATCTCGTTGCCCGTCAGCGCCCGCATGATCAGTGACCGCTGCGGATGGGTGTGCGCCTGTTCGGGGGTGATGCGGCCCTCGTCCACCAGCGACTGCACGAAGGTGTCGTCGCGGGTGATCTGGGTGAGCTCACCGCCCCGGAGCATGTAGGCGCGCGAATCGCCGATGTGGGCCAGGCCGAGTTTCCTGCCCGCGAAGAGGATCGCGGTGAGGGTCGTGCCCATGCCGTCGAGTTCGGGCTCCTCCTCGACCTGGTCGGCGATGGCGGCATTACCGTCGCGCACGGCTCGGTCGAGTTTGCCGAGCAGGTCGTCGCCCGGCTCGTCGTCGTCCAGGTGTGCCAGGGCGGCAATCATCAACTGGGACGCGACTTCACCGGCCGCGTGTCCACCCATGCCGTCGGCTAGGGCGAGCAGGCGTGCTCCGGCGTAGACGGAATCCTCGTTGTTGGCCCGGACGAGACCACGGTCGCTGCGCGCTGCGTAGCGGAGAACAAGAGTCACGATCGCAGCTCGATCACTGTCTTACCGACACGGACAGGGGTACCGAGTGAAACCCGGACCGGGGTGGTGACCTTCGCTCGATCGAGGTAGGTCCCGTTGGTTGAGCCTAAGTCTTCCACGTACCAGTCCTCGCCGCGCGGCGAGAGCCGCGCATGCCTGGTCGACGCGTAGTCGTCGGTCAGAACGAGCGTGGAGTCGTCGGCACGGCCGATGAGCACCGGCTGCGTACCGAGCGTGATACGAGTGCCGGCGAGTGAACCTTGAGTCACCACTAGATATTTGGCGCCCTTCTGGCCACGGCTGAAGGATGGCAGCACCGCGGAACCACGCGGGGCCCGGGGCTGGATCCGGATGCCGGATGCCGCGTAGATATCGCTGCGCAGGGTGCGGAGCACCGCCCAGACGAACAGCCACAACAACAGCAGGAACCCCGCACGGGTCAGCTGCAGGATCAGTCCCTGCACGGCGCTCCACCTCCTGTTCGACCAATGCCGTTGGTACGGTTCGACCCCCAACCGGCGTGCTGGTCAGCACGGCCCGGCTGCCGACCGAATGGTGGCAGCATAATAGGACCGACGACCGGTTGCGATCACGATACGACCGAGGTTTCCCGCGTCACACCGTGACCTGCATCGGCGAGCTTACGGGATCAGACGATCCGGATCAGGATCTCGGAATGCCCGGCGCGGATCACATCGCCGTCGGCCAGTTGCCAATCCTGTACCGGCGAGCCGTTGACCAGCGTTCCGTTGGTCGATCCGAGGTCGGACAGCATCGCGACCTGGCCGTCCCAGCGGACCTCGATGTGGCGGCGCGAGACACCCGTATCCGGCAGGCGGAAATGCGCGTCCTGGCCGCGGCCGATGATGTTGCTGCCTTCTCGCAGCTGGTAGGTCCGGCCGCTGCCGTCGTCGAGCTGCAGGGTCGCCGAGAATCCGGAGCCGCCGCGCTGCTGGGGTTGCTGCGGCGCCGCGCCATACCCCTGCTGCTGCGGGGCGTATCCCGCGTCCGCGTACCCCTGCTGGCCGTAGCCGCCCTGCTCGTAGGCGCCCTGGTCGGCGTAGCCCTGCTCGTATCCGGCCGGGGCCTGCTGGCCGTAGCCCTGACCCGCGTAGCCCTGCTGGTCGTAGCCCGCCGGAGCCTGACCGTAGGCCTGCTGGCCGTAATCCTGGTTGGGGTACCCCTGCTGGCCGTACCCCTGGTCGTACCCCTGATCGGCGTACCCCTGGTCGTACCCGCCCTGCTGGCCGTAGCCCTGGTCCGCGTACCCCTGCTGGGCGTAGCCGCCCTGCTCGTATCCGGCCTGCTGGCCGTAGGCCGGATCGGCGTAGCCCGGCTGGCCGTAACCCGCGCCACCCTGCTGATAGTCGTAGCCGTTCTGATAGTCGGCGCCCTGATAGTCGCCGTAGGCCTGCTGCGACTCGGGGGCGGCGTAATCGCTGGCCGCGGGGTACTGCCCGCCGCGGCCGTAGTCGTAGCTCCCCGGACCGGGGCGGCCACCGGGCGGCGCGTACCCGCGGTTGCGTGGATCGGACTCCGCGGGCTCACGGCTGGGGTCGTAGCCTGAGTTCTGCGTCATGGGGCCAGCTCCTGGTTGCGGGTGTGCGGTTCGTTGTGCGGGTTGTCCAGGCCGGTCGGGCGGCCGCCGGTCCGGCGAGTTCCGGCGGCTCACGTCCGGGTCGACCCGGCCGCGAGTTCTGAACTGCCCGGTGTGCAGCGTAGGGGATGCCTGGAATTCGACGTGCACTTCGCCGTAGGTCTGCCAACCCTGCTCACGGATGTAGTCCTGCAGATGCCGGGCGAACGCACGGCTCGTGAGTTCGTGGTCCGCGGCGAGTTCTTGCAGGTCCGAGGTGTTGATGGTGATCACGTAGCTGTTGGGAGCCAGCAGGTGCCCACCGTCGAGTTCGGAGACCCGATCGGTGGCCTCGCGCTGTAGCGCCGCCTCCACCTCCTGCGGTACGACACTGCCACCGAAGACCCGAGCGAAGGCGTCACCGACAGCACCCTGTAGTCGGCGCTCGAAGCGTGACACGATCCCCATCCCGGCCCTCCCTTCGGTGCGCGCCTGTTCCTGTTCCTTCTCGCATAGTGCCCGACTGTCACCAATCCGCGACACGCCAATAGGGCGTGTCGTCGGACGGACACGGTCCTTGCATGATATCCACGATCGTCCATACCTGTAACTCTCGGCGGTCCCGGGAAGTTCCCATCCGGCAATCGATGGGCTACAGGGTGGGTGACCAGGCGATTTCATATCGCGTAACGGTGCGTGATAACGTTTTCGAGTCGCTCGGGCGAGTGGCGGAATGGCAGACGCGCTGGCTTCAGGTGCCAGTGTCCTTCGGGACGTGGGGGTTCAAGTCCCCCTTCGCCCACCACAGGCCGAGGGCCCGGATCCCACGATCCGGGCCCTCGGTCTTTGTGTATGGTCACAGACTTTCCGTGTACCCGATCTCACAGTGTGTACGGGAAATCACAGCGCACCTCCGCCGGCGGTATCCGGGACGCGCGGATTTCAGTCAACCGGGGTTTTCGATTCCGGCCGGCTCAGTTCTCCTGCGGCTGCGCCGAGAGGGGTATTCCCGTGTGATAGAAGCGGATCAAGCGGCCGATGCGGACACAGTGGTCGGCGCAGCGCTCGTAGTGATGGACCAGCAGGGCCAGATCGACGGCCATCGCGCTGCCGTGCGCCCACGCCGGATCCGACACCATCTGGAGGACCTGGTGCTGGAGTTCGGAGAGGCGATCGTCGCCGACGATCGGATCCGGATCGGTCGAGGAGCCGTGCGCGGCGATGACACGGGTGGCGGACGCGGCGAAGTCGACGGCGATCTGCCCGATCCGGCCGAGCAGCGCCAGGATGTCCGGCGGCGCGACGGGCTCCGGATAGCGATGCACCACGCTGTCGGCGATGCGGCTGGTGAGCCATCCCATCCGGGACAGGTCGTCGGCGATCTGCATGGCGCTGACCACGTGCCGCAGGTCGCGGGCGACCGGCGCCTCCAGGGCGAGCAGGAGCACCGCCCGGTTCTCGCATGCGCCGTGCAGACTCTGTAACTGCTCATCGATGGCGAAGACCTCGTAGGCGGCAGTCAGATTGGCCTCGGCCACCGCGACGGCGGTGCGCTCGGTCGCCTCGTGTGCCAGCTCCGACAGGCGGGCCAGCTCACCGGTCAGGGCCGCGAGCTCGGAGGAGAATTTCGTCCGCACGGTGGCTATCTTCTCTGGTCGCCTCCGGACGTGCAGCCGTATGGCCCCTAAAGCCCTCGAGCGCCGGGCCCGGTAGGCGGCGTGTCGATCTCGGTGTGGCGGCCGTATTCCACGTCTCGGTCCGATGCCGGGGTGTGATCTTCGCCGCACTCGAGGGGTCGCTCAGGGGCGCGAGAGCCTACTACGGGAGGGTTGCGGGCGCAGCCGATCTAGATCGAAACCGCGATTACGGCCCGCGAAACTGGCTCGTATCCGTGGAATCTGCCTCAATACAAGATGTCCATCAAGCAATCTTCGGAAGTAACAGACCTTGAGTTTGTTTACCTTTCGGCAACTGAACAGTCACCCGCTGTCCTTCTCCTGAATACGCAGCTCGTGCCCTATGTGAGGGTGGTGCGGATCGCCCGTATCGCACCATCCGGCAAACGCTGAAAGGTGCCATTCGGACACAGCGGAAGCCGGGTAATCGGGCGAAGGGGAGGACCCGGGCCGGGTCCCGGCACCCGATCCGGGAACCGTCCGCGCGACGGACGCTGAAAATTAGCGAATCGACCCCAGCCACCCTGTCGGGGCATCGTTTTCGAGCTGTGACTTATACGCCCGGACAACGCGTCGCTGGTTGCGTAGCGATAACGATTGTGTAGAGTTGACGGTAACGCTGGCCGCAGCTGAGCCGGACTCGCTGCGGCCAGTGGATCTCAATTTTCCCGTCTAGATCATCATCGACGGACGCTCTCTCCGCAATCGGATTTTCCGACCTCAGTCCGTCGTGAGCCGATCGGTAGCTGCCGACTCCCGCACCGCGCGCCGCCCGGCGCCGAAGACGTACCCCAGGAAACAGATCTCCGCCGCCAGTCCGACGGCGATGCGCAGCGGCGCCGGCAGGCCGCTCGGCGTCACGAAACCCTCGATCAGGCCTGCCGCCAGCAGGACGACCACCAGCCCCAGCGCGATGGTCGCGGTCGCCCGGCCCTGCCGCGCCAGCGCCTGCCCGCGGCCGAGCCGGCCCGGATCGATCAGGGTCCAGCCGAGTTTCAGCCCCGCGCCACCGGCCAGGAAGACCGCGGTGAGTTCGAGCATGCCGTGCGGGAGGATGAATCCGAAGAACGAGTCCAGCCGCCCGGCGTCGGCCATCAGCCCGGCCGAGATCCCCAGATTCAGCGCGTTCATGAACAGCACGTACAGCGCGGGCAGGATCAACATCCCGGTGAACAGCGCCACCGCCGACACCCACGCGTTGTTGGTCCACACCTGCGCGGCGAACGCGTCGTGCGGATGTTCGGAGTAGTAGGTCTCGAAACGCCCGCCCGGTCCGGTCAGGACATCGGTGTTCTCCGGGAGGTCCAGGGCCCGGCGCGCATCGCCCGAACCGGACACCCAGACGCCGAGACCGGTCGATACGACCAGGAATATCGCCGATACACCCGCCCACCACGGCCACGCCCGGTACACCGCCGCGGGGAACCGGTGGGTGAAGAACAGCCCCACCTCCTGCCAGACGTCCGCCGTGGTGCCGAGCGCCCGGCCCCGGGCCCGCGCGAGCAGCGCGCTGAGCCCCGCGACCAGCTCCGGATCGGGCGACTGCGACTGCAACCGGGCCAGCTGCTGCGACGTGCGCCGGTACAGCTGCACCAGTTCGTCGGCCTCGGCGCCGGACAACCGGCGCTGCCGGGCCAGCTGATCGAGCCGATCCCACGATCGCCTGTGCGTATAGGCGTACGCATCCACGTCCATCGGTGCCCTCCCGTGGTCCCCGCAAAAGGCTAGTCTGTGTGCAGCATGGCCGTTTTCACTACCGGCGAGGCCGTCGCCCTGGACCTGCCGATCGCGCGCATCCCGACCCGGGCCGCGGCATTCCTTCTCGATGTGATGCTGCAACTGGTGGCCGGGTGGCTGATCATGCTCGCGCTGTCGGCGGCGCTGGTGTGGACCCGGCCCGATCCGGCGTGGTTCGACGTCGCCATGCTGGTCACCGTCGTCACCGTGCTGGCCGGATATCCGATCACCTGCGAGACGCTGCTGCGCGGCCGGACGGTCGGCAAGCTGGCGCTCGGGCTGCGCGTGGTGCGCGGCGACGGCGGCCCGATCGACTTCCGCCACGCCGTCACCCGCGGTCTCGCCGGGGCCATCGTCGACTTCTGGGCGCTGGGCGGATTCGGGGCCGTCGCGGTGGTCACCTCACTGTGCTCGCCGCGAGCCCGCCGGGTCGGCGACGTGCTCGCCGGCACCGTCGTCGTCCACGACCGCGTCCGCATGCCGATGCCCGCCCTGGCCGTCGCGCCGCCGTGGTTGCAGGGCTGGGTGCAGCGGGTGGAGCTGTCCGGTCTCACTGAAGAAGTGGCATTGCCGGTCCGGCAGTATCTGACGCGCTGCCGCACACTGACGCCGGAGGCGCAGCACCACCTCGGGGAAGCTCTGGTCACCGCCGTCTGCCGGCAGTTGCGGGTCCCGCCGCCGCCCGGGTACCCGCCGTTGCAGGTCCTCGGCGCGATCATCGCGGAACGCCAACGCCGCACGCTGGCATATCCGGCGGCCGCGCTCGGGCCCGCGCTCGTCCCGGCTCGGACGCGCTGGTAGCGCGCCCGGCGTCGGCGAGGCAGTCCGCCGAAGTCACATTCGCCCCGACCGTTTCAGCTCCAGATATTCGTCGGCCAGCGCCTCCGGCAACCGATCCGGCGCGGCCGCGACCACATCGACCCCCTTGCGGCGCAACGACTCCCGGGTCAGGGCCCGCTCGGCGAGCAGGGCCTCGGCGGCGGCCGCGGTGTGGATCTCGGTGAGGGTGCCGCGCCGCGCGGCGGCCGCCGCGACATCCGGATCGGTCACCGAGACGATCAGCACCCGGTGCCGCTGCGTGAGCACGGGCAGGACCGGCAGCAGATTCTCCGCCACCATGGCGCCGTCCAGGCTCGTGAACCACACCACCAGGCTGCGGCGGCGGGACCGCTGCACGACCGTGCGCACGAGTCCGGCGGTATCGGTGTCGACCAGCGTGGGAACGACGCCGGCCAGCGCGTGCATCAGCTTGGGCTGCAACCCTTTCCCGCCCGTGCCGTACACCTCGGCGCGCACCCGCCGGTCGTAGGCGAGCAGATCGACGGTATCGCCGGCCGCGGCCGCCAGCCCGCCCAGCAGCAGCGCGGCCTCGATGCTCACATCCAGCCGGGTGCCCGCGCCGATGCGCCCGGCGCTGAGCCGGCCGGTGTCGAGCACCAGCAGCAGCCGCCGGTGCCGCTCCGGGCGCCAGGTGCGCACCAGGACGTCGGCGGCGCGCGCGGTGGCCCGCCAGTCGATCGCGCGCACATCGTCTCCGGCGACGTACTCGCGGTAGGAGTCGAATTCGGAACCCTGCCCTCGGGCGTTGACCACCGCGCTGCCCTCGAGGAGGTGCAGTTCGGCGACCTTCGAGAGCAGGACGCCCTCGCTGCGGAACGGCGGCAGCGCGCGTACCCGGGCGGGCACGTCGCGGCGGAACTGCCTGCCCGCCAAGCCCATCGGGCCGAACAGGCGCACCGTCACCGGGCCCGCGACGCGATCGCCGCGGTAGGCCGGCCGCAGCGTGGTGCCCAGCCGGACCCTCGTATTCGGCGGCAGCCGGAGCGGATAGGCGCGCTCGGCGGCGCGGGCGCTGGCGGGCCAGTCGTCCCACAGCACGCCGCGCACCGGGCGCGGTCCGCGATTCAGCACGGTCAGCTCGACGGTCGCGGTGCGGTCGGTCCGCACGGTGGTGAGCGGGTCGCGGGACAGTTCGAGACCGTCGGCCCGGCCGACCGCCAGCAGATCGGCGCAGATCAGCACGATCAGCACGCCGGTCACGATCAGCACGCCCCACCAGGACGCCAGTGCGGCCGTGACGACCACCGCCGCCACCGCGGCGAGCGCGGCCGATCGACCCGTGACGACCATGGGCTACACCGGAACCGGTACCGACAGCAGCAGGGACGACAGCACGCCCTCGGCCGTCACGCCGTCCAGTTCCGCCTCCGGCCGCAGTTGCAGCCGGTGCCGCAGCACCGGAACCGCAACGGTTTTCACGTGGTCGGGGGTCACGAAGTCGCGCCCGGTGAGCCACGCGAACGCGCGCGCCGCGGCCAGGAGCGCGGTCGCGCCGCGGGTCGAGGCGCCGTGCCGCACCGCGGGGGTGGACCGGGTGGCCCGGCACAGGTCGACGATGTAGGCCAGGACCTCGGGCTTGACCTGAACCCCCGTGATCGCCACCCGCGCCGCCGCGATGTGGTCGGGACCGGCGACCGCGCGCAGGCCGGCCGCCGTCAGATCGCGCGGGTCGAAGCCCGCGGCATGCCGTTGCAGGACCCGGAATTCGTCGTCGCGGCCGGGAAGTTCGATATCGACCTTGAACAGGAACCGGTCGAGCTGGGCCTCGGGCAGCGGGTAGGTGCCCTCCTGTTCGATGGGGTTCTGCGTGGCCACCACCACGAACGGGTCCGGCAGCGGCTGCGGTTTGCCGTCGACGGAGACCTGGCGCTCCTCCATCGATTCCAGCAGTGCCGACTGGGTTTTCGGCGGGGTGCGGTTGATCTCGTCGGCCAGCAGCAGATTCGTGAACACCGGGCCGCGGCGGAAGGTGAACTCGGCCGAATGCGGGTCGTAGATCTGCGATCCGGTGACATCGCCGGGCATCAGGTCCGGCGTGAACTGGACCCGGGAGTGGTCGAGGTCCAGCGCGGTGGCGAGCGAGCGCACCAGCAGCGTCTTCGCCACGCCCGGAACGCCTTCCAGCAGTACGTGCCCGCGGCACAGCAGCGCCAGCACCAGGAACATCACGGCCTGGTCGTTGCCGACCACGGCCTTGCCGATCTCGGTGCGCAGGGCGCCGAACGCCTGCAGGGCCTCCTCGGCCGTCGGCGTGTGGTCGGTGTCCGCTGTCGTCATTCGATCTCCGTCATCCGATCTCCGATTCGATCCGGTCCAACTGCGCGGCAACCCGCCGCAGCGTGTCGTCGTCCGGCACGGGCCCGAACAGCGTGGCGCCCAAGTGTTCCCGGGGCGTGCCGGTGCGGACGGCGAGCGCGTCGACGAGTTGCTGCACGGGGGCGTCGGCGTGCACGCCCAGGCGCGGCCGGATCCGGCGCAGCGTCGCGGCGCGCAGCAGGGCGGCGACATGGTCGCGGTCGCCCGACTTCCGGTACAGCGCGGCCTGTCCGGCGAGCAGTTCGTTGGCCGCGACCTGCACCGGCCGCGGCTCGCCGACCAGGGCGCCGCGGCGGCGGGCCCGCCACCACACCACGAGTGCGCCGCAGAACAGCCATTGCAGGCCCCCGTAGGCCAGCCAGTCCGGTGTCCGCGCGAAGATCGAATCCGAGCCCTCGCCGAAATCCGGTGGGGGCGGGGAGTAGTCGCCGGGGTCCGGGGGTGGGAGGTTCGGATCCGGGGGTGGCGGCGCCGTCGGGGCGGTCGCCAGTTTCACCAGGACGTACGCGATCAGCGCCAGCGCGAGCACGGCGACCACGGCGGCCCAGAACTTCGGCTCCCGGATCAGTTGCGGCAGTGGCGGAATCCGCAGCGTCCGGCGGCGAGCGGGGGTGGCCTCCGCCGGTTCGGGCGGCGGCGGTGGGGCGAGGGAGAAGAGGTCGGCTCGTTCGAGGCGGCGGTACTCGTCCTCGGTGGCGGGCCGGCCGCCGTAGACGACCTCGTCGAAACTGCCTGCCGCGGCGGGCAGTTCGCTCGTCCGGTCGGGCAGCGCGGCGACCGCGGCGTCGGCGGTCTCCCGCGCGGTCCGCGAGCGCCGCACCTCGAGGACGCCGCCCTGTTCCAGGCCGCGCACGACCGCGCGGTAGCGCTCCCGCAGCGCGGTGTCGTAGTCGTTGCGGCCGGCCGCGGACTCCGCCGCGCCGCGGTGCTCACCGGCGGCGCCGAGTCCGGGGATCGGCGGGACGGGCGGTTCGCCGGTCATCCGGCCGCCGCCCGGTTCGCGTCGGGCGGGAGCGGAACGCGGATGTCCCAGCCGTCCCGGCGGCAGCGCCGGTCGACGTAGCTCACCACGTCGGCCGCCGCCTGCATCACCTCGGCGAGCAGCGCGACGAACAGGGCCGTGGCGGTCGCCAGGACGATCGTGGCCCAGCGGTGGGTGCCGGAGAACCCCGCGACGAACAGCGTGACACCGAGCAGCGGGACGACCAGGACCAGCAGCAGCGCGCGCAGGGCGAGCCACAGCCCCGCCAGTCGCCACTCCGCCCCGGCGGCAAGCGTTTTCGCCCGCGCGGCGGCCTGGCGGTAGGTGGCGGTCTCCTCGACCAGCACCGGGACGGTCAGGCAGCGCCGCGCGTGCAGCCAGCCGAGCCAGGCCAGGGCGGGCAGGATCGTGACGATCAGGACCGCGCCCAGCACCAGTACACCCATAGCGAGCGCGGTGGACACGATCCGGTAGCGCAGCACCGGCCCGGCCGTCGCGCCGAGGCGCCGCAACACCGAACGCCAGGTGACGGAGTCGCCGTGCACGCTCGCCGATCCGGCCGCGGCGGTGCAGCCGCGCGCGTACCAGCGCAGCAGCCAGGCGAATACCGCGGTGGAAAGCACCGCCGCCCAGGCGGTTCCGGCATCCGAGCCACCGGTCGCGGCCGAACCGGCGGCGGTGATCGCGGCCACCGCCCCCACGGCGATCAGGTAGGCGACACCCAGCAGCCCCGCAAGTACCCGCACGTGTGCCTGGAGCACCGCGAACGGCAGGTCCAGCGCCTCGCGGAAGGTCAGCGGCCGGATCGGCAACGCCTCGGCGGGTTCGGAGCCGTCGTAACGTCCGGCCTCGGCGGGCGCGGGCGCGCCGGACCGTGGCGACGGGCCGGCCCCCTCGGCCGCGGCGGACAACACGGGCACGAGTTTATCCGTGGCCACCCGTTGTGCGCGGTTTCCGGATTTGCCGGACCGCCGGACCACAAGCCTTCCCGCCGATGAGGCCCCGGTCGAGTGCGTCGCCGAATCGGACACGTGGGCGGTGATGTGCGGGGTCGGCGTTGCGAGGGGTCAGCGCCGCAGGAGGTGGGCGACGACGGCGCGGTAGCGGTCCGGATCGATCGGGGGGAGGCCGAGCAGGGCGCGCAGATAGACGCCGTCGCCGACCAGACGGATGATGTCGGCGCGGACCGGGTCGTCGATCTCGGTGTCGAGGCCCGCGCCGGGCGCGTCCATGACCTCGGCCAGGGCGCGCTGCACCTCGTCGTCCTGCTCGCCGGCCGGCGCGTCGACGGTGCGCATGGCCGCCACCATGGATCGGTAGAGCGCCAGTTCCAGCGCGTCGGAATCGCTGTCCGGACTCGGGGTCTGGAGATACCACTCGGCGACCGATCTGCCGTCCGCCACCGAATTCCGCAACTGCTCGTCCGCGCGTTCGCCGAGCCGGCGGACCAGCCCGGCCAGCAGCGCGTCCTTGCTCTTGAAGTGGTACAGCAGGCCGCCCTTGGAGACGCCGGCGGACGCGGCCACGCTCTCCAGCGTCACCTGGGACATGCCCTTGTCCAGCAGCAGCGTCTCGAGCGCGTCGAGGATTCGATCGCGGGTGGTGGTTGTCACGCCCGCAACTGTACCGTCCGGACGGTTATCTTTGGTACTGTACCGTCCGGACGGTTAGAACATCACGGAAGTAGAGAAGGACATGAACACCCCCGTCACCACCGCCCTCCCGCGCCGGGCCACCGCTCGCGACTGGGCCGGTCTCGGCGTTCTGGTGCTGGCCCTGCTGCTCATCTCCGTGGACGCGACCGTGCTCGACATCGCGGTCCCGGCGATCAGCGCCCACCTGGCCCCGACCACGCCGCAGCTGCTGTGGATCATCGACGTCTACTCGTTCGTGCTCGCGGGCCTGCTGGTCACGATGGGCACGCTCGGCGACCGCATCGGCCGTCGGCGGCTGCTGCTGATCGGCGCGGCCGGATTCGGTGTGGCCTCGGTGCTCGCCGCGTGGTCGGTGAATCCGGAGATGTTGATCGCGGCGCGCGTCCTGCAGGGCGTCGCCGGCGCCACCCTGATGCCGGCCACGCTGGGCCTGATCCGCTCGATGTTCACCAACGCGCGCCAGCGCACGACCGCGATCGCGGTGTGGAGTTCGGCGGCCACCGGCGGCGCGGCGCTCGGACCGCTACTGGGTGGCTGGCTGCTCGAGCACTTCTGGTGGGGTTCGGTATTCCTGATCAACCTGCCGGTGATGGCGGTGCTGGTCGCACTGGGTCCGCTGCTGGTGCCCGAATCGCGCGATCCGAATCCGGGCCGGTTCGACGTGATCAGCGCGGGGCTGTCGATGCTGGCGCTGGTGCCGATCGTCTACGCGGTCAAGGAGATCGCCGCGCACGGCGTGCGCCCGGCGATGCTGGGTGTCGCCGCCGCCGGTGTGCTCGCGGGCGCGCTGTTCGTGCGCCGGCAGCGCCGGCTGGCCGACCCGATGCTGGACCTGCGGCTGTTCGCGCTGCCGCGGTTCCGCACGGCGGTGCTCACCAGCCTGCTGGCGGTCTTCGCGCTGGCCGGGGTGCTGTTCTTCGGCTCGCAGTACCTGCAGTTGGTGCAGGGCCGCTCGCCGCTGGACGCCGGGCTGCGACTGCTGCCGGGCATGCTGGCCAGTATGGCCTCGGCGCTGGTCTCGGCCTGGCTGGTGCGGGTGTGGCAGCCGAGCAAAGTCCTCGGCGGCGCGCTGGTGGTGGCCGCGCTCGGCGCCGGGCTGTTCGCCTGGCTGAGTGCCGATCCGGCGGCCGGGACTGCGGCGTTCATCGTCGGGTTCCTGCTCGTCGGCGCGGGTGTCGGTGTGGCGCTGACGGTCTCGTCGGACCTGGTGGTCGGGTCCGCGCCGCCGGAACGCGCCGGTGCGGCCGCCGCGGTCTCGGAGACCGCGTACGAGGCGGGCGTCGCGCTCGGCGTCGCGGTCCTGGGCAGCGTGGTGATGGCGGTGTTCCGGCACGGCCTGGATGTCTCGCAGGTGCCCGGGTCGCAGGTGGGTGCTGCCCGCGAATCCCTGGGCAGCGCGGTGGACACCGCGAGCACTCTGCCGGACCAGGCCGCGGCCGCGCTGCTCGAGGCGGCCCGTGCGGCTTTCGTATCAGGTATCCACCTGGCCTCGATAGCCACTGCGGCAATCCTGTTGCTGGCGGCCTTGATCGCCTTCCGGACCAGGACTTCCCCGGTCCGGGCCGGAGCAGATCGGAGTGGCGCGGCCCCCGAGAAGGCATCTGCGGGTGAAGCGCGCTGATCTCGGGTGATTCCGCTCGCGTCGTGGCCGGGCGGAATCACCGCGCGTGGTCGTCCCGGTGCGGGTGGCCCACGCTACGAAAGCACTGCCAAAAAGGTTGGTACCAGCCGGTTTACATGTTCTACGTGAAACAATCGGCTCAGCCGTTGTCCGGGGCGGGCGGCAGTTGGCGCGGGCCGCGGTAGTCGAGTTCGCCGGTCGAACGCGCCGCGAGCGCTTCGTGCGGCTCCCGGGCGGTGAGTCCGTACTCGGACCTGCCCTGTGCCAGAGCCGCGTAGCGCGGATCGTTCGCGTGCTGCGGCGCGTCGACGACCTGGGACGCGACCTGCTCCGCGTACTGCGGCGAGCCCGGCGCGAGCTGTCCGTACGCCGAATCGTCCGAATGCACCGTGACCTTCCGGGTGCGGCGCAGGGTGAAGGTGATCTCCTGGGCCTCCTCGAAGGCCTGCCGGACGGTACGCAGCGGGTGCGTCGCGGTATCCACGGCGCTCGTCACGAACGACGGGACCAGCGGCCGGATCCACCGGGCCGCGGTATCGGTGAACGGCACCGTGCCGATCACCGGAAGTTCCAGCCCGCCACCCTTCTTCGCGACCGGCTGCGCTCCGGAGCCGACGGGGACGGGAACGTCCGCGGCAGCGGCCGGTGCGAGCGCGCTCGAAGTGCGCTGGGCGGGTAGGTTGCGCGGCGGTGTCACAGTCCCCTCCTGGGATCCGGGGTCGTGGCTTCCGGCCGCGGGCGCGGGCGGAAGCTCGGCGAGCGTCTCGAAATCGGAGACGGCCCGGCGGGCGGGCTCGGTGATACCGATCTCGATATTGCCGATGGCGGCGACGATGCGTTTGCGCTGCCGCTCGCGGTCGATGGCGGTGTCGGCGTGTGCGGCGAGGCGTGCGCCGGCCAATTCGCGGTCCGCGCGCAGGCTTTCGGCTTCGGCGCGGACCTCGGCCCGCTTGACCGCGATGGCGGCGGTGGCGTTCTGTTCGGCCCGGTCGGCGACCGCCCGCGCCGCGACGCGCCGGTCGAGCGACGTCTCACCGCGCCACCGGCGCAGCAGCAGCGGGAGCAGGGCCAGCGCCACGCCCACCACGATCGTGGCCAGCCGCAGCAGCAGCCCGCCGGCGTGGCCGGTGGTGTACTCGTTCATGGCGATCCAGCGTGCGCCGAGGCCGCGGTCGCCGGTGTCGAACGCATTCGCGCGGGCCCGGTCGAGCGCGCCGCGGCGGTCGGCGATCCGGTCGTCGAGGGGCTGGACCCGCGCCTGCGCGGCGGCCAGCCGGGTGCGGGCGTCGGCCAGCATGTCGTTGGCGGTCTGCGTTTCCGGGCCGCGGCCAGGTACGCCGGTGATCTTGGTCTGCGGGCACCCCGGCGTCGGGTTGTATTCGCAGCGGGCGATGACCAGGGCCTGATCGATATCGCCCTGGGCCTTGACGACGGCCTGGTCCAGGGCGGCGCGCTCGGCCGCCGCCTGCTCCAGATCGGTGCGGGCGGTGACCACCGCGGGCGCGGATTCGGCGTCGCGCCTGGTGTTTTCGTCCAGTACCCGGTGCACGGTGCCGCCGAGCAGGACGGTGCTCGCGAGTTCCGCGATCACCAGCCCGGCCAGCGCCGCCGCGACGAGCCGGCCGATCCACGGACCGCGGCCGCGCCCCGGCAGCGTGATCAACGCGCGCTCACCCACCGCGACCAGCGATACGGTGATCAGGGCCGCGATCACCACGATGCTCGCCGGCCAGTGCGCGGCCACCGTGGCCAGCGCGACCACCAGCCCGGAGAGCACCGCGAACAGGGCGACCGCGGCGCCGTCGACGGCGTAACCGGCGCGTTCGTGCCGGTCGGTGACTCTCGGGTCCCCGCCGCCGAGCCAGATCAGCAGGGCGGCCGGGCCGATGCGGGAGGGGCGAGCGGTAGCGCTGCGGCCGGTGGCCGTGGGAGACGCAGGGGTCACGGGGATCTCACATCCTCTAAGTCCCAGGCTATTTCGCGTGCTGCTCGAAATTGTCGCTCATTCGTGCCCTCAGCGTGACAGGCTGAGGCGCGTTCCACCGAGTACGCCCGCGGGGTTGTGGTCAGGCTCACAGATCATCCGCGGGTCCCGGCGACAGGAGGTTCCGATATGCGCTTCGCCGCGCTCGCGCTGGCCGTAGGGGTTTCGTTCGGGGTGACGTCCGCCGGAGTCCTGCCGCTGACCGCCGACCGGATCGTGCCGGTCGCCGCCGCGGAGGAGCCCGGCGCGCCCGCGTCCCTCGACCCGCTGGTGGACCTCGTGCTGGAGCGGCTGAACACCGCCGATGCGGTCGCGGCCGCCAAATGGGCCACCGCGACCCGCACCGGACAGCCGCCGGTGGTCGACGATCCGGCGCGCGAGGCGGAGGTCTACGACTCGATGGCGGCGGCGGGCGCGCGGCTCGGCGTGCCGCAGGAGTGGGTGCGCCAGGTCTTCTACGGCCAGATCGACGGCAACAAGATCGTGCAGCGCGGCCTCCAGGCCCGGTGGCGGATCGATCCGGCCGCGACGCCCGCCGAGACGCCCGATCTGGCCACGGTCCGGCCGGTGATCGACCGGGTGAACGGCGAGATCCTGCGGCAGCTGGCGGACCGGCGCGCCGACCTGTCCGGCCCGGCCTGCGCGCAGCGGGTCGCCGCGGCGGTTTTCCCGGTGTCGACCTCCGGCCGAGTCGATCCGCTGCACGCCGCGGCCCTGGTGCGCGCGGCCGCCGCACTGTGCCCGGCCCCGGTGTGAGAAACCACACCGAGATAGTTTGCTGGAGTTGTGCTGAAAGGCACATCGGAGAAAGAAAGCCGTACGGTCTGCACACGGCCGATACCCGCTGCCTGCGTGTCCGGAACGTCACTTCCCGGTGTCCGGAAAGTTAGCCGTCTTACATTCGGTTTGTCCGTACCGGACGCTGGGAATTCTTTGTTGATGCAGGTAAGAGGGCATCTTGCAGCGTACGTGCAGGATCGGCGAGCGATCGCGCACGGCGGAGACGAACAGTGGCATACGCGACTCAGCGATCATCCATCCCTGCTTTACACTGGAGAACGCGCAGGTAGTGGAGGACCGATGAAGAAGTCCAGGTAGACGCCGTTATTAGTGCAACCTAAGTTGGTTGGGTTCAGGTCCTGACTTATCGTTTGCTCTGAACGTCGGCACGAAATGTCCGACTACATCGCCCGATTCGGCCACAAGCCGTGAAACCAGCCTAGCGGGCGATAACGGCACGGTGGGCGCGGAACGCGTCAGAGTTCCGCTACCGCCGAGCACCCGGCTACGACATCGAAGCGGGAACGACAACTGGAGAGTCGACTGCAACGGGACCATCAGCGCTGCTGGTCTCCTACACGTCCGGGCGCAGTCTAGACGGAGGCGTTCGACGAAGGCCCGAATTCATCGAAGGCCTGATTTTTCTGAAGGCAGAGGCATGACGCAACTTCCTGGCCACCGGTCCCCCTCCGGCGGTGCCGGTCATGGGCACGGACCCACCGGTCTTTACGATCCGGCGTACGAGCACGACTCCTGTGGTGTCGCGTTCGTCGTCGACATGCACGGCCGCCGCAGCCGCGACATCGTCGACAAGGCTATTACGGCATTGCTGAACCTGGAACACCGCGGAGCGGCCGGCGCCGAGCCCAACTCGGGTGACGGCGCGGGCATCCTGATCCAGGTCCCGGACGCGTTCTTCCGTGCCGTCGTGGACTTCGAGCTGCCCGCCGAGGGTTCCTACGCCACCGGCATCGCCTTCCTGCCGCAGGCCCGCCGCGAGGCGGCCCGTGCCCGCTACCACGTCGAGAAGATCGTCAAGGAAGAGGGCCTGGCGGTTCTCGGCTGGCGCGAGGTGCCGATCGACGAGTCGTCGCTGGGCGCGCTGTCGCGCGACGCGATGCCGACCTTCCGCCAGCTCTTCATCGCCTCGCCGCCGGAGTCGGCCGAGCAGCTGTCCGGCATGGACCTGGAGCGCCGCGCCTATGTCGTGCGCAAGCGCGTCGAGCACGAGCTCGGCAAGCAGGGTCCCGGGGAAGGATCGGTCGGCCGCGAGACCGTGTACTTCCCGAGCCTGTCGGGCCAGACCTTCGTCTACAAGGGCATGTTCACCACGCCGCAGCTGCGGGCGTTCTACCTGGACCTGCAGGACCACCGGGTGGAGTCGGCGCTGGGCATCGTGCACTCGCGCTTCTCCACCAACACCTTCCCGTCGTGGCCGCTGGCGCACCCGTTCCGCCGCGTCGCCCACAACGGTGAGATCAACACCGTCACCGGTAACGAGAACTGGATGCGCGCCCGCGAGGCGCTGCTGAACTCCGACGCCTTCGGCACCGACCACGAGGGCCGCGACCGGCTGGAGAAGATCTTCCCGGTCTGCACCCCGGGCGCCTCGGACACCGCGCGCTTCGACGAGGTGCTCGAGCTGCTGCACCTGGGCGGCCGCAGCCTGCCGCACGCCGTGCTGATGATGATCCCGGAGGCCTGGGAGCGGGCCGAGTCCATGGACCCCGCCCGCCGCGCCTTCTACCGCTACCACTCGTTCCTGATGGAGCCGTGGGACGGCCCGGCCTCGGTGTGCTTCTCCGACGGCACCGTCATCGGCGCCGTGCTCGACCGCAACGGCCTGCGCCCCTCGCGCATCTGGGTGACCGACGACGGCCTGGTCGTGATGGCTTCCGAGGTCGGCGTGCTGGACATCGAGCCGTCCAAGGTGGTCAAGAAGGTCCGCCTGCAGCCGGGCCGCATGTTCCTGGTCGACACCTCGCAGGGCCGCATCATCGGCGACGAGGAGGTCAAGACCCAGCTCGCCAACGAGTTCCCGTACCAGGAGTGGCTGGACGACGGCCCGACCAAGCTGTCGGACCTGCCCGACCGCCCGCACGTGCACATGTCGCACGACCGCGTCCTGATCCGGCAGCAGATCTTCGGCTACACCACCGAGGAGCTGAACCTGCTGATCTCGCCGATGGCCAAGACCGGCGGCGAGGCGCTCGGCTCGATGGGCACCGACACCCCGATCGCGGTGCTCTCGGCGCGCCCGCGGTTGCTGTTCGACTACTTCTCGCAGCTGTTCGCGCAGGTCACCAACCCGCCGCTGGACGCGATCCGCGAGGAGATCGTCACCAGCCTGCGCAGCATGATCGGCCCGGAGGCCGACCTGCTGCACCCCAGCCCGGAGTCCTGTCGGCAGATCACGCTGACCTCGCCGATCCTGGACAACGACGAGTTGTCCAAGCTCATCCACATCAACGACGACGGCTCGCATCCGGGCCTGCGCTCGGTCGTGGTGCACGGCCTGTACCCGGTCAAGAAGGGCGGCAAGGGCCTGCGCAAGGCGCTGCAGGCCATCAACGAGCAGGTCTCGACCGCCATCGACGGCGGCGCCCGCATCATCGTGCTGTCCGACCGCGAGTCCAACGAGAAGCTGGCGCCGATCCCGTCGCTGCTGCTGACCGCGTCGGTGCACCACCACCTGGTGCGCGAGCGCACTCGCACCAAGGTCGGCCTGGTCGTGGAGGCCGGTGACGCCCGCGAGGTGCACCACATGGCCACGCTGGTCGGCTTCGGCGCGGCCGCGATCAACCCCTACATGGCCTTCGAATCCCTCGAGGACATGCTCGAGCGCAACGCGCTGCAGATGCCGGGCAGCACCGGCGATCTGGCCGCGGACTACGACAAGGCCGTCAAGAACTACATCAAGGGCGCCGGCAAGGGCGTGCTGAAGGTGATGTCCAAGATGGGCATCTCCACCATCGCCTCCTACCGCGGCGCCCAGCTGTTCCAGACGGTCGGCCTGTCGCAGGAGCTGTGCGACCAGTACTTCACCGGTCTCACCTCCCCGCTGGACGGCATCGGCCTCGACGACATCGCGGCCGAGGTCGCGGCCCGGCACCGGGTGGCGTTCCTGGAGAACCGCAACGAGCGCGCGCACCGCGAACTCGAGGTCGGCGGCGAGTACCAGTGGCGGCGCGAGGGCGAGTACCACCTGTTCAACCCGGACACGGTGTTCAAGCTGCAGCACGCCACCCGCACGGGCCAGTACAAGATCTTCAAGGAGTACACCAAGCTCGTCGACGACCAGTCCGAGCGGCTGGCCTCGCTGCGCGGCCTGTTCAAGTTCAGGTCCGAGAACCGTCACGGCATCCCGATCGACGAGGTCGAGCCGGCGTCGGAGATCGTCAAGCGCTTCTCCACCGGCGCGATGAGCTACGGCTCCATCTCCGCCGAGGCGCACGAGACCCTCGCGATCGCGATGAACCGCCTGGGCGGCCGGTCGAATTCGGGTGAGGGCGGCGAGTCGGTGACCCGCTTCGAGCCGGAGGAGAGCGGCGACTGGCGGCGCAGCGCGATCAAGCAGGTGGCCTCGGGCCGCTTCGGTGTGACCGCGCACTACCTGACCAACTGCACCGATATCCAGATCAAGATGGCGCAGGGCGCGAAGCCCGGTGAGGGCGGCCAGCTTCCGGCGCACAAGGTGTACCCGTGGGTCGCCGAGGTGCGGCACTCGACGCCGGGCGTCGGCCTCATCTCGCCGCCGCCGCACCACGACATCTACTCGATCGAGGATCTGGCGCAGCTGATCCACGACCTCAAGAACGCCAACCCGCAGGCGCGGATTCACGTGAAACTCGTCGCGGAGCCGGGCGTCGGCACCGTCGCCGCGGGCGTCTCCAAGGCGCACGCCGACGTGGTGCTGATCTCGGGTCACGACGGCGGCACCGGCGCCTCGCCGCTGACGTCGCTCAAGCACGCGGGCGGCCCCTGGGAGCTGGGTCTCGCCGAGACCCAGCAGACCCTGCTGCTCAACGGCCTGCGCGACCGCATCGTGGTGCAGGTCGACGGTCAGATGAAGACCGGCCGCGACGTCATGATCGCCGCGCTGCTCGGCGCCGAGGAGTACGGTTTCGCGACCGCGCCGCTGGTGGTCTCGGGTTGCATCATGATGCGCGTCTGCCACCTCGACACCTGCCCGGTGGGCGTCGCGACGCAGAATCCGGTGCTGCGCGAACGCTTCACGGGCAAGCCGGAGTTCGTCGAGAACTTCATGCTGTTCATCGCCGAGGAGGTGCGCGAGCTGCTGGCCTCGCTGGGCTTCCGCACGCTCGACGAGGCGATCGGCCGCGTCGACCTGCTCGACACCACCAAGGCCAAGGCGCACTGGAAGGCGGCCAAGCTGGACCTTTCGCCGATCCTCGACGATGTCGAGACGGCGTTCATGTACCAGGACCGCCGCCGCACCAAGGATCAGGATCACGGCCTGGACAAGGCGCTGGACAACCAGCTCATCGCCCAGTCCGCCGATGCCCTGGAGCGCGGTAAGCCGGTCAAGTTCGAGACCAAGATCACGAACGTGAACCGCACCGTCGGCACCATGCTCGGCCACGAGGTGACCAAGCTGTACGGCGGCGCCGGCCTGCCCGACGACACCATCGACATCACCTTCACCGGTTCGGCGGGCAACAGCTTCGGCGCGTTCGTCCCGGCGGGTATCACGCTGCGGGTGTTCGGCGACGCGAACGACTATGTCGGCAAGGGACTCTCGGGCGGCCACCTGGTCGTGCGCCCCGCGCTCAACGCCCCGAAGGAGTTCGTCGCCGAGGAGAACATCATCGCGGGCAACGTGATCCTGTTCGGCGCGACCAGCGGCGAGGCGTTCATCCGCGGCGTCGTCGGCGAGCGGTTCGCGGTCCGCAACTCGGGCGCCACCGCGGTGGTCGAGGGCGTGGGCGATCACGGCTGCGAGTACATGACCGGCGGTCGCGTGGTCATCCTGGGCGAGACCGGGCGCAACTTCGGCGCCGGCATGTCCGGCGGCCTGGCGTTCGTCTACGACCCGGACGGCAAGTTCGAGCACAACATCAACCCCGAACAGGCCGACGCCGTCGAGCCGCTGTCCGGCGACGACTTCACGTGGCTGCGCGACACCATCACCCGGCACCGCGACGCGACCGGATCGGCCGTCGCGGAGCGGATTCTGGGTGACTGGTCGCAGCAGGTGAACCACTTCGTGAAGGTTATGCCGCGCGATTACAAGAAGGTACTGCTGGCTATCTCCGAAGCTGAGAAGGCCGGCAGGAACGTCGATGAAGCAATCATGGAGGCCGCCCGTGGCTGATATGAGACGCACCGATTTTGTTGGGTGCGCCGGACAGGCGCGGAGGTCAGAGGCCGTTCATGGGTGACGCACAAGGATTTCTGAAGCACACGAGCAGAGAGCTGCCCCAGCGGCGGCCGGTCCCGCTGCGCCTGATGGACTGGAAAGAGGTCTACGAGGAGGGTTTCGCGCACGAGACCCTGCAGACCCAGGCCAGCCGGTGCATGGACTGCGGAATCCCGTTCTGCCACAACGGGTGCCCGCTGGGGAACCTGATTCCCGAGTGGAACGACCTGGTGTACAAGGGCAATTGGCGCGAGGGCATCGATCGCCTGCACGCCACCAACAACTTCCCGGAGTTCACCGGGCGGCTGTGCCCGGCGCCGTGCGAGGCGTCGTGCGTGCTCGGCATCAACCAGGACCCGGTGACCATCAAGCAGGTCGAGGTCGAACTCATCGAGAACGCCTTCGACGAGGGCTGGGTGGCCCCGGTCTACCCGACCCGGCTGACCGGCAAGAAGGTCGCCGTCGTGGGTTCGGGCCCGGCCGGTCTGGCCGCGGCCCAGCAGCTGACCCGCGCCGGCCACACGGTGACGGTGTTCGAGCGCGACGACCGCATCGGCGGCCTGCTGCGCTACGGCATCCCGGAATTCAAGATGGAGAAGCGCTTCATCGACCGCCGGCTGGCGCAGATGGAGGCCGAGGGCACCGTCTTCAAGACCGGCGTGAACGTCGGCGTCGACATCACCGCCGAGCAGCTGCGCGAGCGGTTCGACGCGGTGGTGCTGGCCGGTGGGTCGACCATCGCGCGCGATCTCCCGGTTCCCGGCCGCGATCTGGACGGCATCCATCAGGCGATGGAATTCCTGCCGCTGTCCAACCGCGTGCAGCTCGGCGACCCGATCACCGACGAGGAGGGCCTGCCGCCCATCCACGCCCGGGGTAAGAAGGTCGTCATCATCGGCGGCGGCGACACCGGCGCGGACTGCCTGGGCACCTCGCACCGGCAGGGCGCGGAGAGCGTGCACCAGTTCGAGATCATGCCGCGGCCGCCGGAGGAGCGCGCCGAGTCGACGCCGTGGCCGACCTATCCGCTGATGTACCGGGTCTCCTCGGCGCACGAGGAGGGCGGCGAGCGCGTCTACTCGGTCAACACCGAGCGCTTCGTCGGGGAGGACGGCAAAGTCACCGCGTTGCAGGCGCACGAGGTCCAGATGGTCAACGGCCGCTTCGAGAAGGTCGAGGGGTCCGACTTCACCCTCGAGGCCGATCTGGTGCTGCTGGCCATGGGCTTCACCGGCCCGCAGAAGAACGGCCTGCTCGAGGATCTGGGCGTCGGTTACGACCAGCGCGGCAACGTCAAGCGCGACAACGACTTCCAGACCACGGTTCCCGGCGTCTTCGCCGCCGGTGACATGGGCCGCGGCCAGTCGCTGATCGTGTGGGCCATCGCCGAGGGCCGCGCCGCGGCGTCGGCGGCCGACAAGTTCCTGGAGGGCGAGACGGCGCTGCCGTCGCCGATCGCGCCGACGACGGTCGCGCAGCGCTGACGTAGGGGCAGATTGTGAAGGTGCCCGCGGGTGTATGCCCCGCGGGCACTTTTCGTCGTGTCCGGTCACGACGGAAATCGGACGACATCGGGTGGCCGAATGGCACTTCGGTGCGGAGCCCTTTATTCTTGGCAGCGGTGTGTCACTGAACCAGCCATTCGGTCTGTTCCGCAGCGGCCGACATGTGCGTCGCCGGTTGGCCGGGAGTCAACCATCCGGAAATTCGGTGGCCCCACCATGATCGGCGAATTGTCCTCATGTCCCCGTGCCGGGGCAGGCTTGAACTGGAGCATTATGCGGTTGAAGAAGTTGGTCGCGGCGGCAGGGGCAGCGGCGGCGGTGTTGTCCGGCATGACGTTGTCCGGCACCGTACTCGGAAGCGGTACCGCCGCTGCGGATCCGGGCTGCCCGAGCCTGTACGTGGTCGCCATCCCCGGAACGTGGGAGACCGGTGACCACAAGCCCGAGGACATGACGGGTCCGGGCATGCTGTCCGGTGTCACCCGCGGCCTCCCGAGCTCGGCCGACGTCGACTACGTCTCCTACGCCGCGACGGCCTTCCCCTGGGAGGGCGACGTCTACGGCGCCTCCAAGAAGCAGGCGACCGACGGCGCGCGCGGACTGATCAGCCAGATGGCGGCCCGCTGCGGGGCCACCCACTACGCCGTCGTCGGCTACAGCCAGGGCGCGGACGCCGCCGGTGATCTCGCGGCCGAACTCGGCACCGGACTCGGTGTGGTGACGCCCGACAAGATCTCCGGTGTCGGCCTGATCTCCGATCCGCGGCGCTCGCCCACCGACGTTCAGGTCGGCCCGGTCGTCGGCGGCGCCGGTTCCGGTGGTCCCCGCGTCGGCGGCTTCGGCTTCCTGAGCGACCGCGTCCGGACCATCTGCGCCCAGGGCGATCTGTACTGCGCGACCGAGGACACCGACTTCATCACCCGCTTCGCCGGCTTCCTGGCGCAGGCGTCCGGCGCGTCGGCCGCCAACGTGTGGCGCTACCAGCTGGAGGCCGGGTCGATCATCGGCGACCTGATGTCGCACGGCGGTATCCCGACCCTGCAGTCGCAGCTGACCGAGGGCGCCAACAAGCAGCGTGTGGAGCAGCTCGAGGACTTCTACGGTTCCGGGGCGCACACCTCCTACGGCAACTACTCCGTCGGCGGCGGCCAGACCGCCATCTCCTGGATGCACAACTGGATCTCCGGCATGGCGTGAGCTGAATCTTCCTGAGACCGAGGGCCGTTCCCGACAGGGGAGCGGCCCTCGTTGTCTCCGGCGGATTATCCGAAGGAGCCGGTGGACGGCAGCTGCACGCCCGGGATCGGGCTCTGCTGGGCATCCGGCCGGCGGTGATCGCCGTCGCCGCGGTGGTCGCCGTCCGGCCCGCGGTCGCCGTCGCGGTGGTCGCCGTCCTGTCCGCGGTGGTCCTGATCGCCCGGCAGGCGCTGGTCGTCCGGCTGCAGGGCGATCGAGCCGGCGGAGGAGTTCGTGTCGGCGGTCGCGGCGAAGGCCGGGACGGCGACGGCCGTCAGCGAGACGGCGGCCAGAGCGCTCGCGGCGGCGAGCCGGACGACCCGGCGGCGAGCACGGGCGGGCTTGGCGGTCGAGGTGTTCGCGGTATTCGACAAAGCAGTGCCTTTCGATCGGAAAGTGAATCGTCTCCGTCGGATTCACGCTTCCCATCGAAGCGGCGCAGGCTGGGACGGAAATGCGACGACGCTGGCAGCTGACTGGGAAGAACGAACCCCCGCCGTTCCGGTGTGCCGGGAAGCGGCGGGGGTGCGGGGGCCGTATCGGTCTGTGGCTCAGCCGAAGGAGCCGGTGGGGGGCAGCAGCGGCGGGCCGTCGGGGCCGGGGTGGAACGGGCCGGGGCCACCCGGCCACGGGCCCTGTCCGGGACCGCCCGGGCCGTCCCACGGGCCGTCGTGGTGGTGATGACGCCAGTCGCCGTCGTGGTCGTGCCGGTCGACGGGGGCCGCGGAGGGGATGTCGTCGGCGAAGGCCGGGACGGCCACCGCCGCGATCGGCACGGCGGCCAGAACTCCGGCGACGGCGACGCGGGCGACGGTGCGCCGGGAGCGGGTCGACTTCCTGGTTGAGAGCAACGGAATGCCTTTCTCTAGGAGCGTGGGCCGCGTGGAGCGTGCGGCTCACGAAGTCCCATCGAACGTTCCGTCACTGCGACCGCAATCCGATCGAGCTGGCAGTTTCCTGGGAGTTCGGCGCCTTGTCTGGGAGTTCAGGATTCGGCGGCGAGGGTGCGGGGGAGCAGGTCCCACACGTGACCGTTCTCGTTGACCGTAGCCGCCGTGCGACTACCGGTGCGCGAATAGAGGATCCGCGTGATCGAGCAGTAGTCGATCGGGAAGGTCAGCGGGCGTTCCAGACCCAGTACATCCTGGAGCAGCACGTTGATCACCCCGCCGTGCGCGAAGACGGCCACCGTATCCGCGGGACTCGCGGCCGCGACGATCTCGTCGACGGTGCGCAGCACCCGCCCGACGAACGCCGGGCCGTCGATCTGCTCGGGCAGATATCCGGCTTTGATCCGGTCGTAGGTGGCCTCGAATTCACGCCGCGCATCCTCGATCGGGATGTAGACCGGCAGATCCCGGTCGTACTCGGCGAGATCGTCGAGCACATCCACGGGCAACCCCAGCTTCTCCGCCGCCGGCGCGGCCGTCTCCCGCGCGCGGCGCTGCGGGCTGCTCACCACCCGCGTGACGCGATGTGGCCCGCCCTCCATCCGCGTCAGTGCCGCGGGCACCCGCCCCGCCTGCTCGGCCCCCAGCTCCGTGAGCCCGGGATCGGCCGGACCGGACGTGGTGAACAGCCGCTGCGGCTGGGCGTGACGAACGAGAACGAGCTGCACCCGTCCCACTCTAGAAGTGCCCCGGGACGCTCAGCCGCGCGGCTTCACCAAGGGGAACGGCAGGGTTTCCCGGATGCTGCGGCCGGTGATCAACATGACCACGCGGTCCACGCCGACGCCCAGGCCGCCGGTCGGTGGCATGGCGAACTCCAGCGCCTGCAGGAAGTCCTCGTCCAGCTCCATCGCCTCCGGATCGCCGCCGGCGGCGAGCATGGACTGCTCGGTGAGGCGGCGGCGCTGTTCGAGCGGGTTGGTCAGCTCGCTGTAGGCGGTGCCCAGTTCGACGCCCCAGGCCACCAGATCCCACCGTTCGGCCACGCCCGCGACGCTGCGATGGGCGCGGGTGAGCGGCGAGACCGAGGTGGGGAAGTCGATGTAGAACGTGGGTTCCTCGGTGCGGTCCTCCACCAGGTGCTCGTACATCTCCAGCACGATCTGCCCGGCGTCCCAGCCGAACTGGTAGGGCACATCGGCCTTCTCGCACAGCGTGCGCAGCCGGTCGACATCGGTGTCGGGGGTGACCGTCTCGCCGATGGCCGCGGAGATGGCGCCGTGCACGGTCTTCACCGGCCAGTCACCGGAGATGTCGACCTCCTTCAGCGTGCCGTCCGGCCCGGGACGCAGCGCGACGCACCGTCCGTTGGCGGCGACGGCGGCCGCCTGGACGAGCTGGCGGCAGGCGTGCATCATCCGCTCGTAATCGCTGTGCGCCTCATAGGCTTCCAGGATCGTGAACTCCGGATTGTGGCTGTAGTCCACGCCCTCGTTGCGGAACACCCGGCCCAGTTCGAACACCTTCTCCATCCCGCCGACGCAGAGCCGCTTCAGATACAGCTCGGGCGCGATGCGCAGGTACAGGTCGAGGTCGTAGGCGTTGATGTGGGTGGTGAACGGCGCGGCGTTGGCCCCGCCGTGCACCTGCTGCAGCACGGGCGTCTCGACCTCGAGGAATCCCCAGTCGCTCAACGTGTCCCGCAGCGACCGCACCACCGCGCTGCGCTTGGCGAGCAGCTCGCGGGCCTCGGGGTTGATCGCCATGTCGACATAGCGCTGCCGCACCCGCGCCTCGGGATCCGACAGGCCCCGCCACTTGTCCGGCAGCGGGTGCAGGCATTTGCCGATCATCCGCCAGTCCTGCGCGAGCAGCGACAGCTCGCCGCGACGGCTGTGCCCGACCTGGCCGGAGACCTCGATCAGATCACCGAGATCGAAGTACTCGTCGAAGTCGGCGGCGCGCTCGGCGCCCACCCGGCCGCGATCGATGACCAGCTGGATATCGGCCGACCAGTCGCGCAGCACCGCGAAGATGACGCCGCCGTAATCGCGAATCCGCAACAGCCGCCCGCACACTCGCACCGTGGTGCCCTTGGGCGAGCGCCGCGCGGCGGCGACGGTGTGGGTCGGGGGATAGGCGACCGGGTAGACGTCCACGCCGCTCGCCTCGAGACGGCGCACCTTGTCCATCCGGACGCGCACCTGTTCGGGACGGCGGCCGTTGGTCTGCTCCAGTTCCTCCGCGGGCAGTTCGGGCGGGCTGCCGTCGGCGTGCAGGCCGGTCATGGTCGCCGGGACGGCCGAGTGGAGACCGGTGTGCGCCATGGCATCCGGCTGTTTGCCGAAGCGCGGCAGGAAGCCCTCGGCGAGCGCGCTGGCCATCGCGACGCGCGGCAGCTGGCGGCGATCCTCGAAGAGGAAGAACCGGGGCACCCACTGCGGCTGGTACTTCACGTTGGACCGGTACAGCGCCTCGAGCTGCCACCAGCGCGAGAAGAACATGAGCACGCTGCGCCACAACCGCAGCACCGGCCCCGCGCCGATGCGGCCGCCCTCCTCGAACACCGAGCGGAACACCGCGAAGTTCAGCGACACCCGCGTGATGCCGTACTGGCCCGAGGACAGCGCCAGCTGCGAGATCATCAACTCCATGATCCCGTTGGGCCCCTTGGGATCGCGGCGCATCACATCCAGCGAGACGCCCGTGCGACCCCACGGCACCAGCGACAGCATGCCCCACACCCGGCCCTCCGCGTCGACCGCCTCGACCAGCAGGCTGTCGCCGTCCAGCGGATCGCCGAGGCGGCCCAGGGCCATCGAGAAGCCGCGCTCGGTCTCGGTGTCGCGCCAGGTGTCCGCGCGGCGGGTCATCTGCGCGCGCTCGTCCGGGGTGAGTTCGTTGTGACGGCGGATGCGGACGGTGAACCCCTGCTTGCGCAACCGGTTCGAGGCCTGGCGGACCTGCTTCATCTCCGGACCGGCCAGCGAGAACTGACGGGTGTCGAGGATGGCCTCGTCGCCCAGCCGCAGCGCGGACAGTCCCGCGCGCCGATAGGCCGTCGCGCCGAATTCGCCGGCGCCCATCACGGCGGGCGCCCAGCCGTACTGGTCGGCCAGCCGTAACCAGGCGTCGATCGCCTGCGGCCAGGCCTCGCGCATGCCGATGGGATCGCCGGAGGCCAGGCACACCCCGAGTTCCACGCGATAGGTGACCGCCGCCTTGCCGCTGGGCGCGAAGACCACCGCCTTGTCGCGGCGGGTGGCGAAGTAGCCCAGCGAATCCTCGACATCCGACCGTTCCAGCAGGCCGCGCAGCGCCGATTCGTCCGTTCCGGTCATGGCATTCTCGGCCCGCTGCGAGCGGAACAGCACGATCACCGCGGCCATCAGGGCCACGAAGCCGAAGAAGCCCAGCAGCAGGTTGACCAGATGGGGCGGATGGCCGTCGAAGTTGTCGTTGCTGACCAGGATCGCCGCGGTCACCCGCGAGACGGCCCACAGCGGGCGCTCGGCGCCGCGCGGCAGGCTCCCGGGGAACACCTCGACCAGCGCCCAGCCGACCAGGCAGCCGATCACCAGGCCGCCGACCAGGACGCCCAGCGCGGTCCAGGCCGCGCCGCGGCGCACGTGCGTGTAGAACTCCGACCACGCGGCGATCAGCAGCCCGATGACCGCGGCGTGCACGATCAGCGCGACCAGGTCGTTGACGTCGCCCTCGGAGGCGAATTCGAGCGCGTTGGCGACGCCCAGCAGCGTCAGATAACCGACCAGCAGCCACCAGGCCACGCGCTTGCGGCTGGCGGTGGCGCCCGCGAGCAGGCCGATGATGAGCGCCCACACGAGGCTGGTGTCGGGGGCGTCGAAGTAATAGGTGTCCAGGTAGCGGCGGGGGACCTGGGTGATGAAACGCAGGCCGGGGGAGATGCTCCACAACGCGCACAGAGCGGCGAAGACGCCCAGGACGAGCCCTACGATATGCGGTACCTCGCGCAGCCGCCCGTGGCCGCGATGCGGCACCTCCGGGGACCGCGGTCTGTGCTCGGTGTCCTGGTGTTGCCGGTCCTGCGTCGAAGTCACCGCATCAGTGTGATCGCTGACCGGGCTCGTGCACAGAACATGGACGGGCATGTCCGTTCACCGGCCGGGGTCGCGGGGGCCGGTGCGGCCCGCCGGGCGCGACGGGTAATGATGTACCCCATGTCGGATCCAGTCGATGTGCCGATCGATGACGATGTCATACGGCTCGGACAATTCCTGAAGCTGGCCAACCTGATCGAGAGCGGCTCGGAGGCGAAGACCGTGATCGCGGCCGGTCTCGTGCGGGTCAACGACGAGGTCGAACTACGCCGCGGCAGGCAGCTGCAGCACGGCGATGTCGTCACTCTCGCCGGACACCGGGCGCGGGTCGCGAACGGCTGACCCTCACTCCGCCCGCACGACGACGCCGTCGGCGTCGCTGTAGAGCATCTCGCCCGGGACGAAGGTCACACCGCCGAATTCGACCGGCACATCGCGCTCGCCGGATCCGGTCTGCGTGCTCTTGCGCGGGTTGGTGCCCAGCGCCTTCAGGCCGATATCGAGCGTGCGCAGGATCGCCGAATCGCGGACAGCGCCGTTGACGACGACCCCGGCCCAGCCGTTGTCCACGCCGCGACCGGCGATGATGTCGCCGACCAGCGCCGTGTGCACGCTCGCGCCGCCGTCGACGACCAGGACCCGGCCCTCGCCCGGTTCGCCCAGCGTCTGCTTGACCAGCAGGTTGTCCTGGAAGCAGCGGATCGTGACGATCCGTCCGGCAAAGGTCTCGCGGCCGCCCAGCTGCCTGAATTGGGTGTCGCAGCTGCGGATGTCGGGGCCGATCTCGTCGGCGAGGTCTGCGGTCGCTACCGGATTGGCTGAGTCGGTCACGCCCGCCAGCTTGCCATGGCCCGCTCGCCTCGCCACGAGGGGTCAGGCCGTGACCGACAGCGTCGCCGCCAGGCCGAAGACCAGCGCCATCACCACCACCTCGAAAATCGCTCGGCGCAGCGAGGATTCGGCCGTCATCCGGTGGTCGCCCGCGAGCGGCACCCAGCGCCGGCGCCACCACCAGCCGAGCATCAGCAGTCCGGCCAGCAGTGCCGTCTTGGCCAGCAGGATGCGCCCGTACCCGGTATCGATCAGCGGTGTGAGGCCGCCCAGCCGGATCAGCCCGTTGCACACGCCCGTCACCGTGACCGCCGCGAGCGCCGGAAGCGCCCACGCCGAATACCGGGGCAGCACCGCCGCCCACTCGCCGCGGGTGCGCGTGACCAGGGCCAGTGCGGACAGCAGCCCGAACCACACCGCGGCGGCCAGCGCGTGCCCGGCGGCCAGCACCGAGCCGAACGCCTGCTGCGACATGTGCCCGGTGATCGGCCGCAGTACCAGCGCGACCGCCGCGAAGACCAGGACGAGATCGGTGGTGGCGTGCCGCGGTCGCCGGTAGGCCAGTACGCCGTAGCCGGTGATCGCGCAGGTGCCGATCAGGATCGCGATACCCACCTGGCCGCCGCTCACGTGCGCCAGGTAATCGCCGAACTGGCCGACTCCCAGCCGCGTCACGCCGACGCCGACCACCTGCGCCGCCTCGCAGCCGAGCACCGCGAGTTCCGTCGCCGCCCATACCCCGCCGATCCCGGCCAGCAGCCGCCACGGCGGGAGCAGCCGCTCGTGCAGGCGGGGCAGGGCGGCCAGGCCGAGCACCGTGGCCCCGGCGCAGTCGGCCAGCGCGCGCACGGGCGCCTCGGCCTGCACCGGATCCGGCGCCGCCAGCGCCCACGCCAGCGCGACGCCGAGCAGTGCCGCGGGGACGACCAGCACCAGCGCCGACCGCAGGGCGGTCGAACTGCCGCCGGTCGCCGCTCTGCTCACTGTCGCTTGCGGGCGCTTCCGCGGCCGAGCAGCAATACCGCCAGGACGCCACCCAGGATCACGACCGCCGCCACGATGAACACCCAGACCGGGATGCCGCCGGAGTCGCCGCCGCCGGAATCGCTCGCCGCACCGGCCTTCGGCCCTGGCGTGCCGTTACCGGGTGTGGTGAGTGTGAAGGTGCGGGTGCCGCTGACCGGATGGCCGTCCGCGGACGTCACCCGGTAGGCGATCGTGTACTGCCCGGCGGGGCCGAGCGCGCCCACCTCCACGCTGACGGTGGGCCCGTCCACCTGGGGCTGGCCCTTGTCCCACCGGTTCCCGTCCGGGCCGACCACGGTCAGCGACGGGAAGCTGGGCTGCAGGTTCTCGTTGAAGGTGATCGCGACCCGGGCCGGGCCCGCGTCGAGCTGCGCGCCGTCGGCCGGGTCGGTGGACACGACCGCCGAATGCGCGGCCGCCGGGCCCGCGGTCAGCGTCGCGAGGCCGGTGAGCAGCAGCGCGGTCAGCAGGCCACCGGCCAGCCGCCGGATCACGAGCGCCGTCCCCGGACGAGGGCGCCCAGGCCGAGCAGCGCGCCGATCGCGCCGAGGGCCAGGCCGATACCGCCGAGCCACCGGGCGGTGTCGTCGCTCTCCGATTCGGAGGCGGCGGCGGACGAGGCGTGGTCGTCCCCGGAACCGGCCGCCGCGAGCGTGAGTTCGGGGGCGGGGTGTTCGGGCTCCGAGCCGTCCGGGCCCATCGGCTGGTTCCAGTCGACGATCTTGCCGTCGCTGTAGGTCTGGGCGGCCGGGAAGCTCACCGTGTCCTGTTTCGGCAGCGGGCCGGTGGACAGGACGAAGCGCTGGAACTGGCCCGGCGCCACACCGGGATTGCCGGGTTCGGCGGTCCAGGTGACGGCGACGGCCAGGTTCTTGTCGTTCTTGTCGATCGAGGACGTCCAGCCGGGCATGGGCTCGGTGCGGGCCGAGACCAGCTCGGGCAGTGTCACTTTCAGCTTGGTGGTGGCGGCGGTCGCCGATTCGGTCGGCACCTTGAAGGTGACGACGGCGTAGCCGCCCTGCGCGGCGCCGGGCGCGTCGGCCGTGACGTGTGCGGCGGCGGTGCCGGTGGCGAGCAGGGCCAGCCCGGCCGCGGCGCCCGCCGCGACGAGGGCGCGCGAGATCGCAGGAGACATGGGAGATCTTTCTCTGTCGAGGGTGGGGTGTCGGGGGTCAGGCCGGCACCGGTGGCGCGCGGGGTGCGATCGCGCCGAGACGGAGAAAGGAATCCGTGCGTGCCGCGGTATCCGGCCGCCGGATCGCGCGGGCGGGCAACTCGGGTAGCGGGTGACTTCGGAGGGCCCGAACGGTCTGCGAGACAAGGTCGTACAGCCGACCGGCCGCGGCGATCAGCACCGCGCACAGCAGTGCCGCGAGCGAGTGGGCGAGCGCCATCCACCCGGTGGGCAGGTGCACGCCGCCGACGAGAACGTCTGTCACATGGGCCGAGTGCCTGCTCACGCCGCCGTGATCGTGACCGGGAGTTCCGGCCAGCACGGCATGTCCGGCCAGCTGTCCACTGGCCAGCACCGCGAAAAGTGCCGCCCGGCGGCGTAATCCGGCCCTCGGCGGGAGTAGCCCGACCGCTGTCCCGCCCACGACGGCAATGAGCAGCAGCAGCGTCAGCGCGGTCGAATCCGGGAATCCGCCACCGGCCCACCCGTGTGCGGCCACCACGAGCGTCATGACCGCCGCGCCGGTGAGTACACCGCCGGGCCCGCGCGTCGCGAATCCGCTACCGCCCCGGCCTGATTCGGGACCTGGACGATCGCGTCCGATGGGTCGATGACCCATGGAACGGGAACGCGACCGGCCGGGGTGGTGCATGAACGTGGGGTCTGAGTCTCAGCGCACGCCGAGGCGCGCGAGGATATCGGCCTCGATGCCGGACAGCTCGGTGGAGATGGAGGTGTGGACCGCGCGGCGGCGCTGCGGCGGCATCTGCTCGGCGGTGCGGACCGCGGCGGTCAGGCTGTCGAGGCGTTCGCGGGTGGCGGCGACGAACTTCGCGCCCTCGGCGTCGTCCTTACCGGTCTTGCCGGCGATCTCGGTGAGCGCGCCCTCGGCGTTGGCGACGCGCGCCTGCAGTTTGGCGCCGTGCCCGCTGAAGTCGGTGAGCTGATCGAGGCCGATGCCCAGGCGGTGGGCGCGGCGGGTGTCGATCTGCCCGCGGATGAACGTCGCGGCGCGGTAGGCCAGCGGGGCCAGCACCGGGACGAGTACCCGGGCCACGCCCAGGTACTTCTTGACCTGTCCGGCCGTCAGCAGGTCGCGGTCGGCCTTCGCGGCCACCTTCTCCGCGGCCTTCTCCTCCGCCTTCAGCGTCGCGATCTGCTGCTTGGCCACATCGCGCTGGGTGCGGGCGTCGGCGCGGTCGCGCTTGCGCTCGTTGCGGGCGCCGAGCTTGGCCTCCATGGCGGCCTTGTGCTTGAGGGCTTTCGCCTCGGCCTTGCGGTCCGCCCGCTTGTTGCGCTTGGTGAACAACCCCATGAATAAGGCCCTCTCCGACATGCTGGTTCGCGCAGGCAGCCGCTACCTGCCGTGTATTCCGGTGCACACACAGTTTGCGCCAACCCTAACTTGTTCCCGCGGGCCTCCGCGCGGGCACGCTGAGTTCGGGTCGCGGTGGTCGTGTTCGCACAGCGGATCGGTAGGCCGCTGTGTTCGGGTCGTAGACGAGCCACGTTCGCTGTGCCGGTCGGGTGGCCGCTGTGTTCGGGTCGTGGTCGCGGTAACGACCGGTGGGCCGATCCGAGACCGGGGTGTGCGGTGCGGTTCACGAGTGTGTCGGGGGTCTGGACCATACTGCTTACGTGTACTCGGGCAGCGGCGACCGCAACGGTCGCGACGACGACGGCGGGAGCGCCCCACGGCGGGTGGCCGCGGTGCGCGACGGCGCCGCCGCGACCGCGGGCGCCGAGGGGGGCTCCGCGCGGGCGGTCGCCCCGGGGGCCGGTCGTGAGATACCTTCCGCCGCAAGCGGATCCACCAGCGGCCGGGCCGCGTACGTCGACGCGCGGGCGCTGATCGGCTGCCGCCACCGGCTGCATCTGGAGGCGACGCATCCCGGCCTGCTGACGGGCGTGGCCGAGGACGCGGGGGTCCAGCAGCGCCGCGAGGCGGCCGCGGCGCACCGCGAGCGCGTGCGCGACACCCTCGTGGCCGCGGATCCGGAGCACTGGGTCGTGATCGACCCGGCGCAACCGGCGTCCGAGCGGGCCGCCGCCACGCTGCGCGCCTGCGCGGCAGGCGCCCGGCACATCTGGGGCGCGCTGCTGCCGCAGGAGCCCGATACGGGCCGCCGCGGCGGCTCGGAGATCCTGCTGCTCGATCCGGACCGCGGCGGCTACCTCCCGGTCATCGTGGTCAATCACAAGGTCACCGACCCGCGCCAGCCCGACCCGGCCGACTTCCACCCCCTCACCTCGGACCTCTACCGCTGGAAACCGCTGCCCGACAAGCACGTCCGCGTCCGCGCCCAGCCGCGCGACCAGCAGCGCCTGGCCCACCTGTACCGGATGCTGCAGCGCCACGGCCTGGCCAGCCCGGCCGTGGCCGGCGGCGCGATCGGTTACCACTTCGACCGGATCCTGGTCCACGACCTGGCCCCGATCCTCGACGACTACGACCTGCGCTACGCCGACCGCATCGCGGTGGTCCGCGGCGAACTGCCCACCGTCCCGTCCAAGGTGCCCGAATGCCGCCGCTGCCCCTGGTGGAGCCGGTCGGTGCCCGGTCCGGACGGTGATCTCCCCAGCTGCGAGCGTTGGCTGACCACGCATCGCGACGTCAGCCTCGTCGCGCCCGGTTCGCGCGCCGAACTCCTGCGCCGCCACGGCGTCGAGACCATCGAGGACCTGGCCGGCTGGACCGGCGACGACCCCGACGACTGGCAGTACGAGCCGTTCGCCGAGACCGTGGTCACCGCGCGCGCCTGGATCTCCGGCGCGCCCCTGGTCCGCCGCTTCGACCAGGTGCGGGTGCAGCGCGCCGACGTCGAGGTGGACGTGGATCTGGAGAGCTACCAGGAGTACGGCGCCTACCTGTGGGGCACCCTGCTCGACGGCGTGTACCGCCCGTTCGTCACCTGGGACCCGCTGCCCACCGACGACGAGGCCCGCTCGTTCGCGGAGTTCTGGGTCTGGCTGATGGGCGTGCGCGCCGAGGCCCACGCGGCGGGGAGAAGCTTTGCCGCGTACTGCTATTCGCGCACGGCCGAGGACAAGTGGCTGTACGAGTCGGCGCGCCGGTTCGCCGGTATGCCGGGCGTCCCCACCGAGGACCAGATCCGCGATTTCGTCGACGGCCCCGACTGGGTCGACATGTTCCAGGCGGTCTCCGAGCAGTTCATCTGCCCGAACGGCAAGGGCCTCAAGAAGATCGCGCCCGTGGCCGGATTCTCCTGGCGCGATCCGGAGGCCGGCGGCGAGGCGTCGATGAGCTGGTACCGCCAGGCGGTCGGCTACGACGGTGAATGCGATCTCACCCAGCGCACCCGCCTGCTCGAGTACAACGAGGACGACGTGCGCGCCACCCTCGCCCTGCGCGAGTGGATGGCCCCGAGCCGCCCCGGCGGTCGCAGCGCCGAGGCCGAGGTCCCGGCCATGTCCGACTTCCGAGAGCAGAGCCCCGTGCCGGCTCCGTCGCGGCCGTCGTAAAATTTCCGACGTGACTGAGCACGTCGAACAGCTGGAGTTTCAGGCCGAAACCCATCAGCTCCTGGAACTGATGATCCACTCGGTCTACTCGAACAAGGACACCTTCCTGCGCGAGCTGATCTCGAACGCCTCCGACGCCCTCGACAAGCTGCGGCTGGAGTCGTTCCGGGACAAGGATCTCGAGGTCGACACCTCGGATCTGCACGTCGAGCTGGAGGTCGACGCCGAGAATCGGATCCTGACCGTGCGCGACAACGGCATCGGCATGTCGCGCGACGAGGTGGTCGATCTCATCGGCACCCTGGCCAAGTCCGGCACCGCCGAACTGCGGCGGCAACTGCTGGAGGCCAGGAAGGCGCAAGCCGAGGCCGAGGAATTGATCGGTCAGTTCGGTATCGGCTTCTACTCGACCTTCATGGTGGCCGACAAGGTCACCCTCACCACCCGCAAGGCCGGCGAGACCGCCGCCACCCGGTGGGAGTCGGCCGCGGGCAGCTCCACCTACACCATCGAGACCCTGGACGAGGCGCCGCAGGGCACCGCGGTCTCGCTGCACCTCAAGCCCGCCGACGAGGAGGACCACCTCTTCGACTACACGCAGGAGTGGAAGCTCCGCGAGATCGTCAAGAAGTATTCCGATTTCATCGCCTGGCCGATCCGCATGCAGGTGGAGCGGACCGTCACCGAGGGTGAGGGCGAGGATAAGGAAGAGAAGACGATTCTCGAGGATCAGACGCTCAACTCGCAGAAGGCGCTGTGGACGCGCCCGAAGAGCGAGGTGTCCGAGGAGGAGTACAAGGAGTTCTACAAGCACGTCTCGCACGCCTGGGACGATCCGCTGGAGATCATCCCGCTCAAGGCCGAGGGCACGTTCGAATACCAGGCGCTGCTGTTCATCCCGTCGCATGCGCCGTTCGACCTGTTCCAGCGCGACCACCAGCGCGGTGTGCAGCTCTACGTCCGGCGGGTGTTCATCATGGACAACTGCGAAGAGCTGATGCCGGAGTACCTGCGCTTCGTCAAGGGCGTGGTGGACGCGCAGGACCTGTCGCTCAACGTGTCCCGCGAGATCCTGCAGCAGGACCGCCAGATCCAGATGATCCGCAAGCGCCTGGTGCGCAAGGTCCTGTCGACGGTGAAGGATCTGCAAGGCGCGGAAGACAAGTCGAAGTACGAGACGTTCTGGAAGGAGTTCGGACGCGTCCTCAAGGAGGGCCTGCTGTCGGACTTCGACAACCGCGAGACCATCCTGCAGGTCTCGTCCTTCGAGTCCACCCACTCGGACGAGCAGCCGACCACGCTCGCCGAGTACGTGGAGCGGATGAAGGACGGCCAGGACTCCATCTACTACATGACCGGCGAGTCGCGGCAGCAGATCGAGAAGTCGCCGCATATGGAGGCCTTCCAGGCCAAGGGTCTGGAGGTGCTGGTCCTCACCGATCCGGTCGACGAGATGTGGGTCGGCTCGGTGCCGGAATTCGACGGCAAGCAGTTCCAGTCCATCGCCAAGGGCGAGGTCGACCTGGAGACCGAGGAGGAGAAGAAGGAGTCCGAGGCCCTGCGCGAGCAGCAGGAGAAGGACTTCGGCGACGTCCTGAAGTGGATGCGGGAGACCCTCGGCGACAGCGTCAAGGAGGTCCGGCTGTCCTCGCGCCTGACCACCTCGCCGGCGTGCGTGGTGGGCGACGTCTTCGACTTCAGCCCGCAGCTGGAGCGCATGTATCGCGCCTCGGGCCAGATCATGCCGGAGACCAAGCGCATCCTGGAGCTCAACCCCAGCCACCCGCTGGTCACGGGCCTGCGCGACGCCTACGGCGAGAAGCGCGAGGACGCCGAAGCCGGTAAGGCCGAGGACCTCACCCAGACCGCCGAATTGCTGTACGGCACGGCGGTTCTCGCCGAGGGCGGCGAACTGAAGGACCCGGCCCACTTCGCCCAGGTCCTGGCAGACCGCCTCACCCGCACCCTGTAATTTTTCGAAACTCCAGGGCCCGCGCCGGAATTCGGTGCGGGCCCTGATCGTGCCCAGTGCGCTCCGAAAATCCTGCATCATGGTTGGTATGGACGTGCTCGATGCGGTGGCCGCGAGCTTGCTTGGGCTGGCTCGTCGTGACCTTCTGTGGATGACCTGGAATACCGTCCTGGCCTGGATTCCGGTGGCGCTGGCGCTGTTGGTGTTCCGTTCGGGGCGGGGCGATCTCATCGCGCGGTCGCCGGTGTGGTGGGCGGGGTTGGCGCTGTTCGTGCTGTTCCTGCCCAATGCGCCGTATGTGGTGACCGATCTGGTGCACCTGCGCGAAGACATTCATCTCGCCGGTGACGGCCCGGTCGTCTCGACCGTGCTGCCGTGGTACGCGGCGTTCATCATCTCCGGATTCGTCGCGTACTACCTGGCGCTGTCCGAGGTGGGGCGGTTCCTGGAGCGCAACGGGCTGGGCCGCCACCGGATCCCGGTCACCCTCAGCCTGCACCTGTCCTGTGCGGTCGGAATTTTCCTCGGCCGCTGGGCCCGGCTCAACAGCTGGGAACCGGTGGTCCAGCCGCGCGGCGCCTTCGACCGCATCCTGCTCGCCCTGAGCTGGTCCTGGGCCCCGGCGGCCATCGTCGTCCTGTTCGGCGTCACCGCCGCCGGCCATTTCGTCACCAAGGCCGTCGCCGAATCCACCGTCGACCACACCCGCCGCGCCCTGGTCCGGCTACGCCCCGCGTCTGATTCGAACTAGGGAAACACCAAGGCCCGCACAGCGTTCGCGCCACCGGGCCTGCAACGCCCGCGCGCTGTGAAGACTCGCACAGTGCGCTAGCCCGCAACGCGAAGGCCCGCACTGTTTACAGTGCGGGCCTCTGAAGACATCCGCGTCAGCGCGGCGCCATGCGCAGGGCGCCGTCCATGCGGAAGACCTCGCCGTTGAGGTAGTCGTGCTCGACGATGTACTGCGCGAGCTGGGCGTACTCGTCGGGGCGGCCCAGGCGCGAGGGGAAGGGCACGCCGGCCTCGAGGCCCTTGCGGTACTCCTCGGTGACGCCGGCCAGCATCGGGGTGTCGATGATGCCGGGGGCGATGGTGTCGACGCGGATGCCGAACTGCGCCAGGTCGCGCGCGGCCGGGATGGTCATGCCGGCGACGCCGCCCTTGGACGCGGAGTAGGCGATCTGGCCGATCTGGCCCTCGAACGCCGCCACCGAGGCGGTGTTGATGACGACGCCGCGCTGGCCGTACTCGTCGACCGGCTCGGTCTTGGAGATGGCGTCGGCGGCCAGGCGCATCACGTTGAACGTGCCGAGCAGGTTCACGGTGATGACCGTGCGGAACAGCTCCAGATCGTGCGGGCCGTTCTTGGACAGGATCCGTCCGGCCCAGCCGACGCCGGCGCAGTTGACGACGATGCGCGGCGGCACGCCGGACTCGACGACCTTGGCGATGGCGGCGGCGACCTCGTCGGCGCTGGTGACATCGGTCGGGATCAGGGTGACACCGGCCGGGACGCTGTCGCCGGCGCGTTCGATGGACTGCTGCAGGTCCAGGCCGAACACGGTCGCGCCCGCGTCGGCGAAGCGCTTGGCGGTCGCGGCGCCCAGACCGGACGCAGCTCCGGTGATGATTGCGGCGGAGCCCGAAATCTCCACGGTGTTTGGTCCTCTCGTTCGTGACGGCCCTTCGCTGGCCTTCCGTCAATAAGCACCCTAATGCGATGGGCACGGTGAACCGGCCGGGGGTGGCGGCCAGGCATTTGTGAACAGCCATGTTCTTCAGTGCTACCGTCGTCGGTATGCCAGAGCCGGTCAGCACCGCCCGCCAGCTGCCCCGCGGCCGTCACGGCCTGCCCCGGGAGGCGGTGATCGCCTCGCAGCGCGACCGCATTCTGGGCGCCATGGCCGACGCGATGACCGAAAACGGTTATGTGGGAACGTCGGTGGCCGCGATCATCAAGCGGGCCGGGGTGTCACGGGAGACCTTCTACGAGCAATTCCGTTCCAAGGAGGACTGTTTCGAGGCGGCGTACGAGCTGGCGGTGCGGATGCTGCTCGACCGGATCATGGAAGTGGCACGGGCACAGCAGGATTCGGTGACCTCGCTGGAGGGTCGCATGCACGCCCTGCTGACGGCCTACCTGGAGGGCCTGGCGAGCGAACCGGCGTACGCGCGGCTGTATCTCGTGGAGGTGTTCGCGGTGGGGCCCAAGGCGATCGCGCGCCGCGCGGTGCTCCAGGAATCGTTCGTCGAGGTGCTGGCGGGGATTCTGGACGCGCGCACCCCGCAGCAGCGTTTCGGATGCCAGACCTTGGTCGCCGCGCTGAGCGCCATGGTCACCACCCACGTCGCGGCCGACGACCTGGCCGGGCTGGACGCCCTGCGCGAACCGATGCTCGACCTCGTGCGCCGCAGCGGAGACCTGTTCGGGCAGGCGCCTGCTGAGCTGCCCGCAGGCGCGGCCTCCGAAGGCTGAGTGCCGCTGCTCGTTCAACGGGCTCAGTGCTGGTTGTCCAGGTGCAGCGATTCGTCGTCCTCGACCGTGGCGGGTACCGAAGCACGATTGCGCCGCACCAGCCACAGCACCCCACCGGCCGCCACGGGAGCCAGCGCGGCCAGGACCAGCTCCGGCGCCCGGCCCAGACCCGGGATCAGCGCGCCCAGCAGGGTCGCGGCGCCGATGTAGAGGAACAGCAGCCCCGACCCGGTGGCGATCAACCGCTCGGGCAGGTGCTTGCCGACGGTGATCCCGATGCCGATGGCGAGCGCCCCGGCGGCGACCATGCCCAGGACCGAGCCGGTCCACACCGCCAGCCAGCTGTGGTTGGAGGACAGCGCGATGGTGGCGAACATGGTCCGGTCGCCGAGTTCGGCGAGCAGGAAGGCCGACAGCACCATCAGGAAGGCCCGTCCCGGCGACCGGTCGCCGGACTCCTTCTCGACCTCGGCGTCCTCGTCCTGGGCGAGCGTTTCGCGCAGCGTCCACAGGCCGACCACGAGCAGGACGACGCCGGTGCAGATCGCGATCAGGTCGGTCGGCAGGGCCGCGCCCAGGAAATGCCCGACACCGGCGGCGATGAGATTGACCGCGACACTGGCGACCGCGATCCCGGACAGCACGATCCACCACCGGTAGCGCAGCGCGAACGTCAGCGCCATCAGCTGCGATTTATCGCCCAGTTCGGCGACGAACAGTACGCCGAAACTCAGCAATACCGTGGCGATCATGAATAAGCTCCCAGGTCTCCGGCCTGTCGGCCGAAGACGGGGCGCCTCGACCGACAACGCACCCGAACAATCGGTTGGTTTGTCATCGGCCGAAGGTCTCGCCCACCGGATGGAGCCGGTTCACGTGGCCGGACCCTGCCGGCGTCGCCGAGCGGGATCAGTATGTCGACCACGTGATTGGGGGCTACTCCCCTTCGCTGCGACCGAGCCTACCCTGAGTCGGCCTCGCGCGGCAACCCGCTGGTATCGAAATCGCAATGCGCGCAATAAGTTTGGCGATCCACGCCGAAGTTTTCGGGTACCCGTCCGAGTCCGGCAGCCGACCCGTTCGCGGCCGGCCGCCGACCCGATCTCAGGCGGCCAGCAGCATGGCCAGGACGGCGGTGTCGGGGTCGCTGATCGGGTCGACGCCCACCCGGCTGACCATCGTCGTGACCGTGCCGTCCGACTCCGCCTCCACCCACGCCGCGCGGTGTTCGAGGCCCAGGTGCGGTACTCCGGGCAGCAGGACGCAGCCCGAGGCCGCGCCCGAGCATTCCGGCAGCGACGGCCGGGTCTCCGAGGGGGGATGCAGCATGAGCAGCGCGGGCGGCGCGTGTTCGGCGAACCGGCCCGGTTCGACGGCCTCGTCGCCCAGCACCGGGCCCTCGGCCAGGACCAGGCCGACCGTGCCGGGATGGGGGTCGTCGGGCAAGTCCTCGCGCGCGCCGAAGACCGTGGAGGTGGCGAGCAGGCCCGGGAGGCTGGCCACCCGCACGGCCAGCACGAGTACCTGCGCCCACTCCTTGGTGGTGTCGGGCCAGCGGCCGCCGATCAGGAATCCCCGCAGCAGGCCGTGCGCCTGGAACGGCGTGACCAGCACCTGGTGATCGTTGCTGCGCATCGTTGCCTCCCCGAGGTGGTTACGGGGGCCGGCTGCTCGGCGACGAGCGAGCCCGTCCATTGACTTGTGAGTACCCGAGAATGGCCCAAACAATGTCTGGCACACAAGTACCAGAGAGTGCCAAGCCCCAGGTAACAGGCCCGAAACACAAAAAGGCCCGCGAACCGATCGGTTCGCGGGCCGGGTTCGCGGGGCGGCTCAGCCGAAGATGAGGCCCTTGCCCTGCGCGACCGCCTTGGCGAAGCGCTCCTGCACGTCGGCCCAGTTGACCACGTTCCAGAAAGCCTTCACGTAGTCGGCCTTGACGTTCTTGTACTGCAGGTAGAAGGCGTGCTCCCACATGTCGACCTGCAGCAGCGGGATGATGCCCAGCGGCACGTTGGCCTGCTGGTCGTACAGCTGGAACGTCAGCAGCTTCTGGCCCAGGGTGTCGTACCCCAGGACCGCCCAGCCGGAGCCCTGCAGGCCGTTGGCGGCGGCGGTGAACTGCGCGCGGAACTTGTCGAACGAGCCGAACTGGTCGTCGATCGCGGCGGCCAGATCCCCGACCGGCTTGTCGCCGCCGTTGGGCGACAGATTCTTCCACCAGATGGAGTGGTTGACGTGTCCACCCAGGTGGAAGGCCAGGTTCTTCTCGTGCAGGAAGATCGCGCCGTGATCGTCGGCCTCGCGCGCCGCCTCGAGCTTCTCGAGGGCGGTGTTCACACCGGCGACGTAGGTCGCGTGGTGCTTGGAGTGATGGATCTCGTTGATCTGCCCGGAGATGTGCGGCTCCAGGGCGCCGTAGTCGTAATCCAGATCTGGCAGCGTGTACTCAGCCACGATGTCCCTTCCTCATGATGTCGGGCCGCGTGCGCCCGCAGGCTCTGCGGGCGCACCCAACCATCATTCGTACACCCGCTCGGTTGCAACCGGGTTCGACGCCCCCGGATTCCAATCTCGTCCCGGAATCCCACGGTATGGGCCGTGCACAGGGCGCGGCGGGGGATCGACGTGCACGACGCTAGTCCGTGCGGACGCGCCGTGCCCGGTTGCGTATACCCGGTCGGCGAGAATTCATCGCGATGATCACATGGGCGGGGCGACGTCCGGCAGCATGGTGCGCGGATCGCATGCGTCGTGCGCCTTCCACCAGCGCTGACCGCCGGCGACGAATTCGGCCGGGGTGATCGGGCGGCCGTCGGCGGTCTCGACCTCGAGGCCGGCGAACCACACCCGCACGTCGAGTTCGCGCGGGTCGATGCCCTCCTGCTGGGAGAACTCCAGCACGTGCTCGGCCGGGGCCGGGCCGAGGGTGGTGTCGAAACTGAGCAGCTCGCGCCACAGCGACCAGCCGCTCTCGTCGACATCGATGAAGTCCCAGCCGTGCAGCGCGCTGCCGCCGAAACCGGCGATCGCCTCGCTCAGCGTGTCCAGGGTGAGGGGGAAGACCTGCGGTTCCAGGTCGTCCCACTCCTGCCTGCGCAGGGAGGCGGCGACACGGCCGACGCCGGTCAGGGTCAGGAATACCCGGCGGTCCGCCGGTGGTGGGCCGCTGACCGGAAGAGTCAGGACCTCCAGTTCGAGTCGCAGCCGAGCGGCCGGGACATCGACCGTCAGGCCGAGGCAGGTGGCCTCGGCAAGCGCGGTGTTGAGCCCGGCCGAATCCAAACCGTCGAGTAACCCCCTGCTCGCGTCCATGAACCAAGGCTACCGATCGGTCCGGGCAGAGCCCGGGATTTCAGTTTCTCGCTAGTGTTGTCGTTTTTTTCGAAACCGAGGGAACCGAACGTCCCGACGCTCCGTCCAAGTAGTTGTCGGGATCGCGCCGCGGATCTCGGATACGTGCTCGACCTGCGGCGCGGTTTCCGCCTCGGCGGCGGGCGACCGCTCCGGGATGAGGAGGGGAGTCTCGGATCGGTTGCCCGCACCTGTGGATCAGGTTGTGGATTATGTGGATAACTAGGCACGCCGATGCGCACCAGCGGGCGGCTCCGAGGGCGTGACAGGCTCTGCGGGGCCGGAACAGACCGCGAGTACAGCGCCCGCGCCGGGCCGTGAACACCCATGGAACTCCCCGCCCTCCCGGCACCCGTGGCAGGATCGAAACCGTGACGAGCCCCGATATCCCCTCGGTGCCGGTCGACGAAGTGCCCGCCGAGTTCGACACCGGCAGTGCGGCCATCCTGCTCGACGTTCGCGAGGACGACGAGTGGCAGCTCGGACACGCGCCCGGCGCCCTGCACATCCCGATGGCCGACGTGCCCGCCCGCATCGATGAACTGAACTACGACGCCGAGATCTACGTGGTGTGCCGGCAGGGTGGCCGGTCGCTCCAGGTGGTGCAGTACCTCACGCACGTCGGATTCGACGCGGTCAACGTCCTCGGCGGCATGGTGGCCTGGCAGAAATCCGGCCGCCCGCTGACCGGCGCCGGCGACGACGAGGCGAAGATCTACTGATGGCTCGACTGAAAGGGGGCGGCGCCCGGTGAGTTCCGTCGTACAGCCCTGCGCCCGCTGCGGAGCGCGGTGGGCGGTGCAGGGCAGGCCGCTGCATTGGTGCCCGCGCTGCCGCGGTGTGCTGCTGTCTCCCGGACCGGTCGACGCGCCCGCCGAACGCCGCAACTACCGGTGGGTGGCGCGCCCGCCCGGTAAGCATCCGGCCGACACGCGGCAGACACGCCGTCCCCGCCCCGCCCCGGAGACCCCGCGATATCGCGAGATGCCGCGCTGGGGTCTGCGGGACGCGCCGCCGCGGCCCGCCGCGGTCGTGCGCGGCCGGTTCGCCGCTCTCCTCGAGCGCCGCGATCGGCTGCTGGTGGCCACCGCGATCGTGTTCGCGCTGGCGGCGCTCGCCGAATTCGTGCGCTACGGCATCCTGCTGTACAACCGCACCCGCCTGGTCTCGCCGGTCGGGCTGATCCTCTCGGATATCGCTGTGTACGTCACGGCCGTGCTGTCGCTGCTGCTCGCCCTGGCCGCCGCGCTGGCCCTGGTGGCCTGGCTGGTCGACGCCCGCCGGACCGCCTACGCGCGGGCCGGGAGCCGGGAACCCCGGACGCGGGCCGCGCTGTGGGGCGGATGCCTGATCCCGGTGGTGAATCTCGTGTATCCGGGGGTCTACCTGTCCGAGTTGGTCGCGCGCCGCGGCGGAGATCTCCGGGTCGTGCGGGCGGTGCGGATCTGGTGGGGCGCCTGGGTGCTGAACGGTGTGCTGGTGGCGGCCGCGCTGCTCTGGCGCTCCGCGGGATCGCTGCAGGCGCAGGCCGACGGTGTGGTGTTCACCGCGTACACCGATCTGGCCGCCGCGGCGGTCGCCGTGCTGTCGCTGTGGGTGGTCCGGCTGATCGAGGGCCGTGACCTGCGCGGACGTATCCGGTTGGAGAAGCGGTGGCTGGCCGCGGTGAGTACTTCGGCGCCCGTCATCGAGCCCGTGCACCCCGTGGCGGAATCGGATGGGCGCGCGCCGGATGCACCGGTCGGGAAGAATGACGGCTCCGAGCCGGCGGTCGACGCCGAGACCGAGCACGAGGAGGTCATGGCGAAGTGAGCCGAGACAATCGCGCGCCGTTCGTGGTGGCGCACCGCGGCGCCTCGGGCACCCGCCCGGAACACACCCTGGCCGCCTACGAGCTGGCGTTGCAGGAGGGTGCCGACGGTGTCGAATGCGATGTCCGGCTGACCCGCGACGGTCACCTGGTGTGCGTGCACGACCGCACGGTCGACCGGACCTCCTCGGGCACCGGCCTGGTGAGCGAGATGAGCCTGGACGAGTTGCGGCAGCTGGACTTCGGCGACGGCGGCGATGCCGGGGTGCTCACCCTCGGCGACCTGATCACGCTGGTGCTGGATTGGCGCAGCCGCCCCACCAAGCTGTTCATCGAGACCAAACATCCGGTGCGCTACGGCGCGCTGGTCGAGGCCAAGGTGCTGGCCGAACTGCAGCGCTTCGGCATCGCGACCCCGGCCTCGGCCGACCATTCGCGCGCGGTGGTGATGTCGTTCGCGGCCACCGCGGTGTGGCGGATCCGGCGCTCGGCGCCGCTGCTGCCGACGGTGCTGCTCGGCGAGTCCTCCCGCTACCTGGGCGGCAGCGCCGCGACCACGGTGGGCGCGACCGCGGTCGGGCCGTCGGTGAAGACCCTGCGCGACCATCCGGATCTGGTGGACAAGGCCGCCGCGGCCGGTCGGGCCACCTACTGCTGGACCGTGGACGCCGCGGAGGATGTGAAACTCTGCGCCGAACTCGGCGTCAGCTGGATCGCGACCAACCACCCCGGCCGCACCAAGGCGGTCCTGTCCTCGGTCTGAAACGGCCGATCCCTTCCCGTGCCCCTGCGCGGTGTGCGCAATCCGACACTGTAGGTTCACCGTTCGTGGGTAAGAGCAAACGAAATCAACCCAAGCCCGGCGGGAATCGGGCCCAGCGGCTGGCGGAGCGCCGCGCGGCGCAGGAGCAGGCGGCGCAGTCGGTGACGCGCCCCTTCGCCGGCCTGGCCGCCGAATGCGATCTCGTCGCGCTACGGGAGTTCGTGCCGTCGGCGACCGGGACGCTGCGGCTCTCGCCGAAGGCGTCGGCCACGCGGCCGGTCACCCTGGCCACCGTGCTGCCCGGGGCCGTCGCGGCGCTGGTGCGCGCGGGCGACGACCCGACCGGATTCGTCGCCGCCCAGGTGCAGTTCCAGTCCGACGATCCCGTGGCCGATCTCGCCGCCGCGATCCGGTGGACGCAGGACGCCGAGCCCGGCGAATCGCTGCAGGCCGCCGAGGGCCAGGACGAGGCGCCGGCGCTGTCCGACGTGATCGATCCGGACGCGGCGCTGGATCTGACCGTGCACCAGGACTTCAACTGGTGGGTGCCGGCAGGCGTGACCCCGGACCCGCAGGTCGCCGCCACCATCGAGCAGGCGAATCAGGCGATCATGCCGTCGGACCGGCTCGAACTGGACGCGGCCGGCGCCGCGTGGTGGGTCGACGCCGGCGAGAAGGCGCACCTGCGGTGGGTCCGCCCCGAGGACGAGGACGCGCTGATGCTGGCGCTGGCCCGGGTGCACGCGGCCGGCGGCCTGAACCTCGGCGAGGGGTCGCGGTTCGCGGGCTCGTTCCGCACCCACGGGCTGCTGGTGCCGGTCTTCGACCTCGACCGCAAGAAGCATCAGAACGAATGGGCCGCTCCCGCCGCCGAATTCGGCAAGCGCCTGGCCGAGGCCCTGGCCACCGACGCGCCCCTGACCTCCGACGAGCGGCGGTCGCGCGACGGGCTGCGCTCGCGTCAGGTCACTCTGCGCTAGTAGCGGAAAGGCTCGGCCCCGCGGTCGCCGCGGAGCCGAGCCTCGTCCACCCGTGGGGACGCCGTCAGATCGAGCCTCCGGCGGCGTGCGGTGCGCCCGACGTATCGTCCGGCACGCTCATCTCGCGGGAGACGAAATTCTCCAGATCGAACAGGTTGGAGCCGGCGCGATCGGTGACGGTGAGCAGCGTCGTCATCCGCGCGACCTCCTCGACCTGCTCCTTGAGGAACCACTGCATGAACTGCTCGCCGAGGTAGTCGCCCTCTTCCCGGGCGGTGCTCGCCAGCTGCACGATCTGATCGGTGACCGTCTTCTCCTGCTGCAGCGCCAGCGCGATCGGCTCGCGGGCGTTCTCGAACCGCGACTTCGCGCCGTCGACGCCCGTCAGTTCGATGCTCATATCGCGATCGAGGAAGTACTGCGCGATCATCATCGCGTGGTTGCGTTCTTCGACCGCCTGCTTGTAGAAGTACTTCGCCAGCACCGGGAGGTCCGCATTGTCGAACCAGACTGCGATCGCGATGTACTGATGTTCGGCATTGAATTCGTGCCGAATCTGATCGTGCAGCAAACTGTGGAACTTGCTGCGGTGAGTTTCGGGGTGGCTGGACATGAATACGACATTAATGCTGGTCATCGTGGCTGTCATCCAAGTACACCCTTATTGAGTACAGCCTAATTGAGGGAAGTATTGCCTTATCGGATTCGCGTTTTCCCAGCAATTCCGGGCGCCGCCGGATCCTGTTTCCGGGAAATTCCCATCTCGCGTGTGACGAAGTCCTCGATATCGAACAGGGTGCCGCCGGGACGGTCGAAGACCGCCAGCAGGGTGGTCATCCGGGCGACCTCGTCGAGCTGGCCCCGCTGGAACCACTGGATGAACTGCTCGCCCACGTAGTCGCCGGTCTCCCACGCGGTGCGGGTCAGCGCGTGCACGCGTTCGCTCAGCCACTGCTCCCGGCGCAGCATGAACTCGATTGCCGCGCGGGCCGATTCGAAGGACGGCACGATCTCGTCCAGACCGCCGACCGCCACCGGGACATCGCGGTCGAGCAGATATCGGATCATGCGCAGCGCGTGGTCGCGCTTGGTCTCGGCGCCGCCGTAGCAGACCCCCGCCAGCCGCGGGAGCCGTAGCGCGTCCAGGTATACCGCGGCCGCGAGATATTGCTGCGCGGCGGTGAATTCGTGGCGGATCTGATCGCGCAACAATTCGGGAAAGGGGCGTTCATCGTCGTCCGGGTGCTGACCGTCGTCGGGCATGTTTCGACGCTACCGCGTGATCAAATCCTCGGGGACGGCCTTGTCGGATGCCAGGGCGTCGAAGAACCGGCCCGCCTTCTCCTTGTCCCACAGCAGGACGCTGCCGCTGCCGGAGACGGTGTCGAAGCCGCCGATCGGAACCGTCGTCGAGACCGTGTCGCCGCGCAGCGCCCAGCCGAGCAGGGCCACGTCCCAGATGTGGTCGCCGTTGTCGACCTGCAGCGAATCGGCCAGGCCCTGCGCCAGCGGCCACAGTCGCAGCGGGTTGATCAGCGTTCCGGTGTCGGTCGACTTCTTCAGCAGCGCCGAGAGGAACATCTGCTGGTTGTGCATGCGGTCCAGATCCGCGCGCGGGGTCGCGCGGGTGCGGACGAAGCCGAGCGCCTGGGCCCCGGACAGGCGCTGGCACCCGGCGGGCAGGTCGATTCCGGCCAGCGGGTCGTCGATCGCGTCGGGCAGGCACATATCGATGCCGCCGACCGCGTCCACCATGCCCGCGAAACCGCCGAAGCCGATCTCCGCGAAATGGTCGATGTGCAGGCCGGTGACCGTCTCGACGGTCTGGGTCAGCAGTTTCGGCCCGCCCGCCGAGAACGCCGCGTTCAGCTTGTCCCTGCCGACGCCCGGAATCGGGACGTAGGAGTCGCGCGGCAAGCTCACGATGGTCGTCTTGCCCGACTTCGGAACGTGCACGAGCATGATCGTGTCGCTGCGCTGGCCGCCCGCGTCCTGGCTGTCGCCGGTGGACAGCTCGCTCTCCTGATCGGCGGTGAGGCCAAGGCGGCTGTCCGAACCGGTCAGCAGCCAGTTCGTGCCCGGTGTGTCGCCCACGCGGTCCTTGTAGTCGCTGAGGGCGTCGACGCGGTGCAGCGAGCGGTCCAGGTAGATCGCGCCGGCGATCGGCAGGATCAGCAGGATGATCAGGATCAGCAGCAGCCAGCGTCCCCAGCGCCGCTTGCGGCGCATCCGGGGTTCCGGCGGCGGCCGGTCCCGATCCCGGCGGCGGGGCGGGGCCGACGGCGGTGGCGGGGGCGGCGCCTCCCGATAGGGGACCGGGCGCTGGGTGGGCGCGTGCGTCATGGGTTCCGGCGGCGGCCCGCCGCGGCGGAAGCGCGGCTGATTCTGCGGCGGCACCTGCGAATAGGCCAGCGCCTGATCGTGGCCGTCGCGTCGCATCACCTGGGTCGGCTCGATCGGCGGCCGCCGGGGCGGTTCGCCGCCGGGCTGCCGCCGGTTCGCCGGGGGAGGTCCGGGACGCCCGGGGCCTGGCGGCGGCACCCGGCGCGTCCGCGCGTACTGCTGGGGGTCGTCGCCGTTCATCACCGAGATGCTACTGACCCGGCCCGCCGGAGGGTTCATCTCGAACAGATGACAGTTCTCACGTGTATCGCGGCATTCTCATGGCAACCAGGAGACATGGCCGTGCAGCACGGTGTATCCGATATAGGCGACGGTGTCGATGGTCGCGTGCGCCAGGATCAGCGGCCACAGCCGGTTCGTGCGCTGCCAGAACGTGCCGAACACCAGGCCCATCACCAGATTTCCGAGGCCGCCGCCGAGTCCCTGATACAGGTGGTAGCTGCCGCGCAGCAGCGCCGAGGCCACCAGCGACCGGTTCTCCGACCAGCCCAGCGCGCGCAGCCGCGTGATGAGATACGCCACCACCAGCACCTCTTCGGCAACGGCATTCGCCATCGCCGACAGCACCAGCGCCGGCAGCCGCCACCAGTGGTCGCCGAGCGAACTCGGCACGATGGTCACGCTCATCCCGAGCGCGTGTGCGATCAGATACAGCGCCAGGCCGGGCAGGCCGATGAGGGCCGCCAGCGCCAGCCCCGGCAGGACGTCCCCTTTCAGCCGGATGCGCGCCAGTCCGATCAGCCGCGGCCCGAACCCGCTGCGCCACAACAGGTACAGGCCCAGCGCCGCCCAGCCCGCCAGCCGGAGCACGCTCAACAGCTGGAACAGCAGATCGATCGTCGACTGCGTGGCTCGCGACGGGTTCAGCGCCACGCTCTGCCCGCCGACCCCGCCCGGCGACAGCGCGCTCTCGAGCAGCGACAGGGCGGCATTGGCCCCGCTCAGCCCGAACGTGACGACCAGGACGATCGCGATCTCGAGCCGTATCGCGGTGCGCTGCTGTCCGGTATCGGCGGGGAAGACCATGCCCGCCAATCTATGTGCGCCCGGCGTCTACTCCGCGGCGGCCACGGCGTCGCTGAAGATCGCGCGGTGGCCGGCCTGTCAGATTCGGCGCATGCCGTGCAGGAACGGGCACCCGGCGAGGATGCGCACCGCGCGGCTGAGGGCCTGGATGTCGTCGACGGGGGATTCGAACGGGAGGCGGACGTCGTGGTCGCCCTCCGCGCTCTCCACCCGCAGCGTCACGCCGTAGCGGTCGATGGCCAGCGGATGCACCGTGCCGCCGCGGAGGCGGACGGGAAGGTGGCGGGCCAGCTGGGCGACGACATCGGCGTGATCGGCGTCCATGTGCTGCAGCCAGGCCGACTCCAGCTCCCAGAACGGATCGGGGCGGGCCGAGCGCAGCTGCTCCAGGCAGGCCGAGGCGGCGCCGCTGGAGTCGGCGACGACCGCCGAGTCGATGACCACGCGCAGCAGCGTGGTGGTGTGGCCGACGTCGAGCAGCGCGGGGTGCGGATGCTCCTTGGCCACCTCGCCCGCCAGCGCGCGCTGGGCGTACTGCGGCACGGCGCGGACCCGGCCGCGCAGCCACACCAGCGACCGCACCGGCTCGCGCAGGGGGAGCGGGGCCATATCGGTGAGTTCGAGCACCGCGGGGGAGCCGAGCGGTCCGAAGGCGGCGGCCACCGCGGCCGAGTCGAGGGGCACCGCGATGACGGCATCGCCGCACGCCCGCAGGTGATGCACGGACGTCGGGACCGGATCGGCGCCGGGCATGGCGAGGACCGCCTGCTCGGCGTGTGCGCTCGCGCTGCGCACCCGCTCGGCCGTGGACGGTGCGGCGGTGGTGGTCGTGCGGGGCATGCGTCCTCCCAGATGTCCGGACCCGGCGCTGTATTAGGTAAACCTAAGCTAAGTGAAGGCGAGGCGGAGCGCAAGCATTGCGATCGCTACGGTGGAAACCGTGCCGCACGATTCGAGCTCCGCCTCCGAGCCGGTCCTGGTGTCGCTGGGTGTTCCGGCCACCGCCCACGCGAGCCTCGTGGACGGCCTCGTCCGCCCCGCACCCGCGGTGCCGGATGCGCCGGTACTCGACGGCGACGCCCCTGACGAGCAGGTTTCCGCATTCCTGGTCGGCGCCGCCCATACCGAGATCGGGTTCGTGGCCCGCGTCGAGTCGGGGGAGCGGGCGCTGGCGATCGTCGCGGCCACCGCCGCCGCGCTGTGCGGCGAGGACATCCGCGCCGCGCTGCGCCGCCCGGACATCGCCTTCCTGCGCGGCCTGAAACCGCCGGCCGTGCACGCGCTGCGCGAGGTACTGCTGGCGGTCGAGTCGGACACGCCCGACGAGGTGGCCCATCACCTCGGCGTGCTGGCCTCCTGACATCGCGCAAACTCCGAGCCTGTACCCGACTCCTCGGTAATGTCGTATCCGTGCCGCGTATCGCCTATTTCGGGCCGTCGGGAACCTTTACCGAGATGGCCCTCGCCAAGCTCGAGTCCGCGCGCGTGTTCGACGGTCCGGTCGAACGCGTCGCCGCACCCAGTCAAGGTGCCGCCCTCGAGATGATCCGCTCCGACGAGGTCGACGGCGCGGTGGTGCCGATCGAGAGTTCCGTCGAGGGGTCGATCTCGACGACCCTCGACGCGCTCGCCCTCGGCCCGCGCCTGCAGATCGTGGCGGAGACCGAACTGGATGTCGCGTTCACGATCGTGGCCCGTCCCGGCGTCACGCTGGACGAGGTGCGCACGATCGCCGCGTATCCGGTGGCCGCCGCCCAGGTGCGGATCTGGCTGGAACGGCAGCTGCCGCGGGCGCGGATGTACGTCTCGGCCTCGAACGCGGCGGCGGCGGAGGATGTGGTGCAGGGGCATGCCGAGGCGGCCGTCTCCACGACGCTGGCCGGCGAGCGGATGGGCCTGGCGGTGCTGGCGTCCGGCGTGGCCGACCACGATCAGGCGGTGACCCGCTTCGTCCTGGTGACCCGGCCGTGCGAGGCGCCGGCGCGCACCGGCGGCGACCGGACCTCGCTGGTGGTGCTGGAACTGGCGAACGAGCCCGGTGCGTTGATGCGGGTGTTCGCCGAATTCGCGACCCGCGGAGTCGATCTCACCCGGATCGAGTCGCGGCCCACCCGCACCGGAATGGGCACCTACCGCTTCTACCTCGACTGCGTCGGCCATATCGACGATGTCGCGGTGGCCGAGGCGCTCAAAGCGCTGCACCGCACGGCCGGCCGGATCCGCTTCCTGGGCTCGTGGCCGGCGAGTTCGCCGAGCGGCACCCCGCCGCCGCCCGACGCACCGGCGGCGGCCTGGCTGGACGATCTGAAGAAAGGCAAGGCCGACCTGTGAACGACCGTGTAGGCGCCGGCGCGACCAACCGGGCCGGCCGGCTGATCCTGGTCCGGCACGGGGAGACCGAGGGCAATGTCGCCAAGGTGCTCGATACCGAGCTGCCCGGCCTGCCGCTGACCGAACGCGGTGTGGCGCAGGCGAAATCGTTCGCGACGAATCTCGCGGCCGCGCCGCGGCGGCTGTTCAGCTCGGCGGCGCTGCGGGCCCGGCAGACCGCGGGGCACATCGAATCGGTGACGGGCGTCCCCGCCGAGGTCGTCGACGGGGTGCACGAGGTGCAGGTCGGCGAGCTCGAGGGCGCGAATTCCGCGGCGGCGCACGAGGTGTTCCAGAGCGTCTACCGCCGCTGGCACCTGGGCGAGCTGGAGGTGCGCCTGCCCGGCGGCGAGAACGGGCAGGAGGTGCTCGACCGGTATCTGGCCGTGCTGGATCACCTGCGCGAGACCTATCTGACGCCCGGCGACGTCTCCGAGCGCGGCGACATCCTGCTGGTGAGTCACGGCGCCGCCATGCGCCTGGCCGGCCGGGCGATCGGCGGTGTGGCGCCGCCGTTCACGACGAACAACCACCTGGACAACACCGAGACGATCGAACTGGTCCCGCGCTACGCACCGCGGGTGGACGGGGCGACATTCCTGGGCTGGGAGTGCGCGCGGTGGGGCCGCTACACCCCGCCCTTCGGAACGGACGTGGAGCCCACCGCCGACGATCCGATGGGCTGAACGTCCGTTCCGGTCAGGTGCCGAGCGGCGAGGCGGAGCCGGAGCCGAACGGGAAGTCCTCGCGCAGCGGCATCGAATTGATCAAGTCCTGCAAAGCGATTCGCAGACGGGCCGGGGTGCCCGTGCTCAGCGACGACCACTTCACCTCGTCCTCGGAGACGCTCGTGGTCGAGATGAACCGGCCGTGGCGCGTGTTGAAGACGGAGATGTGATTGGGCGTGAAATCGCGGCTGCCGTCGCCGTAGACGACACCGATGATCTCCGCGGCGGACTCGATCTCCACCAGTGCCGCGGCGAGGGTCTGCGCGTCCTGGGCCGGCCGGCCGATCTCCGCCAGCCGCCGCGCGGTCGCGGCGGTGTCGCCCGTGTCGCCCAGGATCGGGGCCAGCTCCTCGGTCGGCGCGTTCATGCCGTACAGCTCCAGCGGCGGGGCCGATCCGAGCGCGGCGATCACCGTGCCCGGCAGATCCGGCCCGACCTCGTCGACGACGAAGGAGTTCTGCCCGCGCAGGACGACGACCTCCAGTTCGTCGCCCTTCGCGATGCACAGCCGGTTCACCGAATCGGCGACGATCCAGCGCATCTCGAGCGCCCAGTGCGGACGCTCGAGCGCCCGGAGGCGCTCCGCCAGATCCGGCAGGACCTCCTCACCGAACAGCAGTTCCCGATCGGTGAGGGATTGTTCCGCGCCGGACATGGCCTGGGAGTAGGTGTCCTCGGTGTCGTAGTACCGGTTCGCGGCGAGGACGACGGGGATGTTGGTGAGTTCCAGCTTCTGCAGCAGGAACTGGAACTCGTGGAACGACAGCACGACCGCCTCCAGCATGGAGGGGCCGTGGCCAGCGCCCAACACCGTCACCTAGCGCTCTCCGCGGAGGGGTCGCCACCGATGACGCCGGGCGCGATGAGCCCGCCCTCGCCGATGTGGTCCCCCCGCAGGTATTCGTTGCGCTTGTGCTCCGCCTCGTCCTCGTCGGCATGCCCCTGGTTGCCGAGCAGCGGATTGCCGCCGGTGCCGGCCGTGCGGGCCGGGGCGGGAGCGCCCGCCTGGCTCGCGGTCGGAACCGGGTCGACGGTCGTCGTCGGCGCTGTGCCCGGCGTGGCGCCGATGGCGCCCGCGCCCCAGCCCTCGGGCAGCTTCAGCGAACCGGCGTTGTTGCCGATGCCGACGGTCGAGTTGCCGGAGAACGACACCGCGCGCGTCGACGCGCCCGCGGCCACCCCGCCGCCGGCCATGCCGACCCCCGCCATCATGGGCCCGGCGAAGCTCGGCACGCCGGAGCTGCCGTGCACGGCCGAGGAGATCGCGGTGCTCGCGGCGCTGCCCGCGCTGGACACACCGCTGGCGGCCATCGACGCCGCCGACTGCGCGGCCTGCGTCGCGGTGCTGATCACGGACGGGTTGCTCGCCACGGCCTGCGCCGCCGCGATGGTGGCCTGCAGCGGGTCGCTCGGGTTGGCCTGCATGACCGCGCCCTGCGCGGCCTGCCCGCCCTCGGCGGCCGAACCCGCGCCCGGGACGATCGGCGGCGGCATGAGGAATTCGCCCGGCGTGGTCGCGATGAAGGTGGTCGCGGCCTCGTAGACCTCCATGACCGCCGCGGCGCGCGCGTCCATCGCGACGCGCGCGGCCTCGGCCAGCGCAAAGCTGCCGGAGACGATCCCCGGCGGGGTGTGCGCGGCGGTGACCGCGGCGTTGGTGGCGATGATCTCGGGCGGGCTCGGCATGGCGAGCGCGGCGACACCGTAGGCCGTGGCGTTACCGGTGGCCTTGGCGGCCATGGTGGCCGACATGGCGGTCTGCTGGCCGGCCCAGCCGAGGAAGGTGGTCAGCTTGGCCAGGGCGGCGACACCACCGAGGCCCTCCATGCCGACGCCGACCTCGGCCATCGTGCGCGCGACGGTGGTGCTGGCCTCGGCCCACACCGCCCCGAGCGCGCCCCAGGCCGTCGCGGCCGCGACGATCGGGACCGCGTGCGCGCCACTGTGCAGCGTGGCGCTGTTGACTTCGGCGGGACGGAGTTCCCAGATCGCCCCGGTGATCCCTGCAACCATGTTCGTTACTCCCCTGTGCGGTACAAGTGGCTGTGGTGGTCCGGAGGCTAAACCTGCGTGGCGCCGCCGATGGCGGCGTTGACGGCGGCGACGCTGACGGCCTGGACCGCGTCGTCGGCGAGGAAGCTCGCGCACTGCATGCGCAGCGAGTGCGCGGCGTGGTGCAGTTCGAGCGCCCCCTGCGCGACCGCACCGTCGTGCGTCATGGCGGCGTGGTTGAAGTGGCCCGCGGCGAGTAGGGACACCTCCTCGCAACCCGAGGGAAGCACATGGGTCGCCGGACCGCTGAGCGCGGACGCGGCCATCAGACGCTCCGCGAGTAGATCCAGTTCTGCCGAGGCCGCGAGCATCAGCTCGGGCGACAAAAGGAATTTGCCAACCATGACTCGAACCCCTTCTAGTGGCGGCTGTACATCTGCCGGGCCGACATACGTCTGCCCTTCGGTGGAACCACGAGAATTCCCCCTACGAGTTGATTGGACGTGACGGACCGCGGTTCGGTTCCCTCAGGTCCCCAATCATTTTCGGCTTGACCCGCTTCGCGGGTCAAGACTAGCCCCATCCCAGCTGATGGAGGCGGTCTTCGTCAATCCCGAAGTAGTGAGCAATCTCATGGATCACCGTGATCGCGACCTCCTCCACCACGTCCTCGTCGGTGTCGCAGATCCCGAGGATCGCCTCGCGGTAGATCGTCACGGTGTCGGGCAGCGCGCCGCCGTACTGGCTGTCGACCCGCTCGGTCAGCGAAATGCCGTGGTACAGGCCGAGTAGGTGGGGATCCTCGGGATGGCGCGGCTCGATCAGCACCACCACGTTGTCGATGGCGCGGGCCAGTTCCGCCGGGATCATGTCGAGCGCCTCGCCGACCAACTCCTCGAAGCGGTCGTCGGACATCGAGACGGCCATGCCCCGACTCCGTTACCGCGGCTGCGGCGGAACCGGGGCGGGCGCGGCGCCCGGCAGCGGCGCCGGGGTGGAACGGCCGGAGTTCGGCGGCGCCACCGGGGCCTGGCCGTCGATCGTGATGTCGCCCTTGGCCGATCCGACGATCGTCGAGAAGCCGTCCTGAGAACCCTTGCCCACCAGGCAGTTCAGCTTGTGGCTGCCGACCAGCCAGCTGCGGGTGTCGAGGTTGTCCCAGAAGATGGTGAGCGTCTTGTTGATCAGCGCGTCCTGGCCGCCCATGTAGTCGTCGGAGGCGTGCGAGCACTCCTCCTGCATGAACTTGTCCTGGTCGCCGTTGTCGGGCGGGCCGCCGGTGAAGTGCGCGCCCAGGTCCACCACCGACATCACCTCGTACGCATGCGGTTTGGCGCAGTCGGTCGGCTCGTTGGTGGGCAGGCTCTGGCTGATGCCGATGCAGGTGCCGGATTCGAAGGTGCGCGACTGGTCGCTGTCGCGGACCCGGCCGGTGGACTGCTGGCTGGCATTGCCGGTGGCGCTGACCGTTTGCAGTCCGCACCGGATGGTGCGGTCGCCGTTGCGCCAGCCCGGCTCGCCCGGATTGATCATGCCGACCACGAACCGGCCGCGCGGATCGAGGCGGCCGCCGAGGTAGGCCGCGGCGGCGGGGCCACAGTGCTCGTCGCGCAGCTCGGCGAAGCGCAGCGAATCGGGAAAGCGCGAGCCCGGCCCGAATTCGCGGCCCGGATACCGGCTCAGGTCGATATCGGCGGTCACCTCGAACAGGTGCTTGTCCGAGCAGTTGACCTTGTTCAGGTCGAGCGTCTTGGCATTGGTCCACGACAGGCAGTCGCCGGAGCGCGCGCTGCCGAAGGCGCCGGCGGCCCGGCCGGGCGGCGCCGGGGAGCCGGGATCGTGCGCCTCCAAACCGTGCGAACTGCGGAACCCCGAGATGAACATGGTCACCAGCGCGGCCACCACCGCGCCGATCGCCACCGCCAGCAGGCCCCAGCGCATCTTGTGCGCGGGCAGGTGCAGCCGACCGGACGCGGTGCGCGCGGTCGAGGACCGTTTCGCCCTCCGCCGTCCGGACTCACCGGGTTCGGGCGCCTGGGGCACATCATCGGTGGACATCGCGCTCCATCATGACAGCGCGTTCCGGGCCCCGCCACGAGCCTCCCTGGATCGGCGCGGATATCCCGTGCGCAGGCCGTATCCCCGCCTATTGGGCGTACCTCCGCATTCGCCCCGGCCGTGCGCGGCCAAGGGCGGCTTCGCCGACGGCACCTATTAGGCTGATGGCCCATGATCGACCTCCGATTCCTGCGCGACGATCCGGATGCGGTGCGCGCCTCCCAGCGGGCCCGCGGCGAGGATCCGGCGCTGGTGGACTCCCTGCTCGAGGCCGACGCCGCCCGCCGCGCCGCGGTTGCCACCGCCGACAACCTGCGCGCCGAGCAGAAGGCGCTGGGTAAGAAGGTCGGCAAGGCGTCCCGGGAGGAACGCCCCGCATTGCTGACCCTCGGGCAGGAGCTGGCGGCGAAGGTCAAGGAGGCCGAGGCCGCCGAGAACGCCGCGGACGCCGCCCTGGAGACCGCGCAGCGCGCCCTGTCGAACGTCGTCCAGGAGGGTGCACCGGCCGGCGGCGAGGACGACTACGTCCTGCTCGAGACCGTCGGCACGCCAACAGAATTCGACTTCGAGGTCAAGGACCACCTGGAACTCGGCGAATCGCTCGGGCTGGTGGATATGGAGCGCGGCGCCAAGGTGTCCGGGTCGCGGTTCTACTTCCTCACCGGCTACGGCGCGCTGCTGCAGCTGGGCCTGCTGCAACTGGCGGCACAGCGGGCCACCGCCAACGGCTTCACCATGATGATCCCGCCGGTGCTGGTGCGCCCGGAGGTCATGGCGGGCACGGGATTCCTCGGCCAGCACTCCGCCGAGATCTACCACCTGCCCGACGACGACCTGTACCTGGTCGGCACCTCCGAGGTGCCGCTGGCCGGGTACCACTCGGGCGAGATCCTCGACCTCTCCGCCGGGCCCAAGCGCTACGCGGGCTGGTCGTCGTGCTTCCGGCGCGAGGCGGGCAGCTACGGCAAGGACACCCGCGGCATCATCCGCGTGCATCAGTTCGACAAGGTCGAGATGTTCGTCTACTGCCGTCCGGAGGACGCCGACGCCGAGCACCGGCGGCTGCTGTCCTGGGAGAAGGAGATGCTGGCCGCGCTCGAGGTGCCCTATCGGGTGATCGACGTCGCGGCCGGTGACCTGGGCAGCTCGGCGGCGCGCAAATTCGACTGCGAGGCGTGGGTGCCCAGCCAGGGGACCTACCGCGAACTCACCTCCACCTCGAACTGCACCACCTTCCAGGCCCGCCGGCTGTCGGTGCGCTACCGCGACGACAACGGCAAACCGCAGATCGCGGCCACGCTGAACGGCACCCTGGCGACCACGCGCTGGCTGGTCGCGCTCTGGGAGAACCACCAGCAAGCCGACGGCTCGGTACGCGTCCCGGCGGCGCTGGTGCCGTTCGTCGGCCGGGAGGTCCTGGAACCGTTGCGGTAACTGAAAATTCGCAGAAGGTCGTGAAACGGTGCACGTGCACCCGTACGTGCGCCGCGAAACCGGGAAATCGGCGACTTTGCCCGCCGATTCCTGCCGATGTGTCTACTGTGCGGGGCAACTGTGTCTAGGCTAGGCAGCGTGCGAGGAATCGGGTCTGGCGGCGATACCCGCACGCGGGTGCGAACGGCGTCGGCGCTAGCGACGGCAATGGTGATGGCTCGGACCACCGGGGCGTTCTACGTGATGGGTGGGGTTCTGGGCCTGCTGATCACGGCCATCGCCCCGGGTGACGAGGGAAATCGGCCGCTGGTGGGTATCGCGGCGGGCATCGCGCTGCTGCTCGGGATCAGCCTGCTCATCTGGGGTCCCCGGCTGCCGCACTCGATCCACCACGCCTACGTCGCGGTCGCGACGGTCCTGGTCACGGTCGCGGTGCACTGGTTCCCGAATACGGTCGGCGGCATCAGCCTGGCCGCGTTCTACGTCTTCGTCGCCTGCGACGCGGCCATATTCTTCGCCTGGCAGTGGGTTGCGGCGCATGTGCTGTTCGCCGTCGCGCTGTGCCTGTGGGTCGTGCCCTCGCGCGGACTGCCGTGGTGGGCGGGCATGATCCCGGCCGGGGTCACCGTGGGGGCCGGCATCGTCGTCGGGATCCTCACGCGGATGGCGTCGGACGCCGACATCGATGTCCTGACCGGACTGCTGAACCGCCGCGGATTCGATCGCGCCCTCAATGCCGCCATCGCGCACGCGAGCCGCAGCGGGCAGGGGCTGGCGCTGGTCCTGGTGGACCTGGACCGCTTCCAGAAGATCAACGACCACCTCGGTCACCGCGCCGGCGACGCCGTGCTGCAGCGCGTCGCCGACACCTGGGCCAAGTTGCTCGGGCCGGATCAACGCCTGGCCCGCTACGGCGGCGACGCGTTCGCGCTGCTGCTGCCCGACACCACCGAACAGGCCGCGATCCTGCTCACCGAACAGCTGCGCGCGGCGGTGACGACGGGCTGTTCGGCGGGCGTCACCTCCTGGCAGCCCGGTGAATCCGGATCCTTGCTGGTCAGCCGGGCCGACGTGGGGCTGTACCGGGCCAAGCAGGCCGGTCGCAACCGGACGGTGCTGGAGTCGTCGCGGCAGCTGCCGCTGGCGGTCGAACTACGCGAGGCCATCGACAAGGGCGCGCTGGACGTGCACTACCAGCCGATCGTGAGCCTGTCGGAGGGCGGCGGCAAGGCCGTCGGCGTCGAGGCGCTGCTGCGCTGGTCGTCGAGCGCCCAGCCGGACGTCACCACCGAGGGCCTGATCCGGGTCGCCGAGGAATACGACCTGATCTCCGATCTGGACGAGCTGGTCCTGCGGCGGGCCTGCGCCGACGCGGCGCGCCTCCAGGAGACCTTCGCCCAGCTGGATCTGACCCTGAACGTCAATGTGAGCGGCCTGGAACTGGCCGAACCCGAATACGCGGACCGGGTCGCCGGAATCCTCGCCGATACCGGCTGGCCCGCCGACCAGCTCGTCCTGGAGGTCACCGAGAGCGAGCTGGCCGCCGAATCCCAGACGGCCCTCGCGAATCTGCACATGCTGCGGGATCGGGGCGTCCGCATCGCCATCGACGACTTCGGCACCGGGTACTCCTCGCTGAGCCGCCTGGCCACCATCCCGAGCGACATCCTGAAGGTCGACCAGTCCTTCGTCGCCGCCATCCGCTCCGACACACCCGCCCCGCCGCTGCTCGGCGTCATCGCCGCGCTGAGCAAGTCGCTGGATCTGCAGGTCATCGCGGAGGGCGTGGAGACGGAGTACCAGGCCGCGGTGCTCACCGAGCTGGGCTTCGCGCTGGCCCAGGGCTATCACTACAGCGATTCGCATCCGGTCGCGGAGCTGATCGACGATCTCAACGACCGGCACGGCCTGGTGGGCGCGGGTCGCGAATTCTCCACCAACGGATGGGTTCCGGTCGACAACCCGTTCGATACGGGCGCGCAGAACTAGCGTTGCGCGCGGCGCCGCGGTCGCGCCGTCCGGGAGAATCGGGCCGGTGCGCAGATCGGTGGGTATCGGGTCCGGGTTGTGTATCGGCGCGGGGGTGGCGGTACAGGGCCGAGTGAACGGGGCGCTGGGGGAGCGTTTGCAGGACGGGATCGCCGCGGCGGTGATCAGTTTCGGATCCGGGCTGGCGGTCCTGTGCGTGGTCTACGTGGTGAACGGGAGCCTGCGGGCGGGTGTGCGCCGGACGTGGCGCGCCGTCGCCGACGGCGGTCTGCGCTGGTGGCAGTTACCGGGCGGGCTGTGCGGGGCCTTTTTCGTTGCCTGCCAAGGGCTTACCGTCGCGGCGATCGGGGTCACGGCGTTCACGGTGGCGACCGTCGCGGGACAGCTGACGAGCAGTCTGGCGGTGGACCGGCTCGGCGTGGGGCCGACCGGGCGGACTCCCGTGACGACGATGCGCCTCGCGGGCGCGGCCCTCGCCCTGGCGGCGGTGGTCGTCTCGGCCGCCGGCGGCTCCGGATCCGATCACCCGCCCTCGGCCGCCGGTGATCTCGTGCGCGGTGTGCCCCCGGCGGTGCTGGTGCTGTTGCCCGCGCTCGCCGGCATCGGATTGGCGTGGCAGCAGGCGATGAACGGGCGGATCGGCGTGGTCGGCGGGCCCTATTCGGCCACGCTGGTCAATTTCGCGACCGGGCTGGTCGGCCTGCTCGTGGTGGAATCCCTGGTGCTGGCCAGGACCGGATGGCCGGATCACCTCCCCTCCGCCCCGTGGCTGTACCTCGGCGGCGTCATCGGTGTCGTGTTCATCGCGCTGGCGGCCCTGGCGGTGCGCTGGATCGGCGTCCTGCTGCTCGGTCTCACCTCGGTCGCGGGTCAGCTGCTCGCGGCCGTCGTCCTGGATATCGCCGCGCCCGCGGGCCCCGGACTGTCCGGCACGACGGTGGCCGGGGTCCTGCTCACCCTCGTCGCGGTCGCCGTCGCCACCCGCAGCCCGGTGCGCCCGGAACCGGCCCGGGACGCGTCCTGACCTGTGGGAGCGATCTCGGGTGCGATCATCGGTAGCTGAGGTGACGTCGAGGAAGGGGCCGGTGTGCGGGAACTGAATGTAGCGGTGATCGGCTACGGCCTGGCCGGATCGGTGTTCCACGCACCGCTGGTCGCCGCCGAACCGAGAATGCGGGTGGCCGCCGTGGTGACCTCGTCCGCCGAGCGCGGCGACCGGGCGCGCCACGAATATCCGGGAGTGCGGGTGATCGCCCGGGCCGAGGACCTGTTCGCCGACCCGGACGGGATCGACCTCGTGGTGGTGGCGACCCCGAACCGCACCCACGCACCCTTGGCGATACAGGCACTCGAGGTGGGCCTGCCGGTGGTCGTCGACAAGCCGTTCGCGCTCACCGCGGCCGAGGGCGAGGAGGTGATCGCCGCCGCCGACCGGGCCGGAAAACTGCTCACGGTATTCCAGAACCGGCGCTGGGACAGCGACTTCCGTACCGTGCGGCGGCTGATCGCGGACGGCAGCCTGGGCACGGTGCGGCGCTTCGAGTCCCGGTTCGAGCGCTGGCGGCCGGAGACCAAGGGCGGCTGGCGGGAGGCCGGAACCGCCGCGGACGGCGCGGGCATCCTCTACGACCTGGGCAGCCACCTGGTCGACCAGGCGCTCACCCTGTTCGGCCCGGTCTCGGACATCTACTGCGAACTGGACACCCGCCGCGAGGGCGTGGGAGCCGACGACGACGCCTTCCTCGCCCTCACCCACGCCTCGGGCGTGCACTCCCATCTTTGGATGAGCGCCGTCGCCCCGCAACTGGGCCCGCGCTTCCGCGTCCTCGGCTCCACCAGCGGCTACGTCACCTACGGCCTCGACCCCCAGGAGGAGGCCCTCCGCTCCGGCCGCCGCCCCGGCGACGGAACCCCCTGGGGCATAGTCGAAGCCGCTCAGTGGGGCCTCCTCGGCGCCGAGGGCGACACCCACCCCACCCCCACCGAACCAGGCGACTACCCGGCCTTCTACACCCAGGTGGCTGACGCTGTCCTACATGGCGCTCCGGTCCCGGTGAACCCCCGCGATGCCGTCGCCACGCTGAACGTACTGGAACAAGCACGAGCCTCAGCGATCACGGCCCAGGCGTAAGAACCCTGTTGCCCGGCGTGCCCGAAAGGCACGAGGTTGGGCAGGGGTAGGCGAAAGATGCTCCGCCGTTCGGCCTTTCGCCGCAGGCTTGTTGTGCGACCGTGCACTCATGCTGGTCGAAACCGGGGTGTGGGTGGTGCGGGTGACCGTGGCGGCCGTGTTCGGGCTGTCGGCGTGGGGGAAGCTGGCGGATCGGGCGGGGACGCGGAAGGCGGTGGGGGACTTCGGGGTTCCGTTGCGGTGGGCGCCGGGGGTGGCGTGGGCGCTGCCGGGGGTGGAGGCGGTGCTCGCGGTGGCGGTGTTGCCGCCGTGGACGGCCGTGCCCGCGGCGGTAGCGGCGGCGCTACTGCTGGTGGTGTTCACGGCGGCCGTGATCCGGTTGCTGCGGAGCGGGAAGCGCCCGCCCTGTTCGTGTTTCGGCACGGTGACCAGCGCGCCGATCGGGTGGGGCACGGTGCTGCGCAACATCCTGCTGCTGGCCGTGACAGTCGTCGCCGCGTGGGGATCCCGCGTGTACCCGGCGATCCCGGACGGCCTGCCGACCGATCGCACCGTCGGCACCCTGACAGCGGCGGCCCTGATCGCGACGCTGGTCCGGTTGTTCAGTGAGATCCGCGCGGTGCGCCGCCGGCTGGACGAGCAGGCACTGTCGACGCTCGGCGCGGAGGGCCTCCCGGCGGGCGCGGTGGCGCCGGAGTTCGAACTCCTGGACACCGCGGGCGGGCGCACCGACCTCGCACATCTGCTGGCCCCGGGCAGGCGCCTGCTCCTGGTCTTCGTGCATCCGGGCTGTGAACTGTGCGCGGCCCTGGCGCGGGAACTGCCCCGCTGGCACGCGCGCACCGCCGACACCCTGACGATCGCGGTGGTCGGCAACGGCGACCTCGACGAGCACCGCCGCTGGGGCCGGGACCAGCGGCTGGGCGATATCCCGGTGCTGGTCCAGCAGGGCAACGAGGCCGCCCTGCGCTACCGGGTGCGCGGCACCCCCTCGGCGGTGCTGATCGGCGCCGACGGCCGGGTGGCCGCCCCCGTCGCGCGCGGAGCCATGGCCACCCGGGAGTTGATCATAGGGGCGAAAACCACCGCGCGACACTGACTTTATTGCAGCACAGTCGATTTCGTAAAAGCGGGCAGGTCGGCCGCATTACCATCGATTCGCAACGGCGCGCGTCCCTACCCCTTCACCACTCATCGAGGTGAAACACCATGGCGGACTTCGCATTCACCGACTACTCCGGCAAGGAATTCGTCATCCGGCTGACCAACGACCAGCGGATCGAGGAGGCACGCCGGATCCTGTCCGGCGAGGAAACGATGTCGGTGCACGTCATGGGCCGGATCCGCAAACAACCGGCCGAATACAACCCGGGGTGGAGCTTCCACCTCGATCCGGACACGATCACGTTCTTCACCATGGCCATCGAGGTCTGCGACGCGAGCATCACCTACGTCGACGACCACCTGGACGAGGCCTGCGGCGCGTTCCTGCCCGGCTGCTTCTGGTGTCCGTGGTCCTCGCGCCTGACGCGCGAGATCAGATAGGGCGAGCGCGAGCTGCGTTCACACCAGTTTGCGTGAGCGCAGCTCGTGCCCCTTGGACGTCTTGCAGCGCCCGCTCTCCAGATCCCACTGCCAGCCGTGCAGGTTGCAGGTCAGCGTGGTGCCTTCCACCACACCGAATTTCGACAGATCGGCCTTCAGGTGCGGGCAGCGCCGCTGCACCTCCCAGCCGTCGAGTTCGCAGGACGCCGAATCGTCGTGCGCCTCGGAGAACCAGCCGTCGGCGTAGGCGATGCGCTCGTCGGTGAGGCATTTGAAGAACGTGTACAGGTACTCGTTGTAGCCGCCGATCCGCCACGCCTGGAAGCGGGTGGACAGGAAGATCGTGTTCACCCAGTCCGGCTCGTCGTCGCGCAGGACCGTCCGCACCAGCTGCGGGTCGATGCGGAATCCGTAGCGGTACTTGCCTTCTCCGTCGATCGGGCCGCGCACCACGCGCTTGGGGAAGTCCAGCACCACGGTCTCGTCGCCGAGGACCAGGCCGACCGGATAGCCGATGCCGTCGCAGATCAGGTCGCTCTGCGCCATGATCGGCTCGAACAACTCCTTCAGCTGCGGCAGCAGCGGGCCGTCCCCGCTCGCCCAGGATGCCTTCTCGGCGGCCAGGACCGGTGCCATGCGCTGCGCCATATCCTCGATGTAGGCGGCCTTGTCGTCGTAGATCTCGCCCGGATCGAACGGATGGCTCAACTCCAGGTCGGCCCCGCGCACATCCGCGACCGATCCCGGAATCATCAGCACGCCACCGGCATTGCCGTGGATGCGCATCTGCTCCAGGAAGACCATCTGGTCCGGGAAGATATTGCCCTCGTCGCCGTGGTCGTCGTTGAGGTAGCGCAGCTCGTCGTCGAGGAAGACCGGCGGGCCCGCGGACGGCACCACCCAGGTCGCCCCGACCTGCTCGATATAGCTGCGGGCCCGGTCCATGCCGCGCTGCCGCTTCTGCTTGCCGAAGTTGGACTTCGTCTTCTTCGGGATGTCGTAGACCATCGGGTACCAGATGGCCCCGGAGTACTGCAGCAGATGGATGTCCACATGCCCGAACTGGTCGTGCAGCACGTCCATATCGACCGGCCGGGCGTCGTTCATGTTGAAGCACACCGTCTCGCCGTCCGAGACGACCAGACCGGAGTCGCCGATCGGGCCGTCCGCGGGCGCGCGCAGCGCGATGATCATGATGTCCATCTCGCCGCCCGGGCCGGTGACGGTGTGCTTCACCGAATCCTCGGTCTCCACGAAGCGCTGGAAGCCGAGCTTCTCCAGTTCACGGCGCAGATCCGGCACCGGGTAGTCGGGCAGCAGGACGGTGGCGTCCTTGTTGACGTGCTCGGCGAGGTTCTTCGCGTCGAAGTGGTCGCGGTGCAGGTGCGAGACGTACAGGAAATCGCAGTTGCCCAGGTCGTCCCAGTCGAGCCGGGTGTTGTCCGGGAACGGGAACCACGATCCGAAGTACGCCGGGTTCACCCACGGATCGCAGAGGATCGTCCCGGCCGCGGTACGGATGTGAAATCCGGCGTGTCCGACACTGGTGATCTGCACGAAGAAGTCCCTCCTGAACCGATATCAGCCACCCAGGTTAGTCGTGTCCGATTCATCCCCGGAATCAGGGAGAGACGTCGCCGATGCAGTACCCCTGCTCGGTCTCCCGCACGGTGAACGTCCGCTCCTGCTGTACCCCGGCTGCGCCCGTGACCGGCGCGGATACCGTGAGATAGCCCCGGCGCAGCTGGTCGGAGGTGATCGACTGGTCGACGAAGGACCGCGCGCCGGCGAACTTGTCCGGTTCGGCCGCCAGCGGCGGTGTCGCCGAACTGCCGCTGCCGGTGGGATCCCAGGTGGTGGCGGCCGTGCAGAGCAGCGGGTGGGTAGCCTCCCGATCGGCGGGGTCGAGCGGCTTGCCGGTGGCGCGGGCCAGGTAGCGCCGCACGGTGTGCCGGGCGTCGGCGTCGGTGAACGCGGCGTCCGTACCGGACGGGAACACCCGCGGGCACGCATAACCGGTGGCGATATCGGACCGCTGGGCGACGACCGTCACGCCGGTGCGGCCGGGTGCGGCCGGGCCCTTCCACGTGATCGAGGTCCCGTCGTCCGCGCCCGGTTCGGCGAGCGCCCCGAGGATGGCCTGCTTGTCGGCGTACATGGTCTCGACATTGCGCGGCGCCATCGTCCAGCACTTGTTCACCAGGCTCGGCGTCGGCAGTTCCTGGAGGTCGATCGCCCAGCGGGTGAGCGCGTCCGCCGCGGCGGGGTCCCGGTTCTCCAGTGCGATGGTGACCGACGTCTCGGCGGCCGGTGCGGGCGCCTCGGGCGCGGCGGCGGACGACGTGGTGTCGCCGCTGTCGTAGTCGGTGCCCTCGATTCCGACGCGCGAGTCGCACCCGCTCACGGCCGCGACCGCCACAACGGCGAGGCCACCGAGTAGCGCTCCCCGGCGCATCCGACGATGTCGATCCCGCGATGCTGGTCGGGGGCGTTTCACTGCGGGAACCTCTTTCCTGCGCGTGCGCTGGGAGTGCCGAATGTGACAGCGACTACGCTAGCGGAATTGTGGAACCCGTATACCGGACGATCATCGGCCTGGCCCGGACCGTCTTCTTCGCACAGGGACTGTCCTTCCAGGTCAGCGGGGACGAGAACATCCCCGCGACAGGTGGCGCCGTCATCGCGATCAACCACACCGGATACATGGACTTCACCTACGCCGGATTGCCCGCGCGCACGCCGAAGCGCTACATCCGGTTCATGGCCAAGAAGGAGGTCTTCGACGACAAGATCTCCGGGCCGATCATGCGCGCGCTCAAACACATTCCGGTGGACCGCGCGGCGGGCGCGGATTCCTACCAGGCCGCCGTGGAGTACTTACGGCGCGGCGAGCTGGTCGGCGTCTATCCCGAGGCCACCATCAGCCGCAGCTTCGAGATCAAGGAATTCAAGTCCGGTGCGGCCCGCATGGCGATCGAGGCCGGGGTGCCGGTGATCCCCATGGTGATCTGGGGCGCGCAGCGGGTGTGGACCAAGGGCTATCCGAAGCGGCTGGGGCGGACCAACACTCCGATCTCCATCAAGGTCGGCGCGCCCATCGCCCCGCCCGAGGTCTCGGGCGATATCACCGAACCGGCCGCCGAGCTGACGCGCACGCTGCGCGCGACCATGCAGGAGATGCTGGAGCAGCTGCAGCGGGATTACGTTCACGAACCCGGTGCATACTGGGTGCCGGCCCGGCTCGGCGGCGGCGCCCCGACGCTGGAGGAGGCCGACGCGATGGACGCCGCGGAGGCCGCCGAGAAGGCCGCGCGCCGGGCGGCCCCGGATGGCGCCCAGTAGCCGAACGGCAGGCAGGACAGGAGTTTTCGAGAGCATGGCGCGAGAGCCCGTCTTCGACGTCCTCACCGGTCTGGTCCGCACGCTGTTCTGGGCGCAGGGGCTGCGCTTCGATATCGCGGGGCAGGAGAACATTCCCCGGGCCGGCGGCGCGGTGCTCGCCGTGAACCACACGGCCTACCTGGATTTCATGGAAGTCGGCCTGGTGGGCCGCAAGTCGGGGCGCAATGTCCGCTACATGATGAAGGCCGAGCTGGAGCACGGCATCGTGGGCTGGCTCATGAAGCACTGCAAGGCGATCGGCGTGGATCGCGGCCACGGCGCGGAGTCCCGCGAGCGGGCCGTGGCGGCACTGCGCGACGGCGAGATCGTGGTCGTGTATCCCGAGGCCACCATCAGCCGCAGCTTCGAACTCAAGGAATTCAAATCCGGCGCGGCCCGCATGGCCATCGAGTCCGGCGCGCCGATCGTGCCGATGGTCATCTGGGGCGCCCAGCGCGTGTGGACCAAGGACATGCCCAAAAACCTGGGCCGCCACCACTTCCCGATCCACATCCGCATCGGCGAGCCCATCCCCGCCCACGAGCCCGCCGACGCCCTCACCGCTGAGCTTCGCTCCCGCATGGAACACCTACTCGACCAGGCCCAGCAGGGTTACGACATGCCGGAGGGCGCCCGCTGGGTCCCCGCCCGCCTGGGCGGCACCGCGCCCACCTTGGAACAGGCAGCAGTCCTGGAACAGGAAGAGTTGGAACGCCGCCGCGCCAAGCGAGCGGCCCGCGACGCCTGACAGCGGTCCGGCTCCCCTCCCTTTTCCCGGCATGCTTTTGGCCGGGATCCACACCGCGCTCACCACGGATTCCGGCCAAAAGCGCGCCGGAAAAAAGGTGGGTCGACGGATACCAGTGTGGCCCCGCTGATTCCGATGAAGGTGGCAATCCAGAACGCCACCGGGAACCCATCACTCACCGACCCCACGATCAAGGCCGCGCCCAGTTGGCTGCCCAGCGCGCCGCCGACCGTCCGCGAGACGGTGTTGATGCCGTTGGCCGTGGCCGCGCGCGCCGGATCGACGACCCGGTGCAGCTGGGAGGGGAGGGCCGTCATCACCAAGCCTGTGCCGAGGCCGATCGGCAGTGCGCAGAGGGCCACCTGCCACAGCGAGCCGTGGGCGAGGGCGAGGAGGCCAGCGCCCACGGCGGTCAGCAGGAGGCCGGCGACCAGCGGTCCGCGCGAGCCGCGGCGCGCGATCACCCGGCCCGCCGCGGTTCCGGCGGGGAGGACGACCAGGGTCGAGGGCAGCATCACCAGACCGGCCGCGGTGACCGAACCGCCGAATCCTCCGGCCGCCGTGGGCGTTTCGACCAGCTTCGGTGCCAGCACGTAGTACATGAACTGCATCGCGCCGAGCGTGAGCGCCGCGAGGTGCGCGATCCCGACGGGCCGGTGCAGGACGAGATCCATATCGATGAGCGGGAAGCGCACCCGCCGTTCCACCCGCACGAAGACGGCCAGGAGCAGCACACCCGCGACGGCGAGACCGCACGTCGGCGCCGACAGCCAGCCGCTGCCCGGCCCGACGGTGAGCGCCAGCAGGATGCCGCACAGCCCGCCCGCCAGCAGGACGGTGCCCGCGAGGTCGAGCCGCCCCGGCGACCGCGCCGACCCGTCCGGGACGTAGCGGTAGGTGAGTAGCAGTGCGGCCGTGATCAATCCGGCCCCGACCACGAACAGCCAGCGCCACGAGGCGTGGTCGACGATCAGCCCGCCGCATACCAGCGCGATCCCCGCCGCGCCGCCCACCAGCCCCGACAGCAGGCCCAGCCCGCCGTGCACCCGCTCGGCGGGCAGGATGTCCGGCACGGAACCGAAGGCCAGCGGGAGTATCGCGAGGCTGACGCCCTGCCCGGCGCGGGCGGCGATCAACACCCCGATCTGCGGCGCGACCAGCGCGACGAGCGTGGCGGCCAGGTAGATCGCCAGCACGATCAGCAGCATGCGTCGCCGCCCGAACCGGTCGCCGAGCCTGCTGATCAGTGGCGTGAGAATGGCGCTGGCCAGCAGCGGCGCACTCAGCACGGCCCATGTCGCGGCGGTCGCCCCGGTGTGCAGCGCGTGCTGGAGTACGCCGATCGCCGGCACCAGCATGGTCTGCATCAGCCCGTAGGACAGCACGCCGAGCGCCAGCGCGGCCATCGCGCCCAGCCGATGGATCGGCCGCGCCACCGGAGTCCCGGTTGTCGTTTCGGTGGTCACTACACCCCTCCTCCTCATGCGAACAACGTTCGCGTTAGGCAAACCTAACTACATGCGAACGTTGTTCGCAAGAGGGTGTGGAGTTGCCTCGAAGCCGACCCCTGCCCGGCGACCGAGTGTGCGTGGCCCGCATGCCGCGACCTAGGCTCGGACAGCGCGACAGCACGGCACCGAGACGGACGGCACCGAGAAGGGAGAGCGATGCGCGACCAACCGCTGACCCGCGGCGTCATCGTCGCCGCCGCACGACGGGTCGCCGACGAGGAGGGCATCGAGGCGCTCACCCTGCGCCGCGTCGCGCAGGAGCTGAACACCGGCCAGGCTTCGCTCTACCGGCACATCGCCGACCGCCGCGAACTGCTCGCGCTGCTGAACGAGGACCTGGCCCGCGCCTTTCCCGTCGTACGCGACGGCGCCGCGCGGGACCGGATCCTCGAGCAGTGGCTCGGCGCGCACCAGGTGCTGATCGACCATCCGTGGGCCGCCAGGGTCATCACGGACGCGTCGTCGGTGACGGCCACCGCCCTGCCCTTCGCGGAGGCCGGTCTCACCGCCCTGCTGGACGCCGGCCTGACCCCGGATATCGCGGCCCGCACCTATCGCGCTATCTGGCTGCTACTGCTGGGCCACGTGGTCAACAACCATCCGCTCGGACACCCGGGATTCGATGTCGCCGCCGCCGACTATCCCTCGCTCACCGCGGCCCGGCCGCACCTCGCCGCGGCCGAACCCGTCGCGGATTTCGAATGGTCGCTGCGGCAGTTGCTGAACGCGGTACTCGGGCCGGAATCGAGCTGAGACGCTCACCCGCGCAACAAGACTCCGCAGGGCGTCGGACCCGGCGTCCGGCCCTCGAAGTACGAGGTCGGCGGAACACCCATGAGCGTGCGGAAATCCGCGGTCATATGGGATTGGTCGTAATACCCCTGATCCGCGGCGAGCTGGGCCAGCGGCGCGCGCTCGGCGGTCGCCAGCAGGCGGCGAACCCGTCGAATGCGGGCGAAATGCTTGGGCGACAACCCGATTCCGGACGCGAATACGCTGCGCAGATGCCGCTCGCTGACGGCCAGCTCGGCGGCCACGGCCGGTATCGACGCCGAGGTGGCCGACAACAGCGCCATGGCCGCCCGCAACAGGGCGCGATGATCGGCCGGCGCGGGGGACAGGCGCGGCGCGAGCAGTGACTCCAGCAGTGCCGGAACCTCGTCCGGCGTGGCCTCGGCCAACTCGCCGGCCAGCGCGCCGAGCGGGCCCGGCAGCCGATCGATCCGCACGGCGCGATCGGTGAGTTCGGCCGCGGGCACCCCGAGGACGGCGGTGGCCGCGCCCGGCGCCAGCCGTAGCCGCACGCAGGACACCGGTTCGGCGGCGGCCTTGTACGTCGCGCGGGTGAGCGGGCCGATCACCAGCATGTCGCGGTGGCCTTCGCGGTCGTCGCGCACGACCAGCCGGGTCGTGGCGTCCGGGATGTGGACGAACGGCACGGTGAGTCCCGGATCGAACGGGATGCTCTCGCCGCCGGTGAACCAGGGCCGCAGGGCGTCCGGCACCGGGAGCGGCCGGGCGAAGCGCTCCACGGTGTGCATCGGCGCGGCGGACAGGGTGGTCACCAGCCCCACTGTAAGCGTCCCGCGCGCCGCGAGCCGTGCCGAAATTTCCTATAGCGGCAGGTGAGTGGGTCGGCATGCTGGCTCGCATGATTCTGGTGACGGGTGCGACGGGCACCATCGGTAGTGACATCGTGCGACAGCTGGTCGAGCGTGGCGACCCGGTCCGGGCCTTCACGCGGCATCCGGAGCAGGCGCATTTCCCCGCGGGAGTCGAGGTGGCACAGGGCGATTACGCCGATCCCGCCTCGGTCCGCGCGGCGATGGACGGTGTCGAGGCGGTCTTCATGGTCGGCGTGCTGGGCCCGGAGAAGGCGGATACCGACGCCGAACTGGTCGCCGCGGCCGGCGCCGCCGGGGCCCGGCGGGTCGTGAAACTGTCCGCGATCGGCACCGGCGAACCGGATCTCGGCATCGTCGGCACCTGGCACCTGCCCGGCGAGCGGGCGGTGCGCGCCAGCGGTCTGGAATGGACGATCCTGCGCCCCACCGCCTTCGCCTCCAATACCCGCTCCTGGGCCGAGGCGATCCGGTCGGACGCGCCGGTGCCGGTGCGCACGGGTGACGGCCGACAGGGCGTGATCGATCCGCGCGACGTCGCCGCGGTGGCCGTGGCCGCACTGGTCTCCGGCGACCACGCGGGCAGGGTCTACACCCTGACCGGGCCCGACCTGCTGTCCGAGCCGGAGCAGGCGGCGATCCTCGGCGCGGCGCTGGGCCGGGAGGTGCGGACCGCCGAGATCTCCGAGGAGCAAGCGCGGCAGGGGATGCGGGCCGCGGGCCTGCCCGACGCCTTCATCGACGGCGCGCAGCAGGGCGCGAACTATGTCCGCGAGGGCCGCAACGCCGTACTCACCGAGGACGTGCTGCGGGCGATCGGGCGGCGGCCACGCGAATTCGCGCGGTGGGTCGACGACCACCTGTCACTGTTCACCCGGGCCGGTGAATAGCTGCCGCACGAGAATACGCGTAACGTTCGGCCGGAATTCAACACCGAATAACCGGTAGTTGAAAATTGTCGAGAGTGCGTCCGCAAACAGTATCCGCGCCATTTCTTTGGTGCGCATCGCAAAAATAGGTAGCGTCGTCGCCATGACGCGCTACATGATGCCGGCGGAAACCGCTCCGCACGCCCGGACCTGGCTGGCCTGGCCCGCCAAGGAATCGGTGTGGGAAGAGCTGCTACCGCTGGTGCGCGCGGATATCGCGCGGCTGGCCCGCGCGATCGCGGAGCGCGAACCGGTGACGGTCCTGGCCCGGCGCGAACATGCCGACGAGGCGCGCCGGACCTGCGGTTCGGCCGTCGAGGTCGTCCCGGCGCCCCTCGACGATCTGTGGATACGCGACACCGGGCCGATATTCGTCGCCGGTCCGGACGGTCCCGCCGGAATCGACTTCAACTTCAACGGCTGGGGACAGAAGGCCGAATACCACATGGACGCGAAGGTTGCGCGAAAAGTGCTCGAGCACGCCGGAATTCCGCGCGTGATCGCGCCGATCGTGGCCGAGGGCGGCGCACTCGAGGTGGACGGCGACGGCACTCTGCTGACGACCGAGAGCGCATTGGTCAACCCGAATCGCAATCCCGGATCGGAGCACGGCGCGATCGAGAAGGCGCTCGCCGATATGCTCGGCGTGACCAAGGTCATCTGGCTGCAAGGGGTTTCGGGCGAGGACGTCACCGACTGCCACGTCGACGCGGTGGCGCGCTTCGCGGAACCCGGTGTGGTGCTGCTGGATTGGCCCGTCCACCCGGATCCGGGCGACGTCTTCGCCCGCGCGGCGGTGCGGGCGCGGGAAATCCTGCGCGAGGCCACCGATGCCGCGGGCCGTCGCTTCGAGATCATCGAGCTACCGCAACCGGACGCCGCCGAACTCGGCGAACGCGGCCCCGAATTCCTCTATTCCTACGCGAATTTCTATGTCGGCAACGGCGCGGTGTACATGCCGCGCTACGGCGATCGGCGCGGCGACGACCGCGCGGCCGGAATTCTCGCGGACGCGTTCCCCGGCCGCGAGGTGGTCGGCATCGAATACAACGCGGTGGTGGAGGGCGGAGGCGGTATTCACTGCTCCACCCAGCAGCAGCCGCTGACCGCGGCCTAGCCGGCCGCTCAGCTGGGGTCGGATCCGCGGATCGCCGCGAACCAGACGGCGACGCCGGCGGAAACCGTTGCGGCGCCGACGAAGGCGGGCGCCCCGCCGCCCGCGACGTAGACCCAGAACAGGGCGGCGAACGGCGCGGCCACGGCGAACTGGGCATCCAGCAGCAACCGGCGGCCGAAGCGCGCCGACCGCGCGGCGTGCGCGGGCCCGTCCGGATCGGGGCGGGTGGGATTGTCGATCAGCCGCCCGGGCGGCTCCGAATCCCGCAGCGGCCCCGAGGGATACAGGCGCAGCGTCCCCACCCGGACCGTGCCGTCCCCCAGCGTCGCCGTCGATGCCGGGAGCGTGACCAGCGCGGGATCGAAATACACCGGCAGCCAGCGGCTCCGGCCCTCCATCTCGAACTCCAGCCAGGACCGGCTGAGCAGCCGATGCTGCTGCCGCACCCGCGTGCAGTCCGCGATGCCCGGCGCCACCCCGCGCACCGGCAGCCGCCCGACCGCGACCGCGAGCCGGACGACCGTGTACCCCACCACGATCAGCGCCACCGTCGCCAGCATGCTCAACTGCTCCAGATCGGCGAACGGCGCCCAGGCGAAACAGATCACCAGGGCGCCGAGCGCCGCCTGCACCGGATAGGCCAGCGGGTGACCCGAACCGGAAATCACTTCAGAAAGCCGACTTTCGTCCAGTCCTTCGACGCGAGGCCGAAGGCGCCGAGGTTGGCCAGATCCGCGCGGACCGCGTAGTTACCGGCCCCCTGGAACAGCGGCAGCGAATGCACCTCGTTCCAGATCATGACGTCGCACCGGTTGGCGAGTTCGCGGGCCTTGTCCGGATCGACCTCGGACACCGTCTGTTCGATCAGGGCATTGAGTTCCGGCGTGCCGACCCGCGCGTGATTGCTCTGTGGGTTGTCGGGGTTCCAGGCGTAGATCTGCTCCAGCGCGCCCAGCGGGAAGACGCCTCCGCTCCAGCCGTGCTGGACGAGATCGAATTTGCCGGGGTTGATGACATCCGAGAACAGGCCCTGACCCCGCACGGTCTCGATATTCAGCTTCACGCCGACCCTGGCCATATCCTGCTGAATGATCTTCGCCACGTCCACCCACGGGTCGTACTGGTACATGACGTCCCGGAGTTCGAGTTTGCGGCCGTCCTTCTCGCGGACGTCGCCGTTGAGCGTCCAGCCCAGGGCGTCCAATTCGCGGGCGGCCTGATCCGGATCGAACCGGATATCTCCGGAGTTGTCCTGATTGCCCTTCTGACCCTCCATGAAGATGTGATTGTTCAACGGTTTGGGGTTGTCGAGAACCCCCTGATGCCAGGTTTCGGCGAGGGCTTGCCTGTTGATCGTCTTCGCGATAGCGCGGCGGAGTGCGACGTCGGACAGGATCGCGCCGGGAGCCCCGTTGAAGGTGAGCACGTTGAACCCGGGCGCCGGCGCTCGCCGCACGGCGACTCCCGGCGTATTCCGCGCGATCGTCACGTTCGACAGGCCGCCGACCGCGGTGTAGTCGATCTCGTTGTTCTGAATCGCCGCGACCTCCGCGCTGGAGTCCAGCACCGAGTAGGTGATGGTGTCCAGCTTCGGCCGGTCACCCCACCATGACGGATTGCGGCCCAGCGTGATCCGGTTCTGTGTGCGATCGATGTTCGTGATGACGAACGGCCCGGAGGTGATCGGGAGATTGTCGCGGACGGAGTTGTTGAATGCGTCCGGGCTCTCGGTCACCGACTTCGGATAGATCGGGCTGAACTGCCCCTCCCATTCCGCGTACGGCCTGCTGAAGGTCACGACCGCCTGCCGATCGTCCACCCCGCGGTCCACCGAGGCGACCCGGTCGAATCCCTGCGGCGAGGAGATGAGATATCCGCCGTCGGCGCCGCTGAGCGCGTGCGCCTGGGATTTCAGGTCCTCCCACGTGATCGGCTTCCCGTCGGACCATTCGGCCTTCGGGTTGATCGTGTACGTGACCTGCTGCGGGTTGGTACCGGTCAGCTTGATATCGGTGAAATAGTTGTGGTCGACCGATATCTCACCCGCGGCGTCGCTGATCACCGCCGAGGGCAGCAACGGTTCGATGACGTCGGAGGTGTATTCGTTGGTGCCGTCGATGTGCAGATAGTTGAAGTTGGACGGAAATCCGCCCAGCGACAACCGCAGGGTCCCGCCGTCGCGGAGTTCGCTCGGATCCCGGGGATTGATGTCGTTGGTCGTCCCGATACTGCTGTCGCCACCGGTCGTGCCGGTGTCGGAGCTACACCCCGACAGGATCAATCCGAGGGCGACCGCGGGGATCGCCAGACGGGACACCGTCGAGCGAATCATTTCAGGTAACCGACTTTCGTCCAGTCCACGGTCGCCAGACCGAAGGCGCCCACATTGGCGAGGGTGGACCGCACGCCGTAGTTACCCGAGGCCTGCACCAGGGGCAGCGAGAAGCCTTCCTCCCAGATCATCTTGTCTGCCTGATTGGCCATGTCGATGGCCTTCTCGGGATCCAGCTCGGAAATCGTCTTCTGGATCAGCGCATTCAGTTCGGGCGACCCGATCCGGCCGCTGTTGCTCTGCGGGTTGTTGGGGTCGTAGTAGTAGATCTGCTCCAGCGCGCCCAGCGGGAATACGCTGCCGCCCCAGCCGTGCTCGGCCAGATCGTAGTTGCCGGGGTTGATGACGTCGGTGAACAGGCCCTGGCCGGGGACGGTCTGGATCTCGAGCTTCACGCCGATCTTCTGCAGGTTCTCCTGGATGATCTTCGCGACGTCGACCCACGCGTCCTGCTGGTACATCACATCCTTGAGTACCAGCTTGCGGCCGTCCTTCTCGCGGACGTCGCCGTTCAGCTTCCAGCCCAGCGCGTCGAGTTCGGCGGCGGCCGCCGCCGGATCGAACGCGGACGGCGCGGAATTGTCCTGATACCCCTTCTGTCCCGACAGGAAGATGTGGTTGTTCAGCGGCCGGGGATTGGTCACGATGCCGTTCTGCAGCGCGTCGGCGATGGCCTGGCGGTCGATGGCCTTCGAAATGGCCACGCGCACCTTCGCATCGGACATGACGGCCCCGGGCGCGCCGTTGAACGTCAGCACATTCCACCGGCTCTCGGGAGCGGTGCGCACGGTGATGTCCGGAATACTGTGCGCGGCCACCACATTGGTGCGGCCCGACAGATAGGCGTAGTCGATCTCGTTGTTCTGGATCGCGGCCAGTACGGCGGTGGGATCCAGCACGCTGAAGGTGACGGTGTCCAGCTTCGGCGGCGCGCCCCACCATTTCGGGTTGCGGCCCAGCGTGATCCGGTTCTGCGTGCGATCGATGTTCGTGATGACGAAGGGTCCGGCGCTGACCGGCAGATTACTGCGGATCGATTCGTTGAACGCCTGCGGAGTCTGGGTCACCGACTTCGGATACAGCGGGCTGAACTGCCCTTTCCATTCCGCGTACGGCTTGCTGAAGGTGAGGACCGCCTGCCGATCGTCGACACCCCGCTCGACCGACGCCACCTTGTCGAAGCCGCTGGGCGACGACAGCAGATAACCCGGGTCGGCGCCGCTGAGCGCGTGCGCTTCGGACTTCAGGTCCTCCCAGGTGATCGGCGTGCCGTCCGACCACACCGCCTGGGGATTGATGGTGTAGGTGACCTTCTGCGGATCGGTGCCGGTCAGCTGGATATCGGTGAAGTAGTCGTGATTGATGCCGATATTTCCGGCCGCGTCCGCGGTGAACGCGCTGGGCATCACCGGATCGATGACGGACGAGGTGTTCTCGTCGGTGCCGTCGACGTTCAGGTAATTGAAATTCTGCGGCAGCGCGGTCAGATCCGTGCGGAGATTGCCGCCGTCGCGGAGTTCGCTCGGATCCCTCGGATTGATGTCGTTGGTCGATCCGATATCGCTGGGGGCGGTCTGCGTGCTGTCGGAACTACACCCCGACACGATCAATCCGATCGCCACCGCGGGGATCGCGAGTCGGGCTCCTATCGAACGAATCCGCATGGATCGCGCTCCTTCAGTCGGGTGTGGCGGCTACTTCACGAAGCCGATTGTGGTGTAGTCGTACGAGGCCAGACCGGGTGCCCCGTAGTTCGCGACGTTCGAGCGGACGCCCCAGTTGCCCGGATCCTGGGTCAGGGGCAGCGAATGGCCCTCCTCGAATACCCCGCGATCCACCTGATTGGCGAGGTCTATCGCCTTCTTCGGATCGAGTTCCGACAGTGTGCGGTCGATGAGATCGTTCAGTGCGGGCGAGCCGATCCGGCCGTAATTGCCCTGCACGTTGCCGGGGTAGTAGCCCCAGATCTGCGGAACGCCGCTGAGTGGGAACGCGTCGCCCTGCCACTGGAATTGCGCGAGGTCGAAGTCGCCCGGGATGAAGACGTCGGTGAAGATGTTCTGCGAGGGCCGGGTATCGATGGTGAGTTTCGCGCCGACGCGCTCGAGGTTCTGCTGGATGATCTTCGCGACGCCGACCCAGAGGTCGCTGTTGTACATGACATCCCGGATCACCAGCGGCCGGCCGTCCTTCACCCGGACGTCACCCTGGAGCTTCCAGCCCAGCGCGTCGAGTTCGCGGGCCGCCGCATCGGGATCGAAGGGCAGGCTGTTGTCCTGGTACCCCTCCTGTCCCTGCACGTAGACATGGTTGTTCAGCGGCTTGGGGTTGTCCTCGAGGCCGTTCATGACCGTCGCGGCGATGGCGGTGCGATCGATGGCCTTGGACACGGCGACCCGCACCCCGGGGTCCGCGAGGATCGACCCGGGCGCCCCGTTGAAGGTCAGGTGGCGCCACATGGTTCCCGGGGTGCGCCGGATGACCAGGCCCTGGGAACTGCGCACCGTGGCGAGATCGCTCAGGGAGTACAGCTGCGCGGCATCCAGCTCGTTGTTCTGCAGCGCGGCCGGTTCGGCCGCCTGATCCAGCACGCTGAAGGTGATGGTGTCCAGCTTCGGGGTCTCGCCCCACCATTTCGGATTGCGCGCCAGCACGATTCGGCCCTGTGTCCGGTCGGTGGACTGCACCTGGAACGGTCCGGCCGTCAGGGTGATGTGATCGGCGAGGGCGTGGTTGAAGGATTCCGGGTCGGCGGTCACGGATTTCGGGTAGAGCATCGCGTTGCCGGAGAACTGCCCGCGCCATTCCGCGTAATTCTGCTTGAAGGTCAGGACGGCCTGGCGGTCGTCGACCCCGCGCTCGACCTTCGCCACCCGCTCGAAGCCGTTGGTGATGGCGATGAGGAACCGCTTGTCCTCGCCGTTGAGCGAGCGGGCCTGCGACGCGATGTCCTCCCAGGTGATGGGGCTCCCGTCGCTCCACACCGCCTTGGGGTTGATGGTGTAGGTCACCTGCTGCGGTGCGGTGTTCGTGAGCTGGACGTCGGTGAAGTAGTCGTGGTTGACCGCGGTGCGGCCCGCCGCGTCGGTGGTGAACGCCCGCGGCATCATCGGCTGGGTGATGCGGCCGAAGTCGACGGTGTTGCCGTCGTTGGTCAGCGCGTTCCAGTTCGGCGGGAATTCCCCCACCGCCAGCCGGAGGTTGCCGCCGTCCCGGATCGCGTCCCGGGGCTGTGGATTGATGTCGTTCGCCGTGCCCAGCGCCACCGGGCCGGTCGGAGTGTCGGTGCCGGAGGAACATCCGGTCAGGCCGATCGCCGACACGGTGGCCACGGCGGCGAATGCGGCTGCCAGGGAACGGATCCTCACGGTCTTCTCCTATCGTGCGACGACCGGAACGGGCACCGCGTCGAGCAGGGCGCGGGTGTACTCGTGTTGTGGATCGGTGAAGATCTGTTCCGCCGGTCCGGATTCCACGATCTTGCCGCGATACATGACCGCGATATCGTGCGCCAGATTGCGCACCACCGACAGGTCGTGGGAGACGAACAGATACGACAGGCCGCGCTCGGCCTGCAGATCGCGCAGCAGGTTCAGCACGCCGGCCTGAATCGAGACGTCCAGCGAGGACACCGGCTCGTCGAGGACCAGCAGTTGCGGATCCAGTGCCAGGGCCCGCGCGATATTGATGCGCTGCTTCTGACCACCGGAGAAGTCGGCCGGGTACCGCTCGGCGAGTTCGGGCTGCAGGCCGACCTGTCGCAGCAGTTCCGGCACCCGCCTGCGGATCTCGTCGCGCGAACGGCCGTCGATGCGCAGCGGCTGGGCGAGCGCGTCGGAGATGGGCAGCCGGGGATCCAGCGACGCCGACGGATCCTGGAAGACGATCTGCATCCTCCGGCGGATTTCCCGGCGGCGCTCCCTGGTGAGGGTGGCGACGTCCGAGCCGAGCACCTCGATGGCGCCGCCCTGCGGTTTCACCAGATCCATCACCTGGGTGAGCGCCGTCGACTTACCCGAGCCGGACTCGCCGACCAACGCCAGCGTGGTGCCGGCGCGCACCTCGAAGCTGATGCCGTCGACGGCGCGCACCTCGCCTTTGCGGCGCTTGAAGACGACACCGGACGTGATCGGGAACGTCTTGACCAGATCCGAGACCCGAAGCACCACATCGGAATCCGCCGCGGCCGGTGGCTCGGAGTCGCCGATCTCGCGCCGGTACGCCGCGAACAAACCGTCCGTGCCGACCTCGGCGGTGCGGATGCACGCGGCGTGATGACCCGGACTCGTCTCCCGCAGTTCCGGTTCCGCCGCCCGGCACTCGTCGATCGCCACCGGGCAGCGCGGCGCGAACGGGCATCCCGGGGGCAGCGCGTGCATGGTCGGCGGGGCTCCGACGATCGGGATCAGCGGCGACCGGGCGGGGCCGTCCATGCGCGGGATGGAACCCAGCAGCCCCACCGTATAGGGCATGCGCGGGGCGCCGAAAAGATCGGTGGCGGAGGCGTTCTCGACGACCCGTCCGGCATACATGACCGCGACGCGATCGGCCAGGGTGGCCGCGATCCCCATATCGTGGGTGATCATGACGACGCCGGCGCCGGTGATGTCCCGCGCCTTGCGCAGCAGGTTCAGGATCTGCTTCTGCACGGTCACGTCGAGCGCGGTGGTCGGCTCGTCGCAGATGATCAGTTCCGGATCGTTGGCGATGGCCATGGCGATCACCACGCGCTGGCGCATGCCGCCGGAGAACTCGTGGGGGAACGCCTTGGCCCGGACCGCCGGCTCCGGGATGCCGACCAGATCGAGCAGTTCGACGGCCCGGTCGGCGGCCTGCTGTTTACTCATCTTCTTGTGCGCCAGCAGCGCTTCGGCGATCTGATCGCCGACCCGGTACACGGGGGTGAGCGCGGAGAGCGGATCCTGGAAGACGATGCTGATCCGGGTGCCGCGCAGCGCCGACAGGTGCTTGTCGTCCATGCCGAGCAATTCCTTGCCGCGCAACCGGATCGACCCGCTCACCCGCGCCTGGTCGGGCAGCAGCCCCATGACCGCCAGCGAGGAGACCGACTTCCCCGAGCCGGATTCCCCGACGATGGCCAGCACCTCGCCGTCGGAGACGGAGTAGTTCACCCCGCGCACCGCGTCGACGCGGCCCTCCTCGCTGGGGAAGGACACGTGCAGGTCCGAAACCTCCAGCAGCGGTGCCGTGGGGGCGTCGCTCTTGTCCGTCATGATGCCTGGACCTTCTTCTTCGCCGCCTTGGATGCCTTGCGCGGGGCCCGGGCCCGCTTCGAACCGGGATCGAACGCGTCGCGCAGACCGTCGCCGACCAGGTTGGCGCACAACACGATCGCGATCAGGAATCCGCCGGGAAACAGGAACAGCCAGGGGAATGTGAGCGCCCGGCTGGTGCCGTAGGCGATCAGCGAGCCCAGCGAGACGTCGGGGGGCTGGACGCCGAACCCCAGGAAGCTCAGCCCCGTCTCGGCCATGATCGCGGCGCCGACGGCCAGCGTCGTATCGATGATCAGGATCGAGGCGATATTGGGCACGATGTGGGTGACGATGACCGTCGGCGTCGACGCGCCCATATACCGTGCGGCGCGGACGAATTCGCGTTCGCGCAGGCTGAGGGTCAGGCCGCGGACGAGGCGCGCGCTGATCATCCAGCTGAACGCGGCCAGCAGCAGGATCAGCAGCAGGATCGACCCGCTGCCCTTGGTGCGGGGCGCGAAGATCGCGATCACGATGAAACTGGGCACCACCAGCAGCAGATCCACCAGCCACATGAGGGCGCGGTCGGCCCAGCCGCCGATCAGTCCGGCCACCGCCCCCGCGGTGACCGCGATCAGGGACGTCAGAATCGCCACGCAGATGCCGATCAGCAGCGACTTCTGCAATCCGTGCATCGTCTGGGCCAGCATGTCCTGGCCGATCTCGTTCGTTCCGAACGGATGTTTCGGGCTCGGCGGCTTCAGCAGCGCGGAGGTGTCGCGCTGCTGATAGTCGTAGGCCAGGAACGGCGGCAGGGCGAAGGCCATGATCAGCATGAGCAGCAGGACGGTCGCGCCCGCGATCGCCGGTTTGTTCCGGCGGAACCTGCGCCACACCAGTTGTCGCCGGCCGGCCGATTGCGGCTCCGGCGCGCCCTGGACGATGATTTCGGCTTCGGTCATGCTCCCACCCGCACTCGTGGGTCGAGAATCGCGTACACGATGTCGGACAGCAGGCCCGACACCAGGATCACCAGGCCCGCGAAGGCCGTGACGGTGACGACGATGTAGAGGTCCTGGGCGTTGATGCCGTCCACCAGCCATTCGCCGACGCCGTGCCAGCCGAAGATCTTCTCGGTGAAGGTGGCGCCGGTGATCAGGGCGCCGAAACTGTAGGCGAACAGTGTCGCCATCGGTATCAGCGCGGTTCGCAACCCGTGTTTGTACAGCGCGCGGTTGCGGGTCAGGCCCTTCGCGCGGGCCGTCCGGATGAAATCGCTCTGCAGCACGTCGAGCATCGCGTTGCGCTGATAGCGGCTGTAGCCGGCCATCGCGCCGAGCGCCAAGCCCAGGGTCGGGACGATCATGTGCTGGACGCGATCGACGAATTGGTTCCACAGCCCGTGCACGGCATTCGCCGAGGTCTCACCGGTATAGAGGAATATCTGCTGCCCGGTCGCCGTATTGATCTCCAGCGCACCGTATTTCAGCAGTGTGGCGAGGAGGAATACGGGTGTGCTGAGGATCAGCAGGGACACGATCGTGGTGAAGTAGTCGCTGAACCGGTACTGCCGGATCGCCCCGGCCGCGCCGATCAGCACGCCCAGGACGGTGCCGAGTATCGAGCCGACCACCAGCAACCGCAGGCTCACCCCTATCCGCCGCCCGAGTTCCTCGCTGACCGGCTGACCGGACAGGGTCTTCCCGAAATCGCCGTGCAGCACCACGCCCGACACCCAGGTGGCGTAGCGCGGCAGAATCGGCTCGTCGAGGTGCAGTTCGGCGGCCTTGGCGTCGATCACCGACTGCGGTGGTCTGGGATTGCGCTGCTCCAGGCTGTCGAGCGGGCGGAAGGTCAGCGACGCCAGACTGAATGTCAAAAACGACGCCAGCACCAGCAGCACGACATAGTTGAGCGCGCGTCGTAGCAGAAAGCCGGTCATCGGTCCCCTCGGGTCGGTTACTAGCCCCTGATCATAAGGACAGGTGGCGATCGAGGCGTGTCAAGGAGGGGCGTGACATGCGGGGATCGCCAGCACATCGTGCACCAGTCTCGCGCGTCGTGCCGACTGTTCGGCAGCGGTGGTAAGGGGGCTGATCATCGGATCGCGGCCATCGGCCCGGGTCGGGCGCGCCGTAACCGAGGTGCGTCCGGCGTCCGATTTCGGGCAGGATGGAAGAGGTGACCCGTCAGCACCTGCCCAAACCGAAGATGGTGGCCACCGATGTCGATGGCACTCTCATCGATGAGCGCGAGCATGTCACTCCGCGCACCCGGGCGGCGGTGGCCGCGCTCGTCGCCGACGGGGTGCCCTTCGTCCTCGCCACCGGCCGCCCCCCGCGCTGGATCGATCCGGTGGTCGACGGGCTGGGGTACGCGCCGCTGTGCGTGTGCGGCAACGGCGCGGTGATCTACGACAGCGCCGCCGACCGGATCCTGCACACCACCACCCTGGACGTCGAGAGCCTGGCCTGGATCGCGGATCTGGCCGAGCGGGTACTGCCCGGCTGCGGCCTGGCCGCCGAGCGGGTCGGGGCCAGCGCGCACGACGCGGCCACGCCCCAGTTCGTGAGTTCGCCGGAGTACGAACACGCCTGGCTGAATCCCGACGACACCCAGGTCGCCCGGCGCGAGGTGATCGCGGCCCCGGCGGTGAAGATGCTGATCCGGCTGCGCGGTGCCGCCAGCGCCGATATGCGCGCGGCCCTGGAACCCGATCTGGCCGGGCGCGCGGATGTCACCTACTCGACCGACAACGGCCTGATCGAGCTGTCGGCGCCCGGCATCACCAAGGCGTCCGGCCTGGCCATCGTCGCCCAGCGGCTGGGCGTCCAGCACGCCACCCTGGTCGCCTTCGGCGATATGCCCAACGACGTGCCGATGCTCCGGATGGCCGGTCACGGGGTGGCCATGGCCAACGCGCATCCCGAGGCCCGCGCCGCCGCCGACGAGGTCACCGCGACCAACTCCGCCGACGGCGTCGCCCAGGTGCTGGAACGCTGGTGGGCGAGCTGAGCGCGACTACTCGGTAGCCGCGTCGTCGGCGGGCTGCTCCGGCAGCGGAGGTTCGGCGGGTGCGGCCGGGTCGGGGATGTCGCCGACCGCCGGGGCGGGATCCGCTTCGGGGACCGGCGGGATGTCCTGGCCGGCCGCCGGGACCGGCGCCGGTTGCGGGACGGGGTCCGGTGCGGACACTTGTTCTGGAGCGGGTGCGACCGGTGGCGCCGGGTTCCGGGGCGGCTGTTGGCGGGGAGCGTCGTAGTTGTTCAGCAGCGTCGTGACGACGCCCGTCACCTGGTTGAGAATCAGTGAGCCGTACTGGAAGTCGGTGCGCAGGCCGTCCGGCACCGGATAGGCGCTGCGCTGCGGCAGGCCGAGCAGGCCGGTCTCGGCGCCGAGCTGGACGAAGCGGTCCAGGATGCGGCCGACCACTTCGACCACCGAGCCGTCCGGGCCCGCGTAGACGTAGCCGTTGACGAACTTCGCGTACTGCCCGCCGTCGCCGGTCGGCTGCGGCTCGGATGCGGCGGCGCCGAGGGGGCCGTCCGGCCCGCCGTGGTCGGCCCAGTACCGCGCCACCACGTTGTCGCTGACCATCCCCAGCACCTTGCCGGTCAGATCCGCGAGGGCCGCCAGATCGGACTGGGTGCGCTGGGTGCGCGGCCCGGTGTTGTTGCTCGCCTGGGTGCCCACGCCGCCGCCGCTGTTCGCGGCGATCTCGCGGATCCGGTCCATCAGCGCGTATGCCGCGTCGCCGGGGCAGGTGGTGTTGCCGACGTCGCGATGGGCGAAGACGGTCGGCAGTTGCACGGCCTCGCCCTGCGCGTACGGCGTGAATTCGGTGCCCTCCGAGTACATCGTGGTGCGGCCGGTCGGGTTCAGCCCGGCGACCTTGGCGCGCCAGCCGATGAACTGCCCGGCCGCCTGGAGCGCGGCGTCGGTCGGCGGCTCGGTCTCGAAATCGCCCATCAGCGCGACGCCGGAGGTGTTCTCGTTGAACCCGCCCGCGTGCGCGCCCTGCACCGGCCGGTCGAGCCCGCCGGCGTGGCCCTCGAAGATCTGCCCGTACTTGTCGACCAGGGCGTGGTAGCCGATATCGCACCAGCCCAGCGTCTTCGCGTGATAGGCGTAGATGGACCGGACGATGCCGGCCGATTCGGCCGGGGAGTAGTCGTTGCGACCCGCGGTGTGGTGCACCGTGATTCCGCCGAGGCCGTCGTCGTAGGTGGGGTCCTCGCAGCGGATGGATTCGTCGGCGCCCCACTGCGCGCGGCTGATCACCTTGGGTCCGCCGCCCGACAGCGGCGCGGCCACGGTGGAGAGGTTCTCGTCGACCGCGCCGCGGCCGGGATCGATCAGCACCGCCGACAGCGCGGCGTTCAGATGGGCCGGATCGTCGGAGCGGCCGGGCGCCGGCGCGGCCGCCTTGCGCGTGGTGAGCACCTGGACGGCAGTGGTCTTGCCCACGTAGATCGGCTCGGTGCCGGTCTTTCCGGCGGGGGCGTGATCGTTCGCGCGGGTGTCGACCCGCTCGGTGGCGAACCACGGTCCCCAGCTGCCGTCGGGTGTGCGCGCCCGGACCATGGCCTTGGTGCCGCCGAGGTCCTGCGCGGTGAGTCCGACCATGCTGAACGGGGTTTCGCGGGTGAGTTCCTTGACCTCCGCGCCCACCTGGTCGGCGAGTTCGGGCCCGACGGCCCCGGGCGCGAGGGCGGGTGTTCCGGGATCGGCGCCGGGAATCGGATCGGCGGGCTCGGCGTCGTCGAGCGGCGCGGCGATACGGCTCGGACCGCCGCTCGGCCGGCGGGGCGGCGCGGGCTGCACCGCGGTGGGCTCGGACGGCCCGAACTGGGGGAGCGGAATCTCGCCGGGTAGCTGCACGCCCGGCGGCGTGGGGAGGCCCGGCGGGACCGGAATCGCCCGGGGCAGCGGGATTTTGCGCAGATCGGACAGGCGCAGATCCGGCAGGTCGAGCCCGGTGAACTCGCGCAGCGGCAGGACGACGTCGGGTGCGGAGGCGAGCGCCACCTCGGCGAGTTGCGCGGGGATCGCTGCGAGATTGCTTTCGTTCGCGGAGTGATAGTCGGGTGTGTCGCGCAGGACGAGACCGGCGAGCGGCGCGGTGACCGCGAGCGTGGCCACCACCGGGAGAATGTACGGGCGATTCGGTCTGCGATACGGCACGAGCGTCTCCCCTTCAGGTAGAACCGTTGGCCGTCAGTAGCGCATAAGGGTTGATTCCTGACGGAACAATGGTCACACTAGTCACAATCGTCACAAATCTAAACCTTCGGTTGAGGATTAGGGCTAGATAGCTCGAATGTAACTTCCAAGTAGTCGCACAGCGGGCAGGACATGCCGAACGGAAACAACCGGTGACCTACCCGCGAAACCCGGTGGGAGTGCACATGGCAAGCGCGGGACGACGGTGGATCGCGGTGCTGCGACAGGGTGACCTCGTGCGCCGCCGCCGACGGCGGCAGTTCGCGGTGGCGGGCCTGGTCGTGGTGACGGTCGCCGGCGGCGCGGCCGTGGTGTACTCGGCCTGGCCCGAGACGGCGGTCCGGCCGCTCGCCGGTGTCGGGCACGGCCGCGGGATGAGTCAGGTCGGCGCCTTCGACCAGGCGATCGCCGGCGCCACCGCCGACGGCATCCTCGCGCATTACTATCCGGGCGCCGACCTGGGCACGGTCGGGCCCACGGCCGTGCGGGTGCGGCTGACGGCCGACGACAACGAGACCCTCGACGTCTTCTCCGACGCCGGGCTGACCGTCGCCGACAGGCGGGTCGTGCCCGGTCAGGCCGCCCACCTCACGCCCATGCCGGACGGCGGCGCCAATGTCGTGATCACGGCCGGGTGCACCGGCGACGTGATCTGGCAGGGCGCGGCCGAGGATCCCTTCGCGTATCCGGTCGACGCCGGGACCAACCGGCCGCCGGCCGAACATCTGAAGGTGTGCGGCGGCGGCACGTACCGCGGCGCGGTCGGCGTGGCGCTGGAGAACGGCGAGCCCCGCACCGTCAACCAGGTCGACGTCGATGACTACCTGATGGGCGTGGTTCCCGCCGAGATGCAGGCCAACTGGGCCGATCAGGGCGCCGCCGAGGCGTTGCGCGCGCAGGCCGTCGCGGCCCGCTCCTACGCGCTGGCCGAACATCGCTACCCCTACGCGCAGACCTGCGATATCACCGACTGCCAGGCCTATCCCGGCACCGAGCGGGAGGATCCGCGCGCCACGGAGGCGGTCCTGGCCACCTCGGGCCGGGTGCTGTTGCGGGAGGGCAGGATTCTGCGCACCGAGTATTCGGCGGCGCCGGGCGGCGGCCAGCCGATCGATATCTCCACCCTCGAGGTGGGCCCGAGCCCGGACGAACTAGCCCCCGCCCCCGAGGCCCCCGTCGCCCCGCCGCCCGTCGACGCCGGTCAGCAGCGGGTGCGCGGCAGCAGCATCATCGATGCGAAGTACCTCGAAACAGGCGGTCCCACCGGCCCGCTGGGTGAGGCGCTCGGCCCCGAGGCGTGGCTCCCCGGCCGCATCGGGACCTACCGCACCTTCGACAACGGCGTCATCATCGCGACCCCGGCGCTCGGCGCCCGCGTCGTGGACTTCGCCACCCTGCTGCAAGAGGTCCCGGAGGCCGCGCCCGGCACGCGAACCGGGGCGATGCCCAACGGCCAGGCGATTCCGGGCGGCGGCACGGTCGCGCCGAACACCGCCGCCGTGCCCACGCCCCGGGCCACGACGCCGCCGGAGGCCCCGGCCGCACCAACCCCACACCCGTCGGCGACCGGCGGTCAGACGCAGGCGACCGCTCCGGACGGACCTGCCGAACCGTGGACCGCCGAACCCGATCCTGAGACGGGTATCGCGCCCGATCCCGGCACCGAACCGGTGACCGACGCGACGATGCCGGAGGGTTCCGAGACTCCGGTCGGCTGAGTCGAGACTCGCCGCACCCTCGAAAGCGCCTGTCGCCGAACGGGTTCGATGCCGCTACCTGCTCAGCTCAGCGTGGTGTCCCCGAGTGATTCCGACAGCACCCGCAGCAGCCCCGCGAGCTGGTCCAGCTCCGCGCGGTCCACGCCGCCCAGCAGCCGGATCTCGTTGTCGACGTGCAGGGGCATGAGCCTGTCGATCGTGTCGAGGCCCTCGTCGGTCAGCTGGATGCGGACCGTGCGGCGATCCTTGGGATCCGGCGTGCGCCGCACCAGGCCCTTGGCCTCCATCCGATCGATGCGGTTGGTGATGGCGCCCGAGGTGACCATGGTGGTCTTGATCAGTCCGCCCGCGGTCAGCCCGTCCGGGCCGCCGGACCGCCGCAGCGTGCTGAGCACGTCGAACTCCCAGTACTCCAGCCCGTAGTTCGCGAAGAAGTCCTTCATCTCGCGTTCGAACAGGTGACCCAGCCGCTTCAGCCGCCCGACGACGTGCGTCGGCCACACGTCCAATTCGGGTCGCACCCGGCCCCACGCCGCCACGACCTCGTCCACCGCGTCACTCACCGGCCGCACCTCCCTTCGCTCGGATAAATCTCAACATTCAGATACTTGACACTAAGACTGTAGGTGGTGTGTTATCTCAACGTTGAGATTATTGATGAGGAGAGACCGGTATGACAACCACCTCGCCCGCCGCCGCCTCGCGTGTCGGCACGCTCGCCCTGACCGGCCTCGCGCCGCTCGTCTGGGGCAGCACCTATGCCGTGACCTCGGAATTCCTCCCGGCCGATCGGCCGATGTTCACCGCGATGATGCGGGCCCTCCCGGCGGGTCTGGTTCTGCTCGCCCTCACCCGGGCACTGCCGCACGGCCGGTGGATCTGGCGCACGGTCGTCCTCGGGGTGCTGAATTTCGGGGCCTTCTTCCCGCTGCTGTTCCTCGCCGCCTATCGGCTTCCCGGTGGCGTGGCGGCCGTACTCGGCGCGGCGGCGCCGATGTTCGCGGTCGTGCTCACCGGCCTGCTGCTGCGTGAGCGTCCGAGCGGCCGGAAGCTGCTGGCGGGCGTGATCGGCATCGTCGGCGTGAGCTTGGTGGTGCTGCGGGCCACCGCCGCGCTCGACCTGATCGGCGTGCTCGCGGGGCTCGCCGGAGCCGCCTCGATGGCCGCGGCCACCGTGCTGGCCGGGCGCTGGGGACGGCCCGAGGGGGTCGGGCCGCTGACCGTCACCGGCTGGCAGCTCACCGTCGGCGGGCTGGTGCTGCTGCCGCTGGCCCTGGTGACCGAGGGCGCACCGCCCGCGCTCGACGGCGCGGCCGTCGGCGGCTACCTGTACCTCGGGGCGATCGGCACGGCCGCGGCCTACGCGGTCTGGTTCCGCGGCCTCGCGCGGGTGGCCGCCACCTCGGTCGCCTTCCTCGGCCTGCTCAGCCCGCTGTCGGCCGCGGTCATCGGCTGGGCGTGGCTCGGCCAGGCGCTGACGCCGCTGCAACTGCTGGGTATGGCGATCGCGCTGGGCGGCACCCTCCTCGGGCAGACCGGTGGCCGCCGGGCGCCGACCGCCGCGCCGGCTCCGGCCGCGGTGAGCGCGCTCCGGGCCGCCTGATCCGATTCGAACCACATCCAAGGAGCGAAAGACCATGCGTATCACCGTTTTCGGAGCCTCGGGCGAGGTCGGCAGCCGGGTCGTGCGAGAGGCGCTGGCCCGCGGGCACCAGGTCACGGCGGTCTCCCGCGACACCTCCCGGCTGCGCTCGCTGCCGGTGGAGGTCGAGGTGCGCGCCGGTGACGCCGCCGATCCGGAGGACGTCGCCGACCTGGGCGCCGGCAGCGACGTGGTCGTCAGCGCCACCCGCCCCGGTCCCGGACGGGAGTACGAACTCGCGGCCGCCGCCGACGGGCTGCTGTCGGGCCTCACCGGTACCGGCGTCCGGCTGCTGGTCGTCGGCGGCGCCGGGAATCTGACGGTGCCGGGGGCGCACGGGAAAACCGTGGTCGAGATGCCGGACTTCCCGGACGGCTGGCGGCCCATCGCCCTGGCCTGCCACGCGCAGCTGGAGATCTTTCGCGCGTCGCGGCGGGATGTCGATTGGGCGTACCTGAGCCCGCCGTCGAATCTGGCGCCCGGCGACCGGACGGGCGAGTACCGGCTCGGCGCCGACGAACTCGTCGTCGACGCCGACGGTAACTCGCTGATCTCGACGGAGGATCTCGCCGTCGCCCTTCTGGACGAAGCCGAGCGGCCGAAACACCATCGGACGCGGTTCACAGTCGGATACTGAGATCGGACTTGACCTTGACGTAGCGTCAACTTGCACGCTGGATGTATCGACGCGGACGAGGGGAGAAGCGGTGGCGGGGACCGAATGGTCCATCCAGGAGCTGGCCAAGGCGGCGGGCACCACGAGCCGGACGCTGCGCCACTACGGCCAGCTCGGGCTGCTGCCGCCCAGCCGGATCGGGACCAACGGATACCGGTACTACGACCAGGACTCCCTCGTGCGGTTACAGCGCATCCTGCTGCTGCGGGGCCTCGGCCTCGGGCTGCCGGTCATCGCCGAAGTGCTTGCCGGAGAACAGGATACGACGGCCGCGCTGCGGACGCACCTGGATCTGCTGCGCCAGGAGCAGGACCGGATCGCCCGCCGGATCGCGTCGGTGCAGACCACATTGCACAAGACGGAAGCAGGTGAGCCGCTCATGGCGGACGAGGTATTCGACGGATTCGACCACACCCAGTACAAGGACGAGGTGATCGACCGCTGGGGCAAGGACGCCTACGAACAGGGCGACCGCTGGTGGCGCTCGCTGTCGGAGGCGGAGAAGAAGCAGCACTTCCAGACCCACGTCGATATCGCCGCCGACTACGGCCGAGCCCACCGGGCGGGCCTCGACCCGAGCAGCGAGGAGGTCCAGGCCATCGTCCACCGCCACTACGACTGGGTGACGAGCGGCTGGCAGGGCCGCTGCCCGACCAGGGACTACTTCATCGGCCTCGGCGACATGTACGTCGCGGACCCCCGCTTCGGCCAGAACTACGACAAGCACGGCCCCGGCACAGCCGAATTCGTCCGCGACGCGATGACCGCCTACGCCGAAGCACAGCTGTAGACAACGGAGTCCGCCCCCCGACCCTCGCACGGTAGAGTTCGCGCCGGAGTGAAAAGGGGGGAACACCCGTGAGTTATCCGTACGGTCAGCCGGGCGATCCGGGCCAGGGCTATCCACCACCGGCGTACCCACAGGCTGGTTATCCACAGGCCGGTTATCCACAACCTGGCTATGTGCAGCAGGGTTATCCACAGCCGGGCTATCCACAACCCGGTTATCCGCAACCGGGTTACCCGCCCCCGAAGGTCGGCGGTGGTTCCGCCATCACCGCCGGGGTCCTGGGAACGATTCTGGGGATCCTCGCGGCGATCGGCTCGGTCGTCTCGCTCGTATTCGCGGCGGACGCACCGTCTTCGGCGCGCGGCGGACTCCAGGCGGCCGCGGCGATCACCGGCGTGGTGGCGCTGCTGTGGCTGCTCGGGGCCATCCTGCTGTTCGCGCGGAAGACGGCGGGGCAGGTCATTCTCGTGCTGCTGTCCGTCCTCGGGATCATCGGCAATGCCATCGCGGCGCTCGCGACCGGCGTCACGATGCTGTTGCCGGGACTGATCGGAATCGGTATCGCCGCGGTCGTTCTGGTGCTCGCCGGCGCGAAGTCGACCAGCCAGTGGATCGCCGCGAAACGGCCCGCGTACCCGCCGCGCCCGATGTACGGCCAGCCGCCCTACCCGTATTACTGACGAGGATCGTCATGGCTTATCCCTACGGCCAGCCCGCCTACGGCTATGCCCCGGTACGGAAACCCGGTGCGGGAACGGCGATCACGGCCGGCATTCTGGCGCTGCTGCAGGGCCTGGTGTTCGCCCTCGCGGAGACCGGTGCGATCACCTCCACGCGCCATGCCCGGAACGAGGGGTACTCCGACGCGCTGCCGTTGCAGATCCTCGCATTGGTAATGATCGGATGTGTCGCCGGATTCTTCCTGACCGGGGCGATCCTCCTGTTCTGCCGCCGCGCCGCGGGCCGTTTCCTGGTGATCACCGCCGCGGGAACGATCCTGGTGGTGGGCAGCATCGCCGGGGCCGTGGCCATGATCCGCGACGGCGTGGACGAGCCCGACGTCCAACCGGTCAGCATCTTCGTGATCGTGGTGTTCGTCATCGAACTACTCACCCTCGGCCTCGCCGCCGCCGGACCCACCGCCCGCTGGATCGCCGCCCGGGGCGCGACCGCGTATCCGCCGCCCTACTACCCGCACCACTGAGCGCCGCCTACACCGCACACATCGACCGCGGCACGCCTGGCGTGAGGGGGGTTCGGCAGCGTGCCCCCGGCCGGAACCATGGGGAGGCGGGCTGGAGGAGGGCGGGGCAGCTACGCTGGGCTCCCGTGACCGTCGCATCCCCCTTCGATCTCATTGTCGTCGGCTCCGGCTTCTACGGACTGACTATTGCCGAACGTGCCGCCAACCTGCTCGGCAAGCGGGTGCTGGTGGTCGAGCGCCGTCACCATCTCGGCGGCAACGCATACTCCGAAGCCGATCCCGAAACCGGCATCGAGGTGCACAAATACGGAGCTCACCTGTTCCACACCTCCAACAAGCGAGTGTGGGACTACGTCAACCAATTCACCGAATTCACCGGGTACCAGCACCGCGTCTTCGCCATGCACAAGGGGCAGGCCTACCAGTTCCCCATGGGCCTGGGCCTGATCTCGCAGTTCTACGGCCGCTACTTCACTCCCGACGAGGCCCGCGCGCTGATCGCGAAGGAATCCGCGGAGATCGACACCAAGGATGCGAGCAACCTCGAGGAGAAGGCGATCTCCCTGATCGGCCGTCCCCTCTACGAGGCCTTCATCCGCGGCTACAACGCCAAGCAGTGGCAGACCGATCCGAAGAATCTGCCCGCCAGCACCATCACCCGGCTACCCGTGCGCTACACCTTCGACAACCGCTACTTCAACGACACCTACGAGGGCCTGCCGAAGGACGGCTACACCGCGTGGCTGTCGCGGATGGCGGAGTCCGACCTCATCGAGGTGCGGCTGAACACCGACTGGTTCGAGGTGCGCGAGGAGCTGCGCGCGCAGAGCCCGGACGCGCCGGTCGTCTACACCGGCCCGCTGGACCGCTACTTCGACTACGCCGAGGGCGAACTGGGCTGGCGCACCATCGATTTCGAGACCGAAGTGCTGGAAACCGGTGACTACCAGGGCACCTCGGTCATGAACTACAACGACGAGGACGCGCCCTACACCCGCATCATCGAGCCGCGGCACTTCCACCCGGAGCGCGACTGGTATCCCGGCGACAAGACGGTGATCCAGCGCGAGTTCTCCCGCTTCGCGCAGACCGGCGACGAGCCGTACTACCCGATCAACACCCCGGAGGACCGGCAGAAGGTGCTCGCCTACCGGGACCGCGCCAAGGCCGAAACCGCCTCGGCGAAGGTGCTTTTCGGCGGCCGCCTGGGCACCTACCAGTACCTGGACATGCACATGGCCATCGGCGCCGCGCTGAGCGCGTTCGACAACGTGCTGCGCCCGCACCTCGAGAACGGCGCGCCGCTCGTGGACGAGGCCGCCGAGTGACGACCACCCTGGAAGAGATGACGACCACCACCGACACCCGCGCGAAATCCCTGCTGCAGCGCATCATCCTGCCGCGGCCGGGCGAACCGCTGGACGTCCGCACCCTCTACCTGGAGGAGTCGGAGACCAATGCCCGTCGCGCCCACGCGACGTCGCGCACCTCGCTGTCCATCGGCGCCGAATCCGAGGTGTCGTTCTGCACCTACTTCAACGCCGTCCCGGCCAGCTACTGGCGGCGCTGGTCGGTGCTGAAGTCCGTGGTGCTGCGCTTGGAGCTGTCCGGCCACGGCCGCGTGGACGTGTACCGCTCGAAGGCTGATGGATCGCGGATCCATGTGCAGGGCAACGAGTTCGGTATCGGTGGGGATCCCGGCCGAAAGCATGCCGGGAAAACAGAAGAAGACTCGCCTCTTGCCGGGATGAGGGAAGCGGACTCGCCTCTTGCTCCTGGTTCCGGCGCGCTTTTGGCCGGAACCTCGGTCGAATTCGAGATAGACCTCGCCCCCTTCGAGGACGGCGGCTGGATCTGGTTCGACATCACCTCCGACTCGCAGGTCGAACTGCACAGCGGCGGCTGGTACGCGCCGGTGGAGGCGCCGGGGGAGGGCAGCATCGCCGTCGGCATGCCGACCTTCAACCGGCCCACGGACTGCGTGAAAACCCTTGCGGCGCTGGGCTCGGACCCGCTGGTGCTGGAGAAGGTCAAGGCCGTCATCATCCCTGACCAGGGCACCCGCAAGGTCGTCGACGAGCCCGGCTTCACGGAGGCCGCCGCGACCCTGGGCGACCGCCTCGCGATCCACAACCAGCCCAACCTCGGCGGATCCGGCGGCTACAGCCGCGTGATGTACGAGGCGCTGAAGACCACCGACGCCCAGTACATCGTCTACATGGACGACGACATCGAGATCGAGCCGGACTGCATCCTGCGCGCGCTGGCGTTCGCCCGGTTCGCCCGCACGCCCACGCTCGTCGGCGGCCAGATGCTCAACCTGCAGGAGCGCTCGCACCTGCACACGATGGGCGAGGTCGTCGACCGCGGCATCTGGATGTGGACCGCGGCGCCCAACGTCGAATACGACCACGACTTCTCCAAATACCCGCTGCGCGACCGCGACAACTCCAAGCTGCTGCACCGCCGCATCGACGTCGACTTCAACGGCTGGTGGACCTGCGTGATCCCGCGCCAGGTCGCGGAGGAGATCGGCCAGCCGCTGCCGCTGTTCCTGAAGTGGGACGACGTCGAATACGGCCTGCGCGCCCGCGCGGCCGGCTACCCGACGGTCACCCTGCCGGGCGCCGCGGTGTGGCATATGGCGTGGAGCGACAAGGACGACGCCATCGACTGGCAGGCGTACTTCCACCTGCGCAACCGCCTGGTGGTCGCGTCGCTGCACCTGCCCAACGACGGCCGCCCGATGGTCCTCAACACGATCAAGGCGACGCTGAAACACCTGCTGTGCCTGGAGTATTCGACGGTCGCCATCCAGAACCAGGCGATCCGCGACTTCCTGGCCGGGCCGGATCGGCTGTTCGAGCTGCTGCCGACCGCACTGGGCAGCGTGGCGCAGATGCGCAAGGAGTTCCCGGACGCGGTCACCCTCCCCTCGTCCACCGATCTGCCGCTGCCCAGCGGCTCCGATGTGGGCGCGGTCGCCGAGCCGGGCAACCCGATCGCCAAGATCGTGCGGCTCGGCAAGGGCGTCCTGCACAATCTGCGCCCGGCCAAGACCGAGCACCACGACCGCCCGCAGCTCAACGTGCCGACGCTGGACGCCCGCTGGTTCCTGCTCTCGCAGGTCGACGGCGTCACGGTCACCACCGCGGACGGCCGCGGCGTGGTCTACCGCAAGCGCGACCCGCGCCAGGCATGGGGACTGTTCAAGGAGGCGATGCGGCTGCGCCGGGAGCTGGCCACCGAATTCCCCTCCGTCCGCGAGCAGTATCGTGCTGCGCACCCGCGCCTCACCAGCACGGCGGCGTGGGAGACGGCATTCGGCATCGGCCGCACCGACACGAACAGGAACGAGCAATGACAGCGACCGCACCCGAGCCGGCCGAGGCACCGCACCTCCAGGTCGTGCCCGAGCCCGCCGCCGCCTCGCCCGCCGAGGTGAAGATCCTCAACCTGGTCCAGGGCACCATCGGCCGCAATCCCGCGGTCGTCAAGGCGGCCCGCGGCATGTCCCATTTCGGCGAGCACTCGCTGGGCTGGGTGGGCATCGGCGCGGCCGGCGCGCTGCTGGACAAGCCGCGCCGGCGGCAGTGGGCCGGGGTCGCGGTGGGCGCCTTCGGGGCGCACGCCGCCTCCGTGATCATCAAGCGAATCGTCCGCCGCCCCCGCCCGCACGACCCGTCGGTGCAGGTCAACGTGTCGACGCCGAGTAAGTTGAGCTTCCCGTCGTCGCACGCGACATCCACGACGGCGGCGGCGGTATTGCTCGGACGACTGACCGGGCTACCCTTGCCTGCGGTACTCGTACCGCCGATGCTGCTGTCCCGGCTCGTGCTCGGGGTGCATTACCCCTCGGATGTGCTCGCCGGGTCCGCGCTGGGTGCCGCGTCCGCAGCCGCCGTGCTCGCCGCCGAAAAGAGAACCGCACGTGACCGCACAGGAAAGAACCCTCGTTGATATGAGTGAAGAGCCGACCAGCGTCGACCTGGACGAGGCCGTCATCAAAGGGCCGCCGAAGACCCTGGTCGGCGGCATCGTCAAGGCGGTGCGGCCGCGTCAATGGGTGAAGAACGTCCTGGTGCTGGCGGCTCCGCTGGCGGCCGGCAAGGACGCGGTGTCGAGCGTGTCCGTCCTCGGGCACGTCGGCATCGCCTTCGTCGTGTTCTGCCTGGCGGCCTCGGGGATCTACCTGATCAACGACGCGCTGGACGTGGAGGCCGACCGGGCCCACCCGACCAAGCGGTACCGCCCGATCGCGGCGGGCGTCGTCCCGATCAACCTGGCGTACGCGCTGTCGCTGGTGCTGCTGATCGCCTCGATCGCGGTGTCGTTCACGGCGTCGTGGCATCTGGCCGTGGTCATGGCGGTCTACATCGGCATCCAGATCGCCTACTGCTTCGGTCTGAAGCATCAGGCGGTGCTCGACATCAGCATCGTGTCGTCGGGCTTCCTGCTGCGCGCGGTCGCCGGTGGCGCGGCGGCGGATATCACTCTCTCGCAGTGGTTCCTGCTGATCATGGCGTTCGGCTCGCTGTTCATGGCGGCCGGAAAGCGGTACGCGGAGTTGAAGATCGCGCTGGACACCGGTGCGAAGATCCGCAAGTCGCTGCAGTACTACACGCCGACCTACCTGCGCTTCATCTGGACCCTGTCGGCGACCGCGGTCGTCATCTTCTACGGGCTGTGGGCATTCCAGCAGCAGCAACACAAGGACACGCAGTGGTATGCGATCTCGATGATTCCGTTTACCATCGCAGTCCTGCGTTACGCGGTCGACGTCGATGGCGGCGAGGCCGGTGAACCCGAAGAGATCGCGCTGGGGGACCGCATATTGCAGTTCCTGGCCATCGCCTGGATCGGAGCGGTAGGTGTCGCTGTCTATCTCGCCTGACGAGAGGTTGGTAGAGGGAGAAGGGCGCGAAGACGGTCCGCCGACCAGCACGCTGGCTGTCGGCGACGGAGAGCGGGAGGCGAGCGCCTCCCGCTTCGCGCGATTGTCCCGAGCCACCTTCGTCGGTGGGGTAGCCCTCACCGTGGTCCTGTTCGCGGCGGGGGCCTGGCAGCGGCGCTGGATCGCCGACGACGGGCTCATCGTGCTGCGTACCGTGCGCAATCTGCTCGCGGGGAACGGACCGGTCTTCAACGCGGGCGAGCGGGTGGAGACCAACACCAGCGCCGCCTGGACCTACGTCGTCTGGTTCTTCAGCTGGCTCACCCACGCCCGGCTGGAGTACGTCGTGCTCGCGGTCGCGCTGGCGATGTCGGTGCTGGCCGTGGTGTTCGCGATGCTGGGCGCGGCCCGGCTGTGGGGCGGCACCGCGGGGCAGCTGCTGCTGCCGGCGGGCGCGATCGTCTACATCGCGGTGCCACCCGCGCGCGACTACGCGACCTCGGGCCTGGAGAACTGCCTGGTCATCTTCTGGCTCGGCGTGCTGTGGTACCTGATGATGCGCTGGAGCCAGGCCGCGAAGCCGGGGCTCGGGAGCTATCTCGGCGTGGCGTTCTGGGCCGGGCTGTCGTGGCTGGTCCGCCCGGAGATGACGGTCCTCGGCGGGCTGGTCCTGCTGATGGTCTTCTGCGCGCCGATGCCGCAGTCGCGGCTGACGTTGCTGCGGCCGATCGTGATCCGCGCGCTGCTGGTCGCTGTCGGCGGCGCGATTCCGGTGGGTTACCAGATCTGGCGCATGGGCTACTACGGGCTGCCCTATCCCAACACGGCGGTGGCCAAGGAGGCGAGCGGCGCCAAGTGGGGCCAGGGCTTCACGTACCTCTGGGACCTGGTCGGGCCGTACTTCCTGTGGCTGCCGGTAGGCGTGCTGGCGGCGGTGGCGGTGTTTTATCTCATGCGCCGTCCATCGTCGCTTTCCCGGCGTGCTTTCGGCCGGGATCTCGCCGAGGATTCCGGCCAAAAGCGCGCCGGAAAAACGGGGGAGGGCGAGCGCGCCGGAAAGGCTGCGCAAGGCCAGGCCGAGAGCGTGTCTCGGCTGCGTGCCTGGCAGCGCCGCCTGCGCAGCCCGCGTGCCGTGGTCGCGCTCATGCTTTTCGCCGGACTCCTGCTGATCGCGTTCAACCTGCGCGTCGGCGGCGACTTCATGCACGGCCGGATGTTGCTGCCGCAGCTGTTCATTCTGCTGCTGCCCGTGTCGGTGGTGCCGGTGCGGCTGCCCGAGGGCGGGCGGGCGCCGGTGTCGCAGTGGGTGCGCGGGCCGGTGCTGGTGCCGCTGGCCGGATGGGTGATCGCGGTCGGCTGGGCGATGTACGTGTCCGGTACGGTCGCCAACACCTCCGGCAGCCAGCTCAGTGCCACCGGGATCGTGGACGAGCGGATCTACTACGTCCTCAACAGCGGTCACGACCACCCGATCCTGGCCGAGGACTACCTCGACTACCCGCGCATGCGCGCGATGCTGGAGGCCATCGAGAACACCCCGGACGGCGGGCTGCTGATCAACTCGCCGTCGTTCATGATGTGGTACGTCGCGCCGCCGCCGCTGCCGATCCCCGACGGCGGGGCCGGGCACACCGTGTACTTCCTGAATCTGGGAATGACGAGTATGAACGTTCCCCTCGACGTGCGCGTGATCGATCAAGAGGGCTTGGCCTACCCGCTGGCCGCGCACACCGACCGGCTCGTCGACGGCCGCATCGGGCACGACAAGAACCTCTTCGCGGACTGGGTGCTCGTCGATCTCGGCATGGTCGACCGGCATCCGTGGATGCCGTGGTTCATGGACGAGAAGTGGGTGATCCAGGCTCGCACCGCGCTGAGCTGCCCGGCGACCCAGGACCTGCTGGCGTCCTATCGTGCCCCGCTCACCCGCGACCGGTTCAAGCACAACATCATCCAGTCGCTGCACTTCGCCAAGTACCGCATCGATCGCGTCCCGAAATACGAGATTCAGCGGTGCCATCTGGTGGATCCGATCCCGTCGCCGGTCCCGAATTAGAGATGAACGAGATATCGCCTTCGACACTTTGTCTCATTTTGGTAACGCCGGGGTGGCGTCGAAGCGATAGGCTCCCATGAGTACGTCCGTCGGGAGCGCGTGCAGGCACGGCTCGCGACGGTGATCCGCAAGAAGCGGCCGGGCCCGGCCGCACAAGGGAAAGGCCGAACAGAATATGCGAGGCGTGACTGTGCGTTGGGCGCAGGAAAGACGTCGGAGACGGTCGCCGCAGGTCGGCGCGCGACGTTCCGGCTGGATGAAGCGCTCGGTGCTGGGCGTCGCCTTGGCGACGTTGCTACCGTTCGGGGTCTCGGTGGCAGGCGCCGGTACGGCATCGGCCGCATTCGATCCCTCCGCTATCGACTTCTGGGTCGATTCCCCCGTCATGGGCCCCATCAAGAGCCGCATCTTCCGCGCTGCCGACGGCAACACCAGCCGGGTCGTCTACGCCCTCGACGGCATGCGCGCCCGGCAGGACATCAGCGGCTGGGAGGCCGAGACCAACATCGCGGCCGAGCTGACCAAGGCCAATATCAACGTGGTCATGCCGGTGGGCGGTCAGTCCAGCTTCTACGCCGACTGGAACGCGCCCAGCTCGTTCCTGGGCCTGCCGCCGATCTCCGGTTCGTCGTCCGGTTCGGCCTCCGGCTCCGGCGCGACCCAGGTGCTGGCCGACGGTCCCGGTAAGAGCTACAAGTACGACTGGGAATCGTTCCTGACCCGCGACCTGCGCAACGCGCTGCGCGACCGGCTGGGCTTCAGCACCACCCGCAACGGCGCGTTCGGCCTGTCCATGGGCGGCAGTGCGGCCCTGATGCTGGCGGCCTACCACCCGGACCAATTCAGCTACGCCGGTTCGTACTCCGGCTACCTCAACGTCTCGGCGCCCGGTATGCGGGAGGCGCTGCGCGTGGCGATGATCGACGCCGGCGGTTACAACATCGACTCGATGGCGCCGCCGTGGGGCTCGAAGTGGCTCTACATGGATCCGTTCGTGTTCGCGCCGCGGTTGAAGGCCAACAACACCCGGCTGTGGGTCTCCGCGGGCAGCGGCCTGCCCGGCCCGGTCGACGGCCCGAACTTCAACACGCTCAACGCGATGGGCCTGGAGGCCCTGGCGCTGGCCAACACCCGCGCGTTCCAGGTGCGCATGGCGACCCTGGGCGCCGGCAACGTGACCTACGACTTCCCCAATGTCGGCGTGCACAACTGGCGCTACTGGGAGAGCGAGGTCTATCGCATGCTGCCGGACCTGTCGGCCAACATCGGCTGACCCCGGCACTTCCCGACGAACCCCACGGTGGCACGGCCCCGTGGGGTTTTTCGTATCCGGCTCCCCGGTTCACCCCCTAAGCCGGAAGTTTGCTGAATTGCCACCCAATCCGCCGTCCAGTTCGTCTTCGGGCCTATTGTGTGTCGCGGGTCACTGTTCGGCTTATTTCCGAGTTGAATCACTTTGTTGCAACACCGGATCGCCGATACTCGATTCGTATCGCAGTACCAGCAGTACACCGGCGTGCTTTCCGCGCCGACGGTTTGTCTGTGTTGTCCGAAGATGAGGGCCGGGTGCGTGACGAGGGAACGGACACGCTCGGTTCTCGAGTGAAAGGTCGAACTCGATGCGATTTGCGCGCAGGAAGCCGAAGGCCGGTAATGCGGGTCGTTCGTGGCTCAGGCGGTCGGTGGTGGGCATGGCGGTGGCAGTGATGCTGCCCCTGGGAGTGTCGGTGGCGGGCAGCGGCGCGACCGCGTCGGCGGCCTTCGATCCGTCGGGATTCGACTTCTGGGTGGACTCGCCGGCGATGGGCCCCATCAAGTCCCGGATCTTCCGCGCCAAGGACGGCAACACCGACCGCGTCGTCTACGCGCTCGACGGTATGCGCGCGCCGCAGACGCTCAACGGCTGGGAGATCGAGACCAACGTCGCCCAGGTCCTGACCGACTGGAACATCAACGTCGTGATGCCGGTGGGCGGCCAGTCCAGCTTCTACGCCGACTGGAACGCCCCGAGTTCGTTCTTCGGCATCGGGCCGACCGGCTTCGGCTCCTCCAGCGGGTCGGGCGCGACCGAGACCTTCCTGGACGGCCCGGGCAAGAGCTACCGGTACGACTGGGAGACCTTCCTGACCTCGCAGCTGCGCGGCGCGCTGAGCGACCGCCTCGGCTTCCGGGCCGACCGCAACGGCGCCTTCGGCCTGTCCATGGGCGGCAGCGCGGCGCTGACGCTGGCGGCCTACCACCCGGACCAGTTCAGCTTCGCCGGATCCTTCTCCGGCTACCTGAACATCTCCGCGCCCGGTATGCGGGAGGCGATCCGCACGGCCATGATCGACGCGGGCGGCTACAACGTCGACGCCATGGCCCCGCCGTGGGGTCCGCAGTGGCTGCGGATGGATCCGTTCGTCTTCGCGCCGCGGCTGATCGCCAACAACACCCGGCTCTGGATCGCCGCGGGCAGCGGCGTGCCGTCGCCGCAGGATCTCGCCCTGCCGCCGGGCGCCGCCGCCGACCACATCGTCCGCGGCACGCCGCTGGAGGCGCTGGCGCTGGCCAACACTCGCGCCTTCCAGGTCCGGATGATGTCGCTGGGCGCGCAGAACGCGGTCTACTCGTTCCCCGACGTCGGCGTGCACGACTGGTTCAACTGGCAGGACGAGGCGTACCGGATGATCCCGGATCTGTCGGCGAATATCGGATGACGGTTTGCGTCACGATTCGGTCTCGCCACGCGTTTCGAGTGGGTCGGCTTCGAATGTCTGCCTATGAAGGTTCGATGAAATAACGCCGAAGCCCCCGTTCACGAACGGGGGCTTCGGCGTGCGGTGTCGATCGTCGGAAATCTCGAAGCGCGGTCAACCGGTGACCGCACGGGCGAAAGGTCGGGTCGATGCGGTCTGCGTGGGTACGCGGAGCGGTTGCCGGAAAACGAGTGCGGGCGATCGGCCGCACACTGGCGGGAATGGCGCTGGCGGTGGCGATTCCGCTGACCGTCACCGTCGGCGGAACGGCCGGGCCGGCCGCTGCCGCCTACAACCCGGCCGGATTCGACTTCTGGGTCGACTCCGGCATGGGACCGATCAAGAACCGCGTCTTCCGCGCGGCCGACGGAAACACGCAGCGGGTGGTGTACGCGCTGGACGGGCTGCGGGCCCGCAACGACCTGTCGGGCTGGGAAATCGATACCGACATCTCCCGGGTGCTGCCGCTGTGGAACATCAATGTGGTGATGCCGATCGGCGGGCAGTCGAGTTTCTACAGCGACTGGGACGCGCCGAGCAACACCAACGGACAGGCCGTCGCCTACGGCTGGGAAACCTTCCTGACCCGCGACCTGCGCGCGGCGCTGCGCGACCGGCTGGGTTTCAATCCGGTCGGCAACGGCGTCTTCGGCCTGTCCATGGGCGGCAGCGCGGCGCTCACCCTCGCCGCCTATCACCCGGATCAATTCCGCTACGCCGCTTCCTATTCGGGATACCTGAACCTTTCCGGCCCGGGGATGCGGGAGGCACTGCGCGCGGCGATGCTGGACGCCGGGGGATTCAACATCGACGCGATGTGGGGGCCGCCGTGGGATCCGCGCTGGCAGCGCAACGATCCCACGTTCTTCGCGCCGCTGTTGCGCCAGAACGGGACTCGGCTCTGGATCTCCTCGGGTAATGGCCAGCCGGGCCCGCAGGACGCGGTGAGCAGCGTGGTCGACGCCTACCACCTCACGAATGCCGAGGTACTGGAGTCGATCGCCCTGGCCAACACCCGCGCATTCCAGGAAAGTCTGGGCCAGGCCAACGCTGTGTTCGACTACACACCGGTCGGGGTGCACTTCTGGCATTACTGGACCGATCAGGTCTTCAAGATGCTGCCCGACCTGAGCGCCAATCTCGGTTGAGCGCCGGGTATTTCGGTTGGCGCGACAATCACCGCCCGGACGCGATAGGGTCTCCACACCATTACGAAAGGTGCACGGGCGGATTTCGGTCACGTGGTTCGTCCCATCTTGCTAACGGTTGAACGGTCGAATATCGTCCAGCGAGCGCAAGTGTGACCAGTTCGTAGACGTGCCGTCGCTCACGCGGAAGGTCGGGTTCCGAGGTGAGTGGGGATCGTGCTGCCGCTAGCATCACGCTCTCGCGGTACGGCAATGACACACGGCTATAACACGCGGCTACAACAGCAGACCACAGCAGCAGAAAGAGAGCAAGATCCATGCGTTTCGGCAGATCCGCGCAGCCAGGACGGCGAAATGCTCAGTTCGGCTGGCGCGCACGGTTGCTCGCCGTCGGCGCAGCGGCCCTGGCTCTCCCGATCGCGGCGGCTGTCGCGACACCCTCCATCGCACTGGCGAATCCGGTCGTCGCCCCCGTGCACCGCACCCCGGCGGGTGGCTACGAGGAGCTGATGGTCCCGTCGAGCATGGGCCCGGTGAAGGTGCAGGTGCAGTGGGCGCGGGGCGGCGGTAACGCCGCGCTGCTGCTGCTGGACGGCCTCCGCGCCCGTGACGACCGCAACGCCTGGTCGTTCGAGACCAACGCGCAGGAGCAGTTCGGCAACGACAACGTCACCCTGGTGATGCCGGTCGGCGGCCAGTCCAGCTGGTACGCGGACTGGGCCTCGCCGAGCAACCTCAACGGCCAGAAGTTCACCTACAAGTGGGAGACCTTCCTCACCGAGGAGCTGCCGGCCTTCCTCGCCGACTACGGCGTCTCGCGGAACAACTGGGCCGTCAGCGGTCTGTCGATGAGTGGCCCGGCCGCGCTGCGGCTGGCCGCCTTCCACCGCGACCAGTTCAAGTACGCCGGTTCGTTCTCCGGCCCGCTGAACTGGAACGCGCCGGGCATGCGCGAGGCGATCCGCGTCATGATGCTGGACGCCGGCAAGTTCAACGTCGACTCGATGGCGGCGCCGTGGAGCCCGCAGTGGCTGCGGTCGGACCCGATGGTGTTCGCGCCCCAGCTGCGCGGCCTGCCGATGTTCATCTCCTCCGGCAGCGGCCTGCCGGGCGCGGCGGACGGCAACACCTCGGCGGTCGGCCTGTTCAACACCAGCAACGCGATGGCCCTCGAGGCGATCTCGATGGTGAGCACCCGCTCCTTCCAGGCCCGCCTGAACTCGCTGGGCATCCCCGCCACCTACGACTTCCCGTCGACCGGTACCCACAAGTGGCAGTACTGGCAGGACGAGCTGTGGAAGGCCCGCCCGGGCATCCTGGCCGCGTTGAATGCGGGATAAGTAGCCGCCGCTACAAGCACAAGCCCCTGGGGCGTCGCGTGATGAACTACGCGGCTCCCCAGGGGCTTTGTCGTGTTCTCAGTGAGATGCTGGTCAGCGCCGCAGTGCGCAGGCACGATTCGACGGGATTCGCACGTGGTGATCCCCTACTCCGCCGGGTAACTCGCCTAGCTCCCCGCGCGCCTTACACAGCAAACCGCCCGCGCAGAGGTACAACACTTTTGTGGCAGGTGTGGCAAATATCAGGCGTCGGGGCGCGCGGCGCGCTCGGCCGGAGCGCGCGCGGCCCGGTCACACCCTGGCCGTATTGGCAGCCGCCCTCGCGCTGCCGCTGGCGACCGGCCTCACCGCCGCCGTCGCGACGGCCCAGCCGGAGGTGGCTCCCGCCGCGGCCGCCGGCCCCCACGTCCAGAAGGCTGTCTGGCTGACCGACCGCCGCGTCGCGCTGTGGGTCGATTCGCCGTCCATGGGCTCCCCGGTGCAGGTGCAACTACTGCTGGCCCGGGACTGGAACATCCGCCCCGACGCGCGATTCCCGCTGCTGTACATGCTCGACGGCCTGCGCGCGACCGACGACGAGAGCGGCTGGACCAAGGACGCGAGCGCGGTCGACTTCTTCGCCGACAAGAACGTCACGGTGGTGCTGCCGATCGGCGGCCAGTCGAGTTTCTACTCCGACTGGGCGCAGACGAACAACGGCAAGAACTACCAGTGGGAGACGTTCCTGACCAAGGAGCTCCCGCCGCTGCTCGAGGGCCAGTGGCGGGCCACGAACGCCCGTGGCGTGGAGGGCCTTTCTATGGGCGGGACGGCCGCCATGTTCCTGGCGGGCCGCAATCCGGGCTGGGTGAAGTACGCGGCCTCGTATTCGGGCTTCCTGACCACGACCACGCTCGGCATGCCGCAGGCCATCATGTTCGCCATGCGCGACGCCGGCGGCTTCGACGCCAACGCCATGTGGGGACCGCCGGGCGACCCGGAATGGGCCGCACACGACCCGTACGCGCTGGCGGACAAGCTGAAGGGGGTCAGCCTCTACGTCTCGGCGGGCAGCGGCACCACGGGCGCCTACGACAAGCCCAGCCCCGACATCCCGGAGATCAGCACCAACTACGCCGGGATGGGCCTCGAGGTCCTGTCCCGGCTGACGAGCCAGAACTTCGTCGGCAAGCTGAATCAGCTGGCGGTCCCGGTCCAGGTGAACTACCGGGCCTCCGGAACGCACAGCTGGCCGTACTGGGATTTCGAGATGCGGCAGTCCTGGCCGCAGGCGGCAGCGGCGCTGGGTGTCGAGGCGGCCGCCACCGACTGCAAGGCGGGCGGCGCGATCGACGGTGTGGCACAGGCGAATGCGTGGCTGGGCGCCTGCGTCACGCCCGAGTACCAGGTGAACGGCGGAACAGCACAGGACTTCAAGGGCGGGCGGGTGTTCTGGTCCGCGTCGACGGGCGCGCACCCGGTCGCCGGGATGATCGGCGGCGCCTACCAGGCCACCGGCGGCACGCTCGGCCTGCCCACCGACGGCGACCAGCCGCTACCCGACGGCCGCGGCCGGTTCCAGGCATTCCAGAACGGCTCGGTGTACTGGACCCCGCAGACCGGCGCGCAGCTGGTGCGCGGCGCGATCCTGCAGGAGTGGGGCGCGCAGGGCTTCGAGCACGGTCCCGCCGGATACCCGATCGGCCCCGAGCAGAAGACGCCCGCCCGCGACGGCGTGGTGCAGGGCTTCGAGAACAGCCCGATCTACTACAGCGACAGGACCGGCGCCCACCGCGTGCAGGGCCTGATTCTCGGCAAGTACGCGCAGCTCGGCTTCGAGAACAGCCCCCTGGGGTTCCCGGCGGCCGAGGAGCAGCCGCTGAAGGACGCCGGGCGCTACAGCGGGTTCGAGGGCGGCAATATCTACTGGAGCCCGCTGTCGGGCGCGTGGGCCGTGCGCAACGGGCTCGTCATGGAGGCCTGGGGGCGACAGGGTTTCGAGAACGGCAGGCTCGGCTATCCGATCAGCGACGAGTTCCCGGTGCCGGGAGGCGTCCAGCAGAACTTCCAGACCGGGTTCATCGTGGTCCGCGACGGTAAACCCGAGATCCACGGTCTTTAGCAGCGCCATGAGAGTTGGCTGAGGTTCGTCCCGCGCTCACCCCGAGCGCCCGGCTTGCCGTTATCTTGGACGACGACCCGTTGCCCTGTTGAACAGATCGAGGAAACGAATTCATGCTTCGGACCCGTGAAAAGGTGACCGGCGTGGTGGTGGCGTTCGCCGCCGTCGGGCTGCTCGCCGCCTGCGGCGACAACGATTCGACGGCGTCCAGCACGCCCACGTTGAAGACCTCGACCGCGCCCGCGAGCCCGGCGCCCACCATCCCGTCGGTCGTGCAGGTTCCCCCGGAGGAGAACGGCCAGCAGCCGGCGCCCACCACGACCTCCGCGGCGGAGCGCCCGGAGCCCGTGCAGCCCTCGCCCGCCGCCAGCAATCCGGCCGAACTGTCGGCCAAGGATCAGGCGCTGATCGACGAGCTGAAGAAGCGCGGCATCAACCCGACCTCCGATGTCGCCGTGACCACGGCCAGCTTCGTCTGCCAGGGCAAGGCCGCCAACATGCCCCCCGACCAGCTCACCACCTACGTCAATGCGATGGCCGGCTCCGATCCGCAGTTCGACCCGCAGAAGATGCCCGTCGAGCAGGCCGGCCAGATCTACATCGACGTCGCGACCAAGAGCTACTGCGGCCAGTGAGCGCGCGACGTCCGGGCTTTCCGGGATCCACCGGCCGCAGGCGCGGCCGGCGGCCCGGCTGCCTGCTGCTGATCGCGGGCGTCGTCGTGCTGATCGTGGTGGTGCTGCTGTTGTGGTACCTGCTGGCCGGAGTGCTGCGGGTACCCAAGCCCACCCCGCCCAAGCCGCGACCGCCCGCGACCCAGCCGGCCTCCTGCCCGGACGTCCAGTTGTTGTCGATTCCGGGAACCTGGGAGTCGAGCAGCACCGACGATCCGCACAACCCGACGGCCAATCCGGTCTCGCTCATGCTGAACGTCAGCAACCCCGTGCGCGCGCAGTTCCCCGAGGATCGCCTCGACGTCTACACCGTCCCCTACGTGGCACAGTTCTCCAATCCGATCGCGATCCCGCCGGACGGCCAGCAGTCCTACAACAACAGCCGGTCCGAGGGCACCAAGCGCGCCATGGACGAGCTGACCACGATGTCGAAGAACTGCCCGCTGACCACCTATGTGATCGCCGGTTTCTCCCAGGGTGCGGTCATCGGCGGCGATATCGCCGCCCAGATCGGCGCCGGGAACGGCCCGGTGCCCGCGGACAAGGTGCTCGGCGTGATGCTGATCGCCGACGGCCGCCGCGATTTCGGGCCGGGCCAGGCCACCGAGATCGGGCAGAGCCCGCCGGGCGTGGGCGCGGAGGTCGCGCTCAAGGGACTCGAGGTGCCCGGTATCAAGATGACCGGACCGCGGTCGGGGTTCGGCGATCTCACCGATCGGACGCTCACCATCTGCGCGCCGGGCGATCTGATCTGCGACGCCCCGAAGCAGGCGCTGAACCCGTTCAACATTATCCCCAGCGTGGCTTCGCTGGTCAGGGCGGTCGGGAACCCCGTGCACGCCCTCTACAACACCTATCAGGTGGACGAGAACGGCACGACCTCCACGCAGTGGACGGCGAATTGGGCGACGGACCTGATCAGTGGCGCCCCGCACCCGCCTCATTCGTGAGTGTTAACAGGGGTCGCCCCCGAGGACCCCAAGGTTTCCGGGGCAGGCTGTAAAGTGCAGCGATGATCGCGACGCCGGAGCCGCTCCCTCTCGGATCGGCCCGGCGTCGCAGCCATTCCGGACAGCTCAGGAGCAGGAAAGTTGACCACTGAAGCCGCCACCGCCGAGGTGACCGCGCTGGGTACGCCCCTGCGCGAGTTCCGGTTCGCGGCCGCGGGCGAGGGGAATCAGCAGGAAGGCGGTGCGCGCAAGTTCGTCAAGCTGGCGCAGCAGGCCGAGGAATACGGATACGACTCCTTCGCGGTGCCCGATCATCTCGGCCCGCAGGTCGGGCCGATCGCGGCCCTGGGCGCGCTGGCGGTGGCCACCGAACGCATTCGCATCGGAACATCGGTGCTGGCCAACGGCTTCCGGCACCCGGTGGTGCTGGCCAAGGACGCCGCCACGATCGATGTGCTGTCCAAGGGCCGGCTGGAACTGGGCGTCGGCGCGGGCTGGATCAAGAGCGAACACGAGGCAGCGGGTATCCCCTACGAGTCGCCCGGCGTCCGGCTGGAGAAGCTGGACGAGACGCTGACCATCCTGGACGTGCTGCTGCGCGGGCAGGAATGTCACTTCGAGGGCAAGCACTACCAGGTGCGCGGCATCAAGGGAACCCCTCGCCCCCGCCAGGGTCCGCGCCCGCCACTCGTCACCGGCGGCGGCGGTCCGAAGATGCTGCGGCTGGCCGCCAAGCACGCCGACATCATCTCGGTGGTGCCGCGGACCACGAAGGACGGCAAGGGCCTGCTGTCGGGCATCACCCTCGACAAGACCATCGAGAAGGTGAACCTGATCAAGCGGGCCGCCGGGGATCGGTTCGCCGATATCGAACTGAACTGGACCATCACCGCGGTGGTGATCACAGACGACCGGGAACGTACGGCCGAGATGGCGTTGTCGGCGATCGAGAAGGGCCTGCACCCCGATCTCGAGGTAGATGTACAGCTTTCGGTCGACGACATTCTCACATCGCCCTATGTGGCGATCGGCACATTCGAGGAGATAGCCGAGCAGATCCGTAACGTGCGCAAACTCACCTCGATGTCCTATGTCGGAGTGTTTCCGACGCAGATGGACGCCTTCGCGCCGGTGATCCCCTTACTGCGGGAGGCGTAAGGGAGTCATGTTCGCCTGCTCCGAAGCCCGCTTCGGGGCCTGCTCTGTAACATGTCCCTGGTTTGAGTACATCTAGCCGATAGGTGGTCACCGCGCAGACCGCCGGAAAAGCTGCAGGCATGCTCTTGCACCACAGAGCGCCCGCGGGCGTAAGAGAGTCGGGGCCTCACAGGTAACAGCGGCCATGGACGCCGTGCTGCGTGTGCCTCGGAGGAGAAGGAATGACGGACGAGACTTTCGACGATTACCTGGACGAATCCGGGAACATCAGAATTCCCGAGGGCCGCACCCTCGTCGATTACGTCGAGAAGCACACCCGCAACGATGCGAACACGCTTGCTTACCGCTATATCGACTACTCCCGAGAGCGCGACGGTGAGTACCAGGACCTGACCTGGAAGGAATTCGGCATTCGGCTGCGCGCGGTGGCCGCGCGCCTGCAGCAGGTGACCAAGCCCGGCGATCGGGTCGCGATCCTGGCCCCGCAGGGCCTGGACTACGTGGTGTCCTTCTTCGCCGCCATCTACGCCGGCACCATCGCGGTGCCGCTGTTCGATCCGGACGAGCCGGGGCACACCGACCGGCTGCACGCGGTGCTCGGCGACTGCACCCCCTCGGCCATCCTCACGGCGAGCTCCTCCGCCTCGGGTGTCCGCCAGTTCTTCCGGCCGCTGCCCGCCGCCCAGCGCCCGCGCGTGATCGCCGTCGACGCGGTGCCCGATTCGCTGGGTGAGTCCTGGACGTATCCCGACATCACCGTCGACAATATCGCCTACCTGCAGTACACCTCGGGATCGACGCGCACCCCCGCCGGTGTCGAGATCACCCACCGCGGCGTCGGCACCAACCTGCTGCAGATGATCAACGCGATCAACCTGGACTGGAACTCGCGCGGCGTCACCTGGCTGCCGCTGTTCCACGACATGGGCCTGCTGTGCGTGATCCTGCCCGCGATCGGCGGCAAGTTCATCACGATCATGTCGCCCAGCGCGTTCGTGCGCCGCCCCTACCGCTGGATCAAGGAACTGGCGGCGCATTCCGACGGCGCCGGAACGTTCGCCGCCGCACCGAACTTCGCGTTCGAGCACGCGGCCGCCCGCGGCCTGCCGAAGAACGGCGAGGCGCTGGACCTGTCCAACGTGATCGGTCTGATCAACGGCAGCGAGCCGGTGACCACCTCCTCGATGAAGAAGTTCAACGAGGCGTTCGCCCCCTACGGCCTGCCCAAGACCGCCATCAAGCCGTGCTACGGCATGGCCGAGGCCACGCTGTTCGTCTCGGCGACCCGGGCCGAGGACGAGGCCAAGGTCATCTACGTCGACCGCGACGAGCTCAACGCCGGCCGGATCGTCAAGGTCGAGCAGAGCGCGCCCAACGCCATCGCCCAGGTGAGCTGCGGGTACGTCGCGCTGTCGCAGTGGGCGGCCATCGTCGACGCGGAGACCGTCGACGATCCCGAGGGCGCCCGCGAGCAGCCCGAGGGCCAGGTCGGCGAGATCTGGCTGCACGGCGAGAACATCGGCATCGGCTACTGGGCTCGCGACGAGGAGACCCGCAAGACCTTCAAGAACATCCTGGCCAACCGCCTGCCCGAGGGCAGTAAGGCCGAGGGCACCGCGGCGGACGCGATCTGGATGCGCACCGGCGACTACGGCGTCTACATCGACGGCGAGCTGTACATCACCGGGCGCGTCAAGGATCTGGTGATCGTCGACGGCCGGAACCACTACCCGCAGGATCTGGAGTACTCGGCGCAGGAGGCCAGCAAGCTGCTGCGCGCGGGCTTCGTCGCGGCGTTCTCGGTGCCGGCCAACCAGCTGCCGCCCGAGGTGTTCGAGTCCGACAGCCACTCGGGCCTGAAGTACGACGCCGACGATGCCTCCGAGCAACTGGTGGTCGTCGCCGAGCGTGGCCCGGGCGCGCACAAGGCCGATCCGCAGCCGATCGCCGACGCGGTGCGCGCGGCGATCTCGCAGCGGCACGGTGTCACCGTGCGCGACGTGCTGCTGGTCCCGGCCGGATCGATTCCGCGGACCTCCAGCGGCAAGATCGCCCGCCGCGCCTGCCGTGCCGCCTACCTGGAGGGCACGCTGCGGGGCGGTTATACGCAGCAGGCCTTCCCCGATGCACCAGAGGAAGAGTGAGCGGCAGTCACTCGGCAGGCCTTGCGATACTGCTGTCAATCTCTGCCGACCAGACACCCACCCAGGTAGCTTGAGGAATTGATGGCTGACAACGAGGGCACCCAGACGACCGACGCCGTTTCGCCCGCGAGCGAAGCGGTCACCGACGACACGCAGGCGCCGGCCACCGAGATGTCGGTGGCGGAGCTGCGAGAGTGGTTGCGGCGCTGGGTCGCCGAGGCGACCGGGCAGCCGGTCGAGAACATCACCACGGACCGGCCGATGGAGGAATTCGGCCTGGCCTCGCGGGATGCCCTCGCTCTCGGTGGCGACATCGAGGACCTCACCGGGGTCATGCTGAATGCCACGGTCGTCTACCAGCATCCGACCATCGCCTCGCTGGCGGAGGTCATCGCCGCGGGCGGGGTGCCCGAGGAGCCGCAGGACGCGGCCGACGATGCTTTCTATACAGCCGGTTTTCAGCCCGGCGAGGCGCACGACATCGCGATCGTGGGCCTGTCGACGCGGTTGCCGGGCGCGGGCGATACGCCCGAGTCGACGTGGGACTTCCTGATCAACCGCGGTGACGGCATCCGGGATCTGCCGGAGGGCCGGTGGTCGGAGTTCACCGCCGAGCCGCAGATGGCCGAGGCTGTCGCGGAGGCGAACACGCGGGGCGGCTATCTCGATCAAGAGGTGGTCAAGGGCTTCGACGCCGAATTCTTCGCGATGTCCCCGATCGAGGTGGAGCGGGTCGATCCGCAGCAGCGCCTGATGATGGAGCTGACGTGGGAAGCGTTGGAGCACGCCCGAATTCCCGCCAGTGACCTCAAGGGCGAGCCGGTCGGCGTGTTCATCGGTTCGTCCGGCAACGACTTCATGTTCCTCGCCGCGATGGCGGCCGGCGCACCGGTCGACGCGAACACCCCGGCGACGGCCGCGGCGTACGGAATCATGGGCAGCGTCTCCTCGATCATCCCCAACCGGGTGTCCTACTTTTTCGACTTCCGCGGGCCATCGGTCTCCGTCGATACCGCGTGCTCGTCGACGTTGGTCGCGGTGCACGAGGCGGTGCAGGCGCTGCGCAGCGGTGACGCCGATGTGGCGCTCGCCGGTGGCGTGAACATGATCCTGGCTCCGTTCGCGACCCTCGGATTCGACGGTGGCGGCGCGGTCGCGAAAGACGGCCACATCAAGGCATTCTCCGCCGACGCCGACGGTATGGTCCGCTCCGAGGGCGGCGGCATGGTGGTGCTCAAGCGCCTGTCCGACGCCGAGCGCGACGGGGATCGAATCCTGGCCGTGATCAAGGGTTCCGCGGTGAACAACGACGGTCGCTCCAACGGTCTGCTGGCGCCGAATCCGGATGCCCAAGCCGAGGTGCTGCGGCGGGCCTATCGGGACGCCGGAATCGTCCCGTCCTCGGTCGACTACGTCGAGGCGCACGGAACCGGCACGCTGCTCGGCGATCCGATCGAGGCGGACGCATTGGCCCGCGTCATCGGCCGTGGCCGGGCCGACGACAAGCCCGCGTTGCTCGGTTCGGCCAAGACCAACTTCGGTCATCTGGAGTCGGGCGCGGGTGCGGCGAGCCTCGCCAAGGTCCTGATGTCATTGCAGCACAACGTGATTCCCTCGAATATCGGATTCGCTGGGCCTAATCCGTATATCCCGTTCGAGCAGGCGCATCTGAAGGTCGTCGACGAGCCGACCGAATTCCCCCGCTACAGCGGCAAGGCCGTCATCGGTGTGTCCGGCTTCGGTTTCGGCGGCACCAACGCCCACGTGGTCATCGAGGAATACGTCCCGGCGGGCGCTGCCGAGGTTTCCCCGGCCTCTCCTCCTGTTTCCCCGGCGAATGCCGGGGCCGACCTCGCCGAGAGCCTCGACCACGAAACCACCGACATTCTCTCCGACGCCGAGGCCATCATCGCGAATGCGGATGAGGCTGAGGGGGATTCCGGCCAAGAGCGTGCCGGAAAAGCCGAGGGCGTGGAGACGGCGGGCGCAAAGACCACCACCGTCCCCGAGTGGACCGCCGAGCGCACCGAACCCCTGCCGGTGATCCTCCCCGTCTCCGCCTACCTTCCCTCGCGCCGCCGCCGCGCCGCCACCGACCTGGCCGACTGGCTGGAATCCGAAGCGGGACAGGCGACCCCGCTCGAGGATGTCGCGCGGGCGCTGGCCAAGCGCACCCACAACCGCTCGCGCGGCGTGGTGCTGGCCAAGACGCACGAGGAGGCCGTCGCCGGCCTGCGCGCCATCGCCGAGAACAAGCCCGGCCCGGGTGTTTTCACCGCCGACGCGCCCTCCGCCAAGGGCGCGATGTGGGTGCTGTCGGGCTTCGGCTCCCATCACCGCAAGATGGGTAAGCAGCTCTACCTGGAGAATTCGATCTTCGCGCGCACCGTCGACGAGGTCGACGAACTGGTGCAGGACGAGGCCGGCTACTCGGTCAAGGAGATGATGCTCGACGACGCCCAGGACTGGGACGTGGGCACGTCGCAGGTCGGCGTCTTCACCATCCAGGTGGCCCTGGCCGCGCTGCTGCGCGCGCACGGCGCCGAGCCGGAGGGCGTGGTCGGCCACTCCCAGGGCGAGGCCGCCGGATCCTACATCTCGGGCGGCATGAACCTCGAAGACGCGGTGCGCGTGATCTGCGCGCGGTCGCGGCTGATGGGCGAGGGCGAGCAGATGCTCACCGAGGCCGACGTCCGTAATATGGCGCTGGTCGAGTACAGCGCCGAGGACATCGAGAAGGTGCTGGCCGACTACCCGGACCTCGAGGTCGCCGTCTACGCCGCGCCCACCAACACCGTGATCGGCGGCCCGCCGGATCAGGTGCACGCGGTCGTGGCGCGCGCCGAGTCCGAGGGCAAGTTCGCGCGCGTGCTGCAGACCCGCGGCGCGGGCCACACCTCGCAGATGGATCCGCTGCTGGGCGAGCTGGCGGCCGAGCTGGCCGGTATCGAGCCGACCAAGCTGACCGTCGACCTGTACTCGACCGTGCACAAGTCCGCCGTCTACCGCGCCGGCTCCGCTCCGGTGCACGATGTGGACTACTGGGTCACCAATATGCGGCACCCGGTGTACTTCACCAACGCGGTGCGGCAGGCCGTCGACGGCGGGATCACGACGTACCTGGAACTCGCGCCGAATTCCGTTGCACTGATGCAGGTTCTGGGCACGACGTTCGCCGCCGGGGTGCACAACGCGGCGCTCATCCCCACCCTGAAGCGCAAGGAAGACGAAGGCGCGGGGATCATCTCGGCGCTGGCGCAGCTGTACGTGCAGGGCCACAAGGTCGACCTGTCGTCGCTGCTGACCGCCGGCGACTACGCGGATATCCCGCGAACGGCCTTCCTGCGCAAGGAATACTGGCCCAAGGTCAGCATCGGCGGCTCGGGTGCGGGCACCGGCCGGGTGCCGGGCGCACACGTCGCGCTGCCCGACGGCCGGCACGCCTGGGAGGTCGACGCGGCTGCGGTGACCGATCCGACGGCGCTGGTGAACGCCGCTGCCGCACAGGTGCTTTCGGACGTCGCCGTCGGCGCCACCGTCGCACATTCCCCGCTGCCCGCCTCCGGAACGCTGACCACCACCCTCACCCCGCACCTCGGCGGCGGTTCGGTACAGGTGCACGCGGCCCAGGACGGCGCTTTCCGCCTGCTGTTCGAGGCTGTGGTCACGGGTGCGTCGCGTACGTCCGGCGCTGCCAACTCCAACGTTCCCGGCGCTGCCAACTCCAACGTTCCCGGCGCGCTTTTGGCCGGGAACCCCGGTGACTCCGGCCAAAACCATGCCGGAGAAAAAGACTCCGCCGACCTGGTCGTCACCGAGACCTTCGGCGACCGCTGGGACCCCAACAGCACCCAGACCGTCGAACAGCGCCTGTCGATCATCGTCGCCGAATCCATGGGCTACGCCGTCGAGGATCTGCCGATGGAGATCCCGCTGATGGAGCTCGGCCTGGACTCGCTGATGGCCATGCGCATCAAGAACCGCGTCGAGTACGAGTTCGACATCCCGCAGCTGCAGGTCTCGGCCGTGCGCGACGCCAGCCTCAACGAGGTGTCGAAGGTCCTGCGCTACGCCATCGAACACCGCGACGAGGTCCGCGAGCTGGCCGAGAAGCAGGCCGCCGAGGGCGGTTCGCTGAGCGTGGACGACAACTTCGTCGAGGCCGCGCGGGCAGCCATGGAATCGGGCGAGGATCCCGCGGCCCTAGTCAAGGAGAAGCTGGCGGCCGAGAAGCCGGCGGCTGCCACGGTCGAGAAGGCCGCGGGCGAGGACAACGTTCCCCCGCGCGACGCCGCCGAGCGCCTGACCTACGCCACCTGGGCGACCATCACCGGCAAGTCCGCGGGCGGCGTCTTCAACACCTTGCCGATCCTCGACCAGGACACCGCGCGGAAATTCGCCGAGCGCCTGTCCGAGCGCGTCGGCACCGAGATCGAGGTCGACGATCTGCTCGACTGCGAGACCATCGAGCAGATGTCGCATATCGTCCGCGAGCACCAGGACAGCTCCGGCGATGTCGACGGTTTCGTGCGGACCCTGCGCCCCCGCGCCGAGGGCGCGAATGCGGTGCCGGTCTTCGTCTTCCACCCGTCGGGCGGTAACACGCTGGTCTACGAGCCGCTGCTGAAGCGGCTGCCCGCCGACACCCCGATGTACGGCTTCGAGCGCGTCGAGGGCTCCATGGAAGAGCGTGCGCGGCAGTACATTTCGAAGATCCGCGAGCTGCATCCGGGCGGGCCGTACGTCTTCTACGGCTGGTCGCTGGGTGCGGTGTTCTCGCTCCAGGTCGCGCAGATCATGCGCGCCGAGGGTGACGACGTCCAGCTGGTCGGCCTCATCGACCTCGCGATTCCCACCGAACCCGAGGACGGCAGCCCCGAGGGGCGGCGCGCCCGCGTCGAGCGCTTCCAGGCCTTCGCCAAGAAGACCTACGGCATCGAGGGCGAACTGGACGACGACATGCTCCAGGAACTCGCGGAGGCGTCCGACGCCGAGCAGTACCAGATCATCACGGAGCTGCTGAAATTCGCCGACGTGAACATCCCCGGCGGCGTGATCGAACATCAGCGGACCTCGTGGATCGACAGCCGGGAACTCGAGAAGGCCGAGCCGTCGCATTACGAGGGCGATGTGGTGCTCTACCTGGCCGATCGCTATCACGACGGCATGATCGAGCTGGAGCCGCGCTTCGCCGACCGGCAGCCCAACGGCGGCTGGGACGGGTTCCTCCCACGCCTGGAGGTCATTCACATTCCGGGCGATCATCTCCAGATCATCGACGAGCCGCGCATTGCCACGATCGGTGCCGACCTGACGCAGAAATTGGCTGCGATCGCGAAAGGAATCTAGTGAGTACGACCGCCGAGAAGCTCGCCGACCTGCGGAAGAAGCTCGAACTCGCGCAGGAGCCGGCGGGCGAGGCGGGGGTGGCCAAGCGGGCACGCAAAGGCATCCCGAGCGCTCGTGACCGGATCAACATGCTCCTCGATCCCGGCACGTTCGTCGAAATCGGTGCGCTCGTGCGCAACCCGAGCGTCAAGGACGCCCTCTACGGCGACGGCGTCGTCATCGGGCACGGCCTCGTCGAGGGGCGGCCGGTGGCGGTGTTCTCGCACGATCAGACCGTGTACGGCGGTTCGGTCGGCGAGATGTTCGGCCGCAAGGTGTGCACGATCATGGAGTTCGCGTCCAAGGTCGGCTGCCCGGTGGTCGGCATCCAGGACTCCGGCGGCGCCCGCGTGCAGGAGGCGGTCAGCTCGCTGGCCTGGTACGCCAATATCGCGCTGCGCGTCGAACCGCTGTCGGGCATGGTGCCGCAGATCTCGATGATTCTCGGCAGCTGCGCCGGCGGCGCGGTGTACCAGCCGATAAATACCGACGTCGTGGTCGCCACCGAAGAGGCGTACATGTTCGTCACCGGGCCGAAGGTGATCCGCGAGGTCACCGGTGAGGACGTCAGCCTCGAGGAACTCGGCGGCGCCCGCAGCCAGGCCGAATACGGCAATATCCACCACGTCGCCAAGGACGAGCGGGCCGCGTTCGACTGGGTGCGTCAGTACCTCGGCTACATGCCCACCAGCTGCCAGGAGCAGCCGCCGGTCGTCAATCCGGGCCTGGAACCGGAGACCACCGACAGCGACCTGGAACTGAACTCGCTCGTACCGGACTCCGACAACGCCGGCTACGACATGCACGACATCCTGCTGCGCATCTTCGACGACGGTGAGTTCCACGAGGTCGGCGGGCAGGCGGCGCTCAATGTGATCACCGGTTTCGCGCGGGTGGACGGGCGCACGGTCGGCGTGGTCGCCAACCAGCCCATGGTCTCCGCGGGCGCGCTCGACGCGAGCGCCTCCGACAAGGCCTCGCACTTCGTGCGGTTGTGCGACGCGTTCGAGATCCCGCTGGTGCTGGTCGTGGATACGCCCGGCTTCCTACCCGGCGTGGAGCAGGAGAAGATCGGCGTCATCAAGCGCGGCGGGCGGTTCCTGTTCGCCTTCGTCGAGGCGTCGGTGCCGAAGGTGACCGTGGTGATCCGCAAGGCCTACGGCGGCGGCTACGCGGTGATGGGCTCCAAGCAGCTCGGCGCCGACGTGAACCTGGCCTGGCCCACCGCGCGCATCGCGGTGATGGGCGCGGAGAGCGCGGTCAGCCTCATCGGCCGCAAGCAGATCGAGGCCGCCCCCGAGGACCAGCGCGAGGCGGTCCGCCAGCAGATGATCGACTTCTACAACGCCACCATGGCCAACCCCTGGGTCGCCGCCGAACGCGGCTTCATCGACGCCGTCATCGAACCCGCCACCACCCGCCTCGAAGTCCGCCGCGCCCTGCACCTCCTCCGAGACAAGAAACTCCAACGCAACCCCCGCAAACACCACCTGCTGCCCCTGTAGCAGCGCCCTTCACTACCCGCGCCGAAGGCGTCGGGTAAACGCGCGCAGAAATCTCAGCCAATCCGCATGGAACCGTGGGTGGCCGGGGTGTCTTTCGCCGATTCGGCCGGTCGATGCCCCCTGGTGTGAGAGCCTTCAGCTATGGGTACCTCACCGAAAGCTGTGCTCGAGGGCGGACCGGCGGGTCTGCCGCAGCGGATCATTCCGATCACGCCACCGGGGGTCGAACTCCGGGTGCAGTTCAACGGCGGCTACGAGCGTTTCAAGGTAACCCCGCGCTGGCAGGACACCGCCGAGGGCAGCCTGCCGGTCTACGAGTGGATCGACCGCATCGAGAGGTAACGGCGATCAGTGCGGTGCCCGGCGCACCGGTAACAGGGTCCGCACGGGCGCGGTGGTCAGGAAGTCGATGATCTGGCCGTAGACCTGCTCCGGCTTCTCGAAAACCAGCAGGTGCGAGGTGCCGGGAACGACCGACAGCTCCGAGTCGGGGATGCCGCGATACAGGGATACGGTGTGCTCCAGCGTGATCAGATCGTCGTCGCCGGACAGCACCAGGGTGCGTGCCCGCACGCCGCTCAGATCCTGTTCCGTGAGCGTGGGCTGGGTGTGCACCATGGTGTTGTACTTCTCCACGAAGGCCGGGAAGTTCTCGACCGGATCCGGCGACACCTCGGCGTGGTACTTGGCGATCCAGGAATCGGGATCACCACCGAAATCGTCCATCATCCCCGGCACCAACCCGTCGTAGTGGTAGTTGCCGCTGATCGACACCACCCGCCGCACCAGCTCGGGCCGCCGCAGCGCGACCAGCAGGGCCACATTCGCGCCATCGCTGTACCCCACCAGATCCGCCGGCGCGCCGACCACCTGCTCCAGAAACGCGATCGTGTCCGCCGCCATTACGTCGTACGACAGCGGCCCCGGCACATCCGGCGTCCTACCATGCCCGCGCCGATCGACGGTGAACGTCCGGAACTGCTTGGCGAACAACGGAACCCCCGCCCCGAACGTCCGCGAGTCGCTCATCCCCCCGTGCAGCAACACCAGCGGCTCCCCGTCCCCCTGCTCCTCGAACCACGTCCTGACCGCACCGAGCCGCACATACGCCATGACATTCATACTGCCGAAGTGGTCCGACAGCTCGCGTCGTGGTCGCCGACACTGTGCGCGGGCAACCCTTTCGCGCGGCGGCAGTGCTACGGTCCGGGCTGGACGGCAATTTATCAGTTAACGTGGCTGGATCGCCTGCTGCGTCGCTGACGAGCGGAAGGGATTGTGATGAAACGACTCCTGGCCACGACGGCGACTCTGGCGAGCATCGCCGCCTGCGCGGGTATCGCCCTGGCGCCCGCCGCGTCCGCGGTGCCGCCCAAGAACTGGCACCCGTGCTCGGACGACTTCCGCGATGCCACCGACCCGCAGGCCTGGGACGGCGGCCGGCACCAGCCGATCGTCAGCCCCTGGGGCAATACCGGCGTCTTCTGCGCCTGGGACTGGATCGACGGCGTCGGTCGCGTCGGCTGGATCGACGCGTTCCAGGCCGACCCCTCCGGCCGCCCGCACGCGATGATCCAGGTCCCGATGAGCGGCGACACGACCCTGTGGATCACCAACCCTCTCTGACCCTCTCGGCCATCGACCGTACGGAGATCTCGTGAAGAAATTCGGCCTCCTCGCCGCCCTGGCCGCGGTCCTCCTGACCGGCGCCGCCTGTTCCAGCAACGGCGACTCCACCTCCACGACCACCACCGTCACCACGCCCGCGGCATCGTCGACCACCGCCGCTCCCGCGGCCTCGACCTCTCCCGCCCCGCAGCCCGGCCCCAGCACCCAACCCGCTCCCTCGCCGACCCAGCGAATGATGCCCAACCCCAACGGTGACGGCACCATGGTCCCCTGCGAGGGCACCATCTGCACCAACCCCAACCACGGCGCAGGCACCGACCCCAACGAAAACGGCACCGCCCCCGCCGCCCCGGTCGAAGGCGCCGCCTGCGGCGACGACGGCCACGGCACCTGGGTCCACCTGGAAGGCGACAACGCCGCCCACTACGGCACCGAATGGCTCTGCCGCTACTGAAGTCAGGTTGAAAGGGCTGTGCCGCAGTGGTTTTCAATCGGCTGTCCAGTGTGAAGATGTGGATATCGGATCGGTTCGGGTCTGTTGCTCGGGGTGGGATGGCGATAGAATTCGAACATGCATTCGAGCGGGGGGATCGAAGGGCGGGCGGCAGGCTCGCTGCATTCGGCGGTTGCCGATCTGCTCGACCTGCCGCTGACACCGCTGTCTGACGACGATGTCATCGCTGCGATGCAGGATGTGGAACGTTGTGCGCGGATGCTCGTTTCGGTGCAGCATCGGTTGCTGATCGAGGCCAGTGAGCGTTCCCTGCCTGCCCGGTTCGGATCGAAGTCACTGAAGAAGTTCCTGATGGAGACGCTGCGGCTGGCGAGCGCGGACGCCGGCGCGCGGGTGCACCAAGCGTTGTGGGTGGGGACCTTTCACGATATGGCGGGCGAGCCGACCGAGCCGCAGTTGCCGCACACCGCCGAAGCGCTCGCCGCGGGGGAGATCTCGGCTGATCACGCGCGAGGCGTGGCGGCGGTGATGGTTCGAGTCCCGCGCGGGGTCACCGATGAAGACCGGCAAGCCGCGGAACAGATTCTGGCCGAACTCTCCCGCTCCGGCAGTCCCGACGATATCGGCAAGGTCGGCGATCGCATTCTCGCTCAATTGGATCCGGACGGACGGCTGACGACCGACCACGATCGCGCGAGGATGCGGGGCGTCACGGTGGGACGCCAGCGGGCCGACGGAATGTCGCCGATTCGCGGCGAGATCGATCCGGTGCTGCGTGCCCTGCTGGATCCGCTGCTCGCCAAATACGCGCGGCCCGGCATGTGCAATCCGGAGGATCCCGATGGTCCGTCGGTCGACGTGGACACGGATGCCCGAGCCTTGGCGGATGCCGCCGCGCGAGACCGCCGTTCACCCGCCCAGCGCAATCACGATGCGCTCACATCGCTGCTGCGGTCGGGGGTGATCGCGGACGAGCTGGGTTCGCATCGCGGAGTCCCGGTGGCGACGGTCCTGACGATGAGTGTCGAAGATGTTGAGCATCTTTCCGGCGTAGCGACGACCGCGACCGGTGGATCCGTCCCTATTGGCGACGCATTGCGGCTCGCCGAACGATCGCTGCCGTTCCTGGCCGTACTCGACCACGCCGGATTGCCGCTACATCTGGGGAGAACCAAGCGCCTCGCATCACGTGCCCAGCGCATGGCATTGATCGCAGCCCTGCGCGGCTGCTCTCGTCCGGGCTGCGATGCCCCGGCGAGCCTGTGTGCCGTGCATCATGTACAGGACTACGGCAAGGGCGGACAAACCGATATCGGCAACCTCACCCTGGCGTGCGATGCCTGTCATGCCTTGGTCCACGACGGCCCCGGCGGCTGGAAGACCGTTGTCGTAGGAGAGGACTCGCCCTATGCCGGCCGAACAGCATGGATCGCCCCGCCCCACATCGACCCGGACCAGAAGCCGCAGGTCAACCACCGCCACCACGCCGGCGAACTATTCGTCGAAGCACTCACCCGAGTCCAGGTGCGCAACGACGGCGACCGCCAACAGAACCGCCAGCGGCAACGCAAGCGGCCGGACCGAAAATCCACAGCGGCCTAACCCGGCGGACGCCTCCAATGTCCGCCGGGGTATCCGCACGAGCTGCTCAAGACGCTGTCCTCGGTACCAGCCGTAGCTGGTGCCTCGCACCAGTTTCCGGTACCTCCGGAGGGTGCTGCATTCCTGCGGCCCACGATTGTCGGAGCCGTTTCACGAAGGCGGCGACATCTGCGGTGCGGGTGACCACCCCCGGTCGAGTTGCACCTCGTCTGATTTCGGTGCCGTCAGCCGCGGTTACGCCGCGGACGTGGACTGTCCGGCCGATCTTGTACCAGTATGCGGTCCAGTCGGCGGCGGTGCTCTTGCCCGCATATTCGCTGGTACGGGGGAGAGTAGGTGGCATCGGCTCAGCATCCCCTCGGCCTTGGCGGGTCTACTTCGCTGCGGTACGAGTCGGGGATTAGGCGTTTCGCCTCGATGAGGCGATCTCGCGCTTGCGATTTGACGGGCATGCCGAGATCGGGCATTCGATATGCGATTGCATGATGAGATGTGCGTAATCGATGGTCATGACAGGCAATTCGCGTGGTCGATGATAGGAAGGCCGAACAGGGGCACTCCTGGATAAGCGCGGCGGTTGTTTCCCGGTATCCTGGAGTATTGCGAAAATCGCTTCGCGGCTCGGGTCCGAGCGATTCGGTGCGTTCCGGGTGCCGGGGGTGATTCAAGTTCTACGGCATTGCGATACGGGCTGGCGGTTCCAATCCGGTTCTATGGCTCTTGCATTCCCGAATTTCCAAATCGGTTACTTCCAAAGTCAGGTCACGTCGATAGCGAGGCTAACGGATGGCAGGATCAACCCTGGCAGATAGGGCGCTCGGACGGTTGTGACTCAGCACAGGCGGCGGGCTGGACTGACCAGATACGCGGCGGCGCGGGACTTGTGGATCAATGGGCGCTCGCCTGGACTGAGGACCCGACCTGGACCCCGGAAGAGGTGGAGCGCCGTGTGCAGATAGCGACGAACCGTCAACAGCGGCTACAGGATCCGAACTTCGAGGTGATCATGATGCTCTCGGAGGCGGTGCTGCGAAACCATGTCGGCAGCTCCGCCGTTATGCGGGACCAGCTCGCGAGGTTCGTCGAGATCTCCGCGCTTCCGAATGTGACCGTGCATGTGGTCCCGTTTCGAGCTGCCAATCCCGTTGGGCCACTGATCGGTTCATTCACATTGCTGGAATTTCCGGCTCTTCCGGCCACCAAGTTTCAGGAACCTCCGGTGGTCTATGTGGAAGGCCACGTGGGTGCCCTATACCTCGAACAGGAGGCCGACGTCCGGCGATATCGCACTGCGGTTGACCGGATCAGCCGTGTAGCGTCGGATTCAGCGCAGTCCAAGCGCCTGATCTCCGATGTTGCACGCGAGCACGAAGGATGAGCGTGGCCCTATCCGCGGCGGCATGGTTCAAGTCGAGCCGAAGCAGGGACACCTCAGCGTGTGTCGAGATTGCTCACCTCCCCGGCGGCAAGGTCGGCGTGCGTGACTCCAAGAACCCCACCGGCCCGGCCCTGATCTTCGCCCCCGCCGAGTGGGATGCCTTCACCGCCACCGTGATCGACGACAGCTTCGGCCGAGCCTGAGTCGGCTCGCTCCACCACCCGATCCAAAGACAAGGGCCCTGCCGGGATAACTCCCGGCAGGGCCCTTGTCGCTCTTCAGCTCAGAACACCCGCAGCTGTCCCGGCGACCAGAACCCGGAGCGGGTCGTGGTCCCCGTGGTCACCTGCGCCGGGGCCGCCTTGTAGTACTGGTCGTAGCGCTCCAGCGAACCCCAGTCCCGGGCCCAGTTGTTCTTCATATAGGTCGGGATGGTCACCGATTTGGCGAGCATCTGCGAGAAGCCCAGGGGCCCACCGAATTCCTCGGCCTGCCAGGTGTCGGTGGAGCTGACCGCGAGCGGGCGGTCGGGCAGGATGCGGTAGTTCGGCACCTCGGCCACGCCGTTGAGGTGGTCGAACGGGCGCTGGCACGGGAACTGCAGGCCGACGGCCCAGTCGAGCAGCACCGGCTGTTCGGTGCCGATGACGTCGTTGAGCGTCTGCAGCTTGGGGACGCGCGGTGCGGTGAACGCCAGCCACTGGTCGCCGATCAGGATCGGGTCGTTCGCGACGATGCGGACGGTATCCGCCTCGGGCGAGATCTGATCCAGCGGCACCCGCAGGTTGCGCCACGACGGGAACGGGCCGATATCGCGGGGCAGGTACGAGCCCAGCTTGGTGACCGAGCCGTCGGGCTGCTTCTTGCCGTAGTCCACGGTCAGCGACTGGCCGTACTTGACGGCGCCGGTGTCGTCGACCGAGAGGATGCGTCCGGCCGCCGAAATCACCACCAGCGGCGTCTCATCCGACCGCGGCGGCAGCTGGTACCAGCTCGAGGTCAGGTGCGCGGGCTGCTGCACGCCGTCCTGGTAGCTGCCCATCACCGGCGTGGTCGCCGGGTCCAGGCCGAACGGCAGCGCCACGGTACTGCCGTTGACACCGGCCTGCTGCGTGGTGCCGCCGCCGGTGCCCGCGTTCTGGCCCTCGGCGAAGGCCGCCCCGACCGACTGGGTGGAGGTGTTGCCGGTGCCCGGCTTCACCTCGACGGAGTCGGCCTTCAGATCGGTCGGAACTCCGTTGGCGGAGAAGCCGACCGGGTCGCCGCCGCCCAGCGGGTCACCGTCCTTCGGCGGGTGGGCCGGATCGGTGATCGGCGCCAGATTGCCGCTGTTGACGTTCTGCTCGACGAGGATGTCGTTGGCGAGGCCACACGTATCGCCCGCCACCGCACCGAAATTGGAGCGCGCCAGCGAGTACGCCGGGTACTGCCACACCGCGCCCTTCACCAGCGAGAACACCTCGAACATCACCATCAGCGCCGCGACCACGGTCAGCGGGATGGCCGCGAACTTGCGAATTCGCCTGCCGCGCGCGGTCCTCGGGCTCGCCGGTGGTTTGGCGTAGCCCTCGCGCAGCGACTGCCAGGCCACCAGCGCCAGCGCCAAGCCGAACAGCACCAGCATGATCGTGTTGGACTGAATGCCCTTCAGCGACACGGTCTTGTCGAACCACGGCACGCCGAAGCTCGACACGTACCAGTAGCCGTTGATGCCCGAGAACGACAGCGCCAGCGCGAACAGCAGGGCGGCCAGGAAGATCGACCGGTTCTTGCGGGAGCGCAGTGCCGTCGCCGACACCGCCACGGCGGTCACCGCGGCCAGCGATCCGGCGATGCCCGCGTAGGCGCCGAAGTGGTGGGTCCACTTCGTCGGGTTGAACATCATGAAGAAGATGGTTCCGAAGACCACGCCCATCAGCCGCCACGTCGGGCCGCTGGCGATGCCCGGCACCCGCCGGCGGCGCAGCAGCACCATCATCGTGGTGAACAGGCACAGCAGCATCACCAGGAAGGCGAACCGGCGCGCCAGCGAGCCGTCCACGGTCTCGACGAACAGGTAGTAATAGCGCAGGTAGTCCTCGTACCAGGCCAGGTTCGGCCCGGCGAGCTGCCGCACCCGGTTGGCCTCCTGGATCGCGGCGAAGGTCTGGTCGCTGTAGACGACGGTCAGCACGAGGAATCCGGCGGCCGCGATCGGTGACAGCAGGATCAGCGTCGACAGCCAGCGTTTCGACGCCCACCCGGATTCCGCTCCCGCGGCGAGTTCGCGTCGTCGCCGCACCACGACCGCCACCAGCGGCCTGATCCCGGCGAGCAGAGCCGCCACACACATCAGGCCCGTAGGCGCGGCCGCGAGTGTGAACGCGGCGACCAGGACCGCGACCGCGGCCGGCAGCAGCCGAGACGTGGCGATGGCCCGTTCGATCGACACCCACGTCAGCAGCGCGCCCAGGGCCACGATCGGCTCGGACCGCAGGCCGTTGTCGTAGGGCATCCAGAAGGCGAGGAAGACCAGGCCGCCGGTCCACAGCGCGACCTTCGAGGTGCGCACGCCGCGGCCCAGTCGCGGGACCACCTCGCGGCTGATCACCATCCAGCACAGGATTCCGCAGAGCAGCGCCGGGATGCGGACCCACGCGCTCGCCGTGGAGACCTCCGCGAACGCCTGGATCACGTAGTAGTACCAGCCGAACGGCGCTTCGGGGACGCCATACCAGCGGAAGTAGTTGGCCAGATAACCGGCGTGCGGTGCGACGCGCACCATGCTGAGGATGTAGCCGTCGTCGGAGGTGTTGGCGCCGACGAAATGCCACACCAGCAGCGTGCCGACGATCGCGCCGTCGGCCCAGGTCGGCTTCAGCCAGTGCGCGGGGAAGATGCGCCGATGGCCGCGGCGGTCGCCGGTGTCGAGGCGGCCCAGCGCGGCGAGCGCGATCAGCGTGCACAGCACCGCCGCGATCATCGCCACCAGTTTGATGACGGTGGGCGCGGTGGAGAACCGCGAGTCCACGTTCATGTGGAACGACAGCCCCCCGGGCGCGGCGCCCTTCAGATCGGTGAACACGCCGACGACCTGCGGCCGCAGATCACCGCCGAGGGTGCCGTCGATCGGGACGACGGCCTTCTCGGTGGCGCCCGGCGCACCGCCCTCGACCGGTCGCTCGACCTCCCTGGTCGCCCCCTTGAACTCCGCGACGGTGCGGCCGTTGTCGGAGGAGATATCGATCGTGGTGCAGCCGGCCAGCTCGGACCGCTCCGCGGACGCCACGACCGCGTTGCGGTCGACCACGTCGACCGAGGTGCTCGACACCCGGACGAACATCGCCTCCAGCGAGGCCCGATCGCCCTGCGGCGGCGCGGTCGCCAGCAGCATGCCGCCCTGTGCCGGCAACTGGTCGACCAGCGAGCACGGAATGCTCGCGGTCAGATCCACCGGGACCTGCGACATCAGCGGTGACTGGACGCTGCCGAGCGTCCCGCCCTGCGGCCAGTTCACCGCCGCGGTGGTCTGCGTGACCGGCAGGAACGGGGTGGCGAGCGCGAACAGCGCGCCCAGCAACCCGGCTATCAGCGCGACCAGGCGCGCGGTCCGGAAATCGCGTGGTGTCGCCGTCGATGGAGCGGGCGACGGTTTCGTCAAGACAGCAGTTGCGGCGTCGGGCACGGTTGGTGATGTTATCTGCCCGCGCTGAGAGTGACCGTGTTCACGGGTGCCCTCGGGGTACGCGTCCAGTTCACCCAGCTCCGCGGCTGTGCGCACGCACGCCGGGACCAGCCAAGACGCGGTGCCCGAACCGCACACGTCCGGCCCACCTCAGTCGTGCGCCCCGGCCCGCGATGTTTCGGTCGAGCCGTGCTTGTACCGCTAGTGCGCCCGGATCGGGACGTCCTTCGCCCACCCGGATCGGTTCTCGACGGTGACGCCGAGATTCGCGGGCGTGGCGGACGGCACGAGGGGCGTGAGCCGCTCCAGGGAACCCCAGTCGCGGCTCCAGTCGTGGTTCAGATAGGCGGGGACGGCCTCGGCCTCGGTCAGCAGACCGGTCCAGCCGAGCGGGCCGCCGCCGATATCGTCCTGCCACGCGTTGGAGGCGTCGGAGCCCACGCGGTCGGGCAGGATGCGCCACCGCGGCACCTCGGCGACCCCGTCCCGGTGGTCGAACGGCCGCTGGCACGGGAAGGCGAGGCCGACGTGCCAGTCCTCCAGCACCGGATCCTGGCGTCCGACAACGGTATCCAGGGTCGACAGCTTCGGCAGCCGCGGCGGGGTGACCGCCAGCCACTGCCGCGGCGTGAGGTCATTGGCGACCGCCTTGATGCGAACCGCATTGGTGCCGTCCGGAATCCGGTCCAGCGGCACGCGCATATTGCGCCACGACGGCGCGCCGCCGACGTCCTGCGGCTGGAACGAACCCAGCGCCTGCTCGGATCCGTCCTCCGCGCGGTGGGCGAATTCCACGCTCAGATCCTGGCCGTAGGTGACCACGCCGTCCTTGTTGACCGACTTGATCCGCCCGGCCGCGCTCACCACCAGCACCTGATAGGCCGGATCGTTGCGGGCCGCGGCCAGATCCAGCCCGTACCACTGGGAGGTCAGGTGGGCCTGCTGCTTGTCCCCGGAGGTGTAGCTGCCCAGCACCGGGGTGCGGGCGGGGTCCAGGCCGAAGGGCAGCTTCACGGAGCTGCCGTTGATGCCCACCTGTTCCGTGCTGCCGCCGCCGGTGCCGGACTGGGTGGTGTTGGTGGTCTTGTTCTCCGACTTGGTGTCCACCGAGTTGGCCCCGCCGGAGACGGTCTCCTCGGCGTCGGCGGTCAGGTCCTTGGCGACGCCGTTGGGGGTGAATCCGACGTTCTGGGCGGCCAATCCGTCCGCGGGCGAGCCGGTGACAGGTTGCAGCAGGGAATCCGCGGTATTCGTCTCCACCAGCACGTCGTCGGCCAGCGAGCAGGAATGTCCGCTCAGGGCACGCAGATTCGCCTTCGTGATCGAATACGCCGGGTACTGGGTGACGGCGGCCTTGCCCAGCGAAGCCACCTCGAACAGCACCATGGCCGCGGCGGCGATGGTCAGCGGCTGGACCGCGAACCGGTCGAACCGCTTGCGGGCGCCCGCCTTCCGATACGGCTCGCGGTAGTACTGGTAGGCGGCCAGCAGCAGGCACAGCACCGCCAGGCCGAGGAATCCAGTCGAGAAACCCTTACCGGCGAGCAGCGGCGCCTTGTCCCACCACGGGATTCCGTAGCTGGACACGTACCACCAGCCGTTGGATCCGGTGAAGGTGATGGCGAGCAGGAAGAAGATCGCCGCCGCGAATATCGAGCGGTTGTAGGAGGCCTTGATCCCGTTGCTGCCCACGGCGACTGCGGTCAGCGCGGCGAGTGACCCGGCCAGACCGGCGTACACGCCGAAGTGGTGGGTCCATTTGGTCGGCGTGAACATCATCAGCAGCAGCGACATGAACACGATGCCGAGGATCCGCGCCGACGGCCCGCGCGAGGTGCCCGGAATCCGCCCGCTCTTGCGCAGCATCACCAGCACGCACACACCCAGGCACACCAGCATGCCGAGAATGCCGAAGCGCCGCGACAGCGACCCGTCCGGCGACAGCATCAGCAGCGAATCCCACCGGGTGCGCTCGTCGAACCACGCGACATTGGGCCCGATGATCTTGCGAACCCGCGTGGCCTCCATAACCGACGCCAGCGACTGATCGGCGAAAACCACCACCAGCACCAGGGTTCCGGCGGCGATGCCGGGCGCGAGCAGCGCGCCGTAGCGGAGGATGAGATCCCGGCCAAGAACACGCCGGGAAATTGGGGCGGGGGCACGCCGGGAAGACCGGTCCTGGGTGGGTTCACCCTCCCTTTTTCCGGCATGCTCTTGGCCGGAATCCATCTCGCCCCGAGCCCGTTTGATGATGAGCTGCAATATCGGCCGCGACCCGGCGATCAGCGCGGCGATACAGATGAGCCCCGTCGGCCCGGCCGCCAGCGAGAACGCCGCGATGAGCACGCCGACCGCGGCCGGCAGCAACCGCCCGGTCGCGATGGCCCGCTCGATGGAGCACCAGGTGAGCAGCGCGCCCAGCGCGATCAGCGGCTCGGGCCGCAGGCCGTTGTCGTAGGGCAGCCACGCGACGAGGAACACCAGCCCCGCCGTCCAGCGCGCCACCGCATTGCGCCGCACCCGCGCGCCCAGCCGCGGCAGCACCTCGCGGCTGATCACCAGCCAGCACACGATTCCGGCCAGCAGCGAGGGCAGCCGCATCCACCAGCTGGCGTCGCTGACCCGGGTCATCCACGCCAGCACCTCGTACGGCCAACCGAAGGGCGCCTCCGCGACGCCGAACCAGCGGTAGTAGTTGGCCATATAGCCCGAATGCCGCGACGCCCGGGCCATGTTCAGGATGTAGCCGTCGTCGGAGGTATTCGCGCCGATGACGTGCCACAGCACCAGCGTCCCCAGCACCACCACATCGGCGACGCCGAACCGCCACCAGTGCGCGGGCAGGAACCGGCGCGGGCGGCGGCCGTCGGCGGTGTCGATCAGATGCAGGCAGATCAGCGCGATGACGGTGAGGACGATCGCGGCGATGATCGCGGCCAGCTTCAGCGCGCTGGGGCTGGAGGAGAAGCGCGAGTCGATATTCGCGTGCAGCCGCGCGTCACCCAGCTGCGCGCGGTCCAGATCACTGAAGACGCCGACGATCTGCGGGCGGATATCCCCGCCCACCGAATTCTTGAACGCCGTCCCGTCCGCGCGCGTGACTCCGGTGAATTCGGCGGTGGTCGCTCCGGCGGTCGATTCGAGCGTCAGGGCGGTGCAGCCGCCGATCTCGGCCAGCGGCGCGGACAGGACCGGGATATCGCGCTGGATCACCGACAGCGTCCGGCCACCCGGATCGTCGGTCACCTTGGCCAGCAAGCCCTTCGCGCTGGCGCCCGGTGCGGTGGCGGGCACCGTGGACACCACGGTCCCGCTCGGCAGATCGCGGAACGCCGCGCACGGAATCGACAGATTCATGTCCAGCGGCACGTACGACACCAGCGGCGCCTCGACGTTCACCGACTGCGGCTGCGGCCAGTCGAGCGTCGTGCGGTCCTCCCGCACCGGGAGCAACGGGGCGAGCACCGCGAAGAGGGCGGCGAGCACACCCGATACGAGGGCGATCAGGCGAACCGGGGAAAACGCTGGGGAGTCTGCGCGCACGATGCACGATGCTAGCCACCCCCGCTGGGAAATCGATGCGGCACGGGGGTGTCCGCGACTCACACCAGGTGACGGACGTCCCAGACCCACACGCCGTGGACGTACTGCCCCGGGAACCCGAGCAACTGGTCGAGGGTCGCGTGGATGGCGCCGCCGTGCTCGGTGGGCGGCAGCACGACCACATCGGCCTTCCAGTAGTTCAGGTCCGCCAGGGCGCGCTCGCGGGCGGCGTCGTCGACGGCGGGCACCTGATCGGTCTTCTGGGCCCGCATCAGCAGCGTCGCGGTGGGCCGCTCGACGGCGCCGTAGATCCCCTTCTTATCGGAGTTGGGGCCGACGAAATAGCCGCCGGCGAGCGAGAAGTCGAAGTTCGAGTCGACCTGCCAGCGCAGCGGCTTGGCATCGCCGGTGGTGGGCGGCGGCGCGATCACGACCGAGCCGGTGTCGACGTAGTCCCGGACGGTCCCGTCGGTGAAGAACTCCGGCGTGGGGGCGCGCTCGGTGACCGGAAGGATCGTCGGCACCAGCGGCGCGAGGGCCAGCGCCAGCACGCCGAACCAGATCGGCGGGCGCGGATCGCCGAGCGACTGCCGCGCGTAGGCCATCGCCCGCTCGGTGCCCAGGGCGAGGATCAGCGCGATCGCGGGAACGGCGGCCATGGAGAACCGGGTCTCCAGCACCGTATTCAGCAGCGGCACCTGCTCGAGCCACTTCCACGGCAGGGTGACGCCGGTGGGCCGCTTGCCGAAGGTCGCCTCCACGCCCAGCGACAGCACCGTGAACACGACGACCACCAGCGCCGCGGCCCGCACCACGCGGTGGTGGTGGCGAGGCTCGCCGTCGGCCGTGCCGCGCGACCGCCACAGCAGCACGACGGTCACCGCCACCAGGGCCAGCAGGGGCCAGCCGAAGTAGGAGTTGTCCTCGGTGGGGTTGATGCCCACGTTCTGGCCCGGCGCGTAGAGGCCGCCGAGCGATTCGGCGGGGAACTGCACCAGCGCCTTGAGATCGTTGCCGGTGGGCCCGTGATCGATGGACCGGTAGCTCTGCGGCCCGAAGAACTGATACCACAGCGGAAGCGCGGTGAGGACCAGCGTGATCAGGGCCGCGATCGCGACGGTCGGCGCCACGCCGCGCACCACCCGCAGGCCCAGGCGGGGCTCGTGCAGGTAGTAGACGACCGCGAACAGCCCGAAGGCCAGCGCGAAGATCAGCAGCGGCTCCTCGCCGAGCGCGATCTGCAATGCCACCAGCACGCCCAGCACGGCCGCGTCGCGCCGCCGCCGGGCCCGCGCGAGTTCGGGCTGTTCCACCGCGCGGCGGGCCATCCGGATGAGCAGCCCGGCGATCACCGGCAGCAGGGCCAGCAGCACGAAGTTCGGGTGGGCGTTGCCGTGCGAGATCATCGCCGGCGCGAAGCCGCAGAACACGCCGCCCACGAAGGCCGCGAACCGGGAGTCGACCAGTTCCCGCGAGAACAGCCAGTACCAGGCGAAGGCGGTCCCGGCCAGGCCGGCGGTCAGCACCAGCACGTAGGTGGTGGTCGGCCCGAACAGCAGCGTGACCGGGGTCAGCGGCACGCCGACGCCGAACATGGCCGTGTTGGCCATCATGTTCACACCGGCGGGATAGTTCTGCAGCGTGGTGCCGAGCGGATTCTCCAGATGCGCGACCGAATGCGCGGTCACCGAGAAGAACCACTCCCACATGGACTGGTCCTGGCCGCTCTTGAGCAGGTAGCCGTGGTCGGTGTCGCGCCACTGCCCGGACAGGACGATGACGGCGAAGGCCGAGTAGATCGCGCCGATGAGCAGATCGGGGCGGGACGAGCGCAGCCGCTCGCGGGCTCTGGCGCCGCGGGACTCTCCGGCGGGCGCGACGGTCGCCCCACCGGCGGGCGCCGGCGGGTCGATGACAACTGTCGCGGTGCCTCCCGATCGCTTCGTATCGATGCGATCCGATTCCCCGCCGGGTACCACAGGTACAACTCCCTACGTGCTGGACAAACTAGCACACCACGCTACCGCCGCACCCTGAGAGCGCGCTGGGCGACAAGGGAGTTATCCACAGAAAATGAGGTATTCCACAGTCTTATCCACAGGATGGGCGGTTTGTGCACACGCCGACGCGCCGATTCAGCGCCGCACGACCAGTGTGAACGGCCCGATGCCGGTCACCTGAAAATGCGGATCCTCGAACAGCGTCTTGGGGAACGAGACCGTGTACCGGCGCACATTGGGATCGTTCGGGTAAACGTCCTCGGCGAGCCGCAGGGTGTACTTGTCGCCGCTGCTGCGGAAGAGGAAGGCGTCCGGCGCCCGCCACGGGGTGTGCTCGAGCGCGTCGCGCAGTTCCGCCGGGGTCTGCAGCCCGCTCCAGCGCTTGATCTCCGCGGCGCGGCCCGCGAAATCGGCGAGCGGATTCGCGTAGTGCGAGGTGAGCCCCTGGAAGCCGTAGTACGGGTAGTACGCGAGGAAGCTGGTGTCGGAGGTGAGCACCACGGATCGATCGCGCGGCCGCCCGGTCTGCGCGGTGAGCGCGGCATCGATCTCGCGGTAGTACGAGACGGCCGACGGGCTGCGCTGATCGGCGCGCTCGCCGTTGCCGTCGGTATCGGTGTAGGCGGTCGTGATCTCGGTGTTCAGGATGCTGGGGATGGATTGGGAGAACGCCAGCAGGCCGATCACCCCGACCGCCGCGGCCACCAGGCGGAAGCGCGGCGGTTCGTTGATCGCCTGGTAGAGCGCCCGCGCACCCTCGATGAAGCCGAAGGTTCCCGCCGCGGCCAGCAGCGTCTGCAGGATCGGCTCGAGCCGGAAGGACAGTCCGGTGGTCCCGGCCGCGGTGGCCGCCAGCGAGGCCAGCGACCACAGGTAGATGGCCGCCACCGAGATCCCCAGCGCCTGCGCCCGGCGCGAACTCGCCGCCCGCAGCACCAGCCAGACGGTGCCGATCAGGCACAGCGCCCCGAGTATCGGCTCGGAGAAGTCGAACATGGGGAACGACAGCCGCGCCCCCGACTCCGGCAGGTAGTGCAGCGCGGTGCCGGACTTCGGCATGGACCCGGTGAGCGCCTTCGCCAGCCACGGCCCCCAGGTGATCAGCGCCAGTACCGCGGTGATCACACCCATGACGGCCAGCCGCGCCAGGATCGGCCACAGCAGGCCCAGCGCGCTCGGGCCGTTCGCGACGTCCCGCGGCCGGTGCACCGCATCGGCGCTGCGCTGCCACAGCTGGGCGATCCAGGCCACCACGGCCATCAGCACCACGGTGAAGACCGCGAGCCCCGCGAACAGCTGATAGAACATCATCGCCAGCCCGAGGAACAGCCCGGCCCCGATCACCGCGCCCCAGCCCGCAGCGGTCGGCGCGGTATCGGCCGGATCCGCCGGGCGGTACAGCGCACCCCAGGCCAGCAGCATGGCGGGCGCGAACAGGACGACCAGCACCGCGCTGTAGGCCTCGGGGGAGGCGAAGGCCACCGTCACCGCCGTGGTCGCCGCCGCCACCGCGACGGCCCAGTCGGCGCGAATCAGTTTGGACCACAACACGAGTGCCACCACCGCCGCCACCGCGAGGAAGGCGATCGCGAAGGGCTTGAACGTCTCCCACCCGGACATGCCGAGCAGGTTCGCCACCCGCCCGCCGATCCAGAACCACCCGGCCGGGTAGTACGGCGGCAGGTCGATGTAGGTCATATCGTGCAGCGCCGCACTGTCGGTCAGCCGCGTCAGGTATTCCGTCCGGAACTCCTGGTCGACCGAGATGCCGAACAGATAGAGCTTGGTCGCCGCCAGCGGCATGCCCAGCGTTACCGTCACGAAGGCCGAAATACCCGCCCAGGACAGCACTTTCGCGAGCCACGGCCAGCGCCGCAGCCGGATCAGCACGATGGCCGCCAGCAGCACGACCACCGCCGCCACCTGCCCGACGGTGGTGAGCGCCCGAGTCACATTGGAGGAGTTGAACGCGGGCCACTGCACGGTGCCGAACGCGACCAGCCCCACGGCGGCGACCACCGCCGCGACCACCGCGGCGAGCACCGCCTCACCCAGACTGCCGCCGACCTGCCGGACAAGTACTCGCACGCTGCCTCCGGATTCTGTGTTGCCTGGTTCCGGCCAAAAGCATGCCGGAAAAAGGAAAGGTGCCCCAAAGCGCCCGCCGAAAAGAGGAAGGGCACTCCAAGCGCCCGCCAGAATAGGGGGAGGTCCAGTTACGTGCCCGCCGACATACGGCCGGTGCGCCTGAGCGCGCAGGTTATGGGCGGGTGCGCCTGAACTCGCGCTGGAATGCGGGAGGTACGCCCGAGCGCGCGCCGGTACCACGAAAGCCCTGCACACCTACGAGGTCAGGTGTGCAGGGCTTCCGAAGATCGTGGGCGTGCCGCCGATCAGATCGGCAGGCGGCGGAACAGGGCGCGGGGGACGTGGCGGAGGATCACCATGACCCAGCGGAAGGCGCCGGGGGCCCAGACGATCTCCTTGCCCTTCTGGGAGGCCGCGACCGCCAGGGCCGCCACGTCCTCCTTGTCGACGGTCAGCGGGGCCTCGTCGACGTGTGCCGAGAACCGGGTGCGGACCTGGCCGGGGCGGACGACGGTGACGCGGGGGCCGAAGGGACGCAGCGCCTCGCCGAGTCCCAGATAGAAGCCGTCCAGGCCGGCCTTGGTCGAGCCGTAGACGAAGTTGGCGCGCTTGACCCGCTCGCCGGCCACCGAGGACATGACGACGATGCGCCCGTACCCCTGGCCCTTCATCTTCTCGCCGACCAGCACGCCCACCGACACCGACGCGGTGTAGTTGACCTCGGCCACCCGCACGGCCTTCTGCTGGTTCTGCCACAGCTCCTCGGCGTCGCCGTCCAGCGCGAACGCGACGATCGCCACGTCGATATCGCCGTCGGCCCACGCCTGCTCGACGACCTTCGGATGGCTACCGGTGTCGAGCGCGTCGAAGTCCACGACCTCGACCTTGGACGCTCCGGCGGCTTCCAGCTGCGCCACGGAATCCGCGCGCAGCGGATCGTTCGGCAGGGCCGCCAGGACGACCCGGGCCGGTCCCTTCTTCAGGTACTCGGTGCAGATCGCCAGGCCGATTTCGGAGGTTCCACCCAGAAGCAGAATGTTCTGGGGGTTGCCTACGGCATTGATCATTTCGCGTACTCACCGCTCATTGCAGCTCCAGCCTTCTCGCCATATCGGACATGAAAACGCCTGTGGGGTCGACACTGCGGCGGACCTTGATCCACTCGTCGATCCGGGGGTACATGCTGTGGAAGGTCTCCGCGGTGGTCCGGGAGTCCTTGCCGGTGTAGAGCCGTCCGCCGAATTCCAGCACGCGCCGGTCCAGTTCGGTGACGAACTCGTTGAGCCCCGCACTGATCGGGAAGTCCACGCAGATGTTCCAGCCCGGCATCGGAAAGCTCAGTGGCGCCTGGTTACCCGGCCCGAACAGTTTGAAAACGTTGAGGAACGAATAGAACCCGGACCGCTGGATATCGCGGATGATGTTCTTGAACTCCTCGACCGCCTCGGGCGGGACCACGAACTGGTACTGGAGGAAGCCGTTCGAACCGTAGCCGCGGTTCCATTCACCCAGCATGTCCAGCGGGTGATAGAACTGCGTCAGGTTCTGCACCTTGCCCCGGTAGGTACCCGACTTGCGGTACCAGAGCTCGCCGATGGGCGTGAAGGTGTACTTGTTGGCCAGCCCGTTCGGGAAGACGTCCGGCAGCGTGAAGAACGTCTTGCCGTTGAACTTCAGCGGATCCTCCCGCAGCTTCTTGGGCAGTTCGTCCAGCTTCGCCAGATTGCCGCGCGAGATCGCCGCCCGGCCCAGCTTGGGTTCCGGGCTGATCGCGTCGAACCAGGCCGAGCTGTACTCGTAGCGGTCCTCGGAGCCGTCGCTGTGGTAGGCGATGGTGTCCTCGAGCGTCGGCGTGACGTCGCCGTCGGCGATGAAGTACGCGGTCTCGGTCGGCGTCATCTCGATGGTGGCCCGCAGGATGATGCCCGTGAGCCCGCAGCCACCGACGGTCGCCCAGAACAACTTGGCGTTCCGCTTCGGCGTGATGTGATGCACGGTGCCGTCGGCGGTGAGCAGTTCCATCGACCGCACGTGATTGCCGAAGCTGCCCGCGCTGTGGTGGTTCTTGCCGTGGATGTCGGAGCCGATCGCACCGCCCACGGTGACCTGGCGGGTGCCCGGCAGCACCGGAACCCACAGGCCGAACGGCAGCGCGGCCTTCATCAGCTGGTCCAGGTTCACGCCGGCGTCGACGTCCACCAGATGGGTGTCGCGGTCGATGCGGTGGATCTTGTTCATCGCCGTCATGTCGACGACCAAGCCGCCGGCGTTCTGGGCGTTGTCGCCGTACGAGCGTCCGAGCCCGCGGGCGATCACCCCGCGCCGCAGATGCGCGGGTTTCCCCTCGTTGTCCTCGGCGACCGCGGCCACGGCCTGCGCGATCAGCTCCGGATCGCTGGTCGAGAGCACCTCGGCGGACGTCGGCGCGGTACGGCCCCACCCGGTCAGCCTGCGAGTACTCGTCGGCAGGTCGTAGCGTTCGGTCGACCCTGTGCTGTCATTCTGTGACGCAGCGCCGTCGCCCGCTTTTTCGGCAGGACCCGCGGCGGTGGAGGTCTGAGCTTTCGTGGACATCGGCATAGAGGCTACAGGTATGACCGGACATCGGTGCCGGTGTCACGGGCCGTACACCGGCGTGAATCGCGCCACGCCGATCGCCCCGATGTAGCTGTGGGCGGCGCGCTACGCTCGTCCCCGTGACCGCGGAACCCCACCTTCCCCTGCCGGCTGAGCTGCCCCTGGTCGACGAGCCGGGCGGTACCGATGTCGACCTCAAGACGCAGATCGTGCGGTTCGTCGCGACCGGCGTGCTGTCGGCGGTGGTCGACTTCGGGCTGTATCTGGTGCTGATGAATCTGTTCGGGGTCCCGCGCGATATCGCCAAGGCGATCAGCTTCGTCGTCGGCACCACGACCGCCTACCTGATCAACCGCCGCTGGACCTTCAAGGCGCCGCCGAGCCGCATCCGGTTCGCCGCCGTGTGGGCGCTGTATCTGGTCACCTTCGTCGTCCAGGTCGGGATCAACGCGCTGCTCAACGATCACCTGCCCCGCATGCGGTGGGAACTGGCCGGACACACGGTGACCATCGCGGTGCTGCTGGCCTTCGTCGTCGCGCAGGGCACCGCCACCGTCATCAACTTCGTCGTTCAGCGCGCGGTGATCTTCAAGATCAAGTGAGGCGAATCCGCCGGTTCCGGTGAAGCACCGTTGCAGGCCGGAACCGGCGGATTCAGTATTCGGCGACCAGTGCCCGGGTCTCGGCCTTCGCGCCGAAGTAGTCGCCGCCCTTGGCGGCGGGATTGTCGGTACCCCACTGCCGCTCCTCGCGGGTGCCGGGTACCAGGTGCGGAATGTGCTTGCGGCAGTGGATGTACGCCTCCTCGACGTCGACCACGACCCAGCGCTCGGCGACCCTGCCGCGCTCGGCCTGCGGCAGATCGGGCACCCGGTGCCGCAGCGCCGCATCGCCGACGATGCGCGCGGACCCATTGATGTGCAGGCCGATCCGGTCGTGCGTGAAGTCGATCAGGAGGATGCCGACGTGCGGGTTCTCCAGGATGTTGCCCAGACTCGCCATGACGCCGTTGCCGCGATATTCGGGGTACGCGAGGGTGCGGTCGTCGACGATGTGGAGAAAGCCCGGCCGGCCCGCCCGGAAGCTGGCGTCGCACTCGCCGTGCCGGTCGGCGGTGGCGATGAACGCCATATCGATCCGCCGCACGAAGTCGAGCATCGTGGCGTTGAGTCTGTCCAGCACCTGATCGTCGGCGAAGCGCTCGGCCCGGTCGCGGGTGCCGAAGCGGTCCTGGAGTTCCCGCTCACCGTCACTGCCGCCTCGCCTACCGGGCATCTCACGCCCCCTCGGGTTGCTGGAGTCGTATGTACCAGGCTCGGCACTGAACCTCGGTGATGTCGAAATCGTATATGAAAGAACGTTTTTGGACTGGGCAAATTATGAAACTAGCTGGTGAGTGGGTTATATGTCCCACTCGGTCAGTGTCCGGCATCTCATCCTCGAATGAGGATGCGCCCGCGCACCCGCGGGGGCAAGCCCCGATTCGCCGATAGCTGTGCCGATGCTGGCCGTGGCGGTGCGCGACAGTGGGCGGATTCGGTTGGTGCCGAGCGCAATTCGCACTATTGCGTTGTCCATTTTGCTCGGCGTGCCCGGCCGTGCCGAGTCGACCGGCCCGTTACACCCCTTACGGGTCCCGACCGGTACGCAATGTCCGAAACGAGTGGCTTCAGGCTGGTGTCAGCGTGACCGGCACCCCGTTGAACACCGCGTTTCCGGAGGGGGTGTCGATGATCGAATCGTCGGTCAGCGTATTGGCGTTCACGCCCGCGTGCTCCCGCGCGACCGATTGGGTGCTGCCGGCGTGGCCCCATCCGTGCGGCAGGCTCACCACGCCAGGCATGATCTCCTCGGTCGGCTCCACGGGCACGGTGAGCGTGCCCGCCGCCGATTTCACGACCGCCTCTGCGCCCAGTCCGAGCCGCTCGGCATCGTCGGGGTGGATGTGCAGCGTGCAGGTGTTGGACCCGCCGACGAGGGTCGCGACATTGTGCATCCAACTGTTGTTGGAGCGCAGCTGCCGCCGCCCGATGAGCACCATGCCCGTGCTCGCGTCGGCGAGCCGGTCGCGCAGCCGCGCGACGTCGTCGAGCAGCGGTTGCGGGGCGAGTTCGACCCGCTTCGACGCCGTGCGCAGCGCCTCGGGCAGGCGGGGCCGCAGCGGGCCGAGGTCGATACCGTGCGGATTGTCCAGCAGAACTTGCAGATTCAACCCGCCGGACACCCCCTCCTGCTCGACCTCCGCCGCGGCCGGATGCCACTCGCCGTAGGGGCCCAGCCGCAGCATCATGTCGATGCGCTGCTCGGTGCTGTTGTCGCCGATCAGTTCGGCGCGGCGCTCCAGCAGCCCCGCCTTGTGCAGGGTGCCCGCGATGATCAGCTCGTCGACCGCCGCAAGCGGATCGCGGTCGGGTTCGGGCTGCTGGCCCAGGGCCGCGACGGCCAGCCGCGCCAGGATCTCCGACTCCGAGGGCCGGTCGCCCAGCGGCAGCAGCGGCCGCGAGTACCGCGCGTAGTCGCGCACCGCGAAGTTCAGCAGCGCGAAGTCGTAGTGCGGGGACTGGAGGGTGCGCGGCGGCGGCAGGATGACATCGGCGTGGCGGGTGGTCTCGTTCAGATAGCGATCCACGCTCACCATGAATTCCAGCCCGGCCAGCGCCTCCCCGAGCCGCGCGCCGCTGGGCGCGGACAGCACGGGATTGCCCGCGACCGTCACCAGCGCCCGCACCTGCCCCTCGCCCGGGGTGGTGATCTCGTCGGCGAGCGTGGCGATCGGGAATTCGCCCATCGCCTCGGGCAGCTCGCGCACCCGGCTGGACCAGCGGCCCAGGCGGAACGGGCGGGTGCGGACGATGCCGAGCGCGGCCGGCGTGGCGAACATGGCCCCGCCGGGCCTGTCCAGGTTGCCGGTGAGCACGTTGATCACGTCCACCAGCCACTGTGTCAGCGTGCCGAATTCGGCCGTACAGGTGCCGATGCGCGCGTAGACGGCGGCCGTGGGCGCCGCGGCCAGTTCGCGGGCCAGCCGGACGATGGTCTCGGCGGGGACGCCCGTGCGGTCGGCGACCCGCTGCGGCGGGAATGCCGTTGCGGCCGTGCGCACCTCGTCGAGGCCGCTCGCCTCCACCCGGACCGTCACCAGATCTTCGGCGAACAGCGTGTGCACGATCGCGAACAGCAGATACGCATCGCTGCCGGGCCGGACGAACAGGTGCTCATCGGCCAGTTTCGCGGTGCGCGTGCGGCGCGGATCGACCACCACGAGGCGACCGCCGCGCTTGCGCAGCGCCTTCAACCGCCCCGGAAAGTCCGGCGAGGTGCACAGCGATCCGTTCGATTCCAGCGGGTTGGCGCCCAGGACGAGCAGGTAGTCGGTGCGGTCCAGATCCGGGACCGGCACGGTGAGCGGATCGCCGAACATCAGCCCGCTGGCGACCTGCTTGGGCATCTGGTCGGCGGTGCTGGCGGAGTAGACGTTGCGCGTGCTGAGCGCCCGGATCAGCGGTGGCAGGTACAGCGCCCCGGCGACGGTGTGCGCATTGGGATTGCCCAGGTACAGGGCCGTGGACTGCCGTCCGTACTCGGCCGCCAGCGGCGGCAGGCGCTCGGCGATCAGGTCGAAGGCCTCCTCCCAGGAGGCCGCGCGCCAGGTATCGGTGGCGCGGTCGCGGATCATCGGATCGGTCAGCCGGTCGGGATCCTCGTCGAGATGGCCGAGGCTGGCGCCCTTGGGGCAGAGAAATCCCTTGCTGAACGGGTCGCGGCGGTCGCCCCGGATCCCGGCCACCAGGTCGTCGGCGGTAAGGGTGACCTCGAGCCCGCAGACGGCCTCGCACAGCGGGCAGGTGCGAAGCAGTGTCCGGGTGTCTTCCGTGACGTGCGTCATAACACCATCATCACCCCGGGCACCGACATGCGCGATCCGGGCACAACGGAAACCGCGGGAACCCGGTGGGCCCCCGCGGTTTCGGTGGTTACTGAGCTGTCTGTCGAACCTGTCAGCTGGCGATGCGGGCGAGCCGCGGCTTGCGCTGTTTCGACCGGGCCGCGCGGACGGCCGCACCGATCGCGACCACCGGCGGGAGCCAGCGGGCCTCGTTCGGCGCCACGCCCCAGTCGGCCGAGCCGGCGGCCGACAGCTGCGTCGGCGGCAGCGGGATGCCCTCGCCGTCGGTGTAGACGGTGACGCCCTCGGCCGCGCGCAGCGCCTCCAGTGCCATCGCGGCATTGCGGACGCCGGTGACCAGGTGGATCTCGCGGCGCTCGGCGCCCGGGATCTCGATCACCGGACCGGTCATGTTGTTCGCCCGCAGGTACCGGCGCACGGTCGCCGCGAGTTCACCGGTCACTTCGATGCCGGAAACGTTCTCGTCGGTGATCAGGCAGATGCCGTTGGCCGTTTCGGCGACCGTCCAACCGCGCTGGATGTAGTCCTGCGCGCTGGCGGCCAGCTCGGCCGCACGAACGGAAGGCGGAAACGTCGTACGCACTTGCTTCTCCATTCCCCGGGTAGATCTGGGTCCTGCGTTGGTGTTCATGGGACGTATCGGGCCACGTGGGACGCCGCGTTACACGTTTGCGAAACTTTCTTGCTCGTCATCGAATTCATCACAAGATCACCTTTTGATTCCCGACAGCTATGGATTCGGCGGCACTGCCGCTGCCGATCGGCCTCGTCGCAGGCCCGAAGTCACAGTCGTCCGCTCACCTGTGAATCGAATGCGTTGCGGCTGAAAGTTTCCCAACAGAACGCTTGTGACCCTGCTCGTTGCCCCGGCGAAGTGTAAGGGAGAGGATCGGAGCCATGACTGACGAGCCTCTCGGACCGGTCGGGAACGTCGCGGACGACTACGAGGCCGAACCCCAGATCATCACCTGGAAAGAGTCCACGAGCCGACGCTTGACGCGTCATCTGGACGACGAGGCGGCGGCGGAGGAGCGGCCGGCCGAGCCGTTCCGCAGCCCGGGCGCCTTCGCCGCGTGGGCCCTGGCCGCCCTGCGCGCCCTGATCGACGTGCAGTTCCACCGCCCGGCGACGCGCACCCTGCTGCCGCTGGCCTACATCCTCGGCCTGTCCTTCGCCTGCGGCGTCCCGATCGTGCTGACCGTGCTGCTCTGGCACGTCTCGATGCTGCTGGGCCTCGCGTTCGCGGTGCTGGTGGCGGTGCCGCTGGGGCTGACCATGGCGGCGTCGGTGCGCTTGGCCCTGGAATTCCTCGTGAACGCGTCGCGGCTGGCCAGCCGGGTCGAGCACATCAACGATCTCGCCGACGATCTCTTCCGGGCACTGTCCGAGGTGGCCGAGCCGGTCAATCAGCTCTCCGAAGACGTTCGGGCAGTGCAGTTCTGGCGTTTCCGGAGGCGTCCGCAGCGGAAGTGAGCGCGGGTTGTCCCAGCGGTGACGCAGACGTGACTGAGACACTACCCTTACTCATAGTGATATTGGCGGTATCCGGCTCTGGTTCGGCTGTGCAACAATCCGATTGCTTGTCCGATTCGACCCTGGGCACGCGTGAGATTCGGGCCGTTCGGTGGGCTGTGAGAGCGAGTACGATCGGCGCACGGGACGGAGGGGGAAGTATGGGCTTACCGCAGGGGATCACCGGTTCGACGATGCCGCGGCGCCAGCTGGGCCGCCAGCTTCGCGATCTGCGCAATCGCGCGCGGATGACCACCCGGGTCGCCGCGCAGCGGCTGGAGTGGTCGGAGGCCAAGATCTGGCGCATCGAGACCGGCCAGACCTCGCTGCGCAGCCTCGACGTCGAGGCCATGTGCAAGATCTACGGCGCACCCGCCGAACTCGTCGAGCCGCTCACCGCGCTGGCGCGGGAGACCAAGGCGCGCGGCTGGTGGGCCGAGTACAGCGATGTGATCGCCGAGGGCTTCGAGGTGTACATCGGCCTCGAGGAGGCGGCCGACAGGCTGTCGACCTTCGAGAACGGCCTGGTGCCCGGCCTGTTGCAGACCGAGGGCTACACGCGGGCGGTCCTGGCCGCCGCGCGGCCGGAGATGTCGGCGCAGGAACTCGATCGCCGGGTGGCGCTGCGGTCGGCCCGCCAGTCCGTGCTCACCCGGCCGGAATCGCCCGCACGGGTGTCCGCGGTGCTCACCGAATCGCTGCTGCGGCACCGGATCGGCGGCGCCGACGTGCACGCCGCCCAGCTCGACCACCTGCGCCGCATGTCCGAGCGGCCCAATGTCGACATTCGCGTGGTGCCGAACGACTGCGAATACCACGCGGGCATGGAGTCCGGCCGGTTCGTCCTGCTCGAATTCCCCGACACCGCGGGCGATCTGACCGAGCCGCCGGTGGTGTACGTCGAAACCTTCACCGGCTCCGCGTATTTCGACAAGGACCACGAAATCGACCGCTACCGTGCGGCTTTCGGTGGTATCCGGGCCGCATCGGTGGAAGCCCGCGCGGCCATAGACGAGGCCCTGGCGGCCTGCTGAGTCGATTCCGGCCGAAGTGCGGCCGTCCGCGCTCAGCTGAGCGTGCGGGCGAGAACTTCCCGGTGTGTGGGCGCCGCCGAGGCGTGCAGGGCGCGGCCCTTGTCGGTGAGGCAGACGAAGATCGCGCGCCGGTCGTCGGTGCACATGCTGCGGCTGACCAGGCCGTCTCGCTCGAGCCGGGCCACCGCTCGGGACAGGGCGCTCTGGCTCAGGTAGATGTCGCCGGCCAGGTCGCTCATGCGGTAGGTCTCGCAGTGGGCGTCGACGAGGCGGTCGAGCGTCTCGAATTCGCTGAGGCCGATCTGATGGCGGCCCTGTAGCTCCTTCTCCAGCGCACAGGACACATCGGCGTGCTGGGACAGCAGAGTGCGCCACTTGCTCACCAGTCCGGCCGGTACCGCCTGTTCGAGGGCTGCGGGCCGGTCGACGGACGCTGTCGACTTGGACATGCCCACATCTTAGTGTCCACCGTCAAATCATGCAACCGCATTAAATGCTTGCACATTTAATGCGCACGCATGTACTGTCCCAACTCATGACTTCCACAGCAACACTCCCGGCCGCCGCGGCGGCGGCCGGTACCCGGTGGCCGGCACGGATGTGGGGAATGCTGATCACCCTGTGCATCGTGCTGTTCCTCGACGGTCTCGACGTGTCGATGATCGGTGTCGCGCTGCCGTCCATCGGCACCGAACTCGGTCTCGGCACCTCCACTCTCCAGTGGCTGGTCAGCGGGTACGTGCTCGGCTACGGCGGCCTGCTGCTGCTGGGCGGGCGCACCGCCGACCTGCTCGGGCGGCGCAAGGTCTTCCTGATCGCCCTCGCCGTCTTCGCGCTGGCCTCGCTGGCCGGCGGCCTGGTCAGCTCCGCCGCGCTGCTGATCCTGACCCGTTTCGTCAAGGGCCTGGCCGCGGCGTTCACCGCGCCGACCGGCCTGTCGATCATCACCACCAACTTCGCCGAGGGCCCGGCCCGCAACAAGGCGCTGTCCATCTACACCGTGTTCGGTGCGGGCGGGTACTCCATGGGCCTGGTGTTCGGCGGCCTGATGACCGGCCTCGGCTGGCGCTGGACCTTCTTCCTGCCCGTGCCGATCGCCATCGCCGCCCTGGTCGCCGCCGCCTTCCTGGTGCCGCGGGACAAGCCGGCGCAGGAGGGCGGGCACGACCTGCTCGGCGCGCTGTTCTCCACGGCCGCCATGCTGCTGCTGGTCTTCACCGTCGTCTCGGCCCCGGAGGCCGGCTGGGGTTCGGCCCGGACCGTCGGCTCGTTCGCCGCGGTGGTGGCGCTGTTCGTGGCGTTCGTCGCGGTGGAGAACCGGGTCAAGCACCCGCTGATCCGGCTCGGCATCCTGCGCAAGGTGTCGCTGGCGCGGGCCAGCCTGGTCATCGTCGCGCTGGCCGGGTCCTACTTCAGCTGGCAGTTCATCGTGACCCTGTTCCTGCAGGACACCCTGGGCTGGTCGGCGCTGGAGCTGGCGATGGCCCTGCTGCCGGTGGGTCTGCTGGTCGCGCTGTCGTCGGTGTTCTCCGACAAGATCGTCGACCGGTTCGGCACCGGCCCGATCATCGCGGTCACCATGGTCGTGATGAGCATCGGCTACCTGCTGTTCCTGCGGCTGGACACCACACCCTCCTACCTGAGTGTGATCCTGCCCGCGGTACTGCTGATCGGCATCGGCTGGATCGGCTTCCCCGCCATCAACATCCAGGCCACCAATGGCATCTCCGACGAGGAACAGGGCCTGGCGGCGGGTGTGCTCCAGACCTCCATGCAGGTCGGGGCGGCCATCGTGCTGGCCATCAACACCGCGATCATCACCGCGTCTTCGTCCCCCGGGCCCACCCAGCACACCGACACCTCGCCCGCCGCGGTGCTGGACAGCTACCGTCCCGGCCTGATCTTCGCCGGCGTGGTCTGCGTCATCGGCGCGGTGATCGCGCTGACCCACTTCCTGCCCAAGCGGCCGACCCCGGTCGCCGAGGCGGACCGGGAACTGCAACTGGCTGCCTGACCGAGCGGCCGGGGAGTCTGAAACCGCGGTGGGCGAACACGATTCGCCCACCGCGGTTTGCTGTGCGGCATTGTTCCCCTCGTTCCCGGCATGCTTTTGTTGTTTCCGGCATGCTTTTGGCCGGAAACTAGCCTCGCAGACTCCTCAGCCTCGGCGCCGCAGCGTCTTTCGGCGAACGCGTGAATTTCAGCGGCTTGCCGTCCCGCCCCACCGTCGGCCAGCCGATACCCAGGTCCGGATCGAAAGCGTCGAGGTCACGGTCGAATTCGGGCGTGTACTCCAGCGAGCACAGATACGTGACCGTGGAGTCGTCCTCGAGCGACAGCAGCGCGTGCCCCAGGCCCTCGGACAGGAACACCGAGCGGCGATCCACATCGTCCAGCAGCACCGCGTCCCAGGCGCCGAAGGTGGGCGAGCCCTGCCGCAGATCCACCACGACGTCCAGGAACGCGCCCCGCACACAGGTCACGTACTTCGCCTGCCCGGGCGGATCCTCGGTGTAGTGGATGCCGCGCAGCACGCCCGCCGCGGAGGTGGAGGTGTTGACCTGCAACAGGTCGAACGGCCGCCCGACCGCCTTCTCGAATTCGGAGGCCTTGAACGATTCGACGAACACCCCCCGCGCGTCGCCGCGCAGCGTAGGCGTGAACTCCCAGGCGCCCGGAACGGACAATTCCCGGATCCGCATACTCATCAGCGCTGATCCCAGTCCCGCCCGTGTTCGAGCAGACCGAGCAGGTATTTCCCGTACCCCGATCGCACGAGCGGCTCGGCCAGCCGGCACAACTGCTCGTCGTCGATGAAGCCCATCCGCCAGGCCACTTCCTCGGGCACCCCGATCTTCAAACCCTGCCGCTCCTCGATGGTCCGCACGTAGTTGGCGGCATCGAGCATCGAGTCGAAGGTTCCGGTGTCGAGCCAGGCCGTGCCGCGGGCCAGCACCTCCACCGACAACCGGCCCTGTTCCAGGTAGGCGCGGTTGATATCGGTGATCTCGTATTCGCCACGCGCCGAGGGCCGCAGGTCGCGGGCGATCTCGACCACGTCGTTGTCGTAGAAGTACAGGCCCGGGATAGCGTAGTTGGATCGCGGCACCTTGGGCTTCTCCTCGATGGAGATGGCCTTGCCCTTCGCGAATTCGATCACGCCGTACGCGGTCGGGTCCGAGACCTGATAGGCGAATACCGCCCCGCCGTCGATGCTTTCGAAGCGCCGCAGCCGGGTGCCCAGGCCGGGACCGTGAAAGATATTGTCGCCCAGCACCAGCGCCGCCGATTCGCTGCCGATGTGGTCGGCGCCGAGCACGAAGGCCCGGGCGAGGCCGTCCGGTTCCGGTTGCACTACATAGCGGATCGACAGCCCGAGCTGGGAGCCGTCACCGAGCAGCCGGTCGAACGCCGCGGAATCCTCCGGGGTGGTGATGACCAGGATCTCCCGGATGCCGGCCAGCATCAGCGTCGACAGCGGGTAGTACACCATCGGCTTGTCGTACACCGGGACCAATTGCTTGCTCACCCCTCGGGTGATCGGGTGCAGCCGCGACCCGGTGCCACCGGCCAGGATGATTCCGCGCATGTCACAGCAGTCTGCCATTCGCGGTCCACCCGGGCTCGACGAGGTTCCGACTCGACCGCGAAATGATCACAACGGTTTACGGGGACGCCATCGCGGCGACCATATTCCTAGGTCACGTTGTCAGCGCCGACAGCTCGCCCGCCGGATCCCGGCTGCCGACCGCTCGGTGCGCCGGAGTGAGGTAGGTGCGCGATGGTGGCGATCCGAGGCGAGTTCCCGAGTGAGCCGGGTGTCGTGGTCAATCCGGACGGCGGCAGCCTGACGTCCCGGGCGCTGTGGCTGGCGTGCCGCGGCCTGGTCCGTCCGGTGGTGCGGCACTTCCCGATCACCCCGCTGACGATGCCCGCGGCGAGCGCCGTCGTCGACGCGCTGGCGCGATTGCGCCCGAGCCCGTCCGGAGTGGAGCGGGAACAGGTGTGGCTCAAAGGCTTTCGCATGGAGATCCTGCGTCCCGGCGGCGGCCGCCGATCGCTGCGGGACGGCGCGGTGATGTATATGCACGGCGGCGGCTTCTTCCTGTGCGGGCTGGACACGCACCGGCCGATCGCCGCCGCCCTCGCCCGGCGCACCGGACTGCCGGTACTGAACGTCGCGTACCGCCAGCTCCCGGACACCTCCATCGCCGGATCGGTCGACGACTGCCTCACCGCGTACCGGTGGTTGCTGCGGCACGGCGCCGATCCCGCGCGCATCGTCTTCGCGGGGGATTCGGCCGGGGGCTTCCTCACCTTCGCGACCGCGCTGCGGGCCCTCGCGGCCGGGCTGCCCGCGCCCGCCGGACTGGTCGGGCTGTCCCCGGCGCTGGATCTGAACTGCGCGGCCAAGCGCGACTGCCCGACCGCCGCCCGCGACGCCTATATCCCGCTGTCGGCGCTGGAACAGATGGTGCGCTACGGCGCGTTCGGCCCGGACGCCGAACCCTCCCCGGTCGACGGTGCACTGGCGGGGCTGCCGCCCGTCCTGCTGATCGTCGGCGAGGACGAATTGCTGCGCTACGACTGCGAACTCATGGCGCGCCGGCTCACGGCGGCCGGGGTGCCGAACTCGCTGGAGCTGTGGCGCGGGCAGGTGCACGCGTTCGCGAGCATCGTGCCGAATCTGCCGGAGAGCCGCGCCGCGCTGGGCCGGGTGACGCGGTTCGTGCGGGCCCGGATCGAGGCCGGGAGCATCGCGCGGACCGCCTGAACCGGCAGCACCCCCGCACAGCCGGCGCTGTGCGGGGGTGCTGGGGCAGAACCGTGCGGTCCGACCGGCCTACTTGGCCGGCGGGACGAACGGCTGGTTGATGGTCGTGAAGTACTGCGCCGCGGCGGCGATCGCGACCGGGGCCGTGATCAGCAGCTGGCCGGCCAGGGTGCCCAGCGCGCCGATGGCGATGATGCCACCGAGGCAGCCGATGGCGGCGGCCGGAATGAACGCGCCGAACAGGCCGATGATCGCGGCCGAGGCGACGGTCGCGCCCGCGATGCCACCGAGCACGCAGCCGATGGCGCCGCCGCCGATGCCACCCACCAGGGTGCCGATGGTGGCGCCGGTGGAGATGGTGTCCTTCAGGCGGGTGAAGGCGGCCAGCTCACGGTCGTACGGGGTCTTCCAGGGGGCCTGGTCCTCGAACGGCAGCGCGACGGGCTGGTAGCTCGCGTGCTGCAGGTCGAACTGCGGGGTCAGGGTGGCGGTGTTGCCGGAGATGTCGGCAGCGATCGGGAACACGTAGTCGTCGACGCGGAACGACAGATCGGTGCCGGCCAGGGTGGTTCCATTGGCGGCTTTGATCTTGAAGACGCCGTTCTCGTTGACCAGGGAGCCGGAATCCGTCGAGATGACCGTGTTCGTCTCGGTGGTGGTCGCCTTGTAGTTGACCGCGCCCTCGTCGGCGGCAGGTGCCGCGTTGACGGTGCCGGCGGTCACGCCGATCGCGGCGATCAGCATGACCGACGTCGCGGCGAATTTCCTCATCAGCATTTTTGTGGAACCTCGGTAGAGAGTGGTTCGTAGGGGGACATGAGGAATCGAAATGGAAGCCAGCTAACGAGCGGTGAACCTGCCGTGACCGTTCATTCAAATTCTGTTCACCATCGTGTTCTTGCGGTCGGTCGGGTTGTGGAAACACCCAGTGTGAGAGGGGTTTCCGGGCGGCGTTTACGCTGCGTACAGATGTCCGAACCAGTCGGTCTGTGTTGAAGGTCACAGCGTAAGGGTGACCTGGGTAACCGGATCGTTATTTGCGTCCCGTAATAAAGGGCGACCGGTACAAAATGGGTGCCGACCCGGTAGAGCCATCTGTCATCAATTCTCACCCGACAATACGGACGCCGCACGCGGAACACGAGCCCGTGACCGCGCTCCGGAGCCAGCCGATAGGCTTGACGATCGTGCGATTGCTCGTAACCGGCGGCGCCGGATTCATCGGCGCCAACTTCGTCCACCAGACCCTGGCCGAGCGGCCCGATACCCGGGTCGTGGTGCTGGACAAGCTCACCTATGCCGGTAACCGGGCCTCGCTGGCGCCGGTCGCCGACCGCATCGACTTCGTGCACGGCGATATCGCCGATCTCGAACTGGTGGATCGGCTCGTCGGCGGCGTGGACGCCGTGGTGCATTTCGCCGCCGAATCACACAACGACAACTCGCTGGCGCAGCCGCTGCCGTTCGTGCAGACGAATATCGTCGGCACGTATTCGCTGCTGCAGGCGGTGCGCCGGCACGACGTGCGATATCACCACATCTCCACCGACGAGGTCTACGGGGATCTCGAACCCGGCGACCCCGCTTTCGACGAGACCACCGCCTACAACCCGTCGAGTCCCTATTCGGCGACCAAGGCGTCCAGCGACATGCTGGTGCGGGCGTGGGTGCGGTCGTTCGGTGTGCGCGCGACGATCTCCAACTGCAGTAACAACTACGGCCCCTACCAGCACGTGGAGAAGTTCATCCCGCGCCAGATCACCAACCTCATCGACGGGGTCCGCCCGCGGCTGTACGGCGCCGGGCACCAGGTGCGCGACTGGATCCACGTGGACGACCACAACCGCGGGGTATGGGCGGTGCTCGAGCACGGCCGCATCGGCCAGACCTACCTGATCGGCGCGAACGGCGAACTCGACAACAAGGCCGTCGTCCGCTTGATCCTCGCCGAATTCGGCCGGGACGCCGACGATTTCGACCACGTCACCGACCGCCCCGGCCACGACCAGCGCTACGCCATCGACGCCACCCGCCTGCGCACGGAACTCGGCTGGGAACCCCGCTTCGCGGATTTCCGTGCGGGGCTGGCGGATACGATCCGCTGGTACCGAGAGAACCAGGACTGGTGGCGGCCACAGAAGGACCTCACCGAGCAGGCCTATGCAGCTGCCGGGGAAAAGGTGCTGTAACTCAGCCCCAGACCAGGTAGTTGTACTTCGCGACGGCTGCCGCCAGCGCGATCACCGTGGCGACCACGATCACGATCGCAGGCCCCTTGGCCGGGGTGATCCCCCGAATATCGCTCAGCCGCACAGGCATCCACCGCAGCAGCACCGCGAAGGCCACGATCGCCAGCGGCACGAAATACCGCCCCTGCACACCGTCGATGAGGTAGTAGCCCACCGGCGTGAACGACATGTACAGCGTCACGTAGATCATCGCGATACTCGCCAGCACGGTGAGCGCGACGACCCAGGTGCGCAGCCGATCCGAGGTCAGGCGCTCGGCGATGCCCAGCCCCACCGCGAAGGCCAGCAGGCAGGCCAGGATCGACACCGCCGGCACGTCGATGTAGGCGAAGCCGAGTTCCCCGAAGAACTGGGTGAACCAGCGCTGATCCCGCAGCCAGATGCTCTCGACGAAGGTGTTCAGGAAATCCACGGGGTGGGTGAGGATTCCGTGCAGCTGATCACCCGGACGCACCGAATGCCACTGCTCGGGCGGGCGCATCAGGCCCATGCCGTCACCGGTGGGCGCGGCGATCTTCATCCACACCGCGAACGCCCCGGCGCCGATCACCGCGCAGGCCCACGGAATCCAGCGCCGCCAGCTCGAAAAGCCGTACTGCCGAGCCGGAATCAGCACGGTCAGCATGGCCAGCAGCACGTAGGTCGGCTTGCACAGCGGCAGCAGGACCGTCGCCGCGAGCGCCACCGCGACCTCCGCGCGGGACAGCCGCGCGCCCAGGAACAGGCCCTTCACCAGCAGGCAGGAGACCAGCAGCGCCAGCGCGTTGGTCACCGTATCGGCGGTGACCGTCCCGGCCTGGAACAGCGCGATCGGCAGCACCGCGACCGCGAACGCCAGCCACTGCCACCGGAATCCGCGCAACGTCCACAGCGCGAATCCGACGATGATCAGATAGGCGGCCAGGCCCGCCAGCCGCGTCAGCAGCATCATGCCGCCGACATCGAGATCCAGCGCCTCCGCCAGCCGGATACCCACGGCCGCGGGCACATACGGGATCGGGGAGTACGCCGCGGTATTGGTGAACCAGACCGGCTTCGTCGCGTCCGTGGTCACGGGCGCCGATTCCAGCAGCCGGTAGGAGACGCGGTCGGCGGCCATCGGCTCGGGCTCGGGGGGCCGGCGGTTGTAGTCGGTGAAGGCGTAGCTCATCAGGCCGTCGATGGAGAGCGGGATGTCGCCGCCGTAGGCGACACCGCGATCGTCGGCGATGCGCTGCGGCAGGAATCCGCCGTGCGCGACCTGATACGACCGGCCGAACTGCGTGATCTCGTCGTGGCCCCAGAACGCCGGGGTGACCGTCGCCCAGACGGCCCCGAACAGCGTGGCGACGACGAGGAACGCGGCCGTGGCCGCACCCATGCGCTCCCGCACCCACCCTCCGGCCCGGCGCAGCGGATCGACTCCGGGGGGCGTCTCCGCAGCCTCGGCGACTGTCTCGTGGCCGTCCTCGGACCGCCGCTCGCCCACGGTGCTCGACTGCCGCTCGCCCACGGTGCTCGACTGTTGCCCGTCCACGGTGCCTGACTGCCGCCCGTCCACGGTGCTCGACTGTTGCCCGTCCACGGTGCCTGACTGCCGCCCGCCCACGGTGCCTGGCTGTTGCCCGTCCACGCTTTCCGGGCGGGCCTCGGTCGTCATCGGCGCGTCTCGCCGATGCGGTCACCGGCCTCCGTACCCGCGGCCGAGTACCGCAGGTACATCAACCGCGCGGCCTCGTGCCGGGACCGGCGGATGCCGTCCAGGATGAGGCCCGCGGTCCACGCCAGGCTGCCCAGCAGCAGCAGCGTCAGGCCGAAGAACAGCGTCGGGAAGCGCGGCACCTGGTGGATCTCGTAGTACTGCACGACGATCGGGGTGATCAGGATGATCGACACCAGCCAGGACAGCGTCCCGAACAGGCCGTAGAACGCGACCGGCCGCTCGTGCCGGGCCAGGCCGACGATCAGCGCCAGGATCTTGAAGCCGTCGTGATAGGTGCGTAGCTTGCTCTCGCTGCCGGCGGGGCGGTCACGGAAACCGACCGGCACCTGGGTCTGCGGCACCCGCAGATGCAGCGAGTGCACGGTCAGCTCCGTCTCGATCTCGAATTCGCGCGACACCGCCGGGAAGCTCTTCACGAACCGCCGGGAGAAGACCCGGTAGCCGGAGAGCATGTCCTCGACGTTCTCGCCGAACACCTTGCCGACCACGCCGTTGAGCACCTTGTTGCCGGATTCGTGCCCGGCCCGGTAGGCGTTCTCGCCCTCGTTCTGCTTGCGCACGCCCAGGACGTGGTCGTAGGGGCCGTCCAGCAGGGTCTTGATCATGACCGGCGCGGCGAAGGCGTCGTAGGTGTCGTCGCCGTCGATCATCAGATAGATGTCGGCCTCGATATCGGCGAAGGCGCGGCGCACGACATTGCCCTTGCCCTTGGTGTGCTCGGTGCGCACGAGCGCCCCCGCCTCGCGGGCGCGGTCGGCCGTGGCGTCGGTGCTCAGGTTGTCGTAGACGTAGACGACGATGCCCGGCACGGCGGCCTTGAGGTCGGTGACGACCTTGGCGACCGCGGCCTCCTCGTTGTGGCAGGGCACGACTGCGGCGATGCGAAGCTCGGTGGGGTCCACCCCGTCAGTTCCTCGTGTTGATTCGGACGGTGAAATACGGAACACCGGGAGGGTACAGGGGAGCGGCCCGGATGCGCCCGCCAACCCTCACTGTGTCATTCGATGCGGTACCGTGCCCGGAGTGACCAGCAGTGAAACCGCGGCCGATCCGGCCGCTGCGCCCCTGCTCACCAAGGTATCCGCCGCTTTACGCAAGGGCGGGGCGTTTCTCGTGGTCGGGGCGATCGGTTTTCTCGTCGACGCGGGCACCTACAACCTGCTGGTGTTCTGGGGTGGCGAGGGCGTGATGTACCACGCTCCGCTCCCGGCGAAGATCATCGCGATCGGCGTCGCCACGGTGGTCACCTACTTCGGGAACAAGTGGTGGACCTTCGCCCACAAGAAGGGCGGCAGCCCGGCCCGCGAATATGTGCTGTACACCGTATTCAACGTGATCGCCATCGGCTTGCAGCTGGGCTGCCTGGGCTTTTCCCGCTACGTTCTGGAGCTGTCCTCACCCCTAGCGGACAATATCTCGGGCACGCTGGTCGGCCAGGTCGTGGCGGTGGTATTCCGGTATTGGGCGTACGACAAATTCGTGTTCACCGGTGAGAAGGCGGCCCCGTCCGCCGCCGACGCCTGAGATGGAGATAATGGTCGCCGCGAATCCGCGACGCCGGAGGCGGCGCCATCTAACACAACAAAAAGGGACCGCGATATGGACCAGTCGGCTGGGCAGGCCGTGACCACAACCGAGAACGACCGGCTCCTCGCCGACCCCGCCCCCGCCACATTGCACGGCGATCACCAGGCTCCGCAGCGACTGGTGCTGCAGCGCGGCGTATTCGCCGCTCCGGCCGCGAAGATCAGCGCCGAGATGTATGCGGTATCCAAGGGCAAGGTCGGGCGGGAGCGGCTGTCGCTGCGGTTGGAGAAGGGTGCGACCGCGCACACCAACACGTATTTCGGCCGGTTCGCCGCGAGCTACTGGCAGCGCTGGACCACGGTCACCGAGGTCGAGGTCGCCATGACCCTGACCGTCGGCGACCGGGCGCGCATCCGGCTCGCCGCCTCCGATATCGCGGGGCACCGCCGGATCATCGATACCGCGGATGTGCGCGCCGATGGCCGCGTCGTCTTGCGCGCGGCGCTGGATCAGTACGTCGACGGCGGCGCGCTGTGGCTCGAATTCGATGCCGTCGGCGGCGATCTCACCATCTCGGAGCTGGAGTGGTCGGCGGTGGCGCCGGAGCGCGTCCGGCCGGTGGCGATCGCGATCTGCACGTTCAACCGCGCCGAGGACTGCGCGCACACCGTGGCGGCGCTGGCCTCCGACCCGACCGTGCTGGCGACCATCGATGCCGTGTACGTCGTGGACCAGGGCACGGACGCGGTGGAGGACCGGCCGCTGTTCCAGGAGACCAAGCCGCGGCTCGGCGACAAGCTGCGGTACCTGCGTCAGCCGAATCTCGGTGGCGCGGGCGGTTTCACGCGCGGCCTGTACGAGGTGTCGGCGGCCAACGAGCACGCCGACGTCATCCTGATGGACGACGACATCCTGTGCGAACCGGAAACGGTGTTGCGGCTCAACGCCTTCGCGAATCTGACGGCCGAGCCGACGCTGGTGGGCGCGCAGATGCTGTTCCTGCTCAACCCCGACTACCTGAACGTCGGCGCGGAGGAGACCAACCTCCCGTTGCTGCGCCACGGGCAGAAGGTGCCGAAGGCGCTGCGCAACACCAGCATGCTCAAGCGCAACCAGGAACGGCGCGTCGACGCGGGCTACAACGCCTGGTGGACCTGCCTGATCCCGGCCGAGGTCGTGGCCCGCATCGGACTGCCGATCCCGATCTTCTTCCAGTGGGACGACGTCGAGTACGGGCTGCGCGCCCGGGAGCACGGCTTCGTCACGGTGACCCTGCCGAACGCGGCCGTGTGGCACGCCGACTTCTACTGGAAGGACTTCGACGACTGGGCGCGGTACTTCTCCTCGCGCAACTCGCTCATCGTCTCCGCGCTGCACACCGATCTGGATCCGAAGGCCGTGACCCGCAAGCTGTTCCGGGAGATCACCGAATACCTGGTCGGCATGCAGTACGGCCTCGCGCACACCACCCTCCAGGGCATCGAGGACTTCCTGAAGGGCCCGCGGATCCTCCAGGACGGCGGCCAGGAGGCGCTGAAGCAGGCCCGCACCAGCCGCGGCGACTACTCGGAGACCGTCAAACACCCCGCCGCCACCGCGCCGATCCGCAACGCCGACATCCAGGTCCGCCGCGCGGGCGGCGAGCCGAGCCGCCCCGTGCTGGTCCTGATCAAGCGGGCCATTCAGCAGTGGACCGGCCGCGTCCAGCCCGGCCTCAAGGCCGTCACCCGCGAGGACGCCCACTGGTGGCACATCGGCCTGTTCGACCACGTCATGGTCACCGACGCCTCCCAATCCGGCGTCCGAATCCGCAAGCGCGACAAGGCAAAGGCCCGAGCCCTCCTCCTCCGCACCTACCGAGTCCTCCGCCGCCTCCGCCGAGAACTCCCCACGGTGTCCCGCCAATACCGCGACGCCATGCCCGAACTCACCAGCCGAGAGAACTGGGAACGCCTGTACGGCATCTGATCCGGGCCGTCGCCCCCGGGACCGCTGATCTCGCCCGCCTTCTCCAGGGCAACTGATTGCGGCCCGGCTCCCTCGCTTCCCCTTGATTTCCCCCCTCGGGGGAATCAAGGGGCTAGCAACGTCCGAGTAGCAGCCGCCACATCGGCCTCCAACCACTCCGGCAGATCACCCTGGCGAGCGTGCCGCCGGAGCGTGGCGTTGGGCAGATCCACCACAGCACGGGTGAAACGGTCGGTCGTCCGCTCGTCGTCGGTCCCGAAAAGGTCCCGGGTCAGGCGATGCACATGCTCGATCAGAGGCATGTTCATGCGCGCCAACCGCTCCCGCAGATCCTCCTCCGGAGCCCCGTCCAGCAGATCCCCGGGCCGCAGATGCAACAGCAACTTGGCGTCATCCGGCTCAGCCCGCGCGAAATCGATTGTCGCCACGGCCATTCCGATCGCCGCCTCCAGTGGATCAGCCTGCTCCGCCGCCGCCAACGCCCGCGCCTGGAACCGCTCCAGCGCGCGAATCCACGTCGCGACAAGCACGCCGTTGCGATTACCGAAGCGGTGGTACAGCGTGCCCACGGGCGCGCCGCTGGCGGCCGCGATGGCGGCGACGCCCGCGGCGCGCGGGCCGTCGCGGAGCACCAGCGTGCGCGCCGCGTCGAGGATCACATCGGTGTCGTGCTTGCGAGGCGGCGCCATGGCGTCAGGCGCCGACGTATTCCGCGAGGTGCCGGCCGGTGAGGGTGGAGCGGTCGGCGACGAGATCGGCGGGCGTGCCCTCGAACACGATCGTGCCGCCGTCGTGGCCGG
>NZ_BAGL01000001.1 GCF_000308875.1 Nocardia transvalensis NBRC 15921
CAGAGCATGCCGTCCGGGATTCTCGCGCTGCACGACCGCAGCGTCACCATCGAGATCGACCGCGACATGTCCATCACCCCGGACATCCACGAGGCCGCCGTCCGGCGCTGGACCGACCGGCAACACACCGCCTCCTATCCCTACGCATCCACGACCCCCGCACCGACCGGAGACATCCCGCAGCCATGACCGATCCCGACGACGACCGTCGCCTGTTCGACGACCTCACCGCGAATCTGGCCGGCGACAACGATCTCACCGCGGACCTATACGCCCAGGCCCTCCCGGAGGCTCGGCGACTGCGCCGCGCGCTGGAGTCCCTCGGCATCACCACCTACAGCGGGCAACCGCTACAAAATCCGTACGGTGAGCGCGGCGACGCCGCCCAATACGCCGGCCTCCTCGCCGCCGTCCTCGAACAGTACGAGAACGGGATCCGCGGCGGCCCACTGCAAATCCAGTGGATGAAGGGCTGGTTCACCGGCCACAGCGACGATATCGCCGCGATCCTGTCCACCCTCGCCGTACAGACCAAGGATCTGGCCCATTTCGTCGGCACGGGCATCTCCCGCCTCCCGCTGGCCTCCCGGCAACTCGCAACCACAGCCCTTGCCATGTTCGTCGCCTCCCGGGCGCTGCTCGCTGCCGCCGAAATCGCCAGCGACACCCCCAACTTCACCGCCGCCGAAGACATGTCCACGCGGATGGTCGCCAACGCCCACGAACTCGCCCGCTACATCGCTCACCTCGAATCCGAATTCGGTCCCGTCCCCCCGGGCACCACCCCGGACATCCGCATCAAAACCGACCCAGGACAGAACTGATGGGCGGCGTCCTCGGCGCCGGAGCCCGTCAACAGGCGATCTTGCGGCTGCTCGACGACGACAAGCCGCGAACAGCCCGAATGATCGCCCACGAAACCGGCATTCTCCTGGACGGGGTGTGCTCCAGCCTGGTCCCGATGCGCAACCGCGGATGGGTCGAATACACCGGCGACACAGGCTATTACCGGGCGCCCTATCAGCGGATCACCCCCACTGGACGGACCATGATCATCGAGGACACCACCAGCACCGACGACCCATAGGAAGGGGGACCACGCCATGCCCGCGCCGTTCCCGCCGTGCCGCATCTGCGACCGCCCCGTACCCGACCGGCGGCCGTTGTGCCAGCTCTGCGGGAACCGGCTCGTCACCGACCTGCGCGAAATTCCCGCCCTGCTCGCCGATCTCACCGTCACCCGCACCGGCCAAGCCCGATACAGCCCGCAACACCTCGGCGCACGCCCGGCCGAGCGGCCGATGCCCGTCCGCTCGGTCGCCGGAGCACCCAACGAAGACCACCCAAGTACGGACGACCCGGTGGGCGCCGAACTGGTCGGGGATCGCGCTCTGGGGCGGCTGCACGAAGCTGTGATCTCCTGGGCCCTGACCATCGCCCGCCAGCAGAACACCACGATTCCGGTCGGCGCCCCGAGCCTGCGGCAGATGGCGGTCAACGCCCGCACCCAGACCATCGGCCCGATGGTCGTCCCCGTCCATGTCCAGCGCCTGCACTCTCACACGGTCCGCCTGGCCCGCCGCCACGGCGAGGCCATCGCCACACCGGCCACCGTGCTCGAGCAGGTGGCGATGTGGCTGGCCAACGATCCACATGTCCTGCGGCACCACCCGAACGCCGACCGGCTCTACCGCGACATCACCCGCGCCGTAGCCGGGATCGGTTCGGTGATCGACCGCCCGCACGAACGCCGCTACATCGGCGCCTGCGACGGCCAGCTACCCGACGGCAGCGCCTGCGGCACCGAGCTGCGCGCCGACACCGGCGAAACCTGGATCCGCTGCAACACCTGCGGCCAGCAATCCCGCGTCGCCGACATCCTCAGCTACACACTCACCGCGGCCGACCCGATGGTCGTCACCCTCGACGAAGCACTACGGCTGTTCGAGCGGATCGACGAGCCGCTCCCGCGTGGCACCGCCGACTCCTGGGTATCGCGGCGGCAGCTGCTGCCCCGCGCCTGGCGCACCGGCGACGGCCGCATCGTCGACACGCGGCAGCGGCGCACCGATGAGCCCATGTACCAGCTCGGCGACATCCGCCGGCTACGCCGCGCCAACCCGGGGAAAGGACGCGCATCATGAGCGATGCATGCTGGCACGAAAGGATCGAGGACATGAGCGAATCGGCAGAGGCGAGGCAGACCGTGTGGGTCGTAGAACGTCCGTACTTCGAGGAGGGCCCGGTACCGATCGGGTGGTGTACGACCGACCAACGCGCTCGCGAACTCGCCGCCGAGTACTGGCGGTTCTGTGTCTGGGAAAAACCGGCGCAGATCACGATCCAACCGCGGCTCATGGACACCGGCGCGTTCGCATCCGACGCCACGGCGCAGGGATGGAGATTCACCGGCGACGCGGACGACGCGCGCAAGCAAGGATGGCTCATCTTCCTCGAGGTGGTCGAGGGATACACGGCTTGAGGACGGCGCGCCGCACCACGTATATGGTCGTTGACAACTGTCTGACCTGGATGCAAGCTGTCAAGCATCACGATCGGGGAGGTGTCGGATGCGGGAACCCGAGGTCGGCCAGCTCGTCAACTTCCAGTACGGAGACGAAGTCGTAGCGGCCACCATCACCCAGGTGCTCGCCGATAACGCCGTCTACCTGACCACGTTCATCCCACCCACTCACCCGGGCCTGTACGACGAGCAGGGCAACCCGCTCCCCATCCCCTACGCCGACACTCCGACCGATGGTCACTGGAACTGGCCACCTGAGTAGCAGGGCTGACCCGCGCCAGAGGTGAGCGTCATGCCGCAACGCCCGCCCCGGATCTGCAACCGCTGCCGTCAGCCCGCACCACCGGGGCAGCGGTGCCCGTGCACTCCGGCCTGGTCGGGACGCAACGGCTACACCGGCAGCGGCAGCACTCGACGCTGGCGGAAGCTGCGGGCCGCGAAGCTCGCTGCCGATCCGATGTGCGAGGCACGCGGATGCCGGGCCCTGGCCGTCGAGGTCGACCACATCGTCAACATCGGATCCGGTGGTGACCGGTACGACTGGGCCAACCTGCAATCGCTGTGCCACGACTGCCACGCGGCGAAGACGAGCGCCGAGGCGCAAGCCGCACCCTAGGAAACGACGGGAGCTTGATTGTGATCCGGATCACTCCGTTGGGTGCGGACGGAATCGGACGGTGCAACGTTGGCGCTTGCGACGCAAAACCGCAGGTCAGAGGGGGTAAGGGGGCTTAAGTCTCTGACCTGCGGTTATAGGACCACGCCGCGGTGCGCTTCCTTCTCTCTGCTCAGAATTTCGGGAAGGGGGGTGCGATGGGGCGCACAGCCGCACCGGCCGCGCTGCGGCTGCTCGGTGGCCGCGCGGACGGCCGTGATTCCGGTGGCCGGGTCGTCGAGCCGACGCCGGCGTTCCGGCGGATCCCGCCGAATCCCCCGACGTGGCTGTCCAGGGAGGCGCGTGCCGAGTGGCGGCGGATCGTGCCGGGGCTGGCGCGTCTGGACCTGCTGAAAGAGGAAGACCGGGCGCTGCTCGCGGTGTATTGCGAGACGTGGGCGCGGTTCGTCCAGGCCACCCGGGATGTGCAGTACAACGGGTTCACGATCGTCAACCGCACGCTCCGCAAGGACGGCACCGAATCGGAGTGGACGGCGAAGAATCCCGCCGTCACCGTCGCCGAGAACGCCGCGGCGCAGCTGCGCGGCCTGGCGCAGGAGTTCGGGTTGACGCCGTCGGCGGAGAGCAAGCTCGCCCGCACCCCTGACGGTGGCGGCAACCATGACAACCCGTTCGAATAGCCCGAGCCCGCACGGTATCGAGCTACCGGACGCCGAGGAGCTCGAGCGGCTCAAGCTCTCCCCCGAGGTCGCCTGGTACCTGCTGTCTCGCGGCATCCCGCTGCCGGACTGCCCGCCGCGGTGGAAGACCCCCGAGCCGCGCGACGTGCCCGGTGCCCGGTTCGACGCGGACCGGGTGGACAAGGTGCTCGCCACGTTCCGGGCCCTGCGGCACACCAAGGGCCGTCTCGCCGGGCGACCGCTGGTGCCGGATCCGTGGCAGGCCGGCTACATCCTCGCCCCGACGTTCGGGTGGGTGCGCCTCGACGAGGACTTCGGGGTGTACGTGCGGATCATCCGCACCCTGTACGTCGACGTACCGCGCAAGAACGGCAAGTCGACACTCTCGGGCGGCATCGGCATCTACCTGACCTGCGCCGACGGCGAGCAGGGCGCACAGGTGATCACCGCGGCCACCCGCTTGGAACAGGCACAGTTCGTGTTCGCGCCGATCAAGCAACTCGCCGAGCAGTCGCCGGCGCTGCGCAAGCACGTCACGCCGTTCAAGGCGAAGATCGTCCACAACCGCACCGGCAGCTACTTCCAGCCGGTGGCGAACGCGGGCGACGCCCAACACGGCGCCGACTTGCACGGCGGCATCGTCGACGAGCTGCACCTGCACAAGACCAACGAACTCGTCGAGGCGATCGAGACCGGCACCGGATCCCGCACGCAGCCGCTGATCGTGTTCATCACCACGGCGGACGCGAGCCGCAAGGAAACCGTCTACGACCGCAAGCGGACACTCGTCGAGCAGCTGGCGCGCGGCGTGCTGCGCGACGAAACCACCTACGGCGTGATCTGGGCGGCCGATCCGGAGGCGGATCCGCTGTCCGAGCAGACGCAGCGCAGCGCGAACCCGGGATTCGGGATCTCGCCGACCCGCATGTTCCTGCGCCAGGCCGCGGTGAAGGCGCAGCAGTCCCCCGCCGATCTGGCGTCGTATCTGCGCCTGCACCTCGGGATCCGCACGAAACAGCAGACCAAGTACCTCGACATCGACGCCTGGGACCGCAACGCCTCGATCGTCGACGAGCTGCGGCTGCACGGCCGCACCTGCTACGGCGGTCTGGATCTGGCGTCGACGAGCGACCTCTGCGCCCTGTGCTACGTGTTCCCCGACGCCGAGCGCGGCGGCTACGACCTGCTGTGGCGGCTGTGGACCCCGGAAGACAACATCGCGGCCCTGGACCGCCGCACCGCCGGCGCGGCGTCGGCCTGGGTGAAGGCCGGCATCCTGACCACCACCCCGGGCAACGTCGCCGATTACGACTACATCGAGGCCGCGATCCTGCGGGACTCGGAGACCTTCGACGTGGCCGAGATCGCCTACGACCGCTGGAACTCCTCGCAGCTGGTGAACAACCTGACCGCCGAGGGCGCGCCGATGGTCACCATCGGGCAGGGCTACGCCTCGCTGTCGTCACCGACGAAAGAACTCCAGCGGCTGGTGCTCCAGGGCACCGAACAGGCGCCGATCATGCGGCACGGCGGCAATCCGGCGGTGCGGTGGATGGTCGACAACTTCGCCGTCGCGATGGATCCGGCAGGAAATGTCAAGCCGGACAAAGCATCTGCCGCCGAGAAGATCGACGCGGTAGCGGCCCTGATCATGGCGCTCGCCCGCGCGATCGACTCCGGGCCCGACCAGCGCAGCGCCTACGAGGACGACGACCTGATGGTCGTGTGACAGGAGGGTCGATGGGTTACGGCTATGTCGCACACCGCCGGGTGGTGGTGAATCTGCTCAGCGGCATCGCGATAGCGGGGGTGATCACGAAGTGGCGGGGCCCGTTCTACGTGCTGCGTGACGCCGCGGTGCACGAGGGCGACAACACCGCGCCGGCCGACGGTGAGGTGCTGGTGGACAAGGCCAATGTCGACTACATCCAGGCCCTCTGATGTCGTTCGTGGTCAGCGAGGGCGCAATCCGGGGCCTGTCACGGCCCGACCTGCCGCGTACACCGCGGTTGATCATCGCGGACGGCCTGTCGATCGACTATTTCGAACTGTGGCGCACGCAACCGGCCGTGCGGACGTGCGTGAGCTTCCTGGCGCGCAACATTTCCCAGCTGGGAATTCAGGTGTTCAACCGGGTGGGCGACAACGACCGCCGGCGGCTGATCGACCACCCGGTCGCACAGTTGTTCGAGATGCCGAATCCGTGGACGACGCGGTACCGGCTCATGGATGCGCTCGTGCACGACATGGCGATCTTCGATCGCGCCTACTGGTGGAAGACCAAGACGGCGAACGGCAACGGCCTGGTCCGGCTGCCGCCGCCGCTGGTGACCCCGAAGGGCGACAACTGGCTGACCCCCGACCGGTTCGAGATCGCCGCCGCCAAGGGTCGCCGGATGATCCCCGCCGATCAGGTGGTGTATTTCCGCGGCTACTCCGGCACCGACGATTTCGGCACCTCGCCGATCGAGGCACTCCGGCAGACCCTCGCCGAGGAGTTCGCGGCCACCCGGATGCGTGAGCAGGTGCTGCGCAACGGCGCTCGGATTTCAGGCTACCTGCAGCGGCCCGCCGAGGCGCCGAAGTGGTCGCAGGATGCGCGGGAGAAGTTCCGCAAGAGCTGGCAGAGCCAGTACACCGGGAACGGGCCCGAGGTGGGCGGTACGCCGATCCTCGAGGACGGCATGACGTTCAACGGCGCCGCACAGAACGCGAAAGAACTCCAGTACCTCGAGGTGCGGAAGCTGTCGCGCGAGGAGGTCGCCGCGGCGTACTACATTCCGCCGCCGATGATCGGAATCCTCGACCACGCAACGTTTTCCAACATCACCGAGCAGCACAAGATGCTCTATCAGGACACGCTGGGCCCGTGGCTGGCGATGTTCGCCGAGGAGTTCGCGCTCCAGCTCATCCCGGACCTGACCACCGGCAGCGACCGCGTGTATGTCGAGTTCAACCTGCGCGAGAAGCTCACCGGCGCGTTCGAGCAGCGCGCGGCATCCATTCAGACCGCAGTCGGGGGGCCGTGGATGACCATCAACGAGGCCCGCGCCCTGGACAACCGGCCCCCGGTCGACGGCGGCGACGAACTGATCCGGCCCCTCAACGTCACCCAGAACGGTGATTCCGACCCCGTGCCCGCCGACCCCGGCACCGACGAGGGACAGGACGTGAAGCCCGCGGCCGACGAGCCCGCCGACGACGACCAGGAGGACGCGTAGTGAACACCAAGTCGTGTGCCGTGAAGATCAAGGCCGGACCCGACTCCGGCCTCAAGGAAGGCGAGTTCATCGCCTACGCCTCGGTGTTCGGCAACAAGGACTCCTACGGCGACGTGGTACAGCCGGGCGCGTTCACCGACACCCTCACCGAGTGGGCGGCCAAGGACATCCCGATCCCGCTGCTGTGGGGACACAACACCGGCGACCCGGACTTCAACCTCGGTGCCATCCTCGAGGCCACCGAGGACGACCACGGTTTGAAGGTGCACGCCCAGCTGGATATGGAGTCGCCGAAGTCCGCGCAGGTGTACCGGCTGCTCAAGTCCGGGCGTGTGAGCCAGATGAGTTTCGCCTACAACATCGTCGAAGGCCAGTGGGTCGAGCCGGTCGGCGAGGGCAAAACCTACAAGGACGCCTACTACTCGCTGATCAAGCTCGACCTGTTCGAGATCAGCGTCGTGCCGATCGGCGCGAACCAGGAAACCGAGATCCTCGCGGTGAAGACCGCCGCGGCCGGGCTGCGCGCGAAGGCTGGCCGGGTGCTGTCGGCGAAGAACGAGGACGCGATCCGCGAGGTGAAATCGCAGCTCGAGGAAGCCACCAAGGCCCTCGATTCCGTCCTCGCCGCGGTCGACGCGGCCGGGGAGAACAACGACGGCGAGCAGGAAAAGACCAGCGGTAAGGCACCGTCCCCGGGGAAGTCCGGCCAGACTTCCGCCGAGGTGACCACGCCGAATCCGGTCGTCTCCCTGGCGTCATTGGACGCGCTGGAAATCGAAATCGAGTGCAGCGCATAGCCATTCACACCAGGAGGTAACGGCAATCATGATGACCAAGACCAAGCTCGGCGAATTGCAGAAGGCCGCGCTCGCCGCGACCGCCGAGGCCCGCGAGATCATCGAGAAGCACGGTGATCCGAGCACCTGGGCCGAGCAGATCCTCGCCGACTACAACGCCTCGATGCAGAAGGGCAAAGACCTTCTCGAGCAAATCAAGGTCGCCAAGCGCGATCTCGAGATCCTCGACGAGGCCAAGGCCCTCGCGACCGAGATCGGCGAACCCGCCGTCGATGACGTCGACGCGCAGGGCCGCCCGCCGGTCCGCGAGCGGTTGAAGTCCCTCGGGTTGCAGGTCGTCGAGGCGCCCGAGTTCAAGGCAATGCTCGCGCCGTTCAAGGATGGCCGCGTGCCGGAGAAGGCCCGCATCCAGTCCGATCCGATCAGCGTGAAGGGCCTGTTCATCGGCGGCTCGGACACCTCGGCGGGCGCGTTCGTGGTCCCCGAGCAGACCGGCATCGTCGAGCCCCTCGGCCGCAAGCCGCTGACGATCCGCGATCTGGTCTCGGTGCGGCGCACCGGCTCCGACACCGTCGAGTACGTGGCGCAGACCAGCCACACCAACGCCGCGGCGCCGGTGCCGGAGGCCACCAGCTCGGCGGCGCCGACCGCGACCGCAAACACCACCACGGGCGCGGTGACGTTCACCAACGCCGCCGGCGGCGGCTACAAGCCCGAAGGGTCGTGGGCCTACGAGCGCCGTACCGCGGTGGTCAAGACGATCGCGGAATGGGTGCCGGCCACCAAGCGGGCGCTCGCCGATGTGGCCGCGCTCGAGGGCCTGATCAACGACGAACTCGCCGCGGATATCGCCGAGGCCGAGGAAGCGCAGATCCTCACCGGCAACGGCACCGGCGAGAACTTCCTCGGCGTCCTGAACACCAGCGGCATCCAGACGCAGGCGTTCGACACCGACATCTTCGTCACGGTGCGCCGCGCGATCACCAAGGCCCGCGTGGTGGGCCGGGTGAACCCGACCGCCATCGTGGTCAACCCCGCCGAGGCGGAGGCAATCGACCTGGCCCGCGACGAGATGGGCCGGTTCTTCTACGGCGGCCCGTTCGCCTACGGGCCGCGGACCCTGTGGGGCGTGCCGGTCGTCGAGTCGGAGACTCAGCCGGCCGGACACGGGACGCTCGCCGACTGGTCCAAGGCGGTGATCTGGGACCGCGAGCAGACCACGGTCACCATGACCGACTCGCACGCGGATTTCTTCATCCGCAACATGGTCGCGATCCTCGCCGAGAAGCGCGAGGCGTTCGCTGTCACCCGTCCGACCGCGGTCGTGGACGTGGACCTCGCGGCCTGATGGCCCTGATCAGCTCCCGGTCGGCCGGGGCCCCGGCCGACCGGGCACAGGAAGGAGACACCGGAATGCCCGAACTACAGGAGTACGACGCCGTGATCAACGGGTGGCCGACCACGGTCAAGCTGACCGCGGACGAAGCCCACGAACGCGGCCTGTCCCGCACCAAGCCCGCCACGGCCGCGCGAGCACGGGGAAAGGGACGGCAGCCGGCGAACAAGTCGCGGACTGCCGCGAACAAGAACGACGGTGCCGACGATCCCGGCACCGACGGTGACCCGGAGACCAGCGATCCGGATGTCGGCACCGGGGATCCGGGGCAGGGCGAGTAGGTGACCGCGCCGCCGCTGCTCAGCTTCGAGCAGTACCAAGCCCTCGTCGAGGGAACCGGCCTCGAGGAGTTGCGCCTGGCCGCGATCGTCCGCGAGATCCGCGACTACTGCGGCTGGCACATCGCGCCCGCCGTCGACGAGACACTCACGGCCGACGGCAGCGGCGGCACCGTCCAGCAATTGCCCACCCTGCACCTGAACTCGGTGACCTCGGTGACCGAGTGCGGGACCACGCTCACCACCGACGATTACGAGTGGTCCGCCGACGGATCGTTGCGCCGGCGGGTGTTCCGGTGGTGGACGGCCCGCTACCGGGGTGTGGTCGCGGTGGTGAACCACGGTTACGCCACCGTGCCGGAGAACATCGTGTCGGTGATCCTCGACGCCGCGTCCTCGGCGATCTCGACACCGGTCGGCGAGACCGCCGAGCAGCCGGAAACCATGGGGCCGTTCACCTTCGGCGGCAAGGGCGGTGTCGTGCTCACCACCGCCCAGCGGCGCGTGCTCGACCGCTACGCGCTGCCGGGGCGGCCGTGAGCGAGGACGTGATGCGCCACCGCGGCGGCGGGATGGACGACGACGGCAATCCCGTCGACTCCACCGATACGCCGCTGTCGGCGCGGGCGGTGGCGCCGGGCGCGACCGCCGAGTACGCCGACCGCGGCCGCAACGGTGACACCGTCGAGGTGTCGGTGTACTTCTACCCGGCCGTGGATCTGGTCAACGAGGACGAGCTGACGGTGCGCGGGGAGCGCTACAGCATCCAGGTGGAACAGTGGCGGTCCCCGTACACCACCCGTGCCGGCACGGTGGCGCTGTGCAGCGTCGGGAAGGGGTGAGGACGTGGCCGGGGTCGAGGTGAAGCTCAACAGCGGCGTCGTGCGCCGGATGCTGCGCCGCCGCTTCACCGAGCACGTGAACGCGCTCGCGCAAGCGCTGGCCGATGAGATCGGCGGCGACGTGACCGTCGACAAGTACACGACCGACCGCGCCGCGGCCGGCGTGCGCGTGCCGACGGAGAGGCAGACCAAGGACGGGGCGCTGACCCGGGCGGCTGCCGCGCTCGGCCTCGAGGTGAAAGCGAAGTCGTGAAGCCGTTCCGGCTGCCCGCCGATCCGGCGAAGACCGCCAAGAACTACCTCGCGGCCGTGCTGCCGGCCCTGGTCGCCACACCGGCGCCCACGTTCGGGATGGTGCTGCCGTCGCAGTGGACGCCGAGCAAGGTTCCGGCGGTCGTGGTGTTCGACGACAGCGGCCCGAACACGTGGCCGGTGTCGACCCGGCCGACCCTGCGGATCACGGTGTGGGCCGACGGCCGCGACCGCGCACGGCAGATCGCCGGCGCCGCACTGGGCGTACTGCTCGCCCACCGGATCCCGGGCATCGCGTCGATCACCAACCCGACGAACCTGCTCGAGGCCGTCGATTCGAACAACGGCGGCATCACCGTGTCGTTCACGGTGTCCGCCCAGGCCCGCACCCTGGCCGGATAGCCCGGCCTCCAGACCACCTACCCCTTTCGGGTGGGGGAACCACGCGCCCCGAGTAATCCGCTCATCCTCACGAAAGGGGACGAACCGTGTCTCTGACCCGCAATCCGGATCTGGTGCAGATCTTCGCCGACGCAGCCATTTTCGTCGGCAAGACCCTCACCCCAACCATCCCGGCCACCATCGCCACCGAGTTCGACGCCACGTGGGACAACCTCGGCATCCTCAACGGCGACGACGGGGTCAAGAACCCGCGCGAGTGGGACGTGACCGAGCACTTCGGCTGGGGAATCGGCCTGTACCGCAAGGGATACAAGAACTACAAGGAATCCCGCGTGTTCACATGCCTGGAGGAGAACCAGACCACCCGGCGCATCGCCTACCCGGGATCCTCGGCGACGAATATCGTCGTGCCGCGCCCGGGCTACTTCCCGCTTGCGTTCGAGTTCATCAACGACCTGGGCGTGCCCGAACGGCTGTTCACCGCGCGGCCGGCGCAGTGCTGGATCCCGAATCTGGATCGCAACGAGTCCGATCCGACCGGCAAGGAAGTCACCGCCGACATCTTCGCCACCGGCTCGGGCCTGCTGTACACGCGGCAATACACCCCGATCAACGAGACGCAGACCGTTACGGTCGAGAACGCCACCGGCGGCACGTTCACGCTGTCGCTCGACGGCGTCACCTTCACCACCGCGATCGCGTTCGACGCGGCGGCCTCGGCGGTGCAGACCGCGCTGCAAGCCCTGCTCGGCACGGGCAACGTCACCGTGACCGGCACGGCCGGCGACTACACGGTGGTGCTGGCCGGCATCTACGCCGGGCAGGCAAACCCGCTGCTCACCGCCAACGGGTCCTCGCTGGTCGGCACCGGCGCCGCTGTGAACGTCGAGGCCGCGGCGTAATCAGACGCGGCAGGGCCGGAGTTCTGGCGTGGTTCGCCGGTCCCTGCCGCCCCCTTGGGCCAACCACGCCGAAAGAGGGAACCACGCATGTCCAATCTCTCGCGCACCAACGTACCCACCGAAGCCGAGATCCGGTCCGCAGCACAGCGTCTCGGCATCGCCGACGAGAACGGCAACTACAAACAGCGCGACCGGGCCCGGATCGCCGCGACGATCCAGAAGGCCGCGCAGGACCAGGCCGCCGAGAACGACCCTGCGACCGGCAACACCGCGGTGATGCTCGCCCGGTTCCGCGACGAGCTGCTCGCCGCCGGATTCGCCCACGACCCGGTGAATCCCGAGATCTACCACGAGCCGCGACTCGGCGGCGTCGGTGAGGAAGTCCTCATCGAGGCCGCCCGCTACTTGCTGAAAACCGCTGGACTGCAACTGAAGTCGGACGAAGAGGAACCCACGCCATGACCACGAAGCCACGCACCACCCCCGCCAAGCCGCGCGCTCCGCGGGCTGCCACACCGGCGGCGACCGGCCACCCCGGGATCACCGAGCCCGAGGCGCCAAAGTCGCCTGCGCAGCGCGAGGCCGAGGGCATCGCGACCACGCCCGTGGAATGGCGCGGCCTGACCCTCGAGATACCGACCGACGTGGACACCTGGAGCTACTGGAACGTCATCGCGCCCCTGGCCCACGGCAACGAGACCCGGGCCCTGTACGGGCTGCTCGGCAACGCCCAGATCGCGCTGGTGCAGACGAAATACCCGGACATGACCGCCAAGGACGGCCGCGACCTGTTCGACGCCATCAACGCCGCGCTGGGGCTGAACTCGGGAAACTGAGGGGCGGCGCGGTCGTCCTGGCGCACCTGTACCGGGTGCGACCGCGCCCGCTGCCGCTGTCGGTGCTGCTGTCGATCATCGAGTACCGGGAGATCGCGCTCGAGGCGGATCTGCGCAAGCTCGGGATCCGCTACTCCGACCGGTGGCGTTTCGACGAGCACGGGCAGCGCCTGCTCACCCTGCGCGAGATCTGGGCGTCGATCCAGTACCTCGACGACCGCGCCGCCCTGACCATCGCCGCGAACAACGGCAAACCACGGTGGGGATACACCGAGTACCTGCTCGCCGACCTGTTCACGGTCTTCACCCGCCAGCAGCATCCGTGGCGGCCGAAAACGCTTGTGCAGAAAAAGATTACGGCCCGCCGCGCGGCGGCCGAGCAGATGACCAAGGCCCGGTTCGCGCGCCGCAATCGCGCTCTCGCCACGACCACCACGTCACGTACCGAGAGGGGGTGATCGACCGTGCCCCAGGATGTTCTCGGCTACACCACGCTGCAAGTCATTCCCACGATGAAGGGTGCGGCGGCGGCGGTCGCGGGCGACCTGTCGGGGTTGGGTGCGGTCGGCCGCAACGCCGGGCGCGACGTGGGCAAGGGCGTGGCCAAGGGCATCGCCGATTCCAAGGCCGACGTGGAGCGGGCCTCGGCGGTCGTGGCCGCCGCCCGCGACAAGGAAGCCGACGCCGCCGGCAAGGTCCGCGTCGCCGAGATCCGGTTGCAGGAACTGCGGGATAAGGGCAAAGAGGGGTCCTCGCAGTACGCGTTCGCCGAGGAGAAACTCGCCACCGCGCTGCGGGGCCGCGAGGTGGCCAGCAAGGCCACCGCGCGGGCCGCCGGGGAGCTGGAGCAGGCCAACAAGAGCGTCGAGGCCGCGACCAAGGCCGCGGCGGCCGGCGCAGGCAAGGTCGACATCGGCGGCAACCTCGAGTCCGGGCTGCGCGGGAAACTGTCGGGCCTCGGTGAGAAACTGTCCGGCGCTCTGTCTGGCATCTCCCGCAAGGCCGGTGAGGCGTCAGGCAGTGAGATCGCCGGCGGGATGGGCGACAAGCTCGGCGAGCTGCTCGGCGGCAAGGGCGGCCTCATCGGCGGCACCGTCGCCGCCGCCGTATCCCTCGCCGGGCTGACCGCTCCCGGGCTGCTGTTCGCCGCGATGAACCGCGGCATGGCCAATCAGCAGGCCCTCGACCTCACCCAGGCCCGGCTCGGCGTCGACGACGCCACCATGCAGAAGATCGGCGAGAGCGCCGGCCGCGCCTACGTCCACACATTCGGCGAGAGCGTCGCCGACAACGCCGAAACCGCCCGCATCGCCATCCAGTCCGGACTGCTCGACGAGTCGGCGACCGGGCAGGAAACACAGAAGGTTATCGAGCAGCTCAGCGGCGTCTCCTCGCTGCTGGGCGAGGAGATCCCCGCCGTCGCCCGGGCCGCCGGCCAAGCGGTCAAGACCGGCATCGCCGGCGACGCGACCGAGGCGTTCGACCTGTTCACCGCCGCCGAGCAGAACGGGCTCAACGTGTCGGAGGATTTCCTCGACACCATCACCGAGTACGGAACCCAGTTCCGCAAACTGGGCCTATCCGGTCCCGAGGCCGTGGGCCTGATCAATCAGGCCCTCGTCGCCGGTGCCCGCGACTCCGACACCGCCGCGGACGCGATCAAAGAATTCTCGATCCGCGCCGTCGACGGATCCAAGACCACCGTCGACGCATTCACGCAACTGGGCCTCAACGCCGACGACATCGGCCACAAGTTCGCCGAAGGCGGCAAGTCCGCGCACGACGCGACGCAGCAGATCTTCAACGGGCTGCGCAACATCCAGGATCCCCTGGTCCGCGGACAGGTCGCCGTCGCCCTGTTCGGCACGAAATGGGAAGACCTCGGCGGCGCGTTCGACGCGTTCGACCTGGATTCCGCCGCCGCCTCGCTGGGCAAGGTCGGCGGTGCCGCGCAGGACGCGCTGAACAAGATGGGCGGCAACGCCGCCGCCTCGATCGAGGGCGCGAAACGCTCGATCGAGGTCTCCACCGACGCGATCTCGAACGCCCTGGCCAAGGCATTCGGGCCCGAGCTGGCAAAGCTCGCCGACTGGGTGACCCAGCACCAGGCCGAGATCATCGGATTCCTCGGCAAGGTGGTCGACGGCGCGTTCGGCGCCGGCGACGCGCTGCTCGGATTCTCCTCGTCCGGGCTGCGGGCCCTGGCCGCGTTCGCCGAGGGCGCCGGGTCGGCGCTCGGCTCGGTCACCGGCCCCCTGGGCGCGGTCACCGAGGTATTCGGGCGACTCACCGGCAGCCAGACCCTCGCCAACCTCGGCAGCGATCTGCGCAACCTCGACTCGAACTTCGGGCAGGCCGCCGCGACGGCCCGCGGCATGGCCGACAGCATCGACAACACCGCCCGCCCCGCGCTGGACCGGATGCGGACCAGCGTCGCCGACAACATCACCGCCGCACAGAACAGCCAGCTCGTCTACCAGGCGCTCGGCAACACCGTCGCCACCCTGCCCGACGGGCACACCATCGTTCTGCAGGACAACACCCCCGAGACCACACAGCGACTCGAAGCGCTCGGACTGAAGGTCACGACCTTGCCGAACGGGCAGGTGACCGTGACCGCGAACACCGCCGAGGGACAGAAGACCCTCGACGATTTCGTCGCCAACAACACCGGCCGCCCGATCTCGTTGAAGGCGAACGTCCTCTTGTCGGCAATCGCGGGTGACCCTGCCGCAGCGCAACAGGTGCAGATCGGTGGCGTCCAGCAGTTGTGGCCGAACGCGAAGGCCGACGGCGGGATCAGCGGCCGCAACGCGCAGATCACCGGGCACCCGATCCTGTGGGGCGAAGCCGGGCCCGAGGCGTATATCCCGCTCGACCCGGCCAAGCGCGACCGGTCGGTGCCGATCTGGATGGAGGTCGGCCGCCGCCTCGGCATGATGACCGCGGTCGCGATGGCCGCCGGCGGCATCGTCCCCGGCAAGAACGCCGCCACCATGCTCGACCCCGCCGTCTACCAGATGGGCGGATTCTCGACGACCGCGATCGACTGCACGGGGCTCGTGTCGGCCGTCGTCAACGACGCCAAGGGCCTGCCGATGTTCGAGTCCCGCATGTCGACCGTGACCGAGGGCGAATGGTTGAAGGCCCGCGGCGCCTTACCCGGCCTCGGCGGCCCGGGCGACATCGCTATCGCCTGGTACGACCGCGGCGGCGGCCCGAACGGACACACCACGATGCGCCTCGGCGACGGAACCAAGGTCGAGTCCCGCTCGGGTGACGGGGTCGTGGTCGGCAGCGCGGCAACCGATGTCACCGACCCGATGTTCGACCAGCACATGTACATACCGCGCTCGGCGCTGCTCGGCGGCGACCTCGGCGGCGCGGGCGGCGGCGCCGTCGGATCCGGTGCCGGGCTGCTGTCCAACGGCGGCGGCGCCTCGGGCGGTGGTGCCAGTGCCTCCGGTGGCGGTGCGGCCGGGAGCGGAGCCGGTGGGGGCGCGGGACGGCCGCCTGGTGACGCGGTGCCGGTGTGGGTGGACAACTGGCCCGGATCGTTCACCGCGACCGGCACCGAGAGCGCGACGGCGCCGGCGTCCACGGAGCCGGGTTTCGCGCCGTCCGGTGGCCCGCCGGAGGCCGGGCAGTTCGACCAGGACGCGGCCGTGAAGACCGCTCTGGACAACGCGCGCACGAACTTCGGCAAGGCCGGTGACACCGCGCTGCGCGGTCAGCTCGAAGGCGTCCCGGGCGCGAGCGCGCTGCTCGGCGGGGTGGAGAAGCAGGTGCAGAACTGGAACGTCGTCGTCGCCGACGTCTACCAGCTGATGGATGTTCACCGCCGCGAGCAGCAACGCCAGGCGATGGCAGCCGGAGCGAGGTTCGGTGGGTAAGCACGTCACCGTCGAGCTGTACGGCTGTGACGGCAGCTATTTCTGCCTGTCCGGGCCGGGCGCGGGTGAACAGGGCGTGTACCTCGGCACCAACCCCCAGGGTCTCTACGACGCACCGGTCAAGGTCGCCATGAAGAAGGGCGCGTTCGAGATCGGCGGCAAGCCGACCCCGCCGACGCGTCCGCACCGCGAACTCATGATCGGCCTCGGCGCGGTCGGCGACACCCCCGAGGAGTGGGCCGATGTCGACTCGGCGCTCCGGATGGCGTTCGACTACGAGTTGGATCCCTGGGACCCGGACGCGCAACCGGCGCGGATCGACATCACGACCTCACGGGCGGGACGATCCGGCACGCGGTCGCTGAACGTGCTGCTGTCCGAGTCACCCATCATGGAGATGGACGTCGACCCGTGGGACTACGGGCACAGCCTCCTACCGGCCACTCTGGTTGCGCCGCAACCGATGTGGTTCGAAGAGGATTGGCTCGGCGACGACGAGCACCCCGCCGGATGGCAGATGACCGGCGGCACCTCCGGCACCGGCACGGTGTGGGTGCGCAACCCCACCGACCGGCCGATGCGCCATAGTTTCGTGATCACCGGCGACGGTGAGGCCCGGCTCCCGGACTTCTCGTGGCGCGGCCCGAAGGGCGCCCGCGTGCCCGGTGTCGACGTGCTCACCGGCCGCGACGACTCCGGCCGCATGCTGTGGACCCCGCCGATCGGCGCGGTGAACGGGCACGGCGCTCGCGCGAACACCGACCGCATGCTGATCCCGCTCGTCGACCAGACGAACACGAACATCACCGGCCTGTGGGGCGGTAACAGGCTGCTGAATGTCATTCCGCCGTATACGGATTGGACCGAACTGCCCGTCGAGGCGCGCAACGTCACGAGTAGCACGTTCGGAATCCTGATGCGCCAGCCGTTGCTGTGGAGCCGCCCGTGGGGACTGGAGCGGATCTGATATGCCCGCGATGACCGCGGATCTCCTCGACGAGTGCGAGGCGATCTGGGAGACCACTGAGCAGCACGAGCGCGAGCGGGAGATGGCGCGCAACGCCGAACCCGAGGTGCGCGTGTGGGACGGCGACTGGGGTTTGCAGGGGTGGCTGGAGGCCGCCTACCTCGGCGACTACGAGTGGGTCGACAACGACACCGGGCCGGGTGTCACCGAACTGCCGTGGGATCACTATGCGGCGCAATGGATCTGGGACGAATGGGGGCGGATCCAGCGCGGCGAGAAACGCAATGTCCACATCACCGTCGACACCGCTACCGGGGCCCGATGGTCGGGCCGCCTCGAGCACGTCACTCCCGAGGAACGCGACGACGGCACATCGGTCCTGGTGATTGACTGGCTATCCGATTTTGAGACGGTCAAGTGGTATACCGTCTGGTCAAATAGCTTCCTGCCCAGTGCATTACAGTTCCCCAGGCTGTTTTTGCTGGCTGGCGGGGCGCGCTGGTGCCTCCTCACGGCGCTCCACCTGCAAATCATGCGCGAGCAGCAGAATTGGTGGAGCCTCGCCGACGATCCGCTCTCCGGCGCCGACTGGGTGCCGGCGGACGTGTCGCAATGGTCGGTGGTCGTCAAGCCGCACAGCTTCATCGACGACCTGAACGACGGCATCACCTGGGCCCTGCTGATCAGCACGTTCAAGAACTGGTTCGACCTCGCCAAGCCGATCCTCGAGGACGCCGAGCAGTCGCTGGTGTGGCGGCGTTACCTGGCCACCGACGACGAGCAGCCGATCCCCGGCCAGACGCTGCGCCACGGCTGCCTGGTCCTCGACATCGTCGACAAGTCGGGCAACTGGACCGGCACCAGCCACGGCGGCACCCTGTGGGACGGGCTGATCCGCGCCGTCGCGAGCTTCGCGGCCGGATACATCGACACGGTTGAAGAGGAAGTCGCGTCGATCGACGAGCCCTTCTACAAGACCCCGGGCGTGTTCGGGACGGTCAAGTCGACGCCGTACGTGGTGTGGCTGCGCGGCCGGGAGACCGGTATCCAATCGAGCAAGTTCACCAGGACACCCGCGAAGGGCGTCCAGGTGGTCGTGGGAGGTCACAGCGCCTATGGCGTGAACGAGGGGATCGACAGTGCGATCCAGATGGCCGGGGATCTGATCGCCGCAGCACTCTTCGTGCCGCCGGTCGGGGGCGCGTTGGCGGCCCTCACGGCCCCTCTCTGGACTGATGTCGTCCTGGCCTGGATGAACGTCAAAAGCCTTGAGAGAGCACAGAATTCGGGATGGTCCCGATACTTCGAATACTTCCAGGACGGGGCCGACCGCGCCTTCACGATCGGCGCTCTCCTGGTGCTGCGCCAGGGGTTCTGGGCGACCCGCAATCAGGTCGTCGTCGAGGCCACCGTGAACAACGGCTCGCCGTGGGTGCTCGGCGACCAGGGCCGCGGGCACGCGTGGGTCGGTGACCGCGTGGGATTCGGGATCCTCGGCGACAAGACCGGCCGCATCCACGTCGACCGCATCAAGCGGATCCGGCTGCGGTTCTCCGCCGACGAACCGCTCGAGTACATCCCGACGATCGGCGACGGCAACGCCAAGAAGGACCCCGCGATCCGCTCGACCGAGAAGCTCGCCAGCGTCCTCGGCGCCGTCCACGACCTCGCCGTCGCGGGATGACATCGCCCGCGAAACCGCAACCACGCCATACAGATCGGAGGCAACCCGGGATGCCTGCACAGATCGTCTACACCACGGTCGCCGCGGCCGGCGGCGGGTACCGGCCGCGGTGCACGCCGATCCCCGTCGAGGCTATCGGCGGGGTGGTGGCGCTGCTGGCGATACGGCCGCCGATGCCGCGGGTGATGTTCGGCGCCGTCGCCCAGTTCGATGAGTGCGAAGAGGACGACGTCCCCGACGGGTATGTGCCGGTGCGTGTCGGCGGATCCCGCGGGCGCGTCATCGCCGCACCGATGCACCGGTTGCGGCCGGTGAGGTGAGCTGTGGCCCTCAATCGCCCGTGCAAGATCTGCGGCACCCGCCGCTGCCCGTGCATCTACTGCCACATCGAGTGCGGGATCGACCACTCGCCGTGGCTGCCGGTCGACACGTTCCCCACCGTCGACAACTGCAACCCCAACAATCCCGACGAGTGCTTCCTGCCGTTCCTGATGGGCCTGCCGGGCATGAAGGGCGCCTCCATGGCGATCCCGGTGTCCGGCATGAAGATGTGGTCGCACCGGCTGTGGGACGGCGGCGGCCGCCGCGTCGTGGACCCGGTCACCTTCTACTGGCCGCCGCGGGCCGGTGAGATCAATCCCATGTTCGCGGCGGGCGAATGGAAGGACGAGCCCCCGCCGGCCGACTGGCTGCCCGAGGTCGATATCAACCGGCTCTCCGGAGCGTTGCAGGCCGAGATCAAGCGGCAGTTCGACGAGCGCGCCGGCGACCAGCAGGCACCCGCCGCGATGCCCGACCCGCGGCAGTTCGTCGAGCACATCACCCGATTCAATCCCGCGCATCACACCGTCACCGAGGTGCTCGCGCACCTGCGCACCGCCACCCCCGGCGAGGTCGACCGCGTGTTCCGACTCGAAGAGAACGGCAGCAAGCGCGCCGGAGTCTTGAAGCGGCGCAAGAACTTTCCTGGAGTGGAGTCGTGACGGCGCCGCGGTTCTGGCCGCTCGGCGCCGGGCGGGTGGTGACCTCCGGGTTCGGGCCGCGCGCCGAGGGGTTCCACTGGGGCTGCGATTTCGGGCGCGCCGGTGGCAGCGCGGGCATGCCGGTGTACGCCGCGCAGGCCGGGACTGTGGTCATGGCCGGGGCGGCCGGCGGGTTCGGTGGCCCGGATCCGGCGGGGTGGCTGGTCGTCGACCATCCGGCCGACGACGGCGCGGGCACCACCGTGTACGGGCACATCGTGCGGGAGGTGTCCCTCGGCGCGCACGTCGCCGCGGGGCAGCGCATCGGCCGGATCAACCCCGACACCGACACGAACGGCGCGGTCGCCCCGCATCTGCATTTCGAGGTGCACCGCTCGGTGTGGGCCCTGCCCGGGCCCGATCGCCTCGACCCGCTCTCCTGGCTCGCCACCGCGCTGGAGCCCGAATCCCTGGGAGGTCCGATCATGATGAATCCGCGCGGCCTGGACTACGCCGGAGGCCGGCCCGATCCGCGGGCGATCCGCGACGCCGGATACCGGTTCGTCGTCCGCTATCTGTCCTCCGGGGGGCGCAGTCTGCCGGGCAAACTGCTGACTCCCGAGGAGGCCGACGGGCTGCGCGCGGCCGGCGTCGAGATCGTCTCGAACTGGGAGAGCTACGCCGACCGCATGTTGGAAGGCTGGATCGCCGGCGCCGACGACGCGTATGCGGCCCTGGCGCAGGTGCTGCGCTGCGGCGGCCGGACGGACCGGCCGATCTATTTCAGCGCCGACTGGGACGCGCGCCCGGACCAGCAGGACGCGATCGATGCCTACCTGCGCGGCGCGGGGACGGTGATCGGGGACGCGAACGTCGGTGTGTACGGCGGCTACTGGGTGGTGCGCCGCTGCCTGGACAACGGCACGGCGCGGTGGGCGTGGCAGTGCGATGCGTGGTCGGGCGGCAACGTCGACGACCGCGCGCAGCTGCGGCAGCTCAACAACGCCGGATACGCGTGGATCGACGGAATCCCTTGCGACATCAACGAAGCCACGACCCACGACTACGGCCAGTGGTCGGCGACCGGAGAGGACGATATGACCCCCGAACAGGATGCGATGCTGCGCACGGTCTACGAGGAACTGACCAAGTCGTTCCCGTCGCGCAGCAAGTACCGCGACGGCGACGATCCGGTCGACACCGGATTCGGCCTGGTGCTCAACATCGACGGGCGCGTGCACGAAGCGCACGTCGAGCGCCAGGCCCTCCTCGGCGAGCAATGGGCGGTCGATCTCGTGCGCCGCGAGGCCGGCAAGGGCGACACGAGCGCTGCCGCCGTCCTCGCCAGCATCGAGGGGCCGTGATGGGCCGGCATTCCGACGACGGATCGTTCGAACCGGTCGCGCGGCTCGGTGAGATCCCGCCGACCCAGGTCCGCCACCCGTGGCGGACCATCGCCCGCACCGTCGTGCAGGTCGGTGCCGGGGCTGTGGCGGCCGTGCCGGTGTTCGTGACGTCCTCGGGGATTCCGCAGACCGGTGCGGCGATCGGGTTGCTGCTGGCGGTGTCGGCCGCGGTGACGCGGTTCATGGCCGATCCGCGCGTGAACGGGGGCATCGCGGTGTTAGCGCCGTGGCTGGCGGCCGAGCCGCGCGGCGCGGATGTCCGGGAGTGACACAGCCGTGCCGTGCGGTTCCCCGGCGCCGCCGGCGGCCGGTCGAGGGTCAGGAGGGTGGTGTGTCCCAGCACGACTACGGCGTCTCGACCAGGACCCTGACGGTCCTGTGCTACGTCATCACGCTGGTCTGGGCCACGAACATCGTCGCCCCGCTCGTCGTCGACGGATACGCCGGCAACACCGGCGTGAACGGCGTCATGGGCGCACTTCTCGGGGTCCTGGGTGCTGCGCGATATCAGGCGTCTCGCAACAAGGAGCGACCACGAAAGAAGGCAGACAACGGTGAATAACGTGTTTCTGCAATTCCTGTACGGGGTCTCGTGCATCGCCGTGGGGTTCTTCGTCGGCCTCAGCCTGGGGTGGCGCGAGTACAAGCTCGGTGGCCGCCATATCGCCGTGCCGGACCTGCCGCGCACCGAGCGCCAACAGGTGTACTGGCTCATCGTGGTGGCCGCGCTCGCTATCGCCAGCGTCGCCTACGCCGGCATCCAGGCCAGCAGCCAGAGCGAATGCAATTCGGATTTCCGGTCCGGGATGGTCGCTCGCTCGGCGATCAGCACCGAGAACCAACGCCACATCGACGCGATGGTCGGCACCATCGCCGACGGCATGACCGATCCCCGTGCGGAATCGCGTGACCTGATGCGCCGAGCGATCACCGACTACCGGGCGTGGTCGGTCGAGGCCGCGAAACAGCGTGCCGCACATCCGATTCCCGACCCGGTGTGCGGCGGGGGCTGACACCCGATGAGGAGGTGATGAGCAGGTGACCCAACCCGACGGCTCCGATCCCGGACACCTCGGACCCAGCCATCCCGGCGGATTCGCCGACTGGCGCAATCTCACCCAGGCCGACATCGCCGACCGGACGAAAGCGCCACTGGTCGGCGCGGGCGGCAGCTACACGCAGGTCCAGGAAAGCATCGGCGCCGACGACGGCAACGTCATCCCCACCGGTAGCGGACTGTGGCAGTCGTTCACCCGCAACGCCGACGCGACGTTCCCCCGGATCCTGCTGGCGCCCAGGGCCGACCAGACGGCATCGGGCGGCGGCTCGGGCAGCGCACACAGTCACTCAATCCCCTACGACGACCCACCGGACTATCAGCCGGCCGGCGGTGGCGCCAACACGGTCGAACTCGGGTTCTTCTCGGTGTCCAAGGACCGGGAGTATTCACGGCTCACGTTCGGCACCGGCAACTCGGTGACCGCGCTCGGCATCTCGGCCATGTACGCCGGCGCCTACCTGATGAATCCGAACACCGGAGCCCTGCAACTCATGGCCTCGGTGGCCGGCGACATCAAGGCCACCGTCGCGAACACGAACAGCGAATACACGCTCACCCTCTCGACCGCGGTGGAAGCGCTCAAATCCGAGATCTGGGCGGTCGGGCTGCTCCAGGTCACCGGATTCGGCCAGAACTGCAAGAGCATCCTCGCCACGAAGCTCTGGCAGTACGCGGCACCGGCCGGGCTCCGTCCCGCAGCGCTGTACGGCACCGGGCCCGCGTCGACGACGCTGCCGTCGACGATCCCCTACGGCTCGATCACCTTCAACCCGGGGCTGTGCCCGTACTACGCCCTGTCCTGAACGGAGGCCGCGCTCATGACCGTCACCATCACCCAGGACATCACCGATATCGCCGGTGTCGACGACAACACCGTCGTGTGGTTCGCACAGGTCGACGACGTACGCGCCGCCGGGGACGGCACGACCATGGTGTCCACTCGCCGGGTCTCGGCGAAGCCGGTGTCGGGCACGCTCACCATCGCCCTGGAGCCGGGCCCGTGCCGCGTCGAATTCGGCAATCAGCACTACGACATCGAGATTCCCGATATCGACGCCCCGCTACTGCCGCTGATCCTGGCCGGCCTGCCACCCGCGCCGCCACCGGGCAGCGCGTTCATCCGCAACTTCGGCGGCATCACGGGCGCCCAGGTCGTCACCGCCGCATGGTTCGACGCCAACCCGCACGACCCCACCACCCTCTACATCCTCATGCCCTGATCGGAGGTACGTCACCATGACCATCGGCTACCTGTACCCGCGGTTCCATCAGTCGCTGCTCAACGGCGAGGTCTCGGTGGCGCACGCCTGGAAAGGCACGCTGCACACCTCGTCCTACACCCCCGACCTCGACGCGCACCGCTACCAGTCGAGCCTGACCAACGAGTTGTCCACCGGCAGCGGCTACAACTCGGGCGGTCTGACCCTGGCGAACAAGGCGCTCGCCTACGACGCCGCGACCAACACGGCCTGGGTCGACTGCGACGACCTCGTGTGGGATCCCTCGACCCTCAGCGCCCGGTATCTGGTGATCGCGGATACGAATTCCGGTTCGGCGGCAACGAATCCCCTCATCGGCCTGATCGATTTCGAGGTCACCAAGAGTTCGGACAACGGGCCGTTCAAAGCCGCGATCAACACCACCGGCCTCGTTCGGCTCACCGCGACCTGACATGGCGCTGTTCTACCGCGGGCAAGCGCCCGTCGACATGCGGCTCGGCGACCTGAACGTGCTGCGCCTGTATCTCGGCGACGAGCTGATCTGGGACGGCACCACACCCGTCCTGGTACCCGTGCCGCCCCTGCTCGGCGCCGGGTCGGTCCCCGCGCCCGACGTCGCCACCGGCACCGCGGCCGGCCTTCCCGCACTGCTCGGGAGCGGCGACGCACCGGATCCCGCCATCGGGACCGGGGTCACGATCCCGGCGCCGGCCCTCGGCGGCATCGGGATCGTGCCGACACCGGGCCTGGTTACCGGTGTGACGATTTCGGCGCCGGCGGCAACCGGTGTGGGCTCGGTGCCGGCACCCATGGTGGGTGAGACCCGCATCGACCTTCTCCCCCTGCTGGGCACGGGCGCTGTACCCGCACCGGCGTTCTCGGGCGGTGTCACGGCGGCCGACCTCGAACTGATCGGCTCCGGCGAGATCCCGGATCCGGTCCTGTCGACCGGCCTCGCGATCGCCGCACCGGCGTTGGCCGGGACCGGCGTCGTCCCCATCCCCGATATCGTCGCGGGCGCACGCCGCAGCGACGATTTCAACCGGGCCAACGGCGCCATGGGCGCGAACTGGACGCTCGGCAACGGAACGCAGCCGCAGATCAGCTCCAACATGGCCGCCCAGACCGGGAGCAGCGATGGGTTCTTCCCCGCCCGCTACAACGCCGGCCAATCCAGCACCGACCGCTGGTACGTCGAATGGGTCGTCGGCGCCACACCGACCTCGGTGGCCAGCGGCGTCCTGATCCGGGCACGGTCGGACTGGACGCAGGCCGTCGCCGCGGGCTGCTACAGCAGCGACACAGCCATCGCCACCGTCACCTCGGCCACCGGCAGCGGATCGGTGACCCGCGCGTCGAACAGCACGACCTTCGCGGCCGGTGACACTCTGCGCGTCCAGGCCGACGGCAACGTGTACACCGTGTTCAAGAACGGTGTGTCGATCGGGCTGTCCTGGACCGACAGCGGCGGCGTCATCGGCACCGGGAGCAACAACCGGTGGGGCGGCCTTTACGTCCAACGCTCGTCGTTCACCAACAGCGCGGCCCTCAATTCCTGGGTGCTCGCCGACTACTAGAACGCCCATTCCCAGCCACCACCGCGCCCGGACGGCACGAAGGTCAGCACACCGTGCGGGCTGCGCGAGTCGAACACGAGGTGAAAGCTGTACCGGGATCCCGGCGCCAGCTGCGGCGGGAAGTCGAGATCTTGGCAGCGGTACGCGGCGGTCGTCGACGCGTGCGGCTGCGTAACTCCGTTGGCGTCGACGATCGCCCAGTTGCCCATCGGATGGAATCCGCCGAGCAGAGCCGAATCCTCGAACTGTGGTGAGGTCTGGGCATCGATCGCGAGCGCGACGAAATGGCCGTTCTCGGGTACCTGCGCGCCGCTGTGCGTACACGCCGGATCCACCGTGATGCTGGTGACGGTCCACTCGACCGCCAGCGGCTCGCCGGACCTGCCGACACCGGACGATTCGCCGATCGCCTTCACGATATTGTTCCGCGGTGACCTCGGCGGCACCGGCGCGGCGGGTGTCTGCGAGATGAGGGACAGCAAGGGTGGTTTCGGGCTCGTCGACGTGGCCGCAGCGCCATCACCTCCCGAGCTGCTGCACCCGGCAGTGAGGCCTACGGCGGCAAGCGCGGCGGCAATGATCATGATGTGACGCATAGGGTTTCCCTGATCTAGTTCGTCGTCGCCTATGCATAGGAGAGCGCCCTGGTCCCGTTACGGACCAGGGCGCTTTTCGTCGTTCCCTTCAGGACTTGCCGACACCGATCCGCTCGATCGCCCAGTCGACGGCGGCATCCTGGTTGTCGGCTGGAATGCTGCGCGTGGCGTGCAGCGGGGGCGTCACGTAACGGATACGGCGCCAGCCGCGCCCGGGACGGACCACCCACGCGCCCCATTCGCGAAGGATCGGCGCGCCGCGGCGCGCACCCTTCGGCAGAGGCTTAATGGCCGCCCACAGCCGGATCCGGGCGCTGTGTAGGTCGCGGATCGGTTCCATGGCATCCTCAGCAATCAATGATGACCGGCGGTGTCCGCCAGGTGTTGTGGGTCTCGTGGGGCTCTCCGGGCAGGCGCTCCCAGATGTCGGCGACGCCCATCCATGCTCCGTCCTCGCATCGAGCGTACGTCGCGATGTTCGTTCGTGGGTTGGGTATCTGGTCACTCTGTTCCGCCGCGCGCTGTACCCACTGGCCGTTGAGCCGGTAATGCAGGGTCACCAGGACCATGAACTGTTCCGGTGTGTCGGTGGCGCGGCAGTCGGCGAACCCGCCGGTGATGACCGACACCGGCTCATGCATATACGGCTCGCCCGCCGGCATGAAGTGGAAGCGGCATGACGAGTATGGCTCGGCGGCCGCCGTAGGCGCAGTGGCGGCCGTGGCCGCGCCGATAAGGACGGCCGCACAGGCGGCGGCCAGCGTCGAGAATCGCATTCGGTATTCCCCCTTGTTCGGTGCGCGTGGTGCGCACGTCCAAGAATCGCATCGATGCGCGATGCGTGGCAATGGAAATTGTTGTCCAGCAAGCTATTTCGTGGCACACGGCGCACGATGGCCGGACGGCACCCCCAGGGCTGCAATGGGCGTCACGTTAGCCGGGGGTGCCGTTTGATCGTTCGGCTATTCAGTTGTGGGGCAGGATTCGGCTACCGCTGGGAGCCTTCCTCCTGCCCTTCCTGCCCCTCCTGGGGGTCCGGATCGGTCACGGTGAGTCACCTCCTCTCGGCTCGATGGACCTGGGTCACCGGCGCGGCACCATCGGCCGTGCGCCGTAGATCGGGAAGCGGGCGAAACTTTCTCGCGGACAAGCTATTTCGACATCGAGGAAAGTCATGAGCGCGTGCAGCGTGTAGACGTCGAGGTGTGCCGGGCCTGGGCAGATCAGCGCGTCGACCGCTGCGGTACGCGCGTGATCGACCACCGTGAGTAGCGAATTCTCGGGAGGCTCGATCAGCACGTACCCCAGCTCGCGCGCCAGTCGGCGCACCTGCGCGGCGTCCCACTCCGGGGCGGTCGACACCTGTAGGTCGATCCACGGCATTGCGGTGGGTCGCCGCCACCAGGATTGTCCGGCCATTTGCTTCTCCTCACTGAGAATTTGCGGAACCGGGGTCAGATTCGGCCGCTGTCGCGCCGCCATTTCCCCGCCGCCACCAAGAACGTGATCGCGGCGCGCTTGCGGGCGCACGTGGCCTCGTCGCAATTGATGTGTTCCTGCGTGATCGCGTGCGCTTGCCTGGCATCGCCGATCGGTTCCCGCGGCGCACCATGGTCCAGCCGATATTGAATATCGGCCACCGTGATGCGGGGCTCGGCGGGCAATTCCGTGTCCTCCGGAATGGATTTGCACCACGCCGCCACAACCACGATGAAAAGACCAGCGATGACGAGCACCACCGCCAGACCGGGGGCGGTCCCACTGATTGAGGGCGGCGTCATGGCCAGCTCACCAATTTGCCGCGGACCCATATTTCCCGCGGCTGCATCGCGAGCACCATGGCCGCCGCCGA